>CAVTYZ010000017.1:0-100866 GCA_963739035.1 uncultured Acidobacteriota bacterium | reverse complement strand
CGCCAGGGTTCACCATGAAGGCATGAAGGATGTGACGGGGAGTGCCCCGATAGAGCCCCTCTTCATGGCTTCATGGTTTTTGATCGCCGTTCGGTGGACTTGCGGAGTTCATTCTGAACGCACGCGCCGTGCCGTCAACTCAGAAAGAGTTCACCGTGAAGGCATGAAGACTTCATGCCTTCATGGTGCCAGGTGTGTCCCGAACACTACCGCCAGCCGAGCTCAACGACTTCGAAGTCACCGGCCGTCAGCGCCGCGAACGCCGGATTCAACTGATCGTTGTCCCATCGCGAGTCCATCGTGCCGGTGATGTACATGTCCGACCCGTTGTCGGCCACGATCAGCCCGTACGTCTTCATCGCGCGGAAAATACGCTGCAGGTCGGACGGGAATCCAGAGATGTCCTTGGACGCCTTCAAGCGCAGCCGCGCGCCCATCGGCAACGCGCCGCTCGTCGAGCCTGCCCGGTGCGAGGCCGGCCAGACGTAGTCGTCGGTGGCTCTCACGGTGACGCGGAACGCGTGCCGGATCTCGCCAGAGCCGGCGACCTCGTCGTACCGAACGAGCCCTGGGAGAATCGCCAGCCCGGCCGCGTCCGCGGATGTCCAGCCTTCAGGGCGCCGGTCATTGCGGTGGAGATCGAAGATGGCGCCTGAGCCGGCTTCCCACCGGCCCGCCGACTGATTCCACCGCGTGGCGTAGAGCTCGTACAACACCCATCGATCGCGGTCCACGATGAGCAGGTGGCGATCGCCGCTCGACCCTCCGCCAGGCGCGCCACCTTCGATGAAGTTCGGGCGAGTCTTCGCTTCGTCTGGAATCGGGTAGCCCGGCACGCCCTGAAACTCGGTATCGCTTTCCGATCCGTACGAAACGAACGTTACCGGCACGCGCGGCTGGCTGCTGCCAACCGTGACGTACGGCATGCCGTATGGCGGCGGCCCGAAGTCGGGATGGAGCCGGCGCGAGCGGCCGACGAAGTCGATGAACCGGTCCGAGTCTGGATCCACGGGCGCGTTGCGGATGTCGCGGTTCCACCAGTTCGACGAGGGGAAGAGCGAGCCGAGATGCTCGTTCAAGAGCACCAGGGATGACGATCGGCGGCGGCGGAGGTGGCGGCGTCGGTGGCGGCGGAGCCGGAGGCACGGGCGGTTTGGGCGTTGCGGGCGGATCTGGCTTCGGCGTCGGGTTTGGTGCGGGCGCGGGCGCGGGTCGTGAAGGACCAGGAGTGGGCGCGGGTGTCGGATTGGGCGTCGGTGTTGGCGACGGCTCGGGTGTCGGGGCCGGCGACGGAGCGGGTGACGAAGTTGTTTCTGACGGGGCCGTGGGGCTCGACGCAGGCGTTTCGTTTTCGTCACACCCGACGGCGATCACCGCTGAAAGCGCAAGAACCGCAAGAACAAGAGATGGCTTCGGCACGAACCGATACAGAAGGGCAAGACCCACGCCACCGGCCTGCGATCGTCGTTGACGCGCGACCGCGCCATTTGACGCGTTGAGCCGCCACGCCGCCTCGCGTACTCGAAACGGCGACGACAGATCTGGGCCGATGGGCCCGCCCTCGCCGCTATTGGGATAGGGTGCCCGCAATCGTCGGCGGGAACACGTCGTGGCTCAGGACGCCATCGAACACGATCGTACCGCTACCGCCGTGGACCACTTCCAGTTCCACGCTGACGCAATACGCGTTGTCGCTGCCGTTGCACGGATTCGACAAGAGGCCGCCGTTGACGACGCCAGAAAGAGTCCGGCCACTGAGCAGGCGAAGTCTCCAGACTCCGCCGGTAATCGCCGCGGAGTCATCCACCGGCAGATCGTCGTGGGTCACGGCCACGCTCATCGTTCCGATCGCGCGCGGGTTCGGCCCCACCTGTCCAACATAGAAGCCGACAAACACGGCGGCGCCGCATACTGACTGCTGGCACAATTCGATGCCGGACACCAGACCCTGGACGATGGGGATTGAATCCGCACGCACGGGGGCGGCCCCGACGATCAGCACGGCCAGGAGGACAAGCGAAGCAAGCCCACGCGACATGAGAAACCTCCCTGAGACCCGATGGCGTTCGTTAAGGGACGAGCGGGGAGGCGCAAATACTAGCACGCCCGCGCCATCGGTTCCTTGACACCCGTGACTCTGGCGCCTCCTTGGCTGGTCCGATTCTTGAAGCTAACAGAACGCATGCGACACCGAACGAAGCTCGTTGCTCAAGGTGTGCTCTGTGCGGTGGCTCTCAGCGCGGCGGCTTGCGCGACCAAGTCCATCGACAGAGTGCTCGCGGATCCCAGTCGGTACCGGGACCGCCAAGTCCAAATCGCGGGTGAGGTCGTCGACAGCTATTCCCTGCTCGGCCGTGGCGTCTACCGCGTCCGCGACAACAGCGGTCAGTTGTGGGTGCTCTCCGAGCGCGGCGTGCCACGCGATGGCGCGCGCGTGAAAGTCAAAGGCACCATTCGCGAGCCGTTCAACCTCGGTGGCCTTGGCGCGAACCTGCCGGCTGGAGTCGGCGGCGCCGTGATGTTGATCGAAGACTCCCACTCGGTGCGATGACGTCCCGACCTCCTGTCCTCGTCGCGCTGGTCCTGGCGGTCATGACTGTCTCGATCCGAGGACAGGAGGCGCCAGCCAAGCCGGACCGGTCCGCCGACCTCGACATCCAGGTGATGCTCGACCGCGCGCGCTATTCGCCGGGCGAGATCGACGGAATGGCCGGCTCGAACACTCGCAGAGCCGCCGCGGCGTTCGCCAAATCCCGCGGGCTGTCTGGAACGACGGACACGGCAGAGTTCCGCCAGGCGCTCGGGATCGGCACGACGCCGGCCACCGTGAAATACACAATCACGGCGGCGGACGTGGCCGGCCCGTTCACCGACGCGATTCCGGACGACATGATGGCGAAGGCGTCACTGCCTCGGCTGTCGTTCACGTCGGTGGCCGAAGCGCTCGGCGAGCGCTTTCATGCAGCGCCGGCGCTCCTGCAGCGGCTCAATCCTGGCGTCCAGTTCGCCGACGGCGTCGAGATCGTGGTCCCGAACATCGCGGAACCTCTCGCGTCGCCCAAGAGCGCCGCCGAGGTCATCGTGTCGAAGGCGGACTCGACGCTGACGGTCCTCGACGCCGCTGGCCAGGTCATTTTTCTCGCGCCGGTCACGAGCGGGAGCGAACACGACCCGCTGCCTATCGGTGATTGGAAGGTCACGGGCATCAGCCGAGATCCGACGTTCAACTACAACCCGTCGCTCTTCTGGGACGCGGAACTTTCCCATGCGAAAGCCAAGATCCCGCCCGGGCCCAACAACCCGGTGGGCGTCGTGTGGATCGACATCACGAAGCCACACTACGGCCTGCACGGTTCGCCCGAGCCCGGCAAGATCGGCCACACCGAATCGCATGGATGCGTCCGCATGACCAACTGGGATGCGACCACGGTCGCCGGCCTCGTGAAGACCGGGACCCCGGTGCACTTCAGGCCATAGCGCGAGGCGATGAAATCCGATGAGATCCACGAGATCCATGACCAGCCTCTGGATCGGCATCACGTGCTTTCTCCTCGGCGCCGTGTCGACGGCGCTCGTCCTGAGCTGGACGCCCGCCCAAAACCAGCGCGGTGGTGATTCCGGAAACGCCGATTGCCGCGAGTTCACCGGCCGCCGAGTCCATCAGCGCGGCGCCGGCCCCGCGGGAATGTTCGGATGTGGATCGCCGCGCCGTGACGGCCGATATTCGCACGCCGCCGGCCGAGGACGATGCGATTGCCTATCTTCGGCATCACCGACTGCAGATGCCCCTTCCGGACATGAAAGCGAAAGACCTCCGGAGCTCGTTCAACGAGAGGCGCGGGGGCTCACGCGCGCACGAGGCGATGGACATTCTCTCGCCGCGGAACACGCCGATTTTCGCGGTAGACGATGGCTGCGTGGCGAAGTTGTTCGAGAGCAAGGCGGGCGGACTCACGGTCTATCAGTTCGACCCGACGCTGACCTACACCTACTACTACGCGCACCTCGAGCGATACGCCGACGACATCGACGAAGGCGATCCCGTACGGCGAGGGGAAGTCCTTGGTTACGTGGGCACGTCCGGCAATGCCCCGCCAGATACGCCGCACCTCCATTTCGCGATCTTCATCATGGGCGTCGAGAAGAAGTGGTGGGAAGGTACACCGATCGATCCGTTCGACGTATGGCGCGACGATACGTCGAGTCCGCTGAACTGACCGGCCTCATCTGAGGACACCGGTAGACACCGGATGCTCATCAAATTCCTAGAGTTTTCCCCGGGCGAATTGGCATGACGGTTGCTCTAGGTAGGGCCAGTCGTTCCCCTCCCAGGGAGTTCACGATGTTGATCGATCGAAGGACCGTTGGCGGCGCGCTGCTGGGTGTCACGCTGGCTGTTGGAACCATGGTTGGCGCCACGGCGCTCGGCGAGAACCGCGACACCACTGGCAGCACCGCCGCAATCACCGGGTCGCGGACCTTGCTGACTGGCGCGGATGCGTTGGCCCTGGGCTGCCGTCCCGACGAAGCCGCCGTCGTTCAGCACTTCACATTCCAGGGCGAACGCGGCGTGAACAGTCAGTGCGTCGTGGTCACGGCCCCGTGGGCCGCCGGCATGACTCCCACGGCGGCACCGGCGCAGTTCGTGTCAGCGTCCGCGCCGGTTGCCAGAACGACGGCAGCGCCGACAGTGAGCCGCGCCCGTCAGGTGGACAGTTCCTCGCGAGATGGCCGGACGTGGAAGAAGACGGCGCTCGTGATTGGCGGCTCGACGGCGGCGGGCGCTGGAATCGGCGGATTGATCGGCGGCAAGAAGGGCGCGCTGATCGGCACGGCGATCGGCGGCGGCGGCAGTACGATTTATGAGGCGATGAAACGCCGCTAGCCCGAAACGTCCTGCGAACACAAAGAGGGCCGGCTGAATGGCCGGCCCTCTTCATGTACGGGACGAACTGGCCGAGCCCAGGCGAGCGCCGCGTGGCGTGACGTTATGTCGAGTGGGTCCGGCGAATCCACGCGGTCAGCCGGCCGAGCGACCAGAACGTGGCACCGGCGACCACGACGCAGCAGGAGCCAGCTCATGACCTCGGCACCAAATGCCGCGTCGAGCGTGGGGCCATTGGAACCTGTACTGACGAAGCTCGCTCCCACGCTCGATCATCCAGTGCCAGGCGGTGTGCGCGACGAGCGCCGACAACACCATCGTCCCCACGCGCTCCGACCGGGCATGCCGGAACACGGCGTTCAGCGGCGGGATGACCAGGGCGAGCACGAGAATCTGGCCCAGCTCGACGCCGACGTTGAACGAGAGCAGCGAGGACACCAGATGTGAGCCGGCGAATTGCAGCGACTCGCGGAGCGCGAACGAAAACCCGAACCCGTGCACGAGTCCGAACGCGAACGCCACGACCCATCGGTGATCGAACCGCGCCGCGAGCACGTTCTCGAGCGCCATGTACACGATTGACGCGGCGATGAGCGTCTCGATGAGCGGAGGAAACCAGAGGCCCGCCGGCGCGACATCGAAGGCGGACGCGATGAGGGTGATCGAGTGCGCCACGGCAAACGCGGTCACCACCGGGAGGAGCGAGCGCAGGCGCCGCAGCGGAATCACGAGACACACGAGAAACAGCAGGTGGTCGGTGCCCTCGAGGATATGGACGAACCCAAGCTGAACGAACCGGAGTGCGGCCTGATGCCAACGGGGGTCGAGCCGGATGAGACCGGGATCTCCACGGAACTCCATCGCCCGCACGGCGCCACCCGGTGGCAGAAAGCGCAAGGCCGTCACGACGTGCACGCCCAGCCGCGCGAACGACGGGCGAACGGCGAACGCGGACTGGTCCGACTGAATGTCGTAGTCGAGCGCCACGTCGAGCATGGCCTGATTCCAGTACAGCTCGACGTCTGAAGCGATGGGCGGCCCGCTGACGTGCGCGAGGGCTTCCTCGTAGCTCCCGAACGACCGGTCGGACGGCAGCGAGACACGAACGCCCGCGAGTTGCGGCTGGCCCAGCGGGCGATCGTTCTCGTACATCACGACGCCCGGCACGATCCACAACGCCACGGCGTCCCGGAGCGCCTGGTCGATGCGCGCCAGATCCATGAGACCGCCCGGACCGCGTGTCGGATAGTCCACGTCTCCCATGGCCACGAGTGGCACGCGAACGACGAGGCGGAGCCGCTGTCCTTCAGGCTTGACGAAGGCCTGCACGAGAACATCGGTCGGAAGATCGTGGGCCTTGAGCCCGGTCGCCCACACCACGAGTGCGGCGGCCAGACACAGAATCGACAGCAGGTGCCGCGGCATGCGGGACTCAGCCTGGCGGCCGACTCAACTCGACACCAGTGGGATCAGCGTCATCGGACTGGCAAACGGAAGAATCGAAGCAAGGAGGTCGATTATAGGCGTTCGCCGCGGATATACTTCCGGCCCACCACGAATTCAGACGGAGTGAGGGCGCGCATGGCAATTCTCCGCAAGGCCGCTGTCGTCGCTTTCTTTTTCGCGCTCGTCGCGACGCTCGTTGTCGCGCGCTATACCTTCGGCCGGGTCGCGTCGGCGCAGCGACTGTCGGGCGAACAGGTGCCCACCTTCGAAATCGATCCGCTCTGGCCGAAGCCACTGCCCAATCACTGGGTGCTCGGCCAGACGATTGGCGTGGCCGTGGACGGCCGCGACCACATCTGGATCGTGCATCGTGGCGACGCGTCGCTGAACATCATGACGGAGGCCAACAACACCTCCGGCCCGACCTGGACGATCACGAGCGATCAGCCGTGGCTGCAGTTGCCTGGCGCGAGCCGCGGCGGAACGGGCAGCGGTGCGTTGTCCTTCTCGATCACGGGCGCGGCGCCCACGCAACCAGCGACCGGCCACCTGACCGTCAACGTCACGGGCTCGACGCCGCTGAAAGAACCGCCGTCCGGCCTGCTGCAAGGGCGCCCCGCCCGTGCTCGAGTTCGATCAGGCCGGCAATCTCGTCGGCCATTGGGGCGGTCCGGGACGCGGGTTATCGATTGGCCGGGCGCGAACCACGGCATCACCGTCGACTACAAGGACAACGTCTGGATTGGCGGCAACGATCCCAAGGACGCGCAGGTGCTGAAGTTCACGCGCGACGGCAAGTTCCTGTTGCAGGTCGGGCCACCCCGGCAAGAATGCCGGCAGCAACGACACCGAGAATTTCTGGCGCGCCGCGAAGGTCTTCGTCGATCCCAAGATGAACGAGGCGTACGTCGCCGACGGCTACGGCAACAAGCGCGTCGCCGTCATCGACGCCGACAGCGGCACGTTCAAGCGCTACTGGGGCGCCTACGGCAACAAGCCGGACGATGCGCAACCTTGGGTCCGTTCGATCCGGACGCGCCGCCGGCACGCCAGTTCCGCAGTCCGGTCCATTGCGCCGAGGTCTCGAACGACGGACTCGTGTACGTCTGCGACCGCGCGAACAACCGCATCCAGGTCTTTCAGCGCGACGGCACGTTCGTGAACGAGACCTTCATCGCGAGACGCACGCGCGGCGACGGCGCCGTGTGGGACATCGCGTTCTCGCGCGACCCCGAACAAAAGTTCCTGTTCGTCGCCGATGGACGCAATGAAAAGGTCTACATCGTCCTGCGGACGCACGATGGAGATCCTCACGAGCTTCGGCGACGGCGGCCGCCAGCCCGGCCAGTTCTTCGGCGTGCACAGCATTGCCACCGACTCGCGCGGCAACGTCTACACGGCCGAAGACGTACGAAGGGAAGCGCCTGCAGAAGTTCGTCTACAAGGGCATGGGACCGGTGACGACCGAGGACCAGGGCACGCTGTGGCCGAGATAGACCAGGTGGCGGCACGACGCAGGTCTAGAATGTGGCGCTGGCCTCCTCGTACGCGACGAGCCGGAACCGGTGCCACGAGGAACCGCGGAGGCAGCCCCAATGAATCGTCGAGACTTCGTCCGTCTGGCGGCCACGACGACCGGGACAGCGGCGCTCGCCGAGGCTGCGGTCGCAGCGCAGATCGCCCAGTCCCTCGGCCGGCCACGGCTCAAGCCGCGGCCAAAGGCGCTGATGAAAGTGGGCACGCAGCACGGCGACTCCGACGCCATCCTTCGCGCGTGCGCCGGATTTGGCGTGAACAACATCTGCAGCAGCCTGCCGTCCCCGACGCTCGACGAGGCCTGGTCGGTGGATGCGCTCAGCAAGCTCAAAGAGCGCGTCGAGTCGTTCGGCATCTCGCTCGACATGGTGCCGCTCCCGCTGAGCTCGTACGAGATTTCGCGATCGGAAAGTCCGGCAGTCCTGCTGGCCACGCCCGATCGCGATCGGCAGATCGACGACATCTGCCAGATGATCCGCAACGCCGCCCGCGCCGGCATCATGCAGGCGAAATACAACCTGACGTTCATCGGGATTCCGCGCACCGCCGCCGACGAAAGGCCGCGGGCCCGTCGACGTACAGCACCTTCGTCTACGCCGAGGGCAAACAGGATCCGCCGCTCACGATTGCCGGACCGGTCAATGCCGACCTCGTACTGGGAGCGCATCACCTACTTCCTCGAGCGGGTCGTCCCTGTCGCCGAGGAATACAAGGTCCGCATCGGCTGCCATCCGCAGGATCCCGGCATGCCGCGCGGCAAGGGCTGGCGCGGCGTCGAGACGGTGCTGGGATCGGTCGACGGCCTCAAACGGTTCGTCTCGATCAAGGAGAGCCCGTACCACGGCCTGAACTTCTGCCAGGGCACGGTCTCCGAGATGCTCGAGAAACCGGGCGAAGAGATCTTCGACGTGATTCGCTACTTCGGGACTCGAAAGAAGATCTTCAGCGTGCACTTCCGGAACATCGCCGGCGGGTTCCTGAACTTCCGCGAGACGTTCATCGACAACGGCGACGTGGACATGCTGAAAGCGATGCGCGTGTACAAGGAAGTCGGTTACGACGGCATGATGATGCCCGACCACGTCCCGCAAGTCGAAGGCGACACCGGCCAGTTCCAGGGGTTCGCGTTCGCGTTCGGTTACATCAAGGCGCTGATCGCAGCGGTGAGTGCGGAGACATAAACGACCCTTCCTGGTCGGGGGTGACTGTGAAGTGTCGAATGTATTTCGCTGTGGTCGTCGCCCTGACGTCGGCTCTCGTGGGGACAGGCTGCGCCAACCCGCCTGCAGGGTCGGAAAGCAGACCACGCGATCAAAGAAGTCACATCGGTCTTGAAGACTGTCGCGGGCGGGCTGAACGGCACGATCACTGTCCACGAATCCGGAAACGGGACGACCTCGGTCAACGACGGGGTAATCGGCAAGGATCAAACCACGGTCACCGTGAATCATGTCGTGACGTTCAACGTCATCGATGGTCGTGCCATCGCGAAGGTGTCCTACGACCACACCACGACCAAGGTGAGCCTTCTGAAATACGACCAGCACAGCGTGACTGGGACCAGGAAGGAATCCATCATCGCCGGTGGGACGAGCGCGACGGCGAACGTCGGCATAGACCTCCGGGAGCGACGGCACCTATCTGATTTCCTTCAGCACCGGCGGCGTGCCCGGCACGTGGACGATGAAAGAGACCTCCGAGCTCAAGTGCGACAGTGGCGCGCAATCGTGCAATTCGTCCACCACAGAGAACGCCGACTCGAGCGCCACAAGTGAATCAGGGTGGTCTCACCAGCGATGCGGAGGGCCGGGTCGACGCGAAGGCCCCGAACACCTTCGTCGGAACGTCGGCGAGTCCTGTCGATTTTCCGGACGGCGGCGGCAAGCGGACGGTGACGTGGAACCTGTCGCGTTAGCCGCCTAACGACGCAGTATGATGCCCGGCCATGGAGGACGTCGCATGAAGCCCTTCTCGTTGTCGCCTCGGTCGCCTCGTTGGTCGTCAGCGTGCTCGTGGTGGGAACGACCGCGGCTCCGGCTCGTCTTCCGCAAGCCAGTCAGGCAGCCAAGGCCGTTGACTACAAACTGCTCGTCGCGCTCCTTCCGAACGTCGCTGGCTGGGAGAAAGGCGACGTCAACGGGGAACAGAGCGAGATGCTGGGCATGACGTTCTCGCGCGCCGAGGCTGAGTACAACAAAGGCGACGTGAACATCAGGCTCGAGATTACCGACACCGCGCTCATTCAGGGCATGTTGATGCCTTTCACGATGATGTCCACCGGGCTCAACGAGAAAACCGCGGAGGGCTATCGGCGCGGCACCACGGTCAACGGCCATCCCGGTTGGGAGGAATGGCAGATTCAGGAGAAGAACGGCGACGTGAACGTGCTCGTGGCCAAGCGCTTCATCGTGCACGCGAGCGGGTACGACCTGCCGAACATCGACGTCGTGAAGGAAATCATTGCCGCCGTGGCGACAGCGCAACTGGCGGCGTTGAAGTAGATGTCAGTGCCAGCATCCTGCAGATGACGATGCCCCTTTCCCGTCGCGCCCTTCTCACAGGCGCGGGAGTCCTGGTCGCCTCGGCTCGAGTCCCGCTGTCCGCCGAACGGGCGATGCGCGCGCAGACGCTCACGGGCGGCATCAAGATCACCATGCCCGTCGGCCAGCTCACCGATGAGGCGTTGGCCTTCGTCGCGTACCTCGGCGTGGAGTACGTCACGACCGGCGGACCTGCCTCCCCCACCTACACGCCCGAAGGCCGCGTGGTTCAGGCGCGCCCGACCGATCCGCCGCCGCCGTGGAAGGACGAAGACCTGCGCCGAATGAAGGACACGGTCGAGAAGGCCGGCCTCAAGCTCGGCAACGTGATGCTCCACGACTTCCGCAATGCCATCCTCGGCCGCCCGGGCGCCGACGAGGACATTGAAAAGGTCCAGGAGTCGATCCGAGTCGCCGGTCGCGTCGGCATTCCGATCGTCGAATACAACTGGTATGCGCTCCGCGCGATGGGCGGGTACTACGAAGAACCGGGCCGCGGCGGCGCGCGCCTCGCCGCCCACGACTACGACCGCAGCCGTAACCTTCCGGTGCTCGAGGACGTCGGCCGCCACAGCGCGACGGACCTGTGGTCGCGCTACGAGCGCTTCCTCAAGGCCGTCGTTCCAGTGGCCGAAAAGGCGAACGTTCGCCTGGCCGTGCACCCGAACGACCCGCCGCCGCCGATGTATCGCGGCACCGAGCAGATTCTCGGGTCAGTGGATGGCCTGCGGCGCGTCTGTGAAACCGTCAAGAGCCCCGCGAACGGAATCACCTTCGACACCGGCGTCACCCGCGAGATGGGCTACAACGTGATCGAGAACATCAAGTGGTTCGGCGGCCGCGACCAGATCAACCACGTGCACTTCCGCAATGTGCTGATGAAGGTGCCTCGCGAGAAGTACGTCGAGACATTCATCGATGCCGGTGACAACGACATGCTGGCGTGTTTGCGGGCCCTCCATCAGACCGGCTATCCCCGACTGCTCCACCCGGATCACGTGCCGGCCTTTCCGACCGACAAGACCGGACAGCGCGGTGGCTGGGGCTACGCCGTCGGCCAGATCCAATCGATGATGCGGCAACTGTAGATATAGTCTGCTGGCATGCGTCCGGTCCGCCTGGTGTGTCTCTCGGTCCTCACCCTTGGTGTCGCGGTGTCGCTCGCCGCGCAGAATCCCGCACCGGCTCGCAAGCGTCTGCTCGTGATCGGCGACGAGAAGGGCTACCGACACGAGGCGGTCACGCACGCGATGGTGACGATCGAGACACTGGGCCGCCAGACCGGGCTCTGGGACACGGTCATCCGGACCGACCCCGAGCCGCTGACGAAGACCAAGCTCGAATACAACGCCAGGAACCTGAACGACTTCGATGCGGTCGTGTTCTACACGGGCGGCACGCTCGCGATGAGCGACCAGCAGAAAGTCGACTTCCTGTCGTTCGTCCGCGATGACGGCAAGGGGTTCGTCGGCATTCACAGCGCGACGATCACCTTCACGAAGTGGCCGGAGTACGGCGAGATGATCGGCGGCTACTTCGACGAGCACCCCTGGAACACCTTCGACGCGCCGATCGTCGTAGAGGATCCTGCGTTCCCCGGCATGCGGCAGTGGCCGCGCGCGTTCACCCTCACGGACGAGATCTACCAGTTCCGAAACTACACGCGGGCGGACCGCCGGGTCTTGATGCGCCTCGACGCCTCGAAGCTCGACCTCGCGAACCCAAAGGTCAAGCGCACCGACCGCGACTTCGCCGTCGCGTGGGCCAAGATGTACGGCACGGGCCGCGTCTTCTACACGACGCTGGGCCACGTCGAGACGAACTGGGACAAGCCGGAGTTTCAGACGATGATGGTCGAGGCCATCAAGTGGGCGCTGAAGCTCGTCGACGCGGACATCACACCGCGTTCCATGCCCTGATGCACGACATCCGTCACGCCCTCCGCCGGCTCATTCGGGAACGTTCGTTCTCGATCGTCGCGATTGGCACGCTCGCCCTGGGCGTCGCGGTCGTTACGGCCTCGTCTGCGGTGATTGACGCAGTGCTGCTGCGGCCCGTCGTCGAGGACCAGGATCGAGTGATCCGCGTCTGGAAGAACAACGCGGCACGCGACGACATGCGTGACCCGTTCTCCTATCCGGAGTTCAAGGCCATTCGGGATGCGGTGAAACATTTCACGGCGCTGGAGGCCGTCCAGTACGGCAACGCCAATGCCGTCGCCGTCACCCTGAACGACGGACCGACCGCAGTCATGGCCGCTCCCGTCTCGCCTGACTTTCTTTCTCTCGTCACGTCGCGTCGGCCGGTTCAAGGTCGATGGTTGGAGGCCGGCGACGACCGGCGCGGCGGAGACCTGGCGACTGTTGTCAGCGCGCGCTGGTGGCGGCGCGTGGCGGCGGCCAATCCCGCCTTCGTTGGCCAGCGGCTTCGGATGCACGACGGCCGGCACATGGTCGTCGTTGGCATTGCTCCTGACGAGGTGAACTACCCGGTTGGTACCGACGCCTGGGTGCCTATCGCGAACTACTTCGACGGCGTGTCAGGCCGCTTCGACGCCGGCCCTGACCTGGTCCATTTCGAGCTCGTCGGTCGGCTGGCTCCGGGAGTTTCGCACGAGCAAGCGCGAGCGGAGCTCCAATCGGTGCATCGACAAGTGGCGGCGGTGTTGTTTCCCGGCCAGCTCACGCCAATGGCCGTCGTGGCCAAGCCAGTGCTCGACGACCTCGTTGGCGATGGCGGCCGCGCGCTGTGGTTTCTTTTCGCCGGTGCCGCGCTCGTGCTGGTCGTGGCCGGGGTGAACGTCGCTGCCCTGCTCCTGATGCGCGGCGCGCGCCATCGTCGCGAGCAGGCTGTCCGTCTCGCCCTCGGCGCGACGCGTACCCGCCTTGTGCGCGAGACCGCGACGGACAGCGTGATTCTTGGAGGGGTGGCCACGATGGCCGGGATCGCGCTGGCCTTCGTCCTTCTGCAGGTTCTGCGCTGGATCGAGCCCGGCGGCGTGCCGCGTGTCGAGAACGCCGTCCTGGACGTCCGGGTTGTGGTCGCCGCCGCGGCGGCGGTCTTCCTGTGGGTCGCCACGCTCGGCACGGCGCCGGCCTGGGCGCATCGCACACTCGATCCGGCGAGAGCGGGCGATCTGTCGTCGCGTGGACAACCGCGAGCCGCCGGGCTTCGCCTGTTCATGATCGCCCAGATGGCGACCGCCGTCGTCGTCGCAATCGTGGCGGGGCTCCTCATGCGATCGTTCGCTCATCTTCAGGCGATCGACCGCGGGTTTGACACGGCGAATCTGGCCGTGTTTCCGCTCCTGCTGCCCGAGGATCGCTACACGGACGGTCGGTCGCGCGTCAGGCTCTACCGCGATTTCGTCACTCGTCTTGAAGCGCTTCCTGGCGTGGTGTCCGCCGCTCCATTTCACACCGGCCCGGGCACGGCGAGCGGCGGCCTGAGCGCGACGATGCTGTTCGAGGGACAGACAGCGGACGACGCCAGGACGAATCCATGGGCAACCTTCGATCCGGTCGCGCCTTCGCACTTCCGTACACTCGGCATCCCGATCCGCCAGGGGCGCGCGTTCACCGAGGCAGACCGGGCAGATTCCGAGCGTGTCGCGATCGTGAGCGAATCGGTCGCTCGGAGGTACTGGCCCGGCCAGAATCCTATCGGCAAGCATGTTCGGTTGGACGAGCAGTCGCCGTCGGCCACCGTCGTAGGCGTGGCCGGAGAAACGCAGTATCGCGAACTGACGAAGACCTGGCTGACCGTGTACTTCCCGGCCGAGCAGTCCTTCTATTTTCGACCCAATTTCCTGGCCGCCCGATCGGCCTCGACGGCCGCCTCCATCGTACCCGCCGTCCGCGCGGCGCTCCACGACCGTGAACCGGCAGTGGCGATCCACAACGTGACGACCATGGACGCGATGCTGGCCAGTGAAGTGGCCCGGCAGCGCACGACCTTTGCCGTGATGCTGCTCTTCGCCGGCATGGCGTTGTTTCTGTCGGCGGTCGGTGTGTACGGAGTCCTGGCCTATGACGTCAGTCACCGGCGCCATGAGCTCGCCGTCCGCTCCGCCCTTGGCGCAAGCCCCCGCCGTTTGTTTCGCAGCGTCCTCGACCGATCGCTCGGACTGGCCGCCGTCGGCGTGGTGATCGGACTGGTGGTCGCGGCCGTTCTCACCCGGTCGCTCGAGTCCCTGCTCTTTGAAGTCAGCCCGGGCGATCCCGGGACCTTCGCGATCGCCGCGGGCCTGCTAGTGACCACAGCCTGTCTCGCGGCGATCGGCCCCGGCCGTCGAGCCGCGAGGTCCGCACCAGCGGAAGTGCTGCGGGGAGAATAGGTCACGGGTGCGACGGGTCGACCGTTACGACGGGTCCAAGGAACCGTCTGGCGCTCATCAACTTTCTCAAGAACTAGGCCTTGCGTCACTCCTGCCTGAGGGCCCGCATCGGATCCACACGCGCGGCGCGGCGCGCCGGGACCGCGGATGCGAGAAGCGCAACGAGCGCCAGGAGGACGGCCGAACCGGCCATCGTCGCGGCCTCGAGCCGGCTCGCGCCCACGACCAGGCTCTCGAGGAACCGGGCCGACGCAATCGCGACGGCCGCGCCAATCACAAGGCCGACAGCCGCGAGCACCGCGGCATGCCCGAGCACCAGCCGCTCGACGCGTCGTCGCTCGCATCCGAGCGCGAGCCGGATGCCAAACTCCCGCGTGCGCATCGCGACGATCGAGGACATGACGCCGTAGATGCCGGCACAGGCCACGATGAGCGCGAGGACGGCGAACGACCCGACGAGCCACGAGTAGAACGCCGTGCCAGCCAGCGAGTCGCGCACGATCTCATCCATGGTGCCGACGCCAAAGATCGCGACGTTCGGATAGCGCCCGCCCGACCAACTCCCGGATCGGCCCGGTCAGTGTCCTTGGCGCCGGCACTTCGTGCTGACGATGAGCGTCATGCCAATGTCCGCGATCTGCGCGACGTTCTGCGCCATCGGATAGTAGATGTCCGGCAGCGTCTCGCGGTCGAGACCGGCCTGGCGGACGTCTCCCGCGACGCCCGACGATCACCCCGCGATCGGTCTTCTGGCCGACGGGATCGGTGCCGCCGAAGTACCGTCGCGCCAGCGTCTCGTTGACGATGATGACGCGCTGCGACTCTGGAACGTCGGCCGTCGGTGAACCCGCGGCCGCGAAGAATCGGAATGCCGAGCGCGTCGAAGTAGGACGGCGTGACGTAACGCAGCTCGATCGATCGGCCGTTCGGCCGGGCGTCGCCGGCGGCCGGCCTTCAATGGAGAACGACGCGGCCCCATCCCCACGTCTGGAGCGGCAGCATCTGCGCGAACGCCGCGGCGCGAACGCCCGGCAGCGCCGCGACCTCGGCCGGCGATCGCGACAGTAGTCCGCCGGCTTCAGGCTCGGCGCCAGGTGCATCGTCAGCACATTCGTCGTCGCCAGGCCGCGTGTCGGTGTCTCGCAACCTGCCGAACTCGCGGACGAGCAGACCCGGCGCCAATGACGAGCACGAACGCCAGCGCCACCTCCGACGACGGCCAGCGCGTCACGGAATCGCCCGAGAAAGCGGCTCGACCGCCCGAACGCGACGCCGCTCTTGAGCGCTTCCTGCGCATTCGATCCACGACGCGGCCAGCGCCGGCAGCAAGCCGAACACGAGGCCCGTGACGACCGACGCGACCAGCAGAGAACGCCGATCACGCGCCAATCGACCCCGATCTCGTCCGCCCGCGGCACGGCGAGCCCGGGCATCGACAGCAGGACCGGAAGACCCCAGGTCACGACCAGCAGCGCGAGGCCTCCTCCGGCCACGCGACAGCACCGTGCTTTCGGTGAGGAGCTGTCGCACGAGACGTGCCGCGCCCGGCGCCTATCGCCGTTCGCACCGCAAACTCGCGCGACCGCACCGACCCGCGCACGAGCAGCAGATTCGCCACGTTGGCGCACGCCGCGAGCAACACGAGGCCGACGGCCGCCAAGCAGGATGAACAGCTGCCGACGCACCGGGCCGACGACCGCTTCGTCGAGCGGCACCAGCTCGATCCCAAGCGGCCGGGCTCGTCTCCGGGTTCTCGGCCGCCAGCCGGCGGGCGGTGACGTTCATCTCCTCCTCAGCCGCCGCGAGCGTCGCGCCTTCCTTCAAGCGGCCGACGGCACGATCCATCCGCGAGCGCGGATTGCGGTGGCAGTTCGAGCACCACCCAGATCTCGTACGGCTTGCTTGGCAGCGTCGCCGACATACGAGGTGTCGCGTACGGAAACTGGAACGCGTCGGGCATCACGCCGACGATCTGCGTGCGTCTGCCCTTCGATCATCATCGTCTTTCCGACCGCGGCCGCCTCGCTGCCGAATCGCCGCCGCGCGAGCGACGCCGCCGACGACGAGCGAGCCAACCGGGATCGTCGTCGCGGAACGTCCGACCGGCCACGGCCGTCACGCCCAGCACGCGAAACAGCGACCGCTCCGCGCGAACGAGCCCGACCCGATCGGAGCCGGCCGCGTCGTTCACGATCCGGCTGCCGGGCACGTACCCGGCCATGGTCTCCACCAGTGTGCTTGCCGCCACGGTAGGTCGCCAGGCTCGGAACGGCGCCGCGTGCCGAACGCCGGCGCGTGCCGTAGATCTGCACCAGACGCCCTGGCTCGGCGTATGGCAGCGGTCTGAAGAGCACACCGCTCACCACGCTGAAGATCAGACCGTTGGCGCCGATGCCGACGGTCAAGCGTGACGAGCGCGATGAGCGTGAACGTGGGGTTCGCCAGGAGCGAACGCACGCCGTAGCGGACGATCCTGGAGGAGGTCGTCGAATCCAGCGTCGTGGAGTCACGCGCGACAGACTACCGGACTCCGGCCGAGTCCGGACACACAGATAAAAACGTCGTGGCTTCCGATGCCGCGCTATTATTCGAACCTCGCGTCCATGAAGCTCGCCATCTGCAACGAACTGTTCGAGGGCTGGGCCTTCGATCGCGTCTGCCGCGTTCGCGCGATCGGCGGGTTACGCCGGACTCGAAGTGGCGCCGTTCACGCTCGCGACGCCCATCACGGACGTCCGGCCAGCCGCCGGGCCGAGCTGCGAGCCCAGGCCGCCGACGCCGGCATCGAGATCGTCGGGTTGCACTGGCTGCTCGCGAAGACAGAGGGCCTGCACCTGACGTCGCCGGATCGCGTCGGTCCGCGAGCGAACGGCCGAGTACCTCGTCGCGCTCGCCGAAGCGTGCCACGATCTCGGCGGACGCGTGATGGTGTTCGGATCGCCGCGGCAGCGCTCGCTTCTCCCCGGCGTCTCGCAGGTCGAGGCGTTCGACTTCGCGACGGACACCTTCCGCCGGGCCATGCCGTTCGTGGCCGCGTTCGACGTCACGATCTGCATGGAGCCGCTGACGCCCGCGGAGACGGATTTCGTCACGACCGTCGGCGAGGCCGTGCGGCTGATCGATGCCGTCGAGCATCCGAACTTCGGGCTGCACCTCGACGTGAAGGCGATGTCGAGCGAACCGACACCGGTGCCGGATCTGGTCCGGCGGCATGCGGGACGCGCCGGGCACTTTCACGTGAACGACGCGAACGGCCGGGGCCCCGGATTCGGCGACACGGACTTCGTGCCGATTCTTCAGGCGCTCGACGACGCCGGCTACGACCGATGGGTGTCGCTGGAAGTGTTTGACTTCGCGCCCGATCCGGAGACGATCGCGCTGAAGAGTCTCGACTATCTGCGGGCTTGCTGAGCCGCGGAAGGAGCTCCGCCGATGAACGCCAAGAACGCCTGTGCCCTGCCGTCATCGCGCTCGCCGGCGCTGCTCCGTCGTCACCGCGCAGGCCCCTCGCCGGTCCCGAGCCGTCCGCATCGCGCCGAGACGCGGCGAAACAGCAGCTCGTCGTCACGGTCGGCGGACAGCACTTCACGACGTACTGCTATGGCGACGCGTTCCTCGGACAAGCCCGTGTTCTATCCGGTCCTGAGTCCCGAACGGCGCGCGCGTGAACCGCGAGTACCCGATGGTCGAGAAGGTCCCGGGCGAATCCTCGGACCATCCGCACCACCAGTCGCTGTTCTTCACGTACGACGAGGTCAACGGCACGAACTTCTGGAACCCGGAGCGGACCGGCCGGCGCATCCAGCAGCGCGACGTGCGTGTCGACGGCGCGACGCTCGTGGCGCGACTCGACTGGAAGGACAAGGACGGCAAGGTCGTGCTCGACGAGACGAAGCGCGTGACGTTCGGCGGCGACGCCGACGCGTTCTGGCTCGATCACCAGAGCACGCTCCTCGCGCCGAACGTCGCCGTCTCGATGGGCGACACGAAGGAAGGCGCGTTCGGTCTGCGGCTGAACGACACCCTGAAGGAGCTCGGCGGCAGCGGACGCTACATCAACGCCGAGGGGCTGGAGACGGCCGCCAACGTCTGGGGCAAGACGAGCCCGTGGGTGGCGATTCGCGGCGCGGTCAAGGACGCGTGCCGGCAGCAAGGACGTGACGGTCGCGATCTTCGCGCACCCGTCAGGCCTCAATCATCCGCCCTACTGGCACGCACGCGACTACGGCCTCTTCGCGGTGAACCCGTTCGCGCGCAAAGGCTACGACCCGTCAGCGCCCGAGCGCATCACGCGTCTCGCCGTCGGCGAGAGCCTGAACGTCCGGTTCCGCGTGACGGTCTACTCGGGCAAGAGTCGACAAGAGCCGGCTCGATCGGGACTTTCAGCAGTACGCGAGCGAGCGATAAGCGGCAGCTGTAACGGGCGGCCGCCCGATTGTCCACCAGCTGGGAGGCCCAGGTCTCGAAGGTCATTTCGACCGACTGGAGGCCGGTCGTGGATTCATGATGAACGGCCTCCCAGCTCATTCTCCCGCCAGCGCCGCGAACTTCGCCCACGGAATCGGGCGTCCGTGCATCGGCACGAGATCGCCGACGTCCAGCTTCAGCTTGCGCACGGCGTTGAAGAAGCTGCGCTGATCGGCTGACAGCCGCGCCGGCAGCGGATCGATCGTGTCCACGAGATCCGCCTGCAGCAGCAGCCGCTCCTTCGGCAGATACGCCATCAGCATGCCTTCGGCGTGATCCAGCGGGTTCACGTAGTGCACGTGCATCGTCCGCGCGCCGTCGGTGATGGCGTAGTTCTCCCTGACCGTTTCGAAGTAGTAGCCCTCGGACAGCTCCGTCGGCGGCCAGAGCGACACCATGTCCGGACGCAGCGTCCTCGGCGCGTAGTTGATCACGTCGCGGTTGAGAAAATCGTAGTTCTTCCACTGCGTGATGACGTGTTGCGCCGATGTGGTTGTACGCGCGCAGGCCGCCCGTGTGGTCGAAGTGCTGGTGCGAATTGACGACGAAGCGTATCGGCTTGTTCGGAATTCGCCGCGTGATCTCTTCGATGACCGCGAGGCTTCGCGCCTCGCTCAGCGGCGCGTCGTAGACGACGATGAACGTCGCGAACTCGACGGCGACGCTGTTGTGCGTGCCGCCGGCCATCGAGATACACACCGTCGGCCAGCGTCTGAACCTCGACGCGCATCGGGAAACGTCGCGGACGCCACGGTCGCCGGCACGGTCACCGGGATCCGGACACACGTTCGGCCGCACGTCCTTGAGCGTGCCGCCAAACGCGTTGTGGCCGGACGTCACCGCCTGCGTGCCGAAGTTGTCGTCCCAGCCCTTGATGCGAGTGCCAGTCGGTCGGAAACCCGATGCCACCAACCCTCACGTAGCTGGCGTTCGGAAACTCGTGCTCGTAGTTCATGTCGCCGAGCGTCTCGCTCGGCACCCAGGTATGAATGCGCTGAAGCAGGTTCTCTTTGTTGACCGTCGCGTCCACGCGGTACTTGCCCCACGTGATCGACACGACGCGCATCCGCTCCGGCGACACTTCGGGTCCGTCGCGGCCCATTTCGCCGAGCTCCCAGCGCCAGACGGCCTTTGGATTCGCGCCCGGGCAGCGCGGCCGCCTTCAGAAACCATGCGGGTTCAGCACCAGCTCGACCGGAAAGATCTCGGACACGTCCGGAGGCAGCGGCGATCGGCGACGCGCCCGCGCCATCGAGGTACCACGCGCGCGTGCCGTTGAGCATGAACGTCTGATGCAGCTGCTTCTGCAGCGCACCGTCTTCCCAGCCGATGCCGTACTTCCAGCCCGCCGGATTGAGCCCCGGCTTCCGGTCGAACTCCTCCTTCATCGTCCAGTCGTCCCAGTTCATCGTGCGCGTGTAGTTCGCCAGCGCGTCGATGCGCGGCCAGTCGGTGTTGCGCGCGGACTCTCGTGCCTGACCGAGCGCACCGCTGTACGCGGTGCCTGCGATGGTCACGCATCGCAATTGGTCCGTCCCGATCGCCCGTCGAGCATCGGCGAGAATCGGCGCGGGGTCGATGTAACCAGGCGGAAATTGACGGGCGGAGACCGACGCCGCCGCCAATCCGACGAGCACGAGAACGACCTGAGTCCTTGGCATACGGTTGCCCCCTCGAGCTCTTCGACCCTTCGAACTCTTCGAACTCTTCGAACCCCTCGAACCCCTCGAACCCTATCGACAGCTCGCCGCCGGCGGCGTGATCGCCGTGCTGGTGGTCCAGGCCTGGACTTTCGGCGGCATGGTCGGCGCAAGCGTAATCGCCACCTGCAGCCGGCCGCGCTCGCATGCCATCGTCCATCGCCCCCGCAACGCGTTCTCGACGTCAAACCGGTCGTCGAGACGGCAGGCGCCGACCTCCGTGCCGAGCGCGTCGAGCGCCGCGCGTCTCCGGTCTTTGGAGATGTCGAGATATAGATTGTCGGCGGCGATCTCGATCCGCGACGGCATCGTCCCAGCGCTGAATGAGGCCGCTCACTCTTCTGCCGCGCCTCGACGAGCGCAGGCGACGGCTGCGGGTCGCGCGGAAGGAACGCTCCGGTCGCCGCGAGCGCATCCGTCGCCAGAGTGAACGCGGGACCCCATCCCGCATAGGTCATGCTGCCCATCGCGATGAGACCGACGCCGTGCTCCGGGTACCACTGCATGAGGGTCCCAAAGCCCGGCAGGCCACCGCCGTGCGCGACGATGTGGCGGACGCCGCAGGACTGACGAACGCGGAGTCCGAATCCGTATCCGGCGTTGGTGAGGAGCGTCTCCCCGGAGGCCGTGCGCGTCACCGTCGCCGGCTCGGAGCGCGACATCTGCTGCATCTCGCGAAGTGACGCGCGCTTCAACGGTCCGTTGTCGGGATCGTCGCGCGGCGGCCACGCGGACATCAGGAACGCGACGTATCTGTGCAATCGCGTAACGACGTCAGCATGCCGCCCATCGAGCCGAAGACGCCGTCGGGCAGCGGCGGCTCGACTTTCCATTGATTGTCTTCGCGCCGGTAGCCGACCGCGAGCCGCCCGCGCGGCACGGCGCTCGGGTCGAGCGTGGTCGCCGTCATGCCCAACGGCTGAAGAATGATTGACGAGATGTACTCGCGGTACGGACGGCCGGACACGCGCTGGACGATCTGTCCGAGAATCCCGAAGCCGTAATTCGAGTACTCATACGCGAGGCCGGGCGGATTCGAGAACGGAATGCCGGCCCGCATCGCATCGCTCAGCCAGGCCTCGGAACGCGCAAGCTGCTGGTCGCCCCACGGGTTGTCCTCGGGAAATCCCTCCGCGTGGCTGAGAAGATGGCGAATCGTGATCTTGGGCGAGTCCGCGGTGGGATACCTGAGGTTCGACAGCTCCGGGACGTAGCGTTCGGCCGGATCATCGAGCGACAGCTTGCCGTCGTCCCGCAGCCGCAGGACCGCAATGGCCGTGAAGCTCTTCGTCATCGACGCAATGCGGAAGACGGTGTCCGCATCGACAGGCGTCGTGGATGCGAGGTCACGAGCGCCGCCGAACCCTGAATGCGCCAGGCGTCCGTCGATGATGACGCCGGTACGCGTAGCCGGGCATGCGGCTGCCGTAGTCGCGAAACACCCTGTCAATGATTGGAAAGGCGGTCGCGAGTTTCTCCGCCCTGGCCGGGTCCGCAAACCGAGGTGGCGGCCAGGCCGCCGAAGACTGCGCGACAGGATGGCTGGAAGACGCCGCAGCCACACACAGCAACATCAGTCCCCCGAGCGTGTTGCGCACCACGCCGGTGATTCTAGAGCCGTTCTCCGGAAAAGAGGCCGACCTAGCGCCGTGATCCGCCGGCGGCGGCTGTGGACGGTGAAACCCTGGGCTCCGTCCGCCCTTCCTTACCGGGCGCGGCTGGCGGCTGGGGTTTGACGTGTGACCGATTTCGACTGCTTCTCGAGGAAGATGGCCCGCTCCCAGCGGACGACCTCGAGCCGGCAGTTGATCCAGCCGCGCTTGGTCAGGAACCACTTCGATTTCAGCTCGGCCCAGATCTCTTCGAACGGCGGATCGCCGGCGCTGTGATTCATCGCGCGAGCGAGTGCCTTGGGGGAATCGGGAATGGGGCCGTTCGTCCACGCGTTGGCCAGCATCCGGATATACGCGCCGACCGCGGCGGTCGACAGCAGCCCCGTGGCCGCCAGAAAGTCCGACGCGTAGAACGGGAACGCGGACGATCGCGTTTGAGTCTGGGGCTGACCGGCCTCGGCCGGATCGAGCGCGTCAGCCAACCGTGCGTTCCTTCGCGGCAGCGAGGCGGCCGCCGCCCCGCTCGCCGACGAGTGCCACAGCCGGCGTGCCAAGTCCGGGCGTCCGCGCTGTCCGCGGATCCTCGACGTCAACGAGCGGGTGGCGCACCTGCACCTTGGTCAGTGCGATGTCCGCCAGTTTCCCGGCTTGCCGAATCAGCTGTTCAGGTTCGTAGGCGACGGCCTGGTTGCCGGAGAGCAACCCTGTCAGCGCGCTGGAGAAACAACTCAGCCAGACTTCCCGATCGCTGCCACCGCTCTTCGTCGCCGACACGTCAGCCATGTGCCCCCCTCGCGCCCGAAGCACGGGCCCGCGCGCGTGTTTTTGTTCACACGAGATATCGGCTCCAGTCGCGACGCGAACCAGAGTCCGATAGGGGTGAAATCGACCTGAGCGCGAATAATTTCAGCGCCAGAATCGTAAGCACGTGAGGGAACTATCGCGTCGCGAGACCCGCTATCGACGTAATCGTGTCCGGAGACGCTCGAGATCACAATCGTGGAACTGTACGAGCCGACGCGTGTCTCCATCGTCCGTCGGGAGACTCGCGCCGTCGACCCGTCCCGTGTGATCAGCTCGCTCAGCACGCGGCCGCGGCCGGCGCCCGTCGGCGCGCTGATCCCGAAGAGCGACAGCACGGTCGGTGTCACATCGGCGAGCGACATCGGGGCATCCAACCGCCGCGGCCCCTGAATATCCGCGCCCCAGGCCACAAAAGTGTTACGCACCACCCATGGGCTCAAACCACCGTGCCCGCTCGCGGCACCGGCAAGGGGTCCCGCCGTCGTCCCGTTGACGATCTGCGTACCCGGGACGCCGTGGGTGTTCCTGTCTGATCCCCACGCCAGCGTCGCAATCACCTCGGCCGCCCGCGATCTTGTGGTCCGCGCCAATGAGGTCGAACGAAAACGTTCCCGACACACTGCCCCGCCCGCCCGTTCCCCCGCGCGTGAAGATCACGTCCACCGACGGCTCTCCCTGAAGAAATCTCACGAGGCGCTCGACATTGCGCCGCCGGCAGGTAGAACAGGAGTGACTGGCTCTGGCTCGCCACGACGAGGTCGGTGGAGGTGCGATCCGCCTTCAGGCCCGCGGCAATCGAGCCGGCCGACGATGTCCACGCTCTCGCGGTGATGCGCGAATCCATGGTCAGACGTGATGATGATGTCCGCGTGTCCGAGACGGCCCAGTGCTTCGATCTTCGCGATGGTGCGGCCGATGCTCTCGTCGATGCGGCGCAGGGCATCGGTGGCCTCGGGCGACCCCGCGCCGTGAGCGTGCTGGCTCGAATCGAGCGGACCCAACCAGTCGATCACCACGTCAGGTCTGCAGCTCCGGCAGGACGTACTCGCGAAGCACGTTGTCGGTCCACTGCATCTGTCCGAGGTCATCCGGATCCGGAGGCGGCGCGCCGTATCGTTTGAGCACGACGTCGCTGATCTCCTTCGGATAGGCGGCGATCGCGCCGCGGTCGAAGAGGCCGTGGATGACGATGCCCGCGCCCTGGCGGCCGGCAGGATTCAACAGGTAGCCGTTTCCGGTCGATCCCGAACTGACCGTGACGAGCCGGCGGTTGTTCCGTTGAAGAATCTCGGCCAGCGTGTCGGTCGTGATCGCCCGGCCTGTCGCCGCCTCGAGCTTCAGTAACTGCGTGTAGTCGCCCGTGTCAAACGGCGCGCGTTCGTTCACACCACCCACGAACATGCTGTTCGCCACGATGCCGTGGTGCATCGGGTAGGTGCCCGTGACGAGCGTCGCCGCGTTGAGGCGCGTGACGGTCGGAAAAATGGAATGGCTGTTGGTGTACTCGGCGCCCTCGCGCCGCAGTCGCGCAATCGTCGGCGTATCGCGCTCGTTGATACTGTCCGGCCGCAGGCCGTCCACGACGAAGATCGCGACGAGACGATCGGGGGGCGCCGGCGTCTGCCCGGCGCCGGCCAGCGCCAGGACGGCAAAGACGGCCACGACCATCACCGTCACGCGAGTCAGCATCGAGTGGGCGGATTGTACCAGATAGAAACCATGAAGGCATGAAGACTCTTTTCGGATTCAGCGCTCTGCGGGTTTCCCCAAGAAAAGCCTTCATGTCTTCATGGTTCGTGCTCTTCGCGTCCGACGACAACACAGCCGAGCAGTTCCTCGTAGCCGCGGCATTGAATGAAGGCATGAAGACTTCTTTTCGGATTCAGCGCTGGCGCGTCCCCCCAGAAGAGCCTCATGTCTGAATTGAGAAGAACCGGTCTAGTGCGTGAGGCCGTAGACGATGTAGTTGATCATGAACTTGTAGGCTTCGTTCGTGGGCTCGAACGAGTAGGCGCGGCTGCTCTGCGCCCACTCCACGTAGTCGCCGACGTCCATGTTGTAGTTGATGACGACCGACAAACGCTTGGTCGAGTCGTTGTTGTCGTAGATGCCGTAGAACTCGCCGATCAGGCCGGCCTCGCCCCATCGGCCGGGATACGGCACCTGAAGCGACTTGATGTTGAAAAAGCTGTTGAAGACCGGATGCGTCACGTCGAGCCGGTCGATTCGCGCGTCGGGCAGCACCTGGCGCATCGCCGTCTCGAACGTCGTCCATTCGCGGCCGTAGTGGTCGTAAGGATCGAAGAAATCGTCGACGATGAGGAACCCGCCTTTGGCCAGGTACTCCTGCAGGCCGCGGACTTCGGCATCGCTCGGGTACCAGTAACCCGGCTCCGTCAGGTACGCCACCGGGTACTTCAACAGCTCCGGGTCGTCCAGATCGTGCACGTTGCTGCCGGTCGTGTGCGGCGTAAGCGCGGTGATCTCGGTCAGCATCTCGGTGAGGTTCTGTTCCATCAGCGGGTAGTCCGCCGCCCACCTGTCGCTGCGGCCCCGGCCGTAGCCGCGGTTGTACCGGATGCGCGCGAACGTAAACCGCCCGTCGTACGGCACGTTGTCCCAGGCCCGCCCGCGGCTGAACCCAAAGAACCCGCCACCCCGCTGCGCAGCGGCCGCGAGCGGCAGGCCGACAATGAGGAGCGCGACGAACCAGATCACGAGACGTCGCATGGGCAGTGTCCTCGTTCCCCGGGCCATCAGCCTTTACTTTATCGCGCCGGTGGTCCGGCCAGGCGCGAAAGCGGAACGACGGCAAATGTGAACGGCTCGCGCTGGGTCTTCGTGACGCGCGTGTTGAACTGCGAGTTGACGACCACGAGGTTCTTCTCAACGAACACCGCGGTTGCCGGCCAGGCGAGCGCCGGATCGCGGAAACGATTGACCAGCTTGGCCAGAGGCGGATCGGGCTGCAACTGCAGCGTCACGATCTCGGCCGCCGGCTGACGCACGACGTAGAGGATGTCACCGGCCATCGCGAGCCCATCGCCCCCGCTGAGGTCGATGCCGGTCGTGTTGATGGCGGCTGATGGCCTTCGTCGCGATGTCGATACGGAACAGCAGGCCCTTGTCCATCTGGACGACGATGAAGAACTGGCCGTCCGGCGTGACCGTGATGCCGTTGAGGTTGTTGCCGCCGTCGTACTGAATGGGCGTATCCGCAAAGGTGGTCCACGCTTCCAGTTCGCCAATCCGGTTGCCCTCAGGCGCCAGCCGCCACAGCGTCGGCGTCCGCGTGTCGGTGAAATAGGCGGCGCCGCCGACGAGCGCGACGTCGTTGATGAGGCTGCCTGCCCCGCCGGGTGCGGTGACCTGCTTGAGCAGCCTCCCAGACTGGATGTCCACGACCGACATGCGCCCCGTGCGCCCGCCGGCAATCCACAGGCGGTTGGCCGCGTCCAGCTTCATGCCGAGGGCGACAGGAAACGTCTGCGTTCCGGAAGGCGCGAGGACACCGGCGCGGAATCACGACTCGCTGGGCGTCACCCTTCCGGCTGATCTCGATGACCGCGCCGGTCTCTGCGTTCGCGGTGTAGAACATCTCGGTTTTTCGGTCGTAGGCGATCCCTTCCGGAAACCTCGCGTCCGGAGGCAAGGTCAGCATCGTGACTGACTGAGTCGTCGACTGGGCGCCCAGCGCGAACGCAGAGGCCAGCACAGCCACGGCGAGCTGTGGAAGCGATACGAAGCATGAGAGTGGTCCTCGAAAGTTTCGTCGTCGGCATGTCGTCAGTTGCTGACTGCATCGGGTGGCGTTGGCCGCGGCGGGCGGGCCGTCCGGCGCGCCGTCCACGACGCAGGCGTTCCACCGGAGCCGGTCATCGTGCTGCCGTTGACCGTCGCGGCGTACTTGGTCGCGCCTGACCGAAACGTCAGCCGGTCGCCGCGAATCTCGGCTTCGAGAATCGGACGGTCATTCAACGTGCCGTTGACGCGCTGGAAGGTCTGCGTGAGCACGAGTGGCCCCGCCGGGAAGCTGCCATGTGCCATCCACCTGGGCCGGCACGATCCAGAAAAGCGCCGTGCACCAGCTCTTGCAGTCCTCCGAATCCGACCGTTTCGGTCTGGTCCGCCTCCCAGTCGCCCATGTTGAAGCTGTTCGAGACGAGACGCGTGCCGGGCTTGAGCTCGAGCAGCTTCGGACGCAGCTGCAGGTTGATTCGCGGCAGCAGGAACATCGTGATGACCGTGGCCTTGGAGAGGTCGGCCTGGAAGAGATCGCCGCTGAGTGAACGTGGCGCGGTTGCCGACGTTCGCGGCGGCGGCGTTCTTCTCGCGACAGCGCGACCATGTCCGGATTGAACTCGATGCCGACGGCCGTCGCGCCACGGCGCGCGGCGGCGATCACCGTGCGCCCGTCGCCGGACCCGAGGTCGATCACGTAGTCCTTTGCGGTCACGTTGGCCATGTCGAGCATTTTCTCCACGAGCGCGCTCCCGTCGGCACCCAGACCACGTCCTTGCCCTGCTGGCCGACGGTCGGCTGGTACGGCGCGTTCGGGATCGCGCTTGTCGGGATTCGCCATCGATCGACCTTCGCTTCGGTCGTGACGGTGGCGGACTTCGGCGGCGGCGGCGACGTCGTGATCCAGAAGACGAACCCGATTCCGAGAAGGGCGGTCAACCCAACGACGATTGCCGCCTGACGAAACCCACTGTTCATGTTTACGTTCGGGGGCTCTGCCCCCGCGAACCCCCCTACTCTCTAACGTTCGGCGCTCTGCCCCCGCGAACCCCCTACGCGCTCACTCGCTTTTCGCTCGTTCACTTCAAGCCCAGGAAGAACCCAAGAAGAAGATGATTGCGTCAGCTCGTTCCTGGGACCTGTCGTACCCGTCGCACCGGTCGTACCCGTCGACCTGTCGAGATTCATCACACGATCGCGAAGCGTCCGTCTGGAAGAGCGGCGGCCGCGCCGAGACTCCACGTCGCCACGCCCGGCGCATCACCACGCGCACCGACTTCATGCCCGGCGGCATCGAATCGCTGCCATGCGAGCCGCCCGCCTTTGTTCCATCCCGTGCCCTCGGTCCAGACGAGCAGTACCTCTCCCTGGTCCGTCGCGGCGATCGCCGGGTGCTTGCGGCCTCCGGCCGAGCCACCCGGCGTCACGATTCCATTTCGGCGGTCCGATGCGGCGTCCACGCTGAGCCAGTGCACCTGCCCCGCCGTTTCCCAGGCTGCGAACGTCCGCTCGCGGGTGGCGGCCAGCGCGTATGTGCTCATCTGGCAGGCCCCGACGTTCCAACCGTGGAGCTTGTCGGCCCTGAACGAGCCGGCGTGATCGTGGGACGTCAAAAGGTAGGTATCCCGGTTCACCATCGCACTGGCGGACCGGAACAACATGAACAGCGTTCCAGCGTCATCGACGGCCGCGCGCATCCCGCAACAGCCGCACGCGCCCTGCTCGGGCGGGGATGCCGCGACCTCGCGCCCGAATGTCCGCCCGTCGTCTTCCGACCGCGACACCCAGACGCGCCGGTCGCCTTCACCCTGACTGGACGGACCGCCCGCGTGCCAAGCCACATAGACGCGACCGGAGGCGTCGGCCGCAAGTGATCCGCCGCCGTCGAGACCGGTCGCGAACTGCAGAAGGTTGCGTTCCGGCTCGAAGGCCGTGCCGGCGTCGTTCATCCGGGCGTAGAGCATCGGCGTCGCCCCACCGGTCGCACGATGCGTGGCCACACTGGATCCCATCCAGGCCACGTGCACGCGACCGTTCCTCCCGAGAGCGAGATGGGCACCGCGAACGGTTCCTATGGCAATGGCCGAGCCGGCGTTTGTATTCACACGTAGAGCACCGGAGAAACGGCCGGTCGCTGAGTTGAAGCGCGTGTAGAACAGATCGCCCTGCGCCGCGGGCCCCTTGAAATAGACGACATGGACGAGGCCCGCTCGATCGACGGCCGCTTGCGGCTGCAGACCCTCGTCTGGCGTTCGGATGACCATCACGTCCGAAGACGACGCGCGCGCCCGAGGCGCAGCAGCCGCTACGCCAACCGCGGCGAGAACCACGACGGCCAGGCAGACCCGGTTGAACATGCCGGTTACTTTACCGCGCTACGATAGCGCGCATGGCCCCGAAAGGCTTCACCAGAATCCCCGTGCTCCTCGGCGTACTGCTCGCCGGCGCGGTTTGCATGGCGGCGGCCCCGGCGGCCTGACGGCGGCCCAGACGCCCGCCTCCGGCCAATGGTTCAAAGGCAACACGCATACGCATACGCTGAACAGCGACGGCGACAGCACGCCCGACGACGTCGTGCGCTGGTATCGCGAGCACCGCTACCAGTTTCTCGTGCTCGACCGATCACAATTTCCTGACCGACGTCGAGGCGCTGCAGGCGCTGCACGGCGCGTCGGATCGGTTCCTCGTCATTCCGCGGCGAGGAAGTCAGCGACAGGTTCGGCGAGGCGCCGCTCCACATCAACGGCCTGAACCTGAACACCCAGGTCGATCCGCAGGGCGGAACGTCGGTCGTCGACGTCCTGCAGCGAAACGTCGACGCCATTCGCGGCGCCGGCGGCGTGCCCCATATCAATCACCCGAACTTCCGGTGGGCGATGACGCCGGCCGAGCTGGGCGCCGTGCGGAACACGCGCCTGTTCGAGATCTTCAACGGCCACCCCGAGATCAACATGTTCGGCGGCGGTGGCGTGCCGGGACTCGAGGAAGCGTGGGACTCGATTCTCACGAGCGGCACGCTCCTCTACGGCATCGCCGTCGACGATGCCCACGTCTTCAAGCAGCCGGGCAACCCGAACGTCGCGGGTCCCGGGCGCGGCTGGGTGATGGTCCGCGCCGAACGTCTCGACACGTCGCTGATCATGCAGGCGCTCGACCGCGGCGACTTCTACGCCTCGACCGGCGTCGAGCTGGCCGACTACGTCGTCACCGTCGCGCAGCATGACCGTGACGATCAAGCCCACGACGTTTTCCAAGTACCGCATCCAGTTCATCGGCCGCGGCGGGACGATGCTCAAAGAATCGGTGGACACACGGCCACGTACGAGTTCACCGGCCGCGAGGGCTACGTCCGCGCGAAGGTGCTCGAGAGCAACGGACGGGTTGCGTGGGGACAGCCGGTGATCGAGTGAACTAGGCGTCGTTCCCGTTCCCCGTTCCCCGTTCTGGTTCCTGGTTCCTGGTTCTGGTTCGCGTCCGGGTTCTCGGAACGGGAACGAGGAACGGGGAACGATCTGTCGCTCCCTGACTTGACGCTCGCCGCTGGCGAGCGTCTACATTCCCATCATCGACTGATGGGAACGACTGCTCCGACGCCTTCGCTATCTGCTCCGACGCGGCGCGCCACGAGGCGGAGCTGCGCGATGAGATCGACACGCATCGATCGCTGCGGCAGGCGCAACTCGAGCGTGACGGCATGCGCCGGCCTGACGCCGAGCGCGCGAGCCGTCACGCGCTCGGCAACGTCGCGCTCGCGCGCGAAGATGCGCGCGGCGTGTGGACGTTCGGATGGATCGAGCGGCGTGGCAGGATCTTCGCGACCGGCGCCCGCATCCTGCGCACGGCGCCAGGTCTCACCCTCACGGCCATCGCGCTCATCGCGCTCGTCATCGGCGGCAACGCGACGATCTACTCCATCGTCCACGGCATCCTGACCAAGGGCGCGCCCGGCGTGGACGCGACGTGGCCTGTTCACGTTGAGCTGGACCGAACGAACGGGGCGAGGTGTGGGCCGAGTCGCTCGTACGAGCGATACCGAGAGCTCGCGACCGAGACCGCGCTCGCTCGATCCGCTGCTGGCGTGCAACTACCAGCGCGTCGCGCTCGGCACCGAGAACGGCACCTTCTGCGACGCGCGCCGGTCTCGTCTCGCACAACTACTTCGAGACACTGCGCCTGCGGCTCGAACGTGGCCGCGTGCCGTCGCCCGAGGAAAGCCGCCCGGATGCAGCCGGTCTCGTGGCCGTCATCAGTCACCGCATCTGGCAGGAGCAATTCGGCGGTGTCGGACGACGTCGTCGGACGGAGCCTGACGATCAACGGCCGATCACGTCGACGTCATCGGCGTCGCGCCGCGCTGACTTTCATGGGGCGTGGCTCGGCGAGTTCTTCGACGTCTGGCTGCCCTTCTCGAGCTATTCGCAGGTCGTGCGGCGCAGTGAAGGTCTCCGACGGACGGCGCGCGCGCCGGTGCTGATCGTCGGCCGGCTCCGGCCGGGTGTCACACGCACGGAAGCGCAGGCCGAGCTCGCTACGAGTCGACGCGCAGGCTCGAAGCGGCGGAACGCGATGAGGCCATCGGCGGGTCGCGGCTCGTGCCGTATTCGGCCACAGCCGGCGGCAACAGTCTGGTCGCGACGCACGGCGGCACGTTTCTCGCCATGTTCTCGGTCGTGACGGTCCTGACGCTGCTGATCGTCAGCGCGAACGTCGCCAATCTCATGCTCGGCCGCGCGGTGAACCGGCAGCGCGAGATCGCCGTGCGGCTGTCGCTCGGATGCTCGCACCTGCGGATCGTCCGCATGCTCGTGGCCGAAGGGTTGGTCGTCGCCGCTGCTGGCGTGGGCCGCGGCGCTCGCGTTCGCTGGGTCGTCGCCGGCGTCCTCGCGCAGCGTCATGCCGCTGCCGCAGGGCGCCGGCGCCGGGATTCGCCGAGTGGTTCTTCCAGCCGGACTGGAACGTCGCGGCCTACGCGATGGGATTGTCCGCCATCGCGACCGTCGCGTGCGTCCTCGGGCCCGTGATGTTTGCGTGGCGGCAGCCGCTGACGCCCTGGCTGAAGGCTGGCGAGCACAGCGTCATTCGGGGCCGCTCGCGGCTTTCGCGCGCGCTCGTCGTCCTGCAGCTCTCGCTGTCGGTCCTGCTCGTCGCCGTCGCCGGGCTTGCCTGGCGGTCCTCTCGATGCTGTCGATGGCGGTCGACATCGGATTCCGCCCGGACAACATGCTGATCGCGACGGTGAGCACCGCCGAGCGGACGGACGATCGTCAGACGTCGACGCGCTGCTCGAGGAGCGTGCGCGAACGTCTGCAGACCGTTCCAGGTGTCGTGGCCGTCTCGTACGCCGGATAGCGCGCCGCGTGAGAACTACTGGACGCGTCCGCCTGTGCGCGCGCGACGCGTCCTCGGAACCCACCCGCGCGGAAGTCAATCGCGTCGGCCCGGACTTTCTCGGCGGCGCACGGGCCTCCGATCGCTGGCCGGACAGGATCTCGGCCGACACGGCGCGTCGGGACGAACGCCACCGCCCTGATCAAGCAGCGTCTCGCCGAGACGCTGTGGCCGGGCGCGTCCCCGCTGGGCCGCCAGCTTCGCCTCGGTGATGACGAGCTCACGCGCAGGCCGAAGTCGTCGGCGTCGTGCCGAACGCGTTCTTCAGCGGTGTTCGCCAGGAGTCACGGCCGAACTTCGTGCTGCTGCTCGGCAGTCGAGCAGCCGCCGGCCGGTCCGGCGTGCGGAGATGGCCTTCTACATTCGCTTCGACGGCCCGCTGGATCGCGTCACGGCGGGCGTTCGGGAGGCGCTCGGTCCAGCGGGCCTTTCCGTGCCCATCGTCACGCTTGCGGACGATGGAGGCGCAGCTCTGGATGATCACGGGCCTTTTGCGAATGTTGACGAGCCTGCTCGCCGCGTTCGGGATTGGCGCGCTGCTCATCGCGACGCTCGGACAGTACTCGGTCGTGCTGTTCGACATGCGGCGGCGCGTCCGCGAATTCGGCGTCCGGCTCGCGCTCGGCGCGTCGCCGCAGCGGCATTCAGTCGTCGGTCATCCGCGAAGGCGCGCGACTCTCGATCATCGGCCTCGTCATCGGCGGCGCGCTCAGCCTCGTCGTCGGACGTCTCATCGGCGGCCTGCTGTACGGCGTCAGCGCCGACCGACGGGACGACGTACCTTCGGTGGCCGTGCTGCTCGCGTGACGACGCTCGCGGCGTGCGCGATTCCGGCGCGTCTGGCCTCGCGAGTCGATCCGCTGCGTGCTCTTCGAGAGGAATAGCCCGATGGCCCTGACCAACACGCCGTCCGATCTGTTGCCCGGCACGCTGGAGCTTCTGATCCTGAAAGCGCTCGCGCACGGCTCGAAGCACGGCTACGGCATCGTCGAACACCTGCGGCTGGCGTCGGCGGACATGCTCGCGGTCGGCGAGAGCGCGCTCTATCCCGCGCTGCAGCGTCTGCTCCTGAACGGCTGGGTCAAGGCGCGATGGGGCACGTCCGAGAACAACCGGCGGGCGCGCTATTACGACCTGACGGCTGCCGGACGACAGGCAGCTTGCGGCCGAGGAGGCGGAGTTCGACCGCATGGTCGGCGCGATCAAGCGCGTGCTCGCGACAACCGTGACAACAGGTCGGTTCCTGGTTCATCGTTCATCGTTCCAGGTCCGGTTCCAGTCTCGCCATGAACCGAACGGGAACGAAGAACCGCCCATCCGCCTGTTACTTCCGCTAACCCCCCATCCAGCTGGACACGAACTGGACCGGATCGGTTTTCGCGTCCAGCATCCTGAATGCGACACGTTCGCCGTCGCCGCATAGAGCGCCTGCACCTCGCGGCCAGCCGGCTCCCCTGTCGGCGTCACCGGGTTGACGAACATCACCGGACGCGGCGCCACGGCGCTCGCCACCTGCGGCAAGTCGAACTCCTTCAGCAGCCCGTAGGCGTAGATGCCGAACGGCTGCGAGTAGCGCTCCGCGATGGCGAGCGAGCGATAGTCGGTCACCGTCTGGCGGAGCGCGACGCGGCGCACTCGCTCGTCGAGCGCGCCGGCGTAGAGCGCCAGCACGCCGTGCGGGCCGTCGCCCATGAGCGAGATCGTCTCGCCGGGAACGTCCGCTCGTGACCGCAGATAGTCCAGGGCGCGGAGCACGTCGAACACCTGGCCGCCGATGAGCGGTTTGCCCAGCCACATCGTGAACCACGTCAGGTAGCCTTCGTTCGGAATGCGGTTTGGAAAGTAGTGCCGGCCGCGCTCGGGATACGCGATCGACAGATCGCCTCGCCCGCGCACGTCGATCGCGGCGACGCGGCATCCGCCTTTCGCGCACAGCCGCTCCGCAAACGCTTCCTCCGCGACCGAGCCCCAGGTTGGGCCTTCGCCGAGGTACAGCACCGTCGGAGTCGACGCAATCGGCGTTGTCCGGCGTGAGCAGCCAGCCGGGAATCCGGATCTCGCGGTCGCTCGTGAACTCGAAATACTCGGCGCGATATCCCGGCTTCTTGATGCGGCCAAGCATGCGGCTCGACAGCGCGCCGCCTGGCGCGTCGTCGATGGCAAGCACCGATCGGATCCGCGACGCGAACGTCGGCCGCGCTGAGCGTCGCCGGCGTCTTCACCGACGCCGCCAGTTGCCGCGTCAGCGACAGCGCGGTCTCACCGCCGAACGACGTCGTCACGAATCCTGTCGGCGTGACGTACAGCACCTCGTCGGGCTCGATCGCCTGCGACGTCTCGTCGTCGCCCGCGTCCTTCATGTCGAACCAGCGGTTGAACCACGCGTACGTGGCCCGCCGCATCTCGTACACGTATCCGTGCGCCTGGGAGGTCGCCTGCAGCGCCACGCGGTCCGCGGCGCCGAACAGGCCGTAGACGTGCTTGTATTCGCCGAGCAGATCGACGCCGCTCGCGACGTACTCCGGCGAATACGTGTGACCGGCGTCGTGCATCGTCACGGTCATCAGCAACGGCTTCGGCGCGAACGCGTACAGCAGGTCGGCGCGGTCGATGCCGCGGGACAGCGCCGGGACGATGTTCTGTTCGGCATCGTCGGCGGAGCCCGGGCGGCTCGACGTTCTCGTGCGCCAGGTTCTCGGTGTTGCCTTCGGAGACAACCGCCACTTTGATCCGGTCGTCGAGCGCGGCCAGAAACTGCGTCAGCGTGGCGCCGCCAGACTGGCCGCAGCAGCCGAGCTTGTCGGGATCGACTTCGGGCCGCGTCAGCAGGTAGTCGAGCCCGCGTATGCCGTCCCACGCGCGATACAACCCGAAGTTCGCGCCAAGAAGAATCAGCCGGCGCCCGGCGTACTCGTGCTCGGCCGTCCCGCCGCCGAGGGCCGATGAGGCCCGGCTGGGCGCCCGGATACTCGATGCGTTCGCCCTGCCCGAACGGGTCGTACGCGAGCACGACGTAGCCCTTGCGCGCGAGATTCGAGAACAGCTTCTGGTATGTGTGCCAGGCCTTGCCGGTCAATGAGTGACCGAGCGGTCCGAGAATCGCCGGACGACGGCCCGGGCCGATCGGGCACGTAGAGATTTGCCGTCACGTAGAGGCGCGGCCGGCTCTCGAACGCGACCTTCTCGATCCGGTAGCCCGGCCGCTGGACGATGCCGGTGACCCTCGGATTCAGCGGCCCGCGCTCGAGCGGACCGCCGAGCATCGTCCACAGTTCCTTGACGACCGCCTGCTGCCGCGCGACGGCCTGTTCGCGCGTCGAGATCCCGCGGATGATCCGCTGACGACGCTCGCGCGCCTCGGCGGTGACGCGGACCAGATAGTTCACGAGGTCGCGCGAGTAGTCCGTCAGCGCGGTGCCGGACGGCAGCAGGTCCACGCCCGGCGCACCCTCGAGACCCAGGGGAGCGGGCGCGGGCCCTGGCCTGGCGCAGCCCACCCACCCGGCCGCGACACCCGCGCCGGCCGCTTCGAGAAATCGTCGTCGGGTAGGTCGCGGACCGCCGCGTGGTGTCGTCATCGAATCTCCGCCCGTCCTCAGTCCGCGTCGCTTTCGGACAGGATTTGCTGATATCGGGTTCTCGCGTGCTCGAACGCCCGCTGTGCGCTCTCGCGTTCCGTGAACCTTATGCGCGGGAGCTTCTGCGACCCGCACTGATCGACGGCCTTCACGCACCACTCAGCGCTCCGTCGCGAAGCGCGGATCGGGCGTCCGCCAACGACCACGAAAATCGGATTCGTGTGGGCTGACCCGAGGATGCGGAGCGCAATCCAACTGCTGCGCTCGACCGGCACGTCGAACGCGACCTCGCGCTGAACACCGTCCGCGGTCAGCGGTTGACGCGCCACCGGCCGTCCGTTGAGCACGACTTCGACGGTGACCTCACGCGAGCCCCGAACGCGCGCATGCTCTGGGGTCCAGAACGGCCGCTGATCCGGATTCGGCGGCCGCTGCCGGCGCCTGCTCGGGCAGCAGGCACGCGGCGCGCGCGGTGGCCCGGACGCGGCCGGCTGAGTGAGCGCGAGCTCGCTGCCGTTCGGTGCCGGCCTCGAGGCCGTTCACCGTAGAAGTTCATCAGGTGGCCGAAGCCGTCGGAGACATAGGAGCGGCCGTCGCGCACGCCGTCGCACCACGCGTCGTAGGTGAGCGTCTCGCGGGAGATGGACGTACGAGCGGCCCGCGCCGACGCGGTCGTCCGACATGCACGGGAAGTCGGTCTCGCCGCTGACGCGGGTCCTGAATCCGCAGTTGAGCGTGTGGTACCAGATGTTCAGCTCGTACGGGAACGGCGTGTCGGCGGTCGAGATGAAATCCACGACGTCATGGGTGACGTCCACGATGTACTCGTTGGCGCCGATCCCGTCGAACCCCGGCATCTCGTAGTTGGGCAGCGCGTGGCTCTTCACCTGCAGCCCGAGACCGGAGTGCGCAAAGCCGGTGATCGCGCCCTGCGCCTTCGCCCACTTGAGGATCGGCAGGTCCCACGACGGCCAGTCCTCGATCTGGCGCGTGTCGGGATAGTCCTGGTCGCGCACGCGCAGCAGCACGAGGTGGCCGCAATGGCTCGACGGGAATCCCGAGACCTCGAGGTCGTAGCGAAGAAGCGTCGACGCAGTCGAGACCTTGTTGTCCTTCGCCTCGAAGTACTGGCGCTGGTGGTAGTAGCTCGGTCCCCAGTTGAGCACCGCACCGACGCTCAACGCCTCGCCGAGGACGTGGCGCATCATGTCCTCCGGCCGCACGCCTTCGGTGGGACTCTCGTAGTGAGTGCAGCCGGCGGCGTGGATGTGATGATCGCCGGAATACCAGCCGAGCGGCCGGCGGATCGATCCAGCGGCGAAGGCGGAACTCAACCGGCGGCTGCGCCGCCGAGCGATCGATCGTGACGACCGCGCGTCTCGGGCAGGTACTCGGGCCCGCGGCCGCAGTGATCGTGAACTCGCCGGCCGGCAGCCGCACGCGTCTCGCCGTCGGCGCGGTAGACCTGGTCCTGGAAGAAGAAATCCGGCGCGAGGCGCTTCGACCGCGCCGGATAGATGCGCCCGACCTCGTCCGTGATCACGAGCGACGCCATCGCCGGCCGGCCGTGCTCGTCGCGAATCGCGGAAGGTCACATCGTGCGACGGCGCGATGTCGAACAGCACGGCGGCCCGATTTCGAAACCCGATGTCCGTCGGTGCCCGCGCCCAGCATCGCGCCAAGCTGCGCCTCGCGACGCCCTCGGTCGCGGCTGTAGAGCAGGACGATGCGGTACTCGAGATCGAGCCCGGAGAGCTGCGGCTCCATCGGCTTTTGCGCCGAACGTGCTCGAGCTCGAGCCATCGGTCCGCGATGTCCTCGGGACGAACCGACGGCGGGCGCCATCGGCAGGCCCGTGCCCGGACGATAGACGGGGCGGGCCTGCGGGCTTTCGACCGACAGCGTGCCGGTCACGCCCGCTTCGTTGCGCACCTTCACCAGATACGCGCGCCAGCCGTGCTCGACGAGCCCGCACCGGAGCGGGCACTCCCCCACGCTCGACCGAGATGCGGCTCTCCGGATTGATGCGAATGTCGAGCAGGCAGCGCGGGTCGAGCATACGCTCGGAGTGCGGCGACTGGCGCCTGCCTGATCAGTCAGGTTCGCCGCTGCGTCGAGCTGTTGGCGCTCGGTCTCGCTGAACGGCTCGCCCAGATACGCCATGGCGTCGACCAGCCGTCGTGTCTGGGCGAGGAACGGCTGGAGTTCGGCCGTGGTGGCCGCGGCACCAAGCACGCGGAAGGCGAACGGGTTCGAGACGAGCGCGAACTTGAAGATGGCGCCGATTGCACCTGCGTCGCGTGGGATCACCAGAAGGCCGAGAACCCATGTCGCCCTCCACGAGGCAGGCACGCGGAATATCTCCGCAGCCCGCCGACACTCTACCAAGGACGAGCACTCCTCCCAACGGGAACCTTCTGCCGGCCTACCATCTAAGAAAGGTATGGACAGCCGCCGTTCAATCGCCCGACGTCGAGTTGCCGGACGCCGAGCTCGTACGCCGCTGCATCGAACGCGACCCTGCCGCCGTCCGCGAGCTCACGCAGCGCTACAACCAGCGGCTGTACCGCATCGCGCGGAGCATTCTCGGGGATGCCGCCGAGGCTGAGGACGCGGTGCAGGATGTCTATCTGAAGGCGTTCAGCGGTCTCGAACAGTTTCAGAGGCGAGGCCGGCGTCGGCACATGGCTGACGCGTATCGCGATTAACGAATCGCTCGGCCGCGCGCGACGCCGAAAACCTACCGTCGCCTGGGAACCGGATGCCGAGCCGGCCCAGCAACCGCACACGCTCTACCGCTCCCCGTCGGCGGGCCCGGACCCGGAGATGAGCATGGCGCAGCAGGAACTGCAATCGCTCGTCGAACGGTCAATCGACGCGCTGCCTGAGCCATTTCGGCTGGTCTTCGTCGCGCGTTTCGTCGAAGGGCTCAGCGTCGAGGAAACCGCCGACCTGCTCGACATCCGGCCCGAGACCGTGAAGACGCGCGCCCACCGCGCACGCCGCCGGATTCGCCTCGACCTCGAACGCCGCGTTGGAGCCACGGTACCTGAGCCTTCCGCTTCGATGGCGAACGCTGCGCCCGTCTGACCGCGGAAGTGCTTCGGCGACTTGGACTCGCGCTTTGCCCCCGGGAACCTTCCCCCACCGGCCTCATCCAATCTTAGGATGAGGGCCGTAGTGCCCACAGAGGCAATTCCGCCAAGGGGAGGATGAGATGTTGCATCGACTCAGCACGGCCGCGGCAATCCTGACGTTCAGTGTCAGCCCGGCGTTCGCGCAGAGCGCGAAGCCAACCGATCCGCAGATTGCCCACATCGCGTACACCGCAGGACAGCTGGACATCGACGCGGCGAACCAGGCGCTCGCCAAGTCCAAGAACGCCGACGTGCGCGCGTTTGCGGAGCAGATGGTGCGGGACCACACCGCCGTCAACAAGCAGGCGCTCGACCTCGTCAACAAACTCAACGTGAAGCCCGAAGACAACGACACGAGCCGGGGACTGACGAAAGCGGCCGCCGCGAAGAAGGCGGAGCTCGACAAACTGAGCGGCGCGGCGTTCGACAAGGCGTACCTCGACAACGAGGTCGCGTACCACAAGACGGTGAACGGCGCCCTCGAGACCACGCTCATTCCCTCGTCCTCGAACGCCGAGCTGAAGGCGTTGCTCCAGACCGGCCTGAAGCTCTTCCGCGGGCATCAGATGCACGCGGAGCAGACGGCCGCGAAGGTCAAGTAGGCAGGTTGCATGCTGCGCCGGACGTTCCTGGCAACGCTCGCGGCGGTGGGCCTCCCCGGCCTGGCGTCCGGCGCAGCGCAGCCTGCCCCGCCGAAGCCTTCGGCGAAGGCGGGCGCCACTCTTCAGATCACCATCAGCGGCATCGCGTTCGCCGAGGTCAAGCAGCCGTTGACCGTCGGCGACACGATCGAGTGGATCAACAAAGATGTCGTCGCGCACACGGCCACGGCCAGAGAACAAAGACTGGCGTGTGGTGATTCCGGAAAACGGAAAAGCCACCCTTGTTCTGAAGAAGCCCGGGCACGGTGGACTACTTCTGCGAGTACCACCCGAACATGACGGGAAGACTGGTGATCCGGGCGACAAAGTCTTAGTGGAACGGTCACGGTCGGAAACGCTTGCACTTCGTCGGCCCTAATACCTAGAATGTCTAACCCTTAGAACAACTGACCATGGCGAAGGCCAAGGCGACCAACAGCGACCAGTTGCACGGCACCCTCGACATGCTCGTGCTGAAAGCTGTTCAGCATGGCCGGATGCACGGCTACGCCATTGCCGTGCGTCTCGAGCAGCTTTCGGGCGACGTCCTGCAGGTTGAGGAAGGCTCGCTCTACCCCGCGCTCTACCGGATGGAAGCCCGCGGGTGGCTGGCCTCGGAGTGGGCGAATACCGACACCGGACGCCGTGCCCGGTTCTACAAGATCACCGCGAAGGGTCGTGCACAGCTCGAGGCCGAAACGGCCAGTTGGAACCGGCTGACGGCGGCCGTGGAGAGCGTGCTGAGCAGTTGAGCCATGGATATCCTGCGCATCCTCCTCGCGAAGTGCCGCGCGCTCTTCCGGCGCAACGTCGTCGCCGACGAGATTCGCGACGAGATGCAGTTTCACGTCGACATGCGCGCGGAGGAGTTGCGAGCGCGTGGCGTCGCACCCGAGGCGTGCCACCCGCGCGGCGTCGCGACGATTCGGCAACCTGGCCGTGATGCAGGACCGCGGATACGACGAGCGCGGCGCCGGGTTCCTCGAGTCGATCGTCCAGGACCTTCGTTTCAGCCTGCGGCTCCTCGGTCAGCGAGCCATCGTTCTCGATGATCGCGATCGTCACGCTTGCGCTCGCCATCGGCGCGTCCACAGCCCTCTTCAGCGTGATCGACGCGGCGATCCTGAGGCCGCTTCCGTATCCGGATCTCGAGCAGCTCGTGTCTCTGAGCGTCCGCAACCGCGAAGAGAACGGCCAGTTCATATCCGGCCTGTCGCCGTCGTTCGACGATCTCGACGCATGGCGAACGTCGAGCCACGTCTTCCAGTTCATCGGACAGGCGCGCGAAGGCGGCGCCCGGCTCATGGTCGAAGCAGGAGAGGCTGAACGTCTGACCGTCGGGTTGGCCTCGGCCGACTTTCTCGAGACATTGGGTGTTCGGCCAGTTCTCGGCCGGGACTTCGCCGAGGACGACACGCGGGGACCGGCGGCAGCCGTGGCGCTCATCGGACACGCGTTCTGGCAGCGGCGGTTCGCCGGCGAGAGTTCGGTGCTCGGGCGAACGATCAGGGTCGATGGCGACACATTGACGATCGTCGGCGTCCTGCCGCAGGAGTTCTACGCGGAGACGGCCGTGTGGCGTCCGATGCTTCCGCCCTCGGCTGTCATGGTCGGGATGCGTGGCACGGGGACGCCGACCTACGCGCGGCTACGGCCAGGTATCGAGCCCGGTGAGGCTCGCGGCAGGTCACGGATCTCGCGAAGAGATCGCGTCTGACGCGGGACAGTGCACGGAGTTCGATGTCCAGATCGAATCCCTCTACGACGACACCGTGTCCAGATACCGCCAGACCATTCAGATCCTGTCCGCAGCCGTCACTGTCATTCTGCTCATCGCCTGCATCAACATCTCCGGACTGCTGCTGGCCCGCGGCGCGACGCGCCAGTCGGAGCTGGCGATTCGGACCGCGATTGGCGCTGGCCGGCTGCGGGTTCTTCGACAACTGCTCACCGAAAGCCTTGTGCTCAGTCTCGCCGGCGGATTCTTCGGCGCCGGGCTCGCCTGGCTCCTGCTCGATCTGCTGCTGGGCATCCTTCCGTTGCATCTGCCGGCGAATGCACCGCCGTCGATCAACATTCAGGTGCTGATCTTTGCGGTCGCCACGTCGGTCGTGACGGCCGTGCTCTTCGGCTTGGTCCCGGCGATCCGCCTGTCGCACGTTCACCTCGGCACCAGACTGGCCCAAGCGAGCCGTCGCATGGGACCGGCACTGTCCCGCCGAGGCGGACAGCTGCTGATCGCGGCGGAAGTTACTTTGGCGATCGTGCTGCTAACCGGCGCCGGGCTGCTGGTTCAAAGCTTCGGCAAGGCTCTCGCGATCGACATCGGCTTCGAGCCGGACTCGTATCTCACGATGGAGGTCTTCACGATCGACCCCAGTCCGCAGCGCAGCGTGACTATTTCACACGCCTGCTGGAATCGATCCGCGCGATTCCCGGCGTGTCGGCAGCGGGTGCCGGAGCGATTGTGCCGCTCGGCAACGGCGGATCGTACACGCAGGCACGCGCCGGCAGTGAGTCCGTCTCGGTGTCGCTGAAGGAAATGTCACCGGGATATATCGAGGCTATCGGTCTGGCGCCGATTCGCGGCCGCCTCCCCACGACCGCGGACGGTCCGGCCGTCGCGGTGCTCAGCGAGTCGGGCGCACGGCGGCTCTTCCCACTGGGAACGCTGTCGGCAACCAGATCACCGTGAGCAGGAACACGTACACGATCCTCGGTGTCGTGCGGGACATTCGAAGCCGTCGTCTCCTGGAGGTCGATTCACGGCCGGACGTGTACTTCTCGTTCAGGGAGGATGCCGGAGCGCGCGGCCGAGTGCCGATCGTGTTCGTTCGCGCTGACAGCAGCGGTCGGGGCCTCGCGGACGATCTGCGACGAGCGGCGCACGCGGTCGGGCCACCGGTGATCGTCGAGCGCATCCGCTTCGGCAGCGATTGGTTCAGCGATCACGTCGCCGAACCGCGCCACCGGACGCTCTTGATTGGCTTGCTCGGCGGCCTGGGACTCACGCTGACCCTCGTCGGGATCTTCGGCGTGACGGCGTACACCGTGGCCCGGCGCACCCAGGAAATCGGAGTGCGCATGGCATTTGGTGCGAGGCCGGGCCAGGTCGTCCGCGCGATGGTCGGCGACGCGGCATGGCCGATGATCGTGGGAATCGCCGTGGGCCTTGCGGGCGCGTACTACGCGACGCGCCTGATCGAGAGTTACCTCTTCGAGACGACGCCGCACGATCCGATCACGTTCGCGGCGGTCGCCCTGTTCATGGCGACGACGGCGATCGTCGCCGCCTGGATTCCCGCGCGACGTGCCGCGCGCGTGGATCCGGTGCACGCGCTCAGGGCAGAGTGAGATTTTCAACGAAACGAGGCGTAGGGCTGAGGCACACGCGCCCGACGCAACGACAACGTTTGGAGTTCGGAGTTCAGTCAAGTTTGAAGTTTGAAGTTCGAAGTTGCATTGCCCTAACTTCTGCCTTCTCACTTCCAACTTCCGAAGGTAGAGTGTGCGGACATGACACGCGCACTCTTCGGTTCCGCGCTCGTCGCGGGATGGTCGGTCGCGCTGCTGGCCGCCGGTCAGGAGGCGCGCCCGGCCGCGCCCGCGGCGCCGGCCTTCGCCCCTGCCGTCGTTGAGGCCGGACAGACCCTTTTTGCCGCGCAGTGCGGCTTCTGTCACGGCCGCGATACCTCGGGTGGCGCGACGGGACCCGATCTGACAGAGTCCGCGCTCGTTGCCTCGGATGCTGGCGGCGATCGCCTCGGGCCCGTCATCCGAAGCGGCCGGCCGGCGCGTGGCATGCCTGCGTTCACCCTCACGGATCAGGATCTTGCCGCCGTCGTCGCCTACGTGAAGACGCAGAAGGCGCGATTCGACGCGCAGCCTGGACGAAGGCGGCGGGTGACGGAGGAGGACTTGCTGTCGGGCGGCGCGAACGCCGATGCCGGCCGCGCGTACTTCAACGGCGCCGGAAGATGCGCGACGTGCCACTCCCCCACCGGCGATCTTGCCGGTCTCGCAACACGGTTTCGCGGCCTGGCGCTGATGCAACAACTGCTGGCACCTCGCCGCGCGGCGCCACTGCCTGGGGCTCCCTCAGCGCCGGCGCGCGAGAATCCCGTCCGCGTCACGGTCACTCTGCCTGCCGGCGGCACGGTCACCGGCGGACTCGCGCATCGCGACGAGTTCACGATCGCGATCACAGACGCGAACGGCTGGTACCGGTCGTGGCCGACCAGTCAGGTCCGGTTCACCATCACCGATCCGCTGCAAGGTCATGTCGACCTGCTGGGCAAATACAGCGAGGCCGACCTCCACAACGTGTACGCGTATCTGTTGACGTTGCGATAGGACGCCGACATGAGACAACTCGCTTCTGACTCCATCGCACTCGTCTGCGTGCTGCACCTGGCGGGCGTGGCGCCGCTCGCGGCGCAAGGACTCGATCCGGCGACGCTCCTCAAGCCGCCAACCGACAGTTGGCCCACGTATCACGGCGATTACACCGGCCAGCGTCACGCGAAACTGAAACAAATCACTCCGGCGAACGTTCACCAATTGTCGCTGGCGTGGTCGTTCCAGACGAACCAGGCCGATCAGATCAAAGCCAGCCCGATCCTCCACAACGGCGTGATCTACGTGACCGCACCCAACAATCTCTGGGCCGTGGATGCGCGATCCGGCCGTCAGCTCTGGCGGTTCACCCACCCGCCGAACTCAGGCTTCTACATCGGTCACCGCGGCGTCGCGATTCACGGCGAGCTGGTGTATCTCACGACACCCGACGCGCGCCTGCTCGCCATCAACGCCAGGGATGGCAGCCTGAAGTGGAACGTCGAGATCGCGGACGTGAAGCGCGGCTACTGGTCCACGAACGCGCCGCTCGTCATCCGCAATCACGTGCTCGTCGGGGTCTCCGGCGACTTCGACAATTTGCCCGGGTTCATCAAGTCGATCGATCCGGCGACCGGTGCCACGCAATGGATCTGGTACAGCACGCCGCCGCCTGGCACGCCCGGCGCGCTCAATGGCGGAGCCGGCGGCGGGCAGATGTGGATGACCGGGACGTACGATCCGGAGCTCAACCTTTTCTACGTCGGCACGGGCAACCCGACGCCGGTGCTGAACGGACCGGCCAGGCCGGGCAACAACCTCTACACGAACTCGATCGTCGCGCTGAATCCGGACACCGGCACGCTCGCGTGGGCGTTTCAGACGACGCCCCACGACACGCACGATTGGGACGCGGCGGAAGTGCCGGTGCTCGTGGACGCGCCGTTCGAGGGCGCGCCGCGAAAGCTCCTGCTGCAGGCCTGCCGCAATGGCTATTTCTTCGTCCTCGATCGCACGAACGGAAAGAGCCTGGTCACCACGCCTTTCGGGCCGGTGAACTGGGCCAAGGGTGTAGACCAGGGCCAGCCGATTCCCAATCCGGACAAAGAGCCGTCCCGGGACGGCCGCCTGGTCGCGCCGAACGAATCCGGACTCACCAACTACCGATCGCCAGGCTTCGATCCGGCGACCGGGCTCCTGCTCGTCAGCGCACAGGATGGCTACGGCATCTATTTCTTCAAGCCCGAGCACGGTGACTACGGCTGGGCGGGCGCCGACTACAACGTCTGGGGCAAGGCCATCCTCAAGGCGATTGACTATCGCACCGGCACGATTCGGTGGACCCACGACCTCGGCGACGGCGCGGCCGGCGCCGGCGTGCTCACCACGGCGACCGGACTCGCGTTCACCGGTGACGCCTCCAACAATGTGCTCGCGCTCCGGACGAGCGACGGCGCGACGCTCTGGCACTCGGGCGTCGGCCGCATGGGCAACGGACCAATTTCGTACGAGCTCGACGGACGCCAGTACATTCTCGTGGGCGGCGGGAGCGGAATTTACGCTTTTGCACTGCCGCCGCCACGCTGACAATAATTTCGACTTGACCGGACAGGTCAGCCGGATATGCTCGGAGTAAGGAACGAAAAAAGACGCTCGACGTCTTGTTCCGTTCTGTAACACCGCGCGCGCGGCCCCCAGGCACAGCGGTTGAACCCGAAAGGCTGTGCCATGACGCTTCGTCGTCTCGTCGCTACGCTCGTCGCCGCCGCCACGATCGCCCTGCCCGCTGTTCCCGCCGCGTACGCTCAGCAACTCGAGATCGCGCCGGTCGTGTCGGGCCTGAACGCACCCGGTCTTCGTCGGCCACGCAGGCGATAGCACAAACCGTCTGTTCATCCTCGAACGCGCCGGCAGGGTTCTGGTTCTGCCGTCGGGCGCCTCGATGGGCATCGTGTTTCTCGACATCAGCGCCAAGGTGTTGACGACGGGCAGCGAACAGGGCCTGCTCGGCCTGGCCTTTCACCCGCAGTACTCGAGCAACGGCCGGTTCTTTCGTGTTCTACACGCGCAGGCCCGACGGCGCGATCCAGGTCTCTGAGTTCCGGGTGACGACCGATCCAAACATGGCCGGACTCGCAGGAATTTCCACTGCTGACGATCGACCACCCGGCCGCGACGAATCACAACGGCGGCATGCTGGCCTTCGGACCTGGCGACGGATACCTGTACATCGCTGTCGGAGACGGCGGCGGCGCCAACGATGTCCCCAACAATGCCCAGAACCTGAACGTGCTCCTCGGCAAGATCCTTCGAATCGACATCAACACGCCATCCGGATACCTGATTCCGCCGTCCAACCCATTCGCCGGTCGACTCCGGGTCTCGATGAGATCTTCGCGTACGGCATGCGCAATCCGTGGCGCCTCAGCTTCGATCGGCAGCACCGGTCCAGATGTGGGTCGGCGACGTCGGGCAGAACGGATGGGAAGAGGTCGATTCTCCGATCGTCAGCGGCGGCAACTACGGCTGGCGCGTCTTCGAGGGCACGCACTGCACGGGCAATGGTCCGGCCCCATGCGATCCCGCCAACTACAAGCGCCCCCGTGATCGAGTACGCGCACGCGAGCGGACGCTGCTCGATCACGGGCGGCTATGTGTATCGCGGGTCGCAGGGTACGTTCCCCAGCGGCACGTACCTGTACGCCGACTACTGCACGGGCGAAATCTTCACGTCGAATAGCGGCGGTCAGCGCGTCCTCCAGACCACGAACATCTCGTCGTTCGGCGAGGATCAAGCCGGCGAGATCTACGTCGTGCGGTACGGTGGCGGAACGCCCGGGAACGGCAACGTGGGCCGGTTGAGACTTCCGCCAGGGCCGTGCACGTACTCGATCAACCCGACCAGCCGCACCATCGCGGCGAGCGGCGGGACGGGCACCGTCGCGGTCACCACGGGTCCGGATTGCACCTGGACGGCGGGACGAACGCCGCCTGGCTGCACGTCACGTCCGGGGCCAGCGGCATGGGGAACGGCAACGTCGGCTACTCGGTGGACGTCAACACCGCCCAGTCGCGGACGGGGACAATGACGGTCGCGGGCCAGACGTTCACGGTGAACCAGGACGCCGCCGCCGCGTGCACGTACTCGATTGCGCCAGCACGGGCGTCCTTCGGCGCCGCCGCCACCACGGGGAATGTCTCGGTGACGGCCGGTGCTGGCTGCAACTGGACCGCGACGAGCAACGCATCCTGGATTACGGTCACGGGCGGGACTCCCGGGAGCGCCAACGGGACCGTGACGTATGCCGTCGCGCAGTACACAGGAAAGCCGAAGCGTCGCAGCGGGACGCTCACGGTCGCGGGACAAACCGTGACTGTCACGCAGTCACGGTAACCATGGCCCGGAGTGGGCCGGCGACTACCCACTCTGGGCATCCTCCTACCCTCCTCGATTAGGTCTCCCGCCCGGGAACGGGCCGAAGCCGTGCGGCACAGCTTGTGCCGATCCCGCGTGACGCCCTTGTTCTATCCGTGCGCGCGCAGGAGGCTCCCGGCATGAAGACTCGTAGCTCCGCGATGGCCGATATGGAGGGCCAGGCCCTTCTCAGCCGGCTCACCCAACCAGCCCAACCAACTGCTCAACGCCCTCCTGGCCGTGCGCGACGGCGACTTCTCGGTCCGGCTGCCCGGCGACTGGACCGGTCTCGGCGGCAAGATCGCGGACACGTTCAATGACATCGTCGTCGACCAACGCGCGCATCGCCAGCGAGTTCGAGCACGTCGGCAACGTCGTCGGCCGCGAGGGCCAGACTCGCCACCGCGTCAAGTTCAACCGCGCGAACGGCTCCTGGGGACAGATGGAAGGCTCGGTCAACGCCCTGATCGACGACCTGCTGCGGCCCACGACCGAAGTCACCTCCGCGCTCGCGAATGTCGCCCAGGGCAACCTCCTCCAGACCGTCCGGCTGGACGTGGACGGCCGCCCGCTCCGCGGCGAGTTCCTTCGGACCGCGACCATCGTCAACACGATGATCCGGCAGCTGAGCACGTTCACGTCCGAAGTCACGCGTGTCGCGCGCGAGGTCGGCACCGACGGCAAGCTCGGCGGTCAGGCGCAAGTGCAGGACGTCAGCGGCGTCTGGAAAGACCTGACGGACAGCGTCAACCTGATGGCCAGCAACCTGACGGCGCAGGTCCGGAACATCGCGGAAGTCACGATCGCGGTCGCGAACGGCGACTTGTCCAAGAAAATCACCGTGGACGTTCGCGGCGAGATTCTGCAGCTCAAGGAAGCCATCAACACGATGGTGGACCAGTTGCGATCGTTCGCCTCGGAGGTCACGCGCGTTGCGCGCGAGGTCGGCACCGAAGGCAAGCTCGGCGGTCAGGCCGTGGTGCCCGGTGTTGCCGGCACGTGGAAGGACCTCACCGACAACGTCAACCTGCTCGCCGCCAACCTGACGACGCAGGTTCGCAACATCGCCGAGGTCACGACGGCCGTCGCGCGCGGCGACCTGTCGCGCAAGATCACGGTCGACGTCCAGGGCGAAATTCTCGAGTTGAAGAACACCATCAACACGATGGTCGACCAGCTCAACGCGTTCGCCGCCGAAGTCACGCGCGTCGCGCGCGAAGTCGGCACCGAAGGGCCGGCTCGGCGGCCAGGCCGGCGTGCCCGGCGTCGCAGGCACATGGAAGGACCTGACCGACAACGTCAACTTCATGGCCAGCAACCTGACGGGGCAGGTCCGCAACATCGCCGAAGTGGCGACGGCCATCGCGCGCGGAGACTTGTCGAAGAAGATCACGGTCAACGTCAGCGGCGAGATTCTGCTGCTCAAGGACACCATCAACGGCATGGTCGATCAGCTCAATGCGTTCGCGTCGGAAGTCACGCGCGTCGCGCGCGAGGTCGGCACCGAGGGCCGGCTCGGCGGTCAGGCCAACGTGCTCGGTGTCGGCGGCACGTGGAAGGACCTCACTGACTCGGTCAATTCGATGGCCAGCAACCTGACGGCGCAGGTGCGCAACATCGCCGAGGTCACGATCGCCGTCGCCAACGGCAATCTGTCCAAGAAGATCACGGTCGATACGCGCGGCGAGATTCTGCAGCTCAAGGAAGCCATCAACACGATGGTGGACCAGCTGAACGCGTTCGCGGCCGAGGTCACCCGCGTCGCGCGCGAGGTCGGCACCGAAGGCAAGCTCGGCGGTCAGGCGACGGTGCCTGGCGTCGCGGGCACGTGGAAGGATCTCACCGACAACGTCAACCTGCTGGCCGCGAACCTCACGATGCAGGTGCGCAACATCGCCGAGGTCACGACGGCGGTCGCGAAAGGGGATCTCTCGCGCAAGATCACCGTGGACGTCAAGGGCGAGATTCTCGAGCTCAAGAACACCGTCAACACGATGGTGGACCAGCTCAATGCGTTCGCGGCCGAAGTCACGCGCGTCGCGCGTGAAGTCGGCACCGACGGCCGGCTTGGCGGTCAGGCCACCGTGCCTGGTGTCGCGGGCACGTGGAAGGACCTCGACCGACAACGTCAACCTGCTCGCCGCGAACCTGACCACCCAGGTGAGAAACATCGCGGAGGTCACGACGGCGGTCGCGAAGGGCGACCTCTCGCGCAAGATCACCGTCGACGTCAAGGGCGAGATTCTGGAGCTGAAGGACACCATCAACACGATGGTGGACCAGCTCAACGCGTTCGCGGCGGAAGTCACACGCGTCGCCCGGGAAGTCGGCACCGAGGGCCGGCTCGGCGGACAGGCGGGCGTGCCGGGCGTGGCCGGCACGTGGAAGGACCTCACCGACAACGTGAACGTCATGGCCGCGAACCTGACGGAACAGGTCCGCGGCATCGTGAAGGTCGTCACCGCGGTCGCCAATGGCGACCTCAAACAGAAGCTCACCGTCAACGCCAAGGGCGAAGTCGCGGCGCTGGCGTCCACCATCAACGACATGACGGAAACGCTGGCGACGTTTGCCGACCAGGTCACGACGGTCGCGCGCGAGGTCGGCGTCGAGGGCCGGCTCGGCGGCCAGGCGAACGTGCCCGGCGCCGCCGGCACCTGGAAGGACCTCACCGGAAACGTGAACCTGCTCGCCGCCAACCTGACGACGCAGGTTCGCGCGATCGCGAACGTCACCACCGCCGTCACGCAGGGCGACCTGACCCGATCGATTCAGGTCGACGCCCGCGGCGAGGTGGCCGAGCTCAAGGACTACATCAACACGATGATCGACAACCTGCGGTTGACGACCGACCGCAACACCGAGCAGGACTGGCTGAAAACGAACCTCGCGCGGTTCAGCGGCATGCTCCAGGGCCAGCGCGACCTGCAGGCGGTCGGCAAGATGCTCCTGTCCGAGCTCGTGCCGCTCGTCGCCGCGCACCAGGGCGTCATCTATCAGATGGAGTCGGACCCGAAGCCACGCCTGAAACGCCTGGCGACCTACGCCGACGATTCGGAGGCGGGCCATCCGACCTACGTGGAGATCGGCCACGGCCTGCTTGGTCAGGCCGCCGCCGAGCGTCAACGCCTGCTCATCACCGAGATGCCGCCCGGATGCCGTGCCCATCGGCTCGAGCCTCTTCCGCGCGTTGCCGCGAGCGATTGTGGTGCTGCCGGTCCTCTACGAGAACCAGTTGAAGGCGGTCATCGAGCTCGCGTCCCTCACGCCGTTCACGGGCTCGCGGCTCATCTTCCTCGATCAATTGACGGCCAGCATCGGCATCGTCCTCAACACGATCGAAGCGACGATGCAGACCGAGTCGCTCCTGCAGCAGTCGCAGCAGCTCGCCGGCGAGCTGCAGACGCAGCAGCACGAGCTGCAGCAGACGAACGAACAGCTCGCGCAGAAAGCCCAGCAGCTTGCGGAACAGAACGTGGAAGTCGAGCGCAAGAACGCCGAGATCGAACAGGCCCGGCGGGCGCTCGAGGAAAAGGCGGCCGAGCTCGCGCTGACGTCGAAGTTCAAGTCGGAGTTCCTCGCGAACATGTCGCACGAGCTCCGAACGCCGTTGAACAGCATCCTGATTCTGGCGCAGCAGCTCGCCGACAACCACGAAGCCAACCTGACCAGTCGTCAGGTCGAGTTCTCGCGCACGATTCACGGCGCCGGCACGGACCTGCTGAATCTCATCAGCGACATTCTCGACCTGTCCAAGATCGAGTCGGGAATCGTCACCGTGGACGCCCAGGATGTCTTCCTCACGAGTCTCGTGGACATGGTGAGCCGGCCGTTCCGTCACGAGGCGGAAACGCGCGGCTTGTCGTTCGACGTCGCGATCGATCCATCCCTCGACCGCGTCCTCTACACCGATTCCAAGCGGCTGCAGCAGGTGCTCAAGAACCTGCTCTCGAACGCATTCAAGTTCACCTCCCAGGGTGGCGTCGGCTTGAAACTCTCGGCCGCGAGCGGCGGATGGACGCCCGACCACCGGGTGCTGCGACAGGCGCCGGCAGTCATGGCGTTTGAAGTCGCTGATACGGGCATCGGGATCGCCGCCGACAAGCAACGGATCGTGTTCGAGGCCTTCCAGCAGGCGGACGCGAGCACCAGCCGCAAGTACGGCGGCACCGGTCTCGGTCTCGCCATCAGCCGCGAGCTGGCCAGCTTGCTTGGCGGTGAGATTCAGCTCCGGAGCACGCCCGGAATCGGCAGCACCTTCATCCTGTACCTGCCCGTGCGCTACATGGGTTCCACGACCGAGTCGAACCAGGCCCTGCAGGCGGCGCCGCTCCTGGCGGCCCGTTCGTTCGCGGTCTCCCGCGCGGCGTTGGCGACGCCCGAGGTCATCCTCGACGACCGGGCGGACCTCATGCCGGGCGAACAGTCGTTGCTCATCGTCGAAGACGACCCGCACTATGCCCGCCTCCTGGTCGATCGCGCCCACGACCTCCGCTTCAAGGTGCTCGTGGCCCAGCGGGGTGAGGAAGCGCTGACGCTGGCGAAGCAGTTCTTCCCGACCGCCGTGTCCCTTGACGTCTTCCTCCCGGATATGCTGGGCTGGACGGTGCTCAGTCAACTCAAACAGGACCCGCTCACTCGTCACATCCCGGTGCAGCTGCTGACCTCGGACGAAGACCGGCAGCACGGTTTGGCGCGCGGCGCGTTCTCGTTCGTGACCAAACCGTCGTCGAGCGAGGCGCTCGCCGAGGCGCTGGGCCGCCTCGCGCGACTACTCGGCGCCCGCGCCGCAAGCGCCTGCTCATCGTCGAGGACAACGAGGCCGAGCAGTTGAGCATTCGCGAGCTTCTGGCGCACGACGACATCGACATCGTCATGGCCAGAACCGGCAGTGAAGGGCTGGCCATGATGACGTCGCAGCCCTGCGACTGCGTGGTGCTCGATCTTCGACTGCCCGACATGTCGGGCTTCGAAGTCCTCCGCGAGATGGCCGCGCACGACGCGTGGCGCGAGGTGCCGGTCATCGTGTTCACCGGGCCGCGAGCTCTCGCCGGACGAAGAGGCGGAGCTTCACGCGCTGGCGCGCAGCGTGGTCGTCAAGGGCGTCGAATCGCCCGAGCGGTTGCTCGACGAAACCGCGCTGTTCCTGCACCGTGTGGTGTCCGAGCTGCCGTCGCCGAAGCAGGAGATGATTCAGCGACTGCACCGGTCCGACGAAGCGCTGCTCCACAAGTCTGTGCTCGTCGTCGATGACGACGTGCGCAACATTTTCGCGTTGAGCAGCCTGCTGGAACGGCGTGGAATGCGCGTCCTCACGGCAGCCACGGGTCGTGAAGCCATCTCCACGCTCGAATCCACGCCGGATGTGGCGCTCGCGCTCATGGACATCATGATGCCGGAGATGGACGGCTACCAGACCATCCAGGCCATCCGGCAGAATCCGTCGTTCCGGCGTCTGCCGATCATCGCGCTGACGGCCAAGGCGATGAAGGGCGACCGTGAGAAGTGTCTCGAAGCCGGAGCGTCCGACTACCTCGCCAAACCGGTCAACACCGATCAACTCCTCTCGGCCCTGCGGATGTGGTTGCATCGGTGAAGGGAGACATGGCGATGAGCGGACATGCCGAACGTGCTGCTCGTGGACGACCAGCCCGCCAAGCTCCTCAGCTATCGGGCGATTCTCGAGGGCATCGACGCCAACCTGATTTCGGCACACTCGGCGCGCGAGGCGCTCGACTGCCTGCTCCGCAACGAGTGCGCCGTCGTGATCGTGGACGTGTGCATGCCGGAGCTCGACGGCTTCGAGCTCGCCCAGATGGTCCGCGAGCATCCGCGCTTCAAGCGGACCGCCATCATCTTCGTGTCGGGTATCGCGCTCGGAGAACTCGACCGGCTGCGCGGGTACGAATGCGGCGCCGTGGACTACCTCCCGGTGCCGATCGTGCCGGAGATCCTGCGCGCGAAGGTCACGGCCTTCGTCGAGCTTCACAGCAAGACGCACCAGTTGGAGCAGTTGAACCAGGAGCTCGAGAGCCGCGTCGCCGAACGCACGTTGCAGCTCGAAGAGGCCAACCGTCGAAAGGACGAGTTCCTGGCGGTCCTCGCGCACGAGCTGCGCAATCCCCTGGCGGCTATTCGCACCGCGGCGGAGCTCGTCAGCCGAGCCGACGCCCCACGTCCGACCATCGAGCAGGCCTCCGGCGTCATCGGCCGACAGGTCACGCACCTCGGCCGCCTGGTCGACGATCTGGTGGACGTCTCACGCATCACGCGGGGCTTGATCGAGCTTCAGCGCGAGCGTCTCAAACTCAGCGCGGTCGTCTTCCACGCCCTCGAGACCAGCCAGCCCCTCGTCGCGGAGCGTGGCCATACCCTGTCGATTTCGGCGATCGACGATGAGCTCGAGGTGCTGGGGGATCTGTCGCGCCTGACGCAGGTGGTCGGCAATATCCTCCACAACGCGGCGAAGTTCACGCCCAGGGGCGGCCGTATCGAGCTTGGCGCCGAACGCGACGGTGATGAGGTCGTGCTGCGTATCGCGGACAACGGCGCGGGCATTTCGGCGGACGCGTTGCCGCAGGTGTTCGATTTGTTCTCGCATACCGATCGCCGCCTGGACCGGGCGTCGACGGGTCTCGGCGTGGGTCTGGCGCTCGTGCGCCGGCTCGTGGACATGCACGGTGGGAGCGTGGCGGCGAGAAGCGAAGGACCCGGCCAAGGCACCGAGGTGACAGTTCGTCTGCCCCTCGTCGAACCGGTCCCCGCGCACGATCGCGCGGCGGCGGCGCCGGCGGCCGCCGACGGCACGCCGTCGCGACGCATCCTCGTCGTTGACGACAATGTCGACGCCGCCGATGCGCTCGCGATGCTGCTCCGCCTGTCCGGGCACGAGGCCGTCACCGCATTCGATGGCGTGGAAGCGCTCGGCCGCGCCGCGGAGTTCCAGCCCGACATCGTGCTGCTCGACATCGGGATGCCCAGGCTCGACGGCTATGGCACCGCGCGGGCCATGCGGGCCGAACCGTGGGGTCGCGACCTGACGCTCGTCGCGCTGACCGGTTGGGGGCAGCCGAAGGATCGCGACCGCACGGTCGAGGCCGGTTTCGATGCGCATCTCGTCAAACCGGTCGCGACGGAGAAGTTGATGGAGATCATCCGAAGTCAGCCTGGCCGATGACACGCGAGCCGTGACGGACCGGTAGTACAGTGTGGAAGACTCTCCTGACTCGCTGTTTCAAGGGAACGAGCGACCACCAGAGACCGCGCGGGACATCCTCGACCCGCGGCGCGGAAGGTGGTGGCGGTGGGGTTTCCGATCACGGTCCGGGCGGCCCATGTCGCGAGCGTCCAATTCCTCCGTGCAGACCTGAGACTTGGCCATACGTTTCTCACTTTCGCGCTCAGGGAGCAAACGACCGCGGCACGGGCGCGGCTTGGCGCGAAGGCGCAGGCGGCGCATGACGCCGTGGTGCGTTTGCTGACGCTCATGCCAGTCACCGAGGATGAACGCGTGGAAATTGAGCTCGAACTCACGTCGCTCGCCCAGGCGATCGACAAGATCTGATACTAAATCGTCGCTCGGCCTCTCATGACCAAGACGAAAGCTTCCGGGCGCGGCATGCGTCGTCCGCGACGACAACTGCCCAAGGCGCCAAAGGCACGCGTCCAGGCGGCGCGAGCTCCGGCGGACGGTCGAGACCGGCCAACCCTGGTTGCCGTCGGGGCGTCCGCGGGCGGGCTCGAGGCGTTCTCGCAACTGCTGCAGCATCTGGACGGAGCGGCGGCCAACCTGGCGTTCGTGTTCGTGCAGCATCTCTCGCCGCAGCATGCGAGTGCGCTCGTGGAGTTGCTCGGACCCAAGACGCGCTTTGCGGTGGAGCAAGTGGCGGACGGCGTCGCGATCGAGCCCAACCGGGTCTACGTCATTCCACCGAACGCCCACATGGAGGTGGCGGACTGGCGGCTCCACCTGCTGCCTCGCCCGACCGATCAGACGCAGTTCACGCCGATCGATGTCTTCCTTCAGTCGGTCGCTCGATCGGTTCAGGATCGCGCCATCGCGGTGATCTTGTCGGGTACCGCCTCGGATGGCGCGATCGGCATCCGGGAGATCAAGGAAGCTGGCGGCATCGTGATCGTCCAGCGACCGGACAGTGCCCGACACGACGGCATGCCGCGTGCCGCGATCGCCACGGGCATGGTGGATCTGGTTCTGACGCCTGCTGAAATCGGCGAGCATCTGAGCCATGCACCGGCTCATCCGTACCTGAACCGGTCCGAGAACGAGTCGGCGGAGCCGCCGATCACGGACACCCAACTGGGCGCCGCCTTGGCCATTCTGCGTCGCACGAGCAGCATTGACTTCAAGCAGTACAAGATGCCGACCGTCAGGCGGCGGCTGCTCCGGCGCATGGCGGTTCTGCGACTCGCCGATCCGGACGCCTATCTTCGCTACCTTTCAGCGCACACCACCGAGGCGCAGGCGCTCTCGCAGGACCTGCTGATCCACGTCACCCGATTCTTCAGGGATCCTGAGTCGTTTGCGGCGCTGGGGCGAGTTCTCGACGAGCTCGTCCGCGGACAAGCCGGCGGCCCGATTCGCATCTGGATTCCCGGATGCGCGACTGGCGAGGAAGCCTACAGCGTCGCCATCTGTGTGCTCGAGGCGCTTGGCGATCGCGCCCCTGAGCTCCGGGTGCAGATTTTCGCGACCGACGCCAGCGATACGGCCATCGAGCAGGCCCGCGGCGGGACCTATCCGACGAGCATCGGGGCCGACGTCTCACCGAGTCGGCTCAAGCGATTCTTCACGAGAACGGATGGCGGCTACCGTGTCGTCGAAGGTCCTGCGTGACCTGTGCGTCTTTGCGCGGCACGACCTCACGCGCGATCCGCCGTTCTCCCGGCTCGACCTGATTGTCTGCCGCAACGTGTTGATCTACCTCGATCTGCCGTTGCAGAAACGGCTGATCTCGGTCTTCCACTACGCGCTCAAGGCCCGGGGCTGGCTCATGCTCGGGACCGGCCGAGACGCCGGGGTCCAGGACGTTTTCACGATCGTCGACAAGAAGTGGCGGCTGTTCCGAAAGGCGCTGACCGACGTGTTGCCGCCCATCGGATTCTCCGCTGAACCAATGGCCGGACGCCCGACCGCCATCGCGTCGAGCCGGACCGGCGCAGGCGGAGGGCAAATCGGTACAGGACGAGGCCACCCGGCTGATCCTGGACCGGTTCGGGCCGCCGGCGTGATCGTGGACGCGAACATGCAGATCGTGCAGTTCCGCGGGCACACCGGCCCCTATCTCGAGGCGGCCGCCGGGCGAGCCCAATCTGAACATCCTCAAGATGGCGCGCGGCGGACTGCTCCATCCGATCCGAACGGCGATTCAAGCGGCACGCCGGCGTGGCCGCGTCGTCCGCAGGCCGCGCGTCGTCGTGCAGCGAAACGGCGACTGGCGCGAGATCACCCTGGAAGTGATCCCGCTCTCGACCGCCCGCGGCGAGCACTTCCTCGTGCTGTTCGACGAGCGGCGGTCACCCGGCAAGACGCCGGCTGGTCCGTCCAAAGGCCGGGCCAGCCGCAAGGCGCAGCGTGAGGCCGATTCGCGAGCTCAGCGAAATGAGAAGGGAGCTCGCCACCAACCGCGAGTACCTTCAGTCGATCATCGAGGAACTCGAAGCAGCCAACGAAGAGCTGCAGTCGGCCAACGAGGAAATTCTGTCGAGCAACGAGGAGCTCCAGAGCACGAACGAGGAACTCGACACGGCCAAGGAGGAACTGCAAAGCACGAACGAGGAGCTGAATACGGTCAACGAAGAGCTGCACTCGCGCAACGAGGAGCTGACGCGCGTGAACAGCGACCTCGTGAACCTTCTCGGCAGCGTGGACATCCCCATCATGATTGTCGGCAACGGCATGGAGATCCGCCGCTTCACGCCGAAGGCCGAGCAGCTCTTCAATCTGATCCCGGGAGACGTCGGCCGGCCGATCGGGCAGATCAACCCGAACTTCGAACACGACGGTCTCGAGGACATGATCCGCGAGACGATCGAGCTCGTCGAGCCTCGTGAACGCGACGTCCAGGACAAGACCGGCCGCTGGCAGTCGCTTCGGGTGCGGCCGTACAAGGGCGTGGACAATCGCCTGGACGGAGCGGTCCTCGCGGTGATCGACATCGACGCGGTGAAACGGTACGAGGCGCATGTCGCCCGGTCCACCAGCGGAACAGAGGAGCCTCGGTAACATCCCGGCTTAGCGCCGCGCCGCCCCTTCGGCTTCCCGTGCCATGCGCTGCCCTTCAGGCACGTTGACGAGCGCGAGCAAGGCGCCGCCGACGACGAAGAATCCAATCACCGACAAGATAGCGCCGCGGCCCGATCCGGTCGTGGCGGCCACGACGGCGAAGATGGCCGGGCCGAAAATGCCGGCGAACTTCTCGAACACCGAGAAAAATCCGAAGAACTGCGACGCCGACTGGCGAGGAATGAGGCTGGCGAAGAGCGACCGGCTCAGCGCCTGACTTCCTCCCTGCACCATCGCCACCGCGATCGCCAGCACGAAGAACTCAGCGGCCGTGGTCATCTGGAATGCCAGCACGCAGATGAAGGTGTACACGGCGAGCGCGACGTAGAGCGACCGCACCGTGCCGAGGCGATCGGCCATGAGGCCGAAGAGAAACGTGAACGGAATGCCGGCAAACTGCACGAGGAGAATCGCCGCAATCAGCGACTCGCGTGAAATGCCGATCTCCGCACCGTAGACGGTCGCCAGCCGGATGATCGTCTGGATACCGTCGTTGTAGATCATGAAGGCCAGCAGCATCAGGAACGCGTTCCGATAGCGTCGAAGTTCGCGGAACGTCTCGCCGACGCGGCTCAAGCCCCGCGGTGATCGGGTTCTCGGCGGCGCCCTCGCTGATGCGCAGCTCGCGCGGCGGCTCGGGGACGTGTCGAAACAGCGGAATCGAAAAAGCGACCCACCAGATGGCCACGCTCAGGAAAGACAGATGAATGCCGGCCAGGGCTCCTGACAGCCCGAACCACTCCGGCTTGACGATCCAGGCGAGATTGACCGCAAGGAGCAAACCGCCGCCGAGAAAACCGACGGCAAAGGCGGACGAGGACACCCGGTCCAGTTCGTCCGGCCGCGCGACATGCGGCAGGAGCGAGTCGTAGAACACGATCGTGCCGGTCACGCCGATGTTGCCGAGCATGAAGAGCGCGGCCGCCAGCTTCCAGTCACCTTCCCCAATCAGGACCATGGCGGCAGTGGCCGACGCGCCCAGGGCGAGAAAGGCGCCCAGCATCTTCTTGCGGATGCCGGCATAGTCGGCAATCGCACCCAGGATCGGCGACAGGACCGCGATCACCACGAGCGCGATGGTCGTGATCGTGGCGAATCGCGCCGTGGCGACGCCTGGCGGCAGACCGGCCGCGGCGACCGACGAGAAGAACTCGGGAAAGACGGCCGTGATGACGGTGGACCAGAACGCTGAATTGGCCCAGTCGTACATCGCCCAGGCGCGGACTTCACGGCGGTCGAGACCCAGCTTGCTGAGGAGTGACATCGGGACCGAGAATGAACCGGCTGGATTCTCCCATGAACCTCCCGGCCTTCGTCCTACCCCGCCACGAATCGATCGTGCTGTTCGTCAGCATCCTGGTCGTGGTGATGTCAGCGGGCGTGGCGGGCATTCACATCGCACGTCGCTCGGTAGACCGTACGGTGGCGTTCGCGATGACTCTGGTCATCTGGATGGCGGCGACCGGCACCTACGTCGCGCTCGGCGTGCCCGGGGAGAGCGTCGCCGGGCTGATGGGCTTCTTCGCCGTCAGCAACCTCGGCGCGGTCGTGCTGGCTCTGTCGCCGGTCGGCAGGTGGTGGGCGACGGGGCTACCACTGTCGGCGCTCGTCGCGTTCCAGGGATTCCGTCTGCCCCTCGAGATCGTGCTGCACTGGTGGGTCGCGGACGGTACGATTCCGGCGACCATGACGTGGTCGGGTTCGAACCTCGACGTCATCAGCGGCATCGTGGCGATCCTCGCCGCACCCTGGGCGCGTCACCGCAGCGTCGCCTGGGTCGTGAACATCGTCGGCATGGTCCTGCTCGCGAACGTCGCGCGTGTGGCGGTGCTGTCGTCGCCGGTGCCGTTCGGATGGAATGTGTCACCGCCCCTGACGCTCGCGATGCACCTCCCGTACGCGTGGATCGTGCCAATCTGCGTCGCCGGGGCGCTCTGCGGTCACATCGTGTTGACGCGGGCTCTCCTGGTGCGATCACATCAAGTCAGAAATTAGAAGGCAGAAGTCAGACGCTGCCAGAAACGCTGGACCAAGGCCTCACCTCGCCAGTTCGCGGTGTCTTACTCGATCACGATCACTTCGTACGCGCCCGAGCGCCGGCAGGTCACTGACGACACCGCCGCCGGTCGAGGACACCGGCAGATCGCGACCGAGCGACACGGCACGGGCGCGCCGGATCGCGCGCGGTAGCTCGATGCGGATGTCTCGCATCTCGATGGGCGCGAAGTACGCCGTGTCGTGGTGGCCGGTGCCGTTCACGAGGTGGACCAGTGTCCGGTTGCGCGCCGGCTGATCCATCAGCGTCATCTCCACGAGCGGGATGTGCATTCGTCCGAATCTGGCGTCCCTTCGGCAGCAGATGGTCCACCAGATCCGCGAGCAGGTTCGCGTGCGCCTCGGAGCTGTGACGGTAGTACAGCCCGCCGATGTCCCACGGCACGTACGCCGCACGTCCCTTCCCGTCGTCGATGACGACCAGGCCGGGCGTCAACGTCTCCTTCTTGTCCGACCACACCTTCTCCGGCGGCCCGAACATCGCCGTCGGAATGAGCGTGAGGATCGGCCGCTCAATCGGCGTGAGCTCGAGATACTCGCCGTCGATGAACACAAGGTTGGTGTCGCGAAGCGATGGGAGCCAGGTGCGGTCGTGAATCCGCCAGTACCCCTGTGTCGTGCGTCGCCCGAAGACCCTCCCGATTGGCAACAAGGGCGGCGTGGTTCCGGCCATGAGTAGCCTGCCGCCGCGCGCGCACGTACGCCCCGATCGAATCTGGCGCGCGGTCCGGCGCAATCACCAGGTCGAATCGCGACGGGTCGTCGACCCACTTCAGGTTCTCCGAGACGACGAACGGAATGTGCCGCTCACTGAGAAGACGGAAGAAGCCCGCGGTACGACGCGGTGTCGCCCGTCGCGAGCAGCAGCACACGCGCGGCGTTCTTCTGGCCGACGTACAGGTCCTCGTGCTTCGCGTGCCACTGGAAGATCGGCCTGGCCGCCATCAGGCCCTGTCGGTCCTCCTGATCCATGGTTCCGACGACGACGAAGGCGGGAGGACCGCCGTGCGCCATGTTCTGGTACAGCCGCAGCTCTGTCTCGGCTCGAGGCACGTTCGCATAGCGCCAGGGGAAATCCACAAAGCTCATCGCGAGATTGATCGGAATCTTGTCGGGCTCCGACCCGATCGAGCGGCTGACGTTGTCGCTGGCCGAGTACGGCCACATCGGCAGGGCGCGGCCGACGGCGGTGTTCGACTCGGACATGATGCCGTCGGTGTGATCCTTGATGTAGGTCAGGAACGCCGCCCGCGGGCCGCTTCCGGTGAATCAGCTCGGCGATCGCCGCAGCCACTTCGCGCGACGAGTCGGCCATGAACGCGCGGTAGTCAGCATCGGCCGTCTGGGGGACAGCGCGTCCGTAGAGGGTGCGGTACCGCGCCTGGCACGCGCCGCACTGACACGGTCCCATCGGCACGCCGCTGTAGTCGGCCGTTGGGTTCCCGAACATGTTGAAGAAGAGCCCGTCGACCTCGTACCGATCGAGCGCCTCAGCGAGAATCGTCATCGCATGTTCGCGGTAGTACGCGCCGTTGATGCACGTGGAGTACAGGCCGTTGTAAATCGCAGGCTCGCCGTTGGCGCGGGTGAAAAACCACTCGGGATGCGCGTCGTACGCAGCTTTCTGCGTCTTGCTCAGATCGAACCGGCCGACCACGCGGATGCCACGCGCGTGGGCGAGCCGAACGACGTCGCCAAACAGATCACGCCCGGGCGGCAGGAACATGCTCGGATAATGGAACGGCACCTTTGTCGGGTACTGCGCGACGATGCCGCCCATGTTCAGAAGGAAGGTATTGGCCCCGAACTCGGCGACGGCCGAGACGAGCGCGGCCGGATCCGCCGTCGAGTCCGTCTCGCTGATGTTCGTCTGGAGGAAACGGACGGGCTCGGTCATCCACCAGCGCGATTCAGCCGGGGTCTGGGCCGACGGCAGGCCCATGAGGAGAAAGAGCAGAAAGAGCAGAAACACAGCAGCCGCGCGGACGGCCACGCGGAAACGATGGACGGACATCGAAAGCCTCGCTTTCTGCGCCGTCCATGCTACGCCGATCCGCACGTTGCGAGCGGGCCAGACTGGGGACTATTCTCAGCGGCATCAACGTGAGAACGGAGCTCGCCATCGTCTCTGTCTGGGCCGCCGCGGTCCTCTTGAGCGCCGTGCCGGCAGCCCGGCAGACGGCACCGGACACGATCTACGTCAACGGCCACGTCATCACGATGTGGGCCGATCGCCCGGTGGCCGAAGCGGTCGCGATCAGAGGTGATCGGTTCGTGGCCGTCGGCAGCACCGCCGACATTCGCGCGTTGGCGGGTCCGTCGACGCGGCACATCGACCTCGGCGGCAAGACCGTAGTCCCCGGGCTGCAGGACAGTCACACGCATCCGATCATGGCGGCGCTCAGCGAGCAGGTGGGCGCCGTACCGCCGATGCGTTCGATTGCGGACGTTCTCGCGTACGTCCGGCAGCTCGCCGCAACGGCACCGCCCGACCGCGTGATCCTCGTACCCGAAGGTGTACTCGACCCGCCTCGCCGAGCACCGCTACCCCACGCGTGCCGAGCTCGACCTGGCGGCGCCACGGCATGTCGCGATCACCGACAACGGGTACGCGGCGTCGCTGAATTCGCTCGCACTCGCCCGGATCGGTATCACCCGCGCCACCCCTCAGCCCGCCAACGGACGCATCGGCATGGACGACGCCGGTGAACCGACGGGATTGATCCTCGGCGCGCCGCAGTTGCTCATGGATCTCCGGCGATCTCGGCCACCCACACACGCCGACCTGGTCTGGGCGATCAAGGCCATGCAGAAGGCGTACAACGAGGCCGGCCTGACGAGCACGATCGACCGCAGCCAGGGTCCGGAGGGCTTTCGCGCCTACCAGGAATTGCGCGCGCAGAATGCGCTGACCGTTCGCACTGCGGTCACCTACCTCATGACTGGTCAGGGCACGCCCGACAGCGTGCGGCAGGACGTCGAGCGCATCCCGTTCGTCACCGGCGTCGGCGACGAATGGCTTCGCGTCGGTCCGCTCAAGGTCGTCGTGGACGGCGGCATCCTCATCGGCACGGCGTACTTGCGCGAGCCCTACGGCGATCACACGGAGATCTACGGCTACGACGATCGCACCTACCGCGGAGTTCTCTCGCTCCCGCGCGACAATCTCATCGAGATCGCGCGCACCGCGAACCGGCTGGGCTGGCAGATGACGGCGCACACGACCGGCGGTGGCGCGACCGACCTGCTGCTCGATGCGTACGAAGCCGCGGACCGGGACGCACCGATCGCCGCGCGCCGCTTCACCGTCACCCACGGCAACTTCCCGGATGCCCGTGCGATCGAGCGGGCGCGCGCCATGGGTGTGGCGTTCGACTCACAACCCGCCTGGCTCCATTTCGATGGCGCCGCCATCAAGAACGCCTTCGGGCCCGCCCGCATGCGCGACTTCCTGCCGCTGAAGTCCCTGACGGATCGAGGCGTGGTCGTCGCGGGCGGTTCCGATCACATGATCCGGTTCGATTCCAGGACCGCCATCAACCCGTTCCACCCGTTCTTCGGCATGTGGATGGCCATCACGCGCAAGACGGAGGACGGGAGTGTCCTCGGGCCCGATGAACGCGTGACACGCGAGCAGGCGCTCAGAATGTGGACGCTCAACGGCGCATGGATGACGTTCGAGGAGACATCACAAGGGCTCGATCGAACCCGGGAAACTCGCGGACCTCGTGGTGATCTCGAAGGACTATCTCTCGTGCCCCGAGGATGAGATCAAGGACATCGAAGCGCTCCAGACCGTCGTCGGAGGCAAGGTCATGTACCAGCACCAGACCATGCGTTGATTGCGTGTCTAAAAGGACGGGGACATCTTGCGCCATACTGTCGCCGTGAGCGACGTCCCGCACGGCTTCGACCCGTCGGCGATCACGCGCCCGCACGAGCGTCTGATGACGTACTACGCCATCGTCTCGCTCCTCACGTTCGTGGCGTTCCCCATCACGCTGATCGCGATGTACATCAAGTACCGGACGCTCCGGTACCCGCTTCGACGACGAGGGTGTGTGGCGGCGTCAGGGTTTGCTGTGGCGCCGCGAGGTCAACGTCGCGTACCGGCGCATTCAGGACATTCACCTCACCAACGGCCTCATCCAGCGGTGGCTCGGACTGGCGACAGTCAGCATTCAGACCGCGGCGGGTTCGGCGACACCGGAAATCACGATTGAAGGCGTGCTCGAAGCCGAAGCGCTTCGTGACTATCTCTACACAAAGATGCGCGGCGTGCGGGACGCGGCGCGGCCCGTGTCCGCTGACGTGGAGCGACCGCCGTCCAGTTCGGCCGCCGTCGACGATGAAGCGCTTGCGCTCCTCGTGGACATCCGCGACTCGCTGCGTCGTCTCGAAGACCGTCTCGGCCAGCGGCAACAGGACGCATGAACCGACCCGTGGACGCGGCAGCCGCATGGATCTACCGCGGCGTGTGGGCGAGCGTGGTCGCGCTCTTCCGAATCCCGCCCGACCCGCCGACACTCCCTCGCGTCAGCGGGCCCGCGCGCTCGATCCGGCCGGCGCCAGGGTTCCTGCGGTATCTCAAGTTTTTCTTCTGGCTGCTCTTCGTCCCAGGCGATGCGCTGCCACTCATCGGATGGATTGCGATCTACGTGGGCAACGAGACGCTCGCCCTGGCACTCGTCCCGTTGCTCCTGCTGATCATGATCGCGCCGGATGTCATCGCGTACATCGCCATCCATCTCCGCTACGACACGACGTGGTACGTCCTGACCGATCGAAGCCTGCGGCTTCGGCGCGGCATCTGGATCATGCACGAGACAACGATCAGCTTCGAGAACGTGCAGAACGTCGAGGTGCGACAGGGTCCGCTGCAGCGCTACTTCGGCATTGCGGACGTCGTCGTGCAGACGGCGGGCGGGGGCGCCCGCGAGAGGAAGGGCGAGGCCGGCGGGTCGCTCAGCGCACACATCGGCATCCTGCAGGGTCTCGACGATGCGCAAGCGGTGCGCGCCATGATTCTCGACAGGGTCCGGCGATCGCGCTCGGCTGGGCTGGGCGACGAGCACGTTCAGGTTCAGGACGCCTCCCTGCCCGCACCCGCGCCTCACGGGCGCGCTCTCCGCTTTCCCACCTTGCCGTATTGAGGGAAATCCGGGACATTGCGCGCCGCGTGTCTTGAATTTCGGCCCACATCCGAGCACACCCAAACCCTTTTTCTGGCCGCGCCGTCAGAAAGAGTGTGTGGCACAATCGGTCGGCAACCCGCATGCGCTTCTCATTCGTCCTTCTTTCGACGGTCGTCGTGGTGGCAGCCGGCTGTGGCAAGCCGAACTATGTCTTGGCGCCGGAGCGTCAGGTCGGCCCAGCCGACTGGCCTGAAGCCAGGCTCACACCGCACGTGCTCGTCGTCTCCATTGACGGCCTGCGCCCCGACGCCATCACGACGTTCAACGCGCCGACGCTGCGCCGGCTGACCGTCGAGGGCAGCTACACGTTCGCCGCAAGTACGATCACGCCCAGCAAGACCTTGCCATCGCACACGTCCATGCTGACCGGCCTGGACCCCGAACAGCACGGCGTACTGTGGAACACCCCCGCGACCGCGAAGAAAGATTTGGTCGACAAGCGCACGGTATTCGGCCTCGCGCGTGCGCACGGGTACCGGACGGCCGCCTTTTACAGCAAGTCGAAGTTCCAGCCGCTCCAGCAGCCCGGCACGCTCGACTACTCGCAGGCCCCTGGCGGTTGGTTTGGACGATGGGATAGTGCTCGGACGGTGGGCGACGTCGAAACGTACCTCGCGACTGCGAATCCGAACCTGCTGTTCGTGCATCTCGGCGACGTGGATCGCGCCGGTCACGCGTCAGGATGGATGAGCCCGCAGTACGGACGGGCCGTCGAAGCCGTTGACGCCGCACTCGGACGATTGCTCACGGCGGTTGAGGGCGCTTTCGGCAAGGCTGAGTACACCGTGATCGTGACCGCCGACCATGGCGGCCACGGCAACGACCATGGCAGCGCCGATCCACGCGATGTCCTGATTCCCTGGGTGACGTGGGGCCGTGCCGTGAAGCCGGGCCACCTGCAGTCGACCGGCATCCGGACGATGGACACGGCGGCCACGGTCGCGTGGCTTCTCGGCCTCGACAAGCCGGAGAGCTGGGTCGGGATGCCGGTTCAGGATGCGTTCATGGCGGCCACACCAGCCGTCGCCACCACGACGCCTCCGCCCGCCCAATCGGATGTTCCTCCCGTCACCCCTCGTGCAGGGCTGTAACCGGATCGACACGCGTCGCGCGAATCGCCGGTAACTGGCCCGCGAAGAGCGCAGCCACTCCAAGCGAGAGCGTTACGCCGACGTACGTCATGGCATCTGTTGACGCGACACCGAACAGCACGCTGATCGAGAATCCTCGCGGACGCGAGCGACCCGGCGACGCCGAGCGTGAGGCCAAACACCACAAGCCACACAGCCTCTTTCATCACGAGTCGATCGCACGTCAGACGGCCGCGCGCCGAGCGCCATCCGCACGCCGAACTCCTGGCGGCGCTGCTCGACCAGATAGGACAGCACGCCGTAGACGCCAAGCAGCGCGAGGAGCATCGCCGCGCCGGCAAAGAATCCTGTGAGACCGAGCGTGAAGCGCCGCGACGCGGTGCTGGCATCGATCGCCTCGCGTACCGTCCGGAACCTTGGCGGCATTTCCGGCGCCATCTCAGCGAGGATGCGTCTCGCGGCCGGAATCACCATCGCGGGGTCCCCTGACGTCTGCAACACGATATTGAAGTCGAACGTGCTCAGCGGACGTTGGCGAAAGTCCGCATAGAACATCGACGGCGGCTGCGAGTCGAGTCCGCCCTCGCGGACGTCTCCCACGACGCCCACGATCGTGAAGGGCGTCATGTCGCCGTCCATGCCGCCAAACTGGATCCGAACACCGATTGGATCTTGCGCGGGCCACTGTTTGCGAGCCAGTGACTCGCTGATGACCGCGACGTGCGGTGCGCCGCCAGTGTCCCGGCCGTCGAACACCCGGCCGCGAACCAGGGGAATACCCATCGCGCCGAAGTACCCGCCGCTCGCGACGCGAAACTGGGCGTTTGCGCTGCGCGTCGGGTCCTTGACGAGGGGCATGAGGTCTTTGAAATTGGAGGGCTCGTCGCCGCGGATGATGAGGAACGGGCCGGCCGCACCTCCGCCGCCCAGCGGAAATCCGTTGATGCCGCCGGCGGCGGTGACGCCAGGGATGGCCCCCAGCCGCTCGATCGCGCGCTCGTTGAACTCGGCCTGTCGCGGGAGGCTCCCGGGATCAGCGAGCTCGATGCCGGTTTGCGTGAAGCGGACCGGGGGCCGCGGATTCGAGGTTTGCACAGCCAGCACGCCGTCGATCCGGAAGCCGAGATTCTGATGAAGCAACTGCGACAGACTTCGTCCCAGCAGTCCCGCGCCAACAAGCAGCACCACGGATACGGCAAGTTGCGTGACCACGACCATGTTCCGCAGGCGGCGCAACGACCCACCACCTGTGTTCCCTCGTTGCGCGTCTTTGAGCCACTCGACGATGCCCGGCCGGCGACCGCGCCAGGCGACGAGCAGGCTCAGCGAGAGGGCCGTCGCCGATGTGACAGCCAGCGCAAATCCGAGCACCGGCCAGCTCAGACTGACTTCCGCCGCTCGAGGCAGGCTGAACAGTGTCGTCGTCGTGACGAATTGAACCACGCCGTGCGCGAGACCGAGACCGAGGAGGCAGCCGGCGCCCGCGAGGACGATGGTCTCGGCGGCGAGGGGAATCTTCAGGGCGCTGCCGGCGGCGCCGAGCGCGGCCCGGATGGCGAGCTCGCGTTGACGGCTGACTGCGCGAACGAGCAGCAGATTGGCCAGGCTGGCGCTCGCGACGACCAGCAGGAGTCCGACCGAAGCAAGAAGCATCAGCAGCACCGGCTGCACGCGACCGACGATTTCCTCGTGGAGCGGGACGACGGCAATGTCGGTCATCCACGTCGCATCGCCGTGCTCTGCTTTCAGCCGCTGCGCAATCGTGGTGGACTCGGCCCGCAAACTCGCCAGGACGACACCGTCGTTCATGCGCGCCACGACACGCCAGTTGTGCGCGGTGCGGAATGGAGTTGACGCGGTCAGTTCCCGAGGGATCCAGACATCGGCACCGGCTGGAAAATCGAATCCGGGAGGCATCACGCCGACGACAGCGCCGGTCCTGCCCCTGATGCGCAGAGTGGCCTGCGATAAATCGTGACGGCTTCCGAAATGCTGCCTCCAGAAGCGATCGCTGATCACGGCAGACGGGGCGACGCCCTCGGTCAGCTCCGCGTCGGCGAAACGGCGACCGACGACGGGTTCGGTTGCGAACACGTCGAAGAAATCGCGCGACACAGTCGCCACGCTGACGCGCATCGGCTCGTCACCAACCGCGAGGGCCGTCATGCCCTGGCTGTACTCAGCGACTGCGGCGAAGCTCGCCGACGCGGCACGGAGGTCGAGGAAGTTCGGATCGGAGAAATTCTCTCGAGCCGGGTTTGTTGATTTGAAACAGATGGACCAGCCGATCCGGCGCCGGATACGGCAGCGGCCGGAGCGCTACGCCGTGGACCACGCTGTACATCGCCGTGCAGGCGCCGATCGCGAGGCCAATCGTCAGAACGGCCACGATCGTGAAGCCCGGCGCCCGACGTAACGAACGGACGGTGTATCGGACGTCACGAGCCAGACCGCCGAGCCACCGCAGCGGTCGGACCTCCGCGGCGCTTTCGTGTGTCTGGGTGAAGCCACCGAGCGCGGCTCGTGCCCGTCGGCTCGCCTCGTCGTCGCTCATCCCCTTCTGAGCATTGAGCTGGGTCTGCATCGCGATGTGGAACTGCAGCTCGTCGTGAATGTCCTCGTGGTCTTGCCGGCGCCGGAGGAGTGCCCGGCTCTTCGCGCGCAAGGCGTCAATCCATCGTCGCCACTCCATGGTTCAGATCTCCTTGAGTTGCACGACCCGGTTGATGGCCGAGGACAGGCGTCTCCAATCCTCGGTCTCGAGCTCGAGACGCCGGCGACCCGCGCGCGTCAGCGAGTAGAACTTCGCGCGCCGGCCCAGCTCCCCTGTTTTCCACTCGGCGACGATCCAGCCGGCCAGCTCGAGCTTGTGAAGCGCCGGGTACAGAGAGCCGTCGCTGACCTGGAGAGCCTCCCCCGACACCTGCTTCAGCCGCTGGCTGATCGCCCAGCCGTGCTGGGGCTCCAGGGCGATGATCTTGAGAACGAGGAGGTCCAGCGTTCCCTGAACGAGGTCCGTGGGTTTGCTCATGCTCTATGGTCTCGGTTACCGAGACTATAAGCGATTGGACGGCAGCTGATCGCGAAAGGTTGCAGCCGCTAAAGACCTACGACCTCTTCTTCAGTGAGACGACGACCGTGATCGCGCTCAGCGCCGACACAATCGTGCCAAAGAACGCCTGGATCGGGATGAGAGGAACGGCGACAGCCAGTGTGATGATCGCGGCACGACGCACGACCTGCAGTCCGGCGACATCACCGGCCGACACCAGGCGGGCCGCACGAAGACACCGACTCCCCTGCCAGACCAGAACGGCACTCAGGAGCTGCAGGCCGTAGAAGTGGAAGTCATACGCCCAACGCTCGCCAGTGATCCGCGTGTCGCCTCGAACGACATGGTAGGCAATCTCGATCGAGTGGGCAGCCATCATCGCCGTGAGCGTGAAGCCAAACAAGGCGACCCACGTGGCCAGGAGCCACCTCGTCCCACGCGCACCGCGAGCGCGCAGTTGCCCAGACCGGACGATCGTTCCTGCGGCGATCGCGAGAATTACGACGACATCGATCGACACGTCGAGACGAAGCTCCTTCAGCGAATGGCTTTCAGCTCTTCGAACCAGTTCACGATCACGTTGGGAACGTTTTGTACATTCGGTGTCGCCGGATCGCGCTGAAAGACCAGGAACCGCTTCCCGTCTGGTGCCACGTCGTACCAGTCCGGCCTGGCCGTTACACTCAACTGTCTGGACGACGGAACGAGGAGGTGCGGAGTCCCTATGGTTGGCTCGGGGCCGGCCGCCACGGCCACTGAGAAGATTCCCTCGCGTGTGACGTAGAACAACTCGCGCCCGTCGGCAGACCATCGGGGAAGGACGGCACCTTGCGGCCCGACGTTTCGTTCTCCGCCCGACGCATCCGGATAGGGCCGAACGGCGATCTGCGGCGGGCCGGACTCCGCGGAATTAATGGCCAACCACCGACCGTCCGGCGAGGCGCGAACCCAGCCGGCTCGCTGCGCCAGGACTCTCTCGGTCTTACCGGTCTCGAGCTCGAGTGTCCAGACACCGTCCGACTTGGTCGCCCGCTGTGAATAGAACAACGTCTTCCCGTCGGACGAGAAAGAGCCAGGGACTTCGGCGGAGTCGCCGAATAGCTGCTCGGCTGGGGTTGTCAGGACTGGCGTCGGAGCGGCGGACCCGTCTGACGGCACGCGCATCATCCTGCCGAAACTCCCGATTTGCGCACGGTGGGTGAAGACAATCGACCGCCCGTCGGGCGCCCAGATTGGACTTTCGTAGTGCGCAAGGTCTCGAGTCACGGGGGTCAAGGCCCGGCTGGCGAAGTTCCAGACCACAGTGTCGGCGCTCCCGCGCGGGTTGACTCGCACGAGTGCCACTCGCGACCCATCGGGAGAGAGCGACCCACCGATGTACGCGTCGGGCGGGATGTCGATCGGCGTCATCTTTCCTGCACGGTCCGCCCACGCCAGCGACCTTCGACTCACAGACTCGGTGTTTGGAACAAACACCATGGAGCCAGTCGCCGAGATCGCGAAGTGCGCGGCACCACCGTTGTTGAACGCGATGCCGTTCATCAACGGTTGAGTACTCCGACCACCTGCAGTCGAGACGCGTCGAACCGGACAGCCATGAGCACTCCCGATCGCAGGTAGACGAGGTGGCCGGTCGGTGTGACCTGTGCGCTATGCCCGGGCAGGTCCATCACGACACGGATCTCCTTCGTCTGAATATTCACCGCCGCGATTCGGGCGTCTTCGAGTGCGCCCTTGAAGATCGTGAACAGGACCGCATTTCCACCCGGCACGACCACGGGAAATCTGTGAGCAATCTCGCCGCCCGCCTGATTGACCGTGGTCAGGCTTTCGCGAACACCTCCGGCAACGGGAATTCGTGACACACCAGCGGTCCCTGCTGAATAGATGAAGCCATCGGCCGACCAGACGACGCCGCGATCGGCGGGATCGACGCTGCCGATCTCGAACGCCGCTCCGTCAGCGACCGGTGCGCGCCACAGTTTCCCCGACGCGACAAACCCGACCTGTTGGCTGTCGGGTGAAAAGAACGGAGCGTAGCCGCCGTCCGAGCGGATCACCCGAGTCTGGTCGTCGGTTAGTCGCCGGACGTGCAACTGAGGAAGCGGCGATGGTCCCCCACTGGCGAGGTACGCCACATGACGACCGTCCGGCGAGATCGCCACACCGACGCCGGCGTTGCCGAACCACGCCTGCCCTTCCGGCCACGCGAGCGCGAAACGCATCGTGAAGTGGCGCGGCCGCGGGCGCCGGCCGCAGCATCCACGCCGACGCCGCCGCGACGACGGCTCCGGCGAGAAAGGCCGCAGCGAACCAAAGCCGCGGAGCTCGAACGTCGCGACGCAGGTTCGCCGTGGCCTCCTCACGCGCCGCGGGTTTTGACGCGTCGTCAATCTCCAACCGTGCGACGCCGATGTCGGACAGACGTTCCTTGCGGTCCTTGGCGAGGCTTCGACGAAGCAGCCGGCGGATTGACGCCGGCGTGTCGGCGGGCAGCGCGGCCCAGTCCGGTTCCCCGCGCACGACAGCCGCCAGCGTGTCGGTGACGTTGTCGCCGGCGAACGTCGCCTTGCCGGTCAACATCTCGAACAGCACGCAGCCGAACGCCCAGATGTCCGCGCGCTTGTCGATCGGCCGGCCGCGCGCCTGCTCCGGCGCCATGTATGCCGCCGTGCCGAGAATGATGCCCATCGCCGTGTGAGCTGGCGACGTCATCGTCGGAGAGTTGCTGACGTCGCCCTGGGCCTTACCCCCTGAGCCTTGAGCCTGGTCGAGCGCTTTGGCCAAGCCGAAGTCCAGCACCTTGACCGTGCCGTCAGTTCGAATCTTGATGTTGGCCGGCTTCAGATCGCGGTGAATGATGCCGGCCTCGTGCGCGGTTTCGATAGCATCGGCGACTTGCCTGGCGATGGTCAGAGCCTCAGACGGGTCGAGTGGACCCTGCGCCAATCGATCGGCGAGCGTGGGGCCCTCCACGAGTTCGAGCACCAGAGCGTGCGTCGCTCCCGAATCCTCGAATCCGTAGATGTGACCGATGTTCGGGTGGTTCAGAGAGGCCAGGACCCGTCGCCTCGCGGCGGAACCGCGCCTGCCGTTCTGGATCGCTCGACACGCTCTCGGGCAGAATCTTCAGGGCGACGTCACGACTGAGCTTCGCGTCCCGCCCGCGGTACACTTCGCCCATTCCCCCCGCCCCAAGCGGACCGATGATCTCGTAGGGGCCGAGTCGGGTTCCGGCTGGGAGGCTCACGGGGTGGCGTGATTATGCCAAAGTGCCAGCGCCCGATAACCCGTAGGTCATGAAAAAGGTCCTGATCGGCTTGGCGCTGTTGTTGGCTGTCGTGGCCGGCGGCGTTTATGTGTGGGCCCATGCGATCTTTGCGAGCGACACCGTCCGCTCGGCGGTCGAGTCCCAACTGTCCGCGGCGCTTGGACAACCGGTCCGCGTCGGCAGCATGGGCGCGACGATCTTTCCTCGCGTCACCATGACGTTGAACGACGTCCGGATCGGCGATCCGGCGCGGATCACCGCCAGGCGCCTCGACGTGGGCACCGCGTTCCGCGCCCTGCTCTCCCGTCGCATCGAACAGGGCTCGGTCACCTTGGTCGGCGCGCGCGTCGAGCTCCCGCTGCCGGCTTTCGCGGCAAGTGACAGCGCGGCCGCACCGGAGGCGTCGAACGGCGCGGCCGTCGAAATCGTGTCGATCGATGAGATCTCGCTCGACGATGTCGAGATCGTGAGTGGCGGCCGCACGCTCGCGGCAACATCCAGATGGCTGTCTCGGGCCGCCGGCTGGACATCCGTCGTGCGGATTTCACCGCGGATGACACGCCCATCAGCGTCACGGGCCGCATCGATGACCCGGCAGGGCCGACTGGCGAGCTGTCGATCCGCGGCGCGTCGCTCGACGTGCTTCGACTCGTATCGTTCGCCAGCGACTTCTCCACCGCGGTAACGACGAACACCAAACAGGGCAGCCCGTCGGCACCGGACGGCGTGCCGATGAACATCACGCTTTCGCTCCACACCGAACGCGCGGTTCTCGGCACGCTCGTGCTGGAGGCGCTTGCAGGCAGCGCGCGCGTCACCGATGAAGGCCGTGACGCTCGACCCGATCGCCTTCGGGACGTTCGGAGGCAAGGCGAAAGGCTCGCTCGCGCTGACGCTCGCCGATACACCAGGCTTCAGACTGGGGGCGTCACTCTCCGGTCTCGATCTCGCGGCGCTGACGAAATTCGCGGGCCATCCCGACCTCGTGACGGGACGCTTCGATGGCCGCATCGACGTGTCGGGCCGCGGCACGACGCCGACTCTCGTCATTCAGTCCACGACTGGCACCGCGCGCATCGACGCAACCGACGGATCCGTGAAAGGGCTCGGCCTCGTCCGCGCTGTCGTGCTGGCTGGCTCGATGCGCGCTGACTCTCAGGCCCAGGTCAGCGGCGTGTCGTCCACCGAGCCGTTCACCCGGATGGGTGCGACGCTGGCTCTCGCCGGCGGAACCGCGTCGACCAGGGACCTGCGGTTCGAGTCGAAGGACCTCCTGCTCGATTCGGCAGGGACGTTCCGGCTCGACGGCTCGAAGGTGGATCTTGCCGGCAAGGTCCAGCTGTCCGACGCGCTCACGGCGCAGGCCGGTCGCGATCTCGTTCGATACACCGCCGACCAGGGTCGGGTCACGCTGCCCGCCTCGATTGTCGGCTCGGCCGATTCCCTTCAGGTGCGCATCGACACGGGCGGCCGTCCTCAAGCGGGCGATTACGAATCGCGCGACCGAAGAGATCAAAAAAGCGCTCGGCGGGCTTTTTAAAAATAGCCGCCTCGCATTTGTTATTTGTTATTGGCTATTGGCTATTGCATTGGTTATTGAGCTATTGGTTATTGTGCGCAGCTCGCCAAATAGCAAATAACCAATGACCCAATGCAATAGCAAATAACCAATAACAAATAGCCAATGTCTTCCGTCGTCCCGGTCCACTCCATCAGGAAGACGTACGGCCGCGTCGTGGCCGTCGACGATGTCTCGTTCGACGTTCAGAAGGCGAGATCTTCGGCTTGATCGGGCCGAATGGCGCCGGCAAGACGACGACGATGGAGTGCATCGAGGGTCTGACGACGCCCGACGCCGGCGCGGTGTCGATCCTGGGATTCGATCCGATCCGCGACGTCTACGCGCTCCAGGAGCGGATTGGCGTCCAGCTTCAGGAAGCGCAGCTGCAGAAGCGCATCACCGTCCAGGAAGCCGTCTCCTTCTGGACGTCGCTCTATCGCAACACGGTGGATGGCGACCAACTGCTCGAGCAGCTCGGCCTGACCGCCAAGCGCACGGCGTGGTTCATGACGCTGTCGGGCGGGCAGAAGCAGCGACTCTTCATCGCGCTCGCCCTCATCAACGATCCCGAGCTCGTGTTCCTCGACGAGTTGACGACGGGCCTGGATCCGCAGGCGCGCCGGGCCATCTGGGACCTCGTGCTCGGCATCCAGGCGCGTGGAAAGACCGTCATCCTGACCACGCACCTGATGGAGGAAGCCGAGCGGCTCTGCAACCGCGTCGCCATCATCGACCGTGGACGCATCGTGGATATCGGCACGCCGACTGACTCGTCCGACGCCACTGCCCCGATCGGACGGTCATCGTCACGACCGAGCGACCCGTCAGCCGCATCGCAATTCCGGGCGCTGTCGCGCGTCCGATCGGTTGACGAGCGCGGACGCGAGCTGAGGGTTCACGGGCGGGACGACGAGTTCGTCATGGATCTGATTCAGTGCGTCGCGGACCACCGTATCCGTGTGGCGGACTTCCGAACGGAGGCGCCGACGCTGGAAGACGTGTTCCTGAAGCTCACGGGTCACTCCGTCCGCGATTGACCATGTTGCGAGGACTCTGGCGGCTGACGTGGCTCGAGATGAAGATCTTCGTCCGCGAGCCGCTCGGCCTCATCGGCACGGTCGTGCTGCCGGTGGTTCTCTTCGCCCTGCTCGGCCGGCTGGCCGCGGCCCGGCGTCGGCACGGTCCCGACGCTTCGCGTCGGACGATCTGCCGGTCTTTGCGGCCCTGCTGATGGCCGTGAGCGCGGTCCTGTCGCTCATTGCCATCATCGCGATCTACCGTGAGAGCGGCATCCTCAAGCGACTGCGAGCGACGCCACTCCGGCCGCACACGATCCTGACGGCTCACGTGCTGTCGAAGCTCGCGTTTACGGCTGTCACGTTGGTGCTCATGGTCGTCGTCGGCCGGCGCTACTACTCGATGCCTGATGGAGTTCCGCTACTGTCGTTCACGCTCGCCCTGCTGTTCTCCACGCTGTCGCTGCTGTCCATTGGCTTCGTCGTCGCGAGTCTCGTGCGGACGGCGCGCTTCGCTCAACCGGTCGGCACGCTGGTGTTCTACCCGATGCTCGGTCTCTCGGGCCTGTTCGCGCCGCTCGAGTCGCTGCCGCCGCTGCTCCGCGCCGTCGCCCGGCTGTTGCCCCTGACGGCGACGACGTCCCTCCTCCGCGGCGTCTGGCACGGCGAAGGCTGGCTTGCGCACGCCGGCGACGCTCTTCTTTTGACGGTGACGTTCGTCGTGTGTCTTGCCGTGTCGGCGCGGGTGTTCCGGTGGAAGTGACAGCCTTGCATGGGTGCCTTCTGTTTTCTGTCACGTGACCAATAATCACTGACCATGCCGCGCCTACTGGTCCTGGTCACATTGCTCTGGCCGACGTCTGCCTTCGCGCAGGAGTTCGATCTGCTCCTCAAGGGCGGGCACGTCATCGATGCGCGCAACGGCCTGAGCGCGGTCCGCGACGTCGCGATCAAGGACGGGCGCGTCGCGGCCGTCGCGGCGGACATCGCGGCGGCGCGGGCGCTCGAAGGCGATCGACGTCGGCGGCCTGTACGTCGTGCCCGGCCTGATCGACCTCCACGCGCATGTCTATCGGCCGACCGTGTCGCTCGGCGGGTTCCGCGCCGACAACAACGCGGTCTATCCCGGACGGCTTCAGCTTCCGGAACGGCGTGACGACCTTCGTGGATCCGGGCGGCGCCGGGTGGCGGAACTTCGAGGACCTGAAAGACCGCGTGATCGATCGATCCGAGACGCGCGTCCTCGCCTTCATCAACATCGTCGGCCGCGGCAGCGCCGGCGGGCAAGTACGAGCAGGACCTCGACGACATGGACGTGAAGGCCACGGCCGACATGGCGCTGAAGCACAAGGGCCTCATCGTCGGCGTGAAGAGCGCGCACTACTCGGGGCCGGAATGGGATCCGTTCACGCGCGCGGTCGAGGCCGGGCACCATCGCGAACATCCCCGTGATGATCGACTTCGGCAGCAATCGTCCCGAGCGGCCCCTGTACGACCTGCTGACGAAGGTGCTGCGCCCGGGCGACATCTACTCGCACGTGTACAGCGGCATCCGCGGCGAGCAGGACCCGAAGACGCTCGGCCCGGCGCCGGCGCTGCTCGACGGGCGCAAGCGCGGCGTGCTCTTCGACGTCGGCCACGGCGGCGGCAGCTTCCGCTGGCGCGTCGCCGTGCCGCTGATGAAGGCCGGGTTCAGGCCGGACACGATGTCGACCGACCTGCACACCGAGAGCATGAACGCCGGGACTGAAGGACATCCTCGAACGTCATGAGCAAGTTCCTCGCGCATGGGCATGCCGCTCGATCAGGTCATCGCCGCCAATACCTGGAACGCCGCCCGGGCCATCAAACAGGAACAGCTCGGCAACCTGTCGGTCGGGTCCGTCGCCGACGTCGCCGTTCTGCGCGTCGAGACGGGAGCCTTCGGGTTCGTGGACATGCACGGCGCGAAGCTGTCCGGCACCGCAGCGGCTGCGCGCCGAGCTGACCGTCCACGACGGCAAGGTCGTCTACGACCTCAACGGCCTGTCGCGCGACGAATGGACGACGCTGCCCGGCGAACTATGGACGGCAGGGCGACCCGAAGTGGGATGGGCAATAGACCGGTTCTCGGGTTCCATGGTTCATGGTTCCAGGGTTCCAGGGCGCATCTGAACCGTGAACCAGAACCGTGGAACCCTGAGGAACCCATGGAACCCGGAACCGTACCGTTTAGACTAGTGGCACGTGTTTCCTTACCACGATGAGAACCAAACCCAACGCACCGCGGTCGTCACGGCTCTTTTCATCGCCGCGAACGTCTTCATGTGGATCTTCGTGCAGGGCGCGGGCGCCGAGATGTCGCTCGCGGCGTCGGTCTGCAATCTCGGCCTGATCCCCGGCGAGCTGACCGCGTCGCTCGCGCCCGGCACACAGTTCCCGATGGGCGATCGGCTCGTGTGTCTGACCGATCCCGGCCGGCAGGCGGGCAACCTCCTCACGTCGATGTTCCTCCACGGCTCGTGGATGCACCTGCTCGGCAACATGTGGTTCCTGTGGCTGTTCGGAAACAACATCGAAGACTCGATGACGCGGCCGCGGTTCGTGGCGTTCTACCTGCTCATGCGGCCTGGCGGCGGCGCTGGCGCAGGTCGTGGCCAACCCGTCGTCGGAGGTCCCGATGGTCGGCGCGTCGGGCGCAATCAGCGGCGTGATGGGCGCGTATCTCGTGCTCTTCCCGCGCGTGCGGGTGTTCACCGTCGTGCCGCTGGGATTCTTCATCCAGACGTTCGCGCTCCCGGCGTGGATGATGCTCATCTACTGGGCGTTCCTGCAGGTCGCCGGCGGCGTCACCAGCATTGGCGCCGAGGGCGGCGGCGTGGCGTTCTGGGCGCACCTCGGCGGTTTCCTCGCGGGCGTCGTGCTCGTCAAGCTGTTCGCGCGGCGCGATCGCGTCATGGCGCACGAGTCGCATCACTGGCAGCCGCGCCGCACGAGCCAGTGGGGCTGACCGGATGCCGCTCCTTCACGAACCCGCCGTTCAGTCGTCGCTCCTGGCGCAGACTCGAACGGCTTGCGCGCCGACAGCGCGCCGACGCTGGGGCAACGATGACGGTCGATCAGATGCTCTGGCACGTGAACGAGGCGCTCGAATCGGCAGCTCGGTCGCGTCGAGCTCACGAGACGATCCGCATCCCGCTGCCGAGGCGATCGCTCCAGTTCATGGTGCTGAATCTGCCCTGGCCGAAAGGCGCGCCGACCAATCCGCGCTTTCTCGCACGCCGAGCGCTACGACTTCAACGCGGAGCTTGCCGCGTTGCCGGCAGCTCGTCGCCGAGGTCGCCGCGCATCCCGTGGACGAGCTCCCGCGCTCGATCATCCCGTCCTCGGCCGCATGTCCGGACGCGATCACAGTCGGCTCCACGCGAAACATCTCGATCATCACCTGCGACAGTTCGGCGTCTGAACCCACCGTCGCCGATCCTGTTGTATAAGAAAACAGGATACGCACTCGCGTCGTATGAAGGCGAGATGAAGGGTCACGCATGCCGAGACGACTGCTCACGACTGTCCTGACTGTCACGATCGGAAGCGCCACGCTCGCTCGCCGAGAGCTGGCCGCAGTGGCGCGGACCGTCACTCGACGGCGTCAGCACGGAAACCGGCCTGCCGCACCGATGGAGCCCGACGGAAAACGTCGACTGGAAGCTTCCGCTTCCAGCGTTCAGCGGCTCGACACCGATCATCTGGGACGATCTCGTGTTCCTGAACGTGGCGCTGCAGCGCGCCACCGGGAACATCGAGTTGTGGGCCGTCGATCGCAACAAGCAGGCGGTCATCTGGAAACGGCCGCTCTCGGGCGGCAACCGCATCGGCAACAAGCAGAACATGTCGTCGCCGTCGCCGGTCACCGACGGCAAGCTCGTCTGGGTCATGACCGGCACGGGCGTCCTGAAAGCGTTCGATTTCGCCGGCAAGGAACTCTGGACGCGCGACATTCAGAAGGACTACGGCCAGTTCGGCATCCAGTTCGGCTACGCGTCGTCGCCGCTCCTCTACAACGACAGCCTCTACGTGCAGGTGCTGCACGGCATGAACACGGACGATCCGTCGTACGTGCTGCGGATCGACAAGATGTCGGGCAAGACCGTGTGGCGGACCGAGCGGCCGACCGACGCGATCGTCGAATCGCCGGATTCCTACACGACGCCCGCGCTGCTCCGTTTCAACAACCGGGCCGAGATCGTCATCACTGGCGGCGACATCGTCACCGGCCACGATCCCGGCGACGGGCAAGGAACTATGGCGCGCCGACGTGCTGAATCCGAGGAACAGCAGCAACTACCGCATCATCTCGTCGCCGGTCATCGCCGGCGGCCTGATCATCGCGCCCACGCGCGTGAACCCGCTCGTCGCGATCCGGCCCGGCGGCAGCGGCGACATCTCCAAATCGCACGTCGCCTGGACGTTCCATCGTGGCCCGGACGTCCCGAGCCCGGTCAGCGACGGCAAGATTCTCTATCTCGTGAGTGAACAGGGCATCGTCTTCGCGCTCGATCTGAAAACCGGCACGACCGATCTACGGCCCCGAGCGGCTGCCGATCGATTTCTACAGTGCGTCGCCCGTGCTCGCCGACGGCAAGATCTACGTGACCGGCGAAACCACCGGCGTCACGACCGTCTTCCGCGCCGGTCCGAAGTTCGAAATTCTGGCGTCGAACACCTTCAGCGATCCGTGCTCGCCCTACTGCCTGAGCTCCGTCGCCGTCTCGCAGGGACAGCTGTTCATCAAGACGGATGCGAATATGTGGGTGGTGGGAACGCGGACGAAGTGACGTGCGGTTCCAGGGTTCCAAGGTTCCAGGGTTCCAGGGTTCTGGTTCTGGGTTCTGCGTCGCAGATCTCTGCGATCGGTCGCGCGCAGCGATAGTGTGGAGATTTTCGCAATCAGCTTGTCGGGTTTGGAGAATTGACGTGAGGCGGATCTGGCTGAACTCTTGCTATGCCCTGCGGTGTGGGCGCGCGACGTCACACCGACTTGATGCCTGGAAGCTCGCTGACGAGCTTCGCAGTCGAACGCAGGTGGTGATCGCCGGTCCGAGATTTCGACAGCACGACTCACTCAAGTCTCAGCTCGGTCGGGCATCCCAGTCAGCCTGCGCAAACATCGCCGAAGGATTTGCCCGATACCAGCCTAAAGACTTTGCCCGATTCCTGCGAATCTCGAAGGGCTCCATTCTCGAAGCTCGCGAACACCTCCTCCACGCGAGCCAACTCAACCTCGTCAGCGACTCGGAACTTGTAGAGCTTTCGAGTCTGGCGAATCGCGCGATCGGCGCCTTGGTTCGTCTCATCCGCTATCTCGAAACGGCAAGAGCGCCCTGAACTCGTCCAGTTAGACCCGAACCCTGGAACCCTGGAACCCTGGAACCCTGGAACCGCTCAGTGCTTGATCGTCAACCCACTCAATATCAGCACTCCACGAATGATGATCCTGGGCCGCGTGTCCCCGGGCACCCGCGTCCGTCCCGCAAACGAACTTCGTTGATCGTCGACGCTGGCGCCCACTGAGGTGACTTCCGATACCACCGTCCATCCTTCGGGGACGACGATCTCGTGCGCGCCGAGGAGCGCGAACACTTCGACGACGGCTTCCCCGTCCGCGGGCGGGCCGGAGAGATGCAAGTCGAGCTTGCAGTTGCCGAGCACGGTCGTCATCGACGCGCCTGGAAAGACAGGCTCCTGGACGACGCGAGTGCTGCCCGCCAGGATCGCCGTCAGGTGCGATGCCGTCGAGCCAAGCGTCGGCTTGGGAGTGAGAGGCGTGTCGGGCCGCCGCATCGCGTCGAGCCACAGCTTGACGCCAAGGCCGACGAGCGCCATCGGCCAGACGAGATCCCAGAAGCCCAGATGTGACCGACCGGCCGTCCGCGCGAGCAGCCAGGTGCCGAGAAGAACCCAGAACCAGCCCCACACGCGGGCGGGCCCATCCTTGGCGCGAGCGACGCCGACGCCGCCCGCGACGACGATTGCCGCGGGCCAGAAGCGAAGCACCGCGCCGGTATCCGTGAGTCCGAACGACGCCAGCGTGAGGCCAATCCCCACGAGCGTGATCGCGACACCGTAGATGAGCTGCAACGACTGGTCGTCCGAGCCGTTGCAGTGCATCCGGTGGGGCCGGCGCCGGGCGGCCGCCCTTCGTGCGTGCAGATGTTCGAAGTCTGTTGATCGCATGGACGTTCTCAGGAGCGGATGACCAGGCCGCCCATCATGATGAAACCGCGCAGCACGAGGCGGGGCGGCGGACCCGCGGGCGTGGTCGCTGAAGGTTGAACGACCGCCGGCGACACGGCTGGTGCCGGCGTGGCATCGTCCTGCCGGCGACGCCTTCGACGCCATCCTGGTCGTCATCGTCGTCCGACAACGCCGAGCCTGGTCGATTGCGCTCGTCCTTGATCCACCCATGACAGGCACCGCGTCGAAGTTCACGTCCCACCCGGCCGGGACGTAGACAATCGTCGAGCCCATCACCGTCACGATGTCGACAACGGCTTCCTCGCCAGGGAGGATTGTGGTTTGACGCAAATCGAGCCGCGACTCGCCCATCACCGTCGTGACCTCGCCGTGCCGGAACTGATCCAGGGTGACGACGCGCCGGTTGCCGCTCATCAGCGCGTGCACGGTGACGGTGTTGTCGCCGTCGGGCGCCGTGGCGGCACTGCTCGTCCGCTCAGACAGCCGTGACGCGAGCACGCCCAGGAAGATGAGCATGATGACGAGCGGCGCGGACACGATCGGCGGCGCCTTGTCAGCCTGGTTCCCGCGGAATGCCTGGTAGGCGATGCTCGAGCCAAAGAGAACGAGCAGCACCGGCCAGTACGGGCAGCCACGCGAGGGCGTTCGTCACTTGCAACTTGTCGAGCGTCAGCAGGACGCCGAGGAGCGTCACGCCAATGCCGACGACGAGGTTGGGGGTGAATCCGGTGCGAGCCGGCCCCGAGGGAATGTCTTCCGACATGTCGTGCCTCCTGAACAGGCGGTTGAGCCCTGTCAGGAGGCACTATCTCGCGAGTTTCCGTCCGCCGGAACGCCCTATCGGTGAGCGGCGGCCACCCCCCGGTCAACGGCGCGTTCTTTGCCTTCTGCCTTCTGCCTTCTGCCTTCTTACTTCAACACCCCCGCCGCCCAGGCCGTGCCGCGTCGGACGAGCTCGGACGGTCCCGGGAATGTTCAGCGCCTTCACGTCGTGGCCGAGTTGCGTCATGAACACACGGCCGTTGCCGTAGTTCACGGTCAGTGCCTGCGCGAAGTCGCCGTTGAGGTGGATGTTCGACCGCGCGACGGCCAGCGTGTTGGTCGGGCGGTACCCCATCTTGCTGTCCCAGTAGAGCTCGTCGTCGGCCTCGTAGTCCTTCATGCCCTTCGTGATCACACTCGTCTGATCGACGATGCGGACCATGAACGGCCCGCGCTTGTCGTGCCGGCTGACCTGTGACCGTCCGACGATGTTCGTCCATTCGTTCCAGTACGGGAACGCGTTGTTGGCCCAGTGAATGGTCACGAGACCCTTCCCCGCTTCCAGGTACTTCAGGATGTTGGCCTGCACTGCCGCGTCGTTCGCGAGCGGCTTCGCGTTGCGGAAGTCGAAGACGGCGACGTCGTAGCCGAGAAACGCGTCGGTCCCGATGAAGTTCGGGTCGTTCTCGATCGTGACGCTGGAGAACGCCTTGCCCTCGTCGAGAATGGCCTTCAGCGCCACCGACGTTTCCTTCCAGACATGACCGTTGAACGAATTCTCGCCCGTGACGATGACGGCTTTGGGTTGCTGCCGCGCGGTGACACCGAGGCAAGAGCGACTGCGAGCAGTAACGCGCGACTACTTCATATGTCACTCTCATGACACTCTCCCGTGGGTCAGTTCCCACTTCGTACTGGGAAGACCCCTGAGCCCTGAGCCCTAAGCCTAGCTGACGTCAGATGTACGCAATACAGTCGATTTCCACGAGCCCGCCGTCGGGCATCATCACGCCGCCAATCGTCGTCCGGACCGGAAACTCCGGGCCGAAGCGCTGGCGGTAGACGACGTTCATGGCGTCGAAGTCCTTGATGTTGGCCAGGTAGACGTTCACCTTCAACACCTTGGTGAGCGACGATCCCGCCGCCTTGAGCGATTCCTCGACGTTGTCAATCGTCCGGGTCACCTGCGCGGTGATGTCCCCCTGGAACCCGACACCGACGCCCTTGCCGGAAATGAACACCATGTTGCCGTAGGCCAGTTCAGGGCTGTACGGCGGTGGCGGTGTTCCGGCGGGCTTTCGGAAATAGCGGCGCGTGAGCGGTGCGCCACCCTGCGCATTGACCTCGAGCGGCGTCGCGAGGGCGAGCGTAGGAAGCGCCGCGGCCGTCAAAAATTTTCGGCGAGTATTCTTGGAGCCCGTGTTCTTCATCGTTTGCCCTTTGCCTGCCTTCTGCCGCTTTATTGCCCGCCGCGTCCCGCCGCGACCCGCACCCGCGCCGCGCGCTGGCTCGTTGGTCTGGCCGGTGTATTCGAGGAACTCCTTGAGGAGCGCCGGATCGGTCGGTCGGCCGTAGATCTCACCCGACTTGTACTTGCCGAGGTCGAACTTGCCCTTGACCCACTGATCGCGCAGACGCTGCGTCCTGGCCGACGCGACGATCTCTTCCGCGAGGTGCGGCGGAATGAACAGGATCCCGTCTCGGTCGCCGAGCACGATGTCGCCGGGCATCACGGTCACGTCGCCGATGCGCACTGGCACGTTGACACCCGTGAGAAGCGCACCCGTCAACGCACCGGGATGCGTACCTCGGTAGTACGCCGGCATGCCCGCCGCCGCCAGGCGCTGCAGATAGAAGAGCGCGCCGTCCACGACCATGCCGGTTCCCGTCGTCTTCTGCACGTAGTACGCGAGCTTGTCGCCGACGAACGTACCGCCGGCAATCCGCCCGTACAGATCCACGACCGGCACATCGTCTTTCTGCAGCATGTCGATCGCGGTCTGGTTCCGGAGACGGCCGACCTTCTGCGCGTCGGCATCCTTCTGCAGTCCTTCGGCCAGGTCGGGACGCGTCGGCATGAACTGCACGGTGAAGGCGCGGCCGATCAGGCGCTTGCCGGGAACGAGCACCTTCCAGTCGGCCGGGTACTGATTCGTGTAGCCCTTGCCGTTCAGGACGCCGTACGCCTCCTCGATCTCGAGGTTCATCTCGCGCATCGTCGTTCAGAACGGCGTCAGCCACTTTCGGTCGGCCGTCGGGAAAACGCTCCGCGGTGTGTTGCGGTGTGTAGCGCGGTAGCGCGGTCGGCGTCACGCCGAACGTCTGACCGGATAGCGTGACGACGAGACCCGAGGCCGCGACGAGCGACGCCGCCAGGGCGCCCTTCCACGCAAGGCTGTTCCGCATCGTCTCCTCCGGATCAGGCCGGTCGGCCGCGGCGCTTCGCCGTCCACGTCGCCGCGAGATATTCGCCGAGATCGAGCGTGCCCGACATCGTGTCGCCGCTCGCCTTGCCCGCTGAACCGGTAGTTGAGCGAATCACCGTGACGTTCGGTCACGGTGCTCTGGAGCGTCACGTCGTTGCCGGCGACCGTGCCCGAGATGTCGCGCGACTGGAAGTTGCCCTGGTGATTGCCGCTGACCCGCGGGCCATTCTGCAGCAACTGCAGCGTGTGTGTCGTCTTGCTCGCGGTGTACCTGATCTCGACGTCCCAGATGCCCGACAACTCCGCCGCCGGCGGCGCCGGTGTTTCGGCGGGCTTCAACGTGTGCTTCGCCGTCAAGATTTCGTAAAGTCGGTTTGCGACAACGCGCTCGTCGCCAGGCGCCATCGTCGAAGGCACCATGGACACGCCCGTATCACCGGCCTGTTGCTGCTGTCCCTGCTGTCCGCCACCGCCGCCGCCGCCACCAAGAAGGATGCGCGGCTCGGTCGTGTCGAGAATCCGCGAGAGGTCCTGGCCCGTCAGCCCCAACTGCTTCGAGTTCCAGCGGACCGACACGTTCGGGCTCCGATTGCTACGGCCGCCGCCCGGTTCACTGCGGACCGTCGCGGTCACGCCCGGGATCTTCGACACGCGGTCCGCGATGTGCTGGCAGCGCGCGACCCACTGCTTCCACTCCGCGTCGTGATCCCGCTTCACCCAGCTCTCGACCGCGACGAGCATCGCGATCATCTCTTCGCGACCGACCTTCATCGCGCGCGCGTAGCCGTGATGCGGCGCGCTGTGCACCCAGGCTGCCTGCACCAGATCCTTGCGGCCCGAGCAGAATGCCGGCGCTCTGCGGCCCGCGGATGAACTTGCCGCCGCTGTAGGCGACGAGCGTGGCGCCGCGCTGCAGATGGATGTTCGGAATCGTCAGAATTTCGGCCGCGGCATCGACCATGACCGGCACGCTGTGCTTTTTTGCGATGGTCGAGATCGCTTCGGTGCCCATCGGGCCGGATTCGTTCCGCTGACCAGCGAAGATGTAAATCATCGCGGTGCGCGGGCCGATCGCCAGCTCGAGCTCTTCCGGCGTTTCGACCTCGATGATCTTCACGCCCACGGCGCGGATGGCCGCGTCGTAGACGTTGCGCGAATGCCCCGGGATGATGACCTCGTCCTTCTGGAACCCCTCGAGGTTCGGAATGCGGACGTGGAGGTCGGGATTGCCGCCGGCCACGCAGGCGGCGGTCGCGTGCGACATCGCGGCCGCGCATCCGGAGCTGACCATGCCCCACTCGGCGCCGGTGAGCTCGGCCGAGACGCTTGCCGACGGCGGCGATGACCTCGTCGAGCTGCGCGTGCTGCTGATTGGCGAGCGACTTCGCCTGCCCGGACCTCAGGCAGCTCGATATTTCCGCCGAGCACGGTCAAGCGTGCCGCGGCAGTTGATGAACGGCCGCACGCCGATGGCCTTGTAGACGTTCTGGCCGCGAATGGCCGCTTCCGCGGCATATCGCGGCTGGCGCGACGGCCTGCGGCGCGGCCGACGCCGCGTTCGGCAGGAGTGCACCGCCGCCAACAAGACCTGCCCACCCCAGCATCTGACGACGGCTGGGATTCAACGGCGCGCCCTTGGGCTCGCTCTCTCCTGACCTCGACATATTGGCCTCCCGGACAGGGCAAAGGATAACCGGAGCGGCCGCAGCATGCTAGTATCCGACTCCTTCCAACCCCCGGAGCGCCTCATGCAAACGTGTGTTTGTCATCGCTATGGTGCTGGCGCTGTCGCCGGCCGCGACCGCACAGACGTCCTACGAACTGCTGCTCAAAGGCGGACACTGTCATCGACCCGCGAAACGGCCTCAACGCCGTGCGGGACGTGGCGATTACAGGCGGAAAAATCGCGGCGGTGGCCCAGAACATCCCGGCCAGCCAGGCCAAGCAGACCGTGGACGTTACCGGCTTCTACGTCACCCCGGGTCTCATCGACATCCACGTCCACGTTTACGGCGGCGAGAAGCGCCAGACCTACGCGGGCGGCGACCTGAGCGTGTGGCCGGACGGCTGGGGACCTCGCAGCTGCACGACGACCATGGCCGACGCGGGCAGCTCCGGCTGGCGGACGTTCGAGGACTTCAAGACGCGCGTCATCGATCGGTCCCAGACGCGCGTCGTCGCCTTCCTCAACATCGTCGGGCTCGGCATGCGCGAGGGACAGCTCGAGCAGAGCATCGCCGACATGGAGGTCAAGCAGACCGCGGCGATGGCGATGAAGTACAAGGGCACGATCATCGGCATCAAGAGCGCGCACTTCGCCGGACCCGAGTGGACGCCGTATCGAGCGCGCCGAGGAAGTCGGCAAGATGGCCAACATCCCGGTCATGGTGGACTTCGGAAGCAACCAGAAGATGGGCCGGACCATCATGGAGCTCGTCACGAAGTACTTCCGGCCCGGCGACATCTACACGCACATGTACGGCGGCGTGCGCGGCGAATACGACGAGGTCGCCAAGGGCCCGAGCGCGGCGATGATCGAGGGGCGCAAGCGCGGCGTGAAGTTCGACGTCGGACACGGCGGCGGCAGCTTCAGATGGGTCGCGGCGATGCCGATGATCAAGGCCGGTTTCGTCCCGGATTCGATCTCGACCGATCTTCACACCGGCAGCATGAACGGCGGCATGAAGAACATGGTCGAGACGATGAGCAAGTTCCTGGCCGCCGGCCAGTCGCTCGCGGACATCATCAAGTGGTCCACCGACAATCCCGCCAAACAGATTCAGCTGCCTGAGCTCGGGCACATTTCCGTGGGCGCCGGCGCGGACATCGCGGTGTTTCGCCTGGAAAAGGGCAAGTTCGGGTACGTCGATCAGAACTCCACGGCCCTGCGCGTGGACGGCACCGAGCGGCTGAACTGCGAGGTCACGATCCGCGGCGGGCAGGTGCTCTACGACCTGAACGGCACGACGAAGACGAGGTACAGCACAGTGAGGAAGCACATCGTTCTGACCATCGCGGTTCTTGGACTCGCCACGCTTGGCCTGTCCGGCATGCAGACGGGTCCCGCAGCTCAGGGCGACCCGCTCATCGCGGGCTTCAAGAGCACCTATCCAGCCTCGGTGTCCGACGCGGTTGAAATCGTCACCGGCAAAGTCGGGACGATGCGGCACGACATGAAGCTGATGAACGGGACGAATCTCGTTGGTCGCGCGGCGACGTCACTCGTGCGCCCGGCGCCCGCGGCGCAGGCGACGCCCGCGCTCTCGACGAAGCACTCGGTCGAGATGATCGACGAGGCCAGGCCCGGCGAAGTCGGCGTCATCGTGATGGAAGGCACGCTCGATATCGCCGCGATGGGCAACCTGATGGCGACGGCCGCGCTCGAGCGCGGAATGGCGGGCGTCGTGCTCGACGGCGCCATTCGTGACATGTGGGACATCCGCCGCATGGGTCTCACGGTCTACGCGCGGTCGAAGTCCCCACGCACGGCGGTCGGGCACTACGCCACAGTGGCCAAGAACGTCCCGGTCGAGTGCGCAGGCGTCACCGTCCGCCCCGGCGACATCATCGTCGCCGACGAGGACGGCGTGGTGGTCGTGCCGCAGGAACAGGCGGCGGCCGTCCTGAAGGCGGCTCAGGAAATCGACGACCGCGAGCGCGGCATGTATCCCTTCATCCGGCAGTACAAGTCGCTCCAGGAAGCGATCGCGAAGTTCAACCGGATCTGAGGGCAAAGGGCCAAGGAGAGGTCGAGTACAATGCCCACGCGTTCCACGTATATCCAAGGGGGAAGGAACACCATGAGAGCAGTTGCATGCCTTCTGGCCGCCGGACTGGTGCTTGCCATCGGACCTGCCGCCATCACGACGAAAGCTCAGAACAGCCCTCCGCCGGGCACGGGCTGGGTGTCGCTCTTCAACGGCAAGGACCTCACGGGCTGGAAGATTCCCGAAGGCGACGGCGGCCACTGGAAGGTCGTCGACGGCGTCATCGACTACGACGCCAGCAGCATGGCGAAGGACAAGAACCTCTGGTCCGTGAAGTCGTTCAAGAACTTCGAGCTGCGGGTCGACTGGCGCATCAAGGAGACGCCGTACATCAGCAAGAACATGCAGATCGTGATGCCCGACGGCACGAACAAGCACGACGCGAAGGGACAGCCAGATCCGCATCAGTCGCGCCGGACTCCGATTCCGGCATCGTCCTGCGCGGCTTCGGCAAGGCTCAGTTCAACATCTGGAACTGGCCGGTCGGCTCGGGCGAGATGTACGGCTATCGCACGGTCCAAAGTCGCCGCCCGCGCTGAAGCGCCGCGGCCACGCCGAAGGTGAACGCGGACCACGACATCGGCCAGTGGAACACGTTCCACGTCACCGTCCAGGGCAGTACGGTGACTGCTCGTACACAACGGCAAACTCATCATCGAAATGGATCCAGCTGCCGGATCTGCCAGCTGGAGGGCTCGATCGGCCTCCAGCACCATGGCGGGCCGAACGGTCCGGACGGCAGCTACTCCGGCATCCCGGCGCTGCTGCAGTTCCGCAACATCTACGTGAAGGAACTGCCGTAGTAAATGACGTCGGGTGACTTTTACGTTTTTTGTAAAAGTCACCCGGCCACTGTTTTTCTAGCGTCCATGCCGAACTGGTCGGCGTCGGCTTCGTCGATCACGGGCCGAGATCCGACGCGAGATGCCGGCGCGTTCGCGCGTCGAAGCTCGAGCCGGCGCGCCGATGAATCCCGATCAACTTCCGGAGGAAGTCCATGACACCGATTCCTCGTCGCAGCTTGCTGCAGTTCATTGGCAGCGCGGGCCTGATGGGTCTCGTCACCAGGCGAGAGGCCGCGGCCGAGCAGGCGGTCGCTCAAGCCACGCGGGCCATGCCCACGCCGAAGATCAAGGACATCAGCGTCATCGAGACGGCGCCGGGCGGCGTTCGGTTGACGGTCGTGAAGATCACGACCGACCAGGCCGGGCCTCTACGGATACGGGTGCGGGACGTTCACGCAGCGCGCCGATCTCATCAAGCCCGCGGTCGAGCGGTACCTGAAGCCGCTGCTGCTGGGAAAGACGACGGACCGCATCGAGGACATCTGGCAGACGGCGTACAACAGCTCGTACTGGCGGAACGTCCGGCGTGCTGAACAACGCCATCGAGCGGCGTCGATCAGGCGCTCTGGGACATCAAGGGACGCCAGGCGGGCATGCCCGTGTATCAGCTGCTCGGCGGCAAGTGCCGCGAGGCGGTGGACTGCTACGGCCACGCGTCGGGCAACGAGATCCAGCAGGTCATCGACGAGCGCGAAGAACTACATGTCACAGGGCTTCCGGCACGTGCGCGTGCAGGTCGGCGTGCCCGGCATGGCCGGATACGGCGCGGGACAGGGGGGCGTCGGCGCCGATCGTCAGGGACTGCTCCCCGGGCCGGTCTTCGAGCCGGCGTCCTACTACCGCCGCGCGATGAAGCTCTTCGAGGACATGCCGCACGCGAGCTCGGCGAAGAAATCGAGCTCCTGCACGACGTCCACGAGCGCGTCTCGCCCAATCAGGGCGTGCAGTTCTGCAAGGACGCGGAGAAGTTCAAGCTGTTCTTCGTCGAGGATCCGGTCTCGCCCGAGGACATCGCGTACTTCCGGCAGATTCGCCAGCAGTGCTCGACGCCACTCGCCATGGGCGAGCTCTTCAACAGCCCGCACGAGTGGACGGGCCTGATCGCGGAGCGGCTGATCGACTACATCCGCATCCACGTGTCGCAGGCCGGCGGCCTCACGCCGTGCCGGAAGATCGCGGCGTTCGCCGAGCAGTTCGGCGTGAAGACCGCGTGGCACGGCCCGGGCGACGTCTCGCCCATCGGCCACATGGCGAACGTGCACGCTCGGCGTCGCCTGCTACAACTTCGGCGTCAACGAGTACTCGCCGTTCAACGCAGCAACCACGCAGGCGATCTTCAAGGGCTGTCCGGTGATGAAGAACGGGTACCTCTATCCGAACGAACTCGCCGGGCTGGGGCATCGAAGTCGACGAGAAGCTGGCCGCCGAACTTCCCGTTCGGCAAGGAGACCGGCGAGCGCGGCCGCCTCAACGGCGGCTGGGGCGAAGTCCGCAAGCGCGACGGGACGGTCATCAAGCAGTAGGCTTCGGGGTCTGTCCCCGTACGAAGTGGGCCTTGAGCCCTGAGCCTGGCTTCAGGGCTCAGGCCTACTTCGTGAGCTGGGGTCTTGAGCGCCTGAAGCCTTGAGCGTCAGGGTATCGTTCTCGTCGCTGACGCCACAACGGTCGACGACTCTCTGGCCATGCCGTTGAAGTAGCCGACGAAGCGCTTTGGCTCGGCCGCGTCGTAGGCCGCGAGGTTCTGCGCCCATCGATACGCAATCGGCTGGTAGCGAAGCTCGACCGTCGACCGTGACCGGCGCGGTCGCACCGACCGGCACGCGGTACCGGACGCGGTCGCCGCCGCCGCTGAAGTCATCGTCGCTCGAGGCGGCGCCGACCACGCGCGATCTCAGCGGCCGCGCGTTCGCTTGTCGAAGCCGCGCGGCAGGAGCCGGTTGTCCTTGAGGTATCGCGGTCGCCTGGAGCAGGCCGGTCGTGGGAGTCCCTGCCGGCGTGCCCATGATCGACTCGTAAATCTGGACCTCGTCCGCGCGCGTGATCTCGGCGTAGTGCGGCTCGAACGTCGCGCCGTCAGCATCGCTGGCGTTGCCGTCGATGGACCCGTTCGCACCCACGCGCCCGGACTCGAACAGCACGCCGCCCGCCGGCGTCGCGGGCGGTGACGTGCAGCCACGCGCGCCGCGACGGATATCCTGTCGGCAGCTTGTGGCCGGTCAGATTCGTCACCACGACGTCGAGCGCCAGCGTGCCGCCGGAAAGCGCCGCGCGCTCGACCGCGACGGTCGCCGTGTCGCGCTCGAGCTGTCGGACGGTCGCGTCGCGCCGTGGCCTCGAGCTCCGCCGACAGGGCCGCGCTGCCGAGGTCGGCACGATAACGATTCATCAGACGGAGCATGAAGGCGTTGCCGCCGATGAACGCATGGCGGCGCCAGCCGATCGCGGTCGTTGCCGAGCACCGACGACACCCGAACGGGCCCGGCAACCTCCGGCATGTGGCACGACTGGCAGCTCCGCCCTTCGCCGGCGAACGCGCTGTGGCGCCACTCCTGATAGTTCATCTGCTCGGGCAGCGAACCGATGACGCGGCCGTCCGGACCGAGGGCTTCGGTGATGAGCGTGTGGCAGGTCGCGCAGAACTCCGACTGCCGGATGTGCTCGCCCTGCACCTGCTCGAACCCGGTCACCGAGTGCATGATGCGCCGGCGGCCTGCGTCGGGCGCGAACGGACCGAACGCGCGGCGCGCGCCGGTCGGCAGCGCCGGGGCCAGCGCGAAATTGCCGTTGAATCGTTCGCGCGTTCCGAGCCCGTCGGGGGCGATCTGGTGACAGACGGTGCACGTCACGCCGTCCGCGGCCGAGGTCGTCGAGCGCCGACGGCCCGTTCGACAGCGCGCCGGACAGGTGCGCGAACACCGAGCCGCGTCGCGCCCGGCCGCCCGCGCGGCGGCTCGCGCCGCCGGCATGTGGCACGCCGCGCATTCGTCCTCGATGGCCGCGCGTCGATCCCGGGTGGTCGAGCGTCTTCGCGGCGGACGCTCGCGTGGAAGTACGGGTCGCGGGCCGAGTTGGCCATCATTGTCCCGCGCCAGCTCGCGCCGATCGACACGTCTTCGCCCACCCGGTGACGCGAGCTGGTTGTGGCACGCCAGGCATTCATCCGACAGGGCGAACAACGACGGATCGGGCGCGCCCATCGGACGAGAGGATGGCTGCCGGCGGTCGTCTGCGGCGCGTCGGCGCCGAAGCGCGACCAACGTGAATGCGCCAACCCAGAACAGCGGCCGACGCAACGGACAGGGGCCTGAGTGTCGTCATTTCCAGAAATCGAAGAACCCGCCGTCGTACCAGTCCCACAGCAGGTAGACGAGCGCCTGTGTCGGCCGTTCCGCGCGTTCGGTGAGCGGAATGCGCACGCCGCCCGCGACCATCACGTGCTGCAGCTTCGACAGCGTGACCTGCACCTGCGGCACGACGTCCCACTCGGAGGCGCCGCCCTCGGGCCGCGCCCACAGCAGCTTCGACCTGCGGCGTCCACGCGCGGCCGAAGCCGCGGTCCTGGGCGAGGGTCGCCCCGAACGCGGTCCGCAGAAACACTTCCTTGCTTCCGCGAGCGGAGTCGGACGGCAGCTCCAGCCCGCCGTGCATCTGCAGAAAGCTGTTCCGCGGCAGCATCTGTCCCCACATCGCGAAGGGCTCGAACACCGCGTAGCCGTTGCCCAGACCACGCGACTCCTTGCCAGTCGGCAGGACGAGCTCCAGACCGGCCGACGCGATGCGTCCGGTCTCGATGACTCGAATACAAGGCGCGCTTGAACGCGACGGCGACGTCGCCCAGGCCATGCTGCCAGTCTCGCCGCCAGCGGTCACGAAATCGAATCGGCGCCACGACCTCGACCTGGCTCCTCGCGCCGATGCGCCGCTCGTAGATGAGCTCGTTCCCGATCGCCGTGCCCGTCACGCGTCGAGAACGACGTCGTCCAGACGGCCTCGTTTTCCGGAAACGCCTTCTCGGTGAAGAACGCGCGCGGCAGATTCAGGTCGCCGCGCGGCCATGCGCGGCTCCGTGCAGAACGTCCGGAGGTGGCTGACGACGAGCGCGATCTCCTCGGCCGGAGAGCGCGTCGCCGAACGCCGGCATGTGGCGATCGAGCGCCCGGACCGGACCGCCCTGGTGCACGACCGCCTGCCAGTCCGGATCCGGCTCGGCCGTCGCGAAGGCGCAGTCGCTGAAGTCCGGCGGGTCGACGTTGCCGAGACGCTCGGGCGGCCCGCCCGTTCCGTCTTCGCCGTGACAGGTCAGGCACGCGTCCCGATAGATGTCCTCGCCCGTTCGCGCCTGGGCACCGGCGTCGACCGGCAGCCACGACACGGTGAGGGCAACGAGCACCGCGCGAACGGAAGGCTCTCATCCGCGCGCGGAGTATAGCGGCATGGCGTTGCGGGCCGGAGCTTGCGAGCTTGACGCGGCTATCGAGCGTCGTCACGCTTGATGGAGCGATGCGACTGCGCGACGGAGCTCGGAGCCGTCGGAGACCCATCGCGATAGCGCGTTGGAACCGTTGGGAACCCTCGGAACCGATCTGATCTATCCTGCGCCTCGGGGGCTCACATGAGGGCAGACGCGACGAGAGTCGCTGACTCGGCGTGAATTCGTCGGTAACGCACTCGGCGCGGCCGGCGTCGCGGCAGGCGCGCCGGCGCTCCTCCGCGGCCAGAACCTCAACAACAAGCTGAACCTCGCCATCATCGGCGCCGGCGGACGCGGCGCGGCCAACCTCAAGGGCGTGGCCTCCGAGAACATCGTCGCGCTCTGCGACGTGAACCGAACGGCGCTCGACGCGGCCAAAGCGGCGCATCCGCACGCGCGAACGTTCACCGACTTCCGCAAGGTCTTCGACCGCCCGCGCGACTTCGACGCGGTGGTCGTCAGCACGTGCGAGCACACGCACGCGTTCGCGACGATGCTCGCGCTCAACGAGAACAAGCACGTCTACTGCGAGAAGCCGCTCGCCTACAACGTCTGGGAGACGCGCGTCATCCGCGAGGCCGCCGCGACGCCGCAAAGTGGCGACGCAGATGGGCATCCAGATTCACGCCGGCGACAACTACCGCCGCGTGGTCGAGCTCGTCCAGGGCGGCGCGATCGGTCCGGTGCGCGAGGCGCACGTCTGGGTGTCGCGGGCCTGGGGCCTGCAGAGCGAAGAGGCCGCCGCACGCAACAAGGACATCGTGTTCGTGACGAGCCGTCCGACGGAGGCGCCGCGAGATGCCCGCGGATCTCGATTGGGATCTGTGGCTCGGCCCGGCGCCCGACGCGGCCGTTCCATCCCGTCTACGTGCCCGGGCCCGAAGTGGTACCGCTGGTGGGACTTCGCCAGCGGGACGATGAGCGACCTCGGCAGCCACTGGAACGACCTGCCGTTCTGGGCGCTCAAGCTCCGGGCGCCGCTGACCATCGAGGCCACGGGCGGCCCGTGCACACGCGGAGATCGCGCCGGCGACGATGAGCGCGACCTACAACTACGCGGCCCGCGGCGCGATGCCGCCGGTCACGCTCACGTTCCATCAGGGCGAGAGCCGGCCCGAGACCTGGCGCGACGGCCGCATCCCGCAGTGGGCGAACGGCTGCCTCTTCATCGGCGACAAGGGCATGGTGCTGTCCGACTACAGCAAGCACGTGCTCCTGCCCGAGAAGGATTTCGCCGGGTTCGTGCGGCCGGCCGAGACGATCGCCAAGTCACCCGGCCACTACGCCGAGTGGATCACGCGCCGCGAAGACCGGCGCGCCGACGACGTGCGACTTCCAGTATTCAGGCTGGCTCACCGAGGCCAACCATCTCGGCAACGTCGCGCTGCGTGCGGCAAGAAACTGCAGTGGGACGCGCCGCGATGAAGGCGACCAATGCGCCGGAGGCGGACCAGTTTCTGCGACGGGAATATCGGAAGGGCTGGGAAGATTGCTGCGCGCCTAACGGCGCGCAGCAATTGCCGATCTGCAATCTGCGATTGAGGATTGCATTGAGCCATTGAGCATCTGCAATCGTTGATTGGGTGAGCCCGCATTCCACAATCGCGCATTGCAATCCACAATCACAAATCGCAGATCCTGAAATGCCGCCGGCGATTTAGAGGCCTTTCAGAATCAGATCGAGCCGCCGGCCGTGCTCTTCCATCGTGATGTTCGTGCCGCCTTCGATCGTCAGCCAGCCGTTGTAGCCGATTTCGTCGAGCGCCGCGCGGATGATGGGCCAGCGCACGTTGCCGTCGCGGATGTTGACGAAGCTGCCCTGCCCGTCCGGGTCCGCCGGGTTCAGGCGGAAGTCCTTGACGTGCACTTTCCGCAGCAGGCTGCCGAGCGTCAGAATCCACTCCTCGGGCGGACCGTACTTCACGTGGTTGCCGATGTCGAAGTACGCCTGCACCCACTTGGCTCTGGAACGACGCGACGAAGTGGCGGAAGTGCGCCGGGCTTGACCCACAGGTGGTTCCAGACGTTCTCGAGCGCGAGCACGACGCCGGTCTTCTCGGCGAGCGGAATCAGGCGTTTCACCATCACCGTTGACGTGTCGATGGCGTGATTCTGCGCCTTGATGTAGTCGGCGTACCGCGCGTTGTCGCCGTGCACGACGCGCGTGAGGTGTCCGGTCTTCTGGTCGAACTCGATCTGGAACTCCCACGGCCGCGGCATGAGGATGCCGTCCTTCTGGCCGAAGCCGCCGGCGGTCATGGCGGAGATTCGGCACGGCACGGCGAGCACGGCGTCCGCGCCCTGAACCTGGGCCGAGCGCAGCGCCTCCTCGGTCAGGGCGAAGCTCTGATCGACCTCCTCCTGCTTGGCGCTGTTGAACGCGGCCCAGCCGCGGAGCACGGAGTGCATGCGCAGCCCGAGGCTGTCGGCGATCGCTTGCGAACCTTCTCCGCTTCTGGCGAGCGGCAGGACCCCGGACTCGAAGCCCTCGAATCCAGCCTCCTTGATGGCCCCGAAGTGTCTCCTCGGTGGGCTTCTGTTGAATCAGGGCCTTGTGGAGCGTCGTGCGGAACACTGGCGGAGCCGGAGCAGCCACCTGAGCGCTGCCGGCCTGACCGTGGACGGCAGAGACGGACGCCAGCGCCCGCGGCAGATGACGCGAGGAAATCACGGCGGGAGATGCGACGTCATGGCACAGCTCCACGACCCGCTCCAGCGGCGCGCCCGCGGCCAAGCGGAATCTGATTTTCGACCGGCTCGACCGTCTTCTCGTGCGCGGCCATCATTGCCGTCAACTCGCGGACGACGTCAGGACGCTTCTCCGCGAGATTGAACTTCTCTGACGGATCTTCATCGAGGTTGTAGAGCTCCCACGTCGGACGCGGCGGTGCCGGGATTGGCGGCGCGCGCCGGTCGCGCCGCTGCCGGCGGCCACGGCCAGGTGCAGCTTGAACGCACGGTGCCGCACGCCGGTGAGCCTGGCGCCGTTGTAGTAGAAGACGGTCTCGCGCGGGCTCGGCGCGCCTTTCGTCAGTGTCGCCGACAGATCGTGCCCGTCGATCGTCCGGCCGCCCGGCACGGTCGCATTCGCCAGCCGCGCGAACGTCGGCAGCAGATCCAGCTCCGAGCCGATGCCCATCATCGACGCCCGGCTGCACGGCGCCGGGCTGCCAGAAGATCGCCGGCACGCGCATGCCACCTTCCCACGTGCTGCCCTTTGCGCCACGCAGGAGGCCCGCCGATCCACCCTGCTCGAGGTACGGCATCCATGGCCCGTTGTCGCTCAGGAACACCACGAGCGTCTGCCGATCGAGCTTCAGCTCGCGAAGCGTGTCCAGAATTCTGCCGACGTTGTGATCGATCTCTTCAATCACGTCGCCGTAGATGCCGCGCGCGCTCGGCCCTTCGAACTCCTTCGATCGGAACAAGCGGCACGTGCGGCAGGTTGTGCGCCAGATAGAGGAAGAACGGTTGCTTCTGTTGCTGCCGGATGAACGCGATCGCCTCGTCCGTGTAACGCCGCGTGATCGTCGTCTGATCCGCCGGCCGCTCCACGACCTTAGCGTCCCGCATCAACGGCACGTTGTAGTCCGCAATCTTCGGCTCCATCGTCCGCCGCAACGCGTCCGCGGCGGGAATCGTGGTGTCGCGCTCCATGTCGTTGGAGTACGGGATGCCGAAGTACCGATCGAATCCCTGGTTGGTCGGCAGGTACTGCGGCAGGTGGCCAAGATGCCACTTGCCGACGGCCAGCGTCGCGTAGCCGAGCGGCTTCAGGACCTCGGCAATCGTCACCTCGCTCGGCTGCAGGCCGCCGGTCGAATCCGGAAACAGCACGCCCGCCGCCAGCCCGGTCCGAATCGCGTAACGGCCGGTCATGAGCTGCGCGCGCGACGGCGTGCAGACCGGCGCGGCGTAGAAGCTCGTCCAGCGCTGCCCCTCGACGGCCATGCGATCCAGGTTGGGCGTGCGAATCGTCGGATGACCGTAGCTTCCGAGGTCGCCGTATCCCTGGTCGTCGGTGAAGATGATGATGAAGTTTCGCGGCGTTCCGCCCTGCGCAGCCGGCGCCGCGCCCCGCTGGGCGAAGCTCGGGCTGCAGAACACGAGGACGAGCGACGCGCAGAGTGCTCCGATCGGGACCGATGCGGCCGACCTTCCGGTCGGCCGTCGCGCCGGCTGAAGCTCGACGCTCGTCCCTGAGCCCTACTCCTTGTACTCCTTCGCGCTGTCGGCGAGCGTCATGAGGACCTTGCGCTCCGGCACCTTCGCCTTCAGCGCGGCGATCTCGTCCATGCCGCTCGTCAGCGGCAGCGCGATCTGGCCGCCTTCGATCACCGAACGGTACATCCCGGACATGATCTCGAGCCCGTGATACGCGTGGTCGAACGCGCACGGATGCGGCTTGCGTGTCGTCGTCGAGCCAGTCGGCCATTTCCTGGACGTAGACCGGCATGTCGTGGTCGTAGTCCATGTTGCCGGGCCCGGACGACACGCCGTCCTTCGTCACCGCACGCCAGCCGCCGCCGGTCTGGACCTCGGCGTACCCGGCGTTGCCGAGCGCGCCGATCCGGCACTTGCGCCACCACGCGGAGGCCTCCGGCACGTCGGGCGCGCCGGCGCCGCAGTCGTAGACGCCGCGCACGCCGTTCGCGAAGTGCACGACGCCCGCGACGTAGTCCGGCGACGTGTGCAGGTCGGCGAGCTTGCCGCGGCCCGCCGCCTGCGCCATCACCCACTCGGCCGGCGCGTAGTCGTTGAACCAGCTCGTGTAGTCCACGAGGTGGCTGAGCATGTGCGCCGCCCAGCCCGTCGCCGTGCCGTAGACGGTGTGGACCTGGCCGATCGCGCCGCTCGCGATGATCGACTTCACCTTCTTGTAGTGCTCGCCGTACCGGTGCTGATGGCTGACGACCGCCTTCACCCCGGCCGCGTCGAGCGCCTGCTTCATCGCCATGCCTTCGGCGCTCGACATCGCGACCGGCTTCTCGAACGCGATGAGCTTCGCGCCGCGACTCGATGCCCGAGCGTGATGAACGGCAGCCGCAGATTCGGCAGCGTGCAGAAGCAGAACAGATCCGGCTTCAGCTCCATGCGTCAGCGACTCGGCCTTCGTGCTCGGCTGCGGACCCCGCCGAGCTTCGGCCGGCGGCGTCGTCGCAGCCGCTTCTGATCGATGTCGCAGATGCCGACGAGCTCGAAGCGCGGGTTGGCGGCAAACGCGGCGGCATGGTGCATGCCGCGCTTGCCCATGCCGACGACGACGACCCGGTACGGTCTTCATCAGCTGGCTGCCTTGTCCCACTCGAGGACCTTCGCGGCCACGTAGTCGACTTCCTCGGCCGTCAGCTCCGGATACATCGGCAGGCTGACGCAGGTCGCGGCGTTGTGCTCGGCGTTGGCGACGCTACCCGACGATGCGCGCGCCCTTGCCCCACGGATAGCCTTCCTGCTGGTGGATGGCGATCGAGTAGTGCGTCTTCGCGTCCACGCCGGCCTTCACGAGGAAGTCCACGAGCTGGTCGCGATGCGCCGGGTTCTTCGTCTCGATGACGTAGAGGTGGAACACGTGGCGGTAGCCGGGCCGCACGTACGGCAGCGTGAAGTTCGTGCGCGCCCTTCAGCGCGGCCGTGTAGCGGCGCCGCCCACTGGATGCGCTGGTCGTTCCACTCGTGGATGTGCTTGAGCTTCGCGCTGAGCACGCCGGCGTGCAGGTCGTCGAGGCGGCTGTTGAAGCCGTAGCTGTGGACGTTGCGCTTGTGCGACCCGTGGTTGCGGAGCTTGCGGACCTTCGCGTCCATGTCCGCGTTGTTCGTGAGGAGCGCGCCGCCGTCGCCGAACGTGCCGAGATTCTTCTGGATGATGAAGCTCGTGGACGTCGCGTCGCTGAGCTCGCCGACCTTGAACGTGTCGCCGGCCGCGTCGATCGCCTGCGCGTTGTCCTCGATGACGCTTGAGCCTGTGCTTGTCGGCGATCTTCTTGATGGCCGGCATGTCGGCGCACTGGCCGTAGAGGTGCACCGGGATGATGGCCTTCGTCTTCGGCGTGATCGCGGCCTCGATCTTCGCCGGGTCGATGCACTTCGTCTTCGGGTCGCAGTCCACGAACACGGCAGTGGCGCCGGCAATCCAGATCGCCTCGGCGGTGGCGAAGAACGTATTCGGGTGCGTGATGACCTCGTCGCCCGGGCCGATGCCGAGCGCCATCAGCGCGAGCCAGATCGCGTCCGTCCCGTTGCCGACGCCGATGGCGTACTTCGAGCCGTGGAAGTCGGCCAGCTCCTTCTCGAACTGCTTGAGCATCGGCCCCTGGACGTACTCGCTGCTCTCGATGACCCGCTTGATGTTGGCGTCGATCTCGCTCTGGATGTTCCGGTACTGCCGGACGTGCCCGTAGAAACTCACCTGCATCATCTGAACGCTCCTGAATTTGGGAGTGTTTATATCAAAATGACGAAACGCAAAATGAGGTCGGGTCGGTTTTTCGGAGAATTGCGCCGAAAACCCGACCTTACCTCATTTTCCGTCGCGCGGCGGTGGACCCACCACGACACGCCGCCAGTCATGATGAGCGGAAGGGCGGTTCGCGCCCCCTGCGCCCGCGGCGCCGGACGGGGCGAGCGACTTGCAACGAAGAAATCTATTCGGTGAGAATGAGTTGTTATATAAGGCCTCTGACCCGGACGCCCAATTTTTTCTAATCTACTGATGTGGCGCCCGCTTCGGCCGTAAATGGGGACCCTATGCGCTTCACTTCGATTCCGATGTCCGTTGCCTCTCGCCGACTCATCGTGCTTGGTCTCTCGTTCGCGTTCGCCGTTCCTGCCGATGCGGCTGGCCGCACAGACCGCACCGCGCACGATCGCGATCGTCGCCGGCGACGACATGAAATATGACACGACCACGATCCAGGCGAAGCCGGGTGAGCAACTCCGCATCCGCCTGACCGTTAAAGGCAAGATGCCCAAGATGGTCATGGCGCACAACGTCGTCGTGCTGACGCTCGGCACCGACGCGGCGAAATTCGCCGCGGCGGGCGTGCAGGCGCCGAAAACGGACTACATCGCGCCGGCTATGAAAGCGCAGGTGCTCGCGAACACGCCGATGGCCGGTCCCGGCGAGACGGTCGAGGTCACGTTCAAGGTGCCGGCCGCGGCTGGCAAGTACGACTTCATCTGCTCGTTCGCCGGGCATTTTGCCGCTGGGATGAAGGGCACACTGGTGGTCGGGAAATAGCGGCGTTGCACCGACCGT
>CAVTYZ010000016.1:0-23726 GCA_963739035.1 uncultured Acidobacteriota bacterium | reverse complement strand
TCGCCGCACTGGACGATTTCCGCAACTGGCCCATCCGTGAGGCGGCCTGTACGCTAATCTGTCTCCTGTAAGCGGTACATCACCGCCCACACGTCATGTAGCGCCTGCTCGTACGGCACTCCAGCACTCGCCCTGGTGACGCGCGACCTCTGACTTGAAATTGTCGTAATCGGTCTCGAGCGCCAGTTCTGAAAGAACACGAGACCATACATGCTTGTCGACAAACATCCGGAACGCGTAGTCGGTCCCGGCGAACGTCCGTATATCGCACGGGCCGAGATGGTCGGGCCACCGCTCCTTCAACGCTTCAAGGTGCCCGCGCACTCTCGCGCGCACCATGAGGCGGGTCGTGTCGATCGGCTGGCCCTGCTTGCCGTCACCCTGCCGGGCGCACACGACACTGAAGAAACCGTGTTTCGTGAAGAGCCACATAATCACCCTTTCGAGACAAACGTAGCGCACCGACCTTGAACCATCGAGGCCCGCCGGGTGGTTCAGTCCGGCTTCGACGCGACTGGCGGTGAGGCACGCTCGAGCTGCCTCTGAATGTGGTCAATCGCCAGGCCAGTGCGATCGACGCCCGCGCTGCAATGAACAAGAACAGGTTTCGGGAGCGTTTGGTATGCGCTCCACACCTGCTGCAGATGGTCCGTCGTCAGTGGCGGGTGCTGATGGTCTTTGGCAGGAATGTGTTCGACCGTGAATCCCGCCGCCCGATAGAAGGCGATCAGACCGCCAGGGAGCTGATCGTAGAGCGGAAGTTGATCGCTGGAGAGCAGGCAGATGATCGACGTGATACCCAGATCGCGTATCTCAGCCAACCATGCGTCAGCTTCAGTCGTCGACACCGACCGTCCTCGCTCACCCGAGTAGCCAGGCCGACGTCCCCGTGCGAGAGCGTTCGGAATCACCCAACGTGTCATACGCTCCTCCGTCAGACTCGTCATGCATCGAAACTGCTGCGTTTCTGAACTACCAACCCGGACCGAGCGCTCGCCCGCAGGCAGGGCCGATCAGCGGAATGGAGATCAGGCGACCCATACAAAATGCTGCGGCGAGAGATCGGGTTGGCCATCAAATCGATAGGCGACCAACGGACCGCCAGCTCCGGCGCTGTAGTCCACGCAGACGTGCCGGGCAGTTTGCAGCACTGGGGTGCCGGTGAGCCAGTAGTGGCCGAAGAACACCGGCTTGTCCGTCCGCGCGATTCGCGCATGCGCGGGAATCGGAAGGTCTGGCAGTGCCGCGCATTCCGTTGGGGACAGCATCGCGGCGCTGCGGTAAGTCGTGGCCTCCTCGTCCCACCAGCGCACGCGCACCCGCCGCCGCGTGTGGCCATCCTTGTCCTGAAACTGATGGCCATCAGGTAACGGAATCTCGATACCTTTGGTCAGGCATTCGACAGCCTTGAAGATGCTCGGCGTCGCCGTGTCCTTCTCTGCTTCATCCTCGTCCGTCGCGGCAACCATCAATTCTCTCGTCAGGTACCGCTTCTCATGCAGCTGCGGCGCCAGCCATGCCATGAACGGCGCATGCCAGCACGCATGCACCACCAGCAGGTCGGGCAACTCCAGCCAGAGCGGGAGGGTCAAGAACCAGTCGATGATCTCGGCATGCAACGCCGGCTTGTCCTCCACTTCGGCCAGGAAGGCGGCGTGCTGTTTCCGGTTCTTGTCTCCCCATTTGGCGCTGAAGTGCGATCGCAGGAAATCCCCTGGGTGCTTGGAATCGGGTGTGTGCCACGCGATGGCGTTCAATTCATGATTGCCCATGACCGCGAGCGCGACACCAGCGTCCACCATTCGGCGGGCGATGTCGATGGAGCGCACCTGTGCCGGACCGCGATCCAGGAAATCGCCAACGAAGATCGCCTGGCGCTCCTGGTGACGCCAGGCGCCGGCCGTGTCGCGATAGCCGAGCGTGCGGAGCAGTGCCTCCAGCTTGTCCGCCTGCCCGTGGATGTCCCCGATGATGTCGTAGGCCATGATCGTCAAGTCGGTCAGTGAATGAGCTCGGCGCGCTGCGATGTCCGGTGAGGCCTCGTCGGCACGGCGGCGCGCCGGAGCTGTCGCTCGCATGCGCGCCAGCTGCGAATCCAGTGCTGCAGCGACTGCGCGAGCCAGGCCGCCGTCACGCCGCCGTCGAGCACGAGCGGCATCTGCAGGCGGACCGCTCGGTTGTCGGTGCGCCAGACCTTGACGAACCGCATCGTCGAATTGACTTGCGAGATCGCCTCGTCCGAGACCGGCTGCTTCAGCGTCAGCTCCGCCTGCAAGGCGACGAGCGAATAGAGATTCTGCCCGGGTACGCGCCAGTCCATGCACGCCAGGAATTTGCGCCGCCCGCGTGTCAGCGCCACGACCGGCGTGTCTTCGCTGTTCGTGACCGTGCCATGGCACCCGGCACGGGTCGCGATCTTCGCGAAGTCGTCGGGGGTCACGCTCGTGTAGACCAGATCGTGGTCGGCACGCTCGCCCTGGTGCCGCTCGATCTCGAGTCGCCACTGCCCGCGGTACCCGAATACCTCGAAACAGGATCTGCAGCACCTCGAGCGCGGCGGCTTCGGCGGCCGCCGCCGAGTCGATGACGAGCTCCTTCCCGTAGTTCCGTGCGCGCCCGCCGATCGCGTAGCCGCGCGCCTCCAGCGCCTTCCGTTGCGCCGGACCGATGTATCGAATCGCACCCGGACACCATTCGCCCGAACCGACTTCCAACAACACGCGCTCGCCTGGTTCGGACCAGAACTGCACGTAGAGACGGGTATCCGCATCCGGCGCGACGGAGACGACAAGATAGTTGAAATCGCCGATCTTCCAGCCTGAGCCGTCAGGCCAGCAGCAGGTCGTCCACAGCTGTGCACTCAGCGCGCGGTGGCACTGCTCCACGAGCGCGTCAATTGACGTGATCGGTTCGTTGCATACGTCCAGCAGGACTTCCCGTTGCGTGTCATCTCGCTTCTCCATCAAGTCTCTCTGTCTCACGAGACTAAGAGTAGACGGCCCCTATGACAGGACAGGACAGCCCTGGGAACGAACAGGTCTCGAGGCGAAGGTATGGCGATCCGAAAACCGCCGCGTCAGATCATCACAGGATCGGTCACGCCGCCGGCGACGACGTCTGACCCTTCTCGAGCGACACCTTGTAGTGGTACCACTCGATCCGGAATCTTCGTTCGGAGGCGAGCGTGCCTGCTTCGACGTCGTCTCCCCGTCCCGATACGATGATCCCGCGAACTTTCCGACCCTTGGCCAGCGGGTGTGCTGACAACTCTTGCAGATAGCCAACGATCTGGGTTACGACACCGCGCGCTTTCTTGGCCTTCTTCAGTTCGACTACAACGAGGTCACCCCGACCGTCTTTTCGGCGCTCACGGCACAGAATGTCTATGCTGCGACCGCTTGGGAGCGCAAACTCCTGCTCCGCACGCTCGAGATCGCGTAGGGGGCCGAACTGGCCAATCCCTGCGAATAGGAAATCCTGCAGGAGTTGCTCATTCTCGAAGAACAGCTCGTCTGGAGCGAATCGAAGACGCGACAGCTGGACTACGTCGTTTCGCTTGAGCGCTGGCGACGACACAGGTCGGTGAGTGTAGATCTTGGCTGCCTCCAGTGCCTGCTCAAGGTCGCGCAGCAATTCAGCGTGGACAGTGCTGGATCCACAGCCTCTGGCCAGTGTCGAGAGCTTTCGGGTACGGGTGAACGCGGCCGAAGCGAAACCGTCATTCTTGCCCGGTGCGGGCAGTTGTTCGAAGAGCGCGGCAACGTAGGTCTTGATTCGAGCGTTACGTGAGTCGAGGCTGTTTGCCACGATAGTCCCTCCAGTGATTTGTCGGCTGCCTGAGTCGTTCGTGAAGCTATTGTGCTGCTGCAAGACTCGAAGCACTGTGACCAAAGGAGCCAAAGGCTTGACATTCCGTGCCACGGACCGCAGGGTTGAGACGCCTTGGAAATCGCGGACGAGGGTCAGACGGTACCGGGGTGGACCGGGGCCGGGGATCCGTCCTTGGCTGTGTCGGGGGTGGTGCCGTTGCTGGCGGCCTACGTCAGAGAGCAGCCGCACGCCCGGAATAAGCCGTTACCCATGTACGCGCCTGAGAACAGCCCGATTGAGCCAATCCCGGCGGAACCGGAAATTGGCTCACCATCTGATGCGCGTCCGCTGGACCATGGACGCCGCCGACGATCTCGAGCGGATCTGCGACTACATCGCTCAGTGTCGTCCGGACGCCGCGACGAATAGCACAATCAGTCCTCGAACGCATCTCCACGCTGGTGACGTTTCCGCGCGCAAGAGAATCCACAGCGAAGTTGTATGCTGTCGGTGAATCTTTCGGAGTGCCGGCAGAAGCACGACCTGAAATGAAGTCAAGGAGGCAGCCTTTCCCGACCGCAAGGACCGGAATTCGAACAGCGAGGAGGCAATTCTCGCAGCCCTCCCGCCGATCGATCGCGCGCTCGCCGAGCACGACGTCGATCGACTCTTTCGGCTGCTCGACTCTGGTTTCAGACGTCAACGAGATGACCTCATGGGGATCGGTACTCGACCGCGCCATCACCGAACAGGAAACACACCCTCATCTACACGAGGTCGTGATCGAGCTGCTGCGGCGGGGAGCAAATCCTGACTTCCTACCGACACGCGTAGCGGGCCGCTGTTCGCGGCCGTGATCATCAGGGACGCTGAAATCCTCCGACTCCGGATGCCGGACTTCACACCCCGAGCGGCCGACGGGCAGTGAACGCCATACCTTGTGGCATCAGCCACGACGACGTGACGATCTCAGAGTGAGTCACGGTCGTGAGACACTACCGGCTGAGGGGCTTACGGCCTAAGCCTTATGCCTTGAGCCTTGAGCCACGAGGGAGGGGCGATGGCGACTGATCCCGTTTGCAAGATGCAGGTCGATGAATCGAAGGCCGCGGGAAAGAGCGAGTATCAGGGGCAGACGTATTACTTCTGCGCGATGGTGTGCAAGCGCAAGTTCGACGAGAATCCGGACGCCTATCTGAAGAAGTAACGTCGACTTGGTTCGTATCGCCTGTGGCCGGCCGACTGTACCTGGCGAGCGAGCCATGCGAGCGGCGCGTCGCGATCGGCAATCGAGAAACCGCAGCGCACGGCTGTGATGATGGTGTTCAGCGCCGGGCGCGGGTGGCCGCGAACGGGCGCCCGCTCGGGCGCGGAGGCGTCGGCCCGTTACAAGTGCTCTTCGCCGAGCACCCGAGTGGGCTGTTCGCGGACAGGACCCGCCAGGGCGCCAGGCACGAAGCGGCGTCGAGCGGTTCGCGGGCAGCACAGGCGACCGGCCTTCACCTAAGTTGACGAGAAGAGTCGTGCTAATTCACCCGGACCACGAACCGTCCGCGAGCGGCCCCACCGAGCAGGGTCTGGAATGCTTTGGGGAGGTCGGCCAGACTGATTTCAGTCGTGGCGGACTGCAGGCGAGGCGGCTTCATGTCTGAAGCCAGCCGTCGCCACGCCTCGAGACGCTGCGTCATCGGACACATCACGGAGTCGATCCCGAGCAGTTTCACGCCGCGCAGAATGAACGGGAGCACCGTGGTGCGGAGCTCCGTGCCAGCCGTGAGGCCGCAATTCGCGATGGCTCCGCCGTACGCCATCGAGCGCGTGAGCCAGGCGAGAATGTCGCCGCCGACCGCATCGACCGCTCCCGCCCACGTCGCTTTCTCCAGAGGCCGGGTGCCCATCTCCAGTGTCGCCCGAGACAAGACCGCGGACGCTCCGAGCTCGCGCAGGAACGTCGTCTCGTCCTTCCCGGTCAGCGCCGTGACCTGATAGCCGAGGCGCGCGAGGATCTGCGATCGCCACGGTGCCGACGCCTCCTGTTGCGCCGGTGACGATGACTGGTCCGCCTGATGGCGTGAGCCCGTTGCGTTCCAGTTCGATCACTGACAGGGCCGCGGTAAAGCCGGCGGTGCCGATCGCCATGGCCTCGGGTGGCGTCAGCCCAGGCGGGATCGGAACCACCCAGTCCCCCGGAACCCGTACGTACCTGCGCAAAGCCGCCGTCGTGTGCGACCCCGAGGTCGTAGCCGGTGACGAGCACGCGTTCGCCCGGGGCAAAGCGTCCGTCGGTGGTCGACGAGACGGTGCCCGCCACGTCGATGCCTCCGACGAGGGGAAAACGTCGCATGACTTTTCCCGTCCCGGTCGCCGCCAGCGCGTCCTTGTAGTTGACGCTCGAGTAGGCGGCCTCGATCGTGACGGCGCCCTCGCTGAGATCGTTCAATGCAAGAGGAACCACGCGACCGCTGATTGCGCCGCCCTCCTCGAAAACCCGGAATGCTTTGAACTGGTTACCACAATCGTGGCTCCGGTTGACAGTGCTTCGTGTCGTCGTGTCTTCGTGGTTGGTGTTGTAAAGGTCCGGCTAAAGCCGGACCCCACGTACCGAACCTCTATTACCTTCCATCTCCGCCTTCATCTGCGCCCACGCCTGCCGGGCCTCCTCGACCGACCCCTCATCCTCGATGGTGGTGATGTCGCCGGGATCGCGATCGAGGATCACGGCCTTCAACACCCGGCGCATGATCTTGCCGCTGCGCGTTTTCGGCAGCATGCGTGACGAAGTTCAGCTCGCCGATGACGGCCACCGGCCCCAGCTCGCGGCGGACGGTGTCGAGCAGCGCCTGCCGCAGCTCGGGCGACGGCGCGTGCCCGTTCTTGAGCAGCACGAACGCGGAGATGACCTCGCCACGCATCTCGTCCGGCCGTCCGATGACGCCGCACTCGGCCACCGCGGGATGCCTCAGGAACGCGCTCTCCACCTCGATGGTGCCGATCCGGTGGCCGGCGATCTTGATGATCTCGTCGGCTCGGCCGCCGAACCAGACGTAGCCGTCCTCGTCGACGTGGGCGGAGTCGCCGCGTGTAGTACACGCCGGGGATCTTCTCCCAGTAGTCGCGGCCGTACCGCTCCGGCTCGCCCCACAGCGCCGCGATCAGTCCGGGAAACGGGCGCTTGAGCACCATGATGCCCTTCTCCCCGGGCGCGCAGGGTTCGCCGTCGGGCGTCACGCACCGCCGCGCTCGATGCCCGGCAGCGGGATGGTGGCCGACCCCGGCTTGATCGGCAGCATGCCGATGCCGTACGGATTGCCGAACACGGGACCGCCGGTCTCGGTCTGCCACATGTGATCGATCACCGGCACGCGGCCGCCGAGAACCGTGTTCTGCAGCCAGTCCCAGCGCCGGCGCGATTGAGCACCTCGCCGGCGCAGACCACGCGCTCGAGGCGCGCATGATCGACGCTCGCGCAGCGGCTCGTCGCCGTAGCGCATCAGCGTCCGGACCGCGGTCGGCGACGTGAAGATGCCGGTGACGCCGAACTCCTCGACGCCGATCGCGCCAGTTCGCTTCGGCGTGCGGATAATCGAGCGCCCCCTCGAACACCATCGTCGTGCAGCCGGCGAGCAGCGGCGCGTAGACCATGTAGCTGTGGCCGACGATCCAGCCGATGTCGGACGTCGCCCACCAGACGTCGGCCGGCTTCAGCCCGAAGCACCACCGCCCCATGCTGAGGATGTGGACCTGGTAGCCGCCGTGGGTGTGGATCGCCAGCTTCGGCTTGGCGGTCGTCCCCGACGTGGCCAGGATGAAGGCCGGCTCGTTCGCCTCCATCGGCTACCCAGTCGCCGTTCTGCCCGGCGCCGCCGCGACAGAAACTGCGTCCCACGTCACGTCGCGGCCCGGGCGCGATCGGGAGCTGGTCCGTCAGTGCGCTGCAGGACGATGACGCGCTCGACGGTCCGCTCAGCAGACGACGCGCTCGACGGACGCGTGCCGCTGTGACCGCGAGCGCTTCGTCGACGATCTCCTTCAGGCGCACGTTCTTGCCCTTGCGGTAGGTGACGTCGGCGGTGAACACCAGCCGCGACCCGCTCGCCTCGATCCGATCGCGCGAGCGCCTTCGCGCCGAAGCCGGCGAAGACCACGGAGTGGATGGCGCCGATGCGCACGGTCGCCAGCATCAGCATGATCGACTCCGGGCAGGGCGGCATGTAGATCGTGACGCGGTCGCCCTTGCGGACGCCGAAGCCCGCGCAGCGCCGCGGCCACCCGCTTCACCGTCGTGCAGCAGCTGGGCGTAGGTGAAGACCGCGCGGTCGCCGCGCTCGTTGAAGTAGATGAGCGCCGCGTGACCGCCGCGTCCGGCGGCGACGTGACGATCGAGCGCGTTATGGGCGAGGTTCGTCTCCGCGCCGACGAACCAGCGGAACGTCGGCGGCTCCCATTCGAAGACACGGTCCCAGGGCCGGAACCATGGCAGCTCTTCCGCCGCGCGTGCCCAGAAGCCTTCGGGGTCGCGCGCGCCCGTCCTGGATCCAGCGTTGGACGACGGGACTGATGAGCATGGCGGTGATTCTACTTCGGTGTGTGCGGGACTGCGGCTCGATGCTATGCTGGTTTCGGAGCTCGATGAGCCGGCAGTCCCAGGAATCGATCGGCCACGCCCATCACCATGCCGTGAAGTTCTACGGCAGCGACTGCAGTCTCTACCGGGTCGTGGCAGGGTTTCTGAGCGAAGGCCTGATCGACGGTCAGCCGGCCGTTCTCGTGGCGACGCGGGCGCACGCGGACGGCATCATGCAGGCGCTCTCGGACCAGCTGGTCGATGTCGAGCGTGCCGTCGCCCACGGCGATCTCCTGGTACTCGATGCCGAGGAAACCCTTGCCCGTCTCATGTCCGGCGGTGTGCCGAACGCGACCACCTTCGACATTCAGATCGGCGGGATGATCGACGGCCTGCTGCGGGGCCGCGCGCGGACGGTCGTCCGGGCGTCACGGGGAGATGGTCGATGTGCTCTGGAAGCGAGGGCTGGCGGATGCGGCCATCTATCTGGAAATCCTCTGGAACCGGCTGGCCGCGCGATACGCGTTCGCGCTGCTGTGCGGGTACCGGATGGGGAACTTTTACCGGCAGGCGGAGAAGTTCGAGGAAGTCTGCCGGCAACACACCCACGTGATGGGTCCTGACACCAACGTGCTGCCCTTCCCATCCAGGCGGCCGGCCGCCAACTGACCGGTTGCGCCACAGCCAGCCGTGAGCTTCCTCGCCGCCATCCTTCTGGTTCCCGTGGTTTCAGGTCTGTCGAGCCCGGTTTTCGTCGGACATGCCGGCGACGGCTCGAACCGCCTCTTCGTCATCGAGCAGGCCGGCACGATTCGGGTCGTTCAACCCGGCTCCTCGACAGCTGACGCGTTCCTCGACATCCGGTCGAAGGTGTTCTTTGAAGGCGAACGCGGCCTGCTGGGTCTCGCCTTTCATCCTCAATACGCGGCGAACCGGCGGTTCTTCGTCTTCTATACGCGAATTGGGGACGGAGCCCTGGTGATCGCCGAATACCGGACCTCGGTCTCGAATCCGAACGCCGCGGATTCCGGCCGAGACGATCCTGCTCGTCATTCCCCACCCGGTGTTCGGGAACCACAACGGGGGCATGCTGGCATTCGGGCCGGACGGCTTTCTCTATATCGGGACCGGCGACGGCGGAATCCGGCAACGATCCGCCGAACAACGCCCAGAACATCGAGTCGTTGCTCGGAAAGCTGCTGCGTATCAACGTCAATCAGGCGAGCGGGGGGCTTCCCTATTCGATTCCACCCGACAACCCGTTCGTCGGCCGATCCGGGCGCGACGGGATCTTCGCCACCGGTCTCCGGAACCCGTGGCGTTTCAGCTTCGATCGCATCACGGGGCAGCAATGGCTCGGCGATGTCGGCCAGGGCGCGCGTGAAGAGGTCAATACGCCCATCGTGAGAGGCGGCAACTACGGGTGGAGGGTTTTCGAAGGGTTTCTCTGCACGAACCTCGACGCCTCTCTGTGTAATTCCGGTAGCTATCTCCCTCCCGTTTTTGACTACGGGCACGGCAACGGACGGTGCTCCGTCACGGGCGGCTACGCCTATCGCGGGCCGCTCGGCACGCTGCAGGCCGGGGCGTACATATACGGGGACGACTGTACGGGCGAGATCTTCGTGTGGGAGGGCGCATCACAGCAGCTCCTGCTCGATACGTCCATGTTCATCTCGTCGTTCGGCGAGGATCAGAGCGGTGAGCTGTACAGTCGTGGATCATCTCGGCACGATCAATCGAATCGTGTCCGAATCGCCCTGCGTCTATTCCATCACGCCCGCTCGTGTGACACTGCGTCCCGGTTCGACCGGGACGGTGAGCGTGGCCGCCGGACCCGCCTGCAGCTGGGCCGCGATCAGCCGGTCGCCGTGGATCACCGTCACGAGCGGCAGCACCGGAAGCGGGAACGGGCTCGTGACCTTCTCCGTGGCGCCAAACCGTCCCCGCAACCTCGGCGGCACGATGATCGTCGCCGGTCAGACGTTCACGGTCAGGTAATTCTCTACGCGATATGTAGGGCGGGTCCTTGGACCCGCCGGCCGAGCCGGGTCCATAGGACCCGGCCTACTTCGGCTTCGCTGTGCGAGATGTGCCGCGCAGGCGAAACTTCACGAGGTAGTTCTCCGGCAGGAAGTCGTCGTGGCGCTCCACGAGCTCGAATCCCGCGTTGAGGAACTCGTCGGTGAACGTGCCTTGACCGGCGCGCACCATCTTGAGGATGAACTCCTGTGCCAGGCCTTCGACGCGCTTGAAGTCCACGAGGACGAGCATGCCGTCGGGCCTCAGCGCCTTCCTGATTTCTGCCAGCATCTCCTTCGGGAACTCGAAGTGATGGTACGAGTCGATGATGCAGACGACGTCGACGGAGCCCGGCCCGAGCTTCGGCGACTTCGGGTCGCCCAGCACCGCCTTGAGGTTGGGGATCGGCTGTTCCCGCGCCGTCTTGGCGATGTGGTCCACCATGTTCTTCGAGATATCGACGGCGTAGACCGTGCCGTCGGGCCCGACGCGCTGCGCAATCAGCCTGGAGATCAGTCCGCTGCCGGCGCCGATGTCGGCGACGTCGATCCCCGGCTTCAGGCCCAGGTGATCCAGGATGCGATACCGGTTGTCGTAAATCGCGCGGCCTTCGTGCTCGAAGCGTTCGGCCCATTGCGCCTGATCGGCATCGAAGCTCTTGTTCAGATCCTTGGCCGTCGGCGTTATCGTCTGCTGCGCGCCGACCCAGGCGGTTGTCGAGAGAGCCAGAGCCGCCGCAGTCACCCAGGCCCTGCACACACGTGGCGAAACATTCATGGGAGGAGTTCTCCTTGGGTCGATAATTCAAGGTGAATTATACTTTGCCGCTCTGGAGGATGGTACCGATGCGCTTTTCACAATTGAGTGACGTTTGCCGCGACTGGTGTGCTGTGTGTGGTTGGAGCCGGCCTGATGGCCAGCGCGCAGTCGCAGGCGCAGCCGCAGGGCCGCGGCGCACGAGGCGCCACGCCGCCAGGCGCGCAGGCTCAGAACTTCCCCGCCTATCCGAAGGTGAACGTCGTGGCGGGATACCGGTGGGTCGAGGGGTGGCCCAAGAAGCCCGCGGAAGCGGTCTGGACCGCGATGTCCGGCATCTCGGTTGACGCGGCGGACAACATCTGGACGCTCAATCGCGGGAACATCCCCATCCAGGTGTACCGGCCCGATGGCTCGCTGGTCCGCATGTGGGGACAGGGCGTCTTCGGCAATCCTCACCAGATTCGGTTCGACAAAGAGGGCAACGTCTGGATTGCCGACAACGGATTCCACACGGTCAGCAAGTTCACGCCGGACGGAAAACTCCTGCTGACGCTCGGCACCAAGGGCGAGTCGGGCGAGGACAACAGCCACTTCAATCAGCCGACCGACCTCGCCATCACGCCGTCAGGCGACATTTTCATCAGCGATGGCTACGTGAACGCCCGCGTCGTTCACTACGACAAGAACGGCAAGTTCGTGAAGGCCTGGGGCAAGCTCGGCACCGCACCGGGCGAGTTCAGTCTGCCGCATGGAATTGCCGTTGACTCGAAGGGCCGGCTGTACGTCGTGGACCGGAACAACGGGCGCGTGCAGGTGTTCGAGCAGAACGGCAAGCACATTACCGAATGGCGCAACATCATCAACCCGTGGGCCATCTGGATTACCCCGAAGGACGAAGTGTTCGTGGCCGGGTCCACGCCGGCGCAGTGGTGGGAGACTCAACCCGGGCCCACGGCGATGAACGGGGTGCCGGCGAAGGATCAGATCGTCGTGAAGTTCGATACCGACGGGCGTGCCCGCGAGCTCTGGGCGTTTCCGCTTGGCGCCGGCGCGAGCGCCAAGCCCGGCGAGCTGAATTGGGTGCACGCCATCACGGTTGACAGCAAGGGCGACCTCTACCTCGGGGACATCCGAGGCCGGCAGGCGCAGAAGTTTGCGCGCGTCGAGGCGGACGTGCCGCCGCTGCCCGCGAGGCGCTGACCTCCGCGCGTCAAGAGACACGTAGGGCGGGTCCTATCGGACCCGCCGGTCGTCTCAGGTCGTTCGGGCCACGCCGCCGCACACCCCATGCGGCGTGGTCCCTCCACTCGTTTTCTTCGACTCCGCCTGCATAATGGTTGTCGCTGACAATGCCGCTCTTCCCGCCGATCCCGCCGCGGCATCCCATCCGCGTCGTCTTTTCATCGACGACGTTGATGCCGCTCGTGTCGGTGCGGAAAGCCGCGGCGCCGGTCCTGGCGCAGCTTGGCGTCAGCGCGTTCTTCATCGCCGGCACCGCCCGGGCTGATCTCGGCCCATCCGCCGTCTGGTTCGTCCTCGCGGCCGCCCTGCTGGCCGCGTTTGTCCGCGCCATCGAAGTCGAAAGCTGGGCGCTGCTCATCCCCGGCGGATTCTCCACGCGAATCACGCAGGCGTTCGGCGATCGCTTCCGCGGCTTCGCGACAGCGGCGGTCCTCGTCGAGCGGGTCTTGCTGGGGGCGCTGGCCTGTGTCGTCATCGGGCACTACGCCGCCAGCGTGTCGGCCATGGCGATTGGCGGATGGCGGCTGACCGGCCGCGTCCGGCCGGAGGACCTGGCCACGGTGTTTGCCATCGCCTTCATCGGCGTGCTCTGGCTGCGTGTCCGTACGGGGAGCGAGTTCAACCGGGATCTGTTGACGCGCGCCATCTGGACGGGCGTAGCCGTCCTGGCTCTCGTCATGGCCTGGGGGACGATCACCCTTGTTTCCCGAGGAGGCCCGATTGCATCCCTGGCCTCGCTGCCCAGCCACGCGCTCTGACAGGCTGGCGGTGGGCGGATGTACTCCTGGGCGTGTTCCTGGGATTCGGCGTGACCCTTCCCGTGATTGGCGGCGGCGAAGCGCTGCCGCGCGCGGCTCAGGATCTTCCGTCGCCACGGGTCCAGGGACTCCGGCGAACCCGTCTCCTGACGGTGTTCTTTACGCTCCTGGTCGCGGCGGGCGGGGCGTGCCTGGTGGTGCTGCTCGTGCCGCCGGGGAACACGCGGCGTGGATCGAATGCGCCGCTTCGCCGGCCTGTCGCAGTTTCTGTCCGGCCCCGGGTGGCTGCGCGGCCTGATGGCGGTCGCGCTCGCGATTGCCTCGGCGTCGTCCTTGCCCGCCGCGTATTCCGCCCTGCGTGACGCCGTGCAGTTGCTGCACGGCGCTTACTGGAGGGAACCGCTTCTCCCGGGCTTCGCGGCCTTGCACACCGAGTTCGGGACCCCCGCGCAAGCCGTCGATGTGGCGGTGGGCGCCATCGTCGTTGTCGTACTCGCGAGCGGCGCGCGCGTGCCGTGGGTGGCCCACGCGTACGGGGCCACCATTGTGGTCACGCTCGTGCTCACGATCGCAGCGCCTCGCTTTCGACGCGGCGAACGGGCCGGCGGCAGCATGCCCTACAGGTCGCCGCTCCACGTTGCGTTTTAGTGGTCGCCGAGTCGGCCGGTTGGCCTTGTGGTCGCCGGGACCAGCTCTTATCCTGGGCGCAGCGCCTTGACGATCGATGGCGACGGGCGACGGGCGTCGATCGCCGCGGCCGCGCTCATTGTCGTCGCTGGCTCTGCCGTGTTCACGGTCGCCGGCCACCGTGTAGCGCGGCGAGACCGCGCCCCGAGCGCGAGCGCCTTCGACTTCTGCCCTCCGCCGAGCTTTCGCCGGATCAGGTCGAGGCCCGGCCCGGCAACGTGCTGGTGCCGGTCCGCAACCCGCACCGCTCTCGCATTCGTCGCGGCGCTTCAGGCGGCGCGGCGATCGCGACGTCGTGGTCATGACCGTCCGGCTGCTCGGCGTCGATGCGGCCGAGCCGCCGAGGCGGCCGGCGTCCGAGCAACGCCCTACGAGCGCCGGCTGCTGTCGCGCGTCGTCGCGCTGGCCGAGCGGTACACCCGTCCCGTCCGCCTGCTCATCGTCCCCGCGACGAACGTCTTCGACGCCATCGTCGCGCACCATCATCCGGCTGCGCTCCTCGGAGGTGTACGTCGGCGAGTCGTCGACGCTGTCGGCCGACGATCAGGCGCGGCTGCTCGGCGACGCCTGGGAGCGCGCGGAGAAGCCAGAGCCGCTCGACGTTCGGCTCGTCATCTACCACCGCAGCGGGCGCGCCGACGCCTATCACATCGGCGCGCATCCGCCGTCCCTCACGCTCGGGCGACCTCGATCTGATTCATCGCGTGTGGCTCGACGCCGTGAAGGCCGTCGGCCCGCACGTGCACCATCACGACGTCGTCAGAGCGGCTCTGACGCAAATGGAACAACAACTCTCCGGCCCTCAACGCGACGACGCGCTGGCCGCGATCCGCGAGGTCGCGCGGCCCGCCGACGAACTGGCGGCCGCTGCTGCGCGCGCGCGACTACGCGCGGCTGCGCGACATGGTGCGCAACCGGCACGCAGGCGACGTCGCCGGCGTGCTCGACGGCGCTGGCCTCGAAGACCAGGTCGTCGTCTTCCGGGTGCTGCCGCGCAAGGATGCCGCGGCCGTCTTCGAGTACCTGTCGCACGAAGCGAAGGAAGCGCTGCTCAAGGCGATGGCGCAGGAGGATATCGCCGCGCTGCTCAACAACATGGCGCCGGACGACCGCACGATGTTCCTCGAGGAACTGCCCGCGGCGGCCACGCGCCAGCTGCTGTCGCTGCTCACGCCGGCCGAACGCGCGGTCGCCGCTCACGCTGCTCGGGTACCCGGAAGACTCCGTCGGCCGCCTGATGACGCCGCACTACGTGGCGGTGCGCGAGCACTGGACCGTGCGCGAGGTGCTCGACCACGTCCGGACGCACGGCCAGGACAGCGAGACGCTGAACGTCATCTACGTCGTCGACGAGCAGGGTCTGCTGATCGACGACATCCGCATCCGCGAGCTCCTGCTCGCCCCGCTCGACAAGCCGCTCGGCCGATCTCATGGATCGCCGGTTCGTGGCGCTGAAGGCGACCGACGATCAGGAGCACGGCCGTCGCGCGTGTTCCGCGAGTACGATCGCACGGCGCTGCCGGTGACCGACACGGCCGGCATGCTCATCGGCATCGTCACGGTCGACGACGTGCTGGACGTGGCGGAGGCGACGGCGACGCGAGAGATCCAGCGGATCGGCGGGTCGGAGGCGCTGGACGAGCCGTACATGCAGCATCGCCTTCGGCCGCATGATCCAAAAGCGCGCCGGCTGGCTGACGGCGCTGTTCCTGGGCGAGATGCTGACGGCGACGGCGATGGGGGCCTTCGAGGAAGAGATCTCGCACGCCGTGGTGCTGGCGCTGTTCGTGCCGCTCATCATTTCGAGCGGCGGCAACTCGGGATCGCAGGCATCGACGCTGGTCATCCGCGCGCTGGCGCTCGGCGAAGTCGGCCTGCGCGACTGGTGGCGGGTGATGCGCCGCGAGGTCCTGGCCGGCCTGTCGCTCGGCGCCATCCTGGGCAGCATCGGGTTCCTGCGCATCGCCTTGTGGTCGGCGTTCTCCGACATGTACGGCGCCGCACTGGTTGCTGGTCGCGATCACGGTCGCGATCGCGCTGGTCGGGGTCGTGTTGTGGGGCACGCTCAGCGGATCGCTGCTGCCGTTCCTGTTGAAACGCCTGGGCTTCGATCCGGCGGCCTCGTCCGCGCCCTTCGTCGCCACGCTTGTGGACGTGACCGGTCTGGTGATCTACTTTTCGGTGGCCCTCGTCGTCCTTCGAGGAACCTTGCTGTAGGGCGGGTCCTTGTGGACCCGCCGGGAAAGTACGTCAGGGCGGGTCCTTTTGGACCCGCCGGCGGAAGCCGGGTCCGAAAGGACCCGGCCTACGTCCGCGACGTTACGGATTGGCCGGCTGCGCCATCTGCTTGAAGAACTCCGCGGCTCTCTGCTCGAGCTCGGCTTTGGTGAAGTCTTCCTTCCGCGTCGCGATCCACCAGGTATACCCCTCGGGATCGGCCACGGCTCCACCGCGGTCGCCCCAGAACTGATCGCCCAAAGGCACTTGCACTTGCGCTCCGGCGGCGACGGCCCGATTGAAGAGGGCGTCCGCGTCGTCCACGTACAGCCAGAACGATGCGGGCAATCCACCGAGTGCGTGCGGTCCCTTGCCCTGCATGACGTCGTTGGCCATGATGCGTGAATTGCCGATGGTCAGCTCCGCGTGCATGACTTTGCCGTCCGGGCCAAGACTGCGGTCGATCTCGACCGCACCGAGCGCTTTCTTGTACCAATCGATGGTCTGTGCCGCGTTATCCAGCGTGAGATGCGGCGTGATGGTGTGAAACCCTTCCGGAACCGACTTCGCTGCTTTGGCCATTGGATGCCCTCCCCTTCAACTCCTGATCGCCCTGGCGTGCCCCGCGCAAACGGTTACTATCGTCCGCCCCGTCGCCGGATGCAAGCTGTGCGTGGAATAAGCCTCGATCTAGTCCGTAGCTCGCGGTGGCGTCCGCGTATCATTAGGAAGGAGACCACTATGAACAGCAGGCGTGTGCTACCAGTGAGCCTCGTCGCCGTGATATCCCTGTGTGCTCTTCAGACGAAGGGCGATGCTCAGGCCCAGGAGAAGCCCATCGTACAGATCCCCCAGCCGGGGGTTCCGCAGATCATGACGTTGGAGGCCAAATTCGTTCGGGCCGCGTACAACAACGAAGGCTATGTGATCCTCGGGTACCAGGCCTCCAACCATTCGGTCGGCGAAGAGTGGATGCTCCTCGAGGTCGGCATGACGGTGCGCGACCGGATACCGGACTACCGGTTGACGCGCGACGCGCTGTCGCTCGACACACCAGACGGCAAAACGATTCCGCTGGCCTCGGTCGTCGAGCAGCGGGAGGGGGACCCGCGCGCGATTCAGCAACGGGCGAAGGTCCAGCGCGATTCCATCAACTACTTTCCGCCGAGCGCGTACCGCGCGTGCGCGATCAGTTTCTTTCCCGACCTGGGAGCTCCCGCTCTGCCGCAAGACTTCGTGGAACTCACCAGCGAGCGCGCGTGTGTCGGCCGCCTCTATTTCAAGATCCCAGGCGGTATCCGATATGGCCAGCATTGGCTGAACGTGAAGTTTCAGAAGAGCCTCGTGCGCGTGCCCTTTCGGATCCTGACCGCGGACGAAGAGAAGCTCCTCTCGAAGAACTACAACAGCATCGACAAGCAGGTCCAGGACGCGTTCAGGCCGAAAAAGTGAAGGCAGTCACCACGCTGAACGATTTTTCGACCCTGGCTCATGCGTGCCGCGTGAGGCTCGTCGTCTGTGGCAGCATGGCATCGTGGCGAGCAAACACGCAGAGGTCTACCTGAACGACCACCTGGCGGGATCAACAGGGGCGCTGGAAATGCTCGATCAGCTGGCAGAGATCGACGGCTTCGAGCAGTGGGCGCCCGTCTGCGAGCGGAAATTGCGGCCGATCGCGAGGAGCTCGGTGGGCTCATGCGCGGGGCCGGGATCGCGGAAAGCACCGTGCGCCAGACCGCGGCGTGGTTGACCGAGAAGGTCGTCGAGCTCAAGACGCGTCTGGAGGATCGGACGGGCGGTCCCCTCCAACGGCTGGAGCTTCTCGAAGCATTATCGTTGGGCATTGAGGGCAAGCGCGGGTTGTGGGTGGCCCTGCAGGCTGCATCCCACCACGAGCCGGTCCTGCGGGGCTTGGACTATCCGCGCCTGATTTCCCGCGCTCTGGAACAGCGGGACCTCGTGGAAGCGCGGCGACTTGACGCGGCTGCCGAGGTTTTCAGGGGCTTTTAGTCACTTTGCCGCTGGCCGGGCCTGCGATTAGACGGTAAAATCGGCGTATCCGCGGCGGTACCCGATTGGAGGCGAGTGACATGGTCGCGCGCTCGATGGCGTATTGTGCAGGGGCGGTTACCGTCGCGCTCCTGGCCGGCCGCCAGCTTGGGGCGCTCGAGCCTCCGCAGACTCCCTCCCCCACCGCCGTCTCGACCGAGCGCGCACTGCTCGACCAATACTGCATCGGTTGCCATAACGACACGGCGAAGGTCGGTGGCCTCTCCCTAACAGCTGTCGATCCAGCGAACGTGGGTGCGCACCCCGAAGTCTGGGAAGCCGCGGTCCGGAAGCTTCGGACCCGCGCGATGCCGCCCGTCAACATGCGCCGGCCCGACGAGGGCGACTACGATCGGCTGGTCTCGTCTCTGGAGGCCCGCCTCGACAAGCTCGCGGCCAGCCGTCCCGATCCCGGGCGTACGGACACCTTCCGCCGGCTGACGCGGATTGAATATCAGAACGCCATCCGCGATCTGTTCGCCGTCGATCTCGACGTGACGGAGCTCCTCCCGAAAGACGATGCGAGCTACGGGTTCGACAACGTCAGCGCCGTCGGACTCTCGCCGACGCTGCTCGAACGCTACTTGTCGGCCGCCCAGAAAGTGGCTCGCCTGGCCGTCGGGAGTCCGGTGCCCGCGCCTGGAAGCCGCGTCGTCGGTACTGCCGGCAGACCTCACGCAGGAAGAGCATGTTGACGGGCTTCCGTTCGGCACGCGCGGTGGGACGACAGTCCACCACACCTTCCCCCGGGATGGGATCTACGAGCTTCAGGTGCGTCTCGCGCGCAACCGCAATGAAAACGTCGAAGGTTTGAACGAGCCGCACGAGATCGAGATCACGCTCGACGGCAAGCGCCTGCAGCTCTTCACGGTCACGCCGAACCGCAATCGCATGGCCGACTACTACGCGGACGAGGGCGTCGACAAACATCTGCAGCTTCGCACCACCGTCACCGCGGGTCCGCATGTGGTCGGCGCGACGTTTCCGAGGAAACACGCGGCGCTCATCGAAACCGAGCGTCAGCCGTACGTCGCGCACTTCAACATGAACAGGCATCCGCGGCTTACGCCTGCCGTTCATTCGGTGGCGATTACCGGACCGTTCGATGCCGCCGGAGTATCCGAGACGCCGAGCCGCAATCGCATCTTCTTGTGCCGTCCCGGCGACCCGCGCCGCCGAAGCCGACTGCGGCCGCCGGATCGTGTCGGCGTTCGCAAGGCGCGCCTACCGGCGTCCGGTGACGGAGCGGGACGTGAGCCGTTCCGCTGCAGTTCTTTCCACGAAGGCGAGCGCGAGCGACGGCTTCGAGGCGGGGTCGAGCTGGCTCTTCGTGCGCTACTGACAAGCCCCGAGTTCCTGTTCCGCGTCGAGCGGGAACCCGAGGGCTTGGCCCCCGGCGTGGCGTATCGGATCAGCGACGTGGAGCTGGCCTCGCGGCTGTCGTTCTTCCTGTGGAGCAGCATTCCGGACGAGGAGCTGCTCGCGGCGGCCGAACGCGGGCGCCTGCGCGACCCGGCGGTTCTTGACGCGCAGGTCCGGCGGATGCTCGCGGATCCTCGATCCGAAACGCTCACGACCAACTTCGCCGGCCAGTGGCTGCACCTGCGCAACCTCGCCGCGGCCGTGCCGAATCTGCGGCTCTTTCCCGATTTCGACGACAATCTCCGACAAGCGTTCCGCCGCGAGACCGAGCTGTTCTTTCAGAGCATCGTCCAGGAAAACCGGAGCGTGCTCGATCTGCTCGACGCCGACTATACGTTCCTGAACGAGCGCCTCGCCAGGCACTACGGTATCCCGCAGTGTACGGCGATCGCTTCAGGCGCGTGTCGCTGTCGAAAGACAGCGAACGCAGAGGACTGCTCGGACAGGGCAGCATCCTGACGGTGACGTCGCACTCGACGCGGACATCGCCGGTGCGCCGCGGCAAATGGATTCTGGACAACGTCCTCGGCATGCCGCCGCCGCCGCCGCCCCCCGAGTGCCGCCGCTCAAGGAGAACGAGTCGGGAAGCCAGCCCCGGACGATGCGGGAGCTGATGGCTGAACATCGGAAGAACCCGATGTGCGCCACTTGCCACGCGAGCATCGATCCCCGGGGTTCGCGCTCGAGAACTTCGACGCCGTCGGGCGCTGGCGGACGCTCGGCGAAGGCCGATCGCCGATCGATGCGTCGGGCAGCCTGCCAGGCGCCGCGGCGTTCGAGGGCGTGGCCGGCTTGAGGCAGGCGGTTCTGGCTCGCCCCGACGTGTTTGTCGGCACGTTGACCGAAAAGCTGCTGACGTTTGCCTTGGGCCGCGGAATCGACTACAAGGATGCGCCGGCGGTGCGTCAGATCCGCCGCGACTCCGCCCGCGACGACTACCGCTTCTCGTCGCTCGTTGCCGGCGATTGCGAGGAGCACGCCGTTTCAGATGCGAAAATCGGGAGAATCGAGGAGACTAGCCTGATGACCATCACCAAGATGTCACTGCCCCGGCGCACGTTCCTTCGCGGGATGGGTGCGGCGGTCGCCCTGCCGCTGCTCGACGCGATGGTGCCGGCCCTGTCGGCCGTGGCGAAGACCGCCGCGGCCCGGTGCGCCGGCTGGGGTTCGTCTACATTCCGATGGGGATGAACCCGGTGCCATGGATTCCTGCGGGAGACGGGGCGCATCACCGAGCTGTCGCCGTCTCTGGCCTCGCTCGCCGCCCCACCTCGACCACCTCACCGTCGTCACCAACCTCGAGGTGAAGAACTCGGCGGTCGCCGGCGGCAATCACGCGACGGCCGGCTCCGCGTTTCTGAGCTGCGCCCGCGCGAAGCGGACCGAGGGCAGCGATTTCGAGCTGGGCATCACGATCGATCAGATCGCGGCGCGCGAAGTCGGCGGCGACACGCCGATCCCGTCGCTCGAGATCGGCACCGACCTGATCGCCCAGGTCGGCAACTGCGACAACGGGTTCGCCTGCGTGTATCAGAACAACCTGTCGTGGTCGTCGCCCACCACTCCGCTTCCGAGCGAGGCCGATCCGCGCCTGCTGTTCGAACGCCTGTTTGGAGACGGCGGGACGCCGGATGCCCGGCGGGCGGAGATGCGGAGGAACGCCAGCATTCTCGATTGGGTGCGGGATGACATGGCGCGGCTTCAGGCCAGGCTCGGCGCGGGCGACCGCGTCGAAGGTCGCCGAGTATCTCGATTCGGTGCGCGAGGTCGAGCGGCGCATCCAGAACGCCGAGCAGCAGGCCGCCGAGTCGCCGCTGCCGGCGCCGCGCGCCCGACCAGCGTGCCGGCCGAGTGGGAGGATCACGTCAAGCTGATGTTCGATCTGCAGGTCTGGCGCTCCAGGCGGATATGACTCGGGTCATCACCTTCCAGCTCGCACGCGAGGGAAGCACGCGGACCTATCCGCAGATTGGCGTCCCCGAGCCGCACCATCCGGTGTCGCACCACACCAACGATCCGGAGAAGCTCGCGAAGCTGGCCAAGATCAACGCGTATCACGTGCAGCTCTTCGCGTATCTGCTCGAGAAGCTGCAGTCGACGCCCGACGGCGACGGGACGCTCCTGGACCACTCGACCTACGTGCTCGGCAGCGGCATGGGGAATCCCGACATCCACGATCACCGCAATCTCCCGATCGTTATCGCGCGAGGCGGCATTGGCGGCATCAAGGGCGGCTATCACGTCAATATCCGGAACAGACGCCGCTGGCGAACCTGCACCTCACGCTGCTCGATAGCATGGGCGTCCACCTGGACCGCTTCGTCGACAGCACGGGCAGGGCAGGACAGATTGCGGAACCGCTTCGCTGTGATGCGGGGCAGGAATCGGCGGACGTGAAAAGGGAAGGTGACGAAAAGACTTCGATGAGGCCCTAGCAAGTTCCGCGGTCCTGTTCGCCGCCCTCGTGCTGGCGACTGTCAGCAGCCGCGCAGCCGAAGCGCCGATTGGTCGATGCCGTCAAGAAGGGCGACGGGCAACGATTCGTGCGCTGCTCCGAAGAATCCCGGCGCGGCCACGGTCAATGCACCGGATGTCGACGGTACGACGCCGCTCCATTGGGCCGCCTATCGAGGCGACGTCGAGGTCGCCGAGTACGCTGATTCGGGCCGGCGCAAATCCTCAGGCAGCGAATCGTTACGGCGTTGGCCGCTCTCGTTGGCATGTGTCAACGGCCCCACGCGGGTGATCGAAATGCTGCTGAAAGCCGGGGCCAATCCGAACACGTTGGGAGCGGACGGCGAAACGGCGCTGATGTCGGCTGCACGCGCGGGCGTCCTCGGGAACGTCAAAACGCTGGTGGCTCACGGCGCCAAGGTGAACGCCACTGAACAGTGGCGGTCCCAGACGGCGTTGATGTGGGCCGCGGCCGAAGGTCACGCCAATGTCGTGAAGGCGCTGGTCGAGGCTGGCGCGGACGTCAAGGCGCGATCGCGCAACGGATTCACCGCCCTGCTGTTTGCCGCGCGCGAGGGCATATCGACGCCGCCCGAACGCTGCTCGATGCGGGGGCGAGCCTTGATGAGTCGTTGTCGGTGAATTCCACTGAGTCGGCCGGCGGCGTGGCGCAGGGCCCGGGCGGCCATCAATGAAACACGCGGCCGATATCAGCATCATCTTGACCGATCCGGATCGATGGATCGATCGCATCTGACGTCATCGGCGGATTCAACCAATTCGTCACCGATCAACGTGGCCAGCCAGGCGACTGCCGGATCACGCTCGTGCGGTTCGACCACCACTACGAGGTCGTCTACGCGGGGGGCCGATCGCCGAGGCGCCGCTCCTCACCGCGGAGACGTTTCAGCCGCGCGGCACCACCGCGCTCCTCGACGCCGGCCGGGCGATCGACCACCGGCGAGCGCCTGCGCGCGCTGCCCGGGCAGGACCGGCCCGATCGCGTGCTGCTGGTCATCATCACCGACGGCGTGGAGAACGCGAGCACCGACTACACCCGCTCGCGCGTCTTCGAGATGATCTCGACGCAGCGTGACGACTATCGCTGGTCATTCCTGTTCATGGCCGCCAACCAGGACGCCATTCAGGAGGGTGGGCACATCGGCATCGCGTCCCATGCGGCGATGAACTTCGATGCCGATGGGGCGTCCTACCGGGTAGCCTCGCTCGCGATGTCCCGGGCGGTGTCCGATTTCCGCCAGACCGGGGAAGCGGAGTTCTGCCAATCGACGCCGGCCGCCGAGGTGAAGAAGAAGCGCGCGCATTAGTGGCGGCACTGCACGGTCGCCTGTCGGTGAGGTGTTCCATGACGTGCAGGGATTCGCGGAATCGCCTGTGGAGGCGAAGGAGATTGACTGATGAAACGTGTTTTTGTTCCCACGGAGTCTGGCTCGGACTGGAAGCGGCTACTAGCTCAACCCGACCTTCACTGGAAACCCGGAAGGTCGGCGATGTCCGCGGCGGCCTCGTGGGAGGGCGCAGGTGACTGTCTTCCGAGGGAGTTGAGCGCCGCGCTGGCCGCTTCGCAGGCCCCGGACTGCTCAGGCTCGACCCTTCTCCTCGCAATGCCGGAGTGGGAGACCAACGTGGAAGCCGGCGTCCTCGCACTCCCGCGATCGCGACTTCGCACGCCCAGCTTCGCCAGCCGAGGGGTTGGTCCAGGCCAAGGCCGTGCTCGAGGT
>CAVTYZ010000015.1:0-448234 GCA_963739035.1 uncultured Acidobacteriota bacterium | reverse complement strand
TGACGCGGCCGGCAACCAGGGCTGGCACCGGCATGCCCGTCAACGAGTCGTCATTTCTCAAGTTTATTCAGCTGATCCGGTAAATGATGTGAGGGGACCGAGAACATGAACTGGAGTTCGGCGGTCGGCGTTGAGGGATAAGAGAGGTACGGGGGGACGTGGCAGCAAGCATCACCGTCGTTGAATCGACGGACAAACAGTTGGCCGCGATGGCCCGGGCTGCCGGTCTCACCGTCAGTGGCACCGTCACTGCGGACGATCTCGCGTCAATCGAGCGTCAGAGCCGCATCCCGGATCTCCTCCTGATCGACGTTCGTGGCCAGGCCGGACTGCCGATTGCGCTGGCTCCATTGAAGCGGCGCCTTCCGGCTCTCGGTGTCGTCATCGTTGCGACCGCGCTCGATCCCGCGCTCATGCTCGAGGCGATGCGCGCGGGCGTCAGCGAGCTCGTCCCCGAGCCGTTCACGCAGCACGATCTTCGCGCGGCGGTCGAACGCGTGCTCGGCCAGCAGTCGGGCCCGTCGGATCAGGGCAGCGTGTTCGCGTTCGTTGGTGCGAAGGGCGGCGTCGGCACGACGACGATTGCCGTCAACGTCGCCGTCGGCATGGCGAGCGAGATGAGCACGGGCGTGTTGCTCACCGATCTGCACGTCGCCGTGCACGGCGACGCCGCGCTGCTGCTCGGCGTCGAGCCGAGGTTCTCGGTCGTCGAGGCGATCGAGAACACGCAGCGGCTCGACGCGGCGTTTCTCAAGGGACTCATCGTCAAGGCGAAGGGTGGTCTGGATATCCTCGCCTCGCCCGAGCGCCCGCAGCTTCGGCCGCCGGAAGGTGCGCAAATCCGTGCGCTGCTCGAGCGTCTCGTCGCCAATTACAGTGCTGTCGTGCTCGACGTGCCGCGAAGCGACTTCGGCGTGCTCGACTCGCTCGATCCGCTGACGGCGGTCATGCTCGTCGTCAACCAGGAGTTGCCGAGTATTCGTCGGGCCGCGCAGATTGCCGCGCTGCTGCGGCAGCGGTACGGCAAAGATAAAGTCGCGTGTGTCGTGAGCCGATACGATGCCCGCGCGGATATCGGGCAAGAGGATATCGAGCGCGTCGTCGGGTTGCCGGTCTGGGCCGTCCTCCCGAGCGACTACCGGAAGGTGATTGCGGCTGCCAATGCCGGCAAGCCGCTGGTGTCAGACGCAAACAGCCGTCTGGCCTCGTCCGTCGTCCAGCTTGCGCGTCGCCTCGCGGGGGCTTCGGCAGAGCCCGTGAAGCGACCGGCGGCACGAGCCGCTGGCAGACTGGGCGGCCTTTTTTCGTTCTAGCTAGATCATGGCGCAACTCACACAAGCCGACTCGCGACAAGGGCACTACCAGGAAACCAAGAGCCGCGTTCACGAGCAGCTGCTGACGCGCCTCAACCTCGAACGGCTCAGCCAGGTCAAGCGCGCCGAGGCGGAGCCCGAGCTCCGTACGGTCATCGCGACGCTGCTCGACAAGGAAGCGGAGCGCGCGCCGCTCAGCCTCTACGAGCGCGAGAGCATCATCACCGACGTTCTCAACGAGCTCTTCGGGCTCGGACCGCTCGAGGCCATCCTCGCGGACCGGGAGATCTCGGACATCCTCGTCAATCGCTTCGACCAGATCTACGTGGAACGCAACGGCTTGCTCGAGACCTGGGACACGACGTTCAAGGACGATGCGCACCTGATGCGCATCATCGAGCGGATCGTCAGCACCGTCGGACGCCGCATCGACGAGTCGAGCCCGATGGTGGACGCGCGCCTGCTGGATGGCTCGCGTGTCAACGCCATCATTCCGCCGCTCGCGCTCGACGGTCCCGTGCTGTCGATTCGCCGGTTCAGAACCGATCGCCTCGGCGCCCAGGACCTCGTCGAGCGCGAATCGCTGACCGAGCCGATGCTGCAGTTCCTCAAGGTGGCCGTCGCCTGCCGGATGAACATCATCATCTCGGGCGGCACGGGCGCCGGCAAGACGACGCTGCTCAACGTGCTGTCGAGCTTCATCGGCGACAAGGAGCGCGTGGTCACGATCGAGGACGCGGCCGAGTTGATGCTCCGCCAGCGGCACGTCGTCCGGCTCGAGACGCGGCCGGCCAACATCGAAGGCAAGGGCGCCATCCGTCAGCGGCAGCTCGTGGTCAACGCCCTGCGTATGCGTCCCGATCGCATCGTGGTCGGCGAGGTCCGCGGCGAGGAAGCCGTGGACATGCTGCAGGCCATGAACACGGGCCACGACGGCAGCTTGACGACCATTCACGCGAACGCGCCGCGCGACGCCTTGTACCGCCTCGACACGATGGTGGCGATGGCCAACCTGAACCTGCCGGACAAGGCGATTCGTCACCAGGTGGCGTCCGCGATCAACGTCGTCGTTCAGGTGTCACGCCAGTCCGACGGCACGCGCCGCGTCACGCACATCTCCGAGATCACCGGGATGGAAGGGGACGTGATCACGATGCAGGACATCTTCCTGTTCGAGCGGACCGGCATGAACGAGAAGGGCAAGGTCACCGGCCGGTTCCGCGCCACGGGCATTCGTCCAAAGGCGAGCGAACAGTTCGCCGCCATGGGCATGCCGCTGCCGATGCAGAACTTCGAGCACGTGAAGGTCATCCAGTAGGTATTTGCCATGTGGATGGTGCTGGGCGTCTTCGTCGGCGTGATGGCCATCGTCTACGGGCTGTACTGGCTGCTTGTCGTCCGTGACGAAGAGCGCTTCCTCAAGCGACTGAGACCGACCGACGGTTCGCCCGACGGCCGGCGACTGCGCGGCTTCGTGAAGACCGAAGAGAAGCTCAGCTCGGTCGCGCCGCTGCATGCGGCCCTCGAGAAATCGAAGTTCGTCGCGCCGCTGAAGCTGATGCTCGAGCAGTCGGCCGTCAAGCTCAACCTCGGATCGTTTCTGTCTGTTGAGTGCGTGCCTGGGCGCGGCGGGCTACCTGCTGGGGTTCTTTGTCACGCGGATGGCGCTCGTGGGGATGTTGTTCGGCGCCGTTCTCGCGATCGCTCCCGTACCTGTACGTCAAGCGCGCGCGAAACAACCGCACCTATAAGTTCGAGGAGCAGTTTCCCGAGGCCATCGACCTCATGGCCCGTGCCCTTCGGGCCGGACACGCGCTCCCGACCGGGCTCAGCATGGTGGCCGACGAGATGCCGGCGCCTGTCGGGACGGAGTTTCGGATTCTCTACGACGAGCAGAATTTCGGCTTGAACCTGTCCGACGCCCTGCGGAATTTTGCCACCCGGATTCCGGTGCTCGACGCGAAGTTCTTCGTGACCGCCGTCCTGACGCAGCGCGAGTCGGGCGGCAACCTCGCCGAAGTGCTCGACAATCTGTCATCGGTCATCCGCGACCGCTTCAAGGTCAAGCGGCAGATCCGCGTCATCTCGGCGCACGGCCGTATCACCGGGACGGTGCTCGCCTGTCTGCCGCCGGCGCTGGCCGCCGTCACGCTGCTGCTTGAACCCGGTCGTATCTCGGAACGCTTGACAGGCGATCCGCTCGGCCGCCAGATGATCATGGCGGCGATCGTGCTGCAGATCGTCGGCACGCTGATCATGCGCAAGATCATCAACATCGAATACTGATGACGATCGAACTGATTCTCGCCGTCGTCGGCGTCTTCACGGCGGTCCTCGTGGGCGTCGGCGCCGCTGATGTACTACGTGATGGCGCAGACGGCGCCGGAGCGGAGGCGACTGGAACGCGCCGGTCTCGTCGCGACGTCAGGCGTGCTGATCGACACGAGCGCCGCGTCGCTGACCCCCGAAGAAACCGACTTCGCGAAGAAGACTCTCGTCGGTGATCCCGCGATCGCCGAAGGACATGTCACGGCTTCGCCGGCAGTTCGTGCGCGCGGGCTATCAGTCGCTGACTCCTGTCGGCGATCTACACGATCGCCCAGACTTGCGTGTCCGGTGGTCTTTGCGGCCATCCCGCTGTTCTTCGGCCCCCTGTCCACGGTGTGGATCTTCTGCATCATCACCGGCGCTGATGGGTTGGCTCATTCCCGGCGTGGTGCTTGGGTCGCCTGATCAAGGCCCGGCAGAAGATCATCCAGAACGGGCTGCCCGACGCGCTCGATCTGATGATCGTGTGTCTCGAGGCCGGTTCGTCCATCGACCAGGCGATCCTGAAGGTGGCCGACGAGCTCGCGCTGGCGTATCCGGCCCTGGCTGAGGAGTTTCAGGTCCTGCTGACCGAGACCCGCGCCGGCAAGCCGCGGCTCGAGGCGTTCAGGAACCTCGCCGAGCGCACCGGCGTCGACGACGTGCGTGCGCTCGTGGCCATGCTCGTCCAGACCGACCGTTTCGGCACCAGCGTATCGATGGCGCTTCGCACGCACGCGGAAGTGTCGCGCACCAAGCGTCGTCAGCGGGCCGAGGAGCGTGCGGCGAAGATCGGCGTCAAGCTCGTGTTCCCGCTCGTGTTCTGTCTGTTCCCGGCGATGTTCGTCGTGACACTCGGACCAGCCGTCATCCGGTTTACTCGCGTGCTGTTCCAGGGTGCATTGGGTCAGTAGACGTTCGACAACGTCCGACAAGTCCGACTACCAAGGAGGAGTGAGGGATGGAAACCTATCAGATGGTCGCGGCGGCTGCGGCTGCGGTCGTGCTCGTGTTGTACGTCGTTCGCCGGCGGGGCCGACTGAACAAGGAGGACTAGTCCAGGTGCGACGTGCCCGGACGGGCGAGCGCACTCGGACTCGCCCTCGTCCTCGCCGCCGCCTGCGCTTCGCACGAGCCCCGCAGGGGCTCACGGATCGTTTCGTGACGCGTGGCGGCAGTGCGTCTGGCTGCCGCGGCGACGTTCGACGTCGAACCGCCGTCAGCGAACAGCCGGGAGCCGTCGGCGGCATCGGAGCGGCGACGCCATTCCCCTCGCGCCGATCCCGAAGGTCAGTCCGGGACCGACGCTCGAGTCCGAGAACGCGGCGCTCCGCGCCGTGCTCGCGGCCCTTGCCGTTCGCGAGTCGGTCGACGGGCACCGCCGGGCGGCGGCGGAGTACTGGAAGGCGCGAGTGTTCGATCGGGCCGATCGCCATCTGACCCTGGCCATCGCGCTGAGGCCGCGGGACGCCGTGCTGTTCGAGGAGCGGGCTCGCCTGTGGCGCGACGCCGGTGTGCTCGATCGGGCGCTTTCCGATGCGCACCAGGCGGCGTACCTGTCGCCGGCTCTGGCCGAAGCGCAGAACACCCTTGGCACGGTGTTGTATGCGCTGGGTCGCGTGGATGCCGCCCGTGAGCGGTTTGCCCGTGTGGCGGCGCTGAAGCCCGGCGCCGCGTACGCGCAGAGCAATCTCTGCTTCGCCGCGTTTGCCGGCGGAGCCCTCGAGCAGGCGCTGATGGCGTGCGACGAGGCCCTGCGAATCGCGCCGGGCTCTCGAGGCCGCGCAACAGAATCGGGAACGCGTAGAAGCCGCGCTCAGCGCGCGCTGACGGCTGAGGGAAGGCACACCATGACCACTGCGACTGCGCACGCGAACCGTGGAACGACCTGACGAACTCGCTCCGCCTCTCACCGTCGCGGACGCGGGCCTCAATGTCGACCTGATCGTCCAGCTCGTCGTGAAGGCGCTGCACTTCGCCGGCGAGTTGACCGGCACGGCCATCGCCGATCGGGTCGGTTTGCCGTTCGGCGTCGTCGAGCCTGCCATCGACCGCATGAAGATGCAGCGCGTCTGCGAGATCGTTGGCGGAACCGCGCTCGGCGCACCCTCCTATCAATACCGCATCACGCAGCTTGGACGGGAGCACGCGGGTACCTATCTCGACCGCAACATGTACACCGGCTTCGCGCCGGTGCCCCTGCGAGCAGTACAAGCACTACATGCAGCGGTTCCGCGGCGGTCCGCTGAAGGCCTCGCGCGAGCAGGTCAAGAAGGCCTATTCGCACCTCGTGCTGAGCGATCGCGTGCTCGACCAGGTCGGTCCGGCCATCAACGCGGGGCACTCGCTCTTCGTGTACGGACCTCCGGGCAACGGCAAGACGGTCATCGCGCAGGGCATTCGCAATCTGATGCCCGGCGATCAGTGGATTCCGTACTCGCTCGAAGTGGACGGCAGCATCATCCAGGTCTTCGATCCGGTCAATCACGAGATCATTCCGCTGCCCGACCGCGGTCTGGGCCTCGACACGGCGGCCCAGCACGACCGGCGCTGGATCCACTGCCGCCGTCCCGGAATCATGGTCGGCGGCGAATTGACGCTCGACCATCTCGAGCTGACCTACAACCCGACGGCGGGGTTCTATCGCGCGCCGGTCCAGCTTCTCGCGAACGGCGGCGTGCTCGTCATCGACGACTTCGGGCGCCAGCAGTGCTCGCCGCAGGCGCTCCTGAACCGCTGGATCACGCCGCTCGAAAGCCGCATGGACTTCCTGACGCTGCAGTCGGGCCAGAAGGTCGAAGTGCCGTTCATGGTGCTGCCGGTGTTCGCCACGAACATCAAGCCAGGCGAGCTCGTGGACGAAGCGTTCCTGCGTCGTATTCAGTACAAGGTGTTCACGGAAAGCCCGACGATCGACGACTTCGCTCAGATCTTCGAGAACTACTGCAACAGCCAGAAGCTCGACTACGATCGCGGTCTCGTCGAGTTCCTGATCGACGGACCGTACGCGGCGAAGAAAGTCACGATGCGCGGCTGTCAGCCGCGCGACCTCATCAATCAGGCTCTGGCGCTCGCCGAGTACCGCGAGGAGCCGCGCCAGCTCACCGCCGAGCTGCTCGGGGCCGCCTGCGACTCGTACTTCGCGAACGAAGACGAGGGTGTCAGCCGCCTGAAGTAGCGTCATGTCCCGAAGCACGTTGGAGAGGTCGGTCCGTTGCGAGCCTCGTCGGCGTGCTGGCCCTCGGCGCGCTGCGCGAGCGGGCAGGACGCGCCCAGGAGAACTCCGCAGTCCTCGCTGACCCTGCAGATCACGTCGCCGCTCGGCCGCACCGGCATGGTGGGCCCGGTCCGCATCGTCGCCCGCATTTCTTCCGATCCCAAGGCGAGCCTGAGTCCGGTCCAGTTCTACGTGGACGAACAACTCGTGGGCGAAGACAAGGACGGCCCGCCCTATGCCGTCGAGTGGGTGGACTCGAACCCGTTCCTGCCTCGTTCGATCGTCGTGCAGGTCGCCGACTCGCAGGGCACGACGGCCAAGGACACAGTCGACCTGAAGGCGCAGGAGCTCGTGGACTCCACGGAGGTCTCGAGCGTCGTGCTCGAGCCGATGGTGTTCAACAAGCTTGGCCGGCCGGTGAATGGCCTGACCGCGCAGGACTTCTCGGTGCTCGAGAACGACGTCCCGCAGTCGATCGACATGGCCGTCCTGGACACGGTGCCCGCGACCTACACGCTCTTGATCGACAGCAGCGGCAGCATGGCGCGCCGCATCGACTTCGTCCGTGACGCCGCGGGGCGCCTGCCGTCGCACCTTCGCCCGAATGATTCCGTCATCGTGGTGCCGTTCGCGCGCACGCTTGGCGCCGTCACGGGCCCGACGCAGGATCGCGAGACGATTGCGAGCGCCATCGGCGCGCTGAAGATGTCCGGCGGCACGGCGATCCTGGAGTCGCTGACGACCGTCACGAGCCAGCTCTCGGTGGGTGACGGCCGCAACATCGTCGTCCTCATCACCGACGGGTACGACGAGGACAGCGACATTCCGTTCGACCAGGCGATCGACAGGATCAAGAGCGCCAAGTCCACCGTGTACGTGATCGGCATCGCCGGTGTCGCCGGTATCTCGCTCAAGGGCGAGGATCTCTTGCGCAAGCTGGCCGTCGAGACGGGCGGCCGGGCGTTCTTCCCGTCGCGCGACACGCAGTTGGCCGACGTCCACAAGCTGATCGCCGAGGACGTGCAGCAGCGCTACGTGCTCAGCTATGCGCCGACGAACAAGAAGCGCGACGGGACCTGGCGAGCGGTGAAGTTGATCACCAGCAACCCTGACTACACGGTCCGGGTCCGGCCGGGATATCGCGCGCCCGCGCCGGCGCCGATTCGGCCTCAGGTCGAGCTGACCATTCGTGACCTGAGCCGCCGCTTGATCGACGTCACGCCGGCCGACCTCCAGGTGCTCGAGGACGGCGCGCCGCAGAAGATCGAGGCATTTCAGGAAGCGCTCAGTCCCGTCTCGATCGTGCTCGCGATGGACGAGAGCGGCAGCATGCGCCAGGAGGTCCAGCAGGCCGTTGCGGCCGCCCGGTCGTTCGTCCTCGCGCTGCCCGACAAGGACAAGCTCGCGGTCATGATGTTCTCCGACGAGACGCGGCTCGTGCACGATCTGACGATCGAATCGCGAAACCAGCCTGAAGGCCGTGGACGGCTACCGAGCGACGGGCGGGACCGCGCTGTACGACGCGGTGTTCGACAGCCTGGCACGCCTGAAGCGAGCCGAAGGGCCGGACGGCGCTGATCGTGGTCACCGACGGAAAAGACGAGAACAATCCCGGGACGGCCCCGGGCAGTCAGCACACGCTGGATCAGGTGTTGAGCAGCCTCGAAGGCACCGACACGACGATCTACGCGATTGGCCTCGGCGAGGGCGCCGATCGGCAGACGCTCGAGAAGCTCGCCGAAGCGTCGAAAGGGGAGGCGTACTTCCCGGCCGACGTCGTCCGCGCTCGAAGCGGAGTACAAACGCATTCTCGAGAACCTGCGGCGCCGGTACGTCGTGAGCTACACCTCGACGAATACGGCTCGCGACGGCTCCTGGCGGAAGGTCGAGATCCAGCCGACCCGCCCGGGTCTTCTCCGTGGAAACCCGCGGCGGCTACTTCGCGCCGGAAGATCCCTGAGTCTCAGCCCTAGGCTCCCAGGCCTTAAGCCCTAAGCCTTAAGCCTTAAGCCTTAAGCCCTAAGCCTCATCTCACGCCGACGGCAGCCTGACCAGCTTGAACCAGAACTCCTCGATGCCCTGGACGACGTTCATCAGCGTCTCGAGGTCGCCGGGTTTCGTGATGAAGCAGTTGGCGTGCAGGCGGTAGCTGCGCAGGATGTCCTCCTCGGCCTGCGACGACGTGAGGACGATCACGGGAATCTGCTGGAGCGCCGGATCGGTCTTGATGTCCTCGAGGACCTCGCGGCCGTCCCGCCGTGGAAGGTTGAGATCGAGAATGACCAGGTCCGGCGCTGGGCGCGTCCTGGTAGACGCCCTGGCGGCGGAGGAACGCGATCGCCTGTTCGCCGTCCCGGGCATGGTGCATGTTCGTCGCGCACGTTGCCCTGCGAGAACGCCTCGCGCGTCAGGCGCGCGTCGCCCGGGTTGTCCTCGACGAGCAGGATCTCGATCGGCCTCATCGCGAGTCGGTCTCCGGTTCAGCTCGGGTCCGGCCGATCCGGAATCGTGAAGGTGAACGTCGTTCCCCGGCCGGTCTCCGAGCTCGACGCGTCATCTCGGCCGCCGTGGCGTTCGACGATCTTCTTGCAGAGCGCCAGGCCGATGCCGGTGCCCGGATATTCGTCCCGTCCGTGAAGCCGCTGGAACATCTGAAAGATCCGTTCGAAGTATTTCGCGTCGATGCCGATCCCGTTGTCCGCGACGCGAAGGGACCAGCGGCCTTCCTCGCGGTGGGCCGAGATGCTGATGACCGGCCGATCGCCGGGCCGCCGGAACTTGATCGCGTTGCCGATCAGGTTCTGGAACACCTGGGCGAGCTGTGACGCGTCGCAGGCGAGCGTCGGCAACACCGCCACGCTAATCTCGGCCTTCGAGTCGGCGATCGGCGGTGGACAGGTTCATGAGCGCCCGGTCGACCACCTGCTCCATCGGCGTCGGCGTGAATTCCTTGCCGCGCGTGCCGACGCGCGCGTACTCGAGCAGGTCGTGGATCAGCTCCTGCATGCGCTTGGCGCCGTCCACGGCGAAGTCGATGAACTCGTTGGCGTCCGCGTCGAGCTTGTCCTTGTACCTGCGGGCGAGCAGCTGCGTGTAGTTCGAGACCATGCGCAGCGGCTCCTGCAGGTCGTGCGACGCGATGTAGGCGAACTGCTCGAGCTCCTGGTTCGAGCGCGCCAGCTCGGCCGCCTTTTCCTTCGAGCGCCTGCTCCGTGCTCTTGCGCGTGGTGATGTCGCGGGCGATTCCGGTGACGAAGCGCGCGCCGTGACTGGCGGACCAGCTCGACAGCGAGAGCTCGATGCGGAAACTCGAGCCGTCGCGTCGTGTGCCGATCGTCTCGAACGTCGTGCCGACGATTTCCTCGGACGAGGCGTCGAGCGCACGGAATCACGCGCTCGGGAAGGGCAATCGATACCGCCTTCGCCCGATGGCTTCGGCCGCGGGGCGGTCGAACATCCGTTCGGCGCCCGGGTTCCAGTAGCGGATGAGACCGTGCTCGTTGACCGAGATGATGCCCTCGATCGCCGTCTCCGCGACGGAGCGGAACCGCAGCTCGCTGTCGCGGAGCGACTCCTGGGCGCGCTTTCGCGCGCGTGATGTCGCGATTGACCTCGAGGAAGCCCTGCGGCCGGCCGCGGTCCGTGCGCGTCAGCGTCCAGCGGCTCTCGACGGCCAGCCGCGCCCCGTCCTTCGTCGTCTGGATGATCTCGCCTTCCCAGTAGCCGGCGTTGGTGACGTGCTTCTCGATCTCCTTCAGCGGCATCGGCAGCTCGGACCGGATCAGCCGGTGCGACATCTTGCCGACGGCCTCTTCCTTGGTCCATCCGTACATTTCCGCCGCGCCGGTGCTCCAGTAGACGATCGTGCCGTAGAGATCGCGCACGAGGATGCCGTCCCGCACGAGGTCGAGCAGCGTGGTCTGTTCCTTGACCTGGTCCGACTGACGCCGGAGCGAGTCGCTGGTCTTGGTGAGCTCCGCGGTCCGCTCGGCCATGCGCTGCTCGAGGTCCTCGTTCATCCTTCTGAGGTCGGTCTCGGACAGCTTGCGGTCCGTCACGTCCACGGCCATCGTCACGAGCGTGCGCTCGGCGGATCCCGGCTCGCCGAGCGGCGTGGTCGAGAAGTCCCAGGTGCGCACCTCTCGCGAGAACGTCGTGATCGTCCACTCGCCGCCCTGGACGGTCTCGACCGCCTTGCCGATGTGGGCGAGATACGACTCGAACGGTGACGCGCCTTTCGGTTGCGTCGCCGCGATCCACGCCTGCATCGTGGGCGATTCAGCGAGCGTGTACCCGCTGTAGAGCGACCAGCCCCGGCTCATGTGCAGGATGCGTCCGTCCGCGTCGTGAATGACCATCGGCACGGGCGCGTCGGTCACGGCCCGCCGCAGCCGCTCCTCGCTGCGCGCGCGCTCGGCTTCGGCGAGTTGCCGCTGGTCGTCGGACGCACGCAAGACACCCGCGCCGACCCACACCGCGTAGCTCAGCGCATTGGCCGTCAGCGCGACGAAAAGCGCCATCGCGACGCTCGGGCCGTACCAACCCAGCCGCACGCCGAGCCACGACACCCAGGCCAGCAACAGCGGCAGCACGAACACGATGGGGAGCAGTGAACGGATGGCCAGGCCTCCGGCGCCCGCGTCGATCACCCCATCCATCAGTCCCTGCTCCGGTCGCGCAAACAGGATCCCGAGCGCGACCAGGAGGACGCAGACGGCCGTGTGGACGGCCATCGCATTGCGCGCGGCCTGATCGAAGCCGAACACGTAGCTGACGCCGTTCAACGTGGCGAGAAAAATTGCCGCGCCGCACAGTCCCTGGGCCCAGCGCGTAGCGGCCTGGCCGTGACGCCAGATAGATGGACCCCGAGAGAAGCAGGAGTCCCAACGCGCGTCGAGACCGACATGCGCCCCGGCGCGCCAGGACCTGGCATCGCATCGCGCGCCAGGAGTTGGTCGATGCCGAGACTGAACCCGGTCAGATGCTCGAACGACCGTGAGGACGGCGATGGCCACCGTCGTGCCGAGCAGGATCTTCAGAGCCTTGGCGCGACGCTCGGATGTCGTGCGCTCCCGATAGAGCAGGAGGGCGACGCCGGTGAGGAGCAATCCGAGCGCCGCATTGGGTTTCATCGTCACGAAACCCGGGAACACGCTCTTCAGCGCGGGGATGTCGAGCCACCACCCCGCGATGACCGCAACTGCCGTCGCCGTGACGACCACGGCCAGCGTGCCTGACGTGATGTAGAAGCGCAGCGCAAGGACCCCGCGCGGATCGGGCTCGTTGCCCTCCTGCGATCCAGTGGCGACTGCCAGCGCTGCGGCGAACGACTCCCTCAACGGCCCATGCCCCCGCTGTCTTATCGGACACTCCCAACCCGCCCTTGATGTTCCGGCTGCGCAGCAACTCCACTCTCACATGTGCGAAGCTGATCGTCATGTATTGGCTCGATAACTTGCCCGAGTGGGTCGGGCGACTCGCCTGGACCGTCGGCACCGTTGGCGTCGCGTACGCCATCGGGCACCTGGCCCGGGCTATCGTCGGCGTCCGGCTGGCCCGGTGGACGGCAAAGACCGACCGGCGTTGGGACGACGGGCTCGTGGCCTTCACCGACCGCGTGCCGTTCTGGGCAATCCTGACCGGCGCCTACGTCTCGTTGCGCCATTGGGCCCTGGCCCCGGACGACTATCTCCACGCGGTGCAGGTGCTGGCGGCCCTGGCCGTGGCGTCCTTCACGTTCGCCCTCGCGGGCGTGGCCGCGGCGCTCCTGTCGTCCTACGGGCCGCGACACGGTCAGGGTGTGCCGGTCTCGGCGCTGATGCAGAACGTCGTCCGCGGCGTCGTGATCATCCTTGGCGCCCTCGTCATTGCCCGCGGTCTTGGTTTCGAGATTACGCCGTACCTCACGGCCCTGGGCGTCGGCGGCCTGGCGGTCGCGCTCGCGTTGCAGGATCCTTTGTCGAACTTCTTTGCGGGCGTGTCCATGAGCGCGGCCGGCCAAATCAGGATTGGCGACTACCTCAAGCTCGAGGGCGGCGCCGAAGGGTACGTGGCCGATTTCAACTGGCGGGCGACCAGTATTCGCTTGTTGTCGGACAACATCGTCATCGTGCCGAACGCGAAGTTCGCGCAGGCGATCGTGACGAACTATCATCAGCCGTCACGAGAGCTGACGATCGGTATCGACGTCGGCGTTCACTACCTAGCGATCTGCAACGCGTGGAGCAGGTCACCGCTGAAGTCGCGAAAGAGGTGATGGTGTCTGTTCCGGGCGGCGTGGCAGGATTCCAGCCTGGCGTTCGGTTCCACACGCTTCGGCCCCAACAGCATCACGTGCGGCGTGTCATTGCGGGTGCAGCGAGTTCACCGATCAGTTCCTGATCCGGCACGAGTTCATCAAGCGTCTGCACGCGCGCTTCGCTCGCGAAGGCATTGTCGTGCCGTTCCCGCCTCTCGACCCTCGCGCGTTTCCCCCAGGCCTCAGCCCTCAGGCCCTCAGATCCACGGCGGATCGCCAGGTCCCACCTGAAATGCCTGAACAAACGATTGAGCTCGTCCTTGACGCCGCCGCCGAGCTCGGTGAAGGGCCGGTGTGGGACGCCGAGCGCGGTGTCCTGCTGTTCGTCGACATCATGCGCGGCGACGTGCACGTGTTTGACCCGGTCGTCGAAGTCGCATCGCGTCGTCGAGGTCGGACTCCCGGTTGGTGCCGTGGCGTCGACCGTGCGAGGCGACTGGATTGCCGCTGCCGGGCAGGGGTTCCATCGCATCGATCCGGCGAGTGGCCGGCGCACGCTTGTGGCGGAGGCGGCGCCCGGGCGGAGCGATCTGCGGATGAACGACGGGTACGTCGCGCCGTCAGGAAGCTTCTGGGCGGGGACGATGAGCCTTCACCGCGCGCCGCAACAGGGCGCCCTCTATCGACTCGCGCCCGATGGCCGCGTCGAGACGATCCTCGAGCTGGTGACGACGTCCAACGGGATTGATTGGAGTCCGGACGGCCGCCTCATGTACTACGTGGACACCGGGACGCGCCGAGTCGACGTGTTCGACGTCGATCCCGAGATGGAGCGTGTCAGCAACCGCCGGCCATTTGTCGATCTCAGCGGCCAGACGGGTCGTCCGGACGGCCTGGTGGTGGACGCCGAGGGAGGCGTGTGGGTGGCGCTGTGGCGAGGAAGCGCCGTCAGGCGCTACCGTGCCGACGGCAGCATCGACCAGGAGTTGACGCTGCCCACAGACCTCGTGACGAAGTGCGCCTTTGGCGGGCCGGGCATGACCGACCTGTACATCACCACTGCATGGAGAGACCTGACGGTTGCCGAGCGAGAGGCCCAACCTCACGCTGGCGGTGTCTTTCGCGCCCAACCGGGCGTGGCGGGGCAGCCGCCCCGGCGGTTCGCGGGATAAGAAAGGCCCTTGAGGCCGTTTTCTTTGTAGACTGGCAAGGTGTCAGCCCGCCGCGGTGTCCTTCTTGTCCTCACGCTCATTCTTCTTGCGGTCTTCGTGTCGGCCGCGGCCGTGCTCGTTCTCGCGTCGCTCGCCGGCGCGCCGGCACCCATTCCAGCGGACGCCACGCTTCACATCAAGATTGAGGCCCCGCTCAGCGAGGTCGAGCCCTCGGATGTCGTCAGCCAGTTTCTGCGACGAGGCCCAACTCTCCGCGAGACGGTCGATTCTGATTCGCAAGGCCAAGACCGACCCGCGCATCAAGACGCTGGTCGTGCGTCCCGTGTCCACCAGTGGACTGTGGGCTCAGCTTCAGGAAGTTCGTCGGGCCATCGAGGATTTCAAGACGTCAAAGAAGCCGGTGACCGCGTATCTCGAAAGCGGCGGGGCCGGCGAGTACTACCTTGCGTCTGCCGCCGATCGCATCGTGCTGATGCCGGCCGGACAGCTCGACCTCGTCGGGCTGGCGTCGTACGAGATTTTCTTCCGCGGCGCGCTCGACAAGATGGGCATCTTCCCGGACCTCGTGCATGTCGGCGACTACAAGACGGCGTCGAACACGTTCACCGAGAAGGGCTTCACACCCGCGCACCGGGAAATGACCCAGTCGCTCAATCGCGACTTGTACGACGAGCTCGTGCGCACGGTCGCGTCCGCCAGGAAGATGACCGAGCCGGCGGTCCGCGCCGCGATCGACCAGGGGCCCTACCTGGCCGAAGGGGCGGTTCGTGCCGGGCTTGTGGACGCGCTGGCGTACGAGGATCAGCTGGACGACAGCGAACCGATCCAGGGCACCCGTGAGCTCGACGCCGAGCGGTATCGGGGCGCGGCGGCCCTCGCGACCTCGGCCGGGCGGCGCGGCCGAATCGCACTGCTGTACGCCGTCGGCGTGATCGCCAGCGGCGAGAGCAACTTCGATTCCCCGGCGTCACTCGTCGTGGGATCGGAGACGTTCAACCAGTGGCTTCGCCGCGTCCGGATCGATCCGGCGATTGATGCCGTGGTGATCCGTGTGGATAGCCCTGGCGGATCGGCCGTGGCTTCGGAAGTGATCTGGCGCGAGCTGATGCTCACGCGCGACGTCAAGCCCCTGGTCGTGTCGATGGGAGACGTCGCGGCGTCCGGCGGCTACTACATCGCGGCGCCGGCCCATGCCATCGTGGCGCAGGCCGGGACGCTGACCGGCTCGATTGGCGTCGTGACCGGGAAGTTCGTCGTTGACGCCACGCTCGGGAAACTGGGGATTGGTTCGGCCGCCGTCAGCGATGGACGCCTGGCGGAGATCTACTCGCCGTTCCGACCGTTCTCGAAGGACGAACGCGCGAAGGTCGAGGAGCAGCTGCAGTCCACCTACGAGCTCTTTCTCGATCGCGTGGCAAAAGGACGCAGTCAGGAGACGCGGAAAGTGGACGGCGTCGCGCAGGGACGGGTGTGGACGGGGCGTCAGGCGAGGGAGCTCGGCCTCGTGGACGAACTGGGCGGACTGACCGACGCCATCCGCATCGCGAAGGAACGGGCCAAACTCGATCCGCAGCGTGACGTGGATCTGGTCGTGTACCCGCCGAAACGAACGATTCTGGACATCCTGTCGAACCCGCTGGGTTCCTCGGCGGCTCAGGGCGTGGGCCTGCTGCTCGGACGACCCGAGGCGCGCCTGATCGACTCGGCCGTGTCGACGCTGCGGCGGTTCCGGCGCGGCGAGCCGTTGGCGATCATGCCCAATTTGTTTCTCCACTGATACCGTGATCACGGCAAGACGTACGGCGTGGTTCTTGTCGTGCCTGGTCGATCCTCGGTCATCGGGGGCTGCCGACCGGCCACGCGCCCCGCGACTCCGCAGCCTGCGCCCGCCGCCGCCGCGGCGGCATCCGCTCAGTCGCCCGACGCGCCGCCGGAAATTCCATGGGCCGCGAGTCGCCCTCTGACGTGGGAGGACTTTCGAGGGCCGGCGCCGCTCGAAGGTGTCGAAGGCGCGCGGACGGTCTACCTGCTGTCGTACCAGTCGCGCTGCCGAGGCACCGATTTCACGTTCGGCGTCACCGCGGTCGTCCTGCCGTCCCGGTCGTGGGTGAAACCGCGCGTGCTCACGAGCCCGGCCGAGAGTGCCCGCATCCTCCGGCACGAACAGACGCATTTCAACCTGACTGAGACCTATGCGCGGCGGATGAGGAAGTTCTTCAAGGAGCTCTACAACCCGTGCGGGGTGCTCGATGAGCGTCTACGGGAGTCGGTGGAGCGGTTCGTCCAGGACGAGGCCGAGGCGCAGCGGCGCTACGACGACGAAACGGGGTTTGGCCTCAAGCCGCAGCTGCAGGACCGCTGGGATCGCGACGTCGCCGACATGCTCGCGACGCTCGCCCCGTTCGCGCAGTGAAACGAGTACGGAAATCGGACTTTTCTCAGCTTCTCAGCCGCCGGTGATCGACTGAATCGTGGCGGCGTTGTATTCGATCTGCATCTTGGCGCGCGCCTTGGCCATGTACGCCTCGAAGAACGAGCCGGTTCGCTGCGACGTCAATTCCTCACGGAGCCGCTCGCCCTCGCCCGCCAGCCCCTCTTTCGTGATGTCCTGCCGTTCCTTCACTTGCGCGACCACGACCGCGTTCTCGGTCGGCACGGGCGCGGTGATGCCGCCTGGCTTTTGAGCGAACGCGAGCTCGTCGATGCGCTGGTTGACGCCCACGGTCGGCAGGGCCGAGCCGCGCGTGATGAAATCGGTCGACGCGACGGTCGCGCCAGCGGCGCGTGCCGCCGCCGCGAAATTGCCAACGGCCTTCGCGAGTCCAGCGGCGCGCTGCTGTGCGACCTCGAGCGCCTTGGTGCGCACGACGTCTGCCCGCACTTTGGCCGCGACTTCAGCAACCGGGGGCACGTACGAGGGCTTGATTTCGCTGACTGTCACGAACGCGTAGCCCTGATTGGTCGTGATCGCGCCACTCACTTTGCCTTGCTCGAGCGTAAAGGCCTCGGTGGACACGGCCGGGGCGAAGCCCAGCCCCATCAGCGGCTCTTCGCGCGCGAACAGCCCGGAGTCGCCAACCGTCAACCCGCGTTCCTTCGCCACACGATCCAGATCCGCGGGCGTGGTCAGGCTTTTGCCGATCTCCTCGGCAATTCGGCCGGCCTCGGCGCGCGCCTTCTCGAATCGAATGCCGTCCTCAATCTGCGGGCGAACTTCCTGAAGGGGCCTTGTCGCCGCCGGACGCCTCGCCGTGAGGCGAATGATGTGGAAGCCGAACTGGGACCGCACGATGTCGCTCGTCTGACCGGGCTCGAGGGCCCACGCGGCGTCTTCGAACTCCTTCGCCATCGCGCCGCGTCCGAAGAAGTCGAGGTCGCCGCCCTTCACCTTGCTGAGGTCGTCCTCGGAGTACTGCTTCGCCAGTGCCGCGAAGTCGCCGCCGCCCTTGACCTTGGCCAGCACGCCCTCGGCGGTCTTCCGCACCGCCGCTTCGTCCTTGCCGTCGGTTTTCAGCAGGATGTGGCTCGCACGCACCTGCTCCGGCGTCGAGTAGGTCTGGAGACTGTCCTTGTAGCGTGCCTCGACCTCTTCAGGTGAGGCGGTCATCCGCGCGCGAAGCGATTCGGCGTCAACCGCGAGATAGCGGACACGCCGCTTCTCGGGCACGCGATACGACTCCTGGTTCGCCGTGTAAGCGCTGGGAAATCTCGGCGTCGGTCGGTTGAATGCCGGCCTGCAGCTTGTCGGCACTGAACACCGCCACGTCCAGTTTGATTTTCTCGTTTCGACGCCGGTACTCAGCCTCGACGTCGGCGTCGGACACCCGAATCCAGCCAGTGATCGCGGCGTGAAGCTTTTCGGCGACGATCGACTTCCTCAAATCCTCTTCGAAGTCGGCGGGCCGGACGGGTGGCCGCGCCATGGCCAGCATCTGGCGGTACATCTGCTCGCCGACGAACTGCCCGTTGTTCTGGAACATCGGCATGCGCACGAGCCGCTCGCGCAGCTCACCATCGCTCACCGTGATGCCCAGGCGCTCGGCTTCGATGACCGCCGCCTCGTGCGACACGAGCTGCTGAATGAGCCGCTGGCCCACGCCGAGCTGTCGAATGACGTCCTCGGAGATGCCGCCGTATTGGGCCCGGATCTGGGACACCTGCTGGAGGTACTGCTGCTGGTAGACCCCCGCGGTGATTCGTCGCCCGTCGACCGTCGCGATGACGTCGGTCGCAGAGGCGACACGGGTTCGTGGTCAGGAACTGGGGAACGTACAAGAGGATGAAGGTCGCAACGACAATGGCGAGGCTCCATTTCAAATAGCCCCTGTGGCGCCGCATCCGGTCGAGCATCGTCATGGTCGAAAGCTCTCCTGCCTGTGAAACGACAATTATGCCATTGGACGGGTTCTTTCCCTGTTCCCCGTTCCCGGTTCCCCGTTTCCCGTTCCGGTTCCCGTTCCCCGTTCCCCGTTCGAGAAAGGAACCCCTGAGGATGACTATTCGCACGATGAACGAGAACGGGGAACGGACGGAACCGGAACAGAACGGGGAACCGGGAACGGGGAACAGGGAACGATCCGATCACGAAATCGAATTTCAAATCCGTTCTCTCCGTCGCGGACATTAACGTCCCTAACTGACACAAAATGGCGTGCTATAGTTCCTTCGACTCGGCGAATCTCGAACGCATTGCCCACGACTCGCCGCCAGCATCGACACCATGCCGGACCGACCTCCGCGGAGGGTGTCCCCGCCAGAGATGGCTGCGTCTGACAGCGCAATAACGCTTGCCGTTTTTTATCGCGGCGACCAGGCGATCCCGCAGCTCACCGCGCTGCAGACACTTGGTGTCCGTCTGGAGTTCATTCCTGCGGGGACGGAGTGGACGCTCGGACCGGGCGTGACCGGCGTGCTCTGGGAACTCGCGCTCGAGGACGGCGCGCAGCGTCTCGTCTCAGCGCTCGTCGCCGGCGTTCCAGCCGCGTCGTTCGGCCTCACATCGCAGCCGGCCATCCCGGAGCTCTCCCGCGCACTCGGTTTCCGCGCGCACCTCCTGCCGCCGTTTTCGCTGGGCGGCATCGAACGCGCCCTCGGCCTCGGCGACAGTATCGACCTCGCCGATCGTCTGGATGCCGTCTCCGGACTCGTCCAGCGTAGCGCCGCGCAGCCGGATGCGGTGGCGTCGGTCATGCGGGCCGTCGGCACGCATGACCGAGCCGCAGAGCGTGGCTCGCGTCCTCGCGGCGCGTGCCGCGGAATGGATTCCGCTCGACGAGTGGCACGTGTTTGCGGTGGAGCCGGACGGGGCACCGCACCTGCTCGTGAATCCGGCGTCCGAGTCGTCTTCGTCCTCGGTGTCGGCCGCACAGGCGGTGGCCGACGTGATTGTTCGCACCGGACAGTCCGCCGTCCGGGTGACGAACTACCTCGACGAGCGGATCGATCCGCGAAGGGGGCGCGTCGAAGCAGCACGAAGCCTCAGCGCTCGGCTGGCCGCTCGTCGTCAACGGTACCGTCGTCGGTGTCCTCGTCGGCATCGACCGTCGCCGGGCGCGTCGGCTGCCGGTCGTGACGTCGGGCCTGAACGACGCGGTCGTCCGCCTGCTCGAGCCCGCGGCCTATGCGCTGACGAACGCCCTCCGCGTGGCTCGCGCCGAGGCGCTGTCGGTCACCGACGACCTCACCCAGCTCTTCAACTCGCGGTACCTCAACGACGCCCTTCGCAAGGAAACGAAGCGCGCGATGCGCAGCGGCTGGCCGCTGTCGCTGCTCTTCATCGATCTCGACGGTTTCAAGAGAATCAACGATGCCCACGGCCACCTGCTCGGCAGCCGCGCCCTCATCGAGGCGGCCGACGTCATCAAGGCCAGCGCGCGCGAGACGGACATCGTTGCACGGTTTGGCGGGGACGAGTTCGCCATTCTCCTGCCCGAGACCGGGCATCGACGGCGCGCATTCGGTCGCCCGTCGCCTCCGCGACCGCATCCAGCGGTTCAACTTCCTGGCCGAGCGGGGCCCAGGGAATCGACTCACGGCGTCAATCGGGGTTGCGACGTTGCCCGATGTGACCGATACTGCCGAAGGCCTGCTGCAGGCCGCCGACGCCGCCATGTATCGCGTCAAGTCCGCCGGCAAGAACGGGATCCACGTAGCCGGGAGCGACCAGGAGGTGGTGCGGATTCCCGCGGGGGAACAGGAGATTCGTTGACGCTTCGTTCGGTCTTTTCGCTGTTTTCGAGCGATCTCGCCATCGACCTCGGAACTGCCAACACTTGCGTGTACGCCCGTGGCAAAGGGATCGTCGTCAACGAACCGTCCATTGTCGCGATCAACAAGGTGACCGGCCGCATCGAGGCCGTCGGCAAGGAAGCCAAGGAGATGCTGGGACGAACCCCCGGCAACATCGTGGCCATCAAGCCGATGAAGGACGGCGTCATCGCCGACTTCGAGGTCACCGAGAAAATGCTCGCGCACTTCATCAAGAAGGCGCACAACCGAACGATGTGGGTGCGGCCGCGGATTGTCATCGGCGTGCCCTCCGAGATTACCCAGGTCGAGAAACGCGCCGTCAAGGACAGCGCCTACCGCGCCAAGGCCAGCGAGGTCTACCTCGTCGAGGAGGCCATGGCCGCAGCGATTGGTGCGGGTATGCCCATTGAAGAGGCCTCGGGCAACATGGTCGTCGATATTGGTGGCGGCACCACCGACATCGCGGTCATCTCGCTCGCCGGCATCGTCTACAGCAAGGCGATTCGCGTCGCCGGCAATGAGATGGACGACGCGATCATTCAGTACATCAAGAAGACGTACAACCTCCTGATCGGCGAGCGAACGGCCGAGCAGATCAAGATGGAGCTCGGCTCAGCCTTCCCGCTTGACGAGCGGCTCACGATGGAAATCAAGGGCCGTCACTTGATCGAAGGGGTGCCGAAAACCATCACGATCTCGGACGAAGAGATTCGCGAATCGCTCGCCGAGACGGTCAACGTCATCGTCGATGCCGTGCGAGTCGCCCTCGAGCGGACGCCGCCCGAGCTTTCGGCCGACATCGTGGATCGGGGCATCGTGCTGACGGGCGGCGGCGCGCTGCTGAAGAATCTCGACAAACGGCTGCGCGAAGAAACGGGCCTGCCGGTGGCCATGGCGGAAGACCCGCTGTCTACCGTCGTGCTTGGCGCAGGTAAGATGCTCTCGAACTTCGAACTCCTCAGGAAAATCTCGCTAGACTAGTGTTAATCGGGGGGCTTTGCCCCGCCGAACCCCCCATCGCCGTCGCTCGCGGGGGCCGTGACGCCCGCTTCCGCCTCCGCAAGGCTACGGCGGACGCGCCGAAGCCTCGCGCGAAGCGAGAGCTCGGCGAAGGCGGGCCGCTCCGGCGGGTGCGCCTCGTGAGCGCGCGGGATTGGGTTTCCACCGACGCGAACACCCGCCGATATGCAGAGTGGCACGTTATGCGCCGCACCCTTTCGCTCCTGACCGTCATCTGCCTCGGTCATGTATTGCTCATTTCTGCACAGGTACAGTCGAGAACCGGCGTGCCGGTGCTCGAATCGGCGGCATTTGGCGCGTTCAGCGAGACGCAGCGCGGCATCACGGCCGTGGCCGACTTCGGTCGGGGTCTCTGGGGGAATTACTTTGCCCTTCGGGGGGCCGCTCACGAGAACGAGGCCCTCAGGCGGCGAATCCTCGAGCTCGAAGGGCAGGTGCAGGAGCAACAGGCGCTGGCCGGGCGTGCGCGCGTCCTCGAGGACACCCTGGGCCTGCGCCAGAGCCAGCCGGCGCCTACGCTCGCCGCGCGCGTGATTGCGGGCAGCCCCATGCCCACGGTGCTCAACGTGACCGTCGATCGCGGAAGTGATGACGGCGTCGAGCCCGACATGGCGGTCATTGGCATGAAGGGGGTCGTCGGCCGGGTCATCGCGCCCGTCGGTCGGCGTGCGGCCACCGTCCAGCTCCTGGCCGACCAGTACGCTGGAGTCGCCGTGACGTTCGAGCGTGCGGCCGCCGGAGGCGTGGCGGTCGGCACCGGCAGTACGACCCTGCGCGCCAAATACGTCCCGGTTCTCGCCGTCGTGCAATCCGGAGAGAAGGTCATGACGTCGGGACAGGATGGGGTCTTTCCGCCGGGCTTCCTGGTTGGGGCCGTTGACGCGGTCGCAGGACAGGGGGCGGACCGCGAGATCTCGATCCGACCAGCCGTCGACTTTTCTCACGTGGACGTCGTCCTGATTCTTCTGAGCAAGCCACCGAAGGCTGGCGGGGCGACCGAGTGAAAGCAACGTCCGTCTTCCTGTCAGTGGTGGTCGCGGTTCTTCTGCAGGTCGGGCTCGCCAGGTACGCGATTGGCGGCCGGTGGGTCTTCGACCTGGTCCTCGTGGGGGTGGCCTTCGCGGCGCTTCAGGGCGGTGCCATCGCCGGGATGCTCGCCGGAACCGTCGGTGGGCTCCTTCAGGACGTGCTGTCTGGCGGTATCGTGGGAGTGGGCGGGCTGGCCAAGACGCTGGTGGGGTGCATCACCGGCGTGGTGGGCACCCAGTTCGTGGTGGCCCGGCCGTCCGCGCGGGCAGTGATCGTCGCCGTGGCCACGGTCGTGCACCGTCTGGTGATGATCGGATTGCAGGCGTTCATCGATCTTCAGTGGACGGGCGTGTCGTGGGGAAGCCTTCTGGTCGAAACAGGTGTCAATGCGGCCGCCGCGCTCCTCGTGTTTCAGGCGGCGCAGGCGCTGCCCGGCGTCATGGCGCGTCAGCGGTTCAGCCGCCGGTCGAGCCTGAGCCGCCGCCAGTGGTAGGACTGTCATGCTGAACCTGAGCGCCTTCGATGAGCGACGCACGAGCGAAGGACGGCTTGTGGCCCTCCGGGCCTTCTTCGCCGTCGGCTTCGGCGTGCTCGTCATCGTGTTCTGGCTCCTCCAGGTGTTACAGAACGCGAAGTACGAAGGGCTGGCCGACAGCAACTACCTCCGGACGATTCCGCTCCGGGCGCCGCGCGGCGTGCTGTTCGACCGCAACGGCCGCGTCCTCGTCGAGAACCGTCACTCCTTCACGATCGCCGTGCTCCGCGAGGCCACGAAGGATCTCAATCAGACCGTTCAGAGGATCGCGACGGCGACCGGCGTCCCGGAGTCCACCATTCGTGAGGCGATCGATCGTCGTCGTCGTGAGCCGCTCTTCAGGCCGCTGCCTGTAATTGAGCACGCGACGTTCGAGCAAGTCGCGGCGATTGAAGTCCGTCGTCGAGAGCTGCCCGAGGTTCTCGTGCAGCAGGTCCCGACTCGCTACTATCCGCCTGACCGCATGGCGGCGCACCTGTTCGGGTACGTGGGAGAGATTCAGGACACCCAGCTGACGCAGACCGAGTTCTCCGAGCTTCGCCAGGGCGCCATCATCGGTCAGGCCGGGCTCGAGCGGACCTACAACCGCGACCTCCAGGGCGTGGACGGCGATCGCTACGTGGTCGTCAACAGCCGTGGGCGCGAGATCGACGAGCTCAACGAAGTTCCGCCGGTCGACGGCCGCCGCCTGCAGCTCACCGTGGACTACGACCTGCAGCGGGCGCTCGAGGACGGGTTCCGCGCCGGCAACTACAACGGCGCGGCGGCGGTGCTCGATCCATCCACGGGAGAAGTCCTCGCGATGACGAGCCTCCCGGCTTTTGATCCGAACACGTTCGCCGTCGGCATCGGCGGGTCGGCGTGGTCGCGGCTCCTCAATGATCCGTTGCGCCCGCTGACCAACCGGCTGATCCAGGGCACGTACTCGCCCGGGTCCACCTTCAAGATCGTGATGGCGATTGCCGGACTCGAAGAGAAAGTCATCACCCCGTCAACGACCTTCTACTGTCCGGGTTACGGCACGTTTTATGGCCGCCAGTTCAAGTGCCATCGCGCCGGCGGTCATGGCACCGTCGATCTGCGACACGCACTCGAGGTGTCGTGCAACGTGTACTTCTACAACGTCGGCGACCGCCTGAAGATCGATCAGATCCACAAGTACGCGGCCGACCTCGGCCTGACCGGTAAAACCGGGATCGATCTGCCGAATGAGAACGACAGTCTTGTGCCGTCCACCGAGTGGAAACAGCGGACCTTCAAGCAGCCCTGGTACCCCGGGGAAACGATTTCGGTCGCGATCGGTCAGGGTGCCGTCTCCGTCACGCCGATCGCCCTCGCGACGATGATCTCGACGGTCGCCAATGGCGGGACGCTGGTTACGCCGCACCTCGTCCGTGCGGTCGATTCGGGTGACGGCCGCGGTTGGCAATTCAAACCGCCGCCGGCGCCCCGCGCCAGACTCGCGATTCCGGCCGACGCGCTCGAGGCGGTGCGTGACGGACTCTGGCGGGTCGTCAATGCCGCCGGCACGGGCGGGCGGGCTCGCATCGACGGCCGTAACGTCGCGGGAAAGACCGGGACCGCACAGGTGATTTCGCTGCAAAACCGCGGCCTGGCCGCGGGAAAGATGGACGTCCGGGATCATGGCTTTTTCGTGTTCTTCGCACCACGGGACAACCCGCAAATCGCGGGTGTCGTGTTTGTGGACCACGGCGAGCACGGGACGACCGCCGCGCCGATTGCGAAGCACGTCATGGAGACCTTCTTCGCCAAGAAGGACGGGCTGCCGTTGCCGACGTTCCCCGTGCCTGGACAACCGCCCACGGCGCCGGTGGCTCCCGCACCGCGCGTCGTCGCGCAGGCCCCAGGCCCCCCGCCTCCGCCGCAGGCTCCGGCGAGGCTGGCCGTAGCCGAAGGCGAAGGCCGCACGCCGCAAGCCCCACGCCAATGATCGACCGAAGGCTCGTCCCCCACATCGACTGGCCGCTCATCGCGGCGCTCGTCGCCTTGGCCTTGATTGGGCTGGGCACCATCTACAGCGTGACGTGGGATCGGCTGGCCGGTCAGCCGGGCAACGAGTTCTGGATGCAACTGTACGCGTTGCCGGTGGCCTTCGGTGCGCTGCTCCTCTGCCTCGTGATCGACTACCGCAGTCTCGCGCAGCGGTCGTTCTTCATCTACGCGGCGCTCGTCGCCGCGCTGCTGTACGTCGCCGTACTTCGGCGCGGTGCGTGGCGGCTCGCGCCGCTGGATCGACCTTGGACCTGGCAATCTGCAGCCGTCAGAATTCGCTCGGGTCACGCTCGCGTTGTCGCTCGCGATGTTCTTCGGCGACAGCCGGCGGTCCGCGCGTTCCACGGCCGAGCTCGTGTTCAGCGCGGTGATTCTGGCGGTGCCGTTCTACCTGATCATGCGGCAGCCGGATCTCGGGACAGCAGCCACCCTGCTGCCGGTGTATCTCGGGGTCGTCTACCTCGCCGGCCTTCGGCTCCGATGGATTGCCATGGCGGCCGTCGTGCTGGCCCTGCTCTCACCGGTGATCTGGTCGTACGGCCTGCAGGACTACCAGAAGGAACGGATTGAGATGTTCATCGATCCTTCCAAGGATCCGAGGGGCGCAGGGTACCAACAGATTCAGGCCAGGATCACGGTGGGCTCAGGTGGGTTGTACGGCAAGGGCCCCCTCAACAGCACCCAGGGCGGGTACGGCTTCCTGCCCGTGGCTCACAACGACTTCGTGTTTTCGGTGTTCGCCGAAGAGTACGGGTTCTTGGGCGTCATCGTCGCCCTTGGTCTCTACCTCTTCGTGATTGTTCGAAGTCTCGATGCGGCGACCATGGCGCGCGACCGTGTCGGCGGCATGCTCGTCGTCGCAATCGTCTCGGGTTTCGGGTTCCAAGTGTTGTACAACATCACTATGTCGGCGGGTCTGGCCCCCGTGAAAGGGCTGACCCTGCCGCTCATGAGTTATGGCGGGTCGTCGCTCGTGGCGACGCTTGCCGGTTTTGGCCTGATCCTGAACGTCAGGATGAGGCGGTTCACGAACTGAGCGCCTACGCCGTGATTTCTGGGTTCCACCGAATGCTTCTTCCCACCGAGAGCCTGCTCGCCCTCCTGCTGGTCCTTCTGTGCAGCCTGCTGGTCTGCGCGCGGACCGTGCGGCTGGTGTGGCTCTCACGGAGCATCCGGCCGGTCGGGACCCGCTGGAGCTGCCCGCATGAACAAGGAGATGATTATCTCCTCGACCCGCCACGAAACACGTGTGGCGATCCTCGAGGACGATCAGGTCGTCGAGCTCTTCATCGAGCGCGAGCAATCGCGCGGAGTGGTCGGGAATATCTACAAAGGCCGGGTTTCGAAAGTCCTCCCCGGCATGCAATCCGCGTTTGTTGATCTCGGCCTGGAACGCGACGCGTTCCTGTACGTTACCGACGTCATCAGTCCCACGGCCGAGTCGCTCGAGGACGATGAGGAGCCGGGGGGCGCCGACCCTCCCGAGAACGGCGGCGGAGGCATGCACGAGGCGCCGGAAACGCCGGCCCCCGACGTCGTCGCCGTCGACGCGGACGAGCGTGCGGATGAGCGACCGGCCCCACCGGTCGATGATTCGTCCGACGCGGAACTGAACCAGGCCACTTCGCCGGAGGCCGCGGCGCCATCCAATCCACAGGCCGACCTGGCGCCCGCGCAGAACTCGCCCGAGCCCCAGAACACCGCGTTGCGTTCCGAGCGCCGTCCCCGGGATCGCCAGCAGCCCGACGCGCGCATCGAGGACCTGCTCAAGGAAGGTCAGGAAGTCGTCGTCCAGGTCGTCAAGGAGCCGCTCGGCACGAAGGGCGCCCGCATCACCTCGCATCTCAGCCTGCCGGGACGGTTCCTCGTCTACATGCCCACCGTGGAGCACATCGGTGTCTCACGCAAGATCGAGTCGCGCGAGGAGCGCCGGCGTCTGCGCGGTATCGTGCAGCGGTTCCGGGAACAGTCCGGGTTGCCCGGCGGTTGTATCATCCGCACCGCCGCCGCCAATCGCTCCGAGGAAGACATCCTGACGGATCTGACCTACTTCCAGCAGGTCTGGCTGGAGATTCAGCGGAGGAAGGAGTCGGAGCGAACGCCGGCCGTGCTCTTCCGTGAAGAGAGCCTCGTCACCAAGCTGCTGCGCGACCTCCTCAACGAGCAGTTCCAGGCCATCCGTCTCGACCAGGCGGAGGAGTACCAGCGCGCGGTCAGCTTCGTGCAGCGCATCATGCCCAGCATGGTCGCCCGCGTGAAGCACTACGCGAAGGAGTACCCGATCTTCGACGAGTACGGCGTGCAGAGCGAGATCGACAAGGCGCTCAGAAGCAAGGTGTGGCTCAAGTCCGGCGGATACATCGTCGTCAATCAGACCGAAGCGCTCGTGGCCATCGACGTCAACACGGGCCGGTATGTCGGCAAGAAGTCGTCTGGCCGGCTCGAGGACACGATCGTGAAAACGAACCTCGAGGCCGCCCGGGAAATCGTGCGGCAGGTTCGTCTCCGCGACCTCGGCGGCATCATCGTGCTCGACTTCATCGACATGGAGGAGAAGAAGAACCGCCAGAAAGTCGCGCAGGCTCTGGAGCAGGAGCTCCGCAGGGACCGCGCGCCGTCGAAGTCGGTGCAGGTGTCCGACTTCGGGTTGATCATCATCACCCGCAAGCGCGTGAAGAGCAGCCTCGAGCGCATGCTCACCGAGCCATGCCCGTACTGCTCCGGAACCGGCGCCATCAAGGCAAGCGCGACCATCTGTTACGACATCCTGACCGAGGTGAAGAAGGTCAGGAGCGAGCTCGACGGCTACAGTCTGGTGCTGCGGGTCAATCCCGAGATCGCGCGCGCGCTGAAGGACGAGAGCCGCAGCGTCTTCCGGGAGCTCGAGACCGTAGTTGGGCGTCCGGTGACCGTACGGCCCGACGAGCAGCTTCATCACGAGCAGTTCGATCTGATGGCGATATGACCCTCGTCCGGCCCGCGGATTGCATCTGTGCTACTTTCGACCCCCTGGGAGGTGTTCGATGACCCCGAAGTCACGCATGGCCTTGGTGCTCTTCTTCGTTGCGAGTGGATTGACCATCATCCCGCTAGTCGGCGCGGCACAGACGGCTGAATCGCTCGGGACCGTCCGGCTGCCACAGAACGTTGTGGCGAATGGCCAGCCGCTCGCGGCCGGTACCTACACCGCGCGCCTGTCGGCAGAGACGCCGTCGCGAGTGGTGGGTCAACCCGCGGACAGCACGCGCTGGGTTGAATTCGTCGCGGGTGGGCAGGTCAGAGGTCGGGAGTTGGCGACCGTCGTGCCGGCGGCCGACGTCAAGCAGGTCGCCAAGGGCACTCCGCCGCCTCAGGGTACAGCGCGAGTGCAGACGCTCCGCGGCGGCGAATACATCCGTGTGTGGTTGAATCGCGCAGGGACCCAGTACCTCGTTCACCTGAGCGTGAAGTAGAAGACACAGGCCTTCTGACTACTTTCGGCCGACGACGACGTCTCCACTGAAGGTCCCGGCGATCACGACCGCGCTCGCGTCACCGACGGTGGCGCGAAGCGCGCCGCGGTTCATGCTGATCGACTGAAGCGACAGGCCTTCCGGCCGGATCCGGCCGCTGAAACTGCGCGCCTGCAGCTCGAATCCCACGTTGCCCGTCACGGCGAGCCGGACCGTTCCCGAATGACTCTGAAGCTCGTACCGGCCGTTCCGTGCCAGGGGGCCCACGAACTCCACCTGGCCCGACAGGCTTTTCATGAGCGCCCCGTCGCAGGTCACGCCCTCGGCGCGGATGCCTCCACTCACGTTCTCGGCGGTGACGCGGAGGGCCCGGACGTCCGTGAGCGCGATGTTCCCGCTCACCGAGCCGGTGGTCACGGCACCATCCGTTTTCACGCCGGTCAGAGCGACGTCTCCGGAGATCGATCGTGCCTGCGAGACCCGGCCGCTCTCGTTGATCCGAATCGCGCCGCTGATCGTGTCCACGGTCAGGTCGCCGGTGATCCCGCGGACTGTGATGCTGCCGGAGACGCTGCGCGCATTCAGGCGGGTGCCGGCCGGCGCCGTCACGTTGAAGGTCGTGGTCACCTGGTATGGCGTGCGGCGGCGCGGATAGGTCGTGTCCACGACGACGCGTTCGCCGCGATGGTCGATCGTCACTTCCACTTCCTGAAGGCCGAGCGCGGCATCGGACTCGCTGTCCGCGCGAGACTGTTTGACCGTTTCGATGACGACGTCCCGCCCGCTGCCCACGTTGACCGTGATGTCTCCAGCGATGTTTCTCAGTTCGAGCAGTCCATTTGCGCCGAGCGCGATCGTGCGGGTCGACCGGTCGGTCCGTTCGTTGCGGTTTCGGTTCTGGGCTGCCGGCTCCGGCGTCGCGTCGAGCATCGGCCGAGCATGAGGCGCGAGTGGACGGCGCGGGGCATTGGGGCCCCGCAAGTCCGCGAGCTTGGCGGGGTGCAGGGGTTCCCGCCATTCAAAATCGAGCGACCGGATCGACTCTCGAACGGAGGTCGCCGCGATGATCGCGGCTTCCTCGATCACGCGCTCCAGATCGCGCACGATTTCCGGCGGCAGAATGTCCCTGTCGACGTGTCGTGACTGCGCGGCGGCTGGCATTGCCGCGCCGAGCGTCACAACGAGCGCGACCGCGGCCGTTCTCAGCATCATGATTTGTTCCCCAGTGTCTCCGCGGCTCGTTGCGCTCCCTCCGGATCGCCCGACCGCATTTCGTTGATCAGTGAGACCGTCGTCTGCAGGACGGTGATCTTTCGCCGCAGAGCATCGAACAAGCTGTCACGCGCCGGTTCACTCTGCGGGTTGCTCGCGAGCGCCGCCCGGCTCTCGGCGATGGCCAGATCGATGGCGCCAAGACTGTCGCGCACGTCGGTGGCGATCGTGTCGTCCACCGGCGAGTCGCTGGTCCTGGTCATCGCCTCCAGCTCGGTGAGCGCCCGTTCGTAGTGCGCCGCGGCCAGATTCAGCTCATCAGCAATGGCTTCGACGGGATCAGAGGGCGCCGCGTTGTCGGCTTCGGTCGATGTGCCGCCGGATGACGCGGGCTGGGCGCGCTGTACCAGGTAGAGCCCGGCCGTCACGAGGACGAGCGCGGCCGCGAGGCCGGCCCATTGCCAGATCGGCGCGCGCGAAGGGCGGCGGGCGGTGGGGCCCGAGGCATTCGCCTGGCGGAGGTTCCCCGCGATCTGGAGCCACACGTGATCGGGCGGCGCGATCGGTCCGATGTCACGGGTCGCCCGGCGCAGCCGATCGAGATCGGCGAGGACGCTCCGGCATGCCGCGCAACTGCCGAGGTGCTCGCGCACGCGGACCTCGGCCTCCGCGCGCAGACGTGAGTCGACGAGCAGGCTCAGCTCGGGTTGAATCTCGCGACAGGTTGGGGCCGTCATGCGGACTCCGGTGCCGTCACGCGTCGATCGGCCAGCATCTCGCGAAGCCGCATGCGCGCGCGGTGAAGTTGGGACTTCGACGTGCCGTCGGACACGCCGAGCAGATCGCCGATCTGCCGGTGGTCGAATCCCTCGACATCGTGCAGCACGAACACCGTGCGCGCCCCGGTCGGGAGTGCGGCGATCGCACGCTCGAGATCGAGCCGGTCCACGGTGCCGAGCACTGGTCCTGCGCTGGACACGTGCCCTTCGATGTCGCCGTCGATTCCGTCGGTCAGGTGCGACCAGCGGCTTCCCCGGCTGCGAAGGTGGTCGAGGCAGAGATTCGTGGCCAGGCGAAAGAGCCAGGTGCCCAGCGCGGCCTCACCACGATAGAGGCCGAGTTTGCGATGTGCGGACAGAAACGTCTCCTGCAACAGATCCTCGGCTTCGATGCGTCCCACCAGCCGGCAGATCAGGCCGAAGAGCCGCGGCGCATGTGTTCGGTAGACTTCCTCGAACGCACCGGGCGCGTTGGCCCGGCACCGTTCGACGAGCGCCATATCCGCGTGAGCCTGCACCGGTCCGTTCATGGCGTTAGACGGGGCCTGTTACGGAGGCGTTGCAGCGGGTGTCCCCAGCGGTGCCTGGCGAAGTCCCGGATCCGGCGGCGGCGGACGCTCAAGCCCTCGGCCGCCAGCAGGGACGCCTTGAGCTCGACGTTCCCTCCGTAGCCGCCGAGCGCCCCGCCGGCGGCGACCACGCGATGGTACGGCAACCCCCTGCGGGGGGAGCTACGCATGATCTGTCCCACGGCGCGTGCTGCCCGTGGCCGTCCGGCCATCCGCGCAACGTCCCCATAGGTGGCGACCCGGCCAGGAGGAATCCGGCTGACCACGGTCAGCACCCGGCGGGCGAATGGCGTCAGACTCACCGGCGAGGCCCAATCGCTTCGACGAGCACGCGCCCCTGCGCGCGCGGCATCGTGATCCCGGCCAGCGCCGCGAGCGTCGGCGCCACGTCCGTGATTGAGGTCCGAACGCCGTAGCGTCCGGCGCCCACGCGCGACCCGATCAGCGCGACGGGCACGCGGGTGTCGTAGTCGTACGGCGTGCCATGGTTTGTCCCGGTCTCGGTGATGACCCAGTTCCGCGCGGGGACGAACATCACGTCGCCGCTTCGATCGGGCACGTAGCTCGCACGCATCGCTCGGAGGAGCTCGTCCTCAGTGGCGCCGGTCGCCACGAGCTGATCCGGCCAGTACACGCGAGCGATTCCTGGAACACCCATCAACGCGCGGCCCACAGCGTCCCTCAGCGCGGCGCTGGAACGTACCTTGTCGATCACGCCGGGTGCGAGGTAGATCGACGAACCTGAAATCGCGTGCACCGACGGTCGCTGCCCGAACGCACTCGACAGGGCGGCATCGACCGCCCGTCCCACGCTCGACACGCTGACGCGACCGCCAGTGTCGACAGGCAGGGGGGCGACGCCGTGATCGGACGTCAGCGCGAGCACATAGCGTTCGCGGCCGATTGTGCGGTCCAGCGAGCCTATGAGTCTGCCGAGCACGACGTCGAGGCGGGCCAGCACGTCTTGTACTTCGTGGCTCCTCGGGCCGTATGAATGGCCGACGTAGTCCAGTGCCGCGAAACTCATCAGCAGCAGATCGGTGCCGGCGTTTCGGCCGAGACCGAGCGATCCGATCAGCGACACGGCAAAATCACCGACATACGCGTCGCTGAAGGGTGACGCGTCCCAGATTGGCGTGAACGAGGCGCCAATCGGCGGCCGCAGGCTGTGAGGAAACACCGCGCTCCCGGGTTCTCCGGGCGCGCGATCGTCATGGAGGTACGCCTCGATCGGAAGTCGCCGTTCCCACGACGATCCGCGCTCGGCGTCTCGGAGGTGCGCGGCCAGGAAGGAGGCGGCCTCAGGCACCGGCGCGGTCGCGTAGGCGGTCGATGTCGCCCAGGTGCCGCTGTCCTCTTCCCATATCGCGACCGTGCGGGCGCCGCCCTGACCGACCAGGCTGATCGCGGACCGCGCCTTGAGTGCGAGGCTGACGATCCGAGGCGGCGATGCCGCCTGTCGCCGAAGCTCGTCAGCCAGGGTCGGCGCGCGAAGGTGGCGGGCGCTATGCCGCTCCGTCGCGCGTCCAGAACCGATCGCAACAGGGCTGACACCCGGGTCGTCAGTGCAACTGACGAACCGGCCGGTTGCGCGATCGAACCACTCGTTGTCCACGATGCCGTGCGACGACGGCAACGTGCCTGTGGCGACGCTCGTATGCCCGGTGCACGTCCGCGTCAGCCCGTACGGCACCACGGCATTCGTGAACACCGCGCCGTGCTGAAAGATCTCGCGAAGGCCGTCGGTCCACTGATGACCGTACGTCTCCACGTAGTCTCCGCGAAACTGATCGATGACAACGAGCACGACGAGCGAAGGCCGCGGCGCCTGACTGCCCATGGATGGTGCGAGAGCAGGGTTGAGGAGCACCACGGCGGCCACGGCCGGCAGGACGAGACGTGTGTGACGTCTCGTCATCGTCGCCAGACCCAGAAACACAGGCCGGCAAGATAGACGTCGTAGATGGCGCAACCGACCGTGAACCAGTGAGGCGCCACGTCAGCAGACAGCCAGCCGGGACGGTGGCCGATGTTGATGAGCGCGTGAACAAGGAACAGGCCCATCGCAAGGCGCAGCCCGTCGCGCGGCTCGCGTTGGAGCACGATGCCGCCGAGGCCGACGAACACGACGCCGAGAGAGGCGTCGAGGTGGGCCATGGCGAGCTCGGGCCGGGCCGTGGCCAGCCCGATCGAGATCCCACCGACACCTGCGACCAGGATGCCAGCCAACCGCGCGAGTCGTAGCTCACCGACCAACCGATCCGGCAAGCGCGGATCGGTTCGCGCGATCTGCCACGACATCATCGTCACCGCGCTGGCCGAGAGCACGGCGGCGAGCAGCACGAGCCAGACCGTCTCGCTCAAGGATTCCCACTATACTTGCCCTCCGCGATGACGGGGGAGTCTCTCGACAACCGACGGCTGCGGCTCGCCGCGGCTGCGCTCGCGGTTCTCCTGGCGGCCGCCGTCTTCCTGCTCGGAGAGCTCCTTCCCGCCACCCTGCGCGCCTCGGTCGGCATCGTGTGTTTCATTGCCGTCTGCGTGGCTTTCTCGACGAATGTCCGCGCGATCCGGTGGCGAATCGTGTTCTGGGGACTGGTGCTGCAGATCGGTCTGGCGCTCATCATCCTGAAGCTGCAGATCGGCAACTCGCGGCCTGGCTACGCGTTCTTCGTCCTCTTGTCGGATGGCGTGAGCAAGTTCCTGGAGTTCACGCGCGCCGGCGCGGAGTTCGTGTTCGGCGGGCTGGCGAATCAGGAGGCGATGAGCAAGGTCTTCGCCGGTGGCTACGTGTTCGCGTTCATGGGCCTGCCGACGATCATTTTCGTCGCGTCGTTCTTCTCGGTCCTCTACTACTTCGGCATTCTTCAGTTCGTGGTCCGTGGCATGGCGCGCGGCATGATGTCGCTGATGGAGACGAGCGGCGCCGAGACGTTGTCGGCCGCGGCAGACGTCTTCATGGGCAACACGGAGGCCCCGCTCACGGTCAAGCCGTACGTGGCGCGGATGACGCAGTCGGAACTGCTGAGCGTTCTCGTCTGCGGTTTGGCCACGATCTCGGGCGGCATGATGGCCGTCTACATCGGCATTGGCGCCGATCCCGTCGCCATTCTCACGACCAGCGTGATGGCCGCGCCTTGCGGTCTCTACCTGTCGAAGATTCTGCTGCCCGAGCTCGAGGAGCCGGAGACGCGGAGCCGGGCGGCCGCGACGACCGACACCACACACGTCAACGTCGTCGACGCGGCCGCGGCCGGCGCGACCGAGGGGCTCACACTGGCCCTCAACGTCGGTGCCATGCTGATCGCGTTTCTGTCGCTGCTCGCGTTCGCGGACTACCTGCTCGGGCGACTGCACGAGGGACTCTCGGCGGCGTCGATCTTCGCCGTGGTGTTCGCGCCCGCGGCCATGCTCCTCGGCGTGCCGGCGGCCGACGTGCCGGCCATGGCTGACCTTCTCGGCACGAAGCTCGTCGCCAACGAGTTTGTCGCCTTCATCAAGCTGACGACCGACTACAAAGGTGTCATCAGTCCCGAGTCGCACGTCCTCGCGACGTATGCGCTCACCGGGTTCGCGAACTTTGGATCGATCGGCGTGCTGCTCGGCGGCATTGGCGCGATTGCGCCCACCCGGCGCGGTGACCTCGCACGCCTCTCCGGCCGTGCCTTGATTGGCGGCTTCCTCGCGACGATGATCAATGCGGCGATTGCGGCGATACTGATTTGAAGGGTTCCAAGGTTCCAGAGTTCCAGGGTTCCACGGTTCTGCGTGCAGACCGCCGGTGACCGCGAACCCTGGAACCTTGGAACCCTGGAACCCTGGAACCCGCGCAGATGTCCACTTACTTCGAGCGCGTCAACGAAGCCGCGGCCTGGCTTCGAGCCAAGTTTCGCGACGTGCCCGACACGGCGGTCGTCCTCGGCTCCGGACTGGGGACGTTTGCCGAGAGCCTTGCGCCTGCGATGGCCGTCGCCTACGAGGCGATTCCACACTGGCCACCGTCACGGATCGCCGGGCACGCCGGACGACTCGTCCTCGGCAGCGCGGCCGGACGTCGCGTCCTGGCGTTGTCGGGCCGCGTCCACGTGTATGAAGGTTACGACCTCGAGGCGGTCACGTTCGCCATCCGCGTGCTCGGGCGTCTTGGCGTTCGCTCGCTTGTCCTGACCTCGGCCGCGGGAGGCATCAACCCGCGGTTCACCAGAGGCGCGCTGATGGTCCTCGACGACCACATCAACTTCATCGGCGCGAACCCGCTGGTCGGCCCGAACGAGGATCGATTCGGGCCGCGGTTCACCGACATGACGTCCGTCTACGCGGAGCGGCTGCGGCGGATTGCCGACGAGGCGGCGCGGGCGATTGGCCTGCCGATCGAGCACGGCACCTACATCGCGGTGAGCGGCCCCAGCTACGAGACGCCGTCGGAAATTCGGGCCTTTCGCGTGCTCGGCGCCGATGCGGTCGGAATGTCGATGGTGCCTGAGGCATTGGTGGCCCGTCACATGGGTCTCGACGTGCTCGGCCTGTCCTGCATTACCAACATGGCCGCCGGGATGGCTCCTGGCCCGGTCACGCAGGAGGAAGTCATCGAGACGGCCAGCCGGGTCCGGGCCGAGTTCGTGGCCCTGCTCGAGGGCATCCTGAGCCGCCTATGAAACCGGCGTCTTTTCCAACCATTCGGGGCTCCTTTCGCATCCAACCCTCTGACGCCAGATGACGGCCCTGACGCTACCGGGCGCGCTCCTTCCAGACGCCATGGGCCGCGAAGACGTGGCCCGGGCCGCGGCCGGCGACATGGCCGCGTTCGAGCGCCTCTATCGCTCCCATGTCGCGAGGATCCACTCGCTGGTTCGGCGAATGGCCGGCCCGGGTGAGGCCGACGATTTGACCCAGGACATTTTTCTGCGCGCCTGGAGCCGGCTTGGGACATTTCGGGGTGAGTCGGCGTTCGGGACCTGGCTCCACCGGCTGGCGGTGAACATCGTCGTGGAGCGTCTGCGATCACCGGCCGCTCGCCTGCGCTGGGTCGATGATGACGACCTGCTGCAAGGCGTGGCACCACATGGGTCGCCGGGCGTCCGAATCGATCTCGAGGCGGCACTGGAGCAGTTGCCGCCAGGCGCGCGCGGCGTCTTCGTGCTTCACGACGTCGAGGGGCACACGCACCAGGAGATTGCGACGATGCTCGGGGTGGCGGTGGGGACGTCCAAGGCGCAGTTGCACCGGGCACGAATGTTGTTGAGGCGGTCACTGGGTTGAGCGGAACGGGTGACGGGGAACGGGGAACGATGATGAACGACATTTGGACTGACCGGCTGTCGGAATACGTTGACGGCGACCTGACCCAGGACGAAGGTCTCGAGCTCGAACATCATCTCGAGAGTTGTTCGTCCTGCCGGACGATCGTGAGTGAGCTGAAGGCGGTGGTGGCGCGGGCGCGCAGCCTGGAGGACCTCCCGCCCAGCCACGATCTGTGGCCCGCGGTGGCCCGTTCGGCGAAGCGCCCATCACGACGCGTCTCGATCTCGTTCGTGGAACTCATCGCGGCCAGCCTCTTTATCGCGTTCATTTCAGGTCTGACGGTGTGGGTCGTGACCGGACGTGACCGGGAGGTGGCTCCGAGCGCCGCGGTGTTGCCGAGCCGGCGGCGCGGTCGTCCCGGTCTCGACCGGCGGCGCGACGTACGACCGCGCGGTTGCGGACCTTCTTCAGGCGCTCGATGAAGGGCGCAAGCACCTCAGTCCCCGGACGGTCGAGGTCATGGAGCGCAGTCTGACCACCGTGGATCGAGCGATCGCCGAAGCGAGTGCGGCGCTCGACCAGGATCCGGGCAATGTGTTTCTTAGCTTGCACCTCGCACGCGAGCGCCAGCGGAAACTCGCGCTCCTCCGGCAGGTGCAGAACCTGGCGGAGCGTTCGAGTACTGGTACGACAGGTGCGACCGGTACGACGGGTCCGTGGAACGAACTGACGCTCGCCATCCTCTTCTGTTGTGGTTCGTGGATGACCGAGCGAGCGAAAGCGAGTAGCGCGTAAGGGGGTCCGCGCCCTCGACGGGACTCGGGGCGCCTGAGCGATTCAGTAGGGCGAAGCCCCCAGGAGTCAAAAATGACTGTAGCTTCGTTGCTCGTTGCCCTCTCCCTGATGGCGTCGCCGGCGCGGCGCCGCTGGATCAGTCCGCCGAACGCGTTGTCGGCGCCCGCACCGAGAGCGATCAGACCGTTCAGGTGCCGAAAGGCACCCGCGTCGAAGTGGACGACTGCGCCGGTGAGCTCATCGTCCGAACCTGGGACCGCGACGCTGTGAGGGTTCAGGCCCGCCATACCAGCCGGACGCGTGTCCGCGCGAACCTGGTCGGCACTCAGCTTCGGGTCGACGTGGATGCGGATCGCGGTCCTGGCAGCGCCGATCTCGAGCTGTCCGTGCCGGCCTGGATCAATCTTCGAATTGATGGGAACAACTGCTTCGTCGAGGTTGCCGGGGTGAGCGGCGCCGTGTCCGTAAAAACGGTCGAGGGAGACATCGTGCTCACTGGCTTGTCCGGGACGGTGGATGCGGAGTCGGTTGAAGGGAAGATCACGCTGGAGGGTGGCCGCGGGCGTGTACAGCTCAGCACGGTGGAAGGCGACATCGGGATCAGCAAGGCCGGCGGCGAAATCGTCGCCGACTCCGTTGAGGGCAACATCGCGCTGACGGAGACGCAGGCGTCCGCGGTTGAGATTTCGACGGTTGACGGCGACGTCTTGTACAGCGGTGCGCTGTTGGCGACCGGCCGCTATCTCTTCACGACGCACGACGGCGACATCACGATGGCGATTCCAGAGAACACGAGTGCCACGTTCTCGGTACGCACCTCTGGCGACAGCCGTATGGACTCGACGCTCCCGTTGAAGCAAGGCAGCAGCGGGCGCCGCGGACAGCGCGCGACGTACACGCTCGGTGGTGGCGCGGCGCAGGTCGACATCGAAGCGTTCGACGGCTCGGTCACGATCCGGCGGCCAGGAGAAGGACCGAAGAAGTGAGGATGCATCTGTGATTGAGGATTGAGCCGAACCCCACCGCACCTTCCGCCGAACCTTCCTCCGAACCTCGTACCAACCTTCGAACCTTCGAACCTTCGAACCTCCGAACCGCAGGTTCGGCGCCATTTCGGTCCCATTCCGTCGAGTATGATCGTCGGGATGTTGCCGACGATCGAATGGCGGCCTGATGCCGTCGTGATGGTTGACCAGCGCAAGTTACCCGCGCAGGAAATCTACGTTCACTGCAAGACGCCCGTCGAAGTCGCCCGCGCCATCAAGACCATGGTGATTCGAGGCGCGCCCGCCATCGGCGTGGCGGCTGCGATGGGACTCGCTCTGGGTGTGCGGAAGTCCAAGGCGCAGGGCACACGTCAGTTGACCGTCGAGTTCACCAAGACGTGCGACCTCATGGCCGGGACGCGGCCGACCGCGGTCAACTTGTTCTGGGCCATCGATCGCATGAAGCGGGCGTTTGCCGCCGGAGCGCAGGCGGGGGAGTCGGTGGCGGAGCTCGGCGATCGACTCGAGCGCGAGGCCAATGCGATCCATGACGAGGACGTGGCGAGTTGCCGGAATATGGGCCGGTTCGGTGCGGAGGTCGTGCCCGACGGCGCCCGGATTCTCACGCACTGCAACGCCGGCGCTCTCGCAACCGCTGGCTACGGGACAGCGCTCGGTGTCGTCCGCGCCGCCGCTGAACGCGGCAAGGTCGTCCAGGTCTATGCCGACGAGACCCGCCCGTTCCTGCAGGGCGCGCGGCTGACCGCGTGGGAGCTCGTCAGGGACCACGTCCCCACGACGGTCATTGCCGAGAGCATGACCGGTCCGCTCATGCAGCGCGGACAGGTTGATTTCGTGGTGGTCGGAGCCGACCGCATCGCGGCCAACGGCGACGTGGCCAACAAGATCGGCACGTACACCGTGGCGCTTCTGGCGAACGCGCACGGCGTGCCGTTCTACGTCGCCGCGCCCCTCTCGACGATCGACCTCGCCACAACGGACGGCAGCCAGATTCCGATCGAACAGCGCCCGTCGCGCGAGATGACGCACGTCGGCTCCGCGCGCATCGTGCCGGAAGGCGCCGACGTCTGGAACCCGGCCTTCGACGTGACGCCCGCCCGGCTCGTTTCGGGGATCATCACGGAAAAAGGTATCGCACGAGCGCCGTACGGCGAGACGCTGAAGGCGCTCTTTGCAGCCCAAGCCCTAAGCCCTAAGCCCTAAGCCCTAAGCCTTAAGCCCCAGCCCATGATCGTCCTCGGCATCGAGACCTCGTGCGACGAAACCGCGGCAGCGGTTGTCGACACCACAGGCGATACGGCGAGGCCGTGGCGCGTTCGCTCGAATGTCATCGCGTCGCAGGTCGAGATCCATCGCGAGTGGGGCGGCGTGGTTCCCGAGATCGCCTCGCGCCAGCATGTCCGTGACATCTGCGGCGTCGTCGAGCGCGCCCTGGCTGATGCGGCTGCTTGCTGGAAGGACATCGACGCCGTGGCCGTGACGGAAGGTCCAGGCCTCGTCGGTTCGCTGCTCGTCGGTGTGTCGTTCGCGAAAGCGGCGGCCGCGATGCTCGGCCGGCCGATCGTGGCCGTCCATCATCTGGCCGGGCATATCGAATCGATCTTTCTCGAGCACGGCGCCATCCCGCTCCCGGCCGCCGTGCTGGTCGTCTCCGGCGGGCATACCAGTCTGTATGTCGTGTCCCAGCCCGGGATCTACGGGCTCGTTGGACGCACTCGAGATGATGCGGCGGGCGAGGCCTACGACAAGGTCGCGAAGCTCATCGGGCTCGGCTATCCCGGTGGACCGGCGATCGATCGCGTCGCGCGAGAGGGCGACGACACCGCGGTCAACCTGCCGACGCCACGCTTCACGCATGCCGATCGCAAACCGCCGCCGCCCGACCTCGCGGCGTCGTCGTTGCGGCACACCGACCGGCCGTTGGTCGAGTTCAGTTTTTCCGGCCTCAAGACCGCCGTCCTTCGTCACTTGCAGCTGTCTGGCGCCGCGACAGCCGAAAACCTGGCGGCGCCCGTGGATTCGGGCGCGCTGTCGCGCCAGGCGATTGCCGACATCGCGGCCAGCTTTCAGCGGGTCGTGGTGCAGTCGCTGGTCGATCGCACGTTCGAGGCCGGGCGCGTGCTCGGTGCGCGAAGCATCGGCATTGCCGGCGGCGTGTCGGCGAACAGCCGGTTGCGCCGTGACGCTGTCGCCCGCGGCGAGCGCGAGGGACTGCCGGTGTTTCTTCCCGCACTGGCGCTGTCGACCGACAACGCCGCGATGATTGCCGCGGCCGGCCTTCGCCGGATCGAACGCGGCCACACCTCGACGCTCGACTTCAACGCCCACGCGTCGCTCGAGATCCGGTGACTCCCGTCTCTCGTCGCTATCCCGCGGCCCCGGTGATTGGGATTGGGGCGGTGGTCGTGATGTCCGAGACGTCTGTGGTGCTCGTTCGTCGCGCGCATGAGCCGCTGGCCGGCCGGTGGAGCCTTCCTGGCGGCGCGGTCGAATTGGGCGAGACGCTTCCGGCCGCCGTGGCGCGCGAGGTGCTCGAGGAGACCGGGCTTGTCGTCGACGTCGGCCCGGTCGTCGAGGCCGTCGATCACATTGATGTCGATTCGGAGGGGAAGATCACTTACCACTTTGTAATCGTGGACTATCTCTGCTTGCCACGCGGCGGAACGCTCAGGCCGGGCGATGATGTAGATGACGCGGCGGTCGCGGATGTGGGCGCGCTCGAGCCGTTCGCTCTCACGGCGCCCGCGCGTCGAGTCATCGATCGAGCGATCGACTTGTACGTCATGCGGAAAGGCACGTGACCTCACGTCAGCGTGCTGTTCCTGGATTGAGGAGACGTTCATGATGCGGCGCGTGGCGGCCATCGTTCTGGCCATCAACTGTTCACTGGTTTCGCTGTCTGCGGACCTCAAGTACACGATGACCGTGGCGGCCCGGCCATCCACGGTCGCTCCGGCGGCGCCGGCCAATCCGATTCTCGGGCTGCTCGGCCCGATGGTGGTCAACACGATCGCGCCGCCCGGCGGCGTAGAGGTCACGACCACGATCGGGGAGGGCGGTTCGCGTTTCGAGTACGACAAGGCCTACACGATCATTCCCGCCGGCGGCGTCATGATCGTGACCCCGGGCGGTACGATCACCGTCTTCAATCCCGCTGAGAAAACGTACTGGAAGATGGTCAAGCCGGCAGGACTCGGGGCGAACGGCATCACGCCCGTCGTGAAAGTGGATCGTACCGGGTCGTTCGAGACGATCGCGGGTGTGCGCTCGGAGCGCGCCACGATCAACATCCGCGTGCCGCTTCCGTTGCCCCCTGGCACGCAGATGCCCGGATTGCCGTCCGAAGTGACCGTCACGGGCGAGACGTGGCTCGCCGACGAGTACAAGAAGTACGCGGCGATGTCGGCCGGGATCACCTCGATGATGGGTTCACTTGGTCCGGACGCCGTGGCGGCTGCGGGATTCCCGATGCGGTCGATCATGCGGAGCGAGCTCTTCGGCAGCTCAGGAAATCGAGTCGGTCGTCACCTCGATTAGTGAGACCGCGGCACCGGCCGGTGCGTTCGAGGTGCCAGCCGGCTTCAAGGAAGTGCCCCCGCCAGCGTTCGGTATGCCGATTGACCGGGCCGCTCGACGTCGGGTTGCGACTCGGGAAGTGAATAGCTGGCGGCGCCAGGAGCGCTCCTGACGCCTCCGCACCTCCGAACCTTCGCACCGTCGAACCACTGGGTTCTTTGAACCCACATCCGCCAGACTTCGTATATCGTGTGACGCCCGAGCAGTCGGGGTGTCGTTGTCCATGGCCTCTGTTGTTCTCGATCACGTCAGCGTCTCATACGGCCGCCAGGCCGCGCTCCGCGACGTGAGCGCCGTGTTTCCGTCCGGGGCCGTCGGTCTACTCGGTCCCAACGGCGCCGGGAAGAGCACGATGCTCAAGTCCCTTCTCGGGTTCATCACGCCAACCGCCGGCCGCCTGGAGGTGCTCGGTCTCGATGTCGCCGCACCGCGCGACGGACATCCGTGCCCGCCTCGGCTACATGCCGGAGACCGATGGTCACGTGCCTGGAATGAATGCCGTCACGTTTGTCGGCTATTGTGGCGAGCTTGCCGGGCTGCCGAAGGCCGACGCGATGCAGCGTGCCCACGAGGTCCTGTACTACGTCGGCCTCGGCGAGGCGCGCTACCGGAACGTCGAGACCTACTCGACCGGGATGAAGCAACGCATCAAGCTCGCGCAGGCCCTCGTTCACGATCCGGATCTGCTCTTTCTCGACGAGCCGACCAACGGGATGGATCCGAAGGGCCGCGAGGAAATGCTCGACCTGATTCGCGACCTCGCGCACAACAAGGGTGTCAGTTTGATCCTGTCGTCGCACCTGTTGCCCGACGTCGAGTACACGTGCGACCACGTGATCGTGCTCGACCGTGGCGCGATTGCGGCGTCGGGAACGATCGACGCGCTCAAGGGCCCGGCCGGGCGCGTGTTCGAAGTCCGCGTCAAAGGGAACGCCGGAGAGTTCCTGGCTCGCCTTCGCGAGGCCGGGCTGGAATGCCACGAGACGGACGACGACTTCCTGCGCGTCTTCGTGCCCGGCGAACCCGGCGCCCCTGGCGAGGACCAGCAGCGAATCTCCGCGCTCGCGCGCGAGTGTCAGGCGCAGATTCGTCACCTGCGGCCCAGCCTTCCGACGCTCGAGGATGTGTTCGCGCGCGCCGTGGGCGAGCGCTGATTGCATTGAACGATGAGTCCGGTCCACGACCAGAGCTATCGCCGCTACCAGGGAAAACGCGAGCCGCACGGGCGTGGATGGCTCGTCATCGCCGGCGCCGGCATGCGCACGGTTCTCGCGAAGAAGGTGTTCCTGGGCCTGCTCCTCCTGGCATGGCTGCCGTTTCTGGTCCGGACCGTCCAGATCTATGCGGTGACGATGTACCCGCAGGCAGGCGAGGTCCTGCCAGTGAACGCCCGGATGTTCCAGACCTTCGTCGAAGGGCAGGGACTCTTCGCGTTCTTCGTGACGATTTACGTGGGGGCGGGTCTCATCGCGAACGATCGGCGTGCCAACGCCCTCCAGGTGTACCTGTCGAAACCCATCCTCAGAATCGAATACATCGCCGGAAAGCTCGCGATCCTTGCCACGTTCCTTCTGGCCGTGACGCTCCTTCCGGCCGTCCTGCTCGTGATCATGCAGGTCGTCCTGTCGGGAAGCCTGAATCTGCTGAGAGAACATCCAACGCTCATTCCAGCCGTGATCCTCGCCTCGCTCGTCCGGGTGATCGTGGCGTCAGTGACCATGCTGGCCCTGTCGTCGATCTCGCGAAGCGCCCGCTATGTCGCCGTCATGTATGCCGGCGTCATCTTTTTCGCGGAGGCCATGTACGGCGTCCTGGCGTTTGTCACCGGGTCGACGCGCGTCGCGTGGGTGTCGATCACGGGCAACTTCGACGTCGTGACCGATGCCATCTTTCGCGAGGCGCCGCGTTACGACACGCCGGCGGCCGTGTCCTTCATCGTGCTGATCGGCCTGGTCGCCGTGTCCGTGTCGGTGCTCGAACGATCCGTGCGAGGCGTGGAGATCGTGTCGTGAGCGCGCCGGTGATCGTGGCTGACCACGTCTCGAAGTGGTACGGGCAGGTGATCGGACTGAACGACGTCACGGTCAGCGTGCCGGCGGGAATCACGGGTCTCCTCGGTCCGAACGGCGCGGGCAAGAGCACGTTCATGAAGCTCATCACCGGGCAGTTGCGTCCCAGCAAGGGCTCGGTCACGGTGCTCGGTGAGCCGGTCTGGAACAATCCCGCCCAGTACTTCCGCATGGGCTTCTGCCCGGAGCAGGATGCGTTTTACGACCGCATGACGGGCCTGGAGTGGGTCACCGCTCTCGCGAGGCTCAACGGCGTGACGCCCGAGGAGGCACGCGCCGCCGCGATGCGCGCGCTCGAAGCCGTCGATCTGGTCGAAGCCGCGGGCAAGCGTATCGGCGCGTACAGCAAGGGCATGCGGCAGCGCGTGAAGCTCGCGCAGGCCATCGCGCACGATCCGGAACTGCTGATTCTCGACGAGCCGTTGTCTGGCATGGACCCGGTCGCGCGTCGCCGCACGATTCGCTTGATTCGCGACTGGGCGAAGCTCGGTCGCAGCATCATCGTCTCGAGCCACATCCTGCACGAAATCGAGTCGATGACGACGAACATCCTGCTGATCAACCAGGGCCGAATCCTGGCGGAAGGCAACGTCCACCAGATTCGGGATCTGATCGACGAGCATCCGCACACCGTCTACATCCGCGCCGCCGATCCACGCCGGCTGGCGCGTGAGTTCCTGGCCCGCGCTGACGTCATCAGCCTGCGCTTCGAGCCGGGAGCGCTCGTCGTGGAGACCGGGACGCCCGACGCGTTCTACGCCAATCTGACGGAGCTCGTCGCGACGGGAAATTCAGGACCTGTCGAGGCGATGACGTCACCCGACGACAACCTGCAGGCCGTCTTCAAGTACCTGGTCAAGAACTGAGGCGCGTGTGAACCAGACCACGTCCAAGCCACCCGGCCTCGCATACGCCGCGTTCAGGATTTTCGACCTCTCATTGAGCGAGATGCTGTGGTCCCGCCGCACCGTGTTCATGGCCCTCGTCGTTGGGCTGCCGGTCGTCGTCGCGTTCGTCGTTCGACTCCTCGTGGAAGTCGGCGCGCCGCTTCCGCGCGTCGATCGGATGGAAGTGACCGGGCCGATGATTTTCGGACTGATGATCTGGGCGTTTTTCGTCCGCTTCAGCGTGCCGGTCCTGGCGGTGTTCTACGGCACATCGCTCATTGCCGACGAGGTCGAGGATCGGACGATCACCTACCTCTTTACCCGCCCAATTCCGCGAGAAGCCGTGCTCATCGGCAAGTACCTGGCGTATCTGGTCTGCACGGCGTTCGTCGTCCTGCCGGCCGTCGTCGTGGTCTGGCTGCTCATCGTGCCGATCGGCGGCCGGTCTGGCCGACAGCTTCGTCGACTTGACCAAGGATCTCGGCCTGCTCGTCATCGGCTTGGCGGTGTACGGTGCCGTGTTCGCGCTCGTGGGCGCCCGGTTCAAGCGTCCCCTGCTCGCGGGGCTGTTTTTCATTTTCGGGTGGGAAGTCCTCGTCATGGCCCTTCCCGGGTCATTCAGGCTGTTCACGGTTGCCTACTACCTGCATGGGCTCGTGCCTCACGCGATGCCCGGCGATTCGACCCTCTCGTTGCTCCAGGCTCTCTTCCGCGAGGTCCCGACCCTGACCGAGAGCCTGATCTGGCTCGCCGTGATCGAGGTGACCTGCCTGGTCCTGGCCGCCCGGAGCGTGGCCCGCAGGGAATATGTGCTCGAGCAATGAAGCACCCTGGTGAACCTTCGAGTACCAGAGCCGTATAATTCTTTTGGGGATTTACCATATGAGTCGTCGGACTCGCTACTTTCTGCTGATTTCTGGCTTGATCGTGGTCGGTGGGCTCGGCACGGGGCTCGTGGCCCTGTACAGCGGCAGGATATCAGCCCTCCGCAGCCAGCATCCCTCTGAGTACGCCTACATTCCCGTCAGTGCAACGGCGGTAGCCTACGCCGACGTCCGGCACATCATGGACTCCGAGTTCAGGCAGAAGCTGCGCGCGGCCCTTCCAGACGACAAGGCCAAAGCCAAGGACGAGTTCCTCGCTGAAACCGGAATCGACATCGAGCGCGACATCGACACCGTGATTGCGGGGCTCACGCCAGAAGCCGTCGCCGGCGGTGGGCCCGTCGTCCTGCTTCGCGGTCGCTTCGACGCGGCCCGCCTCGAGCAGGCGGCCGTGAAGCATGGAGCCACCGCCGAGGAATACAAAGGCAAGCGGCTGCTGCGCGCGCCAGACGGTCGCGGAGAGACTCAGCCGGGCATGGCGTTACTCGAGCCGGGGCTCGTCGGCGCTCGGCTCAATCGACCGCATCAAGCAATCCATCGACGCCGCCGAACGCCGCGAGAACATCACCTCCAACGCCGAACTGATGAAGCTCATCACCGAAGTCGACCGATCCAGCGATGCCTGGGTGACGGGACGGCTCGAGAACATGCCTGGTCATCAGGGCTGGCCGGATGCGGTCAAAGATCAGCTCGGTGCGATTCAGTGGTTCGCCCTGAGTGCGGGCGTGGATCGCGCCGTCACCGCCAGGTTTCGCGCTGAGGCCAGGGATGCGAAGGCCGCCGACGACCTGCGCGGCGTCGTGAATGGCGCGATCTCCATGGCACGGATGATGGCGGGCAAGGACGCGAAATTCAGTGGGCTGCTCGACTCGATACAGGCCACCGGCAGCGGCACCGCCATGGAAGTGTCGTTCACGGTGCCGCCCGACATGATCGATCTCATGGCCGGGCAACACGACCTGTCGCTCCAGGCACAATAGTTTCCAGAACGCCGCTTGCCCGCCGAAGCCTATGGCGAAGGCGGGAGCGTTGCCAGACGCGCGGCGGCTTTGTTCTTGAAGTCCCGATCCTCTGGCGTCCAGTCCGGATCGAGTGGCGCATCGATCACGCGCTGAAGCATCGCGCGGGCTTCGGTGCGCTTGCCGCGCTCGACGAGCACCTCACCAAGGAAGTAGAGCGTCGCCGTGCTGGCCTGGTTGTAGGTCAGCGCCCGGCGGAGATGCGTCTCCGCCTGGGACTCGCTGCCGCCAAAGAGTCCAGGCACCTTGTGATACCACCAGCCGAGGGCGCGGTCGGCCGATCCCTGCTGCCAGGCCGGATCGATCGCCAGGGCGCGCTCGAGCGCGTCCTTGATGCGGCCGCGATACTTGAGGCCCTGCATGGCGCCAAATGACTCGGCCAGCGCGCCCATGTTCGCGGCCAGCCAGAAGTGCCCCTCGGGTCGGGCGGGAGAGATCTTGGCCGCCTGTTCCCCGGCGGCGACGCCGCGTTCGAGAGCGGCTCGGCGGCCGGTTTCCGGTCCCTGGGTCCCTGTCCAGTAGCAGGCGCGCGCCAGCTTCCAGAAGGCCTCGAAGTCCTGCGCGCGAGCTGCCCGAGCCGCCCAGATCTCGGCGGCCTCGGCGGCCCGCCCCGACTCTTCTCGTTGCCGGTACAACGCGTCGGGATCCGGCGCGCCCTGGGCGTTCGCCGCGGCCGGAACGAGCAAGTAGAATGCGAGAATGAAGGAGACGATTCGTCGTCTGTTGGTGGAGCTGGGCGAGGACCCTGAGCGGGACGGGTTGCGCGAGACACCGCGTCGTGTCGAGCAGTCTCTGCAATTTCTCACGGGCGGATATCGTGCAGACATCGACGGCGTCATCAACGGCGCACTCTTTCCCGTCGAGTATAACGAGATGGTTCTCGTGCGGGACATCGACTTCTACAGCCTCTGCGAGCACCACCTGCTGCCGTTCTTCGGCAAATGCCACATCGCCTACATTCCGGATGGCAAGGTGATCGGGTTGAGCAAGATTCCGCGGCTCGTGGACGTGTTCGCGCGGCGCCTGCAGGTTCAGGAACGCCTCACCTCGCAGATCGCCGAGACGTTTCTCAGCCAGATTCATCCACTCGGCGTCGCCGTCGTCCTGGAAGCGACGCACCTCTGCATGGCCATGCGCGGCGTGCAGAAACAAAATGCGATTACGACGACGAGCGCCATGCTCGGTGTATTCCGCAGCGACGCGCGCACGCGTCATGAGTTCCTCGAGTTGATTCGTCACCGTTCGGGCCCCCTCAACGACGTTGGGTCAGTGGCAGCCGGCGTTGGGTGTGCCGACTGACCTCGATATACTCGACCCGTGATCCGTCTGGCCGTTGTCGCGGCGCTCGTGGTGTTCGTCGTCGGTATCCCGGTGATGGCGCAGCGCGGCGTCCGGGTTGTCACCGCCGCCGAATGTTCGGCGCCGCTCGGCGCTGGTCTGAAGACCAAGCGCGCATTCTGCGATGTGTTGATCGCGACAGCGCCGGGCGACAGCATCTCGGTGACCATTCCGCCACATACCGGAAGTCCCACGCTCAGATTCGACCTGCACAACCGGTTCACGGTTCCGGCGATTGTCGTGCCCGGGGCACTGACGTTTGCGCGGCATGAGGCGATCGTGTCGATCGTTCGGCCGACCGGCTCCGTGATCAGCAAGGCCGCGGTCGTCCGTGAGTTCCGCTCGGTCGGCGACTTGTTCGACCAGATCGGCGGCGGCGCGAATCCGGGCGGCGTGAAGGCCGTGGCCCCGGGGCAAGGCGAGCCGGTGCGTGTCACGATTCCGACGGGACTGACATCGGTGGGCATCGTCGGCACGCGGTTGGCCGTGCTCATGCGCACCAGCCAGGAAGTGTTTGATACCCCCGGGCGGCCCGTCGCCATCGTCAGCAACGTTCGCCTCGAGTACCGGCCCCGGTGAGTTTCGAGAGCCTCGAACCATGAGTGTCTTCGACGTGCTGATCATCGGGGGAGGGCCCGCCGGCCTTGCCGCGGGCATCGCCGCCAAGCGGCGCGGCCTGCGCTATCTCGTCGTCGAGAAAGGCGCGCTCGTCAATTCGCTGCTGCGCTATCCGACAGACATGGTGTTTTTCACCACGCCGGAGCTCCTCGAGATTGGCGGCATGCCGTTCGTCAGTCCGTACGAGAAGCCGACGCGACAGGAAGCACTTCGCTACTACCGCCGGGTCACCGACGCGCATGGTCTCGAGATCGCGTTCGGTGAGACGGTGACGGCCGTTCGCCGTGCTGGCGATGGCATGTTTCGCGCGACGTCGCAGCCCGCGGCAGGCGAGCCGCGACTTCGTCAGGCCGCGGCCGTTGTCGTGGCGACCGGCGCCTACGATCTGCCCAATCGCTTGAATGTGCCGGGCGAAGATCTTCCGCACGTCTCGCACTATTTTCTCGAACCCCACCCGTACTACCGTCGTCGCGTGGTCATCGTCGGCGGCAAGAACTCAGCCGCCGAAGCGGCACTCGTGCTCTATCGATCGGGAGTGTCGGTCACGCTCGTGCATCGCGGCGAGACGCTGGGCGATTCCATCAAGTACTGGGTCAAGCCCGACATCGAGAACCGCATCAAGGAAGGTGCCGTGGCCGCGCGGTTCTCGACACGCGTCGTCGAGATTACCGGCGACCACGTTGTCCTCGAAGGCCCGGCCGGCCGGACCACGGAGCCTGCGCATGCCGTGTTGCTCATGACGGGCTACCGGTCGGACACCGCGCTCCTGAAGACCGCGGGAGCCGATATCGACCCTGTGATCGGCGCGCCGTTCCACAACCCCGACACGTTCGAGACGAGCGTGCCCGGGCTTTTTGTTGTCGGCGCGTGTGTGGCCGGCAGCCAGAGCGGACGTATCTTCATTGAGAACGGCCGCTTCCACGGCGAAGTCGCGGTGAGGACCATTGCGGACCGAATCGCGGCCCTGAGTCCCAGACCCTAAGATCGGGGGCCCAAAGGTTCCGAGCCTCAAGCCTCGTCCGGGACGGTCGATATTAAGATCGATGCCCGCCCTGAGGACTCTTTCGCTCACCGTTTTGCTCGGGTTTCTCGCCGCCGCCTGCGGGCGGGCGCCGGAGCCCGCTCCTGGGCCCGCGGCTCCGCCGCCGAGACCGGCTCGAACCATCGGCGCACCACCCCTCCCCATGAGGCCGCCGCCCATGGCCCCGCACACCCGAGTCGCAGACAGTTCGGGCACTGCAGGTCTCGGCTGAGCCGACGGCGGGCACATGGAAGTCGGTGCTCTACAACGCGGCTGACAATGCCGTGCCGGCACCGCCTGTCGGCGACGCGCTCGCCGCGGATTAAGGCACGCCGCCGAGATTCGTTCCGGGACACCGGCCGAGTGGGAGCGCACCGCGCACTGGTGGTCGGTCGGAGCGGTGCGTCGCTGGAACGAGTATCGCGTGCGATTTGATTGCCGGTCGTCACGTCAACTCTGGAAACTCTGCGCGAATCCTTGCCGCGTTTGCCGTGGCACAGTACATGCCGCCGTGGCGGCCCGGCGCCTTGCCGATCACTTCGAGCAGAAGACCGCCGATACGTCGCGCCTGACCGTAGCTCGGCCGAGGTCCGGTCGAGCACTACGGGTACCCGTCGCAGGAGGCCGCGATCGCGCAGGCGTCCGTGGACGTGCTCGCGTATTTCTTCACCTCGGACTCAGCGCTTTCTCGAACAGAACGAGCTCGCGCATTCGCAATCGCGGATCTGGATGGGTGCGGCCATGCCGAGCGATATCGAGGCCGGCCTGTCAACGATCGGTCACGCGGCCGGCGCGGCCGCGCTCGCGTGGCTGCGCGCGGACAAGGCCAATCAGGCGAACAGCGGACGCGTCAGCGAACAGCCCGACCAGTGGTTTTCGCCGGAGCAGACGCTCCCTGGATTCGGCAAGATTAAGCCGTGGGCGATGCGATCGGGCGATCAATTCCGCGCACCTGAGCCGCCTGCGGTCGGTTCCCCGGAGTTCGCGGCCGCGCTCGCGGAAATTCGCGGCTACTCCGATCGGTTGAGCGCCGAGCAGCTCGCCATCGCGCAGTACTGGAACCTGGGCCTGGGCGGGGTCTCGGTTCCGGGATTGTGGGACCAGGTCGCTCTCGACCTCGCGGCGGCCGCCGGATATTCCGAAGCTGGTACGGCGCGAACCATCGCCCTGCTCAACATGGCCATGATGGACGCGTGCATCGCGAGCTGGGAAAGCAAGTTTCACTATCTCGTTCCGCGCCCATCGATGCGTGACCACGCGATCCGCGAGCCGTTGGGGTTGCCCGCGCCAGTCAGCGTACACGTCCGGTCACTCGGCGTTCTCGGGCGCGGCTGAAGGGATTATCTCTGCTGTCTTTCCGGAGTCCGCCGACGAGATGCATCGCCTGGCCGAGGAGGCCAGCGCTTCGCGGTGATACGAGCGGCATTCACTACCGCTTCGATGGCGACGCAGGCCTTCAACAGGGACGTCAGAATCGCCGTTCGGGTACTGAACGAGCGTGGCGGCAAGGATGGCGCGCCGCTATTTGAGATCGCAAGCCTCAAAGCTCAGGCCCCAGGGCTCAAGACCCACGCCCGCGCTCAGTGAACTGTCCGCGTCTTGTTGGTCAGGTAGTCCTGCAGCACGTACTGGCCGAGCGTGTAGGGCGTCGTGAAGTACGCCTTGCCGCGGCAGATGCGGGCCACGCGCCGGACGAACGCCACCAGATCGTAGTCGCGCGCCAGCATGAACGTGTTGATCATGATGCCGGCACGCCGGCACGCGGCCACCTCTGCGAACGTCTCGCCGCAGCACGAACGGATCCAGGCCAAACGCGTTGCGGTAGATCCGTCCGTCCGGACGCGTGACGGCCGAGGGCTTGCCGTCCGTGATCATGATGATCTGGCGCATGTCCTTGCGCTGGCGATCGAGGATGCGCCGCGCCAGCCTCAGTCCCTCTCGCGTGTTCGTGTAGTACGGGCCCACGCGCACGCGGCCGAGCTGGCTGAGCGGAACCTCCTCCGCCGAGTCGTGGAACAGCACGACGTTCGAGCGCGTCGCCCGGGTACTGATGCCGGATCAGATTCGACAAGGCCAGCGCCACACGCTTGGCGGGCGTGAAACGATCCTCGCCGTACAGGACCATGCTGTGGCTGCAGTCGAGCAGGATGACCGTGGCGCACGAGCTCTGATAGTCGCCCTGCGTGATCATCAGGTCCTCGTAGTCGACGTCCAGGCCTGAGCCCTGTTGCCGATCCGGCGGGATCGGGCGGACGTGTCGCCCGGCGCCGAATCGCGCTGAGCACGGTCGCCGCGGCGTCCAGATTCATCGTGTCGCCGAACTCGTACGCGCGCGGGCGGGCCTCCGGCCTCGACGCCGGTGGCCAGCTCACGTGTGTCGTGCCGGCCCACGCTGCTCCGGCCCATCGAGCCGAGCAGGTCGCGCAGCGCGCGATAGCCCAGGAAATCGATCGCCTTGTCGGTCACCTCGAAACGCATCGCTGCCGTCCGCGTTTCCGCCCGGGCCGTCGAGCCGCTGCGCGCCGGGCGGCCCGCCACGCTCACGTAGCCCTGCTCCGTGAGTCGCTCGATGATCTGCTGCACCAGCGCCTCGAGCTGATCGCGCTGACGCTGTCGCTGGCCTTCGCTCGCCGCAGGATCGGTGGCGTCGCCGATGAGCTGGTCGAGCATCTCTTCCGACAGCGCGCCGCCGTTCAGAAGCGCATCGAGGATCGCGTCGTGCAGCGCCTGCATCGTGCGGTCGTCGTCGCTCTGCGGATCCCACGGGTTGTTGAACCCGCTCGAGAGGAGCAGATCGGACAACTTCGAGACGAGCGACTCCATGTCGATCTCGTCGACGAGGTCGGCGACGAAGCGGGAGTAGCGATACTTCATGATGTCTATCGCATTCGTCAGTTGTAGTACTTCTTCTTGCCTTTGACCGCCGGCTCGTCGTCTTCCATCAACTGATCGAGGCCGCTGAGGTTCAGGCCGCGGACGGGTCTGAGTCGGTGTCGCCGAGCAGCCGGCCATCGTCGGTCCGGCTGATTTTCTTCAGCGCACAGAGGCCTTCGAGGATGAAGTCCGCGATCGAGGCGCGCGCCGGGCTCCGAGCTCCGATCGCCGGCACCGAGCGCGGCCACGACCCGGCCGAATCCGTCGATTGGATCGACGGCCGCGATGAGGTCGGCGGCCGACGAGGTATCGGACAGGTCGAGGCTGCCGCCGCGGTTGAACCACTCCACGACCGGACGCCGTGTCGAGGTTGGCGGCATGGCCGTCGAACACCGTCGCCACGGCCTTCCGCACGAGCTCGCGCGCCACGTGTTCGGCGCCTTTCAGCTCGCCCTCGTACTCGAGCTCGATCTTGCCCGGTGAGCGACGGCAACGACGCGTAGATGTCGCTCACCCGAGGCACCGCCACCGCTTCGCGCGCTGACGAGCGCGCGTCGCTCGGCGTTCGACACGACGTTCTCGATGCGTCGTGATGGGCAGGCGCTGGCTCACGCCCGACCGCTTGTCCACCTGCTGGTCGCCGCGGGCCTGGAAGGCGATCTCCTCGACGATTTCCCGCACGAATGCGGCATCTCCACGCGCGATCCCGCGGCGTGTCTCCGCCGCGATCGACCCAGGCTTCCTGGGCCGTGATGGCGAGCGCTTCGCGCCGTGTTCGAGGGTAGTGGGTCCGGATCTCGGAGCCGATGCGATCCTTGAGGGCGTGATGATCTTGCCGCGCGCCGTGTAGTCCTCCGGATTGGCGCTGAACACGAGCAGCGACGTCCAGGCGAAGGCGGACCGGGTAGCCCTTGATCTGGACGTCGCCCTCCTGGAGGATGTTGAACAAGCCGACCTGCACCTTGCTCGCGAGGTCTGGCAGTTCGTTGATGGCGAAGACGCCACGGTTGGCCCGCGGCAGCAGGCCGTAGTGCATCGTCATTTCGTCGCCCAGCTCGCGGCGCTTCGCGCGGCCTTGATCGGATCGACGTCGCCGATCATGTCGGCGATGGTCACGTCAGGCGTTGCGAGCTTCTCGACGTACCGGTCGTCGCGCGACCGCCAGGCCACCGGCAGGTCGTCGCCTTCTGACACGACGCGCGCGCGGCATGCGGCGCAGAGCGGCCGCAGCGGGTCATCGTGGATCTCGCAGCCGGGCACGACCGGAATCTCCGGGTCGAGCAGGGAGACGAGCGCCCGGAGCAGCCGCGTCTTCGCCTGGCCGCGGAGGCCGAGCAGAATGAAGTTGTGCCGTGAGAGGATCGCGTTGACGACCTGCGGCACGACGGTGTCGTCGTAGCCGATGATGCCCGGAAACAACGGGCGGCCCGCGCGGAGCGCGGCGACCAGGTTCGATCGGAGCTCGTCCTTGACACTTCGATGCGGGACACGCCCGGCCTTCACGGCCTCACGAAGCGATCCCAGTGATGACGGAAGCGACATACAGGAATAGTAGATCGCCTCGGTCCGGCCCGCCGGGAATAGATCGCGGCCGGGCGGCGCGGCTCGTCGGCGAGTGCGCCGGTCGCCATCGCGCACCGCGGTGGCGCGAAGCTCCGTCCCGAGAACACGCTCGTCGCGTTTGCCCACGCACTCTCGGTCGGCGTTGACGCGGTCGAGTGCGACGTGCGGCTCTCCAAAGACGGCCAGCCGGTCGTCATTCACGATGAGACGCTCGACCGGACGACCGAATCGCACCGGCCTCGTGTCGGCCTGCACGGCCGAGGAACTGGGAGACGTTGATGCCGGCCACCACTTCGGGCCGGCCGACGGATTTCCATTCCGCGCGCGCGGCGTGGGCGTGCCTCGCCTCGCTGACGTGTTCGCGCTCTCGGCCGACGTGCCCGTCATCGTCGAGATCAAGGGCGACAACGTCGCCGCGGTCGGGCCCGTGCTGGACGCCATCGCTGGCGCGGGTGCCCGAGACCGCGTCGTGATCGGGGGATTCAGCCATACCGTGCTGACGGCCGTGCGCGCAGCGGGCTCCGGAGATCGTGACGAGCGCCTCGCAGAATGAGGTGATCTCGGCCCTGCGATGGTCCTACGTCTGGCGGGCGCCCCGGCGACCCGCGTTTCAACTCATTCAGGCGCCCCTGCAGCTCCGAGGGCGCCGGGTCCTCAACCGCTCGCTCGTCCGCGTGTTGCGGCGGGCCGGTCTGCCGGTTCAGGCCTGGATTGTGGACGAGCTCGAGGACATGCGGCGCGTCCTTGACTGGGGCGTGACCGGACTCATCAGCGACAGGCCCGACCGGGCCGTCGAGGTCATCAGGGAACGAACGACTCCGCGAACGGAATCGTAATCGTCACCTCCGCACCGCTGCAGTAGACTGCCGTTTACCCGTGATCCAGGTCAGCCGTCTCACCAAAACCTATAGCGGACTCCGCGCGGTGGACGACCTGTCGTTCGACGTCGCGCCTGGGGAAATCGTGGGGCTCATCGGGCCGAACGGCGCCGGCAAGACGTCGACGCTCCGTTGCATCGTCGGGATTCAGTCGCCCAGCCGCGGCACGGTGCGGATTGGCGGGCACGACATCGTGCGCGAACCGATCGAGGCCAAGCGCCGCCTGGCATTCATGGCCGACGAGCCGCACCTGTTCGAGTATCTGACGGTCATCGAGCACCTTCGCCTCACCGGACGCATCTACGGCGTGGCCGACGTGGAGGCGCGTGCGCAGGCGCTTCTTGCCGAGCTCCAGCTGACCGGGAAAGAGACGGCACTGCCTGCGGAGCTTTCGCGCGGGATGAAGCAGAAGGTCGCCATTGCGTGCGGCCTGATCCACGAGCCCGACGCGTTGCTCTTCGACGAACCGCTGACCGGTCTCGATCCGCTCGGGATTCGACAGATGAAGTCCACGATCGTCGCGCGTGGCCGTGCCGGCGGCGCCGTGATCGTTTCGTCGCATCTGCTGCACCTCGTCGAAGAGATCTGCACGCGCATCATCATCATCAACCACGGCGTGAAACTCGCTGACGGCACGTTGGCTGAGCTGCTGACCGACAGCCGGTTGGCCGCGGGGGATTCCAACCTCGAGCAGATCTTCCTCTCGGTGACCGCACACGGCCGCCGATAGATCCAGATGAGCGACGCGTTTCTGTATCTGGCCGCCTGTTCGATGCGCAATCGGTTCTACGCCAGGTTGCGGCGGCTGCGGGAGCCACGCTATTTCATCGGGCTCACTGTCGGCATGGCCTACGTCGGTCTGGTGCTGACACGACCCGCGCCGGCTGGCTACGCGGGAGGCCTGCCGCGGCTCGACGATGCGAGTCTGGTCCTTGGGGTCCTGGGCGCGGCCGGGCTCCTCATGGCGACCGCTGTGGCCTGGATTCTTCCAGGCAGCGGCCGTCCGGCCCTGACCTTCTCGAAGGCGGATGTGCAGTTCCTGTTCACGGCGCCCGTCTCCCGCCGGCAGCTCCTGCATTACAAGGTGCTTCGCTCGCAGGCGGGCGCCATGCTCGGGAGCGCGCTCGTGACGCTGGTGTTCCGTCCTCGAACGTTCGCGCAGGGCTGGACGTTCTTTCTCGGGATGCTGCTCGTGATGGCCACGGTCAATCTGCATCTGACTGGCGTATCGCTGCGGCGTGAGAGCCTGCGCGCCCACGGCACCGCTGCACTCGCGCGCCAATGGATTCCCGTCGCGATCGTTCTTGGCGCCGTGACGGTCGTCGGTGCCTCGGTCGTGTTCTATTGGTCGTCGTTGTCGGTCGTCTCGTCGGTCGATGAATTCCTTGCCGCAATTCAAGCCATCTCGCCACAGCTGGCCGGTACGAGTCGTGCTCTGGCCGTTCATGGCGCTGATGCGCGTGCCGCTCAGTGGCAGTGCGCCGGAGTTCTTTGCGGCGTTGCCGATCGGGCTGGCTGCGTTTGTGGCGAACTACGTGTGGGTGTTGCGTTCCGACGTCGCGTTTGAAGAAGCTGCGGCGCGGGACGCCGAGCAGCAGGTGTCGCGGCGCCGGGCACAGTACACGCCCAATCGTGCCCACCGGCGGCCGCCGCCGTTTCGCTTGAGACCGATCGGCCGCCCCGAGGTTGCGCTGCTCTGGAAGAATCTGATCCTGTCGAGTCGCGTGGCGCGGTGGGGCGTCCTCTGGCGACTCGCGCCGATCATCGTCCTCGGCGCATTCACGGTGTCGCAAGCGGCCCGGACCGCTGGCCGATGCGCTGGCGACCATCTGCGCGCTGGCCGCGGCTGGCGTGACGCTCGTCGGCCCGCAGATCCTGCGTAACGATCTCCGCCAGGACCTGGTGCAGATCGGGACGCTCAAGCAATGGCCGGTCACCGGCGCCACGCTCGTTCGAGGCGAGGTGCTGGCGCCGACGGTGCTGCTGTCCGTGATCGTGTGGGGGCTCGTGACCGCGGCGCTCGTGCTGTCGGCGCGTGTCACGTTCGACATGCACCTTGCGCTCGCCGAACGCGTCTCCTGGGCGCTGGCCGCGATGCTCGTGGCGCCGGGGATCATCCTGGTCCAGATCGTGGTGCAGAACGCGCTCGCGATCCTGTTTCCCGCCTGGGTGGATCTCGGCGCGACGAGCGCGCGCGGGATGGAGGTCATGGGCCAGCGTGTGCTTATCGCTGGCGGCCTCATCGTCACAGTCGGTCTCGTCGCTCTTTCCCGCGATTCTGGTCGCCGCTCGTCGTCAGTGGTGTTGTGCGCGTGCTGACCGGCGTCGACACTGTGGTGGTCTCGGCTGCTGCCGCGTCACTCACCCTCGTTCTCGAGTCCGCGCTGGTCATTGGTGCGCTCGGCCGCGTCGTCGATCGCATGGACGCAAGCGCGGTGCCCTCCCTCGATTAGGTCCTCCGCGTCTCGCGCAATTCCATGCAGCATGTGCGTACGAGATGGTCGCCATGCACACGAGGCATTCTTTCGGCCACGTCCGTATCTTCTGTTCGGTCATGGCGGTAGAATGGACCGTTCGGCGGCATCGGACACTGCCAGCAGACGGGTCACGTCCATATGAAGAACCTTTCACCGACGGAGATCGCGGCGCTCGAGGCGGTCGAAACGCGCGAGTGGCTGGAATCGCTCGACTACGTCCTGCACCAGGGCGATAAGGGGCGTACGGTTCGTCTTCTCGAAGCGCTGAGGGCGCGCGCCAGGGTGTCAGGCGTGCGGCTCCCGTTTGCGGCGAACACGCCGTACATCAACACCATCTCGGCCGCGGAGCACGTCGCGCGCCCGGGCGACGGCGCGATGGAGCGCCGCATCAAGAGCCTCGTGCGGTGGAACGCGCTCGCGATGGTCGTCCGCGCCAACCGCGAGTCGGACGGTATCGGCGGCCACATCTCGACGTACGCGTCGGCCGCGACGCTGTATGAAGTCGGGTTCAACTACTTCTTCCGCGGCAGCGACGGCGGCGGCGACGCCGACGTCGTGTTCTACCAGGGCCACGCGTCACCCGGCATCTACTCGCGGGCGTTCGTCGAGGGCCGGTTGTCCGAAGAGCATCTGCGGAACTTCCGGCGCGAGCTGCGTCCGGGCGGCGGCCTCTCGTCGTATCCGCATCCGTGGCTGATGCCGGAGTTCTGGGAGTACCCGACCGTCTCGATGGGCCTCGGGCCCTCGATGGCCATCTACCAGGCGCGGTTCATCCGCTACCTGGAAAATCGCGGGCTCAAGAAGCCGTCCGATCAGAAAGTGTGGGCATTCCTCGGTGACGGCGAGACGGATGAGCCCGAATCGCTCGGCTCGATCTCGCTGGCCGCCCGCGAAGAGCTCGACAACCTGATCTTCGTCATCAACTGCAACCTGCAGCGGCTGGATGGTCCGGTCCGCGGCAACGGCCAGATCATCCAGGAGCTCGAAGCCGTGTTCCGGGGCGCCGGATGGAACGTCATCAAGGTGCTGTGGGGCTCGGGCTGGGACGACCTGCTCGCCCGCGACAACGAGGGCGTGCTCGTCAAGAGAATGGGCGAGGTCGTCGACGGCGAGTATCAGCGCTACGTGGTCGAAGATGGCGCGTACTTCCGCAAGCACTTCTTCGGTGTCGATCCGCGGCTGCTCGAGCTCGTCAAGCATCTGTCCGACGACGAACTGAAGGCGCTGCGCGTGGGCGGGCACGATCCGGTCAAGGTCTACAACGCGTATCGCGCGGCGGTGACCCATCAGGGCGCGCCGACGGTCGTGCTCGTGCGGACGATCAAAGGCTACGGCCTCGGCGAAGCGGGTGAGGGCAAGAACATCACCCATTCGCAGAAGAAGATGAATGAGGCCGACTGCTGCACTTCCGGGAGCGGTTCGGCATCCCGATCGGTGACGATCGCGTGGCCGAGGCGCCGTTCTTCCGGCCGGACGAGTCGAGCCCTGAGCTCCGCTACATGCGCGAGCGCCGGGCGCTGCTCGGCGGCCCCGTGCCGAAGCGCATCGTGCGCGCGCCCGCGATCCGTCCGAAGTTGTCGGAGGTCTTCGAGGAGTTCGCGAAGGGAACGGGCGATCGGAAGGCATCGACCACCATGGTCTTCGTGAAGATGCTCGCCAAGCTTCTTCGCGACAAGGAAATTGGGCCTCTCGTCGTGCCGATTGTGCCCGACGAGGCCAGGACGTTCGGCATGGAGTCGCTCTTCCGGGCCGTCGGCATCTACTCGAGCATCGGCCAGCTCTACGAGCCGGTCGACATGGACACGCTCCTCTACTACAAGGAAGCGAAGAACGGCCAGATCCTCGAAGAAGGCATCACCGAAGCGGGTTCCATGTCGTCGTTCATCGCCGCGGGCACCGCCTACGCCACGCACGGCGTGAACACGATCCCGTTCTTCATCTACTACTCGATGTTCGGGTTCCAGCGCGTCGGCGACTTCATCTGGGCCGCGGCGGACGCGCGGTGCCGGGGCTTCCTGCTCGGCGGCACCGCCGGGCCGGACGACGCTGGCCGGCGAAGGACTTGCAGCACCAGGACGGCCACAGCCACGTGCTGTGCGCTCGGCGTGCCGCCCTGCCGCTCCTACGACCCCGCCTACGCGTACGAGCTCGCGACCATCATCGAGGACGGCATCACCCGGATGTACGGCGACGGCGAAGCCATCTTCTACTACCTGACGGTCATGAACGAGCAGTACGAGATGCCCCCCATGCCCGAAGGCGTGCGTGACGGCATCATCAAGGGCCTGTATCGGTTCCGAACGGCGGCCGACGCGAAGGCGAGCGTGCGCGCGCAACTCATCGGCAGCGGAGCCATCCTCAACGAAGTGGTCAAGGCGCAGGGACTGCTCGAAAAGTACGGCGTTGCGGCAGACGTCTGGAGCGCGACGAGCTACAACGAGCTCTATCGGGATGCGCACCGCGCGGACAGATGGAACCTGCTCCATCCCGGTGAGGCGGCCAGGGTGCCGTACGTCACCGAGTGCCTGGCCGGCACGAAAGGCGTGGTCGTCGCGGCCTCCGACTACCTCAAGAGCCAGCCGGACATGATTGCCCGCTGGGTCGGACGACCCGTCGTGACGCTCGGCACCGATGGCTTCGGCCGCAGCGAGGACCGGACGTCGCTCCGGAACTTCTTCGAGGTCGACGCCCGGCACATCGCGGCGACGACGTTGTCGACGCTGGCGCGCGACAAGCAGGTCGATCTGAAGGTCGTCAAGCAGGCGTTCAAGGACCTGGAGATCAATCCCGAAAAGGTCGATCCGACGACGGTGTGATTTCGCAACTTCGAACTTCTAAGTTCGAACTTCTAACTTGTCCCGTGGAGGCTCCATTGCCCGTTGAGTTCACGCTGCCCGAGCTTGGAGAGAACGTCGAGAAGGGCGATGTCATCCGCGTCCTCGTGAATGTCGGAGACCTCGTCGCGAAAGATCAGCCCGTCGTCGAGCTGGAAACCGACAAAGCCACCATCGAGGTGCCGTCCAGCGTCGCCGGACGCGTGACTGACGTCCGCGTCAAAGTGGGTGACAAGGTCAAGGTCGGGCAGACCGTGATGGTGCTCGACGAAGGCGGTTCGGCGGCCGCCGCGCCCAAGGCAGAGCCTGCGGAGTACAAGAAGGCCGAGCCTGCGCCGCGCCGCGAGCCGCGCAGCCGAGCCCCCGAAAGGGAACGCCCGGCACCCGCCAAGCCCGCCGCGGTCGTGGATTTCAGCAGCGGCCGGCCCGCGCCGGCCCCGGAACGGCAGGGCGCGGCCCCGCTCATCGCCGCGGCGCCGTCCGTGCGTCGATACGCGCGCGAGCTGGGCATCGACATCGCCCAGGTCGCGGGCACCGGGCCTGGGGGACGCATCGGATCGCAGGACGTGCAGAGCCACGTGCGCGAGCAGTTTTCCGGGCCCGTCGGCCGGCCGGCTCCGCTCCCTGACTTCTCGAAGTGGGGCGAGGTCGAGGTCACGCCGATGTCCAACATCCGCCGCAAGACGGCGGAGCACCTGTCCATCGCCTGGCAGGCGCCGCACGTGACGCAGTTCGACAAGGCCGACATGACCGGGCTCGAGAACTTCCGGCGCGCCTATGGCGGGCGCGTGGAAAAGGCGGGCGCCAAGCTCACCGTCACCGTCGTGCTCATCAAGATCGTCACCGCCGCGATCGCGCGCTTCCCGCAGTTCGCTTCATCGGTCGACATGGCGGGCCAGTCGGTCGTGATGAAGAAGTACCGCCACATCGGCGTGGCCGTGGATACGCCGAACGGTTTGCTCGTGCCCGTTATTCGTGATGCCGATCGCAAGACGATGACGGAGATTGCGATCGAGTTGGCCGCGCTCGCACAGAAGGCGCAGCAGAAGAAGCTCAGTCTCGAAGAGATGTCGGGCGGCGTCTTCACGATCAGCAACCTCGGCGGCCTGGGTGGCACGGCGTTCACGCCGCTCATCAACCAGCCCGAAGTCGCGATTCTCGGTGTCTCGCGCGGCGCCATCGAGCCGGTGTGGCAGGACAACCAGTTTGTTCCGCGCCAGATGCTTCCCCTCTCGCTGTCCTACGACCACCGCGTAATCGACGGCGCGGATGCGGTGCGGTTCCTCCGGTTCATCGTCGAGGCGCTCGAGCATCCTCTGACGATGGATTTGTGATGGCGTCATTCCAGCTGGTTGTCATTGGTGCGGGTCCTGGAGGATATGCGGCGGCGTTCTACGCCGCGGACCTCGGGATGTCGGTCGCGCTCGTCGATTCCGAACAGAATCCCGGGCGGCGTGTGCCTCTACCGCGGGTGCATTCCCTCGAAGGCGCTGCTGCACGTCGCCAAGCTCATCGGCGAAGCCAGACACGCCGAGTCCTGGGGCGTGAAGTTCGGCGATCCGTCCATCGATCTCGACCGCCTTCGCGGCTTCAAGGACCAGGTCGTTCAGAAGATGACCGGCGGCCTCAGCCAGGTCGCGAAGCTCCGCAAGATCACCTACTTCCAGGGCAAGGCGTCGTTCGTCGACGGCAAATCACTTCGCGTCGATCTGACGGCGAGGCGGCGCCGAGACAGTCGCGTTCGAGCACGCGATCATCGCGACCGGATCGCGCCCGTCGACCGTGCCCGGCTTGTCGATTGACAGTCCGAGGGTCATGGACTCGACCGGTGCGCTCGACCTGCCCGACACGCCGGGGTCGCTGCTCGTCGTCGGCGGCGGCTACATCGGTCTCGAGCTGGGATCGGTGTACGCGGCGCTCGGGACGAAGGTCACGGTCGTCGAGATGACCTCCGGCCTGCTGCCAGGCGCGGACCGCGATCTCGTCGCCATCCTGCACCGCCGGCTCGAGAAGAACCTCCACAAGATCCTCGCTGAACGCTCGCGTCGTCGAAATGAAGGAGGTCAAGAACCGCATCAAGGTTCGGGTCGACGGTGCGGAGCTCGGCCGACGAGGACCGAGAGCAGACGTTCGACCGCGTCCTGGTGTCGATTGGGCGCAAGCCGAATTCGGCGATTCCCGGTCTCGACAAGACGCGTGTGAAGTGGGCGAGCGCGGCTTCATCGTCGTCGACGAGGCGATGCGTACCGCGGAACCCAATATCCTGGCCATCGGCGACGTGGTGGGTGAGCCGATGCTCGCGCACAAGGCGTCGCACGAAGCGCGCGTCGCCGTCGAGGCGATCGCCGGCCACAAGGTGGCGTTCGAGCCACAGGCGATTCCGGCTGTCGTGTTCACCGATCCGGAGGTCGCCTGGTGCGGCCTGACCGAGACCGACGCACAGAAGCAGGGGCGCAAGGTCGAAGTCGCCAAGTTTCCATGGGCCGCGCTCGGCCGGGCTGTCGCCATCGACCGTCCGGACGGATTGACGAAGCTCGTCATCGATCCCGAGACCGAGCGCGTCCTGGGCGTTGGGCTCGTGGGTTCGGGGGCGGGCGAGCTCATCGCCGAGGGCGTCCTCGCGGTCGAGATGGGCGCGCTCGCGACCGACCTGAAGTTGACGATCCATCCGCACCCGACGCTGAGCGAGACGCTCATGGAGTCCGCCGAGGTCTTCTTCGGCCACTCCACCCACGTCTACCGCCCCAAGCGCGCGGCGAAGGCCTGACAAGGCCGCCAGGTTCCAGGATTCCGGGTTCAGAGTCTGGTCTTTTCGTGGCTTCTGAGCCGCGGCACTCGAACCAGAACCCTGAACGTGGAACCCTGAACCCTGGAACCCCAGAATCGGATATCGTTGAGCCGTTCGGGTGTCTTCGTGAGCGAGCCGTCTTCTCGGCAACCGTTGACGGGACTCGTCGCAGCGGGCGACCGGCGTCGGCGCCAGCGTGCGGTCGCGAAGACCCTCGCGCGGACGGCGCCAATCGTCGCGGCCGGCGTCCTTGTTCTTGGCCTGCTCGGATCCGCTGTCGGGTGGCCGCTTGCCGTAACGGCCACGATCTTTGTCGCGCTTGCCGCCGCGCTCTCGGTCGTGGGCCGTCCTTCGGACGCGTTCGCGTCCGACCACCGACGCAATCGCGATGGCCGTTGACGACGACGCCGGTTTGGCCGGTGAGCTGCGCAGCGCCCATTGGTTTTCGTTCCATCCCTCGGCGAGCCCCTGGGCTGTCTTTCACGTCGACGAGGCCGCAGAACGATCGAAGGCCGTCGCCTGGCACGAGGTCTATCCGAGAACCAGGTCTCGTGGTGCGTGGCTCGCGGCGGCCGTGCTGAGTGTGGCCGCGTTTGCCGTTCCGGCGGGGCTGCCGACCGGCTCGTGGCTGCCCGTCTCGGTTCCCATGGGCGCCCAGGAGCTCGTCGACCTCGTCGAACTCGAGGGTCTCTCTCCGGAGCTGCGCGACAAGCTGCTGGAGCTGCTCGCGGCCGTCCGGGAGGGCAAGATGACGCCCGTGGAGGCCATGGCGGCGCTTCGTGCGCTCACGGACTTCGCCAAGGTGGATGCGGCGATGAAGGAGCAGATCGCGCAGCTGCTGGACGATGCGCTGACCAGTCGGGACCAGTTCGAGAAGGTCAACGCACCGAGCCTGGCAGACGCCGAGACCGCGACAGGCGATGTCGAGTGGGCTCGCGAGAACATGGCGTCGCGCGTGGCGAGCGAACAAGCGCAGAAGGCCGAGGACGCGGCCCGTGGCGGCGAGAGCGATCCGTCGGAGGGCAAGGAGCCGGGGCCGACGACCGAGCAGTCGGCGGAGGGCGAGGCCGGTGAGGCCAGCGAAGGGCAACCGGGTGCGAAGGTGCCCGCGAAGCCATCGGAGTCCGCGGATGGCGCCTCCGTGATGATGTTGGGCAATCCGAGCTCCGCGGTGGGCGAGCCGGGCTCGGTGTTCGGCGGCAAGCGCGGGAACGTCCGGTACGGCACCAGTCAGGCGAGCGAGATTGCGGCCTCGCTGAAGCGCGAGATGGTCGAGGCGGTCGTCAACATCGATCGTTCCGCCCTCGACAAGGAAGATCGCCGCCGGAAGACCCAGCAGAGCTGGTCGTCGTTGACGTTTACGCGGAGCGGCAGCCGCACGTCGTTCGACCGCGCGAGAACCGATGCGGTGCGAGCCATGCCGGAAGCACGCAAGCCTGTGGTCGAGCGGTACTTCGTCCGCCCGGCCACAACCGAGGAGCAGAGCAACCGTTGACCACAGCCGCCGTTTCCCAGCACATCGAGTTGTTTCGCGAACGTTTTGTCCGAATCACCACCGAGGTCGGGCGGCGCATCGTCGGGCACGAGGAGATCGTCGCCGGTGCGGTCACGAGTCTGCTGGCGGGCGGTCACGTGTTGCTCGAAGGCATCCCAGGCGTGGGCAAGACCAGCCTGGTGCATACGCTCGCCGACGTCCTTCACCTGCGGTTCTCGCGCATTCAGTTCACGCCCGACCTGATGCCCGCCGACATCGTCGGCACGCACATCGTCCAGGAGCATGCGCAGGGCGGGACGTTCTTCGAGTTCCAGCCTGGTCCGATCTTCGCCAACGTCGTGCTGGCGGACGAGATCAACCGCGCGACCCCGAAAACACAGTCGGCGCTCCTCGAAGCCATGCAGGAGGTGAGCGTGACCGTGGGCAAGACCACGTTCCCGCTGGAGCAGCCGTTTCTCGTGCTGGCGACACAGAACCCGATCGAGATGGAGGGCACGTACCCGTTGCCCGAAGCGCAGCTCGATCGGTTCTTCTTCAAGTTGAAAGTGGAGTATCCGGCGGAAGAGGCGCTCCACGAGATTCTCGACCGCACGACCCAGCCGGTCGACGCCTCGGTGACGCGCGTCATGGACGGCGCAGAGATCCTCGAGATGCGTCAGACGGCCCGGTCGGTGCCTATCGCGCGGCCGGTGCAGGCGTACGCCATTCGCCTCACGCTCGCGTCGCACGCCGATTCGCCCTACGCGACGCCGCTCGTGAAGCGCTTCGTGCGATACGGAGCAAGTCCCCGTGCCGCGCAGACGCTCGTGCTCGGCGGCAAGATTCATGCGCTCCGGCACGGCCGCGCGTTCGTGTCTCCCGACGACATTCGCGCCGTCGCCCTCCCCGCGTTGCGCCACCGCATTCTCCTGAACTTCGAGGGCGAGGCGGAGCAGGTGAACGCCGACACGATTGTGGCCGAGTTGCTCAAGGGAGTAAGCGTGTAGCGGATGTTCGACGCCGCCTTCCTCAAGAAGCTCGAGCACCTGCGGGTTATCTCGATGCGCTCGTTCGTCGGGCGCGACCGCGCGGATCGGCTGGCACGCAAACGCGGGAGCGGGCTCGAGTTCGCCGACCATCGCCAGTACGCGCCCGGCGATGACGTCCGGCACATCGACTGGAAGGCGTACAAGCGCCTGAACCGGCTGCTGTTGAGGTTGTTCGACGAGGAACAGGACCTGCCGATTTACCTGTTCCTCGATGCGAGCCGTTCGATGGCGGCCGACGCCAAGTTCGACCAGGCCAAACGGCTGGCCGCGGCGCTCTGCTATATCGGTCTCGTTCACTTCGATCGCGTGACCATCCTGCCGTTTCGGCGCGACGCTCGCGCGCGAGAATCGCGCCCGGACGCGGGCGCGGCCGTATCTTCCCGGTCTTCGCGATTCTCGAGGCCCTCGAAGCTGGCGGCGGCACGGATCTGAAGCAGAGCATTCGGCAGTTTGCCGGCCGGTCTTTCCGCCGCGGCGTCGCCATCGTGATTTCTGATTTTCTCGATCCGGCGGGGTTCGACACGGGACTGAAAGTGCTGGCGTCGCTCGGACACGACGTGCTCGTGGTGCAGGTGTTCTCGCCGCGCGAGCGGGACATCGACACGTTTGGCGAGGTGCGCTTCGTGGACGCCGAATCCGGCGAGCATCTCGATCTCGACGTCACGCCGCGTCTGTCGCGGGCCTACCGCGAGGCGTGGCAGGCGCACGCCGACGCGATCGCGTTGTTCTGCCGGCGCTATCGGCTGCCGTTCGTGCTGGCCAGTGCGGACGATCCCTTCGAGGACATCGTGCTGCGGACGTTTCGCGAGGGAGGACTGCTCGCATGACGTTTGGCGCGATGGCCGCGTGGCAGGCCTGGTTGCTCATCGGCGCGGCCGTGGCGCTCGCATGGTGGCTGTTCCGGCTGAAGGTGCGGCCGCCGCGCCGCGCGGTGCCCTCTCTCCTTGTCTGGCGGCATGTCGTCGACCGTCCGTCTGAACGATCGTGGTGGGACAGGATTCGCCGAGCCGTGTCGCTTGCGGCGACGGTGCTGGTCGCGCTGGCTCTCGCGTTGGCCGTCACGCGGCCGGGACCGCGAGCGGCCGCCGGTTCGCAGGGCCGCATCCTCATCGTGCTCGATTCGTCGTGGTCGATGCGTGCCCGCACGCCGGAGGGCGACACACGATGGCAGCGCGCCGTGGCGGGCGCGCGTGCCCTCGCGCTCGGCTGCCGCGTCGGACGTGGCCATTGCGACGACGGCCGATGGTCTCGTGGAAGGTCCCACGTCAGACACCGCGCTGATTGCGACGGCTTTCGACCGGTTGGAGCCTGCCGGCGGCGAAGGGCAGGCCTGGCCACGCGTGGACGGCGTGGACGCGACGCACTTTTTCACGGACGGCGCGCTGCTTCGGCCGCTTGACCCCGCGGTGGTGCTCCACTCGGTCTTTCGGCCCGCGCCAAATGTCGCGATCACGGCCTTTGGAGCGCGCCCGGCCACGTCCTCGGCGACCGGTGCGTCCGCGTACCTGGAGGTCGCCAACTACGCGACCACACCCCAGCGCGCGCACGTGACGGTGACGCGGGGCTCGTCGGTCATCACGGATCGATGGGTCGATCTCGCGCCGGCGGAAGTGTCGCAACAGTCGATGCCGCTCGACACCGACGGCGGCGCCACGCTTCGGGCTCGCGTGAGCGCGCCAGGCAACGCACTCGACATCGATGACGAGGCCGTGGCGTGGCTCGCCAACGGCGATCCGATTGCCGTGACCGTCGTGAGCAATCAGCCAGACGATTTGTCCGGCTTGTTCGAGCACGATCCAGCCATTCACCCGACGTTTGTTCGAACGTCCGAGTACAAGCCGGCGCCAACGGACGTCATCGTGTTCGACCGGTGGGCGCCTCCGGACGCACCCAATCGCCCAGCGCTCTACCTGTCGCCGCCGCCGGTTCCGTGGCTGGCAACGGCGGGCCGCGACGAAGTACTGCCGCAGTGGTCAGTCACCGAAGCCCATCCGATCCTCGCGGGCGTCGACCCGCTCACGCTCGACATCGCCCGAAGCCGTCGCTATGAAGGACCCGCCCTCAAGCCCGTCGCGCGGTCCGCTCAAGGCACACCGCTCGTGTCCGTGCTGGACGCGCCTGGCATCCGCGGCGTGCTGCTCGGCTTCAGCACGGCCGATTCCAACCTCACAGACGTTCCGGCGTTTCCGATCCTCGTCGGCAACGCCCTGGATTGGCTGGCGCGGCCCGCTGCCGGCGAGGTGCGGACGCCCGGCCCGATCGACCTTCCGGCCAGCACGACCCGGATCACGGCGCCGGACGGACACGCCGTGGGCCTCGTTCGCGCCGGCGACCGCGTGCTCGTGCGGCTTCGCACCCCGGGGCTCTACCTCGTCGAAGCCGGCGGCTCGGAGAGCGTGATTGGGATCAACGTCGGGAACCCGACCATCGGCAATCTCTCGCGGACGAATCTGCCGGCTGACGCGCGCGCCACGACGCTCACCGCCTTCGCAGGCGCGGCCTGGTGGATCTATGGCGTCCTGCTCGCGCTCGTGCTGCTTGTGGCGGAGTGGTGGACATGGCAGCGGAAGGTGACGGTGTGAGATGAGCCTGTCACTGGCCGCTCCCGGCGCGTTGTGGTGGCTCGTGGCCGTGCCGCTCGTGTGGCTCGCGCTCCGTTTCAGCCGGACCAATTTCAATCCACGTCAGCGCCGGCTCCAGGCCGCCATCCGGTCCCTGCTCCTCGTGCTGCTCGCCACCGCCCTCGCGCGCCCGGTGATCTCGCTGACGTCCTCGCGCGAAGCCGTCGTCTACGTGGTGGACGTCTCGCACAGTGTCTCAACCGCGGCGATTGAGGCGGCCTCCGCCCGAATCGATCTGCTCAACGCCACCCTCAAGCCGGACCATTCGCGCATTCTGGCGTTCGCTTCGCGCGTGACCCCGGTCCCGGACACCGCGGCGTTGCGCCGACTCGCGTCCGCACCGGCCGAGTCGGACCTCGTCGGTCGCGGCGGGTCCGATCTGGAGCTGGCGTTGACCGAAGCGCGGGCGGAGTTGCCGCCCGGCGACGCCGCGCGCGTCGTGCTCTTTTCCGATGGGCGCCAGACGGCCGGCGACGCACAGGCCGCGGCGCTCAGTCTCGCGGCTGACGGGATTCCGGTCTTTGTCGAGCCGCTCAACGTGCGCGACCTCGGCGACGCCTGGGTGGACGCGATCCACGTGCCGGATCCGGTCCCCGCAGGCGGGACGATCACACTGACGGTTGTCGTCGGAAGTCAGAAAGCGTGGCCCGAGGCCAAGGTCCGGATTCTCGATGGTGATCGCGTCGTCGGCGTCGCCGACGCCGCCGTCCAGGCGGGCGCGACGGCCGTTGCGGTTGAAGCGTCGTTCGAGGGCGCCGGGCCGCACGTCGTGCACGCCGTGCTCGACGTCGCCAACGACCCGCTCGCCGCCAACAATCGCTTGTCGCGCGAGGTGGTGGTGAAACCGCCGGCGCGGGTGTTGTATGTCGAGGGTAGTCCGGCCAGCGCGCAGTACCTCCGGCAGGCGCTGACCCAGGCAGGGTTTGACGTGACCGTTCGCCCGCCCGCGGACACGCCTGGCACTCGCGAGGCGTTGCAGCCATGGGACGCCGTGATCCTCAGCGACGTGTCTCGCGCGCTGATTCCCGACCAGACCATGGCCGCGCTGACGACCTGGGTCGAGCACGACGGCGGCGGATTGCTCGTGGCGGGCGGGGAATCCGTCTTCGGTGAAAGCACCGAGGGCGCCGCCAACGGCTACCGGCGGACCGAGCTCGAGCGACTGCTGCCCGTAACCTTCGAGCGCAAGGATCAGCCCGACGTCGCCCTCATCATCGTCCTCGACAAGTCCTGGAGCATGAACGGGCGCGTGATGGAGCTGTGCAAGGCCGCGGCCCAGGCGGCCGTGGACGCGCTGAGCGATCGACAGACCGTCGGCATCCTGACGTTCGACGACCGGTACAAGTGGGACGTGACGCCGCGGAACGTCGGCAAGAACCGGGACGAGATCCGTCAGGCCGTCACCGCGATTCAGCCCGGTGGTGACACGCTGATCTACCCGGCAGTCGAGCAGGCCTATCTGGCGTTGCGGCAGGTCAAGGCCAGCGCGAAGCACGTCGTGCTCCTGTCGGACGGCCGATCCTACCCGGACGACTATGAGGGACTCGTCGGCAAGATGGTGGCAGCCGGCATGACCGTCTCGTCCATCGCGGTGGGGCCGTCGGCGGACGCCGAACTGTTGACGAACATCGCGAAGTGGGGGAAGGGCCGCGGCTACGCCGTCCTGGATGCGAAGGAAGTGACGCAGATTTTCGTCAAGGAAGCGCGCAACGCGATGTCTGCGTTCGACGAAGGCGACGCGATCGCGCCGATCGTGCGCGCGCGAAGCGTCCTCTCGAACGTCGATCTGTCCGACATGCCGGCGCTTCGTGGACGGACAGCCGTCGTGTTGAAGGACGCGGCCACCGAAGTACTCGGGACCGAAACCGATGACCCGCTGCTTGCGTTCTGGCCATTCGGGCTGGGCCGCACCGCCGTGTTTGCATCCGACGTCAAGGACCGCTGGGCGAGCGCCTGGCTGAAGTGGCGAGGGTATGGGCCGTTCTTCGCGGCGGTGGTGCGGGCCGTGGCGCGCCAACGTCCCGAGCCGCTCGCGCTCACCGTGACGCCCGGCGTCGTTCGCGACGGAACGCGGACGATGGCGTTCTCGATCGAAGCGCGAGACGAACAGGGCCGATATCGCGACCTCCTGCGGCCATCGATTGCCGTGCAGGCGGGCGGCGGATCGTCCGCGAGCGTCACCGCGCGGCAGGTCGCTCCCGGCCGCTACGAAGCGTCGATGATTGTCGACGCTGGAGAATCGCTGACCGTGTCCGCCGCGGAGCGCGCCGGAGCGCCTGCCGACGTCCGGCGCCTGCTTCCCGACCTCGACGCCGAATACCGTTTTCGCCCTCCGGACGATGTGCTCCTCGGCGCATTGGCCAGCGCGACAGGCGGGGCGATGGCGTCGAACGTGGCGGCACTCGAATGGCCTGCCGCGTCGGTGCGTTCCTCGAGGCACGCCCTCTGGCCCTGGCTGGTCGTCCCGGCGCTCGTGCTCTGGATGGTGGACGTGCTGCTGCGCCGGATCCGGATGTTCGAGCCTGTGGAAGGACACTGAACGGGAAAGGCCTTCTGCCTTCTCACCCGTGTTCATCCCGTCGCAGCCTTCGCCGCAAGCCGGAAGACCTGTCTTGAGCATCCGCGGCGTGAGCCTGCCCGTATTCGTGTTCTGGCGGCTGGGATGATACGCCGCGATGACAACGCGGCCATCGTGAGTTCGATAGCGAACCCCATGACCGAACTGCGGGCGAGAACGCCGTCGCTTCGCGGGCTCGTCGGGATTGGAGAGGATCCGCCCGCACGCGTCGTACGCAATTCGGCCGAGGGCGACGTACACGCGCAGGTTGGGCAGTGCGGCAAGCTCAGCGACGAGATGAGGCTGGCAGGCGGCAATCTCCGCCGGCGTGGGCATGTTGTCGGGTGGCGCGCACCGCACGGCGGCCGCGATCCACGCGTTCTTCAGTGCGAGGCCGTCGTCGGGGCTTCGCGACGTCGGCTGATTCGCCAGGCCGTTGGCGTGGAGGGCGGCCATGAGGAAATCGCCCGATCCGCCGACGCCGTCTCCGGTGAAGTTGCGGCCTGTCCGGTTGGCGCCGTGGGCCGCGGGAGCGAGCCCGATGATGCGCGATTCTCGCCTCCGGATCGCCGAAGCCGGCAACCGGACGGGCCCAGTAGGTGTCGTTGCGGTAGGCCGCGCGTTTCTCGCGGCCGATGCGCCGGCAATAGTCGCGCAGCCGCCGACAGCGCTCGCAGGTGGTGATCGCCTCGCGAACGCGTCCGAGCCCGTCGGTGACATCGGTCACAGTCGGACGGTCTCGATCAGCGCTTCGGCCATGGCGTCGAGATCCTGCCGCACGGCGAGTTTCGCGAACACATCCTCGAGCGACGGCACGTTGGCGAGCTCGCGCAGCCGCGCCGGCGAGTCGTCGGCCACGACCGTGCCTTCATGAAGGATCATCACGCGCGTGCTGATCTTCTCGATCGTGTCCAACTCGTGCGAGCTGTAGAAGATGATCCGGCCGTCACTGGCGAGCGATCGCACCACGGTGCGGAGCACCAGCGCCGTCGACACGTCGAGCCCGGACACGGGCTCGTCGAGCACGATGACGCGTGGATTGTGCATCAAGGCTGCGGACAGCAGGATCTTCTGCCGCATTCCCTTCGAGTAGGCGGAGAGCGGCGCATGGTAGTCCGTGTCCAGGCCGAACAGCTTCAGGAAGCGATCGATCTTTCCCTCGATTGCGCGCTCGGACATGCCGCGAAGCCGTCCCGTCAGCCGCAGATACTCGGGTCCCGTCAGATACGTGTAGACATGCGCCTCCTCCGGCACGTACCCAACCTGCGCCTTGTACCCGAGCAGCCGGTCCTGAACGTCCTCTCCGTCGAACAGGATCGTGCCGCTCGTCGGCGGCATCAGACCCACGAGCATCTTCACGGTCGTGGACTTTCCCGAACCGTTTGGTCCGAGATATCCGAGGACCTCACCGGGCTTGACGATGAAGCTCACGTGCCTCACGGCCGTGAGCGCGCCATAACGTTTCGACACGTTGCGAACTTCTAACATAAGCTCCCGACCCCCTTACGCGGCTCACTCGCTTTCGCTCGCTCGCAGTCGGGATCGAGGAAGATGGCGAACGTTAGCTCGTTCCTCGGACCCGTCGTACCCGTCGAACCCGTGCTCTAGCGGTCCCACGACCTCGAGATCGAGGCGCGGGTCGAGGTGCTCGTCCACGATGGCGTTGACCGCCGCCGACCGCTCACTGCCGATGTGGACGCCGGCCGCGGTCACGGCGAAGAACAGCGCCTGCCACAGTACGGGACCGATCTCGTTCTTCCAGCCGGCTTGCGCCGCCGCGCTTTCAAAGCAGAAGACCTCGAATCCCACGACAAGGGCCAGCGTGCGCCCGCGAAAGGCGGCACTCACCAGAGGGCGCGAGCATGGCACACCCACGTAGCCCCACATCAGCACTTCCAGGGCCAGCCAGCCGCCGGCCAGCGCGGCGGCGATCCGCGCGGCAGCAACGGCTGGCTCCCACAGCCATAACCAGAGGACGGATGTCGCCACGATCGGAACGACCACACCACCGACGAGGAGGATCGCCCACGCGGCTCGACGCCCGGCGAGCGGTGACACATCGGTCTGGTCGAAGAGCCACCGGCCCGGCAGTTCGACGGGCGTTCGGATGGCGAGACGAAGGCCGAGCAGCGCGAAAAACTGCATGACGAACGGAAAGGCGAGGACGGCCATGGTGGCGTCGGGGCCGAGCGAAATCGCTGCACCGAGAACAGGCACGAGACCGGTCAGACCGGCCGCCGACAGCAGCGCGAAAATCAGTCGCGGCGCCGACACGCGTGCGAGCGTCGCCAACGTAAACGCGATCGCGCCGCGGGCCGGGGGCTGTCGCGTCAGCAGGCAAGCCAGTTGGTCGGCGAGCCACCGGCCGGCAGGCCACCGTGCCAGGGCAGAGACCGCGAACGCTCCGCGGAGCGTCCGCGCTCCAGCAATCGGGCCTGCGACGAGCAGCACGCCCACGGCGAGCGCCAGGGCCGACCAGCCGATGCGGGCCAATTCCTGGAGTTGGGCGCTTGCCGAGCCGGCGACGGTTTCGTACACACCAAGAAACCAGAGCGGCGGAAGCCAGAAGACCCATGCCGGCCCTGCAATTCCACTCTCGTCGAATGTCGAGAACGCCCGCGGGCTGTGGCTGGGCATCAGCACGAAGACGATGAGCACCGACGCGACGAGCGCCATCTGCATCGTCACCGCGACACGGGCGAAACGCCGTGGGCCGGCGAGTGCAAGCGCCCGCGGCCTGAATCGAGGCGACCGCTGTCATCACGAAGACGGTCAGCCCGATGGCTGCGATTGCCAATCCGGTCATGGTGCCGACGACGTTGGTCGGCCGTTCGAGGCCGCCGAGAGAGACGCCGTAGACCAGCGCCGTCCCGAGGTGCATGCCGGCCGCGAGCAGCCCCGTATAGCCTGCGAGTGCGGCGAGCTTCGCGACGACGATCGTCCGCGGACGCGCCGGCAGCGTGCCGAGCACAAGAGCGTCTCGCCGGTCGATGACGAGGCTCTGCCAGCGCGCCGCCGCGACCACGGCCACGGCCACGAACGTCAGAGCGAGGTACTCGGCCGTATCCGAGCGCACGGCCTGGTGCAGCGCGGCCATGCCCTCGCCACGGCGCGCAATCCGTTCCCACAGGAATTGGCGATATGTCGTGAGGAGCAGGCCGGGGGCCGCGAGGATGGCCAGGAGCCAGAAGAACGACCGGGTGGCGTCGGTGCGTTCCGCGGTCGTGTCGCTCTCGAAAAACCGGGCGAAAAACGCCGTCGTCAGCGCGCGAACCTGGACGAACTCGTCCGGCGGACGGGGCATTGGGGGTTAGACACCTTCCACGGTCCGAAGGTCCGGGGGGTCCGAGGGTCCGAGGGTCCGAGGGTCCGAAGGTTCGAGGGTCTGAGGGTGCGAAGATCGAGCGCGCGAAGGTCCGAATCCGTTCTTGAACCCTCGAACCCTCGGACCTTCGGACCGGAGTCCTAGGTCGTGGCCCTGTCGTAACTCTCCGCCTGTTCGTGCGCGTGGTACGAGGAACGCACGAGGGGGCCGGACTCGACGTGGCCAAAGCCCAGACCGAGGGCGATCTGCTTGAGCTCGCGAAATTCGTCGGGCGTGTAGTAGCGCTCCATCGGCAGGTGCGCCAGAGAGGGACGAAGGTATTGGCCCACGGTGAGAATCTGGCAGTCCACGCGTCTGAGGTCGCGGAAGACCTCGACCAGTTCGTCCCGCGTTTCACCCAGTCCAACCATCAATCCGGTCTTCGTCGGAACGGCCGGCGCCCACGTGCGGGCGCGATCGAGCAGTTCGAGCGCGCGCTCGTAACGGCCACCAGGCCGGGCACGCCGGTACAGCCTCGGCACGGTTTCGGTGTTGTGGTTCAGCACGTCGGGCTTCGCGTCGACGACGATTCGCAGGGCCTTTTCGTCGCCCTGGAAGTCGGGAATGAGCACCTCCACGCGGCACTCTGGACGGCGGGCCTTGATGGCGCGAATGGTTTGCGCGAACACACTCGCTCCGAAATCGTCGAGGTCGTCGCGATCGACGGACGTCACGACCACGTAGCTGAGGCCCAGCGTCTCGACAGCCTCCGCCAGCTTCGAGGGTTCCGAGGGTCGAGCGCGATCGGCGCGCCATGCTTGACGTTGCAGTAGCCGCACGCCCGCGTGCAGACGTCGCCCATGATCATGAACGTCGCGGTCCCGTGGTGCCAACACTCGCCAATGTTCGGGCAGTGCGCCTCTTCGCAGACCGTGTGCAGGTTCAAATCGCGCATCAGCGCGCGCAGGCGCAGGTAGTTCGACGAGCCTGGCGCGCGGACCTTGAGCCACTCGGGTTTGGGTGTCCGCGCGACGATGGTGTCCCTGACCCGCCGGCCACGGATGAACTGCAGGGGAGCGACGATCGACATGCTCGATCTATTATCGTTCAAACGCCATTTACTATTGGTTATCGGCCATCGGCTGTTGCATTTGTTATTGGTTGTTGACTATTTGAGGTCGGCAACAACCGATGCAGTAGCACCGATTACCACGGCCGCGCGCCAATAGCCCAATGCAATGGCAAATAACCAATAACAAGTAGCAAATGTCTATCGCCATTACCTGGCTCGGCCACGCCACCTTCGTGATCCGCCTGCCGTCAGGCCAGCGCCTCGTCACCGATCCGTGGCTCTCGGGTCCGAGCGTTCCCCCGGAGTGGTCCAGGATCGACGCGCTCGCGCCTGTGCATGCGATCCTCGTGTCGCATGGTCACAGCGATCACTCCCTGGATGCCGAGGCGCTGTCGCGCGCGACCGGCGCTCCGGTGATCTGTCTGGCCGAGCTGGGAGACTATCTGTCGTCGAAGGGCGTGCAGAACGTCCGAGGGATGAACATTGGCGGCACCCAGACGATCGCCGGCATTCGCATCACGATGACGGCGGCGGTCCACTCGGGCTCGATCGTGGAGCACGGCCGCATCGTGTACCTGGGCGGCGCGGCCGGTTTCGTGATTCGGGCAGCCGACGCGCCGACGATCTATTTTGCCGGCGACACCGCGCTTTTTGGCGACATGAAGATCATCCGCGAGCTCGGTACGCGCCCGACATTGCGTTCCTGCCGATTGGCGATCACTACACGATGGGACCGGAAGACGCCGCGATCGCCGCCGAGTGGCTCGGCGTGCGCCAGGTCGTGCCGATGCATTGGGGAACGTTTCCGGTGCTGACCGGAACACCGGCGGCGCTCCGCGAGCACCTCAGAGGCTCGTCGATTGACGTGCTGGAGCTCGCGCCCGGCGAGACTGCGGAATAGGTCCGAGGGTCCGGGGGCCGAAGGTCCGAGGGTCCGAGCGTCCGAAGGTCCGAAGGTTCCGCACTGGGACCCCTCGAACCCTCGGACCCGCGGACCCTCGAACCCTCGGACCTCTCGGACCCTCGGACCACTTATCCCTGTCCGTCGTCCAGTTTGTGCTTCGCGACGTAGTAGCTCATGGCCCGCTGGCTGATACCCATCAGCTCGGCGGCGTCTTTCTTCACGCCGCGCGCGCTGTCGAGGGCGCGGTGCGCGGTCTCGCGCTCGGCCCACTCCAGGTTCTGCTTGAGATTGAGCGACGGCAAGCCGGATGCGCCGGGTGTGACCGGGCTGACGAGCGTGACGTCGTGCTCCTGAATGACGGGCTGCGGTGCGAGGACCACCGCGCGCTCGACCGCGTTCTCGAGCTCGCGGACGTTGCCGGGCCAGGGGGCCTCCACGAGCACCGTCATCGCCCGCGGTGAGATGCCGTCGACACGCTTGCCCGCCCGTCCTGCGTGACGGCGGATGAAATGCTCGACGAGCGACGGGATGTCTTCGCGGCGATCGCGAAGCGGCGGCATCGTGATGGGAATGACGTTGAGGCGGTAGTACAGATCCTCCTGAAACCGTCCGTCGGCCACGAGTTGGCGCAGATCGCGGTTGGTCGCCGCGATGACCCGCACGTCCACCTGTACCGATACGTTCGGATCCCAGCGGCTCGAACTCCCGTTCCTGCAGGACGCGCAGCAGCTTGGCTTGGGCGCTCGGAGCAATCACGCCGATCTCGTCCAGGAAGATCGTTCCCCCGTCGGCCAGCGCGAACCGGCCCTTCTTGTTGGCAACGGCCCCGGTGAAGGCGCCGCGCACGTGGCCGAAGAGCTCTGATTCGATCAGCGTCTCTGGCAGCGCCGCGCAGTTCACGCGGACGAGCGGCATCTCGCGCTGGGCGCTCCAGTCGTGGATGGCGCGCGCCACCAGCTCCTTGCCCGTGCCCGTCTCGCCGATGATGAGCACCGTGCTGCGCGACTGGGCGACGACACGGGCCTTCCGCGACGACCTCCTGAATCGCGCGGCTCCGGCCCACGATGCCGTAGTGGTCGAACTGCTCGTCGCGCTCGGTGATGAGGTAGTCGTGGTGGGTACGGAGCCGGCCCAGCTCGATCGCGCGTGCGGCCACGACGAGGAACTCGTCGATTTCGAAGGGCTTCTGCAGGTAGTCGAGGGCGCCGAGCTTCATGGCTTCGATCGCGCTCTGGACCGTCGCGTGCGCCGTCATCATCAAAATCTGCGGACGCTCGCCGGCGCCCGCCGCACCGACGACCTCACGGATCAGCTCGAGTCCGCTGAGCTCGGGCATCAGATTGTCCACGACGAGCAGATCGAACGGCCGCTCGCCGACCAGCCGCAGCGCCTCGCGCGGGCTGCCAGTCGCGTTGACGTCGTGCCCCTCGTCGCGAAGGGCCTTGGCCAGGGCCTGTCGAATCTTCGGCTCGTCGTCGACGAGCAGGACCGATCCACGTGTCAACGTCGTGGCCTCCCGCATGGCACGGTCTGGCAGGTGAATGGTGACGGTCGTGCCTTCGCCGGCCTGGCTTTCCACGCGCAGCGCTCCGCCAAGTCCTTCGACCACGTTCTTGGAGATCGCCAGACCGAGTCCAGAGCCGTTGCGACGGGTCGTGAAGAACGGATCGAACACGTGCGGCAGGTCCTCGTGCGAGATGCCCGTGCCGCGGTCGGTGACCGTGATGCGCCAGCGTCCGGCCTCGCGCGCCGTCTCGAGCGAATCGGCGACCCGGGCGCCCGATCGGTTCGCGCCCGAACGGCCTGCTGCGCGTTGGTGAGAAGGTTGACGAGGACCGCCCGCAGCCGGTCGACGTCGGTGACCATCGGTTCGCTCGCCGCCGTGACCTCGATGGGCACGTCTTCCGCGTCGGCGGTCGCGGCCAGCGCCGCGTCGCGGCAGATGGCCCCGAGGTTTGCCTCGCGTGAAGGCGAACGTGATCGGCCGGGCGAAGTCCAGCACGCCCGTGACGACCCGGTTCAGTCTGGTCACTTCCTCGTCGATGCTCATCGCCGTGTCCGCGACATCGGGTGAGTCGTGCTTGCGCAGTTGCCGCACGGCGGACTTGATGATCATCAGCGGGTTACGGATCTCGTGCGCGACCACGGTGGACAATCTGCCGAGCGAGGACAGCCGTTCGCGCATGGCCGCTTCGCGCTGAAACCGATCGAGCGCGCCCGTGAGCTGTCGGAACGTCGTCGCCACGAGACGCACATCCTCGTCATCCCACCGGCCGAGCGCCGGCAGGGTCCGGCCGAGGTCACCCGTCGTGGCCATTTCACCCATGGCGCCGGTCAGGCCCGGAGCGGCCGTGTCACCGTGCGCGCCACGAGATATCCGACGAGGGTCGCCACGAGCACGGCCGCCAGGCCCGTCAGGGCGATCTGCCAGCGAAGGGCCGGCAGAAACCGAAGGTGCTCGGTGCGCGACCGCAGCACCAGCGCGATCGGGCTCGTCGGCGTCGTCGCTCGCGCCCGAGCGGCTGCACGCGTCCGATGTATTCCTCGGCGCCGACCAGCAGCGAGAAGACGTCACGCCGGTCCGCCACCGACGCCAGCGCGGCTTCGGCGCTCGCGTCGAGCGACGAGGCCACGACCTCGGACCCGCTGACGAACGCGACGTCGCTGTTGGTCAGCCGCTTGATGCGACAGCGCGACGTCCCGATCGAGGCTGAGGCCGACGACCAGCATGCGCACGGGTTCAATCGGGCATCGCGGCCACGTGCACGATGCCGCCGACGAACGGCCAGAACGACGTGCCGTCCCGGGCTGCGCGGCAGGCGCCAGAATGCCGAGCAGCGCATCGTCGTCGAGCCGCAGGCGACCGGCACGCGCGAGCACGCGGTCGTCGCTGCCGATGACGACGAGCAGATCGGCGTCGATTCGATCCTGCATCTCTTCGGCGATCGGCTGGACCGTCGGCGGATGGTCGGTCGCGGCCGCAGCCTTCAGCTTCGGCAGGTCTGCGATGAGCCGGCCCTTGACGAGAAATCGTTGAACTGCCTGCTGGCTGAACTGGTCGACGAGCGACGCCGCTTCGGCGAGGCCGGTCTGCAGGTCGCGTCTCCGCCTGCGCGCGCGACCGAGATCGCTGACGCGGTAGATCGCGATGCCCATCGACACGACGACGAGCAGAGCGCGCTCGCGAGAAAGATTCGATTGGTGAGCGACGAGAGCAGGCCGTCATGGCTCGCGGCCGACCTGGAAGTCAGCCTCCACGCCGCCGCCCTCGGGCACGGTCACACGCCGCGGCAGGCGCCGATCCGAGCTCGCTCCACACCACCAGCGAGTACGCGCCAGCGGGCACGCCTGCGATCGACGTACTGGCCGTCGTCGTCGGACACCGCAAAGAACGGGTGACTGAACACGAGGATGTACGCGCTCATGTGCGAGTGAATGTCGCAGAACACCGGCACGATGCCCGGCCGGTCGAAGCGAACGGATCCGGTCCGGCCAGGCGCGAACCGGCCGAGGTCGAACGTTCGGACCGCGCGACGAGCGAGAACACGTTGTGGAACGTCCGGTCGTTGTTCGGGAAATCCACGGCGGTGCCGGCCGTGATGGCGAGCACGCGTGGCGACGAACTGTTCGGCGCGCTGATCCATCCGCGCGCGGCTCGGCGGCAGCTCGCCGAAGGCCTGGCGCGGCGCCGCTTCGAGATAGACCACGACGCGTCGGCGATTCACCGCCGGGTGCGACGCCGACGACGGCTCGGCGACGGTTGGCCGCGACAGTCCGGCCGTCACGTTCGGCACGACGACCCGGCCTCGAATCGTTCCGCCGGTGCGGACCGGCGCCTGGGGCAGCGGCTGAGAGCGCGGCAATCAGCAGTGGGCACGAGCAGCAGAGGAGCCAGGCGCCGCATGCGTCAGAACCAGCCGAGGACGGCGAAGACGGGCTGGCCGGACTCTCGAACCCGCCCACCCTCGCGCCAGTTGTGCTGCCATCCGGCACGCAGTTCGACGCGCCGGTGCGCGCGAAACCCGACGACCGCTTCAACGCGGTTGACGTCGGCGTCCCACGACACGCCGGTCTCGCCGGGCACGGCGATCGGGGCGTCGCCAAATGCCAGGCGTTCGACTCGGGCGCCGACCTGCCAGCGCGGCACCGGCCGATATCGAGCCTCCGCGAACCCTGCCCAGACATGAAGGCGAGCGTTCGGGTCTGCTGCGGTCGTGATCGGCACCTCGAAGACGGACCGCAGCCACTCGCCACGCACGAGCCACGGCCCGTGTCCCACCTCAACGTCAGTGGCGACGAGCGTTTGGGAGGATGGTGTTCCTCGCCCGCCAGGTGTGAGGTCCAGCACGGTGTCTTCGAGCCATTGGCCTCGTGCGCCCGAGACGCCGATGGTCACGCCTCGCCCGACGAACGCCGCAGCGCGGCCTGACCACATCAGGTCGTCGTTGGTGTCGCGAACGACGGGAATGGCCGGCGATCCCTGGGTGAGGGCGCCCGCCACATCGATTCGTCCATGCCGCCAGATTCCTGAGACCCCCGTATCCCACGTCGACGCGGAGACGAGTGGCACGCCCGGTTCGACTGATGTGGAGCCGACGGGGTAGCTGGGTTGCCAGCCACGGCCCCGCATGCGCAGGAGATCGGCCACGGTCGCCGGTACGGCGTCCGGCCTGAGCGACGTCAGGTACTGATAGGCGAGCGGCTGGCCGATCACGACGTTGTCGCGGCCGTACGCGTGCCGTCCGAAGCCGCCGATGACGGGTGGAATGCGGCCGGCGTGCACGTAGAGGTCTCTCGTGGCGGGAGGCTGCCAGCGCATGTAGAGCGCCGGCATCGCCACCTGGTCGACGTTCTCCGTGCGGATCTCGCCGATGACCGACAACCGCGCGGCCGTGCGCCATTCGCCGAAGAGCCTCAGCCGGGCAATCCGAAGCAGGTTGTGTTCGTAATCGGTGTAGTTGAAGAACGCCGTGGTGTCACGAGGACCGGCGACGATGTTGACCTCGCCACCGCCCGCGAGGTAGCGGCCCAATCCGCCGCCATCGCCGTACTCGGGCGCCTGTGCCTCGAGCGGCCCAGCCAGCGCCCCAGCCAGTGCCACGACGAGCAAACTGAGCACGCCAACGAGCAGGACGCGCCCGACCAGGGGAGGCATTTCCACGGATTCTACCTCTCATCTTCCTTTCATTCGGACTCTCATCCGGCTCTCATTCGGGCTCACTTCCGTGCTCTCCTGGTGCGGCCCGGTGGGGGCTGGTTGAACGGTCGCCAACCAGCATGTAACAATGCCGAGCAATGGCCTACGTCATCACCGAGCCCTGCATTGGTACGAAGGATTCCGCCTGCGTCGACGTGTGCCCGGTCGATTGCATTCACCCGCGCAAGGATGAGCCGGATTTCGAGCCGGCCAAGATTCTGACCATCCACCCTGACGAGTGCATCGACTGCGGCGCGTGCGTGCCCGCGTGCCCGGTGGAGGCGATCTTCGCGCTCGACGAAGTCCCCGACAAGTGGAAGAACTACATCCAGGAGAATGCGGCCTACTACAAGAAGTGAGCCGTTCCTGACTGCTGCGTATCTGGATTTCGACCGCGCCGCCTGGGCACGACTCCGGGCGGCGACACCGCTCACTCTCGACGAACACGACCTGGCCCATCTTCAGGGCCTGAACGCGCCCGTGTCGCTGCCGGAAGTGGAAGCGATCTACCTTCCGCTGTCGCGGCTCCTCAATCTGCAGGTGGCCGCGACGCAGACGCTGCACAAGTCCACGGATACGTTCCTCGGCACGCTGCCGCGCCCGATTCCATTCGTCATCGGCATCGCGGGAAGCGTGGCCGTCGGGAAGAGCACGTTTGCGCGCATCCTGCGCGCGCTCCTCTCCCGCTGGCCCGCGCATCCGCGCGTCGATCTCGTGACGACGGATGGGTTTCTGTTTCCGAACGCCGTGCTCGAGTCGCGCGGCATCCTCGACCGCAAGGGGTTTCCGGAGAGTTACGACCTGCGACGGCTCGTCGAGTTCATGTCGGATGTCAAAGCCGCGGCAGGCCCGGTCAACGCTCCCGTGTATTCGCACGAGTCGTACGACATCGTGCCCGGCGACTTCCAGGTGGTCGATCAGCCTGACATCCTGCTCGTCGAGGGCCTGAACGTGCTTCAGACCGGCCAGGGCGTGTTCGTCTCCGATTTCTTCGATTTCTCGATCTATCTGGACGCCGATGAGGACGACATCGAACGATGGTACGTGGAGCGATTTCTCGCGCTGCGTGAGACGATCTTTCAAGACCCCCGCTCGTACTTCCATCGCTACGCCGGCCTGAGCGAAGCCGAGGCGATCGCCACCAGCCGCGGCATCTGGCAGCGGATCAACGGCGTCAACCTGCGAGAGAACGTCAAGCCGACGCGCGAGCGCGCCCGGCTCGTGCTCGAGAAGGGCACCGACCACGCCGTGCGGCGAGTACGTTTGCGGCGGATTTCGAGAGTCCGAGGGTTCGAGGAGTCCGAGAGAGTTGGCCGGTACGCCGCTAGGTCCTAAGCCCTGAGCCTTTCGCGCTTGCAATCTCACGGCGCGCCGTGCCGTGGCTGCCGCCGCCCGCTGGCGGTCCTCGTCGGTTTCGAGCAGGAGCGGCGGGACCGGCACGCTCGCTCCGTCCTGATTGATTGCGGCGAACGTGAGATAGGCGACGCTCGTCCGCCGGCGTTCGCCGGTCAGCGTGCCCTCGGAGAACACCTCGACCTCGACTTCGAGGGAGGTCGTGAAGGTTGCGGTGACGCGCGCATTCAGGATGATCAGGTCACCGACCTTGATGGGGTGCAGGAACTGCAACCCATCGACAGCCGCCGTGACCATCGGCGTGCGCGCGTGCCGGTGCGACGCAATGCCCCCCGCAATATCGACGAGGTGCATGACCGTGCCGCCGAGGATGAATCCCAGCGGGTTCGCGTCGTTTGGCAGCACCGCCTGCACCATCTCGGTGGCGGACGCGGACGGAGGCTTCGGCGTCAGAAGTCGTACCCGATCCAGAAGTCGAACTCCATCTTGCGGAAGTCGCCCGTCGAGTTGCACGCGATGAACGTGTTGCTCGCGTAGAAGCAGTCTCTGAAGAGGGCCTCCTCCCAGTCACGGTTGAACAGCGTGCGCCAGGAGAAGTCGAAGTGCATCGGGAAGCCCAGCAGGAAACTCTGAAGGCTCAGCCCGTACGAGGCTCGACCGTCAAGGAGGCGGAGTCCGCTGATGGTCGTCAGTTCCGAGACGACGTTCACGACGTCGCCGTTCGAGTCGAGCTCGTAGCCCGTCACCACGGGAAATGCCGTGCGTGCGGTTCGTCATCAGCTTGAATGGCTGGTTGTTGTAGCCGGCCGCGCCAAGGTTGGCGAAGAAGGTGCCGCGGAGCCCACCGAGGACCCCAATCGGGGTCAGCATCGCCTCGATGACCGGGAATCGCAGCTCGGCATTGGCGAAAAATCCCTTGTGGCCGATGAACTCGAGGTACTCGTACCCGCGCATCTCCGAATTGCCGCCGAAGTTGAAGAAATCGGCGTTGTCACCCCCGCTCCTCTGCGCGTAGAGCCGAAGCGCGAGGACGCCGTTGGCGGCCATCCGCAGGTAGTAGCGGGCGTCGAGTCCGACCGTGGCCTGGGACAGCCAGCCGTTGGCCAGGGCCGGAGAGACGTCGTACGACACCTTGACCAGGCTGCCGGCCACGGGACCGTACTCCCGGAACACGGACGTGTCCTTGATGAATGTCACGCCAAGCGGCAGCATGTGTCCGACGCGGAACAGCGTCTGCCCGTACGTCTCCAGCTGATAGGCTTCAGCGAGCTGCTGCAGCGCCTCGTTCCGATAGTGCTCGTCGACCCACATGTACCCGCCCGAGACTTGAATGCGGGCATAGCGATTGAACGGATAAATCCCGAAAATCTGCCCGCCCCGCTGGCTCTGCACCGCCTCGGAGAGGTCGCGATCGATGAACCGGGCCAGTGCGGGGTCGTAGAGGGCGCCGGAGGCGGTCAGGTCCTGGCCGTAGTAGAAGACGTCCTGCGTGAAACCCTGGATGGCGTAGTTCATCCGGCGTCCGATGTTGGAGTACGTGAACGCCATCGTCCGGTACTGCAACACCGACTGCGCGTAGAAGCTGACCTCCTTGTCGCCCAGCACGTCGGTGAACGTGACCTGGGTATTGCCGTAGAGATCGCCGCCGCTCGTCACGCCGAGCGCCACCGGCGGCCGGCCGGCCAGGCTCATTTTCTCGAACGCGCCCTTGCGGCGTACGTTGTCGCGAAGGAGCGTGTGGCTGAGCGGCGCCGTGAACTCGAACACGGGCCCGGGCCCGCCGAAGTCTTCCGACGCGACGACGGCCAACTGCGTGTCGCTCGGGATGCTGTGGACGCCGTAGCGTCCCTTGTAGTAGTTCACGAACGCGATGCGCGACCCGGTCTCCTGCTGGAGGATCACCGGCGAGAAGTTGCCGGTCGCCGCATCCGTCATCTGCCGGAGCTGGTTCGTCGCGAGATCGAGCGCCCATACGTTCGGGATGCTGCCGTCCCGGGCGACGGCAATCGGAAGCGACACGCTTGGATCGGTCGCCATCGACGTGAACACGATCGTGCGATCGTTCAGGAACTTGGCGTTCGTGTCGTCGTGGCTGCCGAACGTGATCTGCCGCTTGGCTCCGGTGGCGAGCGTGATCTGAAAGAGCTTGTCGTTGGCGCCGACGCGCGCCGTGTAGACGATTGACGTCCCATCCGGCGAGAACGCCGGCGAATAGTCCGCGATGTTGTCTTTTGTGACGTTCGTCAGGACCCCCGACTCGATGTCGATGGAGTAGATGTCACTGAGGCCCTCGGTCATCGCCGCGAAGGCCACCTTGCGGCCGTCGGGACTGAAGGCCGGTGACTCCGGACCGTCGACCTGCTGGAGCGGGAAGCGTTTTTCCGTCCGGCCCGACACCACGTTCTGGATGATGAGCGACTTGGATTTTTCGGTTCGCGCGAAGTACGCCAGCCGGTCGCCGACCGGAGCCCACGCGATCCAGGGGACGAAATAGCTGCGGTGTCCGCCGGGCAGGCCAATCCGCTCGAACCCCCGGTCCTTGTCCAGTCCCCTCGTCAGGTTGCGGATGAACTGCCCGTCGTGCGCCGAGATGAGGATCACGTCCAGTTCTTGATCGTTGGGGTTGCCGGCCGCGGCCGCGAGCAAATCACCGCTCGGTGACGGGGCGAGCGAGATGACCGAGGAGAACGACGACCGTTCCGGATCGGGCGCGATGTTCCGCCCGTAGTCCGCGGGCCGCTGCTTGTCGCGGAACGGCTTGAATCGCTCCTTCAAGTACCGATCGAACTGGTCGTCGAAGTCCTCGGGCTTGAGCTTCAGCGCCTCTTCGTAGGCCGTTTCGCCGCCACCGAGGACGCTCTTCCGGAGGGCGAACAGGAATGTCCGGAGGCCCTCCTTGCCCCAGCGCGACTCGATGAACTCGAACGTCGCGTGACCCAGCGCATAGGGCGTGCGACCGCCGAGCGGCGCGGAATAGAGCCGGCTCATCTTCGGCACGTTGTCGGTCAGCGCCGAGTCGCGCACTTCCATCTTGTCGCCGGGAATCCAGTCGCCCGTCATGTACTCGGCGAGGCCCTCGTCCACCCAGAGCGGAAGGCCCTCGTTCACGAGGCCGCGCGGAATGATGTTGAACTCGAAGATGTGCGTCAGCTCGTGCGTGATGAGCGAATAGAGCCGATCGTTCGGCTCATCGATGGGCAGCACCATCCGGTTGCGCTCGGGCTCGGCAAACGCGAGTACGCCTTCGGGCGTCTCGGGCGAGATGTTGTTCTCCTGGAACTCGCTCTCCGTCTTGAAGACGACGAGCGGGACACGATCCGCAAGGTCGTGCTGCAGCTCGCCGCTGATGTGCTGGTAGGCGCTCTCCGCGTACGACGCGATGCGCTGAAGGTGCGGTTCGAGCGCCGGGTAGAAGAAGATTTCGAAGTGGTCCGTTCGGTAGATGTACCAGTCGAACTTGTCGTAGCGCACCTTCGACTGGCCGTAGTACGGGACGTATTGCGTCTGCTGCGCCCGCATGCCGCCCGGGGCGGTCGACTGCCGCGCGCCGCGGATGGCGTTGGCCAGCGCGGCGTCCGTCCCGCGCGCGTCGGCGCCGTCGACGAGCAGCATGTGGTACGGCACGTGCCGGACGCGTTTGGGTTTGGCTGTCTTTGCTGTCTGGGCTGTCTGGGCGACCACCGTGACAGGCAACGCCAGAAGCAGAGCCATGGCGAGAAGCGTGGGGAGCGTGCGCGTGTGGCGCCTGCGCATAGGGGTACCTCGACTGCCGATCGGGCCGCACGCCGCGACAGTTCTTCGAATCTTACACCCGGCTTGGAAGCGCACCGCGACGCCGAGACGCCGCCGCCACGCGGAGTGCAGCAAAGTGCGTGCCTTCGGGCGGTCAGGACGCCATGCGGATGCGCCAAACCCGCGTCGTCATCAGGGGACAACGGCCATCGCTGAATCTCGTGGCACTGTCCTCTGTAGTAATGTGGTGAAGCGATGCTGCATCCGCTCTGGCGGAATCGTTGGCTGCGTGCCGGGGCGGTGGCCGCCCTGCTGTGTGCCTGGCCCGCCTGCGCTCAGCAGGAGGAAGAGGACCAGATTCCCTCCGCCGGAAACCCGACCCTCGACTTCGTCCTCAAAGACATGGACGGCAAGAACGTGAACCTTGCCGATTTCAGGGGCCGGCCCATTCTCATCAACTTCTGGGCGACGTGGTGCCCGCCATGTAAGGCCGAGATTCCCTGGTTCATCGAGTTCGCGGAGAAGTACCGCGACGAGCGCCTGGCGGTGATCGGTATTTCCGTCGACGACCCGGCCGAGGATGTCCGGGCGTTCGCGGAGGAATACAAGGTCAACTACCCAATGCTCGTGGGACTCGGGCACGATGAACTGCGGCAGGCCTACGACGCGTCAGCCGTCATTCCGGTGTCCTGGTTGATTAAGCCCGACGGCACGGTGTTCGCCAAAGCGGCTGGCATTCACTCGAAGGACTGGTTCGAGGATAAAATCAAGGCACTCTTCTGAAGAGCAACAGGCGACTCATGAAACAGAGTTTCACGGCACGACTGGCATGCGGCTGCACCCTGGCATTTGCGACGGGCGTGGAAGGCAGTCCGGTGACCGCCGTGATCCAGTCGAAGGCTCCCACCTGCACGATGTCGATCCACGTCGCGGGCCTGGCTGTGTACGACCATCGCGAAGCGTTGCGGCCGTCAACGCGTCCGTTGCCGGCGCTCCACTCGGACTACGAAGAAAGTTAATCGCTTCGCCGTTCCCAGTTCCCCGTTCCCGCGTTCCCCGTTCCGGTTAATTCTTGGCTTGGCCATGCCCTGAGCCCTGAGCCCGAAGCCTTAAGCGATCAAAATCTGATCCTCAAATCCGCGACGAGCGGAAGATGGTCCGACGCAACGAGCGCGAGTCGTGTCCGTGGCAGCTCGACGCGGCGGATCTCGATGCTCCCGCTGAAGTAGATGTGGTCGAGGTGGAGGACCGGGAAGAATCCCGGATACGTGCGGCGTCGCCGCAGGTGCGGATAGAGGTCCACGCTGCTCAATCGCTCGGCCAGGACGTCGGCGACGAGCCCGCGACCCCACTCGTTGAAATCGCCAAGCAGGATCTTCGGGTCTGGCACACGGCGATCGTGAATCCACGCGGCGAGCCGAGGCGCCTGGTAGCGACGCTCGAGCAGCGCTGTCCCAAGATGCGCGTTGTAGACCTGGAGCTGGCAGCCATCGGCGAAATCCACGGCGACGCGCTGGCTTCCGCGCGGTTCACACGTCTTCCACGACAGGTCGAGCTGTGTGTGCTCGCGGATGGGGTAGCGGCTCAGGACCACGTTCCCGAACTGGTGGCGCCGCAGCTCGCGCGTCGGCGCCATGACCCAGCCCATGCCGAGCGCCGCGCCGAGCGCCTCGGCGTGACCCGGCCCGCCGAGGCCCGGGCCAATCACCTCTTGTAGCGCGACGATGTCCGGATCGATCGTCGCCAGGACGGCGGCGATTCGCTCCGGGCGCACGCGCCGATCGAGGCCACGTGACCGATGGATGTTGTAGGTGGCGACCCGCACGTCGATCGACGCGCGGGGGGCCGGCCGCGTGTGTTGATCGCTCACGTCGTGGGCCGACGCTATCATAGGCAAGGCTCACCGTTCCGAAGGAGGGACACGTGGCGAAACTCCAGACCGAATACGAAGTAACGTGCCCCTGCTGCCGCGCCACGCTCGTCATCGATTCGGGGCTCAAGCGCGTCGTCCGCCACGAGGAGGTCGAGCGGGCCGGTAAGCCAAAGCTCGATGACGCCCACCGCATTCTGGCCGACGAGAAAGCCCGCCGCGATCAGCTGTTCGAACAGTCGGTCGAGTCGGAGCGGACGCGGGGCGACGCGCTGTCGAAGCGCTTTGAGGAAGCGCTGAAGCAGGCGAGCCAGGAACCCGTCACGAAGCCCAGCAGGGATTTCGATCTGGACTGAGCGTCCTTAACGGGGCGTCCCGTAGCGCGACCTGGCGCGCTCTCTCGCGCGTGCGGCCCACTCGTCACGGTCGCGCGCGGGTGCCGCCGTAGTCAGCGAATCAATCAGCCGTCGCGCGGAGGCGGTCACTTCTTCCACGGCGTGATCGAACGCCGCCGCGTTGGCCTTTGACGGCGCCGTGAATCCACTGAGCTTGCGCACGAACTGCAGCGACGCCGCCCGAATCTCGTCGTCGGTCGCCGGCGGATCGAAATTGAACAGAGTGCGGATGTTCCTGCACATGGGGACAGGATAGCGCGGCAACGCTCGATGCTTGGGGGGCTTGGGGGCTGGGGCGCCTCAGTCTTCAAACATCTCGGGAATCGGTGTCCATTTCCTGCGGTCGTAGTACACAGGCTTTCGTCCCTCGTGCGACTCGAGGTACGCGACATAGCGCTTCCGGAGGCGGCGAAGCCGTTCGGGCGACGTGCGAATGGGACGATGGGGGATCTCGAACAGCAACCGCTCGACCTTCCAGACGTTCGTCGCCGCCAGCCGCCAGTCGTAACGGCCAAGGACGCCGAGATCGACGGCGCCGTAACCCTTCACGGCGCCGGTACGGTCCACGTACGGCTCGACATAGCTCGAGGCGAGCGCCCTCAGCGTGGCAAACACAGGTTTGCGGCCGTGCAGCCCGGGATCACGCGATCGAGCCACTGAACCCCAGCGTCCTCGCTCCTTGTAGATGAAGAGCACATGGTCGAGACCGTCGATCGACTCGAGGCTCATCACGAGCGGCGGGAACCCGTGCTGTTCGAGGATCACGGCCGCCGTGATCGCAGACTCGATGCAGTTTGCCGTCCGGTGACCGATCACGCCCCGGAACGAGCGCAGGGTGGCCGGGTCGGGAGGTGGTTCCGTGTTGTAGGGGAGTCGGTTCAGGAACCCCTGCACGGCGAGCGGCGAACGATGCCGGCGAATGACGTGCCGTTCAGCCTTCGAGAATGTCAGGTCTGGAATCCGCGGCGTCATCAGGGCGCCGCAACCGCCGATCGCAGGTCCGCGAGTACGGTGCTGGGCGTCCACTCGCTTCCCGGGTAGAACCTGCGAATTCGGCCGTCGCGGTCGACGAGCGCCGTGCGGAGGTTGTGGTTGATCTCCGTCACCCCCTCGGGCCGAATCACGCCGACGCCGAAGCGGCCGGCGAATCGATGGACCGTGACCCGATCGCCTGTCAGGAAAGTCCACACCGCCGGATCGGCCTTGAGCCGTGCCGCGTGCGCCGCCAGCACCTTCGGCGTGTCTCTTTCGGGATCGAACGTGACTGAGACCAGCCGGACCTGTCCTTTCAGCCGCCCGTCCTCGGCCACCGCGCGTTGGAGCGTGGCGAAGTTCTGGTCCATCAACGGGCAATACGTTGGCAGCGGACAGCTCGTGTAGATGAACGTCACGAGTGTCAGGTGGCCGCGCCACTCCGAAAACGAACGACGCTGATCGGTCTGGTCGACGAGCGCGACGTCAGGGACCTCGTCGCCCTCGGTCAGCACACCAGCCGCCATGGCAACTTCGCTCTCCGATGGAAGCGGGGCGGTGCCCGTGCGCCGAATCTCGGTGAGGCGGCCGGTCGCGTCCTGGACTTCGAGCGTCGCCGCAATCAGCTCACCCGGCACGCGGCCATCGAGCAACGCCTTGGACGCCACCGGATAGGTCATCGTCATCGCGGGCATGAAGTTCGGGATGTCGTCGTGCTTGACGGTGAGTTCCTGCCGCTCCTGGTTGATCGCCAGGACCTGACCGGTCAGCTCGTATCGTCGCGGCGGCTCGGCCGAGGTGCACCCCGCGGCCGCGATCGCCACGACGAGAAGCAGGCAGACGAATGCGCTGAGTGGTTTCACTTCTAACTTCTAACTTCCGAACTTCCAACTTCTAAACCACCCAGCCGTCCTTGAGCTCGATGACTCGGGAGCCGTACCCCGCGTTGGTCTCGGAGTGCGTGACCTGCACGATGGTCGTGCCGCCGTCGTTGAGCTTCTTGAAGAGCTCCATGATCTCGCGGCCCTGGCTGGAGTGGAGATTACCGGTGGGCTCGTCGGCAAGAACGATCTTCGGGTTGGCAATGACCGCCCGCGCCACCGCGATCAGCTGCTGCTGGCCGCCGGAGAGCTGATTCGGGTAGAGGTCCTTCTTGCCCACAATCGCGAACCGATCGAGGATGTCGCACACCATGCTGTCGCGGTCCGCCTTCCGGATGTCACGGTACGAGAGGGGCACGTCGAGATTCTCGTACACGGTGAGATGGTCCAGCAGGTGATAGCTCTGGAAGACGAAACCGATGTGTTGCTTGTGCAGCCTCGCGCGATCCTTGGGGCTCAAACGGTGGACCGGCTGACCGCCGAAGAAGTACTCCCCGGTCCAGGCGCTGTCGTGCATGCCGATGATGTGGAGGAGCGTCGACTTGCCCGCGCCTGAAGGTCCCATAATCGACACGAACTCACCGTCCGCGATGTCGATCCCGACCCGCCGAAGTACCCACGTCCGCGTGGGACCGTGGGCGTACGACTTCTCGAGGTCACGGAGCGAGATGAGCGGGCCGCCCGGTTGGGGCTCGAGGTCCGTGGTTTGTGGCTGGGAGCTTCGGGAAAAGAGAGACATGCGGGATCCTGTCCATCGATTGTACCTTCTGCGCCATTCACCGACCAGCGGCCGCCACTGGCCGAAGGGTGCGCGACCGCGCGCCTCTGCCACCGTAATGTCAGGGCAGAGACGGAAGGCGCGTTATGTCCCAAACCGAAAAGTGGCTGACGGCGATGGCGGTATTCGGCATGACGGCGGGGGCTCTGGCCGCCGGTCTCCTCTGGATGGTCCTGACCCGGCCGGTTGCCCTGGTCGAGGCGCTTGGGCGGCTGCAATAGGGAGCGTCTGTACATGACGATTCACGACGTGCCGGGCGGACGGTTTACCCCACAGGCGGTGGTGGCCATGGCGGTCATCGCGCTCGGCCTGATCAAGACGGCCGACAACCTGGGGTGGATCGAGGCCGGCTCGCTGCTTCGATTCTGGCCCATCGCTCTCGTCGCGATTGGCGTGACGTTGTATTCGCGGGCCGTCGACCGGCCGGCGCGGGTGACCGGCGGATTGCTCATCGTCCTTGGTGGCTGGATGACCATCGGCCGCGCGTTCGGCATGCAGATCAGCCTGTTCTCACTCTGGCCGCTGGCGCTCGTGGCCATTGGCGTCACGATGATCCTCCGGGCGCAGGGCGCCAGGGGGCTCACGTCCGAGCACAGGATCTCGGACATCGCGTTCTGGTCGGGCGTGAAGCGCCGCGTCAGTTCCCCCGCATTCCGGCGCGCGGACCTGACCGCGATCATGGGCGGCATCGAAGTGGACTTCCGGCCGGCGACGACCGCCGGTGGCGAAGCGGTGGTCGACTTGTTCGTCGTGATGGGCGGCGTCGACATCACGGTTCCGCCAGACTGGGCCGTGTCGAACCAGATGATGGCCATGATGGGGGGTGTCGATGACCGGACGACGGGAACGCAGACCTCGACGAACCGGCTCGTGCTGCGAGGGTTCGTGCTGATGGGCGGCGTGACCGTCAAGACGTAGCCTCACCGCGCATTGAGTCCTGATGAACTCCATCCTTGCCGACTCGCAGCGGCTACGCCTGCACCTGCTGGCGTGGCTGCTGGTCGGGATCCTGCTCGGCCTCCTGGTGCAGGCGTTGCTCGAAACCTCGCTGATGACCTCGCTCCTGTTCGCGATTCCGCTGGGCATCGTCGCGGCGCCGATTTCGCTGTCGGCCGGGTACGTCTGCCGCGCCATTCCGCTGGCGCGCACCGGGGCGTTCCGGCTCGCGATGACCGCGCTGGCGGCCGCGATCCTCACGGCGTCGCTGTGGGCGGTGATCGGCCAGTTCTGGTGGGAAGCGCTCGGGCGTCTTGGTTTCGAGGTGCCCGTCGCCAGCCAGGCGCAACTCTTCGTATTGCTGATCGGGCTCGGCGCCCTGGCGTATCTGGTGGCGGTGACCGCGCACTACGCGATGCAGGCGCTCGAAGAGTCGATGTCCGCGGGCCGGCGCGCGCTGGAGGCACAGGTCGCCGAGCGGGACGCGGAGCTCAGGGCGCTTCGTGCGCAGGTCGATCCGCACTTTCTCTTCAACAGCCTCAACTCCGTGTCCGGGCTGATCGGACCGGATCCGGACAAGGCGCGGCAGATGTGCCAGCGGCTCGGTGATTTCCTGCGCGACAGCCTGAGCCTCGGACGAACGGCGCGGATCCCGCTCGGCCGGGAGATCGCGTTGGCGCGGCAGTACCTCGACGTGGAACAGGTCCGCTTCGGGCGCCGGCTGACGGTCAACGCGGAGGTCTCGGCTGATGCGTCGGAGGTGCCCGTGCCGCCGCTGATTCTTCAGCCGCTCGTGGAGAACGCGGTTCGGCACGGGATTGCGACGCTCATTGACGGCGGGGCGATTGGCATCGAGGCGCGTCGCGCAGGGCAGCACGCGATTGTCGTGGTCTCGAATCCCTGCGATCCCGACGAGAAAACCCGCGGTACCGGATTCGGGCTCGATATCGTCCGGCGCCGGCTGGAGGCCGGATTTTCCGGCCGCGCGGCGCTGGTCGTCGAGGCGAGTGGGGCCGTGTATCGTGTCTCGGTCACCTTGCCAATTGAGGGACGGGCATGACAGACGAATCGGACCGGCTCCGCGTGATGGTCGTGGACGACGAGGAACCGGCGCGCCTGGCGCTTCGTCATGCGTTGACGACACTCGGCGGCATCGACATTGTCGCCGAGTGCGCGAATGGGTTCGAGGCCGTGAAGGTCGTCGGCGAGGTGCATCCCGACGTCGTGCTGCTCGATGTGCAGATGCCGAAGCTCGACGGGTTCGACGTGCTCGAGCTCCTTGGGGCTGACGTGCCGGTCATCTTCGTCACCGCGCACGACGAGTTCGCGCTGCGGGCCTTCGAAGTGCACGCCGTGGACTATCTTCTGAAGCCCTTCAGCGATGAACGGCTGGCGGCGGCTCTGGACCGTGCGCGGCGGCGGCAGGTCGCGGCCTCGGTCGACCCTGCCGAGCTCCGCCAGAGCGCCCGGCCGCCCGGGGCGTCGCTCGACCGCGTCGTGATTCGCGACGGCGCCCAGGTCCACGTGTTACCGGTGGAACGCATCGACTATGTCGAGGCTCAGGACGACTACGTCGCGTTCCGGTCGGGCGGCAAGACGCTCTTGAAGGAGCAGACCCTCGGCGAGCTCGAGAGCCAGCTCGACAGCCGGCGGTTTGTCCGGATCCATCGTTCGTATCTCGTCAACATCGAGCGTCTGGCGCGCGTCGAGCTGTACGCGAAAGACAGCCGGGTCGCGATTCTGGCCGACGGCAGCCGCCTGCCGATCAGCCGGTCGGGGTATCAGCGGCTTCAGGGGCTGCTGTAGAAGACACGTCGGGTGAGGTTTTCCGAAAAAGCTCACCCGACGTGTTTTTTGGGGCACCCCTTGACCTGACGGCGCGACGGAGGGATCATCGGCATTGGTTAACCAAATGGTTAGTCAACGCGCCGCCGCGCCTGGCCCGCCGTCCCGCGAGCGCCTCCTGGCCGCCGCGGCCGTCGAGTTCGCCGCGCGCGGCTTCGACGGCACCAAGGTCGACCGCATCGCCACCCGTGCTCGCGTGAACAAGGCGATGCTCTACTACCACTTCGAGAACAAGGCGGACCTGTATCGCGCCATCTTGCGCGACCTCTTCCAGTCGATGGCGGCGGCCGTCGCCGCCAGCCGCGCCGAAGGCGGTCCGCCGGCCGACCAGCTCCGACGCTACGTCCGTGCGATGTCGGCTGAAGCCGCGCGGCGCCCATTCCTGCCGTCGATCTGGCTTCGCGAGATGGCCGAGGGCGGCCGGCACCTCGACGCGTCGGTGATCAACCACCTGGCCTCGGTGCTCGGCGTGCTCGCGGCGATCGTGCGCGAGGGGCATGAAGCCGGCGTCTTCGCCAATGTCCATCCGTTCATCCTGCAGATCAGCATCGTCGCCCCGCTGCTGATGTTCTCGGCCTCGGCCCCCGTACGCGAGCGCTTCGCGCACGTGTTTCCACCTGCGATGGCCTCGGCGACCCGCGAGGACGTCGTCGCGCACATCGAAGCATCCGCGCTGGCCACGCTCACCGCGGACCGACGCCGTCGGCGGGGCTCCATGGTGTCCACACAACGGTCCAGGAGGTAGTGGTGATGTCCGGACGACGAGTCCTTGGAATGCTGGCGCTTGGGGTCGCGTGCGTCGGCTGCCGGTCCGCCAGCGAGCCGACGGAGCGGCGCGCCAGCGGGTACGTGGAAGCGACAGAAGTTCGCATCGCCGCGAAGGTCGCTGGCCGAGTACGGGCCGTGAACGCTGTCGAAGGCGCACGAGTCGGGGCAGGCGATCTGCTCGTGACGCTCTCGACGACGGACACCGACCTCGCGACCGATCGGGCGATGGCCGAACGCGCGCAGGCCGATGCCCAGCTGCGACTGCTTCGCGCCGGCTCACGGCCCGAGGACATCAGTCAGGCCGAAGCCCAGGTGGCCGCGGCCAGCGCGGACCGGCGGGCCGCCGAGTCGGAGCTCGCGGCCGCGAAAACCGACGAAGCGCGCTACGAACAGCTCGTGCAAAAGCGCGCGGGCACCGTGAAGCAGCGCGACGACGCGGTGGCGCGTCGCGAGCTCGCTGAAGCGCGCGTTCGCGCGGCGGCCGACCGCGAGGCGGCGGCCTCGGCGACGCTGTCGCGACTCCGTGCCGGCGCGCGCGCTGAGGAGCTCGACGCCGCACGCGCGCGCGTCGACGCGATCGACGCCGAGCTCGCCGTCCTGAAGGACAGGCGCGTCGAGGCCACGATCACCGCCCCGTCCGCAGGCATCGTGACGAGCCGTCTCGTCGAGCCTGGCGAGCTCGTGGCGGCTGGCGCACCAGTGGTCGTGCTCATGGACCTCGACCGCGCGTGGGTGAACGTGTACGTCGAAGAGACCGTGGTGCCCACGCTGAAGATCGGGCAGCCGGTCACGATTGCGACGGATGCCGGCGACAGGATGCCCGGTCAGGTCGCCGTCATCGCGCCACGCGCGGAGTTCACGCCCAGGAACGTTCAGACGGCGACAGAACGCGCCAGGCTCGTCTACCGCGTGAAGGTCACCGTGGAGAACAGCAACGGGATTCTGAAGCCGGGCATGCCGGTCGACGTCGAGCTCGGGACGGCGGGGGCGTCATGAATCCGCGAGGCCATCGCGATTGAAGGCGTGCACAAGTCGTTTGGTTCGACCGTCGCGCTCGATGACGTCACGTTCCATGTCCGGACGGGTGAGATGTTCGGTGTCATCGGGCCCGATGGGGCAGGGAAGACGACACTATTGCGTCTCATCTGCGGTCTCGTCGCGCCGGACCGCGGCACCGTGCGCGTGTGTGGCGCTGATCCTTTCCGGACGCATCGCGCGGCCACCGCGGCGATCGGGTACGTCTCGCAGCAGTTCAGCCTGTACGGCGACCTGTCGATCGACGAAAACATCGAGTTCTTCGCAGAGTTGCACGGGGTCAGCGATTTCGCATCGCGACGACAACGCCTGCTCGAGCTCACGGGCCTCGTGAAGTTTCGCACACGGCTGGCGGAGCGTTTGTCGGGCGGCATGAAGCAGAAGCTCGCGCTGGCGTGCACGCTCGTCCATCAGCCGCCGCTTCTCGTGCTCGACGAGCCCACGACCGGTGTGGATCCTGTCTCCCGGCGCGAGTTCTGGAAGCTCGTCGCGGAGTTCGTGGCCCAGGGTCTGACGGTCGTCCTCGCCACGCCCTATCTCGACGAGGCCGAGCGGTGCGGTCGCATTGTGATGCTGCACGAGGGACGCCGACTCGCGCTCGACGAGCCCGCGCATCTGCAAGCGTCGCTTCCGGGGAGCGTGCTCGAGGTCGTCGTCGATTTGCCGCGGCGCGCGCTCGAAGTGCTCACTGGCACCCTCGGTGCGGATCGCATTCAGTTGTTTGGGGACCGCCTCCACGCGCGCGTGGATTCTGAAGACGCGGGCCAGGCCATTCGCGAAGAGCTCGAGCGATTGGGGCTGGGTCCCGTGACCGTCCGGCGCGTGGTGCCGAGTCTCGAGGACGTGTTCATCGACTTTCTGGCCGGCACCAAGCCGGCCGAGCAGGGATCGCACGCGATGAGGACTTCGTCATGAGGATGATCACGACTGCCTCCGTGTTGGCCGCAATTGCCACCGTTCTCCCAGTGCGCGCTTCTGCGCAGGATGCCTTGGTGTTGACGATTGAGGCGGCGATTGAGCGCGGGCTCGCTGAAGCGCCCCGGCTCGCCGAGGTGCGATCGAGGGAAGCGGCCGCCGAGGCCGCGGTGGCCGAGCGCTCCGCGCTCGCCCGACCCGTCGTCACGACCTCAGCGAGTCTGCTCCGGACCAATCACGTCGACCCGTTCGGATTCGCCACGCCCGGTGGCGGCGTCAACGTGGTGTTTGCCGACATTCCGACCAACGTTCGCGCGCGCGCTGAGGTCACGATGCCAGTCTTTACCTCGGGCCGGGTCGGTGAGCTTGTGGCCTCGGCCGAAGCGAGCCGTCGCGCGATCGGCGCCGATGGACGGAGGGTCAGCGCCGATCTGAAGCTCGAGATCATCGCCGCGTACTACGGTGTGTTGATGGCGCGGGAGCGGGCGCGGGTGTTGGAACGCGCACTCGAACGCAGTGACGCGTCGCTCGAAACCGTGCGGGCGCGCGTCGAATCGGGCGTTCTTCCGCCGAACGACGTCCTTTCGGCGGAAGCCCAGAGAGCGCGCCAGAACGTGCAACTCATTCAAGCTCGAAACGAGACCGCTGCGTTCGAAGCCGACCTGGCGCGCCTCGTCGGCGCCGAGCCAGGGCGCTCGCTCACGCTGACCACGCCCGCCGATCAGCCCCTGGCCGAGGCCGCGACCGTAGCCGCCCTGCCGGTCGGCGACTTGCTGAACCGCGCCCGGGACGCCCGACCCGAGCGCCAGGTCATGAACGAACAGCAGGCGTCGCTCCGCGCGACGGCAGAGGCGGCTCAGTCCGGCGCACGACCACAGGTCAGTCTGATCGCGGCCGTGGAACCCGCGCGCCCGAACCCGCGGTTCGTCCCGAGGCTGCCGGAGTGGCATACCGGCTGGGACCTCGGCGTGAACGCCATCTGGACGCCGTTCGACAGCGGTCGAGCCCGCGCAGAGCGCGCCGCGGCCGTGGCCGAAGCCGACGCCATTCAGCATCGGATCGCCGACTTCGACGCCACGGTTGCCGTCGAACTCCGGCGGCGGTTGCTCGACGTGTCGACGGCACGCGCCGCACTGGCCGCGTCGGGCGAGGCCGTCGCGGCAGCGGCCGAGGCGCGCCGCGTGCTGAGCGAGCGGTTCCTCGTCGGGGTCGCCACGAACACCGAGGTCCTCGATGCCGATGTCGCCTGGCTCGAGGCCGAGCTGGAGCAGACCGAGCTCCAGGCGGCGCTCCGCCTGAGCGAAGCGCGTCTGCTGCGGACGGCGGGGGACAAGTGACCGCGGAAGACGTCGCCATCGGCGTTCAGGGGCTGTCGAAGTCATTCGGCTCGTTCAAAGCCGTCGACAGCGTCACGTTCGACGTTCGTCGCGGCGAAGTGTTCGGGTTTCTCGGCGCGAACGGCGCCGGGAAGTCCACGACCATTCGCATGCTCTGTGGGCTGCTCACGCCCACGGGAGGACGCGCGCTCGTGGGCGGCATCGACGTTGGCGCGGATCCCGAAGGCGTGAAGCGGCGCATTGGATACATGTCGCAGCGGTTCTCGCTCTATGAGCTCCTGACCGTCGACCAGAACATTCGCTTCTACGCCGGCCTCTACGGCCTCGACGGTCGGCGCCTCGAGGCGCGACGCCGGTTCATCCTCGAGCTCGCGGGGCTCGTCGGCAAGGAACACGTTGAAGCGCGCACCCTTTCCGGCGGCTGGCGTCAGCGCCTTGCGCTCGGTTGTGCGCTCCTGCACGAGCCGCCGATCGTGTTTCTCGACGAGCCCACCGGCGGCGTTGATCCCGTGTCCCGCCGTGAGTTCTGGCGGCTGATCGATGGTCTGTCGCGCGACGGGATCACCGTGCTCGTCACGACGCACTACCTGGACGAGGCCGAGCGGTGCGATCGAATCGCCATCATTCATGCCGGCCGGCTGGCCGCGCTCGGCACCACGCGGACGCTGAAAGCTACGTTCGACGAGCGGCCGATCGTCGAGGTGCGCGCGGCGCGCCCGGTGGACGTCATGAGCGCGCTCGACCAGATGCCGGCCGTCGAAAAGACGAGTCTGTTCGGCACCACCGTGCACGCGGTCGTGCGTGGCCAGGCGACGTCGCCGGACGACATCCGGCAGGCCCTGGCTCGGCGCGGGCTCGAGGTCCAGGACGTCTCGCGCGTGTCGCCGTCGCTCGAGGACGTCTTCCTCGACGTCGTCGATCGTCTCGATACACGGAGCGTCGCGTGAGAGCGATGTGGGCCGTCGCGGTCAAGGAGCTTCGGCAGATTCGCCGCGATCGCCGGACACTGCTCATTCTCGTGTTCGTCCCGACCTTCTTTCTGTTCCTGTACGGCTACGCGCTGAATTTCGACGTCCGTCACATCGCGCTGGCGGTCGAGGATCGGGACCAGTCCGCAGACAGCCGCAGCGCTGATCGCGGACTTCGTGCGGTCCACCTATTTTGACGTGGTGGCGGTCGTGACGTCGCCCGAGGAGGTGACGGCGCTCGTCGATCGCGGGACGGCGCGCGTCGTGCTCGTGGTTCCCTCGGATTTTTCCCGTGACATCAGGGAGCGGCAGACCGCCGAAGTCCAGATCATCGTGGACGGCGACAACGCGAACACGGCCACGACTGTGCTCGGGTACGTCACGGCCGTGCTCCGGACATCCGCGGCCGAGCTCGGGGCCCAACCGACCGCGGCGATGGCGACGATTGAGCCGCGTGTCTGGTACAACCCGGAGCTTCGCAGCACCGTGTTCCTCGTGCCGGGGCTCATCGCGTTCATCTCGATGATTACCGCCGTGATCTCGACGGCGTTGTCGATTGTCCGCGAAAAGGAGCGGGGCACCATGGAGCAGGTGCGAATGGCGCCCATCTCGACGCTGGCGTTCGTCGTCGGCAAGACGGCGCCGTACCTCGTGCTGTCGCAGGTGGGCGCGCTTGGCATCGTGGTGGCGGCCATGGTGTTCTTCGACTTGCCGATGCGCGGCTCGTGGCTGGCGCTGTCGATCGTGACGGCGATCTTTCTCGTGGGCGCTCTGGGCACCGGCCTCGTGGTCTCCACCATCGCGGAGACGCAGCAGGTCGCGTTTCAGGCCGCAGCGCTCATTGCGATGCTGCCGACGCTCATCCTCTCGGGCTTCATCTTCCCGCTCGCGAGCATGCCGGTCGCGCTCCAGTACATCTCGTCGATCGTTCCGGCTCGCTACTTCCTCGTCGCGCTCCGAGGCATCGTGCTCAAGGGACTCGACATCAGCCACGTGTGGCCGCCAGTCGTTGCGCTCGTCGTCTACGCCGCCGTCATGCTGGGGCTCGCGGCCCTGAGGCTGGCACGGCGATGAGCCGACGAATCCGCGCGCTCATCCGCAAGGAGTTTCTCGAGCTCAGGAAGAGTCCGCAGCTCCTGCGCATCGTCATCGTCGCGCCCGTCGTCCAACTGACGATGCTGGGCTATGCGGCCACGACCGACATCCACAACGTCCCCGTGGTCGTCGTCGATGGTGACCGATCCCCGGCGAGCCGGCGATTGATCGAACGCTTCGCGGCGTCCCCGTATTTCGAGGTTGTCCGCGAGGCGCCGGATCCACGGGCGGTTGAGGCCGACCTGGCGCGGGGCGACGCCTGGCTCGCGATCGTCGTGCCGCAAGGGTTTGCGCGCGCGCTCGAGACGCCGCCGGACCTGGACGGTCCGTCGCGGACGGCCATTCAAGTCATCGCGGACGGCACCGACTCCAATTCGTCCGGCGTCGCCCTGGCGTACGTCCAGGGGCTCGTCGGCGAGTTCAACGCGTCGCTCGCCGAATCGCGGGGCGGCGCGGTGCCGGTCATCGACGGCCGCATCAGGGTCTGGTTCAACCCCGACCTCGAGAGCCGTGACTTCATGATCCCCGGGGTGCTGGCGCTGCTGCTGATGCTCATCACGGCCAACCTGACGTCGATGGCCATCGTGCGCGAACGCGAGATCGGGACCCTCGACCAGTTGAACGTCACGCCTATCGGTCGCTGGGAGCTCATTCTTGGCAAGCTGCTGCCATACGCGCTCGTTGGCGTGGTCGACGTCGTGCTGGTCGTCACGGTGGCCGTGTTCTGGTTCGAGGTGCCGCTGCGTGGCAGCGTCGCCTTGCTGTTCGCGGCCAGCCTCGTGTACCTCGTCTGCACGCTCGGACTGGGCCTGTTTGTCTCGACGATCTCGGCGACGCAGCAGCAGGCGATGATGACCGCGACGTTCTTCTTCCTCATCCCGATGATCTATCTCTCAGGGTTCATCTTTCCAATCGAGAACATGCCGCAGGCCATTCAATGGCTGACCACGGTCATTCCACTGCGATACTTTCTTGTGATCGTGCGCGGGATCTTCCTGAAGGGTGTCGGGTGGGACGTGCTCTGGCCGCAGTTCGCGGCCCTGGCGACGTGGGGTGTGGCGATCCTCGCGCTGGCCGCCGCGCGGTCGCGTAAGCGCGCGTAGCACGGAGCGCCTACGATGCGGACACGACGATGACGATTCACATCGGCACGTCCGGGTACAACTACCCCGAATGGCGCGGCACCTTCTACCCGGAGGGCTTCTCGACCACGAAGATGTTTGCCTACTACGCGGAGCGCTTCCATACCGTCGAGATCAACGCGACGTTCTACCGGATGCCGACGGTTGCCATGGCCGAGGCCTGGCGTGAGAAAGCTCCGGAGGGCTTCACGTACACGCTCAAGGCGCCGCGGCGGATCACGCACGACGCCCGGCTTCAGAACTGCGAAGACTCCGTGCGCTATTTCTGTGACAGCGCCCGGGCGGTGGGCCCGCACCTGGGCACACTCCTGTTTCAGTTGCCGCCCAATTTCAAGTGCGCCACCGACCGCCTCGCGACGTTCCTGGGGTGGCTGCCGCCGGATCTGCGCGCCGCGTTCGAGTTCCGGCACGACTCCTGGCTGACCGATGAGGTGTACGCGCTGCTCAGGGCCCACAAGGTTGCGCTGTGTATCGCCGACTTCGGGGACCGCACCACGCCCCTGGTCGCCACCGCGCGCCATGGCTATTTCCGGCTGCGCGACGAGGGTTACCAAACGGCCGATCTCGAGCGCTGGGCGGACCTGGTTGCGGCCCGCGCCGCTGACTGGGACGATGCGTTCGTGTACTTCAAGCACGAAGAGGAAGGGAAGGGACCGGAGTTTGCCCGCGCGTTCGCGGACATCCTCACCGCTCGCGGGGTGTCGCTGGCATAGCGGCCATCAGGAAATCCATCGCGGTCGTCTCAGCCCAGTAGCCGTCGGGCGACAGGAACGCGCAGTGTCCTCCATGCTGTGCCACGTGGACGTGCACATACGGATTGCTCTGGATCGTCGGGTCCTGGAACTGCACCGCCGGAACGAATGGATCATCCGCCGCGGCGAGGATCAGTGACGGAATTGCGATCGTGCTGATGACGCGGAGTGCGCTGGCGCGCTCGTAGTAGTTGGTGGCGTCTCCGAATCCGTGATGGGGCGCCGTGTAGACGTCATCGAATTTCCGAATGGTCCAGATGCCGCCGAGGCGCGACAGATCGAATGAGTCCGGCCAGGACACCGCCTTGCGGCGCATTCGGGCCTTCAAGTTCCGCACGAAATTGAACTGATACGGAATGTTCGAGCGTCGTTCGATGGCCCGGACGCACCGTTCGAGGTCGATCGTCGGGCACACGGCGACGACCGCATCCACCGGTGCCGGATGTGTCGGACAGCTCGCCCGCCAGTTTCACGGCCAGGTTGCCTCCCAGCGAGTAACCCACGACACCGAATCGGCCAAGGCCGTCGGACGTCGCAAGCGATGCGATGACCGCGCGAGGGTCGGCCGTCAGCCCGGAGTGATAGAGGCCGGGCGTGAGATGCTCCGTGCCGCCGCAGTTCCGCTGGTTGAGCAGGACCGCGTTCCAGCCCGCGCGCCACGCCTGTGTCGGCCATGCCACGCATGTAGTGCACCTCGCTCGATCCTTCGAGCCCGTGAAGAGCCAACAGGGTGTGCCGGTCAGACCGATTCGGCTGCCAGAAGCAGCGCGCCATGACTTCGGTGTCGGCGGATACGCGAATGACGCGCGTGTCGGGCTCAGGCAGCGCATCAAATCGGCGACGCCGGGCCCAGGCGACGACGGTCATGACGTGCCCGTTGGTCAGACCGGCGCGCGGCACGAACGGCGGGATTGCCGGACTAGCGAAGGTCGTAGGCGACGAAGCCGTCATTCCGATAGAGGATCGGGAAATCGAACCGGCGATCGGCACGATCCACGAGCACGTCGAGATTGTATCGGGCCGCGACGTTCCGCACGTCGGCGGTCGTGAAGGTATCGAATCGCTCGAGGGCGTGGATGCGTTCAGAGACACGCGCCGCCACCTCGCGATCGTAGATCGCCATGGCCGGATCCTTGCCAACCTCGAGCAGCGTGTCGCGAAGCGCCGCGACGCGAACACTCGGTCCAAATCGCGCGACGTGCTGCGGATCGGCGAGCACGTGCCACTTGTCCGGCTGACGGCCGACCCAGCGCATCGCATCCGTCCACTGCGAGCGAGTGAGGTCGAGTTCCATCATCGGCCGCGCCGGCGCCACGCTGACGAGATAGAGGCCGCGGGCGGCCGACGCCGCGACGATGACCGCCACGATCGCCCACGGCTTGCGCGATCCTCGGACACGCTGCGAGGTCACCGACCAGCCACCACGCGATATAGAACGCCGCGGCTGCGTCCAGAAGCCAGAAGACGCGGTTGACCTGGAGCTGGACGGCCAGTGCCAGACGTAGTTCCGTCAACGGCACGGAGACGAGAAACGCAGCCACGAGCGCAAGGAGACCGGCTACCAGGCCGGCCTCTCCCGCAACTGAGACACCGAGTGTGCGTCGTCTCCGGTAGATCGATCCGATCGCGACGGCGTAGCCGAGGTTGAGAACCCATGCCGCAGGCCGGCCACTGCAGCCGAGAACAAGTAGCTCCGATCGCCGATCGCCTCAATCCACGCCGAGTCCATCACGACAAGGCGCGTGTTCAGGGTGGTGAACGTGAGCGCGATGGCGACCGCCGCCGCGGCGCCGACCGCGGCGAACCCGGCGATTCGGCGGGGCGCGTTCCACAGGATCGCCACGACAATGACCGCGCCGAACCAGATCGCCGTGGTGACGTGGACGATGGCCGCCGCGGCAACGGTGACGACGGCCGCCGCCCGACGCCTGTCGACGAGACACGCCAGCGCCCCAATCCCCAGCGCAAAGGCGAGCATGCGCGGGTGGGCGTAGCCTTCGAGCGAGTTGGCGCCCGTGCGGGTGATCTGGTGCTTCAAGGTCAGGAGGACGACAAACGCGGCGACGGTTGGCCAGTTCCCGCCAAGACCGCGTCCGAGCGCGACGGCCGAGGCAAAGAGAACGACGAGCGTCGTGACGTACATCACCGCGAAGAGGACGGGAAGGTGGTTCGTCCCCGACGCCAGCCCACCCAGCACCGAGTCACCGAGCCAGAGCCGCATCTGCGGTTCGAAGAGTTCTCGGTCCCGCTGAAACAGCGTCGGGTCCGCGCTCATGGCGACGGCTGGGACGTAAAACGCCTGGTCCGACACGCCGTACCGGTAACCGCCGGAGTTGGCGGTCGTCAGGAGGACGAAAACCGCCGCCCCGAGGACCCAGGAAACCGTGGTTCTCAAGACCCGCGGTTTCTTTGGTTCGCTCACATCCGCTCGTCCGCGGTCGGGCCGTAGAGCGGCGGAACCGGGACCTCTCGCAGGCGAAGGTACACAGTCATCTGGCCGCGATGGTGGATGACGTGATGAAGGAGGAACCGCCGCAGAGCGGAGATGCGAGGCATGCTGAGCACGACGTGGGGGCCGCGCTTCAACGTCCAGGGCGCCGCGAGCTCGGCATCACTTCCAGCGACGAGCGCGCGCCGGACGTCGGCGACGTGCCGGTCGAACGTCTCGAGCACGTCGGCCCGCGAGGCTTCGGGCGTCGACCGGCCGGTGGCGCCGGCCAGGTCGTACGTCTCGGCGGTCAGGATCTGGCGGCCCCAATGCGGGAGCTGGGCCAGGTGACTGGCGAGTCCACCGAGCGAGAACGAACGCTCGTGCGGCGTCCAGTCGAACGCGTCGTCAGGAACGCGTTCGAGTACGCGACGCGTCGCAGCCATTTCGTGATCGAACTCGACGATGAACGCTTCGCGCTCCCTCACGAGTCAGCGGGCGAAATCCACCTTCGGCGCGGCCTCGGCGGTTGTCGGCGCGTTGAAGTACGGATACTCCTGGAAGCCGAAGAGCGTGGCCGTGACGTTCGACGGAAAACGGCGGCGGAGGGTGTTGTATTCCTGGATGCGCTCGTTGTACCGCATGCGCTCGGTAGACAGTCGATTCTCCGTGCCGGCCAGCTCATCCATCAGGCGCGCGAACGTCTCGTTCGATTTCAGCTGCGGGTAGTTTTCGACGACGACCAGGAGTCGTGCGAGCGCGGACGACTCGGCATTGGCGGCCTCGATTCGCTGGGCCGGCGTCGTCGCGCCCGCCATCTTCGCGCGCGCATCCGCCACGGCCTGGAACACGTCCCGCTCCTGTTGCGCAAAGCCCTTCACGGATCTCGACCAGGTTCGGAATCGAGATCGCTGCGTCGCTGCAGCTGGTTCTCAACTTGTGCCCACTGTGCCTTGATGGCCTCTTCGTGCGTCGTGAACCGGTTGTAGGAACACCCGGACGCGACGAACACCGTCACAAGGAGTGCGGCCGCCCGCATCGCTCGTCGTTGTCCGATCGTCATCATCGTCCCCCCGTGTAGTCACTGGACTTCACCACCGAGCCTGGCGACTCCGTCAGTTCCGAGCGTCGGCGACGCGTCACCATCCGCCAGACGCACCACCTCCACCACTATGGCCACCGCCAAAACCACCGAAGCCGCCGCCTCCACCGCCCCGGCCGCCGAAGCCACCAAACCCTCCGCCGAAGCCGCCTCCGAAGCCACCCGAATCCGCCACCGCTCCAGGGATGCCCTGGCCATGGCCGGCGTCGCGGGTGCGCGTCGATATTGCCTCGATGAATCGCCGAAATGATCACGAGCGCCAGGATCAGCGCGATGACGAGTCCCATGACGGGCGGTCCCTCGTTCTCCTCGGCGGGTTCCTCCACCGGCAGATCCGCGAGAGGTTTGCCGCGCCGTTCGGCAATCCGCTGAATGACCCGTGTCGTGCCGTCCAGCAGTCCCTCGCCGAACCGGCTTTCGCGGAACGCCGGCAGCATGGCCCGCCGGATGACCTCGCCCGCGAAGCCATCGGGGATGAATTCCTCGAGCCCGTATCCCACCTCGATGCGCACGCGCCGCTCGGCGACGGCGAGGAGGATGAGCACGCCGTTGTCCTGACCGCGCTGACCGATACCCGCCTTCTCGAAGAGACGTACGGCGTATTCCTCGACGTTCGCGAATGGCGCAACCGTCTTGACGGTGGCCACGACGACGGCGTCGCCCGTGGCCTTCTCGAGGGACCGGATGCGGCGATCCAGCTCGGCGGCAGAACCGGCGTCGATGACCGCGCCGAAATCATTGACCGGGCCGGACAGCGCCGGAAGCGGTTGGGCGAAGGCGGCGCTGCCGATGCTCAGCCAGACGAGCGCGGCCGTCGCCCGGATTGCTGTCATGAAGGCGATCGCCACCCGTCCACGAACGCCCACAGTGCTTCCGACGCCGACAGGTACGCCGGCAGGGCATCAATCAGGCGATGGCCGCGATTGGGCGTGTCGTCGAGGGCGAGGACGTCGCGGATGAGGCCCTCGGGGAGTCCGGCCAGTCGTGCGCCCGCGAGCGTGCGCTCCCCGTCGCTCGTGTCGGCGACGCCATGGAGGCGCGCGACATTGGTCAGGAGCGCCCTGAGTGGCGCGGCTGATCGCACGAGCAGCCCGGCGAGCGCCTCGTCGTGCCCGGCCGCTTCCAGCCAACCCTGCCGCAGATGAATCAGGTGGCCCTTGGCCTGTACTTCGCACGCGCGGCGAAGCTGATCGAGCGGCACCGCCGCGCCACGGAATGGCGGTTCTCCGACAATGACGACGTGGCGGTCCACGATGGCCTGGTACTCGACCGGAAATGTGTCGAGGGACCGGCGGAACTCCGTCACCGTGAGCAGTAACGGCGTTTCAAGTCCTTCACGATGCCACGTTTCGATGAGCGCGCCGACGGCATCGAGATCACCGCTCGTGACCGACTCGGCGAAAACGACTGACGCTGAGCTCGACGTGGCGATCGACGGCGGCCAGGCGGGACCTGAAGACACGGGCGCACGTCGCCGGCGAGCCGATCGAGCGCTCGCCGCGCGGTCGCCGGAATCGCCAATCGGTCTGGCATCACGACATTGTACCGGCGACGCGAAGAACAGCCCCGGTTTCATACAATGACGAACGTGCGACTACGTGTCGTCAAACTGGGATGCTTCGGCGGCGGCACGGGGCTGCCGAGCGTGCTCGGGGGGCTCAAGCGCAATCCGTGGGTCGATCTGCATGCCGTCGTGACGATGTTCGACACCGGCGGGTCGTCGGGTCAGCTACGTGACGATCTTGGCGTGCTGCCCCCGGGCGACGTCCTCAAGTGCGCCCTGACGCTCGCTCAGAACGAACGCGAGGCTCGGCGGCTTCTGCTCGCTCGACTGCCGATGCTCACCAACGACAAACTCGCGGGACACACCGCCGGCAATCTTCTCCTGTCGATGATGGAGCAGTACACGGGAGGCGACTTCCTGGCTGCGGTTGACGGACTGAGTGCGCTCCTTGGCTGTCACGGCCACGTGTGGCCGATCACCGTCGAACGCGCGACCCTGTGCGCGGAGCACCACGACGGGTCCCACACTCGGGAGAGGCGGCGGTTGACGCCGGACAGGCGGGCGGCCGTTCGATCGGACGGCTGTGGCTGGAGCCACCGGTCGCCATCCATCCAGCCGTGGCCGACGTGATTCGCTCACTGGACGTCGCGGTGATCGGTCCCGGGAGTTTTTTCACGAGTTTGCTGCCGATCTTCCTCGTGGACGGCTGCCGTGCCGCGCTCGCCGACATGCAGGGCCCGATCATCTACATCGCGAACCTGCTGACCGAAGGACAGGGGATGTCGTCGTTCACCGCCGGCCACGCGGTGGCACGGCTCGGTGAGGCGATTGGCCGACCGATCGACGTGCTGATCTTCAACGCCGAGCCTCCAGCCGATGCCGCGCTCCTCGAGCAGTATGCGCGCGAAAACAAGCTTCCGCTCCCGCTGGGCGACGTGCCGGCCGGCTGCCGTGTCATCGAGGGATCGTTCTGGCGCAAACCCATCGCACGGCACGATCGGGCGAGACTTCGAGCCGCGGTCTGGGCGGCGGTCGCTGACAGCGTGCTGCTCGCGTGAGGCCTGGCGGCTCGAGGGCTCAGGCTGGCTCAGGGCTTAGGGCGCTTCGAACCCGCCTGAACCCTTGGCTCCAACCTTCGAACCTTTCCCTTGAACCTCTTCGAACTCTTCGAACTCTTCGCACTCCCTCGAACTCTTCAACTCCGCTGCCTTCTGAATGATCTCGCCGAGCAGCGCGCCGGTTTCTCCGCCGCTGACCGGCCGGTTCGATTTCCAGATGTCGGGGTTGTCGTCGGCGAGGATTTCGTGGAAGTCCTGGTCGCTCTTGACGCTCCTCGGCGCGAACTCTGTGATGTCGACGTCGCCGGACCAGTCGTCGCGATGCTTGATCAACAGCCAGCTGCGCCCGTCGCCGCGGTCCCCACCGTAACCTCGCGTCCGCACGAGCACCCACGAGCCCTTCAGCTTGTACCCGTCGAGCGTCGAACTTGAGGTCGCCCTTGGCGAGGGCCGCGTCCACGTCATCCACCTGTGGCGTCCACGTCCCGGTGTCCCACAGCATGACGATGCCCGCGCCATAGCCTTCGGGGATGACGCCTTCGAAGCTGCCGTACTCGACGGGATGATCTTCGACGTGCATCGCGAGCCGCTTGGTCTTCGGATCGAGCGAGGGCCCTTTGGGCACGGCCCAGGACATCAGCACGCCGTTGTGTTCGAGACGAAGGTCGTAGTGGAGGTGGCTGGCGAGATGTTTCTGCACGCAGAACATCCGCGGTCGTTCTTCTCGTCCCCTTCGGGACCTTCTCACCGGACGGTTCCGGTGACGTCGTGAAGTCGCGCTTGCGGCGATAGTCCTCGAGAGCCATCGGAACTCAGTTCACGCCGTTCTGCCACCGCCGGATGGGCCGCGAGCAGAGGACGAAGAGCAGACCCGCGGCGGCCGCAATGGCCGCCACCGCCCCGAACAACTGGACGCCGTTCTGGATCGCCGCCTCGATCGTTTCCGTTTGCGGCATGAAACGCGTGACGAGTCCTGCCACGAGATTGCCGATCGCCGCGCCCATGAACCAGGCGCCCATCATCTGCCCGACGAGCCGGCCAGGTGCGAGCTTCGTCATGCTGCTCAGCCCGACCGGACTGAGACACAGTTCGCCCACCGTGTGGAAGAAGTAGGTCGCGACGAGCCACTGCATGCCGACCTTGCCGTCGGCGAGCGACGTCGACGCCCAGGCCATGACGACAAACCCGACGCCGAGCAACACGAGGCCGACGCCGAACTTGACCGCCATCGACGGATTGCGCGCGCCCAGTCGCACCCAGACCGTGCCCACGATGGGTGCGAGCAGGATGATCATGATCGCGTTGACGCTCTGGAGGGCGCCTGCGGTGATCTCCGTGCCGAAGATGCCGCGGTCCGTCAGGTCGCGTGCGAAAAGGTTCAGCGCCGACCCGGCCTGTTCGAAGCCCGACCAGAACATCGCCGCGCCGAGACAGAGCAGAAAGCAGACAATCAGCCGTTGGCGCTCGACCTGATCGCGCGCCACGACGAAAATCACGACCGCGAAGTACGCGACGAAGAGCGCCGTGACAACGTAGAAGACGCTCTCGGCGAACAGCGCGACAGGCAGGGCGCCCGACAGGCTCAGCATCGCCACGACCGCGGCGACGGCGAGGAGGACGCCGGCTCCGATGACGAATTGACGGCGGGCGGCGGCAAGCCGGGCAGGTTGTCCCGAGTCCTCCTTCAGCTCCCCGGCGCCACTCAGATAACGTTGTCCCTTGACGTACTGCACGATGGCGAACGTCATGCCGATGCCGGCGGCGGCGAATCCGTAGTGCCAGTTCACCCACGTGGCGCCTTCGCGCGGCTCGCCGAGGTACGAACAGAGCAGCGGGCCGAAGAACGCGCCCAGGTTGATCCCCATGTAGAAGATCGAGAACCCGGCGTCGCGCTTCGCGCCCTTCTCCGCGTAGAGGTCGCCGACGATCGCGCTGATGTTGGGCTTGAGCAGTCCGGTGCCCAGCACGATGAAGAGCAGGCCGACGAAGAACGTCGACGTGGCGGAATGGCCAGCGTGTAGTGCCCGAGCGCGATGAGCACGCCTCCGTAGAGCACGGCTCGGCGCTGGCCGATCAGGCGGTCGGCAATCCAGCCTCCGGGAAGCGCGAGCGCGTAGACGCCAAACGTATAGAGACCGTAGACGGCGCCCGCGGTGGTCGCGTCGTAGGCCATACCGCCGGTGGCCGCCGGGGCCGTCATGAACAGGATCAGCAGGGCGCGCATGCCGTAGTAGCTGAAGCGCTCCCACATTTCCGTGAAGAAGAGCGTGGCCAGCCCGCGGGGATGCCCGAAGAACGTTCGTTCGCCGGGTCCGCCGGCCGCATGTGGCGCTGGCGAGACGGTATGAGCTGGAACGGCTGGCACTGGAACTCCCTTATGGGAACCTTGAAGTGAGAAGTTAGAAGTCAGAAGAACTGCGGACCGCTTTCTGACTTCTGACTCCTACTTCAAGCCTTCTTCTCCGGCACATACCCTGGCGGCGCGCTGGCCCCATCGCCGAACAGGAACTCTTCCATCTGTTTCGCGATCAGCACCTGCGCCTCTTTCTGGAACGGCAGCAGGCGGTATTCGTTCAGAATCATCTTCATCCGCTCCTCCCACATCTCCCATGCGTCGAGCGAGATGTGCTCGTAGATCCGCTGGCCCAGCGCGCCCGGCCACGGCGGAGCGTCGAGGCCCGGAAGCTCACGGCCGAGCTTGACGCAATTGACGGTCCGGCCTGCAGGATCTGAAGAGGTCATTGGCCGCATCTTATCCGATGCCTGGAGCCCGGCTCAGGGCTCAAGGCTTAGGGCTCACGGCTTAAGGCTTAAGGCGATCGCACACTCAGCATCTGACCCTAAGCCCTGAGTCGTGAGCCTTAAGCCATAATGAACGGGCAAGGCGTGAATGAGATCTAGAGGCTGGTCGGTTGTTCTGGGGCTGGCGATTGCGCTCGTCTCCCTGCCGTCGATGGCGGGCGCGCAGTATTTCGGCCGCAACAAGGTTCAGTACCGCACGTTCGATTTTCAAATCCTCAAGACCGAGCACTTCGATCTGTACTACTACCCCGAAGAGGCCGAGGCGGCCTCCATCGTCGCGCGAATGGCCGAGCGGTGGAACGACCGGCTGTCGCGTTTCTTCGGTCACGACCTGCGCGGCCGTCAACCGCTGATTCTGTACGCCGTCGGCTCCCACTTCCGGCAGACCAACGCGGTCGAAGGCCTGATCGGTGAAGCCACGGGTGGCGTCACCGAGGCGTTGAAGCGGCGCGTGGTGTTACCGATGTCCGGATCGCTGGCCGACACGGACCATGTCGTCGGCCACGAACTGGTACACGCGTTTCAGTTCGACATGACGGGCGCCGATCCCCGCGACAACGTCTTTCAGGCGCCGGGCATCCTCGCGTTTCCACTCTGGTACGTCGAGGGGATGGCCGAGGACCCGTCGCTTGGCCCGGTGGACGCACAGACGGCGATGTGGCTCCGTGACGCCGCGATACGCGAGAAGCTGCCGCATGTGCGCGATCTGGATCAGCCGCGCTACTTTCCCTATCGCTGGGGACACGCGTTCTGGGCATACGTCGGTGCCAAGTACGGTGACCGCTCGGTGGCATCGCTCATCAGGTCGGCGGCCAACCCACGGTTCGACCTCGCCGGCCTGGCGGGGCAGCTTGGCACCGACCCGGACACGCTCACGAGCGATTGGCACGCCGCGATTCGCGCCATCACCCAGCCAGTGGCTGACGAACTGCCGCCCGTCGCCAGCCGCCTCCGCCGCGTGATCGGACCAGACACCGGCGGTGGACGCTTCAACGTGGGGCCCGAGCTCAGCCCGGACGGGCGGCAGATTGCGTTTTTCTCGGAGCGGGACCGGTTCGCGATCGAGCTCTTTCTTGCGGACGCCCAGACCGGCGAGATCACCCGCAAGCTGGTCAAAACCTCGACCGACCCCCACTTCGACAGCCTCGAGTTCGTTCACTCGGCCGGCGCGTGGAGTCCCGACGGTCGCACGCTCGTCATCTCCGCCGAGCGAGGCGGGCACCCGGTTCTGGCGTTGATCGATCCGCGATCGGGCAAAGTTCGACGTGAGCTCGAGCTCGAGGGCCTCGACGACGCGCTCAACCCCGTGTTCGCGCCTGACGGCCGCTCGCTCGTGTTGTCCGGCAACGCCGGCGGCTTGTTCGATCTCTACCGGTACACGATTGACACCGGCGCTCTCGAGCGGCTCACCAACGATGCGTTTGCGGATCTCGAGCCCGCATTCACGCCCGACGGTCGCACCGTCGTGTTCGCGACCGAGCGATACACGACGAGCCTCGAGACCCTCGAGCCGGGGCCGATGCGTCTGGCCGCGATCGACCTCGCCACCAGGACCGTCCGCCCGATCGCGGCGTTCCTTCGCGGCAAGCACGTGAGCCCGCAGGTCACCGCGGACGGCGCCTCGGTGGTGTTCGTCGGCGACCCTGACGGAGTCAGCAACATCTATCGCGTGCCGATTGGCGGAGGCCCCATCGAACAGCTCTCGACCGTGGTGACGGGCGTCGCAGGCATCACGTCCACGAGCCCGACCCTCAGTTCCTCGACGACCGGCCGGCTGGCGTTCAGTCTGTTCGAAGACGACGGCCACACCATCTACACGCTCGACCCGGCGGACGTCGTCGCGCTCGTTCCGTCACCTGCGTCCGAGCGCGCGGCCATCCTGCCGGGCCGCACGGCGCCGGCCGGCGACGTGCAGCGGCTGCTCGCCGATGCGTCACGTGGACTGCCCGCAGCCGGAGCGGCGGATGCCGCCGCCGAGCCCTACGAGGGCAAGCTGATGCTCGACGAAATAGGCCAGCCGATGATTCAGGGCACGGTCTACGGTGGCGGCACGTACTTGCAAGGTGGCGTCTCCGCGTTCTTCAGCGACATGCTCGGCGACCGCGCTCTCGGCATGGGCGTCCAGTTTGGCGGCACGCTCAACGACATCGGCGCCGAACTGCTGTACGTCAGCCGCCGGCACCGTTGGAACTGGTCGACCTCCATCGGGATCTCGCCGTACTCGATTGGCTATCTGAGCCGCACGGACACGCCGGATGCCATCACCGTGCGCGAAGTGATCCAACGCCAGATCTGCCGGTGCGCGATGGGCGCCACGACGTTCGCGTTCAACACGTCCACGCGGCTGGAGGTGGCCGGCGCCGCGCAGTTGCTCTCGTTCGTGAGCGACACGCGCACGTCGGTGTTCGATCCCGTCACGCATCAGCGGACGAGTGTGACCGAGGAGACCACGAGCTACGCCGACCGCTTGTACCTCGGCGTGGGCACGGTCGCGATTGTGAAGGACACGACGTACTTCGGCATGACCGCGCCACTGATGGGGCTCCGCTCACGCTTCGAGGTCGGGTTCAGCCGGGGCTCGCTGAAATACCAGACGCTGTCGCTCGATTGGCGGCGCTACTACATGCCCGTCGGACCGGTCACGATCGCTGTTCGGGGACTCCATTACGGCCGCTACGGCGCCGACGGTGACAACCCGCGGCTCATCGGGCTCTACGCCGGCTACCCGGAGTTCGTGCACGGGTACGGCGTGGGCTCCTTCTCGCCGGTAGAGTGTCCATCGGTCGGCGGCCGCGCGGAATGTGCCGTGTTCGACGGGCTGATTGGCAGCCGGATGGCCATCGCCAACGTCGAAGTTCGCGCGCCGTTGCGGTCACTCTTTACGGGGCGGCTCGAGTACGGCCGCATTCCGATCGACGTCGCCGCCTTCTTCGACATGGGCGTGGCGTGGAACGAAACCGAGCGCCCCGAGTTCGCCGGCGGCACGCGCGACATCGTGAGGAGCTTCGGCGCCGCCGCACGCATCAACGTCTTCGGTCTGCTGCCGGTCGAGGTGTCAGCCGCGCATCCGTTCGATCGCGTCGATCGCAGCGTGCAGTGGCAGATCGGGATCAGGCAGGGCTTTTAGCTATTTGTTATTTGCGATTGGTTATTGGTTATTGCATTGGTGATTGGGTATTGGTTATTGACGACGAGCAATAGCCCAATCACCAATAGCTCAATGCAATAACCAATAACAAATATCCAATAGCAAATGTCGAGTCTAGTGTCTTGCCGAACAGCTCGACCTGCACTCTCGCGTCGTTGAAGCACGCGCCGCCGGCGATGTCCGTCAGCGTGTCGGGAACGAGAGCGTTGGCGGTTGCGCCGTTGTAGGTGCTGCGCGCCCAGAGGCCCTTCGGCAGCGACACGCGTGCCCGCAGGGACTTCGCCACTGATCGAGGCTTCGCACTGCACGTCACCCAGGTCGTTGAAGACCCGTACGGCGTCACCCTCCCCAATTGATCGCGGATGGGCATCGTCCGGGTGCATCTTGAGCGCGCGCGATTCCGGGACGCAGTTCGCCGAGCGTTGACGAGATGGTGTGCTCGCTCGCGGGCGAGATCAGACACAACGGGTGACGGCTCGTTGCCGGGTCTGGCGTGTAAGCGTAGAGAGCCTCCCGGTCGCCACTTCGGACGGGAAGAGGTGCACGCGCTCGTCCGCGGTTCGCGGCATGACATTCCCGAACATCACCGGGCGGCCGTCGCCGGGCGTCACGAGCGGCCGCGCCCTCGAGGATGGCCGGCCGCACGTCACCCGGCAACCGGCTGGCGGCGTCGAGGAGCGCACCCGTCTCGCCGAGGTCGTCATCGCTCGCCGACGTGACACCAAGACGAACGCCCAGCTCTCGAAACAGTTCCTGGTTCGGTCGTGACTCGCCGACGGCGCCGATGACCGGCTGCACCAGCTGGACGTGATACGCGCCGTAGCCCTTGGCGATGTCGTAGTGCTCGAGGAACGTCGTCGCCGGCAGCACGAGGTCCGCGTAGGCCGCGGTGTCGGTCATCACCTGCTCGTGGACGACGGTGAACAGGTCCTCACGCTGGAGGCCGCGGCGTACGAGATTCTGGTTGGGAATCGTCGCGAGCGGATTGCAGTTGTACACGAACAGCACCGAGATGGGCGGATCCGACAACTCCGTGAGGGCGCGGCCCAAACGATTCATGTTGATGACGCGCGTCGCGGGCGCCTCCGTGTCGATCAGCCGTTCGGCCTGGATGCCCCAGGCCGACGAGTTGCTCATCGTGTAGCCGCCGCCGCGCACGCCGAATTTTCCACCGACGGCCGGCAGCGCAAGCACGGCCATCGTCGAGGCGCCGCCGTTCCGATTGCGCTCCTGACCCCAGCCGCACCGAATCACGGCGGGTGAGGTCGTGCCGTACCACTCGGCAAAGCGGGCGAGCGAGTCGGCGTCGACGCCGGACTCGGCGGCGGCACGTGCGAGAGGCCATTCAGCCGCCTTCCGGCGAAGCTCGTCCGCGCCGGACGCATGGTTCGCGAGGAAGTCGTGATCGGCCCATCCGCGCTCGAACAGCTCGTTGATGATTGACAGCGCCACGGTCACGTCCGTGCCCGGGCGCACTGGCAGGTGGAGGTCGGCCTGCCGCGCGAGTGGCGTGCGGCGTGGATCCACCACGACGAGGCGCGCGCCCGCCTTCTGGGCGGCCTTGATGTGCGCGACGATGTGGATGCCCGACGCCGACGGATTGCAGCCCCAGACCACGATGAGCCGCGCGGCTTCGTAGTCCTCGTAGGCCACGCCGGGCATGCGGCCGTACATCGCGGTTGCGGCGGCGCCGGTCGGCGCCGCGCAGACCGTCCGCGCGAGGCGCGACGCGCCGAGACGCCGGAAGAACCGGGCGTCCTCGAGGTCACTCGTGAGCAGGCCGTTGGAGCCGCCGTAGTAGAAAGGCAGAACGGACTCGGCGCCGAACCGATCGATCGCTTCCCGGATCTTCGTCGTGAGGATCTCGAGCGCCTCGTCCCAGGTCACCTGCGTGAACGAGGACGAGCCCTTCGGGCCCGAGCGAACGGCCGGATGAAGGATTCGCTCATCGCCGTACACGCGCCGGTCGAAGCGGCGGACTTTGCCGCAAATGAACCCGTCGGTCGTCGGCGCGGCGTGGCTGCCGTCGATCTTCACGATGCGACCGCGCTCGACGGTCACCGAGAGACTGCAACTGTCGGGGCAGTCGAGAGGACACGCCGTGGCGACCGTGGAGCGGCCCCAGGAGACGGACGGCGCGGTGGGGGCTTCAGCCATACGAGAGTTTACGACAGACGGGGACGTAGCCCCTTTCCACAGCCCTGGTCTTCTCACGGTCCGGCAGGGCTGTGGAAAAGGGCTACGTCCCCGTGTCTCCGAAGCACGTAGAATGGCGGCACCATTTTCCCGGGAGGGACCCGATGGCCAGTTTTCAGGATCGTGTGGTTGGCGCGATGCGGTTGCAGGCAGCGACCTTTGAAGACGTCGAGCACGACCCGACGGCCATTTCTCAGTCGGCTATCGTGGTGCTCGCCGCTGCGGTCGCGGGCGTCATTGGCAGCAGCGCCTGGGGGTTCATTCCGCGGCGTCGCGGTTGCTTCGATCGTCTTTGGCTTCATCGGTTGGGGCGTCGGCGCCGCCGTCGTCTGGCTCGTCGGCACCCGCCTGATGCCCGGGAAGAACACCGAGGCAGATTTCCAGCAGGTGTTGCGCGTCGTGGGCTTTGCGCAGGCTCCGGGCCTCTTCGCCGTGCTCGGGATCATTCCGTTCCTTGGCTGGCTGATTCGATTCGCCGCGTCGATCTGGGTATTGATCGCGCTCGTGATCGCGGTGCGCCAGGCGCTGGACTATGACGACACCGTCAAGGCGGTCATCGTCTGCGTCATCGCGTGGGTCATCATGTTCGTCGTCATGGCCATGGTCGGCATTCTCGGGTTTGGCGCGGCGATGGCTGGCAGCGCGATGACGTCGTAACCTGTGGTACGTGGCTGATCGACGTCCCAGAGTCGTCATCGTCGGCGGCGGCTTTGGCGGCCTGAGCGCCGCCCGCGCCCTGAAAAACGCGCCGGTCGATGTCCTGCTCGTCGATCGGCGCAACCACCACGTCTTCCAGCCGCTCCTGTACCAGGTCGCGACCGCCGGGTTGTCGCCCGGCGACATTTCCTCGCCCATCCGCTGGATCCTGCGCAAACAGCGGAACCTCCGGGTCTGGCTGGCGCAGGCGGACCGTGTGGACCTCGAGCGCCGCGTGCTCGTGCTTCACGACGGCGAGGTGCCGTACGACTACCTCATCCTGGCGCCTGGCGCGACACACGCGTACTTTGGTCACGACGACTGGCGGGAACACGCTCCCGGCTTGAAGACACTCGAGGACGCGCTCGAGATGCGGCGGCGGGTGCTCCTGGCCTTCGAGCAGGCCGAGCGCGAGCAGGATCGGTCCGTCCAGCGGCGGCTCCTGACGTTCGTCGTGGTCGGCGGCGGTCCCACGGGCGTGGAGCTCGCGGGCGCGCTCGCGGAAATCTCGCGACACGCGCTGGCGCACGACTTTCGCGATATCGATCCTGAGTCGGCGCGCGTGATCCTCGTCGAAGGCGGACCGGCCGTGCTGCCGACGTACCCTGCGGACCTCTCGGCCTTTGCGCGTCGAGCGCTCGAACGGCTGGGCGTTGCCGTCTGGACGGGGAGCATCGTGACGAACGTCACGCCCGGCGAGGTTCACGTCGGGAGCGAAGTCATTCAGGCCGGAACGATTCTCTGGGCCGCCGGCGTCTCCGCGTCGGATCTCGGAAAATCGCTGGGCGCGCCGATGGACCGCGCCGGCCGCGTTCTCGTCAACGACGACCTCACCATTCCGGGCCATCCTGACGTGCTTCGTGGTGGGCGATCTCGCCGCGCTCAAGGGCAAAGACGGGAAGTGGCTGCCAGGCGTCGCGCAGGTCGCGATTCAGCAGGCCGCGCACGCCGCCGGAAACGTGCGCCGTGCCGTCGCCGGCCAGGCCCGACACGCCGTTCGCGTATTACAACTTCGGGAACCTCGCGACGATCGGCCGCAACTACGCGGTCGCGGATCTGCCGCGCCTCAAGATGACCGGATATCCCGCGTGGCTGTTCTGGCTGTTCGTTCACGTGGCCAAGCTCATCGGGTTCCGAAACCGGTTGTCCGTCATGATCCAGTGGGCATCGTCGTACATGACCTACCAGCGTTCGGTGCGGCTCATTACCGGCGGAGGGGGATAGCGCGTGGAGGACACATCGAGTCCGACCATTCGCGGGTGGATCGTGTCCGCCGCTGCCGCCATCGCCCTGTTCGTCACGCCGATCCCGCCCTGGGTCGTCGACGAGTTCTACTCGCGGGATCTGTATCCCTGGTTGCAGCGTTTCGTCACCGCGGCGAGCAACCTCGTGCCCGGCGCCGTGATGGATCTGTTCCTTGTGGGAGCCGCCGTGCTCGTCCTCTACCGCATGGCGAGGCTCGCCGTGGCGATGAGGCGCCGCGGCGCGGTCAACGTCTTCCTGGAAGGGATGAAGCGGCTCATCCGCGCGGGTGCGGGCATCGCTCTGGCGTTCATGCTGCTGTGGGGCTTCAACTACCGCCGGCTTCCGCTCGAGACGACGCTCGAGGGCGGTGCGGCAGCGAGGCCCACCGAGGCGATGCTCGTCGAGGCTGTCAGCGAGGCCGTGACGCTCTCGGTCCGTTTGCGCCCTCGGGCCCTCGAGACCCTGCGCGTCGACCAACGACGCGCTGGCCGAGACGCTCGTGGAACCGATGAACGCGGCGCTCGCGCGACTCAACCGCGAGCCGCTCGCGCGGCCGGGTCGACCGAAGATCTCCCGCGTGCTCACGCCGTACTTCACCGGCGGCCGGCGTGGACGGCATGATCAATCCGCTGGCGCTCGAATCCATCGTGCACTCGGATCTGTTGCCGATCGAGCGGCCGTTCGTGCTCGCGCACGAGTGGGCGCACCTGGCAGGACACGGTGACGAAGCGGAAGCGAGCGCGGTCGGCTGGTTCGCCTGCATGAACGGACCGCCGGCGCTGGCCTACAGCGCGAGCCTGTATCTGATCATCGAAGGCGGCAACCAGATTCGCGGCGACGCGCGTTCACGTGCGTTTGCGAATCTCGACGCCGGCGTGCGAGCGGACCTCGAGGCCATCCGGCAGCGGTTGCTTCGTCAACAGCCGCAAATCCGGCAAGCCAGCTCGAAGGTCTACGACCAGTACCTAAAGCCAATCGCGTCGAAGACGGTACGGCGAGCTACAGTCGTGCGGTGAGTGTGATCCTGTCGGCGCCGTTGAGGGAGGTCTTGAAGAACTATGACATGTAGGTCATGCAGGCGATCCGGCGGATCTTCTACATGGCCTGCACGTCTACGCGTTCGACATGTCTAGTGTTCGGTGGCTGTCGGCCGGAACGGCCGCAACTCGCGCGCGATGCCCACGAGCGACAGCATCCGCAGAATGTAGAACGTGAGGTCGATCTCCCACCACCTGATGCCCTGACGCGTGCTCGACATGTAGTAGTGGTGATTGTTGTGCCAGCCCTCACCCATCGTGACGATGGCGAGCAGGAAGTTGTTGCGGCTTTCGTCGGGGGTCGGAAAGCGCCGCGTGCCCCAGATGTGCGTCAGCGAGTTGATCAGGAACGTGCCGTGGTACAGCGCGACCGTCGCGACGAAGAAGCCCCAGATGAACGCGGGCCAGCCGCCGACGAGAAAAATCACCGCGCCGTAGATGAAAAACGGCAGCAGGTGAAATCGATCGAGGAACCGGAGCTCCGGATAGCGGCTGAAGTCGGCGATGCGCTCGCGGGTCGTATGTGTCGTACTCGATCCGACAGGATCCACCCGAGATGCGACCACCAGAAGCCTTCGTGAACAGGCGAGTGAAGGTCGGTCTTCTGATCGGAGTGCAGATGGTGATCCCGATGGTGCGCCGCCCACCAGAGCGCGCCTTTCTGACCTGACGTCTGCGCGAGGAACGCGAGACAGAACTGCCAGAAGCGATTGAGCTTGTAGGAGCGATGGCTGAAGTAGCGGTGATAGCCGCCCGTGACCCCGAACATCCGAAGGAAGTACGACCCTGCGAGCCACCCGATCATGGCCGGCGTGAAGGGCACCGTGAACACAAGGAGCACCGACGCGTGCATGGCAATAAACGGGAGCATTGCCCCAAGGTCGTAGCTCTTGCGCTTGATCGCAGCAACGTCGTGCATCAGAAATCCTGTGAGAAAAACTAGGAAGAGGCCCTTCGGGCGCGCTGTGGGTCGGACAAGACGCCGACGAGTCTACCATCCCCGTCCAATCCGCGACGATCTGCGCAGTTTTTCACGAGCCTGCCACGAACCTTGCCCTGATCGTGGTGGCGCGTCGTGACTAGCGAGTCTTCAGCTCGAGCGCGCCCGCCACTTGCCGCAGCCACTCCATCACGCGTCGGCGATTTTCCGGTCCAATCAGCAAGAACTGCTTCTGGACGGGCGGCAGGGCGCGTAGCGCGGCGTCCTCGTGCTCGAGGAAGGTCGTGCGTCGAAGGAGCTGCGGGCCTCGGTCTGCACCGGCACGTCATCGAGCATGCCGATGGCCCGGACGATGGCCGTGTCGAAGTCACCGCCCGGATGCCCGAGCTCGATGTACGCCTGATCGAAGAGCGGCTTGACGTTCACGTAGAGCTGCGCGGCGTCGGTTGGGGAGACCGACGTGAGCGCCGCGACGACGGGATCCCAGCGCGCGTACGTTTTCGGATCGACGCGGCCAGAGCCAGTGCCCGAGGATCGACAGGCGACTTGACGGACGAAGGACTTTCAGCGGATCGGCCGGCGTTCGGCCCTGCCGATCTGTTCGACCGCGAGTGTCGTCGCGCGGACGAGACCCGGCGTCGCGATGAGCCGCGCCAGCGTCGGATTCTGCGAGAGCACGGCAACCGAGACCGGCGAGGAAATGGTCGGACGTCGTCGAGCGACGGCAGGTCCATCGGCTGCCGCTGCGGCCGGTTCGATCCAACGGCCACATCGGTCGCCATGGTCGGCGCGGGCGTCGCGGTCTCGGGCAGCGACCGGCTCATCCACCAGAAAGCCAGCGCGGCGCCCGCGGCGACGCCCGCTAACGCCACCGCCACCCAGCGCCACCCGGACGGCGGCGCCGGCGGCTCGTCGATCGGCGATCGCTCGACGGGCCGGTCGAGCGGGAGTTCCTCGAACGCCATAGGCGTACTGTAGGGGCTTAGGGCTCATGGCTCAAGGCTTAAGGCGTGGACCGCGGATCTGCGGAAAGGCCCCGAGCCTTAAGCCCTGCGCCCTGAGCCTGTACAATCCTTTTCATGACCCAGAAGCTCGTTGACTCCATCACCCGTCAGATCGGCGCCGAGTTTTCCGCCTCGTTCTCGTATCTGTCCATGGCGGCCTGGTGCGAGTACAAGAAGCTCATGGGGCCGGCCGCTGGCTGCGGATGCAGAGCGCCGAGGAGCACGGGCACGGCATGAAGCTCGTGAACTTCGTGCTGGCTCGCGGGTACCAGATCAGCTTCCGGCCATCGACCAGCCCAAGCACGAGTTCAAGTCCGTCCAGGAAGTGTTCGAGCGCGCCCTGAAGCAGGAACAGGAAGTGAGCCGTCAGATCGATGCGCTCTACGAGCTGGCGTTCACCCAGAAGGCGTTTGCCGCGATGGCCGAGCTCCAGTGGTTCATCACCGAACAGGTCGAGGAAGAAAAGACGGTGAGCGAGATCGTCGCGAAGTTCCAGATGGTCAAGGACGATCCGGCGTCGATCCTCGATCTCGATTCGTGAGCTTGGGGCACGCGAAGACGAGGAAGAGGACTGACGGAGGTCGAAGGGTTCGAGATGTTCGAGCCCTGCGCCCTGAGCCGAATCACTCGAGGCTCTTCTTCGCGTCGTCCACCGACTCGAAGCGCTCGAACACTTCGCCGAGGCCGGCGATGAGGAGGAGCTCGACGACCCGGGGCGGGGTGCGGACGAGCTTCAGTCGGCCGCCCTGCCGGCTCACGGTGACGTGGGCCGCGATGAGTTCACCGAGGCGGGTGCTGTCGATGTAGTGCACGCCTGACAGATCGATCAGCACGTTCCGCGCGCCTTGACGCACGATGCCCGCGACCGCTTCCTTCAGCAGGCCGGGTTGATCGTTGACGGTCAGTCGACCGTCGAGCTCGACGATGCCGACCGACCCGTCGAGCCGCTGCGTGATACTTGCCACGGGGCCCATGATAGCGGAAGCCTTCGCCTTCAGGCTTGGGGCGTACGGCTTATGGCTCAGGGCCTCGTCGTGCCTCGAGCCGTGAGCCCTAAGCCTTGAGCCTCGTACCGGCTCGCGAGTCGCGAGCCGGTACAATGTCTCCCGCCATGGTCGACCTCGCCGCGACCCAAGCTCGCCGGCATCCACCCACGCCCGTCAACGAGCCCATCAAAAGCTATGCGCCCGGTTCGCCCGAACGCGATGCGCTTGAAGGCCCGGCTGGCCACGATGGCCAAGGAGGATCTCGAGATCCCCCTCATCATCGGCGGCCGCGAGATTCGAACGGGCCGAACCCAGCAGACGGTGATGCCGTTCAGCCATCGCCACGTGCTGGCCGAATGGCACATGGCGGACGCGCGGCATGTGCGGCAGGCGATTGAGGCGGCACGCCGCGCGCAGCGTGAATGGTCGGCGTGGCCGTGGGAGGACCGGGCGGCCGTGTTCCTGAAGGCGGCCGAACTGCTCGCGACCGAGTGGCGCGCGACGATCAACGCCGCCACGATGCTCGGGCAGGCGAAAACGGCGTTCCAGTCCGAGATCGACGCGGCGTGCGAGCTCATCGACTTCTGGCGCTTCAACGTGGCGTACGCCGCGGAGATTTACGCGGACCAGCCGGTCAACGGCCCCGGCGTCTGGAACCAGTCGGAGTACCGGCCGCTCGAGGGTTTCGTCTACGCGGTCTCGCCGTTCAACTTCACCTCGATCGCCGGCAATCTGCCCGACGGCGCCCGCCCTCATGGGCGGCGTCGCGATCTGGAAGCCGGCGTCGAGCTCGATGTTGAGCGCGTATCACATCATGCGCCTGCTCATGGACGCCGGCCTGCCACCGGGCGTCGTGAACTTCGTTCCGGGTGATGCGGCGGCCATCTCGGACGCCGCGCTCGTCTCGCCGGAGCTCGCGGGCATCCACTTCACCGGCAGCACCGCGGTCTTTCAGAGTCTGTGGCAACACGTCGGCCGCGACATCGCGCGGTATCGCTCGTATCCGCGTCTCGTGGGGGAAACCGGCGGCAAGGACTTCGTGCTCGTTCACGCGTCGGCCGATGCCGCGGCGGCCGCCGTGGCGATCGCGCGGGGTGGCTACGAGTACCAGGGCCAGAAGTGCTCGGCGGCCAGCCGCATCTTCGTCGCGCAGTCGATCTGGCCGGAGGTTCGCGACCGCCTGATCGCCATGATCCGGACCATGAAGATGGGCGACGTGCGCGACTTCCGCAACTTCATGAGCGCGGTCATCGACCGCCGCGCCTTCGACAAGATCAACGGGTACCTGACCCTGGCGAAGAAGACCGCCAGGGTGCTTCAGGGCGGGCGCGCGGACGATCGGACCGGCTTTTTCGTCGAGCCCACGCTCGTGCAGGCGAAGACCCCGGACCATCGGCTGATGGTCGAGGAGATTTTCGGACCGGTCGTGACGGCGTACGTGTTTCCCGATCGCCAGTGGGCGCACACGCTGCGACTGATCGACCGATCGACGCCGTACGCGCTCACCGGCGCCGTGTTCGCGCGCGACCGTCGCGCCGTGCGCGAGGCGTCGAGTGCCCTGAGGAACGCCGCCGGCAATTTCTACATCAACGACAAGCCGACCGGAGCGGTGGTCGGTCAGCAGCCCTTTGGCGGCGCCCGGGCGTCAGGCACCGACGACAAGGCCGGCTCGAAGCTGAACCTGCTGCGGTGGGTGAACGCAAGAACAATCAAAGAAACGTTCGCCCCGCCCCGTGCGTATCCCTATCCCTTCATGGACGCGGAGTGACTGACACGATGACTGTGGCACAGACGAACAAGTTGGCGATCCTGGTCGGTGGCGGCCCGGCGCCCGGCATCAACAGCGTGATTGCGGCGGCGACCATCCGCGCCCGGCTCGAGGGGCTGGACGTCGTCGGCATCCGCGACGGGTTCCAGTGGATCATGCAGGGCCAGACTGATCACGTGCAGCCGCTCGATTTCAACTCGGTGAGCCGGACGCATTTTCGGGGCGGTTCGATCCTCGGGACCGCGCGCGCCAACCCCACGAAGAACCCGGCCTCACTGGAGCAGGTCATCACGTCTCTGCAGAAGCTCGGGGTCACCCAGCTCATCACGATTGGCGGCGACGACACGGCGTTTTCGGCCATGAAGGTGCAGGAGCATTCCGCGGGCCGCGTGCGCGTCGTCCACGTGCCGAAGACGATCGACAACGACCTCGACCTGCCGCCCTACGTGGACACGTTCGGCTACCAGACCGCGCGCCACTACGGTGTCGACGTCGTGAAGAACCTGATGGTTGACGCGCGCACGACGTCGCGCTGGTATCTGGTGATCGCGATGGGCCGCACGGCCGGCCACCTCGCGCTCGGGATTGGCAAGGCCGCCGGCGCCACGATCACGTTGATCACCGAGGAATTCACCGTTCGGCCCGTGCGGCTCACGACCATCGTCGACACGCTCGTCGCCGCGATCATCAAGCGCCAGAGCCTCGGCCGGCTCGACGGCGTCGCGGTGATCGCCGAAGGCGTGTCGCTCGCGATTGATCCGCAGGACTTCGCGGAGGCTTCGAGCGCGGAGCGGGACGAGCATGGGCACATCCGTCTCGCGGAGGTCGATCTTGGCGAGATCCTCAAGACGCGCGTCGGCGCCCGCCTGAAGGAGTTGGGGCTGAAGACGACGATCGCCGAGAAGAACATCGGGTACGAGCTCCGGTGCGCCGATCCGATTCCGTTCGACATCGAGTACACGCGCGACCTGGGTTACTGCGCGGCGAAGTTCCTGATCGAAGGCGGCAGCTCGGCCATGATTTCGCTGCAAGGCGGTCAGTTCGTGCCCGTGCCGTTTGCCGACATGGTGGACCGCGACACAGGCCGCACGAAGGTCCGGCTCGTGGACATCAACTCGACGCGGTACGCGATCGCGCGCCGCTACATGGTCCGCTTACGGAAGGACGATTTCGACACCCCGGAGGAACTGGCGCGCCTCGCGGCGGTCGCGAACCTCTCGCCCGAGGAGTTCCGACGCCAGTTCGAACCGCTGGTGGCCACCGAGCCGGCACCGCTGACGCTGCGGTGACTCGCCTGAGGACATGAAGGCATGAAGGGCTTCAGGCAACCCTCCATGTTCTTCATGGCTTCATGGTCTCCGACTCTACGGTTTCCGGGACTCGCTCGACTCCAGACGCGCGCCAGCTCGTTCGGATCAGCCAGATGTCGCAAGATGAGATCCGTCTGTCGCACACCGAGTTCGTTGACAAGCGACCACGCGGCCTCGACGGATCGGAGCCACGAGCGGAGGCCCTGCCCGAGGTGTGCCGTCCAGCTCGCGAAGGCGTGCGCGGCCAGAAAGGCCCGGACGACGGTTGGAGACGGCGAGTCGGATCGCTCGATGCGCGCGGGACGGAGGTCTGGCGGAATTGCGGCGAGCGCGTCGGAGAGGGCCGTCTCGAACGTCGGCGCCTTCACGCTGCCACCTCTGCCGGTCGCGAGGGCGGGCCTGAACGCCTCGTCGATTTGCGTGAGAAGGGGCCCGTCGTCAGGCGTCCAGAGACGCACGGACTCGACCGCCACTGACAACGCCGCAAGCGCTCGCTCCGGCGACTCGAGCCGCGCGATCGTGTCCACGGCGCGCCGCTCCCATTCCCACCAGGCGTCCCAGTCCATCAGCATCTTCGGCGCCAGCAATGGTGGAAGGCTTGTCCTCACGTCCAGCCCGACGTGCTCCGTGTCTCCTGGAAACGCCGCTGGTCCCGCGGTGATGGCGATGCCGAGGCCGTCGTCGAGCAGGCCCGCGGCGGTAGGGCAGTAGTGAGACAGCGTGACCGACGCGCCCCGGGGATCGACGACAGAGACTCGTGGAAACTGGCGGCACGCGAGCGGCAGCGCCGCGTGGCCGAGCGCACGGTGAACGCGACAGCGCCCTCCGTCGCGCGCTTCGTAGAACACGCACCCGCGTTCATCGAATTGAAGCTGCGCCGGCGTGGAAGCCGGCGCGTCGGCCGGCTGAAGCCAGAGCGGGCGAGTGAGTGACGGCGGCACCAGGCGTCCCTCGTCGACCGCAGTGGCCATCGTCGCCAGCCGATTGGCCTCGACCGGAATTGGCCATCCGGCCGTGCAGCACGCGCCGCTATCGCGACAGGCGTAGCGGGCGTGGAACGTCAGGGACCGGACCGTCATCCGAACACCTCGGTCCGCGCAACGCTCGTGATCGCCACGACGCCAGGATGCTTGATCCGACGCTCGACGGAAATCGCGAAATAGCGCTCTCGGACCGCCGGCGTGCGCCCGACGATGGCCACGCGATGTGTGCGGCGGATCTCCCGGACAATCGCCGTTGGCGCCGGGAACACCGCCCGCCCGGCGGCGCCGAACGCGGTGAGGAGCGCCGGATCCTCGAATTCCCCCGTCACCTCCGGATGGAGGTCCTCGTGCTCGAACCACTCCTCGAGCGACCGGCGCAGCGCGGTGTTGCGGGTCGGCAGCATCGCCGGCGCCCCGCTCAGCGACTGCGGAAAGCGGCGCCGTAACCGCGCAGCCAGCCGCGGGCCCGCAAGAAATGTCATGTCCGATTCTCCCAGCAGATGGCTGAAGACCTTCACACGCACGTGAGGCGCCGCCGGTTTGTCGCTGATGACGACGTCGAGGGCGTGGGTGGCGAGCTGGGCGACGAGCTCATCAGGATGTCCTTCGACGCACGTGACGTGCGCGGCCGCGTGGCCCTCGGTCGCGGGCCGGAGCAGTCGATAGACCGCCGGCTTGGGCACGGCGTTCGCCACGCCGACCGTGAGCTGCGGCGTGCGTCCGGACGGCCGGCCCTTGAGCGTCTCGAGCAGTTCGCGGCCGGTCGTGAAGATCTCGTCGGCGTACCGATCCACGACACGGCCGACGTCCGTGAGCACCAATCGTCGTCCCTGGCGGACAAAGAGCCGCTCGCCAAGGGTCGATTCGAGCTGACGCACCTGCGCGCTGACCGTCGGTTGCGAGAGGCGCAGCCGCTCGGCCGCCCGGGAAACCCCGCCCTCGCGGGCGACCGTCCAGAAATAGAAGAGGTGATGGTAGTTGAGCCATTCCATGTGTGATCGATAGTAAAAACCTAATCGTCAAACATGGTCACGACCCAGTATCTATCTTGACCTAGTGAGACACGAACATTGGAACGCATGGTCGCATGCTGACTCGTCGACTTCCTTGTGACACGGGCATCGAATCCTCGCGCTGCCTGAGGCAACCGTGGCACGATCCATTGCCGGCGGCAAAAGGCACGATGTGTTGATCAGGCGCTCGGCTCGGCGCGGAGGCTGGAGCGCGGGTGGCCTGGAGCGTGAGCCGCATCGCCCACGAGCCTGGCACACGTCGTCCGTGGAACAGTCTTCGCCACGCTCGGCCCCGTGAGCGGTCTGCGAGCGCCGAGGCCGCAAGCGCTCTCGAACACGGACCGAAGAGCGCAGCGTCCGATCGGCGCCGGCTGGCGGACGTTCGCCGCCCAGTTTCGCAACGCGCTGATTCTGATCCTGCTGGCCGCCACGCTGCTTTCCGGCTTGCTCGGTCACGCGCTCGAAGCCGTGGTCATCACGGTGATTGTCTTCTTCGCCGTGTTGCTCGGGTTCATTCAGGAGCATCGTGCCGAGCGGGCCCTTGACGCGCTCCGCACGCTTGCGGCGCCCGATCGCGCGCGTCATCCGCGACGCGCTCGAAGCGGCCATCCCCGCGCGCGACGTGGTCAGCGGCGATGTCATCCTCCTCCGCGCGGGCGACCGCGTGCCGGCCGACTCGCGACTGACGCAGGCCATCAACCTCGCCGTGGACGAGTCGGCCCTCACGGGTGAATCCGCCGCCGTCGAAAAGACGACGGCCGCTCTCGGACGCCCGGACCTGCCGCTCGGCGACCGGACCAACATGGTGTACGCCGGCACGTCGTGGTCGCACGGTCGCGGTCAGGCCGTCGTCGTCGCGACCGGGATGTCCACGGAGTTCGGCCACATCGCCCGCATGGTGGACATGGTCGAGGCCGGCCGCACGCCGCTGCAGGAGAACCTCGACCGGCTCGGCGCCACGCTCGGGAAGGCGGCGCTCGCAGTCGTCGCGCTGGTGGTCGTGCTCGGGCTGGCGCGCGGCTTGCCTCCGATCGAGATGCTCATGTTCGGCATCGCCCTGGCCGTCGCCGTCGTGCCGGAGGCGCTGCCGGCGGTCGTGACCATCTCGCTCGCGATCGGCGTGCGGCGCATGGTGAAGCGGCGCGCGCTCGTTCGGCGGCTGCCGGTCGTCGAAACGCTCGGCAGCACGTCAGTCATCTGTTCGGACAAGACCGGAACGCTGACGAAGAATGAGATGACGGTGCGTCAGGTGTGGACCGGCGGACGGCTCTACGAGTTCACTGGAGCCGGATACGACCCGGTGGGCGAGGTGCGTCTTTCAGGGACAGATGCCGTCACGCCGCCGCGGGTCGCTCGCGGCCGTGCTGCGCGCAGCCGTGTTGTCGTCGGATGCGCGACTGGTTGGCGAGGGCGAGTTCACGCGGGTCGAGGGCGACCCGACAGAAGGGGCGCTGCTCGTCGCCGCAATGAAGGCGGGGTTGTCGCCTGTCGGCGGAGCTCGAGGCCGCGCCGCGGATCGCAGAGATTCCGTTTTCCTCCGAACGCCGTCGGATGACCACACTTCACGCCACGCGCTCGGGCGACTCGGACGCGTTCTCGAAGGGCGCCGCCGAGGACATCCTCGCGAGCGCCGTGGCCATCTGGCAGGACGACGAGCCCGCGCGACTGACCGATGAGATGCGAGACGAAGTGCGGGCGATCGAACGGCGCATGGCCAGTGAAGGCCTGCGGGTGCTCGCGGTGGCCGGCAAGCCGGGCGCGTCGATCGAGAGCGCGGAGGCCGAGATGACCGTGCTCGGACTCGTGGCCATGATGGACCCGCCGCGGGCCGGTGTCGGCCGAGCGATCGCGACGTGTGGCGCGGCCGGCATCACGCCCGTGATGATCACTGGCGACCATCCGCTGACGGCACGCGCCATCGCGTCCGAGGTCGGCCTGCTCGGCAACGGGCGTGTCGTGACGGGCGTCGAGCTATCGGCGATGACTGAGGCGGACCTCCGCCGCGACGTTGAGGGAATCTCCGTCTACGCGCGCGTGTCGCCCGCTGACAAGCTGCGCGTCGTGGAAGCCTGGCAATCCCGTGGGCAGGTCGTGGCGATGACCGGCGACGGCGTCAACGACGCGCCGGCGCTGAAAAGGGCGGACGTCGGAATCGCCATGGGCATCACCGGCACGGACGTCAGCAAGGAGGCGTCGGGCATGACACTGCTCGACGATCACTTCGCGACGATTGTTGCCGCCGTGGAGGAAGGGCGCATCGTCTTCGGCAATATCAAGAAATATTTGATGTATCTGCTGTCGTGCAACGTCGGCGAGATCGTGCTCCTCGCGGGTGCGGTGATTGCGGGCCTGCCGATGCCTCTCACCGCCGTCCAGATCCTCTACGTGAATCTGGCGACGGACGGTCTGCCGGCGCTGGCGCTCGCCGTCGATCCGCCCGAAGACGATCTCATGCGTCGTCACCCGCGGAATCCGCGGGTGGGGATTTTCACGCGACCGGTCGTGCTCCTGCTGCTGACCGGTGGCATCTGGTCGGCGGTCGCGAACCTGGCCCTGTTCGTGTATTTCATAGCGGAGCGGGCACTCGATCGAACGTGCGATGGCGTTGCTCTTCGTGTCGCTCGTCCTGATCCAGTTCTTCAACGCGTACAACTTCAGATCGGAGCAGCATTCGATCGTTCGTCGGCCGTTCGCGAACCGATGGCTGAACCTGGCCATCCTGTGGGAAGTGGTGCTGCTTGGCGTCGTCGTCTACGTCCCGGCGCTGCAGCCCGCGTTCGGCACGGTCGGCGTGACTCTGTTTGAATGGATCGTGGTCCTTGCGGTGGCGTTCTCGGTCGTGCCCGTCATCGAGACCGTCAAGTGGTTCGTACGCCGGCAGCCGGATGGGAGCCGCTAGTTCGATGACACGCTTGTTCTGTCGCATCCTGTGCCGTAGACTGCGAACACGAGGTGGAGTGAACCATCGATCAGCCTACGTCGCCAGTGTCACGGCGATCGTGATCGCGGCGGGGCTGGCCGTGCCACGTCGGCTCAGTGCCGGCCCTCCCGATTCCCCTCAAACGACTGAATCCAAGCAACCGAGTCAGGCCGACGTCGAGATGCAGCTCGTGCGCATGCTCGAAGAGTTGAGGCGTGAGAACGCGAGGCGCGGTGTGACGGAGGTCCTCACGCCACCTGTGGCTGTCTCCGCGCCCGCCGTCCGGCCGCCTGCGCCGCCAACTGACGTGATCGTCGCGCCGCCCGTCGTTGCACCCGTGGCTGACGCTGCTCGCTCGGTTGCGACGCCCGTGATTCCATCCGGCATTCGTTCGCCGCTTCCGGTGATCGAGGGTTTCATGGCGGCTGACGTGCAGTCGTTGCTCGGCGTGCCCAGCACCGTGCAGCAAGGCCCAAAGGGCACAGTCGTGTGGCACTACCTGACGCCGGCTGGACGGCAGTTGGTCTACTTCGTGGATGGGGTGGCAACCCTGACCGCGCCGGCGGCCACGCCGCCTGTGCCGCCAGCGCGACGGACGCCAGGACTGCAGGGAGAATGCGTGGGCGTGACGGCCGCGACGGGTTTCACGATCGTGGCCGTGGCCAATACCGATGCTCCGGTATTCATCGAGCCGAAATTCCGGACGCAGCCGCTCACGCGGTTACCGGCGAAGAAGACGGCAGAAGTCGTGTCCGCCGAAGGTGCGTGGTACCTGATCCGTTTCATCGACGAGCGGTGGGGAAGGCGCGTTGGCTACATCCACTGCAGCGACGTGATTAGCCAAGAGAATTAGGGCTATTCGTACCCCGCGAAGTCGGCCTGGAAGGTATTGCCCTTGTACTCGAGTTCCTGCCTGATGCCGATCTCGCTCGTGTAGTAGGCCCACGCGACCCGCGACTTCAGTTCGACGAAGAACTGCTCTTCATGTTTCTCCGGCTTGGTCTCGTTCCGTGCGATCTGGGTCAGCACCGCGAGGCGCTCGTCGGCTGACGCCGCCATGAACGCCTTCCCGTGAACACGCTGCGACAGTTCGTCGATTCGACGCAGGCCCTCGCGCCACGTCGTCCGGACACTGTCCTCGAACGCCTCGGCCAGGCTGCGATTGATGTAGGCGGCGACCCCGGCCGCCCTGGCGCCCGGCGAGTGAGCGTCGGTCGGAATGATCAGCTCGCTGAGCTCGTCCACCATCGCCAGTTCGGTGGACGACAGATAGGTCCCGGCAGCGCTCGCCGTACTCGCGGTCCCCGCGGGGGCGTCGGGCGCCGAACTGCCGCCACACCGTGCTGTGAGTGCCGCGGCGGCTCCGAGCGCCATCAACTCGCGCCGGCTCATCGCGACGCTGCCCGGAAAGCGCTCGGGATCGGGGACTCGCGTGGCCGCCATCAGAGATTCCCCTTTCTCAGCTCGTCCGCCAGGTACTCGCACGAGCGCCACGCCAGCGCCATGATCGTCCACGTCGGGTTCTGGCACGAGGCGCTCACGTGGCTGCTGCCGTCCACGACGAACAGGTTACTGACCTCATGCGACTGCTGGAACTGATTGAGGACCGACGTCCTGCTGTTCGTCCCCATGCGAGCCGTGCCCAGTTCGTGAATCGAATATCCCTCGAGCAGCGGATCGCGATTGACGCCAACGATTTCAAAACCGGCCCGTTCGAACATCTCCTGCGCCTGATTGGCCATGTCCACGCACATCTTTTTTTCGTTGTCACCGAACGAGATGTGGAAGCGCAGCACGGGAATGCCCCAACGGTCCTTCATCGTGGGGTCCAGATCGACGTAGTTGTCGAAGCGCGCCAGCATCTCGCCGAAGCCACCCATGCTGATGAAGGCGCCCTGCGTGTCGCGCACCGCCTGCTTGTACGCAGCACCGAAGCCGGGCGTCGAGGTCGTATGTCCTGGGAACATCGCGCTGCCCGCCGCTGCCCTCGAACCCGTAGCCGCGGATGAATCCCGGCTGCTTGTCCGACAGGTTCCGGAACCGCGGCAGGTAGAAACCGCCCGGGCGGCCGTCGTCGAGCGTCTTCGGCTTGCCAACCGAATCCTTCGCCAGGCCCGTGACGCCGGGGCCCATGATGTGCTCGCAGAAGTTGTGGCCGACGTGTCCGCTCGAGTTGCCGATGCCGTTCGGATGAAAACGTGATTTCGAGAGCAGCAACAGGCGCGCCGACTCGAGGGTCGAGGCCGCCACGACCACGGTGCGACCGAGGGCCTCGTAGTCGCGACCGGAATCGGTATCCACGAAGGCGACGCCGCGCGCCCGACCCGTGGTGGGATCGACCAGAATCTCGCGAGCCGTCGCGTTGGTCCGCAACGTCAGGTTGCCGGTATCCATCGCGGGATAGATGAGCCCGGTCGGCGAATCGAACGCCGCATGGATGTCGCACCCGCCGACGCGCCGGCTGCAGGCGCCCCTGCCGAAGCAACGGCTCCGGTATTTGTTGTGCTTCAGCCCATCGGTCGTGACGCCAGCACGATACGGTGTCACCACGCGGCCCATCGTGCGGAGGGCGCCGCGTAACGTCACCTCGGCTTTCGTCAGCCGGTTCGGCCGCTGGAACAGGCTATCCGGCAGATGGGGCAGATTCTCCTTGACGCCGGAAATCCCGAGATACTGGTCCACGCGGTCGTAGTACGGCTGGATGTCGGCATAGGAGATCGGCCAGTCCTCGCCGTAGCCGTCACGGCGCTTCGCCTTGAAGTCATAGTCCGACAGCCGGAGCGCGAGCCGGCCCCAGATGTTCGTCTTGCCGCCGAGGGCGCGAGCACGCACCCAGGCGTACCTCGTGCCCGTATACGGGTGCTCCTTCTCATCCACGACGATGTTCTTGGAGTAGTCCGCGGCGTTCCAGCTCTGGATATTCGAGTGAACTTTGTTGAACTTCGATCCGGCGCCGTAGGGCGGCTGACGAATCGTGTACTCGTTCATCGTCAGCGCTTCTCGATCCGGCGGCATCGCGCCGCGGCGCGGGTGCTCGTAGGGCCACTCCATCGACTTGAGTTCCTTGTCGATGTCGAGTTTCTTGCCGGCTTCGAGCAGCAGGACCTTCAGTCCCTTTGACGTGAGCACGTGCGCGGCCATTCCGCCCGCGGCCCCCGAGCCGATCACGATCGCATCGTAGGTGCGCGTGAGGTCTAACTCGGGCTCTTGGGCCTGGAGCACCTTGATCACGCTCATGTTGTTCCCTGGGCTCCCTGGCGCTCCTTGGCGGATCGTGCCGTGCGGACGACGCTAATTGTAATCGAGGCGCGACGCTCCAATCGTGGCTCGTGAGCGACAGTGATTTGATCGTCGTATACCCTAGGGCGAACGGGACTGTGGGCCGCGCCCGCGTGATCGACAGGCGGTCGGATCAGAACTGTAGGGGAACGATGACCAACGAGCTTCGCCCGGCGCGTACGGCTCTCGGCCGAGCCTTTCCCATCATCATCTGCTTGCTTGCATTCTTCCCGGCTTGTGTCGGCGATGACACGCCGACGGACCCGACCCTGGTGCCGAGCCTGCGTGGCACCGTCACCGAGTCGGTTCCCAACACCGCGATCCTCATTGCAGGTGCAGTCGTGACGCTCGACGGCGTGAATGCGGGAAAGACCACGACGACCAACGCGGCGGGCGTGTACGCGTTTGAAGGGCTCTCAGAGGGCACGTTCGCCGTCCACGCGTCGAAGTCTGGCTACGTGGACAACTCCCTCACGATCACTTTGAACGGGGCTCAGACCGGTGTCGCGGTTCCCTTACTGCCTCTTCCTCGAACTGTCATCGAGACCATCTCCGGAACGGTCAGACCGCTCGATCCCGTCTGCGAAGGGTCGAGCAGGCCCTGCACGCGTCACTCCGTTGGCGTTCACTATGACGGCACGGTGGACGTCACGCTGACATGGACCGCCGAGGGGGGGGCAGTCGACCTGGCTCTGGAGCTATGGCGTGGCAACACGCGACTCGAGTTGTCCGACGTCTCCCTGGGCAGCGAGCAGGTGTCGTCTCGCGTCGCCGCCGGCTCGTTGCACGAGGTTCGCGTGATTCACTCCAGCGGCACTGTGCCCGCAAACTACGAGCTCGTCGTGCGGCGACCGTCCTAGCGATATCACGTCCTGGGCCGGTCCTGCCGTCGAGAACCTATGCCGCTCTCTTGCGGTCCGGAATCAAGATCGGCTCTAATCTCGGCGGGCGGTTCTCGGCATCCCCGGTCGGCTGATGGCGCGGGTGGTTCCCCAATGCCGAGAACTGTCCGCTTCTGCTGAACCCGCCGGGCAATCTCGAAAGACTTCCGCCGTGCACGTCGTGCTGTATTTCGTGCCGCACCAGGGGCCGTCGCGGCCGCCACACCGGCCGCAACCCCAGCGTGGGTCTATTTCCTGATGAACTCGACGCGGCGGTTGTTCGCCTTCCCTGAAGGCGTGTCGTTCTTGTCGATAGGCTCGGCTTCGCCCTTGCCGTCAGTGTCCAGGCGGGCGGCGTCGATCGAGAATTCCTTCACGAGGATGTCGCGCACGGCGGCGGACCTGCGTTTCGACAGGTCGAGGTTCTGGGCGGTGTCGCCGTCGGCGTCGGTGTGCCCCACGATCTGGACTTTCAACGCCGCGTTCTCCGTCAGCACCGCCGCCACTTCCTTGATCGCACCGTAGGACTCGGGGCGTACCCGGTCGCTGTTCACGTCGAAGAGGATGCCGTGCGTCACCCATTTGCCACCAGTGAGGAGCTTGTTACGCGTGTCGGGCGCACCGACGGCGAGGCGCACGTTGGAGAGCAGATACTCGGATCCGGCGTCGACATTGGGAACGAAGAAGAGGATCGCGTTGTATTTCGCTGCCGGCAGCAGCGCCCTGGGGACGTCCCACATCTTCTCTTCGTTGAAGTACACCCGGACGCGCGCGCCCTGTCGAGACACGGCGACGTGCACCGGCACGCCGGTTTTTCCAGCAGCCTTCGTGGAGGTCGTGGCGCCGCCGGCCACGCTTACTCCGTTCAGCCGCGACTCCGACCACGTCTGCCATACCGGGCTTCCACCCGGCCACGCGGTGAACGTGAAGCGGTGGTCCGCCGACTGCCACGACGCGGGCTGGCTGGCGCTGGAATCGACGATGCTGGCATTGAGCAGGTATCCGGAGTTGAAGGCGGGCGGAACGAGCACGTCGAACTCGAGGGTGAAGTTGTCGGGCAGGGCCGGCATCAGTTCCGGAATGAAGAAGCCGGCCCGCGTGAGCTTGAGCCAGCGGCCCGGGCGGCCCGTGGCGGTGACGATTTCGCCCGCCGCGTTCGTGTTCCACCGGGTAGGAAAGTCGCCGAGCGCCTCCTGCGAGAAGTCCTCGAAGCCGACAATTTTCTCGCCGGGGACGAAATCGAACCGGCTGTAGGTTTGAAAGGCGGGCGCGTCTCCAGACTGCGCGGCAAGACGCGTCGTGTCGGCCGCCACTGCCACAAGAAACAGCAACATCGCCGCCTTGCCAGGGAGGATTCGCGGAGCGCGCATGGAAGACTCCTTGAGTCTGAAAAAGAAGCGCTTTATATCACGCCTGAACCGCAGCCCCGCGATGGGATGAGGTCCGCGCCGCTTCGTCGGCGCCCAGCGTGGCATTAGCTGGCGCGCTTGACGTGGACCGTCACTCGCCCGAGGGCCGGCACGCGCAGGCCACGCGCGACGCGCATGAGCAGCCAGGCCTCGATCACTTCGGCAAGCTCCGTGCGGCAACCCTCGACGGCGGTCGCGGTGGCAATCACTCCACGCAGGCCGGGAACCGTGGCGCAGATGAGGCCGCCGTCCACGATTGGGTACCGCGCCACGGCGCCCTTCGTGGCGATGCGCTCTCGTTTCAGGCGTCCCGAGCCGAAGCTGTGAACGTCCGCCTTCGCTGAGCGCCGCTGATGCGGCAGCTACGGCGGACAGCCTTCGCGTGGCCTGCCAGCCGTAGCTCACGCTCTCGATTGCAGGCGTGAGCGAAGGCTGGTGCCGGAGGAGGGAATCGAACCCACACCCGCCGTTAAGCGGACAAGATTTTGAGTCTCGCGCGTCTGCCAGTTTCGCCACTCCGGCACGGAAGGCGTGGACCGAGGGTCCGGAACGTCGAATATATCTCGATTGACGTATCCTCGTTCTCAGGCCCACGTGCTCCACGTCCGAACGCGAACAATCCCACGCCTGTTGCTTGCTGTCGTCCTGTCGTGTGTGGCGCCGAGCCCGTCCGTGCTCGAGGCGCAGGCGCCGGCCGGTTTGGCGATGACGGAGCAGGAGGCCAGGACGTGGCTGACCTATCTCGCCTCGGACGCCCTGCAAGGCCGCGAGGTCTTTACCGAAGGCTACGGGATGGCGGCCACGTACGTGGCCGACCACCTCGCCTCCTGGGGCGTGAAGCCGCTCGGTGACGAGGGCACGTTCCTCCAGAGCGTCAAGCAGCGCACCTATAAGGTCACCCGTCGCTCGTCAGTGACCATCCGCGCGGGTGGCCGGTCGCAGACGTTTCGCCACGGCGACCACGTCAGTTTTCCGCTCGAGTCCGGGGGGTCGCAGAAGCTCGAGTTCGCGAGCTTCATCCTCGTGTCCGAGTCGCGACTGGCCGGCCGGACCGCCGCGGACATCGCCCATCGTCAGGATCTTCGCGGCAAGCTCGTGGTCTATCTGCCCGAGCAGGCGGGATCGTCACTGCGACGGGATGCGGCCGGTGAAGATCTCAATCTGCCAACCGTCATGGTGCGCCGGCTCGGCGCCGCGGCCGTGATGACTTTCATTCCCGAGCCGCCGCCGCGTCGCACCGCGCGCGGAACCTCGGACTCCGGCGAGGTCCAGACGTCGCAGCTGACGACCGTCAGCCGTGTCGACGGTCCGGTCGCGCCCTCAATCACCGCTGACGAGAACGTCCTCGACTTCATGTTCAGCGGTGGGGGAGAGTCGTTCAGCGCGCTGAGAGCCCGCGCGAACCAGGCGGAGCCGCTCCCCGCCACATCCGGTCCCGCGGTGACCGTGACGTTCAGCGTCGACAACACGTTCGACGTGACCTCGACGCAACTCACCGAAAACGTCGTCGGTCTCGTGGAGGGATCGGATCCCGCCCTGAAGGACACGTACGTGATTTTCGGGGCGCACCTCGACCATGTCGGCTACGCGCGTGGGACAGAGGCCAAGGGCAAGGTGAACAACCCGATTGCCGAAGACAGGATCTGGAACGGCGCGGACGACAACGGATCGGGATCTGTCGGTCTGCTGGGTCTGGCCCGGACCTTTGCCACGGGTCCGCGTCCGCGCCGCTCCGTGGTCTTCATCTGGCACGCGGGCGAGGAAACGGACCTGATCGGATCGCGTTACATGGTCAGCTTCCCGGTGGTGTCGCTCGACCGTGTGCAGGCCATGTTCAACATCGACATGATCGGCCGCAATCGGGACAACAGATCGTCGGAAGAGAACACCGTCTATGTGATCGGCGCGGATCGGATCAGCACCGACTTGCACAATGCGCTCGTCGAGACGAACCGCGCGCTCGCCAGGCCGATGACGCTGAACTTCGAGTTCAACGACCCGGCCGACGTGGAGAGTTTCTACACACGCAGCGACCACTACAGTTACGCCTCCAGGGGCATCCCCGTGGCGTTCTTTTTCTGCGGCACTCACGACGACTACCACGCCAACTCGGACACCGCCGACCGCATCCTGTACCCGAAGCTCGTTCGCGTCGCGGATCTGATTTACCGAGTCGGTTTCAGGGTCGCAGATGCCGCTCAGGGCCTCGAGCGCGACCGACGCGGTCCCAGAGCGGGCCGTGATTTTTCCGGCCCCTTGACCAAGCCTGGCGGATAGCCCGGTTTAACTGCCACGATTGCTACAACTTAGGGCACTCGTCTCCGCCAGAACGGCAGACGAATATAAAGCGAAATATACCCACAAACCCTTCTATTTACGAGGTTTTTGGTTGATCCTGTGTGTCAGTTTGGTTACAATCATGAGACGTTCCTGCTAGTAGATAGCCAACCTAAGAACGTCTTTCCTCAGTAGTCGGGGGGCACGTGGCATTTGAGATCGGCGACAAGGTCATCTACCCAAACCATGGGCTTGGTGTCATCGAACGGATCGAGACCAAGACCATCATGGGTACGACTTGCGGGTTCTATCAGCTCCGGATGGCGAACGAGACGACGGTCTTTGTGCCGGTCGATAACGTGGACGGCGTTGGTCTGCGCCGCGCGATCACCGACGATGAAGTCGAGCGCCTGTTCAATCTGCTGGGCGACGGCAAAATCGACAATCATCAGAACTGGAAGGGCCGCTTCAAGGACAACTCCGACCGCATGCGTACCGGGTCGATCTACGACGTCGTCGAAGTGCTGAAGAGCCTGACGTTCCTGAGCAAGTCGAAGAGCCTGTCGTTCCGCGAGAAGCGGATGCTCGATCGCGCCAAGTTCCTGGTGGTCTCCGAGATCACCGAAGTGCTGGGCGAGAAGACGCCGCAGGTCGAGGTCAAGGTGGACTCGGCGCTCGAGCGGTGCTTCGCCGTCAAGGCTCGGAACGAAGCGCGCGCGAAGGCCGCAGCCCCAACGCGCGCGAAGTCGGCCGCGGCGGCACGAGTTGCGCCGCATCGGCGCGCCGCGCGGGCGTCCTAGCCGACTCGACGACCCGGCGCCGGCTTCGGCTGGCGCCTCCGTATGATTCTGGCTGCCCTCCGCACCGCGGCGGCTGCCGTCGTGGTCTCGCTTTGGGTGTTGATCGCGGGCCCGCCTGTCTTGCTCTGGACAATCCTGACAGGCCGGCCCGCGCTCCTGTACGCCACGGCCGCGTTTGGCGTCCGCATGGGCTTTGCGCTCGCCGGCATTGTCGTGCGCATCGCGGGCGGCGAACACCTGCAGCCCGGTCCGGTCGTCTACGCCGCCAATCACAACAGCAACGTCGATTCGCCCGTCATGTTTCACGCGCTCCGCAGCCTTTTCCCGCGGGTGCGCGTGCTCTACAAGGCTGAGTTGCGCAAGCTCCCCGTGCTCGTATGGGCCTTCGACGTCGCGGGCTTCGTGCCGATCAGCCGCGGAGACCGCGATCAAAGCTGGGGCGCGGTGGACAAGGCGGCACAGGCCGTCAGCGAGGGCAATGCCTTCTTCGTGTTTCCGGAGGGCACGCGCAGCCGTACCGGCCAGCTGCAGCCGTTCAAGAAGGGCGGCTTCGTGATGGCCATCAAGGCCCAGGCGCCGATCGTGCCGGTGGTCATCTCCGGGACGCGCGAGGCGATGCCGAAGGGCCGCGCGCTCATCCGGCCGACGACGGTCACGGTGCGCTTCCTTCCGGCGGTTCCGACGGTCGGTCTCACGCACGAAGACCGAGACCTGGTCATCGGCTGGGTAAGGAAAGCGATGGAGGCGAGCACTGGTACGACAGGTGCGACGGGTACGACAGGTCCGAGGAACCTGAGCTGAATCATCTTTCTCTGTTTTGGTTTCGACATAGCGTAGGGCGGTCACCGAAAAACTAAAGAAGATGACGAGATTCAGGTTCATTGGACCTGTCGTACCCGTCGAACCTGTCGCACCTGTTATCATTTCGCGCTTGTGACGGAACGGAACAAGCCCCGCTCTTCGGGCGACCAGATTTCGGAGCTGACGGCCGGCCGGCTCTCCGTGTACTTGCGGTGCCTCAACACGCTCGATGCCGCAGGCGTGAAAAGCATTTCATCGAAGGCGCTCGCCGAGCAGTTCCAGCTGAACGCGGCCCAGATCCGCAAGGACCTCGCGTACTTCGGCGAGTTTGGCGTGCGCGGCGTCGGCTACTACGTCAAGGAGCTGCGGCGTCACTTGCGGATGATTCTCGGGCTCGACCGCACCGTGCGCGTCGCCATCCTCGGCGCCGGCAACCTCGGATTCGCGCTCGCCGACTACCCGGGGTTCCGTCAGGAAGGGTTCGCGATCGTCGCGCTCTTCGACACCGAGCGCGCCAAGATCGGCCGCCGCTCTCGCGGGGGCGTCCGGATTTTCGACATCACCGAGTTCCGCAAGCTCGTCCAGCGTGAGCACATCGACATTGCGGTCGTGGCCGTGCCGGCCGACTCGGCGCAGACCGTCGTCAACACCGTCGTGCAGGCGGGCATTCGTGCCATCCTCAATTTCTCGCCGGGGACCCTCAAGGTGCCCCCGGCCGTAAAGCTCAAGAACGTGGACCTTACGGTGTCGCTCGAGAGCCTGTCGTTCTTTCTCGCTCGCGAAGAACAGCATGCCCGCACGTAAGCGCCGGACACTGTCGCACGTGGACACGCGCGGCCGCGTCCGGATGGTGGACGTCGGCGGCAAGGCCGTGACTGTTCGTGAGGCGGTCGCCGACGCCGAAGTGCACATCGGCCCCGAAGCTCTCCGAGCCATCCGCAGCGAAGGCCATCGCGAAGGGCGACCCGCTGCAGACCGCGCGGATTGCCGGCATCATGGCGGCGAAGCGGACGTCCGACCTCATTCCCCTCTGTCATCCGCTGCCGCTGACGCACGTGGACGTCGATCTCGTGCCACGTCGGTACGGCTATCTCGTGGTGGCGCGCGCGGGCACGGTTGGCCGGACGGGCGTGGAGATGGAAGCGCTCGTGGCCGCGTCCGCCGCGGCGTTGACGCTGTACGACATGCTCAAGGCCGTGGATCGGGCGATTGTGATCGGGCCGATCCGCCTGCGCGAGAAGCGGGGTGGTCGAAGCGGGGTCTATCGTCGAACCTCATGACGCCGCCGGCCACACCTGCCACCATCGCCGAGCTGCCGTTCTTCGTCGCGGGAAGGTTCTCGAAGCCGGACCTGGTCGGCCGTTCGGCCGGCGATGGCGTCGAACACTTCAGCGGCCGTGAGCTCGTCGACCGCGTCCGCGATCTCAGTCTTGGTCTCTCGACGCTGGGCATGGCGCCCGGCGACCACGTGGCGCTGCTCTCGGAGAGCCGCCCGGAATGGCTCATCGCCGACTTCGCGATCCTGGCCGCGGGCGCGGTCACGATTCCGATCTATCCGACGCTGTCGCCGGACCAGGTCGCCTTCATCCTGTCGGACAGCCGCGCGACGCTCGCGATTGTGTCGTCGCCGGCGCAGTTCGAGAAGGTCGTTTCCGCGGCGCCCGGCGTGCCGTCGCTTCGAGCCATCGTCCTCATTGATCCAGTCCCGGAGGCACTGGCGTCGCCGGTGCCGGTCGTCGTCGTTCGACACGGTTTCGGCCAACGGTCATCAGACGATTGTGGACGGCTGGGGGGTCGCCCGTGCGTTTCAGGAGCGAGCCCGCGCCGTCCGCCCGGACGATCTCGCGACGATCATCTACACGTCCGGCACGACCGGCGCGCCGAAGGGCGTCATGCTCACCCACGGCAACCTGGCCGCGAACGTCGCGGGCGTGCTCTCCGTCCTGGACCTGAACGACGAGGACACGGCGCTGTCGTTTCTGCCGCTCTGCCACGCGTTCGAGCGCACGGTCGCCTACGTCTGTCTCGCCGGCGGCGTGTCGATGATTTTTGCCGAGTCGATCGACACGATTGCGCGCGATCTGCTGAGGGTCCGACCCACCGTGATGTCCGCCGTGCCGCGCGTGTTCGAGAAGCTCCACGCGCGTGTGCTCGAGAAGGGTGCCAGGACGTCCGGCGTTCGTCGCAAGGTCTTCGAGTGGGCGCTGTCGGTCGCCGCGCGGCGGGGAGAACGGCTGGCCGCCGGCCTGCCGATTCCTGCGACGCTGGCGCTGGCCTCGCGAGTCGCCGACGCCCAGGTGTTCGCGAAGATCCGCGACGGCATTGGCGGCCGGCTGCGCTGGGCCGTGTCCGGCAGCGCGCCGCTCAACCGCGACATCGCCAGGTTCTTCCTACGGCGTCGGCCTGCCGATTCTCGAGGGCTACGGGCTGACGGAGACGGCGCCGGTGCTGGCGGTGACTGCCGCCCGGAAAGATTCGGCTCGGCACGGTCGGACCGCCCTTGCCGAACGTCGAAGTGCGAATCGCTGACGATGGGGAGGTGCTGGCCCGCGGCCCGAACCTCATGCGCGGGTACTACGAGCGGCCGGACCAGACCGAGGGCGCCATCGTCGACGGCTGGTTCCACACCGGCGACGTCGGGGCCCTCGACGAACAGGGATATCTCATCATCACCGACCGCAAGAAGGAGGTGCTCGTCACGTCCGGCGGCAAGAAGATCGCGCCGCAGCCGATCGAGGAGCGCCTGCGGGCGGATCCCCTCGTCAACGAAGCGATGCTCGTCGGCGACCGTCGGCATTTTCCGGCGGCGCTCATCGCGCCGAACTTCCGGGCGCTGGCTGAGCGGCTGCGACTCGACGAGCCCACGGTCCGATCACGTGTCGGCGCGGACGACGTGCGCGCGCTCTTCCAGTCGATCGTGGACGACGTGAACCGCCACCTCGCCCAGTTCGAGCGCATCAAGAAGTTCGTGCTGGTGGCCGAGGAATTCAGCGTGGCCACGGGCGAGCTCACGCCGACGTTGAAGATCAAGCGGCGAGTTGTCGTGGAGAAATACAGGGACGTGATCGAGGGGATCTACTCGTGACGGTTCCAGGGTTCCTGGTTCCATGGTTCCACGATTCTGGTTCCGGGTTCATGAAGAACCTGAACCTTGGAACCGCTGGAACCTTGGAACCCTGGAACTCTGCTCTAGTCCCAGTCTTTAAACCAGCGCACACTGCCGATCGGCCACCAGCGGAGCTGGACCTTGCCGATGATGTATTTCTTGGGGACGCGTCCCCAGCTTCGGCTGTCGGAGCTGTTGTTCCGGTGGTCGCCCATCACGAAGTAGTAGCCCTGCGGCACGACCTCCGGTCCCCAGGTGTCCGGCATCCGGTAGTCCTCCGGGATGAATCGTCGGGCAGCGGCACGTCGTTGCGGAACACGCGGCCGTCCACGCTGCGAATCGTGTCGCCGGGCTCGGCGACGACCCGCTTCACGAACGACTTCTCAGGGTCTTCCGGGTAGAGCAGCATCACGATGTCGCCGACCTGCGGGTCGTGCAGCCGGTACGCGACCTTGTTCACGATCAGCCGGTCCTGATCCTCGAGGGTGGGCGCCATGCTCTGGCCTTCGACGCGCGCCACCTGGAAGCCGAACGTGACGATGAGCGTGGCGTAGACCGCGGCGGACACGAGCGTCTTGAACCAGGCGACGAGCTCCTCGCCGATTCGACTCAGCGCCGCCGCCGGTGACAGCGCGCGGGAGCGCCGGGCGCAGATCGTTCCGTCCCCGGTGGCGACGTAGCTACCCGCCGGGAATGCCGAACCCGTGCCCGGCGACGCCAGACCCTAGAGCTGCAGATACTCCCGAAGCCGTCGCGTCTGCGCCCGGCTGACCGGAATTTCTGTGGCCTTCGGGTCTTTCATCTTCAATAGGTAGTTCCGGCTGAACCAAGGGACTATCTCCTTGATCTTCGTGATGTTGACCAGGTGCGACCGGTGGACCCGCCAGAACACGTCCGGGTCCAGTCGCGCCTGCAACTCGTCGAGCGTCCTGTAGTTAGACGTCCCCGACACCGCGTTTGTTACCACGACTATGCCCTCGTCCACCAGCGAGGCGTGGACCACCTCGTCGGCCTGGACGAGCACGAATCGCTCCGCCACGCGAATGGCCAGCTGATCCCGGCGGCCCTGCCGGGCCTGAACCGCCTCGATTACCTTCTCGAGATCGGCCGGCGTCAACGGCAGCTTCGCCGTTTCTTCAGACGCCAGCCGGCGCCGGGCCCGTTCGAGCGTCTGCTCGAGGCGGTCCGCATCCACCGGCTTCAGCAGGTAGTCCACGGCATTGACCGAGAACGCCTCGACCGCGTACTGGTCGAAGGCGGTCACGAACACGAGCTGCGACCGGAGGTCGGCCTCGACCAGCCGGCGCGCCACCTCGAACCCCGTCAGTCCGGGCATCTGGATGTCGAGGAACATCAGGTCCGGCTTCAGTTCGCCCGCCGTCCGAAGCGCGCTGACGCCGTCGGCCGCCTCGCCGACGATCTCGCATCCGCCAATCTGGTCGAGGAGAAAACAGATTTCCTCCCGCGCGAGCTTCTCGTCGTCAACCACCAGGACTCTCAGCGGACGCATGGGCTCAGGCGGTGGCGCGCTCGGAGACCAGAATCTCCGGAATCTCGATGCGCGCGAGCGTGCCCTTCACCGGCGACGCTTTGCAGGCGCAACTGACAGTTCGCACCGTAGATCACCTGGAGACGCTCGTTCACGTTCCGCAGACCGATGCCGTGCTCGGCCGTGGACTCCAGGCGGTCGCTCGGCATCCCGACGCCGTTGTCCGCGACTTCGATCACGACGTGCCCGGCGCGATGGCTGGCGCGGATCGTGATGCGGCCCTCGCCGACCTTGCGCGAGAGGCCATGCTTGATGGAGTTTTCGACGAGCGGCTGGAGAATCATGCTCGGCACGATGACGTCGAGGCTCGCCGTCGTCGATCGACTTTGTCCACGACGAGGGTCGGGCCGAACCGGATGCGCTCGATGTCGAGGTATTCGTCCATGGCCGCCAGTTCCTCGCGCAGGGTGACGAAATGCTCCTGACTCCGCATCAGACGCCGGAGGAGGCCGGACAGCTTGATGATCAGCATCCTGGCCGTTTCCGGCTGCGATCGGATGAGCGAGGTGATCGACGTCAGCGTGTTGAACAGGAAGTGCGGGTTGATCTGATTCGCGAGCGCCTCGATGCGCGCGGCCATCAGCAGCTTTTCCTGCTCCGCCAGCCGGTGCTCGATGCGCGCGCTGTTCCAGATCTTGATGGGAATCGAGACGCCCACCACGGCGGTGAAAATCATCAGCAGCCGCACACCGAGCTCGTCGGCGTGAAGTCCCAGATGCTCGACGGGAACCGGTGGTCGATCGTCTGGCGGAGCACCTCGAGCAGGACGACCGCCATGACGAGGATGACCTGCCAGTCGAGCTGAGCCGCCGCATGAGCCTCCACGCGGACCGGTGCAGCGTGCCCAGGAAGAACGGCGAGAAGCGCCAGATCTCTTCCTTCGGGCAAATCTCGCGAAGGCCGCCGCCCGCGAAGCCGCAACCCACCGCAAAGGGCAGTGCGCCGAATTCACCCGCGAACAGGGGCGGCAGTCCCATCCCGAGGCCAACGAGCGCGCCGGCGTACGGACCGGCGACCAGGCCCGCGAGAAACGCGCCGGAGAGCGTCAGGTCGGCCGCGTCGTAGCGGAGAAGGAGCCGCGCGCCGACGCCGGCGACGAGCGGAATGCCGAACCAGACGGCAAACTGCAGCCGCTCGGGCCAGTCGCGTTTCTCCGTCAGGAGAATTCGCCGGAAACCGTGGAATCGCACCAGCATCGTCGCGAGAATCGCGGCGACGGCGATGTTCGCCATCAGGATGATGGGAACTTGCGAGACCGAGGAAGTGTCCTGCGGCATCAGAGGACTGTTAACTATAACATTTATAGGGACTTATGGGTGTCGTTCCCGGTTCCTCGTTCCTCGTTCCCCGTTCAGGTTCCCGGTTCTCCGTCGAAAGCAGCCGGAACGGGGAACGTGAAACGGGGAACGGGGAACGGACATCCAAGGAATGCCCCAGCAACCCTGCGCCCCGAAATGTGTTTGTTATCATGGCGGCCATGATTCGTCCGTTTCTCATTGGCTTCGCCACGACCCTGAAACACATGTTCCGGAAGCCGAACACCGTGAACTACCCGGACGAGAAGGTCCCGGTATTTCCGAAATACCGCGGCAAACAGGTGTTGATGCGCGATGAGAACGGCCTCGAGAAGTGCGTGGCGTGCGGGCTCTGCGCGGTGGCGTGTCCAGCCGACGCGATCTACCTCGAGGCGGCCGAGAACGACGGGACCGTTCAGGCCGGTCCGCGCTACGCCTCGGTCTACCAGATTCACAAGACTCGCTGCATCTTCTGCGGCTATTGCGAAGAGGCCTGCCCCGTCTCCGCCATCTTCATGGGCAAGGATTACGAGCTCGCTGTCTACAGCAGCGAGGACTTCATCTGGGACAAGCAGGACCTGCTCGTCCCGGCTACCGTCCAGACCGAGGCCGTTCGCTGAGATCGGCCCGGTCGTGCGCGGGGCTTCGCCGCGCATGGCTCGACGCACTGACCGGCCCCAGCTGATGCAGGGATTTCTGTCCGAGCTCGATCGGCGCGTGCTCGTCTGCGACGGTGCGATGGGCACGATGCTGTACGCCCGCGGGATCTTCCTGAACCGCTGTTTCGACGAGCTGAACCTCACGCACCCGAATCTCGTGGCGGCCATCCACCGCGAGTATCTCGACGCGGGAGCCGACGTCATCGAGACGAACACCTTCGGCGCGAACCGCCACAAGCTGCTCACGTTTGGTCTCGCGGACGACCTCGCCCACATCAACGAGGAGGGCGCCGCGATCGCGCGGCGTGCGGCGGGCGATCGCGCATGGGTGGCCGGCTCGGTCGGTCCGCTCGGCGTTCGCATCGAACCGTGGGGACGGACGAGCCTCGACGAAGCCGCCGACGCCTTCCGCGATCAGGCACGGGCGCTCGAGTCCGGGGGCGTCGACCTGTTCATCCTCGAGACGTTCATCGACGTGAACGAGCTCGTGGCCGCGGTCACGGCTCTGCGCTCGGTGTCGTCGCTGCCGATCGTCGCCCAACTCACGACTGGCGAGGACGGTCACACCCTCGACGGCACGCCGCCCGAGACCTTCGTGCCCCTCATGGAGCGCGCCGGCGCGGACGTCGTGGGGGTCAATTGCTCGGTCGGACCTGCGGCGATGCTCGAGACGATCGAGGCGATGGCTCGCGTCTCCGGCGTGCGCCTGTCCGCGCAGCCGAACGCGGGCCGGCCCCGCGAAGTGGACGGCCGAAATCTCTATTTGAGTTCACCCGAGTACATGGCAAGCTACGCGCGCCGCTTTGTTGGCGCTGGCGTGCGGCTCGTGGGTGGGTGCTGCGGAACGACGCCCGAGCACACGCGGCAGATGGCCGAGGCCGTGCGCGCGACGGCGCCCGTGGCGCGGCCGGCGCCCAGCCCCGCGGTGACCGGGCGGCCGGATCCGATCGCGCCCGTCGCGCGCGGGCAGAAGTCGGCGATGGCCGCGGCGCTCGAGGCCGGGCGCTTCGTCGTGCTCGCGGAGGTGGCCGCGCCGCGCGGCGTCGATCTGGCGACGTCGCTCGCGTCGGCGCGCAAGTTCCGTCAGCTGGGCGCGGTGGCCGTCAACGTGCCCGACTACCCGCAATCGGGCGCGCGCGCGAGCGCGCTCACGCTCTCGGCGCTGATCGAGAACGCCGAGGTCGAGACCGTGTTGCAGTACACGTGTCGTGACCGCACCTTGATTCGGATGCAGTCGGACCTCGTTGGCGCGCACGCGATGGGCTTGCGCAATGTGTTGCTCACGACCGGCAGCCCGGCGCGTATCGGCAGTTATGCGGATGCGACGTCGGTGTTCGAGGTCGACGCGATCGGCCTCATCAACATGGTGAGCCGGTTGAACCAGGGGCTCGACATCGCCGGGCAGCCGATCGGCCGGCCGACGCGGTTTCACGTGGGCGCCGTCGTGAATCCGTTCGCGATCGACCCGGCGGCCGAGTGGCGGCGGCTGGCACACAAGGTGAGCGCGGGTGCCGAGTTCCTCGTCACGCCGCCCATTCTCGACGTCGCGGCCCTCGAACCGGCTCTTCGCCCGCTGCAGGACACGGGCTTGCCCGTCATTGCCGGTCTCGCGGCCCTGGAAGGGCTTCGCCACGCGGAATTTCTCGCCTCCGAGGTCGTGGGGGTGCGGGTCGCTGATACGGTATTGGAGCGCTTGCGACAGACCGATGATCAGGAGGCCGAGGCCATGGCCATCACCCTCGAAATTGCCGCCTGGCTGCGTCAACGCGTCAACGGTCTGCAGGTCACGTCGTTCCATGGGTCGCCGTTGACGACTGAAAAGCTGCTGACGGAGCTGGGGAGGTCGCCGAATGCGTGAAGTCTCGAACGGCACAGGTCTTCGTGAGCACGTCCTGCTCTTCAGCCGCTTCCTCAAGAGCCCGCGCACCGTCGGTGCACTGACGCCAAGTTCGCGTCACGTCGCCGATGCGATCGTCGAGCACGTGGACTTCGATCAGCCTGGACGGATCGTCGAGCTCGGCCCCGGCACCGGCGCGCTCACCGGCCCGATCGTCGAACGGCTCGGACCGCACATCGACTTTCTCGCGCTCGAGATCGATCCGGAGTTCTGCCGGAGCGTGCAGGCGCGCTGGCCCGCGGTGGATTGCGTGTGCATCTCGGCCGAGGAGCTCGATTCGGTCGTGGCCGATCGCGGTCTGCTGCCGATCGATCACATCGTGTCGGGCCTGCCGTTCGCGACGCTTCCGCAATCGGTGACGCAGCAGATTCTCGAGAACGTGGTCAAGGTCCTTCGTCCGGGCGGAACGTTCTCGACGTTCCAGTACGTGCACTCCTACGGGATGTCGCCTGCCGCGGCGTTCCGCCGCAGCATGAGCGCGAAGATGGGCGGCGAGCCCGACGTCCGCGTCGTCGTCAAGAATCTTCCACCCGCGCTCGTGATGACGTGGAGGAAGGGAGAAGCGGCGAGGGCCTGATCGTCGCCGGGCGCCTATAATGGCGCCCGCATGTCCGCGTTTCCGCAGCCGTCCACCGTTTCCATCGGTACACCCTTCTCACCGTCCGCGACGCGCGTCCTCTTCTGTGGCGGCGGCGAGCTCGGCAAGGAAGTCGTCATCGAGCTCCAGCGTCTCGGCGTCGAAGTGATCGTCGTCGATCGCTACGACCATGCGCCCGCGATGCAGGTGGCCGACCGGTGCCACGTCATCGACATGCTGGATGGCGCGGCGCTCCGGCGCGTGATCGAGTCAGAGCGGCCTCATGCCATCGTGCCGGAGATCGAGGCCATCGCCACCGCGGAGCTCGTTCGTCTCGAGGCAGAGGGCTTCACGGTCGTTCCCACCGCGCGCGCCGTCCACCTGACCATGAATCGCGAGGGCATCCGTCGCCTCGCGGCCGAAGAGCTGGGACTCCCCACGTCGCCGTACCGTTTCGCCGCGAGCCGGTCCGAATTCGATCAGGCGCTCGGCGAGATTGGGTTTCCCTGTGTCGTGAAGCCCATCATGAGCTCGTCCGGGAAAGGACAGAGCGTCCTGAAGTCAGTGGGCGATGCCGATCACGCCTGGACGTACGCCCAGGAAGGCGGCCGTGCCGGCGCCGGCAAGGTCATCGTCGAGGGCTTCGTGCGATTCGACTACGAGATCACGCAACTGACCGTGCGGCATCGCGCGGGCGTCTCGTTTCTGGATCCGATTGGCCACATTCAGGTTCACGGGGACTATCACGAGTCGTGGCAACCGCAGGCGATGAGCGAGCCCGCGCTGGAGCGGGCGCGGGACATCGCCGGCCGAATCACCGGCGCGCTCGGCGGCCGGGGCATCTTCGGCGTGGAACTGTTCGTCTGCGGCGACGAGGTGATCTTCAGTGAGGTGTCGCCGCGACCGCACGACACCGGCATGGTGACGATGATCTCGCAGGACCTGTCGCAGTTCGCGCTGCACGCGCGCGCGATTCTTGGCCTGCCCATCCCCAACATCCGCACCCATGGCCCCTCGGCCTCGCGGGTGATCCTCGTGGACGGGCACTCGGACAGTGTCCGGTTCGACGGCGTGGACCGCGCGCTGGCCGAGCCCGACACCCAGGTGCGGCTCTTCGGGAAGCCACACGTGCGAGGACACCGGCGGATGGGCGTGGCTCTGGCGCGCGGCGCGAGTGTTGACGAAGCACGCGACAAAGCCACGCGGGCATCGGCGGCGGTGAGCGCCGAGCTCGGTTGACGAGGACCCGGCTCAAGGCTCTATCGGCTTAGGACTCAGGGCCGAACCCTCGGACCTTCGGACCCTGGGACCACAAAGTCTCGAATAATTTTCGCAACGACCTCGGCTCCGTCCATCGCCATCATCTCGGGCGGCTCGGGCTGCGCCAGCAGGCCTTCGAGCGCGTCCCGCCATCGGCCGCCGAACAGATCGTCCTGGCCGATGAATCGACAGCGCAGGTAGCGTGGCATCTCGGCGACGAGCAGGTCGTACTCGCGGAAGGACCCACGCGATGTGTACAGCATCGGCGTATCCGACGACATGCACTCGGCGATGATCCCGTAGCCGGGCTTTGTGATGACCACGTCCACCGCGGCGACCAGATCTTCGTAGCGCACCTCGTCGGTAAACGCCTCTTCCGGCAAGATGATGGCCGCGGGTGTCGCCTCGGCGGTACGCGTCCGATCGGTCGTCACGATCGTCCAGTCATCGAGACAATCGACCGCCGAGAGATCCAGCGACGGCATGCCGTAGCCGCCGAATGACAGCAGCGCGACCCTTCCGGTTGTCGGCAGGCCGAAGTGCGCGCGGGTCACGTCCCGGGTCTTGGTTGGTCGCCGAGCGACCAGTGGAACCCGCCGGACGCGAGGGAACACGTCAAATCCCGCGCCGAATGGCAGTTCGAGCGCGAGCGTTGCGCGCCCGTACGCGCGGCGAATCGTCTCGAGCACGTGAGGCGCGCGCTCGGCAAAGCCCGGATGCGTCTCGTAGATCCAGTCCCAGGTGAAGTTCGCGATGGCAACGGCGGGAACGCCGAGCGTCGCGGCCACGTCGAACGCGATCGGCGGGATGTCGCCGACGACGAGCTCGATCCGCCGGTCGCGAAGCACCGTGGCTTCCTCGTCGACGCGCCCACGGTAGCCCTCGTAGAACTCGCAGCGCCGCGTCCACCGTCGCCGTGTCGTCATGCTGGACGCTCGACGACTGCACGATTCCCGTGTCGCACGGTCCGCCGACGAGCGTGTAGGGCCGGCGTACGGTACGCGCCAGGAGCGCCGGCGACACGGCGGATCGGATGACAAGCGCGTGTTCAGGTCCCAGCTGATTGATGATCTCGACTTGCCGCGACGCGTGCCCGAAGCCGTGGCCGGAGATGTAGAACGCGACCGTCAGTTTTCGCCTTCCTGCAGCGGCACCATCGACTGGTGCGAGGGAATCTCGAAGCGCCGGCGGCACCGGACGCAGTTGACGACGTCGTCGATCCGGTAGAGGTGGTTGAAGCTCTTCGCGAATTTCGCGCGGTCGCGCTCGTCGGCTCCCGGCGGAATTCGGTCCTTCTTCATACGACGGACCCACTTGATTTGATAGTCGGCGCGGTGCCGGCATTGCGGGCACGCCAGCGACATCGGCCGGATTTCCGTTTTTTCCGTGAAGAAGTCCCGTTCGTTCAGCGACATGGGTGCATGCTATCGCAGCTGTGCGCCAGCGCCCATGGCTCGTGGTTCTCGCCGGCGCGGTCATCGCGTTCCAGACGGTCGTCTACGTCGGACTGGTCGCCACGATGGCGTCGAGCCGGCGGATGCAGGATTTTGGGTTGTTCTACTCGGATGCCCGCCTGGCGATCGTCGAGCGGCGAAATCCGTACGAGCGTCCGCAGGGACCGGCCGAATCGAACGCTCCCGTCGGGATCAACCTGAACCCGCCGCATTTTCTGCTCCTGTTGGCTCCGCTCGTGGTTCTCGACCCTCTCCCGGCCTTCGTCGTGTGGACCGGTCTCGGTCTCGTCTCAGCGGCCGCGGCCACTCGTCTGGTTCTTCGTGAGACCGGACTTCGTGCCGGCAGCCTTGCCGGTCTCGGCGTTGTGGGAGCGGTGATCGCGGGCGCACCGACCGGCGCCTTGCTCTTGTCCGCGCAGGTCTCGTGGCTGCTGTGGTGGCCGGCCTGTCGGGCGTGGGCCGCCGCCAGGCGCGGGCAGCTGGATAACGGCGGGAGTACTCCTGGGCGTGCTCGCAAGCCTGAAGCCCTTTCTCCTGGTTCTCCTGCCGTTCGTCGCCATCACTCGCCGCTGGCGGGCGGTCGTCGCTCTCGTGGTCTCCGCTGGCGTCTCGAATCTCGTGGGGCTCGTGGCGTTCGGGTGGGAAACGTTCTCCGCGTGGGCGGGCGGGCTTGGCTCAATCACGTGGAGCAAGTCCCTGCTGAACGCCTCGAATCTTTGGTGTTCTCGAGCGCTCGTTTTCGGACCGGCCCGCGCCGGTCTGGGATGTCGCGCCCGTGGCGAGTGCCTCGTCGCTCGTGTATCCGCTGTGGATCGTCGGCGTCGATGCTGGTGCTGGGTGTGTCCCTCTGGTCGATCCGACGGACTCTCGCACGCGATGGAGGAACTGACCGCGTCTTTGCCGTCGGCCTGACGACCGCGCTGCTGATTTCACCTATTGGCTGGATTTACTACCACTTCCTGTTCGTTGGCCGCCGACGCTCGCGCTGGCGGTCAACGAGCGCTGGTGGGGAACGTCACCGCGCGCGCCGAGTGCTTCTCGTGTGCTTTGCCGTTCCACTCCTCGCCGCGCCCGGAATGCTCGCGGCCGGACAGCCGAACGGCTGGCTGTCGCTGACGCTGGGCTCGCTGTACTTCTGGAGTCTGGTCGCGCTGTGGGATGTGTATCGTGCTGCCCGTGCGGCCGCCCGGCGCCCGACGAGGGTCCGGCGTCAATAAATCCCCGGCACCATCTTCCACTTCACCCTGGCTGCGTAGCGCGGAGTACGCCGGGCCGAACTGGCGTCGAAGCGATCGCTCCTCGAGCGGAATGGCCAGCGCCAGGTACAGGGTGCTGATGGCCGCAAACACGAGCCTCGTGCCGGTCATGGCCGGCGTTGGCCACACCATGAGCACCCAGCCGAAGTACATCGGGATGGCGCACGAGCCGGTACAAGCCCAGTCGTCGACCAGGTGCGACGGCCGTGGAGCCTCGGTGCCAAATGCCTGGCGTACGCCGGCGAGCGACGAGCACGTCGAGCGCGGCCGACGCGCGGAGCGTCACGAGCACCCCAGCGAACTGGACCGCGACGAGCATCGCCGACCACGGCCGCGCCAGACGCCACAATTCACCGGGCAACGGGCTGCCAGGCCGCGACGACGCCGAGGAGCAGAGCTGGCGACCCAGACATACAAGCTGCGCTCGAGCCGCGGCGACACGCGGTCCGCAATCCATCGCGCACACCCGCCCGCGCGAACACCGAATGGTGCAGCGCGAAGCCGCTGAAGAGCAGCAAGTCGAACGCCGCTGGCAGCGATGCGCCGGCGTCGAGTCGTGCGGTCGACAGCGCCAAACGGCGACGCGTACGACCACGCGCAGTAGGCCAGCGAGAGCACGAACACGCCGCCGCCGGCGATCGCGAACGATCGCGCTCGGCCGTCGCCGGTCCGAGTGGCCGCGGGTCACCGGGCCGTATTATAGGAACACCATGTGGCCAGTCGGCGTCGCGATCACGGGGATCGGCGTGCGTGTCACCGTTTGGCGTCGGACGCGACCTGTTCTGGGAGCGGATCTCGCGCGGCGTCGAGCGGCACGCGCGCCATCACGGAGTTCGACGCGACCGCAGTTGACGTGCCGGTGTCGCCGCGTCCGTGCCAGACGAGGCGCTCGACTCGGCAGACGAGCATTGACCCGGCCGCGGACGAGGCGCGCACGAACGGGCGCGCCGATCCGCGGCGCTACGCCAAGGTGTCGCGCATCGCCGTGCTCGCCGCGCGCGAAGCCCTGCGCGATTCCGGGCTCGACCCCGACACGCCCGACCTCGGCGTCGTCGTCGGCAGCGGCGCCGGCGGCATCGACGTCGCGGAGCGCCAGTACGGCGAGTACCTACTCCGGCGAGTTATCACCGCGTCTCGCCGTATGCCATCCCGGTCTCGATCGTCGGCATCGTCTCGAGCGAGATCTCCATCGCGCTGGGCTGCGCGGCGTCAGCCACGTGCTGTCGACCGGCTGCACGAGCTCGACCGACGCGATTGGCTACGCCGCCGCGCTCATCCGGCATGGCGAGGCGGAGGCCGTCGTCACCGGCGGCGCCGATGCGTGCGCGACGCGCGGGATGATCTGCGGATTCGGCCGCATGCGCGTCGTGGCCACGCGCTACAACGAGCGGCCCGACCGAGGCCTCGCGGCCGTTCGATCGCGATCGCGACGGATTCGTGCTCGGCGAGGGCGCGTGGCTCATGACGCTCGAGCGGCTAGGACCGCGCGCGCGCGCGCGGCGCGCGCATCTACGCCACCGTCGAGGGCTACGGATCGACGTGCGATGCGTACCATCGCGTGCAGATGAATCCGGACGGCCGCGAGATCATGCGCGCGATGGAACTGGCCATCACGCGATCCGGCACGCCCCGCGTCGTCGATCGGGTACGTGAGCTTTCACGGCACGTCCACGGTGCTTGAACGATGCCGTCGAGGCCACGATGCGTGCGGCAGGTGTTCGGCGGCGCCGCCAATCGCCTGGCCGGCTCGTCGATCAAGTCGATGATCGGGCATCCCCAGGGCGCGAGCGGTGCGGCTGGCGTCGTGGCCACCGCGCTGGCGATGTCGTCGGGCCTGCTGCCGCCGACGATCAACGTCGGCGCACCAGGATCCGGACTGCGACCTCGACGTCATTCCGAACACGCCTCGCGGCCGAAGGCCGTGGAAGCGGCGCTCTGCAACTGCCTGGGATTCGGATCGAAGAACAGCGCGCTGGTGCTGGGGCGAGCCTGATCGCACGCGGCCATGCTTGACGTCCTGATTGCCGGGGCCGGTCCTGCTGGAGCGATGGCGGCGCTGGTCCTGGCCCGGGCCGGCGCGCGGGTCGTCATGATCGACCGGGAGCAATTTCCGCGCGACAAGCTCTGCGGCGATACGCTCAACCCCGGCGCGGTTCGCCTGCTGGCGTCGTTCGGGCTCACCGGTGGCGTGCTGGACAGCGCCGTCAAGCTCTCGGGCATGCAGCTGACCGGGCCTCGCGCCAGTGTGCGCGCCGCCTACGGGAAGCCGCCCGCCGCCCTGGCACTCACACGACGAGCGTTCGACGCCTGGCTCATCGAGCACGCGGTTGCGGCCGGCGCCCGCTTCGAAAGCGGAGTGGTCGCCCGGGAGCCGCTCGCGGACGAGCACTCCGGCATTCCGGTGGTCCGGGGTCTCGTGCTTGACGGGCCAGACCGCCGGGCCTTGCGGATGCCGGCGATTCTCACGATTGCGGCGGACGGCCGGCGTTCGGCGCTCGCCCGGGCGGTCGGCCTTGCCGGCACGCCACGCGGGCCTCGGCGGTGGGCGTATGGCACGTACGCGACGGGCGTCGCCGGAATGACCGACCTGGGTGAGATGCACGTGCGCCACGGGTGGTACCTCGGCCTCGCGCCGCTCGGCAACGGCCTCGCGAACGTGTGTGTCGTGAAGCCAGCCACGCCGTCGGACGCGCCGACGCCCGATCGACGAGGTGCGCGATGCGGTCGCGCGTGACCCGAGCCTGCGGATCCGGTTCGAAGGCTCGGTGATCGACGACGAGGTGCGCGTGCTCGGTCCGCTGGCTGCCGAGGCCCGCGCGGCCGGTGTGGTCGGCCTCCTGCTGGCGGGGGACGCCGGCGGGTTCGTCGACCCGATGACCGGCGACGGCGTGCACCTCGCGCTGCAGAGCGGCGTGCTTGCCGCCCGCGAGGCTCTACGTGCGCTCGAAACGGGAGACTTGGCCGGGGCGGTCTCACGTCTCGAGCGCGCGCGCCGTGCGGCCTTCGGGCGCAAGCTCCGCTTCAATCGCATGGTGCGACGCCTCGTGAGCTCGCCAGCCGCGGTCGATGCGGCGAGCGTCGCCGCGCCGGATTCTGCCGTCCGTGATGCGTCGACGCCGTCCGCTATGCGGGAGACGTCCGGTGAGTCCGCTCAGTCCCTTGAGTGAAGTCGCGTTTGTCGCGGCCGTGGTCGTCGGCTTCATGCTCGCCGAACTGCGGCTGTCGTTGCGGAATGAGAAGCGGCTGCGTGCCGCCGGCGCGGTCGAGCCCCGCGGCGATGTCTATCGCGCGATGGCCGTGTTGTACCCGGCCTCGTTCGTCCTGATGGCGGTCGAGGGCGCGTGGCGTGCGTCGCGTCGCGCCGCGCCCATGCGAGCGGTCCGTCCTGGGCCGCGTCAGGCGTCGTCCTGTTCGCCGCGAGCAAGGCGTCTGAAGTACTGGGCGATTCGATCGCTGGGGGAGCGCTGGAGTTTCCGCGTGCTGGTGCAGCCGGGACGGCCGCTCGTCCGAACCGGCCCGTATGCCTTCATCGCGCATCCGAACTATGTCGCGGTGGTCGGTGAGCTGGCGGCCACGGCTATGATGGTGGGAGCACGGGTCAGCGGTCCCATCATGCTCGCTGGCGTTCGGCGTCGTGCTCTGGCGCCGCGTGCAATTCGAGTCCAGTGTGTTGACCAGTTGGGGTCAGAGCCCTTTTCCACAGATCGGGTCAAAAGGGGACAGAGCGCGTGGCAGTTTCCGCAACGTCCGACCAGAGGAAGGCGTAACTGAGTTAATGCAGGCATCGACTTCTGCCTGGCGTCGTGCCCTCCTTCTCTCGCTCAGCATGGCGCTCGCGGTCACGTCTGTTGGCGCGCAGAGCCGTGGCGGCGCTGCGAATGCCGGTGACGTCGTGCGGCAGGTCCGCACCGCGCTCGCCCACGGCGACGTCGCAGGCGCCCGTCGTCTGGCGGAAGCCGCCACGAGCGACCCGGCCAGACAGGCGTTGTCGCAGGCCGTCGTCGATATCTACGAGGGCAAGTACGCGGAGGCGCGCACGCGACTTCTGCCGCCGGCGTCTCGGGCCCCGCTCGGTGACGCGGCCGTCGAGCTGGGCCTCGTTGAGATCAGGATGGGCCGCCGGGCCGAGGGCCGCCGACGCCTTGCTCCGATGCTGGACGTGCGCACCTTTGCCGGTCCCGACGACTATCTTCGCCTGGCTCGAGCCGCCCGGGCGAGCCGCGAGTTCCTGCTCGCCAACGACGCATTCCTGCGAATCGAAAATCAGCCGCGCGCTGACATCCACACCGAGTACGGCGATCTCTTCCTCGAGCGGCACCAGAACGGTGACGCGGTCACGAGCTACAACAAGGCGCTCGAGATCGACGCTCGCTGGGTGCCGGCGCTCGTCGGCATCGCGCGTGCGTTCGCGGATCAGCAGCCTGCCGCATCGCGCAAGGCCCTGGCCGCTGCGATCGCCGTCGCACCGGACTCGCCCGATGTCTGGCTCGTCACGGCCGAACAGAAGCTGGACGAGGAGGATGCGGCAGGGGCTCGCGAGGCGCTCGACAAGATGGCCGCGGCACGGCCGGGGACGGTCGAGGAGGCCGCGCTTCGCGCGGCCATCGCGTACAAGGAAACGGGCATCGCCTCGATCGAGCCGGCCATCGCGCGCGTGCGCGAGATCGATCCGGGGTCGGCGCTCGGGTATCGCTCCGCCAGCGAACAAGCCGCGCGCGACTACCGGTTCGACGAGTCTGCCGCCCTCGCGCGAAAAGCCACCGAGCTCGACCAGGACGACGCCCTGTCCCACTTCGCGCTGGGCCTGGCCTTGATGAGGACCGGCGACGAGCCGGCCGCCAGAACGGCACTGGACCGGTCGTGGGATCTCGACAAGAGCTCAGCGGTCACGAAGAACCTCCTCGACCTGCTCGATCAGATCGACAAGTTCGAGATCGTCAGTCACAACGATTTCATCTTCAAGTTCGCGCCAGAGGAGTCGGCGGTCCTTCGCACGTACGCGTTTCCGCTGGCCGACGAGGCCTACGACACGTTCGTCAAGCGGTACGGCCTTCGTCCTCAGGGCCCGATTCTGATCGAGGTCTTCCCGAAGCACGACGATTTTGCCGTGCGCACGATGGGACTGCCGGGTCTCGTCGGCGCGCTTGGCGCGTGCTTTGGCCGCGTGGTGACCATGGATTCGCCGCGCGCTCGTCCGCCGGGCGACTTCAGCTGGCAGGGCACGCTCTGGCACGAGCTCGCGCACGTCTTCTCCCTGCAGCTGTCCGACTACCGCGTGCCGCGCTGGCTGACCGAGGGCATCTCGGTCTATGAGGAACATCGGCGAGATCCCGCGTGGGGACGGGAGCTGACGCTCGAGTTCGCGCATCTGCTCGGCAAGGGACAGACGTTCGGCGTGAAGAAGCTGCCGGACGCGTTCAAGCGGCCGGAAACGCTGTCGCTCGCGTACTTCGAGGCGTCGCTGGTCGTCGAGCACCTCGTGTCGCTCAACGGCGAGGCCGCGCTGCAAACCCTCCTGAAGGCCTACGCGGACGGTGCGAAGGACGCGGACGCGTTCGCGAAAGCGTTTGGACGAAGCGTGGACGACGTGGACAAGTCGTTTGCCGCGTTCATCGATCAGCGATACGCCGGCCTTCGCGCGGCGATGGCCGATCCGCCGAAGCAGGTGGACGCGGCCGACCTGGCGGGACTGCGCGCGCGCGCCGCCGACGCGCCGGGCAACTTTCTGAGCCAGCTCGCGCTCGGGCGCGCGCTTGTTCGGGCAGGCGACCTCTCAGGCGCACGCGAACCACTCGAGCGGGCCGCGAAGCTCGCTCCGGAGGCGTCCGGCGACGACAGCCCGCGGGCGCTGCTCGCCGCAATGGATGAGAAGACCGACCCGGCTCGTGCGCGCCGCTGGCTGCGCGAGCTGCTCACGTACGACCACACGAACATCGCCGCCGCCCGGCGTCTGGCGACGCTGGCCCAGGCCGCCAAGGCCACCGATGACGAAGATTTCGCGCTCCGGTTGATCTCGGCGCTCGATCCGTTCGACGGCGCCGCCCACGCGCGGCTCGGCAGCCGGCTCCTCGCGAAGGGCGAGACCGCGGCCGCGCTGCTCGAGTTCCAGGCCACGGTGGCGCTCGGGCCGGCCAATCCCGCCGAAGCCCACAGTGATGTCGCGGAAGCCTTGTTGAAGCTCGGCCGCAAAGAGGAAGCTCGTCGCTCGGCCATGCTCGCGCTGAAGGTCGCTCCGACCTACGCGCGTGCCCAGGACATCCTGATCGCGGCCGCCGGTAACTGATTGGACATGCGTTTCACGACACAGATCGCTCGGTTCATTGCGGCGCTCTCGCTGTCGCTCGTCGCGGCCTCACTGCCGCCCACGGCGGCGGCACAGGGCGCGCGTTACGCGATGTTGGTGCAAGGCGCGTCGGGTGAGGAGCAGTACGCCGTTCAGCATCGTCGTTGGGTTGACTCGCTCGCCAAGGTCTTCCGGGACAAGTTCAAGTACGACGCGTCGCACCTCGTCGTGCTCACCGAAAAGCCAGGCGCGGGCGAGGACCGCGCCGACGCGGCCAACCGTGCGGGCGGCGCTGGCGCGGCTCGGCAAGTCCATGACGGCGTCCGACCAGCTCGTGATCATCCTGATCGGACACGGCAGCGGACAGGGGAGCGACCTCAAGTTCAATCTCATGGGGCCCGACCTGAGCATCGCCGGAGTGGGCGACGGCGCTCACGTCCGTGCCGGGGCGCGTCGCGGTGGTCAACACGGCGAGCGCGAGTTTCCCATTCATCAGCGCGCTTGCGGGACCCGGCCGCGTCATCATCACGGCGACGAACACGCCGGCACAGCGCTACCACACCGTCTTCCCAGAGGGTTTCGTGGAGGCCTTGTCGTCGGACGCCGCGGACGTGGACAAGAACTCGCGCATCTCGCTGCTCGAGGCGTTCACCTACGCCAACCGGCTCGTCGCCGAGCACTACGAGCGTGCGGGCACGATGGCCACCGAGACCGCCGCGATCGATGACGATGGCGATGGCAAGCCCAGGACCGGACCCGCCACCGGACCGGACGGCAACGTCGCGGCGCTGACCTACCTCGATGGCGTGGTCGTGGCGACGTCCGCCAATCCCGAAGTCCAGAAGCTCCTCGTCCGGCAGCAGGCGCTCACCGAGCAGGTGGACGATCTTCGCCGCCGCCAGGGATCGATGCCGGCGGCTCAATACGAAAGCGAGCTGGAGAAACTGCTCACGGAGCTGGCGGTCGTGTCGCGAGACATACGACTAAGAAGTTCGAAGTAAGAGAGTTAGAAGTCAGAAGTTCTCATCAGCTAACAGTTTCTAACTTCAAACTTCGAACTTCAAACCTCCTTCCGGCGAAGCCGGCTACCCTCCCCACCACTCGACGCGCCGCCGTTCAGGCCGTCTGATCACGTAGACCGCGAGCGTCCCCGCCACGGCGCCGCCGAGGTACGGCCACAACGACAAGCCGAGGCCTTCGAACGGCTCGTCCAGCCTGGCGAGACTGAGTACCTGCAGCGAGAACCATGCCGCGGCCACGAGCACGGCGGGAAGCTCGATCGCGTCGACAATCGACCGCGCGGGCACGAGTACCAGGACGCGCGACCGCGGGAACATCACGAAGTACGCGCCGAGCACGCCGGCGATCGCACCGCCCGGACCGACGAGGGCGACCGTTGGATTGGCCGGCCAGGTCGTGGCCCACAGCACGCTCAGCCACCCGGCGTAGCCCGCCAGCAGGTAGAGAAACAGGAAGCGGACGTGTCCGAGCTGGTCTTCGGCGTTGTCGCCGAAAATCCACAGGACGATCACGTTGAGGAACATGTGCGCGGCATTCTGGTGAACGAAGAGCGATACGGTGGCGGTGAGCCACGAGGCGTCGGCGGGCTTGAACGCCAGCCGCTCGGCCCAGACGTGTGCGTCAGCCGGCGGCAGCGACGCCGCATACAGGACGAAGGCGACGTTGGCGACGATGAGGCCGATAGTCATCCACGGCGTCGTGCGGGATGGAATGACGTCGGCAACCGGGAACATGACCGCCGTGGCAGTATACGTGTCATGACTTGCGGTTCGTGCGGCGCGACGATTGCCGAGAAAGCCATCGTCTGTTACCGCTGCGGCGCCCCGACGGCCTCGCCAGGAGCCCGTTCCGCTCCCTTAGCCGCACGTGGCGTGCGGCCGGCGACGATCGCCGCCGGCGTGCTGGCCGTCGCGCTGGCTGCGCTGACGCTGGTCGTGCCGGACGACTCGACCAGTCAGCTTGCGGCCGGGGCCGGCGCCGTCGCCGCCGCGTTGACCACCGGGTGGCTGTGGCTGAGGCGGTAGCGTTCTAGCGCGGAATCAAGTCTTCGGGCTTGAACTGCGCGCGAAGGATGCCGGACACGATTCCCCGCGGCGTGTGTTGCGTGTTCTTGGCGTCGAACTCCACGCCGAGGTGATCGAGCTTGGAGACGACAATCGGATACGACGTGAGCACCTCGTCTCCGGTGTGTCCTGAGCCGGCCTTCTTGGTACTCACCTCAATCTGGTGGCTGCGCAGGTTGCTCGTGACGACCACCGTGATCCTGCATTGAGCGCCCTCGGCGACGATGGAGAAGCTGTCGCCTTCTGATCGGAATGCCACGTCTCCGATTGTCGCACCCAGCTTCGAGTTGAGCTCCTCGGCCTGAGTCTTGGCCTCCTCGACGAGCTGGCTGAAGAAGGCTGGTCCTCGCTCCGTGATGAGCCGGTCACTCAAGAGGGCATGGGCCCGGGCCGTGTTCGCCTGGCGTTGCTCGTTGCTCAGCTTGCTTACGAAATCGTCCACCCAGTCGGTCATGGTGCGAAGTATAGGCTTGAGGCTCGGGGCTTGAGGCGTGGGTCCGACGTCGGTCGGTGCCCGCGCTGAACCGCCCGAGCCGCAGGCCCCAAGCCCTAAGCCGTAAGCCTTGCGCCCTTGGCTCGGCCCGCGCCTCGTGGCCGAGCCGGTATACTGACCCGCTGAACGATGGCGCATCCTCGACTTCAGATCAGCGACACGCTCGGCGACCGGGACGTCACGATCGAGCACTTCCCGTTTTCGATCGGCCGGCGCGAGACGAACGACCTCAAGCTGCCGGGGAGCGAAGTCTCGCGCGAACACGCCGAGATCGTCTCCGACGGCCAGCAAATCAGCATTCGCGACCGCGACTCGCGGTACGGCACGTACGTCAATGGCGAGAAGGTCACGACGGAATGCGCGCTGCGCTCCGGCGACAAGATCCGGCTTGGCCGGGGTGGCGGCGCGGATCTCGTCTTTCTTTCGGCGGACGCGGCGGCGCAGACCTCGACGCGATCGACCACCGCGGCACGCGACGACCTGCGGCAGATCACGTCGCTGCTCGAGGGTTTCCGTGCCCTCGGCTCCGGCCGCGTGCTGCAGGAAGTCCTCGCCCTGGTGCTCGACGCGGCCATCGATCTGTCCGATGCCGAACGCGCGTTCATCATGCTCTCCGGTGCCGACAACGTGCTCGAATTCAAGCTCGCGCGCGGCCGCGACAAGCAGACGCTGACCGACAGCACGTTCGCGGTGAGCCGCAAGGTGCCGGAAGAGGTGTTCCGGACCGGCAAGGCCAAGGTCGTTGCCGACCTGTTCGACACCGGCACGGCGAACGTTCACGCCGGCACGGTCGCGCTCGGGATCCGTCACGTCGTCTGCATCCCGTTGCACTTCGTGCAGTACGTGGAGACCGCGGACGCGAAAAGCGAGGACCGGCGCATTGGCGTCCTGTACCTCGACAGCCGGGAGCGGGGGACGCTCCTGTCCGAGAGCACGCGCGCGGCGCTCGAGACCCTCGCGGCTGAGGCATCGGTCGCGATCGAAAACGCCCGCCTCTATCGTGAGAAGCTCGAGAAGGCCCGACTCGAACAGGAAATGCGGATCGCGGCCGAGATCCAGCAGGCGCTCTTGCCAAAGCCGAGGGCCAGCATGGGTTTCGTCGAGGCGGCGGCCGCGAGCGTGCCGTGCCGATCGATTGGGGGCGACTTCTTCGACTACATCGATCAGATCGGCACGTCGTTCGGCTTCACGCTCGGCGACGTCGCGGGGAAAGGACCGCCCGCGGCCCTCATGAGCGCGATGATGCAGGGCATGTTCGCGGCGCAGGCGCCTGGGTCTGAAGGACCGGCCTCGGCGATCACCCGCTTCAACAAGGCGCTCTGCCGCCGCGGGATCGAAGCGAGGTTCGTCACGCTGCTCTTCGGCGTGCTCACATCCGACGGCAAGCTGACGTATTGCAACGCGGGCCACAACCCGCCCATCGTGCTCGGCAAGAAGGGTCTTCGCCGGCTCGAAGCCGGTGGACCCGTTGTCGGCCTGCTCGAAGCGGCGCCCTACTCGCAGGCCACCGAGCAGCTCGATGCCGGCGACGTGATCGTGCTCTTCAGCGACGGCGTGTCCGAGGCGTTCAACATCACCGGTGAAGACTTCGGCGAGGGACGGCTGCTCGACGTGGCCCGTGGCGGGACCGACGTGTCGTCGCAAGCGCTCGTCGAGCAGATTGTCGCGGCTGTCCGCGCGTTCACCAAAGGCGCGGCACAGAGCGACGACATCACCGTGATGGTGATTCGTTATCTCGGTGCCGGCGCCTGACGTGACCAGGCGGACGATCGCCATCCTCTGGCTGGTCGTCGGCATCGCGCTCTGGAACGGCATCTTTGATCTGTACGTGTCGCGCGGCGCGCGCGAATATCTGCAGCTCCAGGCCCAGTCCGAGCTCGGCATCGTGCCGCAACCTTCCATGGCGGTCGTGATGGCCCGGGCCGAGCGCATGGGGTTGATTGCGGCGACGTTGTGGGCGACTGCAGTCGTCGCCCTGCGGCTGGATCACCATCCGTCTTGTGTCGAAACCGCGCAGCGATCGCCAAGCCAGCTCCCGGCGGCGCGACGTATGGAGCAGTTCGGCGATGCGTGCATTGATGATGTGAAATTTGAAATTGATGATCCGTCGATGATTGATGATTCGGGATTGCCGATTGAGAGCCGCACGAGCCCGTCTCGTGAGCTCTCAATCAGCAATTCGCAATCATCAATTCAACGATCATCAATGGATCATCAATTTCAAATCTCAAATCATCAATGCCAATGGCACCTACCCTCCGCCCTGCCAGATCCGCACCGCATCGACCGGGTACACCAACATCAGGATGTTCAGCGTCAAATTGTCGCGAATCATATAGAGCACGAACAGCTCGAACGCGATCGCCGTCGCGGCCGTCACCCACCAGGGCGCGCGCCACGCCACCAGAAAGCCCGCGGCCATGGCGAGAATGTCGAAGAACGAGTTCAAGACGCTGTCGCCGAAGTAGTCGAGCGAGATGGTCACCGCGCGATAGCGGTTGATGATGAGGTCTGTGTTCTCCAGGATTTCCCATCCGGACTCGATCGCCACCGCGGCGATGAAGCCGCCATCCTAGCGGGCCAGCGGCGTCCGACGAGCCAGAGCACCGCCGTAGAACGCGAACCCGTGCAGGACGTGGGAGAACGTGTACCAGTCCGAGATGTGCTGCGAGTTCTCGGAGCTGTACGTGACACCGTGCCAGAGCTTCACGTAGCCGCAGGTGCAGATCGGCACGCGGCCCATCGACAGCAGGATGAAGACGGCGGCGACGCCAACGGCCGAGGCGACGCCGAGATCTCGTGACGGGTGCATCGCCGCCCTGCGGTCATCGCGGCCGGACGCGAGCCGCCGTTCGAGGTCGGGAAGGGCCGCGAGGATGACGTCGCCGACGACCTGGAGGCTGGCAGCGCTCACGTGGTCAAGGTCATCCTGCGCCGTGTGCCATGCCGGGTAGTCGAGATCGATGATGTCGACGGACGGCACGCCCGCCTTCCACGAACGGGATGTGGTCGTCGTCGATTTCCGTCGCGGCATCGACGAAGACGCGGCCGTGCCCGGTGCGGCGCGCGGCCGCCCAGATGAGATCGGTCAACCACGGCGTGGACAGGCTGTCGCGCCGAATCGTGAGATTGCGGTCGCCGATCATGTCCACGAGCACCATCGCCTGAATCGAGCCGAGCGCGTTCGCCTTCTCGGCCTCTTGCACGTAGAAGCGGCTGCCGTACGTGTGATCGCGCCCGCCCGTGATCCAGTCGAGCACGGCCTCTTCACCGTCGAACCAGACGACGTCCGCTGGTGTACTCGAGCTGGCGCGACCGACAGCACCCGGACGAGCTCGATCAGGAAGGCGGCGCTCGACCCGCCGTCGCTTGCGCCAACGAACACCTGATCGCGCATGAGCTTCGTGTCGTAGTGGCCGGTGAAGAGGATGCGCTCGGACCGCCGGCCCGGCAGCCGACGATCAGTTCGCCATCTCGACGCGCCCGAGCGGCGTTATCCGCCGTGAAGGGTTGTTCCTGCACGCTCGAGCCGAGCGCGCTGATCTGGCGTGTGATGTAGGCGCGGGCCTGCCGGATCTGCGGGGAACCGGCCGGGCCGTGGGCCGATCGCGACGAGGCTCTTGGAGATGCTGCCCACGCGCGGGCCCCCATCGAAACCGCTCCGTCGCTTGCTGTGCGGCCAACGCCGCACGCCGAATGCAGCGACGGCCGCCGCAATCGTCAGGGTTTTCAGCACTGTCCCTAAGCCCTCCACGCCCACGAGCTCCGGAGTACAGGCTTGAGCCCGAGCCTTCCGGCCGGAGGTCTCGTCTCGCCGGGACCGATGTAGATCTGACGCGGGCGCGCGATTTTCTGATCGCTGTCGCGCATCATCTCGTCCCATTGCGCCAGCCATCCCACCGTGCGCGGAATCGCGAAGAGCACCGGGAACATGCCGACAGGAAAACCCATGGCCTGATAGATCAGTCCCGAATAGAAATCGACGTTCGGGTAGAGCTTACGGCTGACGAAGTATTCGTCCTGCAGCGCGATCCGCTCGAGCTCGATGGCGATCTCGAGCAGGGGATTGCGGCCGGTGACTTCGAAGACCTCGTCGGCAGTCTGCTTGATGATGCGCGCGCGCGGGTCGTACAGACTTGTACACCCGGTGGCCGAAGCCCATCAGCCGGCGCCCGTCACCCCGTTTCACGCCGGCGATGAACGCCGGGACGTTCTTGACCGACCCGATCTCTTCCAGCATCAGCAGCACGGCCTCGTTCGCTCCGCCGTGGAGGGGGCCGTAGAGCGCCGCGGCCGCGCCGGCCAGCGCCGAGAAGGGATCGGCCTGCGAGCTGCCAATGCCCCGCATGGCGTGCGTGCTGCAGTTCTGCTCGTGATCCGCATGGAGGATGAAGAGGACCTCGAGCGCGCGCTCGAGAACGGGCTGCTGCGAGTACGGCGCGTCACCCTTTCTGAAGAGCATTTGCAGAAAGTTCGCCATGTAGCCGAGGTCGTCCTCGGGCTCGACGTACGGCAGACCCAGGCTGTGGCGGTAGACGTGCGCGCCGATGCTCGGGGCCTTCGCGATGAGCCGGCGAATCTGCTTGCTGCGCGACTCCGCGTCCAGCACGTGCTTCGCGTCCGGGTAGTCGGTCGACAACGCGCCGACCGTCGAGAGGAACACGCCCATCGAGTGTGCGTCCCGGTAGAAACCTTCGAGGATGGCCTTGACGTTACCAGGCAGCCGCCGATGACTCGTGATCGCCTGCGTCCAGGTCGCACTTTGTTCCGCGGTCGGCAACTCGCCAAAGAGCAGGAGGTACGCCGTATCGAGGAAGGTGCAGGTCGCCGCGAGCTGGTCGATGGGGTAGCCGCGATACTGCAGGATGCCTTTGTCGCCGTCGATGAAGGTGATCCGGCTCCGGCACGACGCCGTGTTTTGAAATGCCGGGTCGTAGGTCATCAACCCGAAATCGTCGTCGGATTGGCGAATCTTCCGAAGGTCCATCGCGCGAATCGCGCCGTTCTCGATGGGAATCTCGTCCTGCTTCCCGGTGCGGTTGTCAGTGACGGTCAGGGTGTCGGCCATAACGCGGTCTGGTTTCTCGGGTCGCTAGGCTTCGGGGTCGCCGGTCGACTCCCCCGGAGTCTCCGGTTCCGTGTCATCGTCGCTCTTTCGGACGGGCACGCGGTAGTTGCCGGACAGCCAGCGGCCGAGATCAGCCATCTTGCAGCGCTCGCTGCAGAACGGCCTCCACGCGGACTCCACGGGCCGCTGGCGACAATACACGCACAGCGGAACATCCGACATCAGGGCAATTGTACTTGCAGTCGGACGGTTCGAGGGGTTCGTGGGTGCGGAGGTTCGGAGGTTGGTACGGAGGTTCAGAGGAAGGTGCGAGGGTTCGGAGGTCGGTCGGAGGTTCTTTCGAACTTTCCCTCGAACCTTCCTCCGAACCTTCCTTCGAACCCTCGTACCAACCTTCGCACTCCGAACCCTCGAACCTCCGAACCGCAGCCGTGTCTATCATCGTCCTGGTGGTGCCGCACGTCGCGGGCCGAGACCATGAAGATGACGTCCTCGGCGACGTTGGTCGCGTGGTCGCCGATGCGTTCGAGGTGGCGCGAAATCAGGATCAGGTCGAGGCCGGGTTCAATCGTGCCGGGATCGCGGAGCATGTGCGTCAGCAGCTCGCGGAAGACCATGGTCTTGAGCGTGTCCAGCTTGTCGTCGGCGTCGAGCACGGACTGGGCGAGCGCGATGTCCCGCCGGACGAACGCGTCCAGGGCGTCGCGAAGCATGTCCTGGGCAATCACAGCCATCCGCGGGATGTCGATGAGCTCCTTGACGGGCGGGTGCAGCAGATAGCGGGCGACCGCTTCGGCGATGTTGATCGCGAGGTCGCCGACACGTTCGAGGTCGGTGTTGATCTTGACCGCGGCGACAATCGCGCGAAGGTCCACGGCCATCGGCTGATGGAGCGCCAGAAGCGTAAAGCAGCGGTGATCGATCTCGATGTGGAGCTGGTTGATGTCGTGGTCGCTCACGAGGACGCGCTCGACGATTGCGGGATCCCGATCGACGAGCGCGCGGACGGCCAGGCGCACCCGGTCCTCGGCGAGGCCGCCCATCTCGAGCAGCCTCGTCTTGAGCGACTCGAGCTCCTCCTGAAAGTGCCTGACGTGGCGTTCCGTATCCATGTCTACTCCTTTGACCGGCCCGTTAACCGAACCGTCCCGTGACGTAGTCCTCGGTGAGCTTCTGCGTCGGGTTCGTGAAGATCTGGTCCGTCTGCCCGAACTCGACAAGCGTGCCCAGCCAGAAGAACGCCGTCGCGTCCGACACACGCGCCGCCTGCTGCATGTTGTGGGTGACGATCACGATGGTGTAGTCGCGCTTCAATTCGTAAATCAGCTCTTCGATCCGTTGCGTGGCGATCGGGTCGAGCGCCGATGCCGGCTCGTCCATCAGCAGGATCTCCGGTCGCACGGCAAGCGCCCGGGCGATGCACAGCCGTTGCTGCTGTCCGCCCGACAGGGCGAGCGCGGAGTCGTGCAGCCGATCCTTCACTTCATCCCAGAGTGCGGCCGCCTTCAGGCTGGCCTCGACCTGTTCCTCGAGGTCGCGCCGGCCGCTGAACATCCCGTTGATGCGGAGCCCGTAGGCGACGTTCTCGAAGATCGACTTTGGGAAGGGGTTCGACTTCTGGAACACCATGCCGACGCGGCGGCGAAGCTGTACGACGTCGGTGCCCGGCGCGTAGATGTCGGACCCGTCGATACTGACCGAGCCCTCGACGCGCGTGCCGGCGATGATGTCGTTCATGCGGTTGAGCGTTCGGAGGAACGTGCTCTTGCCGCAGCCCGACGGCCCGATGAATGCCGTCACCACGTTCGCCCGAATCTCGATCGAGATGTCGGTCAGCGCCTGTTTCGGACCATAGAAGAAGTTCAGCCGCGCGACCTGCACCTTCACCGGCGCGGCCGGCAGCGGCGTGCGATCCGGAGACGCCGACACCACGTCTGGACGCAGCGAGACCTCAGCCGCCATACGAAATCACTCTATCCCGGACGGCCGGGGGGTCTGGTTTCGGCTGTGTAAATTCAGCCCGAGCCACGCCCCGCGGCAACGACGGTGAGGGGTTCGGGGTAAGCTCCCGTCGTGATGTGGATCCCGATCTCGGCGACTCCTGCTGACCGCGTTCGGCGTCGCGTTCGCGCAGCACGCTCCGCTTTTCGTGATCGCGCACCGGGGGGCCAGCGGGTACCGCCCCGAGCACACGATGGAGGCCTACAACCTGGCCGTCCAGATGGGGGCCGACGCAATCGAGCCGGATCTCGTGATCACGCGCGACGGCGTCCTCATTGCGCGGCACGAAAACGAAATCGGTGGCACGACGGATGTCGCCGAGCGTTTCCCGGGCCGGCGAACCACCAAGGAGATCGACGGCAAGCCAGTGACCGGATGGTTTGCGGAGGACTTCACGCTCGCCGAGATCCGAACGCTGCGGGCGCGTGAACGGCTGCCCTTTCGCTCGCACGAATACGACGGCCGATTTGGCGTGCCCACGTTCGACGAAGTGCTGGACCTTGCCGCATCCGCCCAGCGTGACACGGGCCGGCCGATTGCGGTGTATCCCGAGACGAAGCACCCAACCTACTTCCGTCGCATCGGCCTGCCGCTCGAGGACGTGCTGCTCGAGCGCCTGAACGCTCGCGGTCTCGTCGAGCGCGACTCTCCCGTCTTGATCCAGTCGTTCGAGCGCCCGAGCCTCGAGTACCTCCGCCCGCGGACACGCGTGCGCCTCGTCCAGCTCACGTCGTCGCCCGCTGACGTCACCGCCGACCGCCTGGCCACCATGGCCAGATACGCGGATGGTCTCGGTGCCGAGAAGACGCTGATCGTGCCCGAAGGACCCGATCGGCGCGTCCAGCCGCCCACCAACGTCGTGCGCGACGCTCACGCCGCCGGCCTGTTCGTGCACGCGTGGACGATGCGCAACGAACCGCGTACTTGTCCCCAAGCTACGACGGCGATCCGGCCGCCGAAGTCCGCCAGTTCGTCGCGCTCGGTGTGGACGGGGTCTTTCGGACTTTCCGGATGTGGCGGGTCAAAGCGAGAACGCGCTGATTGAGATCCGGGTCGGTCCTGTAGGTCCGCATGGGTCCTGCAGGTCCGACAGGTGTCTCTCTAGATGCTTTCCGTCCGCACCACCGTCGCCGCTTCAGACCCTTCGAGGAACTCACCGACCTGCCGCCGAAGTTCTTCCTGGATGCTGTTGATCGACTTGCGGCCTTCGAGCACGCGGAAACCGAACTCGTCGGACATCGTGGCGTATTCCTTGAGCAACTGCCGCTGGTAGGCGCGGAAGCTGTCGTAGATGTCGTCACCGGACTTCAAGTCCATGCCCGATTCCCAGTACGACATGCTGCCGGTTTGCAGGACGCGGCGCGCAAGCGCGTCCGCGTCGATCTTGAGATAGAAGATAAGGTGCGGGGCGATCGCGAAGCCGTACAGCTGGCGGATCCACTGGCTGTCCACGCCGCGCACGCCGGCACGGGCGATCGCCGTGTAGATGTATCGATCGGCAAGCACGATGAAGCCGGCTTTGAGTGCCGGGATGATCTCCTTCTCGAGCCGGTCGGCGAAGTCGCACGCGTAGAGCAGCACGAACGTCAGCTTGTTGAGCGTGTTGCTGGACTTTGCCAGCTCGATCGTCGGCGCCATCAGCGGCGATCGGGTCCATCCTGTTTCGATGACACCGTATCCGCGCACCTCGAGCCATTCCCGAAGCAACCGGATCTGTGTCGTCCGGCCCACGCCGTCCGTGCCTTCGATCGCGATGATACGGCCGGGGTAGCCCTTGATGCCGCGTACGGCAGGCCGTGGCCGTAGTACTGGCCGGGCGTCACGCCGCCGTGGGCGCCGCAGATCCTGTGCCGGCGAATCGCTCATGTCGGGTTGCTCTCCATGTGCGCGTTGACCATCTCGCGGAACTGCCGCTGCTGGTCGGTGATGCTGCGGCGCGCATCGACCACCTCGAGCCCGTATTCGGGCACGATCCGGTCGTACTCGCTCGAGCACCTTGGACTGAAAGATTTTGAAGCTCTCGGTGGCGTTGGGACTCCACCCCATGTCCATTCCCGCTTCGTAGAACTTCATCTTGACCCGGCGGGCGAGGAGCCGATCGAGCGACGTCTCGATCGGCACGCGGAAGTACACCGCCAGATTCGGCCGGACGGCGAAGCTATAGAGGTCGCGCACCCACTGACGGTCCACGCCGCGCGCGACGTCACGCGCGAACGCCGTGTAGGCGTAGCGATCGGCGAGCACGATCATGCCGGCCTTGAGCGGCGGGATGATGCTATACAGCTGCCGGTCCGCGAAGTCGGTCGCGTGCAGCAGGCTGAACGTCATCGGCGTCAGCGCGTTCTTCTTCTTGCCGGTCTTCGTCGCCGCTTTCACGAGCGCCGACGAGTTCCATTCGGTGACGAACACCCGGTGGCCGTTGGCCGTCAGCCACTTCGACAGCAGGCTCAGTTGCGTCGTCTTTCCCGATCCGTCGATGCCTTCGACCACGAACAGGCGGCCGGGAAGGGTGTGCGGCGTGGCGAGGGTGTCGAGCATGCGTCGTGGCGTCCTTTTTGGCCGGGGTCCTGCGACCGCCGGCAATCTCACAGCGTATCTCGCACCCCAGCTCTTCGGCGAGTGCGGTCACCTGGCGCTCGGCGGCCCAGAGCTCGAGCTCTGCGTCGCCTGAGGTCGCCAGTCCCAGGGTCAATCTCCCCCCGCTCCCGGTCACTCGGACGCCGGCCACGACTTGCGCGTGGCTTCGGTCCAGCCCTTCGGCAAGCCGCACGATCGCGCCGAGGACCCGAACCGCGCGCCGCCTGGGCTTGGACAGCGATTTGTAGCCGTCGTGCGACGCCTTGGGCGTCGCCTGACGATGGTAGCGCGCCACGAGGCCGATGATGGTGACCTCGTCAGGCTCAAATCCGCGCAGCCCGCCGTGCTTCACGAGGTAGTAGGCGTGTTTGTGGTGGCGCTCGTAGCTGATGTGGGTGCCGATGTCGTGAAGCAGGGCGCCGTACTCGAGCCATTCGCGTTCCTGCTGGCCAAGGCGGTGCCGCCCTTTCAGGCCGTCGAATACGGCGAGCGCGAGGCGCGCGACTTGTTGCGCGTGCGGCGCCAGGTAGTTGCACCGCTCGCCGAGCTCGACCACGCTGCGCCGCCGCACGTCCGGGTAGCGGTCGATGGTCCGGATGCGTTGGGCGTTGCGCTTGATGTAGTCGAGCACCAGTCCTTCGCGCAGCGCGAAGTCACAGAGCGTGATCTCGTCAGCGCCGAGGCCGTGGAGGATCGCGTCGAGCAACAAGGCGCCGGCAGGCGCAAGATCCGCGCGGCGCGGATCCATGTTGGGAATCTGCAGGCGCTCCGCGAGCGTCGACGACGTCAACTCGCGCGACAGCCGGGACAGCGCCCTGGCGCTCACGCGCAGGTTCCGGACATCGTCGGACGGGCGCTTGTTCGCGGCGAGCGCCCCGAGCGAGAGGATGGTGCCGGAGGTGCCGATCACGCGCTCGATGCGCCGTCTCGAGATCTCGGCGAGGGCCGCGACCGGCCTGTGTGCGGATATGGCGTACGAGGCGCCGCCGGTCGTGATCGGCGATCGGATCGGTCGTGACGAACCGTTCGGTGAGCCGGATGACGCCGAGCTTGAAGCTCCGCGCGACGCGGATTCGCTCGGCCGTGCCGACCGTGATCTCGGTGCTGCCGCCGCCGATGTCCACGACGACGGTCGGACGCTTGCCGATGTGAGCCGAATAGGCGGCGGCCAGGTGGATCAGCCGCGCTTCCTCGGTTCCGGAGATCACCTGAATCCGCAGCCCGACGGCCCGACGGACGGCCGCAATGAACGCAGGGCCGTTGGCGGCTTCGCGCACGGCGCTCGTGGCCGCGGCGACGATCTCGTCTACGCCGTGCGAGGCGGCGATCCGCGTGAACTTCGATAGTGTCTGGATCGCTGCCGACATGCTCGGCTCGGCCAGTTGGCGCCCGTCCAGCCCGCCGGTCCCCAGCCGGACCATGTCCTTTTCTCGATCAACGACCTCAAACGACAGATCCGGCCGTATCCGGCACACGATCATGTGCAGCGAGTTGGTGCCGATGTCGATAGCGGCGATGCGCATGCGTATGACGTCGGAGTAACATGCGGGGACAGATGCTCGAACCGATGGGCCATGCTACCACGACGATCGCGGGCGGTTTGGCCGCGGCGCTGGCGCGACAACAGGACGCGCTCGCGCGCCGCTGGTCTGCCGTGCGTGCCGGTCACGCCAAGGGCGTGCACCGCGCGCGCGTCGCGTCACGACGACTGCGCGAGGCGCTCGCGGTCATCGACGCGGCCGAGCCGAAGAGTCACGCCGCGCACGCGACGCGCGCCGTGCGGCGGCTGACGCGGGCCCTTGGGCCGGTCCGTGAAATCGACGTCGCGCTCGTCGAGCTCGATCGCGCCGCTCGGAGGCACGGCTGGTCGCCCGAGCTCGCGCTCACCATTCGCCGCCGCCTCGAGCGGGAGCGCGAGCGTCGAGCGAAGCGCATGTTCGCGAAGATCGCCAGGCAGGATCGCGCCGGCGTCCGCGACGAGGTCCGAGCGCTGTCGAAGCGGATGACCGGCGCCGACGATCGGTCCTCACAGGGCGCGCTCGCGGCACGAATCGTCAGACGTCCGTTCGGTGTTGGCCGCGTCAGCCGCGGCCGGGACGATCTATGTGCCGGAGCGTCTCCACGCGCTCCGCATCGCGATCAAGAAGCTGCGCTACGCCATCGAGCTGCTGCCGGCGGCGCCGGGGTTCGAGGTGGCCGACGCGCTGAAGTTGTTGAAGCGAGCGCAGCGTCGCTTTGGGTCGATGCACGACATTCAGGTGCTCAGCGAACAGGTGCAGGCGATCGACGTCCTCGGACAGCGTCGAGCGGATCGCGCGTCGCTGTCGGCAGCGGCCGAGGCCCTGGAACGCGATTGTCGCGAGATCCACGCGAAGGCGCTCGCGCTCGTGCCGGAGGTGGAGGCGTGCGCCCGGTTGATCCGCCGCGAGCTCGGTGTGCGCCGGCGCGGAGCCCGTCTCGCGATGGCGAAGGCGGCGCTCGATACGAAGGCTCACGGCTTACGGCTCAGGGCCCACGGCCTCGACGAAGCTCTAAGCCCTAAGCCCAAGCCTAAGCCCTGACAGAATGACCCATGCCCCAGACCCGACAGCTCTTCCTGGTTCGACACGCGATTGCCGCCGAGCGCGGTGAAAAATGGCCCGATGACACTAAGCGTCCGCTGACCCATCAGGGCGCCGCCCGGATGAGCACCGCCGCGGAAGGGCTGTCAGCGATTGGCGTCAAGCCGGATGTGGTGATCACGAGCCCGTTCGTCCGCGCCGAGCAAACCGCGGACATCCTCGTGAAATGTCTCGGAGGGGACGGGCGCCTCGTGACCGCGCCCGCTCTCGCTCCCGGAGGATCTCCTGCGGCCGTCGCCGAAGCCGTGGGCACGCTCGCCAAGGGTCGCAGCATCGCCATCGTCGGCCACGAGCCCGGACTTGGCGAACTGGCGGCCTGGCTCCTCGGGGCGCGGCAGCCCCTGCCCTTCAAGAAGGGGGGCGTGTGCCGAATCGACGTCGCCGACTGGCCGCCTGCGGCCAAGAGCGGAACTCTCGTCTGGTTCGCGACGCCGAAAATGCTGCGTGCACTCGCAGCGTTGAGCCGGCTAGCCTAGCCAGGGAATCAAACGATAGTTCCAGGTTTCACGATCCCGTTCTTCGGAACGACGATGATGCCGCTGCGGATGTAGTAGCCGTCACCGTCGACATCCTGGATATTGCGTTCGTTCACGAGATGCGCGCCTTCGCCGATGCGCGCGTTCTTGTCCATGATCACGCGGTCGAGGACCGCGTTCGGTCCCACGCCGAGTGGCAGATTGCCGAACTGATCCTCGTAGTAGTCCGCCCCGAGCAGCACGGACCGGGTGACCGACGCGCCGCGATGGATGGCGGTTCGCACGCCAACGACACTGCTCGTGACCGTGCAGTTGTCGAGGTACGCGCCTTCGGCGACGAGCGCCTCGTCGAGTTGACAACTGTGGAGCCGGGCCGCGGGCAGGAATCGAGACCGTGTGTAGATCGGCCGCCGGGGATGGAAGAAGTCGAACGGCGGTGCGCGCTGGGTCAGCAGCATGTTGGCCTCGTAGAACGTCGCGACCGTGCCGACGTCCGCCCAGTACCCGCGATAGACGTAGGCATGCACGCGGTGGGTCCCGATGGAGCTCGGGATCAGCTCGCGGCCGAAGTCCACGGCGCGACTCCGCTCGAGGACGTCGTACAGGACTTCGCGTGAGAACACGTAGATGCCCATGGACGCCAGAAATGGTTTGTCGGCTGTCAGCAGTCCCGCCGGCGAGTTCGCTGGCGCGCTCGAACGCATTTCACCCAGGCGCGCGGCGGCAGGCCTGTGTTCGAAGCCCGGATCTGCCCGCTCGTGTCGAAGCTGAAAATGCCCATCTCGGTCGCGGCGTCAGGGGCCACCGGCTGAGCCGCAATCGTGATGTCGGCATCCCGTTCGATGTGCGAGTCGATGAGCTCGGCAAGGTCCATCCGGTAGATGTGGTCGCCGGCCAGCACGAGGTAGTACTCCGCGTCGAGCTCGCGAAAGTGGCGGGCGCCCTGGCGCACTGCGTCCGCCGTGCCCTGGAACCACTGCTCGCCCTCTGGCGTCTGTTCGGCGGCCAGAACCTCCACGAAGCCGCCGGAGAACATGTCCATGCGGTAGGTCTGCGCGATGTGCCGGTTCAGCGACGCGGAGTTGAATTGCGTGAGTACGTAGATGCGTTCGAGGCCCGCGTGCAGACAATTGCTGATCGGAATATCAATCAACCGCCACTTGCCGCCGATGGGAACCGCGGGCTTGGAGCGCGCGTGCGTCAGCGGGAACAGGCGCGTACCCCGGCCGCCACCCAGGATGATCGTGAGAACGTCGTTCATTGCCGTTCATTTTATGGCACCGACGCGCCCTGGTCTCCCTTCCACTCGAGGTCGTCCACGCGCTTCGGTGAGCGGCACGTCCGTCCGAAGCGTCGCCAGCGTCCGGAACAGCAACGCACGGCTTCGCTCGCGGGCGAGTGTCGCCGCAAGCTCGGCGGGTCTCGTCGCGTTGGCGTGCCACTCGCGATAGTCGTCAGGAATCGCTTCGATGTGCCCGAAGCGGGCGAGCACCGCGGCCGTTGACTTCGCGCCCCAGCCCGGCAGTCCCGGATAGCCATCGGCGGCGTCGCCAACGAGCGCGAGATAGTCCGGAATCGATGCCGGCGGCACTCCAAACTTCTGGGTCACGCCGTTCTCGTCCAGGATCGCGCGCGTCCGCCGGTTGAGTTGCACGACGCGCGTGCCCCGAACGCACTGGGCCAGATCCTTGTCCGGTGTGCAAATGACGACACGGCCCACGCGCGGGTCGGCGGCAGCCTCAGCCGCCGCCGTCGCGAGTGCATCGTCAGCCTCGAACTCGACCATCGGCCACACGACGATCCCCATCGCGACCAGCGCTCCTTCCAGAATCGGAAACTGTGACCACAGGGCCGGATCGATGCCTTCGCTCGTCTTGTAGCCCGGCCACAGTTCGTTGCGAAACGACTCGATGACGCGGTCGGTGGCGACGCCGAGGTGCGTGACGCCCCGGCTCGTCATGCCGCGAATCGACGCGATGACGCCGCGGACGGCCGCGACCTCGCGCCCCTGCTCGTCCGTCTCGGACGGCAGCGCGTAGAAATGGCGGAACAGTTCGTAGGTCCCGTCAACGAGGTAGACGTCCATGTCGTTCCGGCCTTCCAGTCCGTGGTGACGTATCCAATGCACTACTGAGGGGCATGACGAAGTGGCCCGTAAGTCGATGACCGGCAGGATGTTGGGGACGTTACGTCAAATTTACATGCGTTTCGGGGCCGAGACTTGATATTGATCCCACTTGTTCGTTCCCGGAGGTGGCATGACGACCGACCAATCACCCGCGCCGGAGTCCCCCCGTCGCGTTACCGTGACACGCGGCCGACACGGATGGGAGGTCAGGGAAGAGCGCGACAACGGCGTCGTGCACAGCGCCACGTACACGGACTGGCATCGAGTGGAGCGCGCCATCGGCCTTCACGGACCGGACCCGGCGCGGTTCGGCGATCGTCACCGCTCCTCGACCATCGACTTCGAATAGGCTCGTTCGTCCGCCGACACCCGGTCGTCTTCGAGCTCCCGCACGCGCGCTTCGAGCAGCGCGGTGTCCTCGATCAGGCGATCGATCTGCTGTCGCTGTCGCGAGATGACCACGGAGAACGACACCGACGCCACGAACACGAACAGGATGACGACGAGCAGGAGCGCCGCCGGCGGATAGAAGATGCCGAGTCCGCGCGCGATTCCGTCGAGCGTGCCTCGCGCGAGCGACAGTCCCAGCAGCGCGAGCGCGCAGAGGATCCAGACCAGGGAATATTCCTCGGTGAGTTTCTTCCGCCGCACGAGTTCCAGAACGCCGGTGAGCAGCGCCACGCTGATCGCGACGGCGACGATCTGAAGACGATCCATCAGGGTCGATCGCGAACGGCGCTCCTCAGAGGCACCACGAGCAGATGAATGATCAGGCGCGCCATCGCGGCGCTCGTGCGACGCGCGGTCAGCGACGTCTGGCCGGCCGGTCGCTCACGCATCGTGACCGGGATCTCGACCGCACGAAGCCGATTGCGGCTCAGGAACAGCCGGAGCTCTGCTTCGGGGTATCCCGACGGATGGTGCTCGGCCAGGACGCCGAGCGCCTGCTGGCCGAACGCCCAGAGGCCCGACGTCGGGTCCGTCACCCGCCGTCGCGTCAACACCGTCAGGACCATACCGAGACATCGTTGGACCACGCGTCGCGCTCGCGGCGTGGACGGCGATTGCCGGGCGTCGGTGAACCGGGAGCCGATGACGACGTCTGCCCGGTCAGTGAGGATCGGCTCAACGAGCGCGGGGAGGAGCCGTGCCGGGTGCTGTCCGTCACCGTCAAGACGGACGACGGCATCGAAGCCCCGCTGTTTCGCGTACCGCAGGCCGACACGAACCGCCGCGCCCGGTCCGAGCCGTTCCGGAAGCCGTATCCAACGGACACCGAGCGTCGGAAGCAGCTCGCGCGTCTCGTCGTTCGAGCCGTCGTCCACGACGAGAATTTGGTGTGCCGGCGCGTCGCTGCGGATCTCGGCCACGAGACCGGGAAGGGCTGCGGCCTCATTGAACGCGGGAATCAGGATCAGGACGCGCACGGTGGCTGGGGATGCGCTAGAGGCCAGGTGCGTCTGGCCGCCTTCGTGCCACAAGCGCTCCGGCGAGCCGCGCCGGAGCCTGGGCGGAGGCGGGCCGGGGACGCATGCTGTGGACGGGCCGAGGTCGGATCCCGAAGGCGGTGCGCGCGCTCCACATCGTCATGGCCGCAACCCACGCCACGTTGCGCACCAGGTGCACCGGCACGAACCACAGGCCCGCCGGGTCCCGAAATACGACGGCGGCCCACAGCCCGGCAGCGAAACGTTCGACGGCGAGGGCTGCAGCGAGCGCGAGCGCCGCACTCGCCGGACCGACCCATGACGCGCCCGCGGCGCCAGCCGCGATCGTGATCGCTCCTGCGGCAATGGCAAGGGCAGTCACAGGGCCCTGCAGCATCATCGAGACGCCAGACACATCGTCTCCCTTGATGCGCTGCGGGTGCCGTGCCACGAGATTGAGGCGGCCGTATCCAAACCCATACTGCTGCCGCGCGTAGTCGACCACGCCTTCGCGCCAGTGGTGAACGCTTTCGGCATCGTGACGATACGCCAGGCGATAACCGGCCCCGCTCAGGCGGTAGCTGAGGTCGTTGTCGTAGCCGTAGCCCAGGTCCTCGTCGAAGAGCCCCACGTCGAGAAGCGCAGCTCGCCTGTAGAGGGTGTTCCCCGTGCACACGTGATTCGTCGTGGACGCAAGGCTGCGATAACGAAGCGCCAGATCGAGCGCCATCACGCGCGACCAGATGTCGCGAGGGGTCTGTCCCCGCTTACGAAGTGGGACTGACCCCTCGTGGAGTCCGCCCGACACGTACCGCCCCTGCGCGGCCGCCGACTGTCGGGTCGTCCAATGCCGCGCCAAGACGCGCGAGCCACGTGGGTGCAATGACGACGTCTTGATCGACTTGCGCGATGAGTGGATGTGTGGCGGCGCGTATGCCCCTGTTGATGGCCGCGGCGGCACCGGAGCCGTCTCCCTCGAGCACCCTCATCCGGCCGAGTGACTGGTGGCGCAGGAGAATCGCGGCCGAGTCATCGGTGCTGCCGTCGTCAATTGCGATGATCTCAATTGGGCCGGGCCAGGTCTGGCCGCGAACCGAGGTCAGCACGCTGTCGAGCCAGCGCCCGCCGTTCCGGACCGGGATCACAAAACTGACGCCTATCATGATCGTCAGGTCGCCATGATACCCGCGTTATGTCCTGGCGCCGCTCAATCGTCGGCGCGTGATGAGCTCGACCAGCCTGGACAAAGTGGGCTCACCGTCCTTATCGGATCGGCGGTCCTCGACCGCGAGCCTCACGCCGAAAATGCGCCTAGCACGCCAGACCAGCATGGTTCTGGGTGCCGTCTGTCGGGTGCTGGGCGGCGTCGGTCATGGAAGACGCATCAACTCGTAAGCATCGGAGTGTGCCCAGATCGCAAAGACACGTATCGCTTCCCGGATCAGTGCTGGCATTTTGCGGCAGAGAAATACGACTGGCGAAACCAGCAATGGCCGGTGCTGGTGCCTTCATCTTCTTTACGAGGTCGGGCCGGCGAACAAGCGGCGGACTCACGTTCAGGAATTGTGATCCCGTAAAAACGGCGATCTGCGTCGGCGGGCGAAGGTCGGCATTGAGCGCCCAGCCTTTGACGCCGAGCGACCGGCCAGGGACTTCGACGGATTCGAGATAGCCATGGAGGTTGTCAGAACGAATGGGGATCACGAAACCCTGCGGTGTTCGCAACGCCTCAAACTCTGACGTCTTGATCAAGGACAGTGTCCCTTCCACTGTCGATCGGCTGAGCGGCGCCAGTGCGGCTCCTCCACGCACGACTTCAAAAACTTCGACCTGATTGGTTCCTTGGTCGAAATTGATGCTCCGGCAATAATCGCGGTGAATAACATGTTCTTCGCTCCCGACCAGAGGACGTGTCGTAGCCCACACGCGGCCATTTAGCGCGACGGCCAAATCAAAGGGTCGCGACTCGTCACGTTTCGGAACACACCCTTTACCCTCGCGGGAATGAAGTCCGACTCCAAGTCGACGCGCGAATACAAATCCGGCGACTCAAGACACGGCAACCATCGACGTTTCCGCGGCGCGTGAAGGAAGTCACCGGGCGGCCGAGAAGCGCAGGAAGCGAACCCACGGCATACACGCCGTCCCATTGTTCGCCGTGCCCCGAAAATAGCCGATTTGAGCCTGACATCCGCGTCCAGCGATAGCGGGCTTCGGCCGAGGTTCAGCTGAGCCTTCACCGGCACGAAACAGCCGGTCAACGTCACGGCGACTCGTCCAGATCATGGATTGACCGTCAACTGGCCAGGGAATCGTCGGTTTGAATTACATCGGCGATTGTCGGTAGTAAATCAATGGTCTGAACAGGCATTTCGGAGACGGTTCCGTCCTTCTGCGCTGGAAACTTCACGAAGAGTGGCACGGCCGCGACATCACCGATCGTCGCCTTCGTCACAGTCCGGAGATCGACGCTCCCCGAAAGGTCAAGCCGTGGTCCGCGACCAGGATGACAAGGGACTGATCGTACGCAACCTGTGGCCCGCAGACCTTCGACGATCTTGCCGAACAATGTGTCCGCAAATCCGACCTGCAGGAGATGCCGCTGCCAGGCCTGCGTCCGTAACCATTCGTCACTTTTCCCACTCCGACTCACACGATCCCATCGGGCAACCACGCGTTGTCCAGGGGCCCATATCGGCGTCCGGAAGGGAGAAATTGCCACGGACTGTCGGGACGGGAAGATGCACGAAACAGAGCGAAGCGCCGCCTCGCGTCGGCCCGGCACGCCTTTAGTAACGACTCAGTCACATTGCGTGGATCCGCCACCGAACGGTCATCTGCGCCACGTGATATCCAGAGATCGTCCGAGCCATGCGACTGCCACTTCTGGGGTGCTGGCGGGAAGATCTGCTGCGCTACCGTCGGTGGAACGACCAGATGTGCATAGAGGCTGGCGGTCGTCGCCGAGGCCGAGCTCAGGCTGAAGAGCTGGGAGGCGTCGTTGCACCACGACTGCCGGGCACAAGCTGCGTCCAGCTCTCGAAAACGAGGAGCTTGTAGACCGTTCTTCAGCCAGGAAAACAGATTCTGAGGATGCTCCTGCGCTGGTCGGCGTCGGCTGTCTCCTCGAGGATATCGGCCGGTCAGTATCGCCGGAACGGCGAGCACCGTGACATCCGCGACGGTCGTGGCATTCCGGAACCACGTGGCCTTTGAAGCGAACCGCGCGATGTGCGGGAAACGGAACTCTGTCGATCATCTGCCGCGAATCAAGCAAACTCGCCAACGGCAGTTCGTCCAAGAAGACCACGACGATTACCGGCGACGGGACGCTCGACGCTGACAGCTGCGGAGTTCTGTTCCTCTGGATGCTTGAGGAGGGCTCGGATGGGTTCTCTGGCCAGGAAGTGGACAGGAAACGACGACGAGTCCGATCGACGCAGCGGTCACGAGATGACGAACGAAATCGAGCTCTCAGATACAACCAGCCGTAACCAGCGCACCCACAGGCGACCGATCCGGCAATCGACGACTGGCGCAGTCGCTCCTGAGTAGACGAACGACTGGGCAGCACCGATCAACAGTTCACGAAACCAGCAACGAACGGTGCGCGAAGACTGACCCGATGTTCCGCGGGAACACGTCACGAAGAAGAGCGATGTCGAAAAGCGTGAAGAGCAGCGGCACGCCCACGCCAACGGCCAGCGGTAAAACCCGACAGATCTCGGAAGGCGGGACGGCCTCCGACGAAAAAAACTCGGGAGATCCGCGCAGGACGGCGTACAAGGGTTGCGCGACAGCGAAGGCCCAGAGCGTTCCGAGGTGAAGGCGGTCCATCGCCGTCAGCTGTGCTGGGACCGGCGATCGGGTCTGTCGAATCCGATGTCCGGTACGTTTCGGTACGCTTGCTCCAGCCGGTCGATCGCCAGGTCCCACGAAAAATCGGACCGGGCGCGATCCCGTGCGGCTTGACCCAGCGCAAGTCGAAGGTCACGGCCACGACAGAGCTGTCGAATTGCATTAGCAAGAGCCGGCGCGTCTTGCGCCGGCACGTGAAGGCCAGTCCTGCCATGGATCACGGTCGTCCGGACACCTGCCAGTCCGACACGACACTCGGGATTCCGCTTGCCGCCGCCTCGAGGGTGACGAGGCCGAACGCTTCGCTGCGTGAGGTCGACGGAAGGACGTGAAGGTCAGCCAGTCTGTAGTATCGAGGCAGATCCTCGTCGGTCACGGCACCTATGAACCTGACTCGTGACGAGATGCCGAGCTCGCGCGCACGTGCTCGAGCGCCGGCCGTGCCGACCCGTCGCCGACAACGAGGAGCCGCCCTTCATCGATTGCCAGGCGCGAAACGGCTTCGAGCAAGACGGGCACGCCTTTGAAATGGTGCGCGGCTGTCGAGGCTTCCCACAAATAGGGTTATCGGCAGCGACTCTCCAACGTTCAGCGTATCCGGAGCAGCGGTTCTGAGCCGGGATAGAACCGGGTGGGGTCGACGCCGAACGGATGCACTTCGGCTCGTTCGAGCGCAGGTGAAATCTGAGCTAATCCGGAGTGCTCGGCGTAGTCGCGTGAACTCACCAGCACCCTATCGGCGTGGGAAAGAATCCATGGCTGGATGGCCTCGCGATGCACCTCGAAAACTGCGCCCTTCACGCCCTCGGCCAACGCGTCCATGTGGTAACGTCAGGACGATGGCCCTGATCTCGATCTGACGCGCGCGCGCGGGTGACGGGTTCGGCGCCGCCGTAGAACGGGTAGTGCAGATGGACGATGTCGAAGCCGACGAGGTCGGTTGGGAGCGACGGCAGTAGGCCGGCATTCCCGACACTGAGGCGCGCTTGAATTCGATGCACGTAGTCAGCATCGCGCTGCGTGATGTCGTCGGGCTCACCGTGTCGTGGGGTGAACACGTGCACGTCGTGCCCGCGCGAGCGAAGCCGCTCCGTATACTCGAACGCCACCCGACCCATGCCTCCGCGATAGGGTGGGTAGACCGGCGTGACCTGGGCGATGCGCATTGGATTTCGAAACTGGAAGTAGCCTAAGCGGCGCAGAGACCGCCGGCAAGGCGGCGCAGGCCCGCCGGACGCTGTGATACCCTCCACATCCCCGGCCGACCCACAACGCCCTTGGTCACCTCGATACCGCTGAGTTCGCCGTATGGCAGTGTGGCCTATGCAGCGTCCTTCGCGGGACCTGACGCCGTTCTTCACCTGTCACGTTGCGGCGCCAACTTGGTCGTCCGCGAGATTGGCAACACCGGACTGGTTGACGCGTTCAGTCCTTATCCCTTCCTCGTATGCTGACGGACTGGACGCAGCTGGCGAACGACCTTCACCGCACTCTCGGGGACCGCGTCGTGGCCGTTACAATCGTGACCGACCCGATTCGCGATTCTGTCGCCCGCCACACTGTCAGCAACCTTTCCGGACTTGTGTCGACCCTTCAAACAACACTACGTCGTCAATCTGAGCGAAGACTGGCGAGCCCATGTGTCATCGCATCATAAGCGCCAAGCACAGAAGGGGTTGCGACGTCTTGCCATCGAAGTGAGTGAGCAGCCCTGGCTCTTTCTCGACGAGTGGACCGGCCTATACGAGGGCTTGATCGAACGGCACGATATCCAGGGCGTTACGCGATTCTCGCGCGCGGCGTTCGACGCTCACCTCCGTGTTCCAGGTGCCGTGATGGTACGCGCGGTGGCGAACGGCACCGCAGTGGGTGCGTCGGTGTGGTATCGCGCCAACAATCATGCGTACTATCACCTTGGCGCCTGCGATTCCGTCGGCTATCGAGAGCGTGCCTCGCATGCCATGTTCTGGACGGCGTGTGAGTGGCTCGCCAACGCCGGTTCGTCGTGTCTCAGTCTCGGCGCTGAGGCAGGCTTGAACTCGAACGCTCGCAGCGGTCTGGCGCAATACAAGGGCGGTTGGGCGTCTCGAACGGAGAGTCGTGTACTTGCGTGCGGCCGGAAGGCGAATCCAGGCCAATACGACGACCTCACGCGTGGCATGGCGCCAACGGACTTCTTTCCAGTGTACCGAACCCGTTGAGTGGACACGTGATTCACCAGCCTGCCTCTAACCTTAAGCGCGGCGCGTCGTATCGCCGGATTCCAACGACCGACAGCGACGGCTGGCGGGCTGCTCTTGCTGGCAGTGCCCCATGTGTACGCGCACACCTGGGACTACGAGTCGTGCCATCGAGGCTGCGAGTCAGGCTTCCACGTTCCTCCTATAGTTCCGGACTTCGGATGGCACCGCTGTGTGTCCGCTGCAGGAGAAGACCGTCGGTGGTGCCAGGCATGTCGTTACACCAGTCGGGTTCGGAGGTTTCGTGGGCGCGCTCTCGTCGGACTCGTTCACGACGTCGTGGAACGAGTTCGCGCGCTGCGAAGGGTATGTGTGCGTGTACGTGGCCCTTCACCCGGTTCTCGGACATGCCGCGGAGCAGGTGTTCGAGACATTCGAAGATTTGGGCGCTCTTCGTCCTCGACCTCTCACAGCCCGAGGACATCCTCATCGGTCGTCTGTCATCGAGTCGCCGACGCGAGATTCGATTGTGCCTGGGCTACCCGCCGATGGGCTCGAGATGAACTCGCCGATTACTTCGTATCTCACTACCAGGCATTCATGGCGTCACGGCAAGCGAGCGCGGCCTGGATGCCTTTCCAGTCGACGCGCTTCGTGCGATCGTTGCAAGCCCGTACGTCGAGCTTACTGGTGGCGGCGGTGAAAGGATTGAAGCTGTCGCGGTGTTCGGCCGCACCACGTGGGTGGCCGACGTGAATCCGTTCGGCGTCTTCGACGACCCAATCGCACGAGAGTTCGGCGTCCATCGTCTGGGCGCGGCGCTCTGCGGCTGAAGGCTCAGGGTGTTCCGTGGCTGAACCTGGGCGGCGGGATTCAAGCGAGCGACGGCGTCGCTGAGTTCAAGCGGCGCTTCGGTGGCATCGAGCGCCCGATGCGCGCGATAAAGGCCGTCTTCGACGAAAGCGGCCTACCGCCGGCTATGCAACCTCACCGACTCGACACAAATCGATCGGTCCGGGTACTTTCCGGCATACTGTTCGCGGCCGTCGTGATGTTCAACCGATCTGCGAAGTACCACGATCTTCTCTACAAGTTCAAAGACTGATGAAGCCTCGGCGAATGAGCTGCGGGCGCTGATCCAGCAGGGCAGGCCTGTATGCCCGTTCTCTCTCCTTGACGTCGCATGCGGATCTGGCAAGCACCTCGAGAGTCTTCGCTGTTGGTACCAGGTTCAGGGGCTCGATGCCAGCCCGGAATTGCTCGCAGTCGCTCATGGCCGGTTGCAAGGAGTCCCACTTCACCTCGGCGACATGGCGGACTTCGATCTCGGTCAGCGCTTCGACGTCGTAACCTGCCTGTTCAGCTCGATCGGATATCTGCAGACGGTTAACCGCCTGCAGAGCGCCTGCCAAAGCTTCGCTCGAAGCCTGCAGCCGTCCGGAATGCTCGTGCTCGAACCATGGCTCTCTCCGGACCAGTATTGGACAAACAAACTCACGCTCAACGTCGCCGAAGACGACGGGTTGAAGATTGCGTGGATGTATACGCACGCCCGTTCCGACGACCTGTCCGTGTTTGATATCCACTTTTTGGTCGGGACACCGAGGGGCGTTGAGCATTTCGTCGAAACTCACGTCATGCGACTTTTCGCTCCCGAAGAGTACGCGGAGGCCCTCGAAGCCGCAGGTTTCGACTGGAAGTTCAGCGCCGAGGGTCTGTTCGGCCGCGGCGTATACACGGGTGTCCTCCGTTGAGCCACGTGAAGGTCCATCTTGAGGATTCTCGCGTGTCTCGGTGGACGCCCGTTGTTCGAAAGCTCCAGACATGTCGGCCGCCCGAACGTCGGCAACACGGCAACGTCTCTTCCGACTGCTCGACGACATGCTCGACCGTCGATGGCTGACGAACGACGGCCCGTTGGTCGGTGAATTCGAGGCGCGCGTTGCTTCCCGCCTCGGTGTCCGCCATTGCGTGACGACCAGTAACGCCACGGTAGCCCTCGAGCTCGCCAGCAGGGCCCTCGGAATGACCGGCGAAGTCATCGTGCCGTCGTTCACTTTCGTAGGTACAGTGCACGCGCTTCATTGGCACGGGGTGACACCCGTGTTCTGCGATATCGATTCGGAGACCCACCGCATCGATCCTGAATGTGTCGAGGCACTAATTACACCCAACACAACCGGCATTGTCGGTGTCCACCTCTGGGGGCGCATGTGCGACGAGCAGGCGCTCAATGCGATCGCCTCACGCCACGGGTTTCCATTGCTGTTTGACGCGGCACACGCGATGGGCAGTACGAGCGGCGGTCGATCGGTGGGTGGATTCGGTCACGCCGAAGTGCTCAGTTTTCACGCGACGAAGATCGTCAACTCCTTCGAAGGCGGCGCGATCGTAACCGACGACGACGAATTGGCAAGCCAGCTGAGGGCGACGCGGAATTTCGGGTTCGTCGGCCGCGACTACGCCGAAGGCCTCGGAAAGAACGCGAAAATGAGCGAAGCGTCGGCGGCGATGGGCCTTACCTCGCTCGACAGTCTTGACGACTTCATCGCCGTCAACCAGCGCAACTTCTGCGCCGATATGGCGAAGGACTCGCCGGCACGCTCGGCCTGCGGCTGATTGCTCCGACGGAAATGTCTGGCACGAACCACCACTACATCGTGGTTGACGTTGATTCTTAAGAATCTCGGCCTCGATCGGGACACCGTCCTTCAGGTGCTCGCGGCGGAAGGTGTCCTGGCGCGGCGATACTTCTATCCTGGATGCCATCGCCTCGAACCGTATCGTTCGCTCGACCCTGACGCCCGACGGCATCTGCCGATCACCGAAACCGTCGCTGAACGGGTTCTGCAACTGCCGACAGGCACAGCTATGGATGAGAAGGACATCGATGCGATCTGCGCGTGTCTCCGATACGTTGCCGAAAACGCTGCTGCAGTTCGGCGTTCGGTGCAAGAGCGCTAGCTGCTCACTTGAGGCTGTTGATCCCTCTCGGCGATAGCCTGAGTCAATTCGGTGCGCGATAGTTGCAGCCCACGTTCAACCCGCTGCCCGTGAGCCGCCGGGAGGTATTCGCGCAACCCTTCGTAGAAACGTACGACGCGCCGAAGTTGCTCCACGCGACTCAGCCGGGTCCAGTATCCTCCTGCGTGTTGCCGGTACACGCCCATCACCTCGTTCATTTACCCGACCCACCCTGACTGCGCGGCGACAATCAACAAGGACCAGTCAGGAGACTCGTCGCGAGCGTATGCCGCCGGGAAAGCCGTGACCGCGCTTCAGCGGTACATCGTTGAGTACGTCTGGACGAAACACCCGTCGATGAGGTCGTCGAGAGTCGAGATCTCCTTTTGACCCGGCCCATTGCTCTCTGTACGACTTCGCGATCCTCGTCTTCAAAGACAACCCGCACGGCGTGAAAACAAACCGCGCAGTCAGGATGCTGATTGAGAGAATAGTTCACCTGTTTTTGAAGTTTGTGCGGCGACGTCCAGTAGTCGTCGCCGTCCAGCACAGCGACAAACGGACTGGCGCATGATTCAAAGACGCTTCGGACATGCCTCATTTATGCGCAAACGGTTCCGGTCAGCGAGAACTAGGCGGACAATGCCCCGATTGATGGCCGCATATCTCCGGATGATGTCACGTTTACAGGTCAGTTGAACAATCCTCGACGATGACGACTTCAAACGGGAACGTGGTGTGCTGGGTCAAGACGCTGTCCAGCGCCTGCTGGACGAACTGTTTGTGATTGTAAGTGGTAACAATCACGGTGACTACGAATGGGCCGCTGGCGCGGGCGGGCGGCGTTCACCCCATCGACCACCCGGCGATACTCAGTCGGTCCACGCTCGGCGCTTTGGCATCTAGCTCCTCATTACTCGAACAACATCTCGAGACGGCCGATCGTCGCTGCCGCCGTTATGTAAGCCGATCTCCAGCCGGGGCAGAGTAAAAGGGTTTGTATGGACAGACACAGCCCCGGTTGCTACCGTCGTCGCCATTTCGAACCCGGCATCGCGCACCACGGCAACCGTTGCGTCCGAGTGGGCACCAAACGGGTAAGCGAACGCGCGGACAGGTTTTCCGAGCAAGGCCTCTAGCGTGCGTTTGCACGCCGCGGTCTCCTCGACTTGAATTGCCAGCGGCTGAAGCGGTAGGCAGAGATGGTGCACGGAGTGCGCTCCGATTGCATGACCCGGTCGGGCTGCTAACTCGACAATTTCATGACGCGTCATCGGACGATGTTTTTGGCGGGGCGCGAGGTCGACCCCTCTCGCCCAGTCATTGATTCGGCGGAGCACGTCGGCTCGCTCGTCCAAAGCTAGCGGATATATCGTCGCAGCCAGTTCCCGATGGACGAGAGCCCGGTCCCTTGGTGTCTCGAGACGCCGAACCCAGAGACCGTCGCCGTAAAGGTCCAAGACGTCGGGCAGGGCAGGACTGAAAATGAAGGAGATCCGCTCTAGCGCATCCCACCAGCTCTCCTGGCGGTTTGTCGATGCCGGCCGTGCTAACGAAGAATGTTGCCGGAATCCCGTTATCTATCCAGCAACGGTGCGGCAACAGTCAGTTGTTCCAAATAACCGTCATCAAACGTGACGGCCACCGCGTTTCGGGGCAGCCGGCCGCGCGCCGCCCCCTCTCCACCAAGTCCTCGAGACCCATCGGCGCGCACCGTTCGCGAAGGTAGCGCAACTGCTCACTGAACGCCGCCGTGTCCACGGTCAACGCATGCGTATTGGGCCCACGTGTGGCCAGCCGGTGGTACAACAAAACGACTGCGTTTGTGGCGGGTTCGGGATCTCGCGGCCGTTCCTGTGTGCGCTGCCTTTGCCACCGGCTTGACGGCCCTCACGCCACAGATGAGCGGAAATCGTGAGTCCACGATTGACAGCTTGTCCTCAGGCACGTCGGGCGGCGCCAGCCCCAGCAGGAACGCCGCGCTGATATCAACGTTGCCGTACGTGGTGACTTCGACGTTGTCTGGGGCTGGAGATAGCTCGGACACGAGCAGCCGAATGGCGGACGGCGTAAACCGCCAGAAATCGCCGTCGTCAAGGGCCCCGTCTCGTTGTAAGACACGCGGCTGACGCAGGGCACTGTGCATAGGAGTACACCGCCCGGTTTAAGCATCCGAAAGGCATTGGCTAGAACCGCCTTGACGTCGTAGATGATGTGAATAGTTTGAGTGAGTACAAAGCAATCGAATTGATCGTTCGGCAGAGATCCATCCCGACCTTCGAGGTTGCCCCGGATCGTCGCGTCAGGATTCGTCGGGTTTACATCAATGACATCAATGCGATCGACTCCTGAGCCGCCGAAGTGTGATGTGTAGTTGTGATCTTTGACCTCGAGGACGTGCCCTCGGATATCAACGGCATGGTCCTGCAGGAACGTTTCTATGAACCGACGATCGACCAGGACCGCCCCGATCCAGACCCCAGACGTCACTGATCGGTTTGCCGACGCGGAGGTCGCCCCAGTCGAGTGCCGTCCCGTGCGGCTCGGCCGCGTCTTAAGACGCCGCCTGTCGTCGAGCTGGGATTTGGTGCGCGCGAACGATGCCCATGCGGATCTTCTCAGGGTACCTTTGGAGGCACGATTTCACTTGAAGGCGGTTTCTGCGCACGAGCCGCAATAATCACCGGAAAGAACGGATCTTCAGAATCGAGCTCGGAAGCGGTCAGATCATCGCAGGTCAGACCGTACCAGAAGCGATATGTTGGCGAGGACATTCCCATATCCCCGCACGCTGATGCTCGCCTCCGGAAAAGAACTCCGCGACCACTCGCCGAACCGCCGCGGCGGTGAAACGCCAATAGTCTGGGCGCTGGTCCTCGACCGGCGCTGGATAGTGTGTGACCGGGAAGGTCGCCAACAGGACGCCCCCGGTGCGAAGCGAGCGCACGCAGTCCCACAAGGCTTCGCGCATCCGGTAAGTGGCGTGGAGCACGTGCGGCACGATCACACAGTCGTACGCGTCTGCAACGGAGTTTCCTAGCAGCTGATCTCGTGTAACGCAACGCACTTCACCGCGCACGTCATCGGCGTGTTCGAGCAGGAATCGCTGAACATAGGCTTCGTCAATCCGTCTTGCCGAGCCCGTGCCGTCAGTCTCGTTGAATGGCGTGAGCCGATCAAAATCGCCCCATCGAATCGGGACGTCCTTGGCCCGGGCCTTCAGTTGTCGCGTCTCGCCGTACACGTGTGTGGCGCGCAGCGTGTGCAGACGACGCTGCCGTTTGTGAACGGCCGCGACGATTTCGTCGAACGTCATGACCGCGTCCAGGCGCGCAAAAGCAAACTGTAGACTTCGCGCAGAGGAGCCGTGACTTTCCAGCTCTTCGATCGGCGCAGCGCGACCACTTCGCGCTGCGCGGCGATGCAGGGCGCGCTCGAGGTCGAGCACCCGCGCGTTGAGATCGCCATTGGAATAGGGCAACGTCCCACGCTCGTGACGGAAACGGCGTATCTCCGCGTCCGCGTACGCGAGAACCTGTGTCAAGTGCAGTTCGTAGCTCTCGCGGTGCCTCTCGAACAGTTTCCGTAGACTTGTCAGTTCCGAAGAAGCGCTTGCGGTACATGGTGGGACGCATCGCGTCGGAAGAGCATCTCCGGAACGATGGCGCCCTGCAAGCCTGCCTCAGCCAGCGCGATCCAGAGCTCCCACGTCTCATCGCGAAGGCCGGCACCAAAACTCGAGTAGCCACCGACCGCGTCCAGCGCCTTTCGTCGCACGAGCGTGGATGACGCAACCGTGCGCTCGACCAAAAGCGAGGGAAGGTCACAGCGCGTTGGCGTCCATGCGGCCGCCTGAGCGATCCAATCCAAACCACCCCGATGCGTACATCACGGCGGGCATGAACTCGAGAAAGGCGACCAGTCGCTCGAAACACCCGGGCAACGGCAGATCGCCGCCGACAATAGTGCAGACGTATCGACCCTTGGCGTCGCCAAGGGCGGCAGTGCACACCGTTGCCAGATCAGCGTCGTCAATCGACACAGTTCGAGCCCGAATCGACAATGAGGCTGCCGGTCGCTCCATCGGCTCCGATGCGGTGAAAGGACCGTCACCACCTCCGACGATGACTTCAAAATCGCAGAAGGTCTGCGCTAGGAGAGTCTCGACGGCCTCGCCGAAGCGTGGGCCGAGATGGCGGAAGGGAAGTATGACGGTGACTGACGGTGAACCGTTCATGGGTAACTCCGGCCTCGTCACCTAGGGGTCACGATGCGTGGGACGTGGGTGCTCTCGCCGCCGCCATCAGTGCGGTGTAAGTGTCGGCAACATCCGCCGGCGGTCCGTGTTTCAGGATGCGTCCATCTTCAATCAGTAGCGCCCGATCGCAAAATTGTGCCACCACCGACTGCGCATGGCTTACGAGAACGACCGTCCGGCCGGCAGCGCTCAACTCACGATACCGACCTTCACACTTAGTCCGGAAAGCCGCATCACCCACTGCGAACACTTCGTCGAGAAGGAGAATGTCGCGGACAGCCTGGAACGCGACCGCATAAGCGAGCCGCGATGCCATGCCGCTGGAGTAGTGGCTCAACCTTCAGATTCGCGAAACGCTCGAGCTCCGCAAAGGCGAGAAATGTCATCCAGACCCGCGCCGAACCTCGCGAAGTGAGAGGCCCATTGCCGTTCCGAGCAGATAGATGTTGTCCACCGCGTCGAGCTCGGGGTTCCAACCGATGCCGAGCTGCAGAATAGCAGTGACGCTGCCTACGTACGTGCACAATGCCGGCATCGGGCTGATATATGCCGGCGATGATCTTAAGCAAGGTGCTTTTTCCGCTGCCATTGCGTCCCATGACGCCGAGCGTTTCACCCTCGCGAACGTCGAAGGTGACGCCATCGAGCACGTGGTGTTCCTCCCAGTCCCTGGAGCCGAATAGTTCGAAGACGTGATCCCGAACCGTGCGCCGGCGCACGTACGGAATTCTGAAGCGTCTTCTTCACCGCACGAACGTCAATCGCTGCCATACGTCCTAGAGGTCCTCGGCGATGCGGTTCGCGCGTCCAGCGAACAGCATCCAGCCACAGAACAGGATGATGGCCGTGCCGGCCGTGAGCAGGAGATGCGCGCGAAGCGTCGGAGCGGCACCATCCAACCAACACGTCGCGACTGAACTGGATGATCGGTGTGGGCGGCCACAGGTAGAGATATTTGTGAGCCGACTCCGGAAGAATACCGAAGCGGATAGATGATCGGCGCGACGAAGAAGCCCGCCTGCGTGACGACGTCCCACACCTGATTCAGATCGCGATACTTGAGGAACAGCACACTGCCGGCAAGGCTGATCCCGGTCACAATTGCTGAAAAATGGAGGACGTACCAACCGAACAGAAAAATGTGGCCAATCGTCGGAGGTCGGCCCGTTGCGACGAGATAGCTAAGGAGGATCGCGCTAAACGCCACAAGCGTAATGACGGCGTTCGACATTGAGGCCACAACGAAGACCCATGACGGCAGTCGAGCCTTGGTCAGGAGATAGCTCTTCGTGATGAGCGACGTGATGCCGGTCTTGGTTGCGTCCGCAAAAAAGTCCCAAAGAAAAAGCCCGAGAATAAGCTTGAGGCTGTAGTCGGGCTCGCTGCCAAAGACAAACGAAAAGACAACCATCAACACCACGAAGATCGCGAGGGGTTTGGTGAGCGCCCAGACGAAGCCCTGGAGACTTCCGTGATAGCGAGACTTGAAGTCCGTTCGGACGAGCGTCCACAACAGTCCATACAAAGGCGAGAAACGCGACTCGGACACGGCTGGCACGTAGCTCAAGCGAACAGCCCGTCGAGAAAACGCAAAGCCGCTCGTTCGGGAAAATGCTGCACCGCGCTATCCAGGGCACAGAGCCTGGAGCTCTCGTCGGAGTTCGTGGTCGGTCGTCAGACGTACCAAGGCCGCCAGGCATGCATCCGGCGAGTCCGTATCTACGACGATGGCGTTGACGTTCGCGTCCGCAAAGCTTCGTGCTCCGCCCTGCTCAGGGATGATGACAGCAGCGCCGCAGGCCATCGCCTCTAGTGCGGTCAGCCCCATGGCTTGGTGGCTTGAGAAGTCCACGAAGACGTCCACTTCGTTCAGTAGTGACGCGACTGCGTGACGACTGTTGAGGAGGCCGGCGTTCCTGCAGGCCGACAGTTGCGGCAATTGCTCCGATTGGAGCGTCGCGCTGTCAGATCCGAAAAGAATGAATTCCATCGGGATTCGACACTCGTTCTCGTAGCGCTGAAGGATCGCGAGCGTCTCACGAGCCCGTCGCCGCCCGCTCGACGGCCGGATCATGGCCGCTATGTGCAGAGGCGGTACGGGCCAGTGCCCGTCGCGTCGTGGTCGTGGCCGGCACACATCAGAGATCCACGCTGGGGCCCACGAGAATCGAGGAGACGCCCGTGTGCTGCTCGAACAATTGACTGATTCCACTCCGTCTTTGTCAGGCAGACCAGGTCGGGGTATCGCTGGTACGACTCCAGAGCGCGGCGGTATTCGGCCGACTCCGGAGGATAAGAAGAGTGGCTCGAAGTCCTGAACGTAGTACGCTCGAATCGCCCCTTCGGATCCAGCCGGCCGGCTAGCCATCCATTCGACCGATGTGTTGGCTGTAGCGATGACCGCATCAAAGCCTGCCACCTCGGTAGCGACTTCGGCGGCGTCCGCGATATAGCGGACGGGGACGCCAAAAGTTGCGCAGACTTGATCAAACCGTTCGCGATAGACAGCGAGATTGAGAATCCAAGCGTCGACACCCATTAGACGCATGGCCTGCGCTTCCTGGAGGACGACCTTCGCGCCTCCGCCGAGATCGCCAATCGGCAACAGGAAGACAACTCGCTTGCCTTGCCATCGCGATTGCCCGGCCGTCGTGAAGTCCGCCCGATCGACCATGATCCCGATATCTGTGCCCGAATACCCGCCAGTACGCGGTCACTACGGACGGCGTTGACACGCTCCTCGATGACGCGCTGACCATGGCGTTGCCTCGCAGCCGGTTCTGCGCCTCCGCATCCAGGGTCCGTCGTCGGTCATGAGAATAGCTGCGAGATTGCCTGTGTACACCCAAACGTCGTCGGCGACCGCGAGGCGAAACCCGGCGCCGGCGGCTCGCAGGCAGTAGTCATTTTCTTCTCCGTAACCGGCGCCGAAAGTCTCTTCGTCGAAGAGCCCAACGGTCGTGATCGCATCGCGTGTGAGAAAGTAGGCAGAATCCGTTTAGAAGGCCGACGGTCGGATACAACCTTGCGCTGCTGGCGGCAACGAGCTCCGCATATCTCGCCAGTGGCAGAGTAGACGGATTGTCGGCCCAGTCGCCTCCATCCGTACTCTGCCACCTCCGGGAATCTGAGCTGGTACGATGCGGCGTTTGAAAGCGGGCCGACCAGTCCTATCCCAGCGTCCGCGTCGGCACACGCGATGAGACGATCGAGCCAACCGGCACTGACTACGGTGTCGCTGTTCAGCAGGACGACGTGGGGTGCCGAAGCTTCGCGAAGTTCTTGGTTGGCGGCAACGGTGTAGCCCATCGCGGACGAATTCTGGACCAGCAGCAGTCCTTCCGTGGCGGCGACACCGCTCAAGTACGGCGTCGTGTTGATTCGCTGCTGCCGTCGTCTACGACGATCAATCGGTACGGTAGTGTTGTGCTGAGTCGGATGAATGCCAGCGGCACCCTACATCCTCATGCGCCTCGTGTACGCAGACGACGATGTCAACATCGCCGCGGTGTTTGCCTGCAGGGAGCCGGTCCGGCCATTCGGGCGGATCGTAAGCGGATACTGAAGTCCCTGGCGATGCGGGAGGCACAGCCGTGCTTAATATTCCCGAATCCCTACCGACCATGCTGTGCGCGCCATATAAGCTCCGCAACCAACGTTCTCGGCGCGTGTTCGCTGGCGCGAGCAGCCCGACAGCTGCCAGACCCGATCGACGATTTGCAGGAGAGGGTGTTCCGAATCTGTTCAAGTTCAAGCGCGACGGCGTGCTGTGTCGCGACGGCGATGGCATGCTGCATTTCGAGACGCGCCCGCTGACGTTGAGCCGTCAGAGCGGTCGTCTGTAGAGCTTGCCGTTCCGTTTGGAGCGCATCGGTGAGAGTGGCAACACTATTCGTCAGGGCTGACAGTTCCTGCTCAAAAGTCGCTCTGTCCCGTGCCAACGCGGCACGCTCTTGTCTGAATCGCGGCCCGCGTGTCCTCCAACATTCGTGAGTCGCGGTGTGACAAGCTCAAATCGATTCGAACCGCCGCCGCGTCGAAGTCCGTGAGATCTTTCAGCGGCTCGGACAAAGGCATGACCGGGCTCCAGACCGGCATATTGAACATGCCACCCGCGCTGACGTTCCTCTGCCGAGAATCTCGGTTTTCGGTCGGCGAAGACCTTTGCGTTCGCCGTGTGACTGACTGCGGATCGGATAGTGTCGGAGCAGAAACGGCACAGGGCAGACACGACGGCCAGGAAAGATGGCTTCGTGACCGCCGGTGGAGACCAGATCCACGACGTGCTGCGTCTTCTTCCAACACTTGATCTGCGCGCGATCCCATTCCGCCGCCGGCTCGTATGACGTGATGGCGTCTCGGATGTCTTTATCGCTCCGGAAGTTGTCATTCGTCGGCACGAAATTGAGGACGGCGAAATCAATGGCGTTGTAACCACGTCAATCGACCGTGCCGATCGCTTGCAGCGTCGGCGACGCCAAGGGGCTGCGCAAACATTGGCGTGATGGATAAACCAGTCGGCCTGGAGTTTTCGGTGGCAGACTCCTGCTTCCGGCGGAGCAGCTGCTCCCATTGAAACGTCGGATCGTCGGCGTTTCGGGGACGACGTTCGATATTTATGAGCCCTTGGCCCTGGAATGCCGCGGCGGCTTCCACCGTCCCGTCATCAGACGCGTCGTCGATCGGTGCCACCTTCAATGCCCTCACGAAGAAGGCCGCCGATGACTTGTCCGATCAGGTCGGCTTCGTTGTACGCCGCGACAATCGCGACGATCCGAAAATTGTCATCCACCTGAGGCCTTCCAGCAGAGCGCGCACCAGATTGTCTCAATCTCCGGCCAGGCTTGCGGCCGGCCGGGATTCCGCGTCGGGATGGCGACGAAGATCGCTGGGATAGACGTCATGACGACAGGGTGGTACGAAGGGCCGTGCGAAATCCATCGAGCGAATAGTCTGCGGCGACGCGCTTCAATGCCGCGTCACGAACATCACGCCAGGCGAACGGAGTCCGAATGCAGCGTTGCACACGCATCGGCGAAGCCGTCCGCGCTGTCGTCCGCAAGCAGCTCACGGCCGGCGCTCCAGCCCAATTGCGTCTGGAGGAGGCGAGTGCAGACGACCGGCAAGCCGTGAGCCGCAGCGTGTACGCAACTTGTAGGGTAGACCCGCCGCAAAACGCGTTGGCGCCACGAAGAGGCGGGCCCGATTGTCGAAGCGGTCACCAGGTCGACGACATTCCGGCTAAAGGTCGACGCCCACTCGCGCTCGAGATAGCTGATGGCAGCCGGAGCGTGCCGGCCGACGACGAGGAAGCCGTACAGCAGCTCGCCGAGGCGCGAGCGCACGAGGGGCAGGACCTCGTGAGTGAACCACAGTACCGCGTCAGCGTTTGGTGACAGCCCGTCGAACGAGCCGACGAAGAGACAGATTGAGGTCGTTCGTCGAAAGAGGCAGGTGTTGGGCGAGGTGTGAGCGCGAAATTGATGCGACGTGGACCGCCGTGGCGAATCCACTGGCCTCGGAAGATCGCTGGCGCTCGCGTCTCCGAGACGGCAATGACGGCCGAGGCGCCCGTCAGCGAGGTCCACTTCACTGTCGACCATCTCTGACTCGATGTCCTTATCCGTAATGTCGTTCGCCGGCGAGCCGTGCGGCGGCCGGCCTCGCGGAGCGCCGAGATGGCCTCGGCGTCGTAGATCACCGCGGGCCGGCGGGGCACCAATCCGGCCGGCGGGCCCAGACTTGCTCCGTAACCAGCTCCATGTTATGGGAGCGGCTGACCAGGATCGTCGTCGTAGTGGCCGCGACCGTGTGCTCCATGAAAGCTCTTGAATCCGCGGCGGGCCATGGTCGGACGAGCACCTCGAATAGGAGATGACAAGACCTCGGGGCCTGCCGTATCCAGCGCGCCGTATCGGTCGCATAGACCGTGACGAAGTGCCCGTCGGCCACCAGGGCCTCGAGCATGTCGAGCGCGCGAGGGAAAGCCGAATCCCATGTCGGCTGTCGGCATCCGGTCGTCGAAGACGAGAATCGCGCTGGCCGTAGCCGGCGCCGCGGCTCGCGGCCGAAAACGATGTTCGGCGATCGTTGGCCGGGAGTTGCTGCCCGAGCCAGTTCTCTGTGTCGCGCGACGAACGTCACCCGATTCTTTTGCTGCAGCCGTGCCGTGGCCTTCGGCCGACGATGAGCTGGCGGACTCGACATGCAGGACTGTCGCAGTCCGGGTCGTACGACGACACGGTCGACCGGACTTTCCACAGACGCACACAGTAGTCTGCGTCCTCATAGTAAGCGGGGGCGTACGCGGAATCGAATCCGTCCGAGGCCTGTCGAACAACCTCTGCGAGGCGTCAGCAGGAATGCGCGCCGACGAGAAATCGACATCTCGGACGAAGTCGATACTCGGAGCGTTCTCAGGTGGATCTCCGCGGCCGTAGCCCTGGCACGACCCGTCCCGCCAGATGATGCTTCCGGCCTCCTGGAATGTGCCGTCCGGAAACACCAGCCGGGCGCCGACCGCGCCGACGTTCGGGTATGCGGATCCAGCCTGCCGATAGCTGACGCGACCGCCTCCGGCACGAGCTCGACATCGTTATTCAGAAACAACAGAAGCTCGCCCACGCGCTGCCAGGGCGGCAGTGTTCGCGCCATGCAGGAAACCCCGATGTTCGCCGAGAAGTCATCCCAGCGTGGGCGCCGTCTGTGCGACCTAAGGAGTTCATCAGGTGTCGTCGGTGGAACCGTTGTCCACCAGTCACGACCTCAAAAGGCGACAGGGACATGTGCCGCGATGGACCGCAGGCACCGCAGCGTGAGGTCGGCACGATTGAAGAGGACGATCAGGATCGAGAGGCGCGGCTAGTCATTGACGGCGAAAATCGCGAGCCGTGACATTCTGATTGCCGAGAAACGCCGCGAGAGCCGCTTTCTGAGATTGCCGACTGGCAGCGTCTCCTGGCCGAGCAATCGTGGCGGAGTTAGCGGCGACAGCTGCGCGGCCGTGGCCGGCAGCGTTGCGTCTGCCAGCTTGTCCGCGAAGATGTCGGAGGTCGATCAGCCAACGGCGCGGCGACATCGACAGCCGGCCGTCCATCAGGGCATCGAATCCCATGCGGGCGGCGGTCCATAGGAAACGGAAAGAGGGCACCGACGCGACTTCCGGCATATTATACGGCGCATGGCCCCAGAGGTCGCGGGTTACGCTCGCCCGCGTACCTTCGCCGTCGTCCTCAACTACCGCACGGCTCGGCGCACGATCGCCGCGGTCCGATCGCTTCAGGCATCGAGCCATCCACCGGCTTCGTCATCGTTGTCGACAACGCGTCTGGCGACGACTCGCTGCACCGTGTTCGTTCGAGATGCCCAGAACGTGCGCTCGATCGTGTCTCCGGTGAACGGCGGGTTTTCCGCCGGATGCAATGTGGGCATCCGTGCCGCACTCGAAGCAGGGAGCCTCCCGCGTCGCTGGTGCTCAACAGCGACGTCGAGGTGGCGCCCGACATGCTGGGCGTGCTCGAGCGGCGTGTTCGACCACGAACCCGGCGTCGGCGTGGCGGCGCCGATGGTGGCGAGACGCTCCGGTCCCGATTCGATCGAGTCGGCCGGCATCACCTACTCGCGGCAACCGGCCGGATGCGCCATCGTCGACCACAATGCCAGCCGACGGCACGCCGCGCTACGACGTTCAGCGACGTTCGACGCGTCAGCGGCTGCGCAATGTTCGTGCGCCGCGAGGTATTCGAGGCGGTCGGCCTCTTTGCCGAGGAGTTCTTTTACGGCTTCGAGGACATCGAATTCTGTCTTCGCGCACGACGGGCGGGATTCCGCACCGTGTGCGTCGGGCGGCGCCGTCGTCGAGCACCAAGGCGGCGCCTCGATCGGTCCAGTCCTCGCCCCGACGTCTGTACTTCGGCGCTCGCAACCACTTGCTTGCTGGCCACCCGCGTTGGACCGCAGGCCTGGCCCATCCGCGTCGCTCGCGCTGCGAACATCGTCGGTCTCAACGTCGCGCATGCGCTCGTGCGATCGCAAGCGCCTCTCGCGCCAAGCCTCGCCGCAATCGGCCGAGGCGTCCGGGATCACTTGAAGGGGAAGTACGGATCCGACGTGCGCGAGCGCTAGCGAGCCCGCGCGAACGGCCGCCTTCGCGCCGAAGGCGCTTCGGCGAGCCTCGCCGCAGCCTTGGCGGAGGCGGGAGCGGGGCAATGGGGTCCCCGCGAGTGAGCGCGTAGGGGGGACGGCGGGGGCGAAGCCCCCCGGACCTTATTCGACGAACCGGTAGCCCAGGCCGACCACGTCTCGATCTGCGGACCGACGGTGCCGAGCTTCGATCGAAGGCGGCCGACGTGCACGTCCACGGACCGCGTCTCCACGAAGCGGTCGTAGCCCCAGACGCGTTCCAGGAGCCGATCGCGCGACAGGACCCGGTTGCGGTTCTCGACGAGGCACCGGAGGAGCTCGAACTCGCGCCGCGTCAGCCGGATGGGCTGGCCATCGACGCGTCACCATCACCGCATCGAAGTCGGCGACGAGTTGCTTGCCCCGATAGATCGACAGGCCGGCCGGCTTGCCCGCCGACTTCCGGCGGAGGACCGCACGCACGCGCGCCGCGAGCTCGCGCAGGCTGAACGGCTTCGTGACGTAGTCGTCGGCGCCCAGATCCAGGCCCGACACACGGTCGGACTCGCCGGTCCGCGCCGTCAGCATGATGATCGGCAGCGACGCCGTGGCCGGACGCGCCCGGACCAGGCGGCAGACTTCGGTCCCGTCGATCGAAGGGAGGTTGAGGTCCAGAATGACGAGTCGGGCTGAGCGTCCGTGATCGACTTCACCGCGGCGTCCCCGGTCGTCACGATGTCCACGCGGGCCTCGCCCGAGCGTTCGAACGTGTGTTTGATGAGGTCGGCGATGTCGACCTCGTCTTCAACGACGAGAATCCGCGTTGGAGCCGCCATGTGACAGTTGCCACGACTACGGCGCGCCAGGGTTTCCCGCCCGTGACGCCCCCGTTAAATGTCGGTTACGGACCGTTCGTTACATTGACGTTACAATGACGCCCGGCTGGGGAGGCCGGGCGCGTGCGTTTCAATCTGTTTCCGAGAGACGAGCAGTTCTTCGACCTCTACGGCAAGATGGCGGCCGAAATCCAGGCCGCCTCGCTGCTCCTCGAGCAGTTGCTGGCCACCGATCCGCCGGACGTCGCCAAGGTCGAGCCCATCCGGGACGCCGAGCATCGTTGCGACGCGTTGACGCACGACGCGATTCAACGTCTCCACCGCACGTTCGTCACGCCGTTCGATCGTGAAGACCTCTACGCCCTCGCGACCACGCTGGACACGGTCATGGACGCCATCGATCACACGGCGTCGCTCGTCCGGCTTGTACAAGATTCAGGTCGTGCGCCCCGGCGCCCGCGAGCTCGGCCGCACGGTGTCGGCCTCGGCCGAACGCATGCGCATGGCCCTCGAAGCGCTCGCGACGAAGAAACCGGTCAATCCGCACGCGGTGGAAATCAACCGGCTCGAGAACGAAGCGGATCGCGTGTATCAGGAAGCCGTCCGGACGCTGTTCGACACCGAGACCGACGCGATCGTGATCATCAAGTGGAAGGAAGTCTATGACAACCTCGAGCGCATCACCGACTGCTGCGAAGACGTCGCGAACGTCATCGAAGGCGTCGTCGTCAAGCACGGGTGATTCGCGTTGAGCCTGGTATTCAGCACGATCGGTCTCATCATCTTCGTCGCGCTCGTCTTCGACTACATCAACGGTTTTCACGACGCCGCGAACTCCATCGCCACGGTCGTGTCGACGCGCGTGCTGTCACCAGGCCTGGCGGTGATCTGGGCGGCCTTCTTCAATTTCGCGGCGGCGGCGGTCATCGGCACGGCCGTCGCCACCGACCGTCGGGCGCGGCCTGGTGGAGCTGTCGGTCGTCACGTACGCGGTGATCCTGTCGGGGCTCATCGGCGCGATCGTGTGGAACCTGATCACCTGGTACTTCGGCCTGCCGACGAGCTCGTCGCACGCGCTGTTCGGCGGCTATGCGGGCGCCGCCGTCACGAAGGCCGGGTTCGGCGCCTTGATTGTGTCCGGCTGGACCAAGGTCGCTGATCTTCATCGTCCTGGCGCCGATGATTGGACTCACGGTCGGGCTGTTGCTGATGACGGCGATTGGGTGGATCTTTCTACGACTCCGCCCCGTCGCGCGTCGATCGGTGGTTTCGGCGGCTGCAGCTCGTGTCCGCCGCGGCGTACAGCCTGATGCACGGCGCCAACGACGCGCAGAAGACGATGGGCATCATCACGGGCGCCCTCGTCACGGGCGGGTACCTGACGACGTTCGAGGTGCCGATCTGGGTGGAGATCATCTGCGTACACCGCCATCAGCCTCGGCACCCTGACCGGTGGCTGGCGCATCATCAAGACGATGGGGTCGAAGATCACGAAGCTGCAGCCGGTCGGCGGCTTCGCGGCTGAAACGGGAGCGGCCGTCGCGATCTACACGGCAACCGCGCTCGGCGTCGGCATCAGCACGACGCACACGATCACCGGCGCCATCGTCGGCGTCGGCGCGACCAGACGCTTGAGCGCGGTGCGCTGGGGCGTCGCTGGACAGATCGTCTGGGCCTGGATCCTGACGATTCCAGCCTCGGCGACGATCGGCGCGCTCTGCTACGTCGTGATCAGTCTGATCATTGATCACGGGGAGTGAAGGCGCCGGGCTTCAGCTCGGCGAACGCGGGGTGATTCCGATCCCGCTCCGAAATGATGGGCGTCGCAACCGGCCACTCGATGGCGAGATCCGGGTCGTCCCATCGCAGACCGCGCTCGGACGCCGCGTCGTAGATGTCGGAACACTGATATTCGAGCTCCGCGACGTCCGACAGCACGCAAAATCCGTGGGCAAAGCCGGCCGGGATGAAGAGCTGGCGGAAGTTGGCCGCGCTCACCGTCACGCCCACCCAACGCCCGAAGGTCGGCGAGCCGGCCGGACGTCCACCGCGACGTCGAACACCTCCCCCACGACGACGCGAATCAACTTGGCCTGGGCGTGCGGTGGATCCTGCCAGTGCAATCCTCGCAGGGTGCCCTTGACGGAACGCGAGTGGTTGGATTGCACGAACGTCACGTCGATTCCGGCCTCGCGATAGCGGTCGGCGCGATAGGTTTCGAGGAAGAAGCCGCGGGCATCGTGATGCACGACCGGCTCGATTTGGAGCACGTCCGGGAGTGCCGTTGGGATGACCTTCACGCACCACTTCCGTCCGGCCCGGACTCGACCAGCCGAAGCAGGTACTGGCCGTAGGAATTCGAGCGCATCGGCAGGGCGATGTCACGGAGCGCGTCCGCCGTGATGTAGCCCATGCGGAACGCGATTTCCTCGACGCAGCAGATCATGAGCGCCTGGCGCTCCTCAATCGTCTCGACGAACTGCGACGCGCTGAGGAGCGACTCGTGCGTGCCGGTGTCGAGCCACGCCACGCCGCGACCGAGGCGCTCGACCGACAGGGCGCCGCGTCGGAGGTAGTCGCGGTTGACGTCGGTGATTTCCAACTCGCCCCGCGGAGACGGTTTCAATCGCGCCGCAATGTCCAGCACGTCGTTGTCGTAGAAATACAGGCCCGTGACCGCGAAGGACGACCGAGGCTCGGCGGGCTTCTCCTCGATGCTGATCGCGCGTCCGGCGTCGTCGAACTCCACCACGCCGTAGCGCTGCGGGTCGCGGACCGGGTAGCCGAAGACGGTGGCGCCATGCGTGCGACCGGCCGCGCGTCGAAGGACGTCGGTGAATCCCTGCCGAAGAACAGATTGTCGCCCAGGGCCAACACCACGCGGTCGGCGCCGACGAAATCCCGTCCCAGGATGAACGCCTGAGCGAGCCCATCGGGCGAAGGTTGGACGGTGTACGACAACCGCAGCCCGATGTGGCTGCCATCCCCGAGCAGCCGCTTGAACGCCTCCACGTCGTCTGGCGTCGTGATCAGCAGCACGTCGCGAATGCCCGCCAGCATCAGCGTGGCCAGCGGGTAGTACACCATCGGCTTGTTGTAGATCGGGATCAGCTGCTTGCAGATGCCGCGCGTGACCGGGTACAGACGAGTGCCGGAACCGCCGGCGAGAATGATTCCCTTCATAGACACGGCCTCGAGCCCTGAGCCCTAGGCCTTGGGCCTCCCGTCTACCGGCAAACTCACGGTGAAGATGGCCCCGCCCCCATCACGGTTTGCCGCGGAGACTGTACCACCGTGAAGTTCAACCAGATGCTTCACAATCGACAGACCCAGCCCGGTTCCGCCGGGATCGCGGGCGCGTGAACGATCGACTCGATAGAAACGCTCGAAGACCCGGGCCAGATCGTCATCAGGAATCCCGGGCCCGCGGTCAGCCACCGTGATCGCGATCGTCTCGCCGGACCGGCTGGACGTGACCTCGATCGTGCCGCCCTCGGGACTGTAGTTCGACGCGTTCTCCATCAGATTGCGCAGCACGTCGTGGAGCTTGGTCGGATCGCCGGGGGCCGTTGTCGCGTCCTCCGCCAGTCGGATCTCCACGGTTTGCCGGCGTCCGTCGAGCGTGGCTTCCATGTCGCGCTCGACGCCGTTGATCAGGCTCTCGAGCCGGCATTCCGCGCGCGTGATCGTTTCCTGGCCGGCATCGAGCCGCGCGAGTCGCAGCAGATCGCGCACGAGCCCTTCCATGCGGAACGCGTGGCGGGAGATGATCGTCAGAAACTTCGCGGACTCGTCGGCCGTGGGCGGGCTGTCGAGGAGGGCTTCGACCGAGCCGCGAATCGCGGTCAGCGGCGTTCGGAGCTCATGCGAGACGTTGGCCACGAAGTCCCGACGAACCTGGTCGGCGTGACGCAGCGCCGTGATGTTGTGAAGCACGAGCACCGCGCCGCCGCCGCGCGCACGCGCCACGGGCACCACGTGCGCAACGAAGAACTTGCGGGCATCGCGATCGAGTTGCACTTCCACCGGCGGCGGGGTCTGGCCGCCCAACGCAGTCGCGAGTTGCGCGGCAATGTCCGGATGGCGGACGACTTCCAGATAGTGGCGATCCTCCGCCGGTTCGGGGAGACGGAGCATGGACCGCACGGCCGGATTGGTCAGCACCAGCCGGCCGGCGCTGTTGACGAGCACGACCCCTTCCACCATCCCGGTCAGAATCGCGTCCATGTGCGCGCGCTCGCGCGCCATCTCGGTGAGCTGTGCGCCAAGCTGCCGCGCCGTGTCGTCGAGCACCTTCGCCACCGTGCCAATTTCGTCGTGTCCGTGGTCGCGTGCCGGCCGGCTGAAATCCCCGGCCTTGTAACGCTCGGCGGTGTCCACGACGGAGCGGAGCCGCCGACTGACGACGATCGACCAGAGGCCGATCAGCGCGACGGCCGCGCCGAGACCCACCATCAGTCCGATGAGCGCGAGGCGCCGAACGTTCATCACGCGCGCGTCGATCGTCGTGAGCGGCAACGCCACCCGCACGAACGCGACCGGCCCGGTGCGGACCGAGACCGCCGCGTAGCGCGTGTCGATGCCGGTGGTCTGACTCGACCTCGTCGCCAATCCCTCGCCGGACTGCCGCGCTTCGACAATCTCCTCGCGCGCGGCGTGATTCTCCACCGTGGCGAGCGCTTCCAGATCCACGTCGGAATCGCCCAGCACCCGTCCGCCGCATCGATGAACGTCACCCGGCCGCCGATCAGGCGGCCGACCTCGTCGGCCTCCTGGTCCGGATTCGGCAGGCTCTCCTGGTGCGACAGCAGCGCGGAGGCGAGGCGCGCCTGATTGAGAAGCCCCGCATCAACGTCCTCGAGCATGAACCGGCGAAACGCCTGCTCGACCAGAATCGTGGACACGCCGAGCGCGATGGACGCGGCCAGCAGAGCGCCGACGAACGAGCGCGTGCGAAAGGTCACGACGTGCCGGCGGATTCGTCCAGCTTGTAGCCGAACTGTTTGATTGTGGCGATGGCTTCAGCGAGCCAGGGAATCTTCTCGCGCAGCCGGCGGACGTGCACGTCCACCGTACGCGTACCGCCCGTGTATTGATAGCCCCAGACGTCGGCGAGCAACAGGTCGCGCGAGAGCACCCGCCCCCGATGTTCGATCAGATATTGCAGCAGCAGGAACTCCTTCGCCGTGAGCCGCACCTCGCGGTCGTCGACAGCACCTGGTGCCGCTCGAGATCCATGCTGATCGGACCATGACGGAGCACGCGCTCCCTGGGTTTCCCGCGATCCAGCCGGCGTAACAGCGCGGTGACGCGCGCCACGAGCTCCTTCGGGCTGAACGGCTTGACGACGTAGTCGTCGGCGCCGAGCTCGAGGCCGCGGATCCGATCGGCTTCTTCGCCCCTGGCCGTCAGCATGATGATGGGAATGGCCGCCGTCGTCGCGTCCTGCCGCAGCGCCTGGCACACGAGCGAGCCGTCCATCCCCGGCAGCATCAAATCCAGCACGACGAGATCCGCCGGCGTGTCCCGCACGCGCGACATGACCTCACGTCCCGATGCGAGGTGATCGACGGTGTGTCCGGCGCGCTCGAGATAATGCCGAATCAGATCGGCGATGTCCTGACTGTCTTCGACAACGAGCACTCGCGCCACGGGCGGAATCTTAACTGTTATCGCTCGACCTGAGTGGCCGTCAGGATGCCGCCGCCTCGGAAGACGAGGAACCATGCGGCCACGACGGCAAGGATGGCGCCGTTGACGGCCATGACGCTCGATGCCGAGAACCGGTCCGCCAGCGCACCGGCCACCAGGCCGCCAATGGGCCCACCGCCTCGTAACGCCACCATGTAGATGCTCACCACGCGGCCTCGCAGCGTCTCGGGCACCGTCAACTGCACGAGCGAGAAGCTGATCGAGAAGAGCGCCATGAAGAGGATGCCGCCGACGAACAGGAGCGCCAGGCTCAGCGGCGAGCGACGTCGAGAGCGCGAACGCGGCAATGAGGAGTCCGAGTCCGATCTGCACAGAGAGAAGCAGACGGCCCATGTGCTTCCTCGTATCGACCGTGCCCACGATCAGGGCCCCGAGAATTGCCCCGAGTCCCTGCGACGCCATCAACATGGACAGCCGGGATTCCGGCGTGCCGGTGCCCGTCAGCACCTCGGTCGCGAACGCCGGCAGCATCGTCAGGATGGGCATCGCGAGAAACGTGCTGACGCCGACGAGGATCGTCAAGGTCAGCATCAGCCGGCTGTCGCGCACGTAGAAGAGGCCGCTCTGGAGCTCGACGCCGAGCGCCCGCCGATCGGAAGATGGCGTGTGTGGCGGCAGGTGAAGGGCCGTCAGGGCCACGACGACGATGAAGAACGAGATGCCGTTGAACGCGAAACAGGCCGCGAGGCCAATCGTCGAGACGATGGCGACGCCGGCGCCCGGACCCAGGACGCGCGAGAGATTGAACTGCGACGAGTTGAGCGCGATGGCGTTCGGCAAATCGCGCCGCGGCACGAGCGACGGGATCAGCGCCTGATACGCCGGGCCGCCGAACGCCTGTCCGCATCCGGAGATGAATGACAGCGCGAAGATGAACCAGACGGTGATCGAGCCGCTCCACACGAGCAGCGCCAGCATGAACGCCGAGAACGCCTGCACGTACTGCGAGCCGGTCAGCAGCCAGCGCCGATCGTGCCGATCGGCGACGACCCCGCCAATCAACATGAAGAGCAGGATCGGCAACTGGCTGAGGAAATCGTCGATGCCCAGGAAAAACTTCGATCCGGTCAGGTCGTAGACCAGCAGGCTCTGGGCGAACTTCTGCATCCAGGTGCCGATCGTGGAGCCGAGCGCCGCAAACCAGAGGATTCGGAAGTTCCGGTGGGTCAGGGCGCCAGCGACCCGATCGATCCAGGGCCGTTGCGCCTCAGGCGCGGCGGCCGGGTCGGTGACGGGGGAGGAAGACACGGGCTCTGAATCTTAACCGGCTGAGGCTTGGGGCTTGGGGCTTGGGGCTCGGGCAGCGCGGCTGAGGACTTGTGAGCGCAAGCCTCAAGTCGTAAGCCTCAAGCCGCTGAAGTGCTCTGATCCGGGCTCGCATCTATACTCCGTCGCGAAAGGCGAAAATAAAGCGAAAATGAAATCCGCCGCCCGTGCCCGCACGGTCAACCGAGAACGGCTGGAAGCGCTGCTCGATGCCCGCAAATTGGGTGGCGCTCTGCGGCCGGTTTGGGCTCTCGGAGGGACGAATGTCCGGGTGATCTCCACCGGCATTCCCCAGCTCGACCAGGCACTGGGCGGGGGATGGAGACAGGGCGAAATCTCCGAGCTTGTCGGTGGCCGATCGACGGGAAAAACGAGCGTCCTCTTGACGAGCCTGACCGCCGCGACGGCTGACGGCGGCGTGGCGGCGATCGTCGATGCCGTGGATCGGCTCGATCCCGTGTCACTTCTTTCTGTAGGCGGTGGCGAAGCCCCCTCGTGGCGGTGGCGAAGCCCCTGCTCGGGCGTCGATCTCAGCCGGGTGCTCTGGGTGCGCGGCGCCGCGATCACGATTGAGATGGCCCGGCCGGCGCTCATCGAGGAGGTCGTCTCGCGAGCCGTCCGTGCGTTCGATCTGATTATCCGCGCGGGTGGGTTCTCCCTGGTCGCGCTCGATCTGTCGGATGTGCCGTCCCGGTACGTGCGCGCGCTGCCGTGGGCCACCTGGAAGCGGCTGGCGTACGCGAATGAAGGCCGGCCTACGGTCGGTTTGATCGTGGGTCAGGAGCCGATGGGCCCGAGCGCCCGCGGTGTGTCGATCGCGCTCGCCACGGTGCCGGTCTGGACGGGCACGAGCGATCAGAGCCGCAGGTTCGCCGGATTCGAGAACCGCACGCGATGTTCTGCTGCCTGCTGACCTCGCGTGCCGACGTGGCGCTCTCTGTCGCGCGCGCGTGCTCCCCACGCATCCGCGTCTACGGCCCTCGCGCGGTCTTCGACGTTTCCGGGTGTTCGCGGACGATCGGGCCTCCAGCGACCATTGCGAGTGAAGTGCACGCGCTTGCCAGGCGATGGTCCGAGGGTCCGAAGGTCCGAGGGTCCGAAGGTCCGATGGTCCGAACCGTCGAACCGTCGGACCCTCGAACCGTCGGACCCTCGAACCCTCGGACCTTCGGACCCTCCCCGTGTCGCCATCGCGCCCACGGTCACGATGGCCTGGCTGCTGGCTCATGCCCGAGCCGGCGTAACGGTCGCGATGGATGCAGCTTTTCTGTCAACGCTTCCGGTGGGGTGGCTGGGAGCGTTGAGTGATCTCGAACCTTCGGAACTTCGGACCCTCGGACCCTCGAACCACCGAGAGATCAGTGAAGTTCTGGCGATTTTTGAACGCTGGGGTCTTCGCACGCTTGGTGATGTGGCGGCGCTACCGTGCGCTGATGTGCTCGCGCGGTTGGGAGCACGTGGCCGGCGTTTGCATCAAGCCGCGTCGGGAGAAGACGCGGTGCCGTTCGTGCCGATGGACGAGACGCCGGTGTTCGCCGATCGCCTGGAGCTCGAGTGGCCGGTCGAAGGCTTCGAGCCGCTCGCCTTCGTGCTGGGGCGATTGTGCGAGAGGCTCTCGCTGGCGCTCCAGTGTGCCGATCGCGGTGCCGTCACGGTCCGTACTCAATTGCGGCTCGTGACACGCGAGCGGCACGAGCGGACGCTCAACCTGCCGGCGCCGATAGCCGACGCGCGGGTCCTGCGAACGCTCATCCTGCTCGATCTCGAATCGCATCCTCCGCCCGCGGCCATCGACATCGTCACGATCGCGCTCGACGTCGGTCCCGGTCCGATCGTGCAGGGATCGTTGATTCTGCCGACGCTGCCCACGTCCGAGGATCTCGCGACACTCGTGGCGCGATTGACGGCGCTCGTGGGCGCTTCGCGCGTGGGGGCGCCGCTCGTGCTGGACACGCATGATCCGAGGGTTGTGGGGATGGGCGCATTTGGTGTGTCCAATCAGGGCAGAGGGCAGAGGGCAGGGGGCAAAGGAGAGGACAAAGGGAAAAAAATTAGAGGGATCGGGCTACCCCCTTTCACCTCTTCCCTCTGACCTCTCCTCTGCCCTTTGCCCTCTGCCCTCTGCCCTCCGAAGGTTTCGGCTGCCCATCGCCGCGCGCGTGGATCTCGAACACCGGATGCCGGCGCGAGTAACTCCCGCAGCGCGCGGCCTGGCTGGTGGACATGTCGTGGCCGCGGCCGGTCCCTGGCGTTCGTCCGGCGGATGGTGGACGTTCAACCGCGCCGCATGGGATCGCGACGAGTGGGATGTTCAGCTCGGGACAGGGGACGTGTACCGGATTGCGCGGGATCGATCGACCGGGCAGTGGGAGGTCGAGGGAATTCTGGATTGAGGATCTGCGATCGGCGATTGAGGATTGCATTGATCGATTGCGGATTGCCGATTGCGGAGCGACGGTCTCGTCACGACGCGCGGCAACGCCTCAATCAGTAATCCCAGTAATCCGAAATCATTCAATCCTCAATGCAATCCACAATCGCCGATCGCAGATCCGCAATGCATTGTCCATGTATATCGAGCTCCACACCTCCTCGGCCTTTTCTTTTCTCGACGGCGCGTCGCTGCCGGAGTCGCTCATCGAGCGTGCGGCTCACCTGAACTATCCCGCGCTGGCGCTTCTCGATCGCGACGGGCTGTACGGCGCGCCGCAGTTCTATCGTGCCGCCAAAGCCGCCGGCATCAAGGCGATTGTCGGTGCGGAACTGACGATTGGGGATCCTGGGCCAGGCGCTGAACCCACGCGGGGTCAGTCCCACTTCGTAGGCAGGGACAGACCCCGCGCGGCCTCAGGCTCCAAGCCTCAAGCCTCAAGTCCCAAGCCCGGCTGGACCCTGCCCGTGCTCGTCGCGTCGGCCGAGGGGTATCGCCAGCTCTGCCGGATCATCACGCGCGCGAAACTCCGGTCGCCCAAGGGCGAGTCGCGCGTCACGCTCGAAGATCTGGCGGGACAGACGAGCGGCCTCGTCGCGCTCGTTGGCCGCGAAGCGCTCCACGCCGAGCGACACGGCGTCGGGGGGCTGATCGATCGACTCGTGGGGACCTTCGGCCGGCAGCAGGTCTGGATCGAGCTGCAGCGTCACCTCGGCCGCGCGGACCCGCCGGATCTTTCGTCGCTCATCGATCTCGGCGCCGCGTTTCGTGTGCCGCTCATGGCGTCCAACGGCGTCCGGTTTGCCGCCCCGGACGCGCGCCCGCTCTATGACGTGCTGACCAGCATCCGGCACAAGACGACCCTGAACATGGCGGGCCGGTTGTTGTCGGCCAACGCCGAGCGTTACCTGAAGCCGCCGGAGCTCATGGCCCGCATGTTCGCCGACGTGCCGCAGGCGCTCGCCGGCACCGAGGCCCTGGCGGAGCGGCTCGAGTTCACGCTGGCCAATCTCGGCTACCGCTTTCCGGAGTATCCGGTCCCGGCGGGCGAGACCGAGTCGTCATTCCTGCGGCGGCTGGCGCACGTCGGCGCGCGCGATCGTTATCGGCCGTTTCACGATCGCGCCCGCGCCCAGATTGCGCGCGAGCTCGATCTCATCGACCGGCTCCAGCTCTCCGGCTATTTCCTCATCGTCTGGGACATCGTCAATTTCTGCCGGCAGCAGCGCATCCTGGTGCAGGGGCGCGGGTCGGCCGCCAACAGCGCCGTGTGCTACGCGCTGGGCATCACGGCCGTCGATCCCGTGGGGATGGGCTTGCTCTTCGAGCGATTTCTGTCGGAAGAGCGCGGCGAGTGGCCGGACATCGACCTCGACCTGCCGAGCGGCGACCAGCGCGAGCGCGTCATTCAGGACATGTACGAGCGCTACGGCACGCTGGGCTCGGCGATGACCGCCAACGTGATCACGTATCGAGGGCGCAGCGCGGCGCGCGAAGTGGGCAAGGTGCTGGAGCTTCCCGAGTCGGACGTGGATCAGCTCGCGCGCCTCATGAGCCAGTTCGAGTTCGTCGATCCCGAGGAAACGTTCGCGCGGAATCTCCGCGAGTCCGGCCTCGACCCGGATGATCCGCGTTACCGGCTCTTCGGAAAGCTGTGGCGCGAGATCCAGGACCTGCCGCGGCATCTCGGCCAGCATTCAGGCGGCATGGTCGTGTGTCAGGGCCGGCTCGACGAGGTGGTGCCGCTCGAGCCGGCGTCGATGCCCGGACGTGTCGTCGTGCAATGGGACAAGGACGACTGCGCGGACCTCGGCATCATCAAGGTGGATCTGCTGGGGCTCGGCATGATGGCCGCGCTCGAAGACGCGATCACCATCATCAACGCACCCGGCTCCGAGCCTCCGAGCACCTGAACCTGACTGCCGCACCTCCGTACCAACCCTCGAACCCTCGCACCCTCGAACCTCCGAACCACTGGATCTCGCCCACCTTCCTCCAGACGACCCCGCCGTCTACCGGATGCTCCAGTCCGCCGACACGGTTGGCGTGTTCCAGGTGGAATCGCGCGCGCAGATGGCGACGCTGCCGCGGCTCAAGCCCCGGTGTTTCTACGACCTCGTGGTCGAGGTCGCCATCATTCGTCCCGGCCCCATCGTCGGCAACATGGTGCATCCGTATCTCGCCCGACGCCGTGGCGATCAGCCGGTGACCTACCCGCATCCGCTGCTCGAGCCGGTGCTGGCGAGAACGCTCGGCGTGCCGTTGTTCCAGGAACAGCTGCTGCGGATGGCAATGGTCGTGGCGGGATTTTCGGGCGGCGAGGCCGAGGAACTGCGCCGGGCCATGGGTTTCAAGCGATCGGTGAAGCGGATGCAGCAGATCGAGCAGCGGCTCCGCGACGGCATGGCCCGCAACGGCATCCAGGGCACGGCGGCCGACGACATCGTGCGGTCGATCACGTCGTTCGCCTTGTATGGCTTTCCCGAGTCACACGCCGCGAGCTTCGCGCTCATCGTCTATGCGAGCGCGTACCTGAAGGCGCATTATCCGGCGGCTTTTTACACGGCGCTGCTCAACAACCAGCCGATGGGGTTCTACCACCCGGCGACGTTGGTCAAGGACGCGCAGCGCCGCGGCGTCCGGTTCACGCCGGTGGACGTGCAGGTGTCCGGCTGGAACTGCCGCATTGAGGAGACCGGCGCGATTCGACTCGGGCTTCGGTACGTGAAAGGGCTGAGAGCTGACGCGGGCCAACGGTTGAAAGGGCAGAGGGCAAAGGGCAAAGGGCAAAGGGACGAAGAAGGGAACAGGGAAGGAAAGATTCAGGTCACTCGATGACCTCGTGGCGTGTGCCGGGTTCGACAGGATGAAGTTCGCGTGCTGGCTGAATCTGGCGCGCTGGCGGCGTTCGGCGGCGATCGCCGGTCGGCGCTCTGGCAAGCGGAGCGCGCCGGCCGCCCGGCCGGTCCGCTGCTCCTGGATAGCGATGAAACCCCAAGCCCCTGCCTCCGCCGAAGGCTCCGGCGAGGCTGGCGTAGCCAAGGCGAAGCCGCAGCCCCAAGCCGGCAGAGTCCCTTACCCCCCATGTCCCTGGCCGAGCGGGTGCAGTCGGACTACGACCGGACGGGGCTGACGATTGGCCCGCATCCGATGGCGATCGTCCGTCGGTCGCTGGCGACGCGCGGGATTCAGCGTGCCAGCGATCTTGCGCGCGGGCGCCCCGGCCGGCGCGTCCGCGTGGCGGGATCGGTGATCACACGCCAGCGGCCCGGCACCGCCAAGGGATTCGTATTCCTGTCACTCGAAGACGAGACCGGCATCGCCAACGCGATCATCACGCCGGACGTGTTCGCCGCGTACAAGCGGACGATTGTCGATGCGCCGTACGTGATCATCGAAGGCACGCTCCAGAACCAGGACGGAGCAGTTTCCGTCAAGGCCGATCGTGTGGATGCGCTCGAGGGTGTCGGGCCGGAAATTGAGGCGCATGACTTCTACTAGGAGCTTCGTCGTTCCCTGTTCCCCGTTCCCGTTCCCCGTTCTTCGTTCTAAAGAACGGGGAACCGGGAACGAAGAACGGGGAACGAGGAACGGGGAACGCGGAACGACGATTTAATTTGCCCCGAACAAATATACGGCACCTATACGCACTCCGACGCCCGGGTTGTTCAAGCCTCCCGAGATCTTGACCTTGAGACCTGGCGCGAGGATGACGGCCGCCTGTGCCTCGATTTTGAAGAGCGGCACCTTGCCGTACATCACTTCGTTGGCCGGCAAAGTGTCACTGTCGCTGAACGTGTTGGTGTTGGTCATCGTCTGACCGTTGAAGGTGTTGGTGTTTGTCGACACGTTCACGAAGGTTTCGTCGATCGTACCTTTGGGCACGGCGATGCCGCCGGCGATGTTCATCCCGATCTGGACGCGGTTCTTGATCGTGACGAACGACGGAGCCCAGTGCACCTCGATCCCTTGAGCGTACACGTCGTGGAGCGCCGTGGTTATCGTCGTCGTGTTGGTGAAGCTGAACGTACATCCCGTTCCGCATTGTCCCGAATCCGAACTCGTCTCTTCGGTCACCGTCGTCGTGTCCTTGAACGGTTTCCTGACGAAGCTCACGCCCCATTCACCACCGAACGTGCGGCCGCGAACCATGCCGACCGTGAACTCCGTGCCCTCGATCGTGCCCACGTCGTCGAGACCCATGGTGAAGAGAAGATCGTTCCGGCTCTTCCAGTAGGGCGAGAAGGACACGCTCACGCCGAAATGCTTGCCGTCATCGCCCTGCGCGGCGGCTGGGGCCGGCAAGGCACACGTGAGTAGCAATGCGGCAATCAACGTCTGGCATATGGCTGCGAGCGAACGTGATTCGGACGAGCGCAACATGGAAACCTCCGTCGGGAACTGCCCCGACGGGTCTCTGCGCCCGTCGACGGCTGGGGAGCGCATACGATGCCCGCCCCGCCAACCGATGTCAACAGTGGGCTTCGCCCCATTGGGCTTCGCCCCGTTCCCCACTGGGCTTCGCCCCGTTCCCCACGGGCTTCGCCCCGTTCCCCGTTCCACGTTCCGCGTTCCCCGTGCTACTGAATGAGGAGCGCGGAACTGGGAACCAGGAACGGAGAACGAGGAACGAGGAACGAGGAACGGGGAACGATAGAATCGCGTCTTCTTGTCCGTCCCCCGTTCCTCTCTTGTCCGTCGTCGCTCCGGCATCGCCGGCTGGGGCGTGTACACACGCCGCCCGATCACGAAAAACTCCCGGATCATCGATTACGCCGGCGAGAAGATCTCCCACCGGGAGAGTCTGCGGAGAGAACGCCTGCAACTGCCTCGCGGCGAGGTGTGGTGCTTTACCGTGGACGCTCGAACGGTGCGTGACGCATCGGTCGGCGGCAACATCGCGCGGTTCATCAACCACGCGTGCAAGCCCAACTGCTACTCGCAGGTCATCGGCGATGTCATCTGGATTCGAGCGGGGCGCAACATCGCGGCGGGCGAGGAACTGACCTACGACTACAGGACCGACGGCGAAGCGACGATTCGGTGCCGCTGCAGGCCTGGCTGCCGGACGCTCCTGTGACGGCTGCCGCCCACGTCGTCTACCTCCACGGCTTCGCCTCGTCGCCGGCGTCGTCGAAGGCAAAGCGGTTCGAGAAGGAGCTGGCGAGCCGTGGCATCGGGTTCTCGTGTCCGGATCTCAACCAGCCGGCGTTCGAGACCCTGACCGTGACGCGGATGCTCGCGGATACGCGCCGGGCTCTCGACGCCGCGCGCGGCCGACCCGTCGCGGTCATCGGGTCGAGCCTGGGGGCCTTCGTCGCCGTACACGCCGCCGAGGCCCCGTGGGGACGGGACATCGATCGGCTGATTCTGCTCGCGCCGGCGCTCGATTTTGGCGGCAACCGCCTGCGTCAGCTCGGCGATCGAGGGCTCGACGAGTGGCGCACGACCGGCCGCCTCGAGGTCTTTCACTACGGCGACAACGTGACCCGCCATGTCGGGTTCGAGCTGTACGAAGACGCGGCGCGTTTTGATGCCTTCCGCGTGCGGCGAGCGGTTCCGACGCTCGTCTACCAGGGACGGCAGGACGAATCGGTCAGCCCCGACATGGTTGCGCGCTGGGCCGGGGAGCGGAGGCATGTGACACTCCGGCTTGTCGAGGACGGACACCAGCTAACCGCTTCGCTGGACGAAATCTGGACCGAGGCGGAGACGTTTCTGGGACTTCTGCGTGAACTCAGAAGCTTCAGAACTTCAGACACTTCGAAGGCTTCTAAACTTGATCCGAAGTGATTCGGTCGCGGCGCTGGGCGCGCCGAGTTTGAAGACATGCGCGGCGTCGCGCTTGATTGCGTTCCGTGTGTCGACGATCAGCCGCGCGTGCTTCTGGATCAGGTCGTAGTCGAAGACCTTGTGGTCGGTGACGATCACGACGCAGTCGGCGGCTTCGAGGGCCGCCGGCGAGAGCGGCACGGACGACACGTCGTACCCGCCCGGCCATTCGCGGGCCGCCACGGTCGGGACGTACGGGTCGTGGAACGACAGCCGCGCGCCCTTGACCGCCATCGCCGCCATGACATCGAGGGCCGGCGACTCGCGGAAGTCCTCGATGTCACGCTTGTACGAGACGCCCAGGACGAGCACTGAGGATCCGTTGATGGCCTTGCGGTGCGAGTTCAGCGCCTCGCCAACCTTGTCCACGACGTGGTGCGGCATGGCGCCGTTCACGTGCCCGGCCAGCTCGATGAAGCGCGCCTCGAAGCCCACTTCCTTCACTTTCCAGGACAGGTAGAACGGGTCGATCGGGATGCAGTGGCCGCCGAGCCCGGGCCCAGGGTAGAACGGCATGAACCCGAACGGCTTGGTCGAGGCGGCGTCGATCACTTCCCAGACGCTGATCCCCAATCGGTCGCACATCAGCGCGAGCTCGTTCACCAGGCCGATGTTCACGGCGCGGAACGTGTTCTCGAGAAGCTTCACCATCTCGGCGACTCGCGGCGAGCTCACGGCGACGACGGTGTCGATGGAGGCGGAGTAGAGCGCGGTGGCCAGCCGTGCGCACGCGGGCGTCGTGCCGCCAACCACCTTCGGCACGTTCTTCGTCGTCCACGTGGCGTTGCCCGGGTCGACGCGCTCGGGCGAGAACGCCAGGAAAAAATCCTCGCCCGCCCGGAGGCCGCGGCGCTCGAGAATCGGACGCACGACTTCGTCCGTAGTACCCGGATAGGTGGTGGACTCGAGGACGACGAGTTGTCCTGGCCGGAGGTGCTCTGCGATGGACTCCACGGCCGACACGACGAACGAGAGGTCGGGATCCTTGGTCTTGCGCAGCGGCGTCGGGACGCAGATGTTGACCGTGTCGAGCCTGGCGATCTCCGCGGTCTCTGCCGTGGCGTGGAGACGACGCGCCGACGTGAATTCGGCGACATCCGCGGACGGCACGTCGCGGATGTACGATTCGCCGCTGTTGATGGCGGCCACCTTGGCAGGGTCCAGGTCCACGCCGGTCGTGTCGAAGCCGGCGCGCGCGAATTCGACCGCCAGCGGCAGGCCGACGTAGCCGAGGCCGACCACGCCAACGCGGGCGGTACGGGTGGTCAATTTCTCGTGGAGTGCCTCGGCCAGGCTGGCGGAAGACGTTGAATGGGTCATGTGTGTAACTGCCGGACGCCGTCCCTCGTAGTAGATCGTGGCGGGAGAATTATCTCAGGGTTCGCGATTCGGCAGACAATGAGGATGAGGCCCCTATGTTGACCAGGACAAGGACGTCGTGGGAGATCCCGTACTCGGACGTCACGCCCGAGCCGGTGTACCGTTCCCGCCGGGACTTCCTTGCGACCGCCGTCGCCGCCGGCGTGGGCCTGGCCGCTGGCTCAGGACTCAACGAGCCACGCCTTCTCGCTCAGGCGAACCTGACGCCGCTCACCGCGACCCGGAACCCGAAGTACGTGGCACCCGACAAGGTCAACTCGTTCCAGGACATCACGACCTACAACAATTTCTACGAGTTCGGCGTCGAGAAGAGCGACCCGTCGCAGAACGCCGGCGTTCTCAAGGTGAAGCCCTGGACGGTCAAGGTCGACGGTCTCGTGGCCAAGCCCGGGAATTACGGCGTCGAGGATCTCGTGAACTTCAAGGCGCTCGAAGAGCGCGTGTATCGCCTGCGATGCGTCGAGGCCTGGTCGATGGTGATTCCCTGGATCGGCGTGCCGCTCGCCGACGTCCTGAAGAAAGTCGAGCCGGCTCCCGGGGCCAGGTTCGTCGAGTTCACGACGCTGCTTCGTCCGGCGGAAATGTTCGCCCAGCGATCGTCCGTGCTCGACTGGCCGTACCTCGAAGGCTTGCGGCTTGACGAGGCGATGCATCCACTGGCCGTCATGGTCGTCGGCCTCTACGGCAAGGTGTTGCCGAACCAGAACGGCGCGCCGATGCGCCTGATGGTGCCGTGGAAGTACGGGTTCAAGAGCGGCAAGTCGATCGTCCGCATCCGTTTCACCGACCAGCAGCCCCAGACGACGTGGATGAGGGCGATTCCGGAGGAGTACGGGTTTTACGCCAACGTGAATCCGACGGTCAGCCATCCTCGCTGGAGCCAGGCTCGGGAAGTCCGGCTTCCGGGATTCCTGAAGAACACGGCGACGCAGATGTTCAACGGGTACTCCGAGGTCGCGAGCCTTTACACCGGCATGGACCTCCGCAAGAATTTCTGATCATGGCCGCGCGGCTCTGGCGCGGCGTCGCGTCAGCGATCGCCGCCGTGGTCAACTCGCGCATATTCAAGCCCGCGGTGTTCCTGGCGTGCCTCGCGCCGGGGGTGCTGCTCGGGCATCGCCTCTATCTCGTTCTCACGGGAGCCGATCCGTCGGCCCTCGGGCCCGATCCGACCAAGCTCATGGAGCATGAGACGGGCCGCAACGCGCTCATGATCCTCCTCTTCACGTTGACGGTGACGCCGTTGCGCCGACTGTTTCAGGTCAATCGCATCCAGCGCGTGCGTCGCATGCTCGGCGTCTGGTCGTTCGTGTACGCGCTCGCGCACCTCGTCATCTACCTGACGCTCGATCAGCTCTGTTACTCGGTCGAGACCTGTCAGTTCCCGACGATCTGGGAGGATCTGACCAAACGGCCGTTCATCTTCGTCGGGATGACGGCGTTTTCGATGCTGGCCCTGCTCGCGTTGACGTCCACCACCGGGTGGATGAGGCGGCTCGGCCGGAGCTGGCAGCGCCTGCATCGGCTGGTCTACGTCGCCGCGGCACTCGGGGTCGTGCACTTCGCCTGGGGGCAAAAGGCGGACATCAGCGAGCCTCTCTGGTGGGCCTCTTACCTCGTTGTCATCCTGGGGATACGCGTCGTTTCGCCGTCCGGAAGCGGCAGGCGCGGCTCGTTCCGGCTGTAAGTCGTTGATTTATCGCGTCTTGGTGGCCAAAACGGCGGGCAGTTCGCCCGTCGTCTCGGCCCGCTCACCCCCTGATCCGCCCGCTGAACACATTTCTGTAGGCCGAGGCGGCGACGGGCGCTATTCTCGCGTCGCCGAAGTGGAAGGGTAGAACTCCGAAGTCAGAAATGCATGTTCAAACATTCATATTTCTGACTTCTTCCTTCTCAGTTCGAGCTTTCTCTCTTGGGGGGTTATGCATAAGCCGGTCAAGTACGTCGAGAAGGGCCTCACCATCGCGGCCAAGGGCGCCTGGGTCGTCTTCGACGCGTTGAACAGCATCAAGCAGAACGAGTCGTTCACGCCGAATTGGTCCGAGAAGCCGCTCCTGAAGTCGTGGCAGAAGGTGAAGCCGCCGCTCGGCTGGCCGCGCGAGACCGACTCGCTCTGTCCGGTCTGCGTGCGCGAGGCGCGTCAGGAGATCCTCGACGGCAAGCGCGACTACAAGGTGCTGCTCACCGAGAAGATCGGCGAGATCAAGGCGACCATCATCGAGCGCGACGGCAAGATCATGATGGTGAAGGACTGCCCGATTCACGGCCACTTCGAGGACGTGATGGCCATCGACTCGGCGTTCTTCCGCCACCTCGAGGAGTCGTTCCCCGGCTCCGACATGCGCGCGCACAACGACGAGAAGCTGCACAACCACGGCTCGTCCACGATCAAGTACGGCCGCGGGTCGGTGCTCACCGTGGACCTGACGAATCGCTGCAACATGATGTGCGACCCGTGCTTCATGGACGCGAACCAGGTCGGGTTCGTGCACGAGCTCGCCTGGGAAGAGATCAAGACGCTGCTCGACAACGCCATCACGATCAAGCCGCGGCGGCAGATGTCGGTGCAGTTCTCGGGCGGCGAGCCGACGCTCTCGCCGTACTTCCTCGACGCGGTGCGCTACTCGCGCAAGGTCGGCTACAACTCGGTGCAGGCGGCGACCAACGGCATCGAGTTCGCGAAGAGCCCCGAGTTCGCCAAGGCGGCGGCCGAGGCGGGTCTCCGCTATGCCTACCTCCAGTTCGACGGCATCGGCAACGCGGCCAACTCGCATCGTCTCGTCGGCAACCTGTTCGACGTGAAGCTCCGCGCCATCGAGAACCTGTGGCGCGCGGGCGTCGACATCGTGCCGGTGACGACCATCGTCAACGGCGTGAACAACGAGCAGGTCGGCCGCATCATCCAGTTCGCGCTCGACAACCCGAAGAAGATCTCGTTCCTCTCGTTCCAGCCGGTGTCGTTCACGGGCCGCGACGAGGAGATCACCGACGAGCGCCGGCACGCGCAGCGCTACACGCTGTCGCACCTCGCGCACGACGTGAAGAAGCAGACCGGCCTTGGCGAGCCGGTGCGCGACTGGTTCCCGATCTCGTTCATGGGCACGTTCACCGACTGGGCCGACCTCGTGCACGGACCCTCGTCCGACTGGGGCCAGCTCAACTGCGGATGCCATCCGAACTGCGGCATCGGCATGGCCGTCATGGTGGACAAGGAAACGAAGGAAGCCGTGCCCGTGACGGCGTTCCTGCAGGGCGAGCAGCTCGCGAAGGACATCGCGCGGGTGAACGACGCCGCGCGCGGCCGGAAGATGTCGGTCGTCGGCATGGCGCTCGCGCTGATGAAGAACTACGACCCGTTCAAGTCGCCGACGCACTTCAAGATGGCCGACCTCCTGAAGAAATTCGACAAGACCTTCGGGGCGACCAAGGGCGCGCGCACGGGCAAGTACGGCAGGGTTGAAGGCGACCGGACGGACAAGGACATCGAGGTCCGCCGCGGCGACCGCTGGAACTTCCTCTTCATCGCGGGGATGTGGTTCCAGGATCTCTTCAACTACGACTTCCGCCGCACCGAGCGGTGCATCATCCCGTATGCGACGCAGGAGGGCGAGATCAGCTTCTGCGCCTACAACACGGGCATCGGCTGGCGGAACATCATCGAGAAGATGCACATGACCGCCACGCTCACCAAGTGGTACGAAGAGCACGGCCGTCACGAGATCTTCGCCGGTGGCAAACAGGTGGCGCTCGACACGACCCAGCACAGTCTCAAGCTCGACGCCGAGGCGGTGAACAAGGGGATCCAGCACGATCTCGACGAGAAGGGCATTGCGAAGACCGCGCGCGAAGAGAAGCTGCGCGCGCGCAAGGTCGAGCAGGAGAACAAGCGCATGGCCGAGCTGTACCGGCAGGTCGTGCTGAAGGAAGCGAAGCCGGAGATTGCCACGGGCCTGCAGATTCAGGGCCTCGGCGGCGCCAAGCCGGCCAAGGACGACAAGGAAACCGTCACGCACTAACGTGCGTGAATTCGGGGATGGCGGCGGGCCGGATGGGGCAACTCATCCGGCCCGTTGTATTTTGGGCGGAGACCTCGCTGTCGGTTCCCGGTTCCTGGTTCCGGGTTCGAACGATTGGCAGGACCGGCCGCGCACGCGAACGTCGCAGCCGAGGTAACGCTCGCGTACGGACGTGCGCCGGACGAGCGCAGGCCGTCTGCTATCATCCGCCCACACCTGCAGGATAAGAAGAGCACATCGAGTTCTTCGGCGGAATGAAGTGAACCAGGAATGGTGTTCGTCCTCGCTCGCGCGGCCACGTATTCGGCGCTGTTTATCGGCCTTCTCCTCATCTTTCTGCCGGACCGAATCCTGTCATCGACAGGCATCCTTCAACCTGAAGCCATCGGCCTTTGGCAAAGCGCCGGGATGTTCGTGGGCGCCTCCGGCGCATTGCTCGCGCTCGCGTGTATCCTCACGTTTGTGGTCGTCGGCAAAGGGACTCCCGCACCGTTCGATCCGCCTCGCCGGCTGGTGGTTCAAGGTCCTTACCGCTTCGTCCGCAATCCGATGTATCTGGGGGCTGTCCTTGCGCTGACCGGTGCCGCCCTCTTCTATCAATCGATTCCGCTGGCCATCTACGCGGGTGTGTTCATTCTCGTCGCCCACATGTTCGTGGTGCTGTACGAGGAACCGACACTACGGCAATCCTTCAATGCAGACTACGAGGCCTACTGTCGGCGCACAGGTAGGTGGAGGCCGAAATGGTGAAGACGGGTCGTCCCCACATCTTGATCGGCTTCGTTTACATCGTCCTCTCGCTCGCGCTCTCGGTCTCGGCGCACGGCCAAACAGAAGACACGGCCGGCGCCTGCATCCCCGCGAGCGAACGGGCCGGACGCGCGTTCGGGTGTTTCATCATGGCGGCCCAGCCAGTCGGCCAGCTCGGACCTGCTGCGACGTTCTGGCACGTGGAGACGTACACGACTCGAGCTGGCGGCAGAGAAGGCGAAGACTCCGCGCGGCGTGGTGCTCGAGGCATTCGGCAAGGTGTGGTTGCTCACGATCGCCGAGGCCGGCTGGCGGTCGGCGGGTGCGACCGACGTCGCGGAGATTGGTCCGCTCCCGATCGTGTCCGGCACTGCGTACACGGCGCAGTTCATGGAAGCGGTCTTCCGCCCGGGCATGAAGTCTCGCGTGCATCGTCACGCCGGTCCCGAGGCGTGGTACACGCTGAGTGGCGAAACCTGCCTCGAGACCCCGGAAGGCACGATGGTCGGCCGGGCGGGCGGCGGCTACGTGATCGTTCCGCAAGGCCCGCCGATGGAGTTGACAGCCACGGGCTCTGAGACGCGACGGGCACTCGTGCTCATCCTTCACGACTCCGCGCAGCCCCACACGAGTCCGGCGCCGGACTGGACGCCCAAGGGGCTGTGCACGGGCCGGCCTTCGGCCGAGAGTCGCGCTGACCATGAAGCGTTCCTGCTGAACGGTCGAATCGTGACCGACGTCCCCCCGGACGGAGGACCATCCCGGCGGGCGAGTCTTGACGACGGACTCCGGAAGCACGACGCGGCGGTCGTGACGGCAGACGGAAGCGGTCCCACCAGAGGGGACTACAGATTCAACGTCGCTGCTTACGAACTCGACAAGCTCCTTGGTCTCGAGCTGGTCCCGCCATCGGTCCAGCGACTCGTAGGAGGCCGGGCGGCCTCCCTTACCTGGTGGGTCGACGGGTTTGCCATGAACGAACTGGATCGGAGAAGAAAAGCCATCGACCCTCCCGATTACGACGCCTGGGGCAGGCAAGTGGACGCTGTGCGCGTGTTCGACGAGTTGATCTCGAACACGTACCGGGATCCTAGTCCCGGGCTTTACCTGAATACAGTTTGGGACAATTTGCTGATTACGAAGGACTGGACGGTCTGGATCACCGATCACACTGCGGCATTCCGGACGCGTTTGAGACTCGAAGATCCGGCGAGCCTGATGCGGTGTCCACGGACTGTTTTCGCCAGATTACGAGAGCTGAACCGAGAGCAGTTCGAGCGGGCACTGGGCCGATATCTTTCCTCGCAACAACTGGACGCGTTGGACGTTCGTCGGGCACTCCTCGTGAAACACTTCAGCGACCAGATTGCGAGAGATGGCGAAGCCACAGGTACTTTACGACCTCCGACCGAGACAGTGACGTCGATGCGGACGAGACCCACAGCTTCGACGTTTGACGAGTATCTGGCGGCGCTGGACGACGGCAAGCGTGCCGTGCTCGAGAAGCTGCGGAAGATCATCCGGACTGCTGCGCCGGATGCGGAAGAGTGCATCAGCTATGGACTCGCGGCCTTCCGTCTCCATGGGAAGCCACTCGTCGCACTCGGCGCGTCGGCGAGTCACTGCGCGTTCTATCCGATGAATGGCACGACGGTGTCTGCATTCAAGACGAGAACTGAAGGGCTACGAAACCGCCAAAGGCACCATTCGCTTTCAGGAAGGGAAGCCGTTGCCGGCGGCGCTCGTCCGAAAGATCGTGAAGGCCCGAATCGCCGAAAACGCCGCCAGGTACTCGCGTCGGCCACGCCCGCGAGTGAGGGAGGGTGTATGACACGTCGTATCGCCGTTCCGGCGCTTGTCGCTTCGATTGGCGCCGCGCTGGCCGTTTCCTGTGCACGGCAGGAGCGGGGCAGTTCGAGCCCGCAGGTCCGCGCGAAAGTCCTCGCGATTGGAGACCTGAGCTGGCCGGACGTCGAGGCGCTTGATCGGAACCGGACGATGTTTCTCCTGACCATCGGCATGCTCGAGGAGCACGGCCCGCATCTACCCATTGCCAGTGACACCTTCGGCGTGGAGTACGAAGCGAGAGGGGTCGCGGAACGTGTGAGCCAGTCGTTGCCAGATTGGAACGTGGTGGCGATGCCGACGTTGCACTACGGCTCGTCGGGAGCCAATCAAATCGGCAATGTCGCCGTCCATCCCGGCACGTACGGGATTCGACAATCGACGCTTCGCGCGGTGGTCGCGGACATCGGCGGCCAGATTGCCCAGAACGGCTTCAAATGGATCTTCGTCATGAACGGCCACGGTGCGCCGACGCACCACGTCGCCGTCAACGACGCGTGCGACTTCGTCAGTGAAACGTTCAAAGCGACGATGGTAAACGTCTCGGGCGTGTTCAACGCCGACGCGTCCATCCAGGCGAAAGGCGAGGCGATCGCAGCCAGGTACTTCACGGCGGCCGAGCTATCGTCGTTTGGCCGGGACGTTCACGGCGGCGTCGCAGAAACGTCCGCCATGCTCGCCGTTCGTCCCGACCTGGTGCGCGCCAGCTACAAGAGCTTGCCGAGCTATGCAGTCGGAAGCCTCAGCGAATCGCGTGAGGTTGCTCGGAAGCCCGGGTGGCCCGGCTATTTCTCAGCGCCCGCGAGAGCCAGCGCCGACTATGGCCGGGACGTCGAGGCCTGGTGGGTCGAGGGCATGTCGGATCTCATTCTGCAGGGCGTGCGCGCCGACAACTTGCTGGGCCGGCCACGCTGGCCGTCTTCGATCACGAATGACCCCGCCTATCCTGGGGTCGAGGCAGCAATTCTTCAACCCGAACGAGAGTTCGAAGTGAGACTCGAGACCTGGCTTCGTCAGCGGAAGGACACAGGCGCGACCGGTCGGGCGCGCTGAGCGACGCGCTCCGGAGTCCGATGGGCGCGCCGGCTAGCCCATCTTCCGTCCGCGGAAGAACCACCATACGATGAACCCGAGGAGTGCCATCGCGCCGATGTCCCACGAACACAGCCGGCCGACCCGGTAGTACGGCATGTACTCCCAGAGACCGTGGCGATCGACGACGGTCTCTTCGAACAGCACCCACGTGTTGAAGAACGTAAGCCAGATCGCGAACTTGACGATGCGTGGAGTCCTGGGGGCGGCGTCAGCCGTGGTCATAGAGGTTCACCCTACTGGTTCAAGTGGACTTGAGGTCAAGACCCTGAGAGGATCCGGAGGTCGTCGTGCTCACCATCGGACAAGTCGCTCTGAAAGCCGGCCTGCGCGCCTCGGCCATCCGCTACTACGAGGAGCAGGGATTGCTACCGCCGCCACCGCGGCGCGGTGGCAAGCGCGTATACGACGCGTCCATTCTGGTCCGGCTCAGCGCGATCGAGCTTGCGAAGACCGCGGGGTTCACGTTGCGTGAGATCCATACTCTGGTCGCGTCCAACGACGAGCGTCCCGGTCGAGCGTGGAAGAGGCTGACCGGGGCGAAACGTGTCGAGCTCGACCGCGAGATGGCGCGTCTTGCCCTCATGAGGACTGTGCTCGAGAAGCTCGATGGATGCAGCTGTTCGACGCTCGAGGACTGCGGTCGGATCTTCGAAATCGCCCTGGCACGATATCGAGCGACCCATGGCTGAACGACCAGAGATTGGCCCGGCTCGTCAACGTCCGGCGGTCATGATTCAGCGAGAAACCCTCAACGACGAGGGTGCTGGCCAACTCATTCCAAGACTGAACGCTGAGCTGAGCGGCATGTATCCCGAGGCCGGCGCCAATCACTTTGGCCTGACGCCTGAGGACGTCGCCGCCGGGAACGGCGCGTTTCTCGTCGCGTACCGCGAGGACCGGCCCGTCGGTTGCGGCGCCGTTCGTCTCATCGATCCGGTGACCGCCGAGCTCAAGCGGATGTACGTCGAGCCCGAGCTGCGCGGTGAAGGCATCGGCAGGGCGCTCGTCGATGCGCTCGACGCTGAAGCCCGCCGGCTTGGCGCCACGCGGGTCGTCCTCGAAACCGGCATACGGCAGACTGCCGCGCTGGCGCTCTACGCGCGTTGCGGGTTCACGCCAATTCCGCTGTACGGAGAGTACTGCCTGTCACCCGATACGAGCATCTGCCTCGGAAAGTCGTTGGGCTCGCCACCCACGATCGCTCGATGAGGCATATGCTGATGGCCTCGAGGTCCGAATGTCTGACGATCCGCGGACGAAACCTGCGAGCAGTGCGCCGCTCGGTGACGGCGTCAGCCGGCGCGCATTTGGCCAGGCGATCGGGGCAGCCGCAATCGCGGGCACGCTGCCCGTGGCCACGGCGGCTGCACAAGCGGGTGACCGTGTGGACCTCCACTATCTGAGCGCCACCGAGCTCGCTGCCAGGATTCGGCGCAAGCAGGTCTCCGCCAGGGAGGTCCTTGGCGCCCACCTGACGCAGATCGAGCGCGTGAACCCCAAGGTCAACGCGATCGTGACGCTCGTTGCCGAGCGCGCGATGGCCGAGGCGGTGCGAGCCGATGAGCTGCAGGCACGAGGCCGCCCACTTGGCGTGCTCCACGGGCTTCCCGTGGCCCACAAGGATCTCGTCGACACGGCCGGAATTCGCACAACCCGCGGGTCTCCGTTCTATCGGGACCACGTGCCGACCCGTGACGCGCTGATCGTCTCGCGTCTTCGCGCCGCCGGCGCCATCACCTGCGGCAAGACCAACACCCCGGAGCTCGGTGCCGGTTCGCAGACGTTCAATCCCATCTTTGGCGCGACGCGTAACCCTTACGACCTGGAGAAGACCTGCGGCGGGAGCAGCGGAGGGGCTGCCGTCGCCCTCGCGTGCGGGATGGTGCCGATCGCCGACGGAAGCGACACGGGCGGATCGCTCCGAAACCCCGCGGCGTTTTGCAACATCGTCGGGTTTCGGCCATCGCCCGGGCGCGTGCCGCGCGGTGGTGGCTCATGGTCGCCCCTTTCCGTGTCGGGTCCGATGGCGCGCTCAGTCGCGGACCTGGCGTTGTTTCTGAGCGCGATGGCAGGGCCCGATCCGGGCAGTTCGCTGTCCATCGCGGAAGATGGCGCGCGCTTCCGTTCACCGCTGGCACGAAGTTTCAAGGGTGTGCGCGTCGCGTGGTGGCGCGATCTCGGCGGCGTTCCGTTCGAGCCCGAGATTCGCCGTGTCGTCGACGCCAATCGCAAAGTGTTTACGGATCTCGGATGTCTCGTCGAGGAGGCGGAGCCGAATTTCGCGGGCGCGGACGAGACGTTCTCGACCTTGCGGTATGCCTTCAGTTACGCGCAGTACGCGCCTCTCGTGCGCGAGAGGCCCGACTGGGTGAAGGACACCATCAGGTTCGAGGTCGCCCAGGCCGAGCGGCTGACTGGCGCCGATATCGGGAGGGCCCTGGCCAGGCAGGCTCAGATGTACGACGAGAGCCACGACTTCTTCAGCCGGTACGACTACTTCGTGCTGCCGGTCACGCAAGTCGCACCGTTCGATGTGTCAACGCCGTATCCGACGACGATTGCCGGAACGCCGATGACGACGTATATCGACTGGATGCGTTCGTGCTGGTACATCACGTTGATGTCCAATCCCGCGATTTCCGTACCGGGCGGGTTTACCGGGGACGGTCTGCCCGTTGGTGTGCAGATTGTGGGACGTCATCGCGACGATTGGAGCGTGCTCCAACTGGCGCATGCGTTCGAGCAGGCAACCCGGCACGGGCAGCGGCGCCCCCAGGTCGCCGCATGCGTGACTGCCGGCGAGCGCGTGAGGAGAATCCTTGAATGATTGCGATCGCGCCATTGCTCTCGGTCCGTCGTGGCGCCGCGGCCGTGGCGTTCTACAAGGCGGCCTTCGGCGCGACCGAGCTTCATCGTATCGACGCCCCCGGCGGTGACGTCGTGTGTCAGTTGTCGGTTGATGGCGCGATCTTCTGGGTGAGCGACGAGTCGCCCGCGCACGCCAACTTCAGTCCCGAGTCGCTCGGCGGTGGCACCGTGCGCATGATCCTGACCGTGCCCGATCCGGACGCCGCGTTCGCACGTGCCGTCGCGGCCGGCGCGACGGAGATCACGGCCGTGACGAACGCGTACGGCTGGCGCGTCGGCCGCGTGGTCGATCCGTTCGGGCATCATTGGGAGATTGGCCGGCCGCTGGCCCTCTGACGAACGTAGAGCCCACACGTCATGACTATCGCGACGATCCTCGAGACCTCGCTGTACGTCGAGAACCTCCACCGTTCGATCGAGTTCTACGATCGGGTGCTTGGCCTCAAGCCGGCCTCCGACCCCTCGGCGCGACTGTGCGCGTTGGACGTCGCGCCCGATCAAGTGCTGCTGCTCTTCACGCGCGGCGGGTCGGTGCGACCCACGATCACGCCAGGCGGGTTGATTCCGGCGACCGACGGTGACGGCGTCGCTGCATGTCGCGTTCGGCATCGCGCCGTCGGCGTTCGATGCATGGCGTGCGCGGATCACGTCCGTTGGGGTTCCGATCGAGAGCGAGGTCAGCTGGCCGGAAGGCGGGCGCAGCCTGTATTTTCGAGATCCCGATCGCCACGTCATCGAGCTGAAGACGTCCAACTGGCAAGGGCGGCCCGTGCGGGAAGAGCCATGAGCCAGGACCGATGGGCGGCCGTCGAACGTTACTTCGACGGGTTGCTCTTCCCGCCCGATGCCGCGCTCGACGCCGCGCTGGCGGACAGCCTTGCGGCGGGTCTCCCGCCGATCAATGTGTCGGCCGCGCAGGGGCGTCTTCTCGCGATCTTCGCGAAGATGATCCAGGCGCGGCGGATTCTCGAGATCGGTACGCTCGGCGGCTACAGCGGCATCTGGCTCGCCCGTGCTCTTCCTGCCGGCGGCCGGCTCGTCACACTCGAGGTCGACACACGGCATGCCGACGTCGCCCGGCGCAGCTTCGAGCGTGCCGGCCTCGCCGACCGCATTGATCTCCGTGTCGGCCCGGCACAGGACACCCTGCCGGCCATCGCGGCTGAAGGCCTGAGTCCGTTCGACCTGATCTTTGTGGACGCAGACAAGCCGCGCTACACCGAGTACCTGGACTGGTCGATTCGGCTGTCACGGCCGGGCGGACTGATCGTCGTGGACAACATCGTCCGGGCCGGGGAGGTCGTGAACGAGCACACGACCGACGAGAAGGTTCAAGGCGTTCGGCAGTTCAACGTCGCTCTGGCGGCCGAGCGCCGTGTCGAGGCCACGGCGATCCAGCTCGTCGGTGCGAAGGGGCACGATGGTTTCGCCGTGATGATCGTCAAAGACCGTGATGCCTGACCTTCACGCCTCCATCGTCTATCTATGGGCCCTCGGCGCCCGTTAGCCGGCGCGTTTGCGCCCGTGCTGGCGTCTGCGGATCGCGTCCTCCGTCACGTCGTCGGCCTGCGGCCGTTCCGTCGATTGGGATTCAACGTCAGCGTGGATCGCGTCGGCGACGTGATCGTCATCCACAACTACGGGCATGGCGGCGGCGGGATCTCGCTCTCATGGGGCACCGCCGTGATGGCCGTGGAGCACGCGCTCGCGACGCCGCATCGCGTGGCGGCGGTGCTTGGTGCGGGCGTGGTCGGTCTCTCGACGGCCCGCTGCCTCCAGGCGCACGGTTTCCGCGTCACGATCTACGCCGCCGACGTGCCCCCGAACACCACGTCGAACGTGGCCGGCGCGTCATGGGGGCCATTCTCGGTCTTCGACGCCGGCCAAACGGCGACAGGATTCGACGCCGAGTTCACGCGTGCGTCGCGGCTGGCGTACGAATACTTCGAGGGGCTCGCCGGCCCACGCTTCGGCGTGTCATGGCGACAGAACTACTGTCTGTCGGATGGACAACCGGAAGGCTTCGCGGTGCCCTCTGAAGAGGATCGGCTCATCGACGGCATCAGGCCAGCGGCTGAGCTGGTGCCGCCAGGTGACCATCCATTTGGCCGGCTCACCGTGTCGCGGCGCCTCACGATGCTCATCGAACCGGCGATTTACCTGTCGGCATTGATGACCGACTATCGGGCCGCCGGTGGCTCCGTCGTCGTTCGCCGGTTCACCCAGGCTGGCGAGGTCGCGTCGTTGAACGTCCCGCTGGTCGTGAACTGCACCGGGTCTCGGCGCGCGCACGCTCTTTGGCGATGCGGACGTGGTGCCAATCAAGGGACAGCTCGTCGTGTTGAAGGCGCAGCCTGAACTGGACTACCTCACGATTGGGCCGGGGGACCTCTACATGATGCCCCGTGCCGACGGTGTCGTGCTCGGCGGCACGCACGAGCGCGACGTGTGGTCGCTCGATCCAAGTCCCGGCGAGGCCGAGCGGATCCTGAACGGACATCGCAAACTGTTCAGCCAACCGTCCTCGGGCCGGTAGAATGAGTCTGATGGCAGACGCAGAACGATGCGTGTTCACCGCCAGTGGTCAGATCGAGGCGGAGCAGGTGCGTGCCTTTCTCGAATCGTCGGGAATTCCCAGCGTGCTTCGCGGCGAGTCGTTGACCAAGACCCATGGTGTCACCGTCAGTGAGTTGGGACGGGTCGACGTGTTCGTCTCTGAAGCCGACGCGGACCGCGCGAACGAGCTGCTCGCATCGGTCGAACGTGGTGAGCTCCGGCTCGCTGATGAAGACGACCTTGACGAGTCGTAGCGCGCGGTGAAGGTCTCCGCCGTCATCTTTGACATGGACGGGCTGATGCTGGACACCGAGCGCATTGCGCTCGGTGTCTGGCGTCAGGCGGCCGCCGATCTCGGTTTCACGCTGGATGACGAAGTCGCCGAGCGGATGGTCGGCCGTACCTCGGCAACCAACCGCCTGATGCTCCAGATGCAGTTCGGCGAGACGTTTTCCTACGACGAGCTGTCGGTCCTCGCCGACGCACGCTATCGCGAGACGCTCGATCGGGACGGTGTGCCGCGCAAGGACGGTCTCGTCGAATTGCTCGATTTCCTCGAATCGCGGGACATCCCGCGCGCCGTGGCGACGTCGACGGCCCGCGATCTCGCTCGCCACAAGATCGAGCAGGCCGGCGTCGCCCGCTACTTCGACGTCGTGGTGGGCGGCAATGAGGTCACGCACGGCAAACCGGCGCCTGACATTTTCCTGCGAGCCGCCGAACGTCTGGGCAAGCTGCCGGCCGAATGTGTCGTCCTCGAAGATTCCGGCCCGGGAATCCACGGCGCGGCCGAGGCGGGAATGGTCACGATCCTGATTCCCGACGGCGGCAGGGTGCCGCTGCCGGAGACCCGAGCGCGCGCCGCGTTCGTCGTCGAATCGTTGTCGGCGGCTCAGCCGATCATCGAGCAATTGATCGCGGGATCCGCGCCTACCTCTTGACGTACGTCTTGCTGAAGTTGTTGCGCGAATTCGTGATCGTGAACGTCCCATTCGTCTCCGCGGAAATCTTGATCCAGTACGCCGGGGAGTGAGCGTTTGCCGCCGAGCCGCGACCCTGTGGGGCCGGGGCAGGCGCGGGTGGAGCCGGCGCCGGCGCGATCACGCCGGCAATCGCCGGCAAGTCGTCCACGCCGTTGGCGATGAACACGCCCGGCGGGTTGTGCTCGATCATCGCGTTATACGACCAGTGGAGCTGCCAGACGTCCTCGAACCCTGGTGACGAACGCAGCGTCTGGAGCGTGTTCGGCGTCCCGCCCTTGCGCGTGCCGTTCTGCATGACCGCGACACGCGGCCTCACGCCGCGAACGAGGGCCGGAGATCCTGACGCATCCAGGCCGTGGTGCGTGACCATGTAGAGATCGACGCTGCCCACCATGTTCCGAGGGCACACGAGATCGAATTCGTTGTTCCACATCAGGTCACCGAGGTCGATGAGCCTGAACTGACCGAACGTGACGACGCTGCCGACCGACTGGTTGTTCTCGTCGACCGGCGCCTCCTTTTTCACGAATGCCGCGCACTCGGCGTTCGCCTGTCCGGCGCCGGGCAGCGGCGTGTCAGCGCCGCCGCGCCCGCCGTGACGATGCGCCAGTCGAGTCCGGCCACCGGTACACGATCGCCTGGCTTGACCACGGTGTGCTTCCCGGCCTTGTAGAGAGCCGCGTAGGCGTCCTGGAAGTCCGGCAACCTGTTCCTTCGGCTCGACCGAAGGGCCGTGGTCGACGAAATGCCGTATTGGAATCCGCTTGGCGAGTTCCGGCAGGCCGCCTACGTGATCCACGTGATAGTGGGTCAGGATCACGTGGTCGATCGCCTTCACGCCCGCCTGCTCGATCATGGCGACGATGCGGTCGTGGTCGCGCGGACCGGGATTGCCGGCATCGATCAGCACGGTCTCGCCCGAGGGGGTCACATACAGGGCCGCCTTGCCGCCCTCCGTGTCGGCGACGTAGATGTCGAGTGTCTTTCGCGGCGACGTTTGCGCCCACAATCCCGCGGCCATGGCGGCGCCGAGCGCCACTGCCAATATTGCGTGTCTCATGAAAGGCTCCCCAGGTCCTAGGCCAGCGTGGCCAGCAGCGCATTCGTCCACTTCAAGCTCGCTTCGACATCGTCGAGGTTTCGTTTCTGTGCCTCGGGATTCGGTCCGCCGCCGCGGCCGGCCGCCCCGGCCCCGGCTGCGCGACCTTGACCGGGCGGCGGCAGCGGCCGTGGCGTGCCCTTGTCACAGAGCGCAAGGAACCGCGCAAACTCCCAGGCCGGCGTGGTCTTGAAGAAATCCCACGCCTGCGGATCGCGGTAATTGAACATCCGGGGTGCGCCGCTGACGATGACCTCGAGCGATACGGCCTTGCCGGGACATTGGGCGACGTACTTGCGAATGTAATCGTCGATGCCGACATTGCCGTCGCCCATGCGCGACCACTGCACGGCCGTGCCCGCGGTCGAGTTGAAAACGTAGCTGTCGCGCACGTGGCTCGTCTCAACATACGGCGCCAGGGTCTCGAGCGTGAGATGCGGATCCTCAATCGTCCAGACGGCGTTGCCCGAGTCGATGCAGGCGCCGACGTATTCGCGGCCAGCCATCTCGATGAGCCCCTTGAGCTCGCGCGCCTGCATGTCGCCGGCGTGGTTCTCGATCGCCACCTTGAGTCCGGCGTCCATGACCTTCGATCGGACATTCTTGAGCACGCGCACCGTCGCATCGATGTGCTTGTCGATTCCGCCGCGGCGGTCTGCCTGGCTGCCGAGGACGCAGCGGACGAGCGGCGATCGCATGATCTTCGCGGCGTCCACCATGCGAAAGAGTTGTTCCTCCGCCGTGCCAACGGCTGGGTCGAACAGGGTCGAGGTCGGACAGATCGATCGCATGCCGATCTCGACGTCGAGGTTGAGTTCGTCGGCTCGGGCGCGGATGCGGTTAGATTCGCCGGATCGAGCGCCACTTTCCAGTCCGCACTTCCCAGGAACCGGATCTCGCTGAAGTGAACCATCTTCACGTTCCACTTCGCCGCGAAGTCCATCTGCTCGAAGGGCGTCCAGTTCTGGATGCCGACACTGAACATGTCGAGGCCGAGCCGGGGCCGCGGCACAGGCGTTTGTGCCTTCACTCCTGCGCCGAGCGAAACGGTGGCGGCCCCCAGGGTCTTCAAGAACGTCCGACGGTCCGGTGCCTGGGCAGCAGTGTCCAGATGAGCCACGACGTGACCCCTTTCGCTGACTGAAACGCCATCAAGATACCCCCGGGGGAACGGTACCGGGCAAACCAGGTCTTGTGCGTGCTTCGATCGGGGATCGGGTGTAGACTCCCACAAATTCACGCCGCGGCGACCACGTGTTCACGTTGCGCGGACGACGCCGTATCAAGGAGCGAGGCAATGCACCGACGAGAATTCTTGAGGAACGGCGCGGTTGCGCTGACTGCGGCCGCGACCAAGCCTCTGTTCGCCTTTCAGGGGGCGAACAACCGCGTCCGGATGGCCGTCATCGGCATGGGCGGCCGCGCCGCCCGCGTGTTCGACTCCTTCACGCGCTACGACGACGTGCAGTTCACGATGGGGTGTGAGGTCTCCGAGTCCAAGCAGCAGGGCTTCCAGGGCAATCGTCCGCTCGCCCAGACGCTCGACGTCGTCGGCGACTATCGCCGTGTGCTCGACCGGAACGACATCGACGCGGTGCTCATTGGCACGCCCGACTTCTCGCACGCCAGGATCACGGCCGATGCACTCGCCGCGGGCAAGCACGTGTTCGTCGAGAAGCCGATTTCGAACAACATCGCGCGCATCAACATGATGCTCGACGCCTACAACAAGTATCCGAATCTCGTCGTGCAGGTCGGCACGCAGCAGCGGAGCTGGGATCATTTCATCGAAGCGAAGAAGCAGATGGAGCTCGCTCGGCAACGTGACGCAGGTGCTCATCCAGCAGCCCGGCGGCTACTCGCAGAACCGGCAGGAGGTGGCGGAGGTGCCGCCCGGACTCGACTGGGACGCCTGGCAGGTGGACGCGCCGAAGAAGCCGTTCAAGCCCGGGTACACGTCGTTCCGTGCGTGGTGGGAGTACGGCAGCGGCCTCGTCGGCGACTGGGGCGCCCATCACATCGACGTGGCGAACTGGTTCATGAACGCCGACAACAAGCAGCCGCTCAAGACGACGGCGGTCGGCTTCAACGCGAACCCGAACACGGATCCGGAGTGCGTCTACAGCCAGTTCTCGATCGCCTGGCAGTACGACACCTTCATCATGACGTTCGCCAACAGCGTCTATCCGCGGCCGAACTTTGCTGATGAAAAGTCGCCGGACATCGAGGGCTGGGGCGTCTACTTCTACGGGAGCAATGGGACGCTGCAGGTCAACCGCATGGGCTGGGCGCTCCGGCCGCCGGTCAGCACGACGCGCAATCGCGTCCCGGCTGAGCCGCCGCCGGGCGCGCCCGCGGCGGCCGCGGGTGCGGCCGGCGCCGGAGGCGGTCGAGGCGGCGGTCGCGCGGGTGGAGCCCCCGGCGGCGGCCGCGGCGGCGGCCAGGCGGTCGCGCTGAACGTGTACATCAATCCGCGAGGAGGCGTGGAGGAGGACTATCCGCTTCACGCCCACACGCGCGACTTCCTCGACAAGCTGAAGGTCAGGAACCGTAAGACCAACGCCTCGATGGAGGTCGGCTACAACTCGGCGCTGCCCGCCCTCCTCGCGCTCGAAGCGATGAAGGACAACAAGGTGCTGGGCTGGGATCCGGTGGCGAGGACAGTCGAAAGTTATCTGAGGCTCACGGTAGCGGGTTTCTGGGTCCCGCCCCTCGACGACCCTGAGGATAAAGTGACATCCCCGTAGTGTCCGACGACCGGCAGAATCGACGACTCGATCGGGCCGACTGGCTGGCAGGCGCCGCGCTCGCCGCGATAGCCGCTGGCGCTCTATCTGCCGCGGCTCCTCCCCTCGAGCGGGTTCAGCCCCGACACGATGAAGTACCACTACATCGGCGCGGTGCTGGGCATTTCGCACGCGCCGGGCAGCCCGTTCTACATCGTGGTCAACTGGCTCGTCGCCCAACTGCCGTTCGGCGAGCTGGCGTGGCGACTCAACCTGTTCTCGGCGGTCGCGGCCGCGATGGCGTCGGCGTTCCTGTACCTTTCCGCCGTCGAGCTTGCCCGATCGCGCATAGCCGCGCTCGTCGGAGCGGTTGCGCTACTCACCGCGTCGGTGTTCTGGGAGCAAAGCATCGTCGCCGAGGTGTACACGTTCCATGCAGCGCTGCTCCTCGCGTCTACGTGGCTCCTCGTACGGTGGTGGAGGACCGAGGCCCGAAGCGACCTCGCCGCCGCGGCTCTCCTCTACGGCCTGAGCTTCGGCGTCCACCTGATGTCGTGGTACCTGCTGCCGGGCTGGATTGCGCTCGTGCTCGTCGGCAACCGATCGGTGTTGCGGCGTCCCCGCGAAGCGGCGCTCGTCGCCGTCGGCGCGCTCGCCGGTATGAGCACCTACCTTTACTACGCGGTCCGCCCGGCCATGCGGCCGCGCTACGTCGAGGTGGACATCGACAGCGTCGGCGCGTTCTTCGACTACGTGACGGGCGGCGATTTCAAGCAGCGCATGTTCGCCTACGACGCCCATGCGATGGTGACGGATCGTTGGCCGTGGTTCGTCGATCTCCTCGGTGACAACGTGGGGTGGCCGCTCGTCGCGCTCGCGACCGTAGGTTTCGTCGCGCTCGCGCGCCGCAACTGGCGCTTCTTCATGCTCCTTGCGCCAACGACTGCGCTCGCGGCCTTTTACGCGATGGGATACGCCGTGGGCGACGCGCGGATCTTCGCGCTTCCAGGCCTTTACGCGATCTTCATTGCCGCCGCAGTCGGTGTCGACGCGAGCGTGGCGAGCGTTCGCTCCTGGTCACATCGCCCGATCGCGCCAGTACTGGTCAGCCTCGTCCTCGCGACGACAGTGGCTGTGGAACGCACGAATGATGTGGCCCGAAACAGCGTGGTTCTCGATCGGTCCCGTGATCACCGATACGCAGAATATGCACGACGCATTCTGACGTCGGTCGAACGGCACGCAACGGTCGTGGCCGGCAGCGACTGGATCTTTCATGCGCTGGCCTATCAGCACTGGGGCGTCGGACTGCGCGCGAACGGTCAGCTGTTCCTGCAGACGGCCGAGCCCGCAGGCTGCGACGCCACACGTCAGGCGATCGTTCTCTACCTTGCACGCGGGCCGGTCTATGGAACGACCGGCATGTCGGCGTGCGTGGACGGTCACTACGATCTCGAGACCGTGGACTTGAGCCGGACCTTGCCCGACTATCTCGCGGCCGTGCCGGCCGGCCGGATCGTCGCGCTTGCCACCCAGGACACGGACATGACGGGTGTCGACAACGGCGCGTGGGAGGCGCTCGAGAAGCTTGGCGTGCTCGCCGCGCTGCGCGGCCGGCCAGCCTTACGCTACGCTGCGGTCCTCGTCCGGACGCCGTTGGGGTTTGCGGGGACTGAACGCCACGGCGACCGCGACGCTTCGTTGCGGCTGACTCCATCCGATCCCATCTCCACGGAAGTTCCGGCGCCGTTCGACGTTGCGATTCACAGCGGCGACGCGGCCGCCGGTGTGGCCGCATCCATCGTCGTTGCCGGCACGGATACGCTCAGCCAGAGCGCGGCCTCCAGATCGTCGTCTTCGACCGGCGGACGGGCGTCGCGCTCGATCGACGCATCGTGGAGACGCATCGGACGACCAGTCTCCGCGAGTTCAGCTACTTTCGGATCCGTGCCAGGAGAGGTTGAGCGGTCAGCAGCCCAGAATCACTCACGGCGGGGAGTCTAGCACGCCAGAATCGCGCTCAGACGAGAGGTGAACGGGTGTTCTGGAACTCGGGCGGCGATAGAACGCCACGACGGCCTTCGACAGACACCACACCGCATAGATGAGGAGCGCATTTCGGAAGACGAGCACGATCGTGCGTCCGAGGTCGAGCCCCGGCGTGAACGTGCGGCTCGGATAGAACACCGGCACCAGATAGTTCGCGAAAAGCAGGCACGCGATGGCGCGCCGCACGCCTGGCGCGCCGGTGATGAGGTCGCGGCGGCCTCGCGCGAGGAGCGCGAGTGCGCACCACGGCGCGAGCCAGAGATGGAATTGCGGACTCAACACCGGACTGAAGGCGACAAACGCCGTGACCGGAAGGAGCAGCAGCACCGCGAGCGTCGGCGAGTGAGTCGGAGTCGCGTGTCTCGGCGGCCGCGGGGCCAGTCGATGACCTGGAGAGGGCGGCCCATCCTGCGACGCCAAGACAGGCGAGCGTCGTGACGAGCCAGATGATGCGCGCCGGAGCCACGACCCAGGCCGCCACCGGGCCGGTGACCTCGATCCACGCTGACGATCACCTCCCACGTGGCGGGCACACCGGCGTAGTGACCAAGCCAGATCACGGACGCCCAGAGCGACCCGGCCTCGAGTCCGCGACTCGCGTGGAACCCGAGGAAGTTCCACCACGGCACCATCCACGAGAGCGCGACGAGCGGCAGCGAGCCGACCGCGCCGCCCGCGACAAGCCGCCACAAATCGCGCGGGCTGCGCCGCCAGGCGAACGCGGCCATGATCGGGACGTACACCGCGGGGAAGAGTTTGGTGCCCACCGCGGCGGCAATCGCCATCCCCGCAAGAAGCGGCCAGCCGCTGGTCAGCAGGACGGCCGCCGCAAACGACACCGCCGCGGGAATGACGTCGTACCGCTGCTGGATGATCCGCGCCAGGGCAGCCGTTGCGAGCGTGTAGAGCAGGAACGGCAACAGATCGACGCCCCGGTCGCGCCGGCGGCATCCCTGCCAGACGAGCGCCGCTTTCACGGCGGCATCGAGACCCCAGATCAGGAGGCCGAAGGCCACGCGGAACCGCTCGAGCTCTGGGGCGAACACGGCGGGGAGGACAAACCACGCCAGCGCATAGGGCGGGTACTCGAAGGGCACGATCGTGTAGATGCCAGCGCCATCGAGCACGGCTCTGGCTGAAGCCAGGTAGTGCTCCATGTCTTTCAAGGTCCGGCCGCTGACGAGCTGGACGAGGAATGGCAACGTCCCGATGAGCCAGGCGGACACGCCGATGAGGACTCGTCTCCGATCCGTGGTCACATGGTCGCCTATCCCGGCTCGAACAGGCGAAAATACCACCCGGTGGTGCTGAAGAGCCGGTCACTTCCGATGAGTCAAGCAGTTCGAGTCGCCCTGCGCTCTTTCGCGACAGTCCTTTATTTTCTTTCATCGCCCTGGCGTCCCTTGGCCTCGGGATCGGCCTCAACATCCTGTCTTCAGCTTGACCAGCCCCGTGTTGTTCAAGGCCATGCCGTACCCCGAGACCGACAGGCTCGTGGACGTGAGCATGGCGCCGCCCGGCAGGCCGGAAGCACGGGGCCCTCTGACGCCGCCGCTGTATGTCCTTCTGCGCGATCGGACCAGTGCAGCGTTCGAGGCCGTCGGCGTCTTCGACGCGGGGCGATCGGCGAACCTCGCGGGCGACGCTGGAGGTCCCGCGGAACGGCTGGACGGGCACCGGATCACGGCGACCGGCCTGGCGGCGTTCGGCGCCACACCTCTCTTTGGCAGGCTCCCAGTCGCCGCCGAGGAGGCGACCGACGCCCAGCCCACCATGCTGCTCAGCTACCCAGTGTGGCAGCGTCGGTTTGGCGGCCGTGCGGACGTCGTCAACCAGACCGTGCAGGTCGACGGAAAGCCCACCCTCATCCTCGGCGTCATGCCCGAGGGCTTCGGACTCCTGGACAATTCTTCCGACGCCTGGTTCCCGTACGGTTTCGCACCCTCGTCTCCCGCGCAGGAGACACAGCACTCGCTTCGCGCGGTCGGCCGGTTGAAGCCTGGAGTCTCGATCGCACAGGCCCAGGCCGCGGTGAAGCTCGCCCTCGACGAGTACGCGCAGACGTTTCCGAACCGTGACAAGGGATGGACCGTCGAGCTCACGCCCATGGCGCGAGGCTCGATTCGGCGGGCTCCGCCAGCCGTTGACGATCGTGCAGCTCGCCGTTGGCGTCATGCTGCTGCTCTTGTGCGTGAACCTCGCGGTGATGCTGCTCGCCCGCACCAGCTCGCGCGAGTGGTCCGCCGCGCTTCCGCCCGGACAATCGACCGGCGTCGTGCTCGCGGAGAGCCTGATGCTGTCGCTCGGCGGCGGTGTAATTGGCGCAGTGGTCACCTGGCTGGGACTTCCAGCCCTTCTTGCCCTCACACCCCGCGTGCTCCCGCGCCTGGACGAGGTCACGTTCGACGCCAGCGTGTTCGCGTTCGCCCTGTCCTTTGTGTCACGACAGGACTTGTCGTCGGGATCGTGCCGGCGTGGCGAGCCTCGCGGCGTGACCTCCGAGCGAGTTGCCCCGATCGGCCGGCCACGTGTGGCGGGGTCGGCTGGGCGCGACACTGCTCGTGGCGCTCCTGGCCATGCAAGTGGCGCTCGCGTTCGTGCTCCTGGCCGGGGCCGGTCTCGCGATTCGAGCGTTTGTCGATCTGCGAGGCCGGGACGTCGGCATCGACCCGTCGGGCTTGTTGAGCGTCGACGTGCACCTGCCGCGCGACCCTTACGTCACGCCCAACGTGGCCCAGGCCGGAAGCATCGAGATCGCCGAATACAATCCCGCCGGCCCGGCTCTCTACGACCGCATTCGCGCGGCGCTGCAGACGATGCCGGGCGTCGTCCAGGCGGCCGGCGTCGCGACGCCGCCATTCACCTCCGCCCCGTTCGTTCAATTCTGGGTCGAAGAACAGGAGCACACGCCCGACAGCCAGGTCGCTGCGCAGTACCTGGCCGTCACGGAAAACTACTTCAACACGATGGGGATTCGCATCATCCGTGGCCGGGACTTCTCGCCAGCCGATCAGCCCGACTCGCCCTGGGTCATCCTCGTGAACGAAGCGCTGGCCCGGCAGCACTGGCCAAACGGCGATCCCATTGGGCAACGGCTGTCGCTGACGTTCCATCCGAACGACGGAGAACCTCCGCGCGAGATCGTCGGCCTCGTGGCTGACACGCTGCCATTCCGCGGCGCGTCAGAAGTCCCGCCGCTGATATTCCTGCTGCATCGGCAACAGGCGGCCCAGCAGCGCGCCTCGCTCGAGGGCCGGCGCACGGTGATGTCGTTCATCGTTCGCGCACGGCGGGCGATCCGCTCGCGCTCGGCGACGCCGTTCGGGCGCTCGTCGGCAAGGTCGACGTGACGACGCCGGTGACGTCGATCCGCACGGTCGAGTCGTACCTCAATGCCGGCCAGGTCATGCTGCTGCAGTTTGCCGCCACGCTCCTCGGCATTTTCGCTCTCGTCGCGCTCGTCACAGTCGCCGCCGGGATGTACGGCCTCACCTCGTACGGCGTCACCGAGCGCCGCACCGTGCTCACGCTGGTACTCCGCGTCGTTGCGGCCGTCGTCATCGGCGCGGTTCTGGGACTCGGCGCCTGGCGGCGGCTCGGCAGCGTCATCGAGCCGTTTCTCACGAACCTCACGGTGACGCCATCGGATCCCGTGTTGCTCGTCGTCACCGGCGGCGTGCTTGTGGCGACGGCGCTCGTCGCGGGTCTCGTTCCAGCGCGACGAGCGACGAGGGCGAGCCGCTGAGCATGGCAAGCTGCGAGGCCACGCTACAATCATTCGGCTTCGAGTAGTGAGTTCCTGGAGGGCATTCATGCTTCGTAGAATCCCGACGTGTCTGTTGCTGGCCGCACTCGTCGCGAGCGGTCCCGCTCACGCCGCACAGACCAGTTCAGGCGGCCGGTCGACTGGCACTCCCGCCGGCGGCCGCACCGCCGCGCCGGCGACCGCGAAGGCTTCCGCGGCAGTGCCGGTGACGCCGGCCGACATGAAGTCCCTTCTGGGTACGTGGGCCATTCCGCTCGAGACGCCGACCGGACGACTCGTCGCGAGTCTCGTCTTCCGCGTTGAAGCAGGGAAGGTCGTCGCCGGCATCAGTGCTCCGCAGTTCAAGGAGCACAAGATCACCGACATCACGAAAGCCGGCCAGGTCCTGACGCTCAAAGCATCGACGGACTACTCGGGCCCGCTGACCGCGTTTTCGGGTCCTGTCGTAATGGTCTTGACGCTGAGGCCCAAGGGATCAGACATGGCGGCGTGGTTCGACTTCAACAACGCGGGCTATCAGCTCGGCGGCACCGCGACGAAGAAATCCTGAGCGCGCCGCAGGTGCTTCATCGGACCGCGCGGTGAGTGTATGCTTCAGCCGCACTCAATCCAATGCGCTCGGTAAAGCCTCTCGTTGCGGCGGCGTTCATGCTCGCGGCGGCACTCGCCGTTGGTGCATCGTCGGCTCAAGCGCCAGTGCCACCGCCCGCGCAGCCACCGGCCGCCGGAGCTCGGGCTGGCGGTGGCCGCGGCGGGCCGGGCGCGACGCTCTACACCGAACACTGCGTGAGCTGCCACGGCACGGACCTCGCCGGCGGCCGGTACGACTCGTTGTTCGACCAGGCGTGGCTGGCGAAGACGACCGACGAGCGAATGGTTTCCGCCGTCCAGAATGGTGTACCGAACACCGAGATGGAGGGCTTTAAACAGGCGCTGACGGAGCTGCAGATCTGGCAGCTAGTTCAGTACATCAGGACGCAAGGGGGCAGTCTCGCGCCGAAGCCCCAGTTCGTGGCCGATCCAGACGGGCGCACGATCAAGACCGAGCACATTGTCGCTCCGCGCCGAGGTGGTTGCGCGCGGACTGGAAACGCCCTGGGCGCTGGCGTTCCTTCCCGGATGGCCGCCTCCTTATTACTGAGCGCGCCGGCCGGCTCCGCATTCTCGACAACGGCAAGCTGTCGGAGCCCGTCAAGGGCACACCCACCGTGCACGAGCAGCAGGATGGCGGCATGTTCGACGTCGAGATCCATCCGCAGTACGCGAAGAACGGATGGGTCTATCTCGCGTACTCGGAAGTGCGTCCAGGCTTTGTGCCTCCGCCGCCCGCGGCCGCGTCGACACCGGCCGCCGGCGTCGCCCCTGGCCGTGGCCGCGGCCCGTCGATTCCGTCGATGACCGTCGTGGTGCGCGGCAAGATCAACGCCGCAAACGAGTGGACCGATCAGCAGGTCATTTTCCGCGCCCCCGGCCATCTGTATACGCCGAGCGGGTCACACTTCGGCTGCCGTTTGATCTTCGACAAGGCGGGACACCTGTACTACACCCTCGGTGAACGCGGCGCGATGGAGACCGCTCAGGATCTCACCAACCCGCTCGGCAAGATTCATCGCGTGAACGACGACGGGTCCGCGCCGAAGGATAATCCCTTCGTCGTCGACCCCGCGGGCCATCCCCACCATTTGGAGCTACGGCCACCGCAATCCGGAAGGGCTCGCATGGGATCCCGGTCACGGGACTTCTGTGGGAGTCGGAGCACGGACCGACCGGTGGTGACGAAATCAACATCATCGCGCGCGGCCACAACTACGGGTGGAGTGTGGCGACCAAAGGCACACAAGGCGGCGTGAACAAGATCTCCGAACCCGGCATGGACGATCCGATCGTGTACTACACGCCGACGATGGCGCCGGCGGGCATCAGTTTCATCACGAGCGATCGCTATCCCGGCTGGCGCAACACGAGCCTGTTCGTCGGCGGCCTGGCGGGGCAGCAACTCCGCCGGCTCGAGATCAAAGGTCGTCAGGTCGTCCGTCAGGAGGTCCTGTTCGCTGATCTCGGCCGCGTGCGTGATCTCGCGCAAGGGCCGGACGGATACCTCTACGTCGCGCTGCAAAATCCGACCGGCGCCGGTACGGGCGTGGGCCTGGCCGCCTCGACGCCCGGCTGGTGATCCGACTCGTGCCGGTCCGGTGACGACATGAGGGTAACGGTCTCCGCCGGACTCCTGCTCGCGGCGATGGCGGCGTTCACCGTCGTCACCGGCGGCCAGGAATCCTCCAGGTCGCCAGGGAACATCTGGCCGCCGAAGCGGCCACCCGTCGAGGGCAAAGCACCCATCCTTACTCCCGCGGAGGCGCTCGACAGCTTTTCCGTTCCGCCCGGATTTCGTGTCGAGCTCGTCGCCGGCCGAGCCGCTGATTGAATCGCCCATCATCATCGACTTCGACGCCGACGGGCGCCTGTGGGCGATCGAGATGCCGGCGTTCCTGCCCGATCTGTCGGGGCGGGACTCGGACGAGCCGATCAATCGCGTGGTCGTGCTGGAGGACACGAACGACGACGGACGCATGGACAAGCGCACGGTGTTCGCCGATGGGTTCGTGATGCCGAGAGCGTTGAAGGTGCTCGACCGCGGTGTGCTGGTTGGGGAGCCGCCAAACCTCTGGCTCATGAAGGACACGAACGGCGACCTCAAAGCGGACACGAAGGAGCTCGTCGCGAGCGGTTTCGGTACCGCGGCTCGGAACATCGAGCACAACGCCAACGCGTTGTTCTGGGCCATGGACAACGTCATGTATTCGTCCGAGCACGCCTGGGACCTGCGCATGACGCCCACGGGTTTCGAAACCTTGCCCGCCCTCAGCCGCGGCCAGTGGCAGATCTCTCAGGATGATGCGGGGCGCGTGTATCGCAACGTGAACGACTCGCCGCTGTACGTGGACTACACGCCCTCGCGGTACTTCCTGCGCAATCCCAACGTCGTGCGCACGCGCGGGTTGTACGAGCTCTTGATCGACCAGGCGGAGGCCACGGTGTTTCCCGTGCGGCCGACGCGCGGTGTGAATCGCGGCTACCGCGATCCGGGTCCCCTTTTCCGCGCCGACGGATCGTCCACGGTCATCCAGGGCGCCGGAACGCCGACGATTTACCGCGGCGACCGCTACCCGCGCGATCTCTGGGGCAATGCGTTCATCACCGATTCGCCAACCCATCTCGTTCATCGCTTCGTCGTCACCGACGACAAGTCCGGCCGGCTGACGGCCAGGAACGGCTATGCGCGCGGCGAGTTCCTCGCGTCGTCGGACGAGCGATTCCGGCCAGTCAACTTGTTCTCCGCGCCCGACGGCGCGATGTACGTCGTGGACATGTACCGCGGCGTTGTCCAGGCCGGTGGATTGTGGTCGGAGTACCTGACGGGCTACATCAAGAAGAACGAGCTCCTGATGCCGGTGGGCTACGGACGCATCTGGCGAGTGGTCCATGGTACCGGCCCCGCGGCGCGCGGTCCGAAACCGGCGCTCTCGACGGCGACGCCCCAGGCCCTTGTGGCGACGCTCGCGCACCCGAACGGATGGTGGCGGGATACGGCGCAGCGGTTGCTCGTCGAGCGGCGTGAGACGTCCGTGACGCCCGCGCTCGAGGTTCTTGCCGCGTCGGCGCCGGATTGGCGGACCAGGCTCCACGCGCTGTGGACCCTGTCCGGGATTGAGGGCTTGACGCCGGAAGTGGTCGAAAAGTCACTCGGCGATCGCGCGGCCGAGGTGCGCACGGCCGGGGTCCGACTGTCCGAACGATGGTTGAAGGAGCCGGGCGCGCAGTTGGCCAGCGCCGTGATCAAGCTCGCGACCGACCCGGCGTGGTCCGTCAGGCGGCAGGTGGCGGCGTCAGCCGGCGAGCTGCCAGAGAGCGCGCGGTTGGCGGTGATGGCCCCATTGCTCACCGCAAACGGCCGCGATCCGATCATCGTTGATGCCGCCGTCAGCAGCCTTCGTGGTCTCGAGAGCCAGGCGCTGACCTCTGCTCCTGCAGCCCTCGGCATCTCCGGCGTCCGCGCCGATCGAAGCCGTCATGCATCTCGCTGCCGCGGAAACGAAGAGTGGCGACGTGGCCGGCGTCGAACGCTTGATCGGTCTGATTGGAGACCCGTCGCGTCCCGCGTGGGAGCGGACGGCGCTTGCTCGAGGTCTAGACCTGGCGTTGCCCGCCACCAGCGCGGCCGGGCGTGGACGTGGAGGCGGAGGCATCGGCCTTCCGGGACTCAGCGTGCAGCGATCGCCAGTCGCGATTAGTCCAGGGCGCGGGATGTCGCTTGGCGCCGAACCCGCCGCACTTGCGCGCGTGGCCGCAGGCGCTGGTGAACTGGCCGAGACCGCCTCGCGAGTACTCGCGAAGCTCAACTGGCCCGGTCGTCCGGCGCCAGTTGCGGTTGCGACCCCGCTGACCGCGGCTGAGCAGCAGAGGTTCGCGGCCGGTGCGGCTGTGTACAAGAACGTGTGCGTCGGTTGTCACCTGGATGATGGGAGGGGGAACGCCACGCTCGGCGCCAACCTCGTGGATTCAGCGTTCGTGGCTGGGGCGGATCCCTCTCCGAGTGTCCGCGTGGTGCTCGGAGGCAAGGAAGGGTCGATCGGGATGATGCCACCGCTCGGCGCTTCGCTGAACGACGACCAGATTGCATCGGTTGTCACGTATATTCGTCGGGCCTGGGGACATACCGGCACCGCCGTGAGCCCGCTCGAGGTCAGCGAAGTGCGCGCGCTCAGCCGTAGCCGGACGCGACCGTGGACCGACGCCGAGCTGCAGCCGGCGGCCGGACGTGGTGGTGGCCGGGGCGGACGAGGTCAGCGCGGACGCCAGTGGCAGAGTTGGGTTCGTGTTCGAAACGTTCGAGGCGTGGTCCGAGCCCTGGGCCCGCGCGAGACTTTGAGGAGTAAATCCATGAGAATCGCCGTCATCGCCGCCTCTCTGCTCGCCCTGGCGCTTGTCGTCCCGATGGTGGCTCAGACGCCCCCGCCGGGCGCGGCCGGGGCGCCCCAGTTCGCGGCCACACGGCCGATTCGCGTCTTCATCCGTGCGGGAATCAAGACGCACGGGCCAGGGCAGCACGACTATCCGCAGTTTCTCGCCGACTGGAGCAACGTGTTGACCGACCGCGGCGCGGTCGTGGACGGCGCGCTGCACTTTCCGTCCGCTCAGGAGCTGGCGAACGTGGACGTTCTGGTCATGTACAAGGGCGACGCCGGCTACATGACGGCCGATGAGAAAGCGGTGCTCGAAACCTACCTCAGGCGCGGTGGCGGGCTCGTCAGCTTTCACGACACGCTCTGCGGTGACGACCCGGCCTGGTACGGCAGCGTCGTGGGCGGCGCGAAGAAGCACGGCGAGATGAACTTCTCGGCCGGATCCATCAAGTACACGATCGCCGATCCGTCGCATCCGATCATGCAAGGCATGTCGAGCTTCGAGATTGACGACGAAGCGTTCTTCCGCATGACGTGGTCGGAGAACCCGAAGATTCACGTGCTCGCGACGGCGCCGATGCCGACGACCGGTGAGGTCGTGCCACAGATCTGGACCTACGAGCGGCAGATGTTCGGTGGCGCCGCCAGCGCGCAGCCGTTCCGGGCCTTCGTCTGGATGCAGGGGCATACGTATGCGAACTTTGCCGATCCCAAGGTCCAGCCCATGATCCTGCGCGGCATCGCGTGGGCGGCGAAAGCCCCGATCGACTCGCTCATGACGGCTCGCCCGGCGCGAGGCGGCGGCGGCCGCGGCGCGGGGCGGGGCGCGGGCCGGCAGGGCGGCGCAAACTAGATGGCGACGCGCCGGCACGTCTTCGAGACCTTCCGTCTCGATGGCCGGATTGCGCTCGTCACCGGCGGCGCTCGTGGGCTCGGCATGACGATGGCCACGGCGCTGGCCGAGGCCGGCGCCGACGTCGCCATCGCCGGGCGTTCGCGCGAGAGTTGCCAGCCGTGGCGGAGACGATCGCGCGCGACGACCGGACGGAGGGCGAGCGCGTTCGTGGCGGACGTCACCGATCGCGCCTCCATCGAGCGACTGGCCGTGGATATCGAGGGCGAGCTCGGTCCCGTCGACATCCTGGTCAACAACGCCGGCATCAATATCCGCGGACCCATCCAGGATCTGACGGAGGACGACTTCGATTCGGTGATCCGACCAATCTCAAAGGGCCCGTTTCTGTGCTCGCGCGAGTTCGGTCCCCGGATGGTCAAGCGCGGGTGGGGGCGCGTGATCAACATGGGCTCCATCCTCAGCGTGATCGCGATGCCGGGACGGACGCCTTACGCGTCGTCGAAGGCCGGCGTGCTGAATCTCACACGGGTGCTCGCGCTCGAGTGGGCCGGCACAGGCGTGACGTCGAACGCGATCTGCCCGGGGCCGTTCGGGACGGAGTTGAACCGCAGCCTGCTCGACGATCCTGTCAAGTACAAGGAGTTCGTCGGCACAGATTCCGATGGGCCGATGGGGCGAGGCTCACGAGCTCGCCGGCGTCGTCGTGTTTCTGGCGTCGGAAGCGTCGTCGTTCATGACGGGCAGCGCGCTCTTCGTCGACGGCGGCTGGACGGCGAGATAGTCGAACTTCAAAGTTCGAAGTTCAAAGTTCAGAAGTTCGAAGTTCAGAAGGAGTGACGTCACTGTGAAGCTGTTGCGTTACGGTCCCCCGAAGAAAGAGAAGCCGGGCCTTTTGGCGGCTGATGGCACGATTCGCGATTTGTCGCACGTGATTGCGGACCTCGGCGGCGACGCACTCTCGCCGGAGTCCCTCGAACGTCTGCGGCACCTCGATCCCTCGACGCTGCCGGCCGTGTCCGGCTCGCCGCGCATCGGCCCCTGCGTGGGATCGGTCGGCAAGTTCATCTGCGCGGGATTGAACTATTCCGATCACGCGGCCGAGACGGGCGCGACCGTGCCGAAGGAGCCGATTCTCTTTTCCAAGGCGACCTCGTGGATCAACGGACCGTACGACGACATCGTCATTCCGCGCGGCTCGACGAAGACGGACTGGGAGGTCGAGCTCGGCATCGTCATTGGGTCGCCAACGAAGTACGTGACCGTGGAACAGGCCCTGGCCCATGTCGCCGGATTCTGTGTCGTCAACGACGTCTCGGAGCGGGCGTTCCAGCTCGAAGGCACGGGGCAATGGCTGAAGGGCAAGAGCGCGGACACGTTCGGCCCCATTGGTCCGTGGCTCGTCACCGTTGACGAAGCCGGCGCGTGGGACGACCTCGATCTCTGGCTCGAGGTGGATGGCACGCGCTACCAGAACGGTTCGACCCGGACGATGGTGTTCGGTGTGCCGTTTCTCGTGAGCTTCATCAGCCGTTTCATGAGCCTGCAGCCCGGTGACGTCATTGCCACCGGAACGCCGCCTGGCGTCGGCATGGGACAGAAGCCGCAGAAGTTTCTGCAGGCAGGCAACGAAGTTCGGTTGAGTGTCAAGGGACTCGGCGAGCAACGCGCCAGAGTCAGGGCCGACTGAGCCGGTACATGCCAAGTCGCGCCCGCTACGTCACTGTCGCGTTCTGCGTCGTGCTGGCGCTCATCACGTACATCGACCGCGTCGCGATTTCGCAAGCCGCGCCGTTCATCACGAAAGATCTCGGACTGACGCGCATTGAGATGGGCTGGGCGCTGGCCGTGTTCGGCTACGCCTACGCCGTCTTCGAGATTCCCGGCGGCTGGATGGCGGATCGCATCGGTCCACGCAAGGTGCTGATGCGCATCGTGGTCTGGTGGTCGCTGTTCACGGCAGCGACCGGGTGGGCGATGGGCGCGACCTCGCTCGTCGTCGTCCGCGGCCTGTTCGGCGCAGGGGAGGCGGGTGCGTTTCCGAGCATGACGCGAACGCTCACGACGTGGCTCCCGGGCCGCGAACGCGAGCGCGCGCAGGCGTTCGTCTGGCTGGCCACACGCGTGAGCGCGGCGGCGACCCCCGCGCTCGTCGCTGTGGCTGATCATGACGGTGTCGTGGCGGCGCGCATTCGAGCTCTTTGGCGTCATCGGCATCGTCTGGGCGGTTCTCTTCTATCGCTGGTTCCGCGACGATCCGGCCGGCACATGGTTCGGTCAACCCGCAGGAGCTGGCGCTCCTGCCGCCGCGTGCCGAGACCGCCGTCGCCAACACCGGCGTTCCCTGGGCTCGCATCTTCTCGACGCCGTCGGTCTGGCTGCTCTCCGTCCAGTACATGTGCCTGGCATACGGCTGGTGGTTCTACGTCAACTGGCTGCCGACGTATCTCCGGGATGCGCGAGGCACGAGCTTCCAGCTCGGCGCGCTGCTGGCCGGGCTGCCGTTGCTTCTGGGCGGCGTGGGCTGTCTCGTGTCGGCGGCCGTGCTGCCGCGGCTCGCCCGCAGGTTCAACAGCGTGAAACTCGCGCGGCGGGCGGTCGCCATCGTCGGCTTCGTGGGCGCGTCGACGTCGATCCTGGTGTTCACCCGCATCGACGATCCCGTGCGGGCCATGTTCGTGCTCGGCATGGCGGGGTTCTTCAACGACCTCGTGATGCCGGCAGCCTGGGCCGGCACGATGGACGTCGGCGGGCGCTACGCGGGCACGGTCTCTGGCGCGATGAACACGATGGGCAGCATCGCCGGGGCCTTCTCGGTGACCGTTGTCGGCTACCTGCTGGCGTGGACCGGCGACAACTGGACGCTCACGTTCCTCATCTCGTCGTCGATCTACATGGTCGGCGCGGTGTGCTGGCTGTTTCTGGACGCGCATACGCCGATTGAGACGGGGACCGAGTCGGTCCGACAGGTGCGACAGGTACGACCGGTCCCAGGAACCAGCTGACGCTCGTCATCTTCTTAGTCGTTCTTCGTCTGCAGGAGCTTCAAAACTAAAGAGGATGGCGCGCGACAGCACCTACCTGGGACCTGTCGACCCGTCGCACCTGTCGTACCCGCGTAGTAGTTCTCCACGCATCTGTCCAGCACCCACGAAGTCCTCGCCCCGCTAGCTCCAGTCGACTCGCACTTCCCACGCCCGTGCCACTCGTCCACGATGGTCTGGATCAGCGGCTGGTGGACGTGCGGCGGGTTGCGGACCTCGTGCACCTCGCGGGTGCCATTGCGCTTCACGGTGACGTCGATGTCGTCGAACACGGCGGTTGTGATTTCGCCGGTCGGTGCCGGCGATCGTCAGGCGATCCGCGGTTTCGCCGGCGTTGAAGTTCCACATGCCCGTGCCGACCACGCCCTGATCGAACTGGAATGCGGCGGCGGTCACGTCCTCGGCGGCATAGGCGCCACCGGTGTTGGCTGAGAAGCCCGGCGACGTTGGCGATCGGTCCCACCAGGAAGTCCAGCAGGTCGAAGGCGTGAGACGCCAGGTCGAAGAAGAGGCCGCCGCCCGAGATTTCCGGGACGAGCCGCCAGTCAGCCAGCACGCTGCCCGGTGGCGAGCGGCCGCGTAAGCTGGACGTCGACCGAGGTGACCTGACCGATGACCCGCTCCGCGATGAGCCGCCGGATGAGCAGGAAGCGGGGGAGGGCGCGGCGGTAGTACGCGACCCACAATGGCGCACCCGCGCGTTGGAACGCGTGCACCATCGCGAGCGTTTCGACATGCGTGCGCGCCATGGGTTTTTCCACGAGGCAGGGCTTCCCGGCTGTCGCGACACGGAGCGCCAGTTCGGCGTGGCTGTCGGGCGGCGTCGCGATGTAGACCGCGTCCACGGCCGGATCGGCGATGAGCGCGTCTGCGGTCGCGTGCACGATGGGTACGCCGTGCCGCGCCGCGTAGTCTTCAGCCTTCGCGCGGTCGCGCCGCATCACGGCGACGAGTGACGAGCCCGACGCCTTCTGGAGCGCCGGGCCGCTCTTGACTTCGCACACCGATCCCACGCCGACGATGCCCCAACGCATTCGGGGACGATAACTCGGCGGGGTTCCAAGGTTCCAGGGTTCCAAGGTTCCAGGTTCTGGTTCAAGGTTCCAAGGTTCCTGTGCCAAGTTCCACTGCGGTGCTCGGAACCTCGAACCAAGAACGTGAACCAGAACCCTGGAACCCTGGAACCTTGGAACCCTGGAACCCTGTCCCCGCTTACAATCTCCCCGCATGGACCTGAGACAGCTCGAGATCCTGCGCGCCGTCGCCGACACGGGATCCTTTACGGCCGCCGGTCACCAGCTTCACCTGTCTCAGTCGGCCGTCAGCCGGCAGATTCTCCTCCTCGAAGAGGAGTTGGAGGAGCAGCTGTTCCTGCGGGTCGGCGGCAAGATTCGGATCACGCCCGCCGGAACGACACTGCTCTCGCTGAGCCGGCGGGTATTCGAGGAAATCGGCGAGGCGAAGGCCAGCATTCTCGAGAGCCGGCGGACGCTCGGCGGCACATTGCGGCTGGTCGGCGGAATGACCGTCTGCCTCTACGTGTTCCCGACACTTTTGAAGGAATTCCGCCGCGAGCATCCCGCGGTCGAGGTCAAGCTGACGGCCGGCTCGACGCCTCGTCTGGTGCGGCAGCTGCGCACGGGTGGCGCCGATCTCGGCCTGCTGACTCTGCCCATCGACGACCCGAACCTCGTGTCCGAGTCCGTCTTCCGGGAGGAGCTCCTGGTGGTCATGGCGCCTCAGCACCCGCTGGCGCGAAAGAAAGCGGTGACGCCGCAGGATCTGGCCCGGCAACCGTTCGTGCTCTTCGAGGCCGGATCCAACAGCCGGCGCACCATCGAGGCCTTTTTCATGCGCGAACAGATCGCGCCCAAGGTGGTGACCGAGACCGAAAACGTCGAGATCATCAAGGCGCTCGTGAGAATCCGGATGGGCATCTCGATCGTGCCGTATCAGGCCGTGGCCCGCGAGGTCTCCGCCGGCCAGCTCTGCATCGCTCGGATTGCCGGCCAGAAGCTCTCGCGCGAGACCGGATGGGTCCACCTGCGCGCGAACCGCCTGCCCCGGGCGGTCCAGGAAATGAAACGGATGCTCGAAAGCGTACGGCCTCGGCTCAAGCTGCTGCCAGGGGACAAGATCTGAGACAGGCTTGGGGCTTGGGGCTTGAGGCTGACCAGTCCGAAGAACCAGCGAACCGACCTTCGAACCTCCGCTCCAACCCTTCGAACCGTCGAACCCTCGGACCTTCGAACCGCTGCGTCAGTTCCATGTGCCGTACGCATAGGGCCGATACGCAAATTCCTCTCTGTTTTCGCGGACGGATTGTTCATAAACAACAGGTGCGCTACGAAGGAGAGGTGTCCCCGCGGGGGCTGTATTCACCGGACCACGAGCATGACGCCTGTGGTGTCGGCTTTGTCGTGCACATCAAGGGGCAGCGCTCGCACTCCATCGTCCGGCACGCCGTCCAGCTCCTGATCAACCTGCTGCATCGCGGCGCGTGCGGCTGCGAGGTGAACACTGGCGACGGCGCCGGCATCCTGATTCAAATGCCGGACGGATTCCTCCGGCCCGAGGCCAGGAAGCTGGGCATGGAGCTGCCACCCGAGCGCGGCTACGGCGCGGGGCTCGTGTTCCTCCCACGCGACGACGCGTCCCGCCGGGACATCCAGGCGCTCTTCGAGCGCATCGTGAACGAGGAAGGGCAGCGCCTGATCGGGTGGCGCGACGTGCCGACCGACGATGGGCACATCGGCCCGAGCGCGGTCGCCGTGGAGCCGGTGTTCAAGCAGGTGTTCATTGGTCGCGGCCCCGGCCTCCCTGCGCCTGGCGCGTCGGCCGAGGGTGACGCGGCTTTCGAGCGCAAGCTGTATGTCATTCGGAAGCGGCTGGAACACGCCGTCGATGCCCTGACCATCCCGGGCGCGCGCGCGTTCTACGTCGTCAGCCTCTCGTCGCAGACCCTCATCTACAAGGGCATGCTGATCGCGGATCAGATCGACCGGATGTTCCCGGATCTGAGCGATCCGCGCGTCGAGTCGGCGCTCGCGCTCGTGCACCAGCGCTTCAGCACGAATACGTTTCCGTCGTGGCCGCTCGCGCATCCGTATCGGTACGTCGCCCACAATGGCGAGATCAACACGCTACGCGGCAACATCAACTGGATGAAGGCGCGCGAAGCGCTGATGACGTCCGAGCTCTTTGGCGAGGATCTCCAGAAAATCCTGCCGATCATCCGCGAAGGCGGCAGCGACACGGCGACGTTCGACAACGTGCTCGAGTTCCTCGTGATGGCGGGCCGCTCGCTGCCGCATGCCGTTCTGATGATGATTCCCGAGGCGTGGACCGGACACGAGAGCATGTCGCCCGAGCGGCGGGCCTTCTACGAGTTCCACTCGTCGCTGATGGAGCCGTGGGATGGCCCGGCGTCGATCGCCTTCACCGACGGCACCGTGATCGGCGCCGTGCTCGACCGCAACGGCCTGCGTCCGTCACGCTACACGGTGACGAAGGACGACCTCGTCATCATGGCGTCCGAGACGGGCGTGCTCGACATCGCGCCCGAGAACGTGCGCGTCAAGGAACGGCTGCACCCGGGCAAGATCTTCCTCGTGGATACCGCCAGAGGGCGGATCGTGGACGACAACGAGGTCAAGGACGAGCTGGCCCGGGCGCATCCGTACGGCGACTGGCTGAAGGAAAACCTGGTCGCCATCGAGGACCTGGCTGACGCCCCCGAGCTTCCGCTCGCCGATCCCGACACGATTCGACGCCGGCAGCAGCTCTTCGGCTACACCGAGGAGGACCTGAAGATCCTCGTCGCGCCGATGGCCAAGGGCGAAGAACCGGTCGGGTCCATGGGCAACGATGCGTCGCTCGCGGTGCTCTCGGATCGTCCGCGCCTGCTCTACGACTACTTCGCGCAGCTCTTCGCGCAGGTGACGAATCCGCCACTTGACGCGATTCGCGAGAAGCTCGTGACGTCGATGGAGTCCACCATCGGTCCGGAGAGCAATCTGCTGGTGCCCACGCCCGCAGGCGTGCCGGCAGATCGGGATCCGCTATCCGATTATCGACAACGAGCAGCTCGCCAAACTGCGCCACATCAGGCTCCACGACTTCAAGTCCGAGACGCTGCCGATGCTCTTCAATCCGGCCGACGATGGTCCCGGGCTCGAGCGCGCGATGGCGGATCTGTCGGCCGCGGCGGAGAAAGCGGTCCGCGAGGGCGTGAACATTCTCATTCTGTCGGACCGCGGCGTCAGCGAGACGCGAGGCGCCGATCCCGAGCCTGCTGGCGACGGCGGGCGTTCACCATCATCTGGTGCGCACGGGACTGCGGACGCGGTGTGCGCTCGTCGTCGAATCGGGCGACGCGCGCGAAGTGCACCATGTTGCGCTGTTGATGGGCTACGGCGCCGGCGCCGTGAATCCCTATCTCGCGTTCGAGACGCTCGCCGATCTCGTGCGTCAGGGGTCCCTCGAAGCGCTGTCGCACACCCAGGCCGTGATCGGCTACATCAAGGCCCTGAATCTCGGCATCCTCAAGGTCATGTCGAAGATGGGCATCTCGGCGCTCCAGAGCTATTGCGGAGCCCAGATCTTCGAGGCCATCGGTCTCGAGCGATCGTTCGTGGATCGGTACTTCACCTGGACGGCGTCGCGGATTGGCGGCGTCGGCATCGACGTCGTCGCGGAGGAAGTGCGCCGGCGGCACCAGCAGGCGTATGGCCCGCGCGCCGCGGGCACGCCGGATCTCGATTCCGGCGGCGAATATCAGTGGCGCCGCGACGGCGAGTTCCATCTCTTCAATCCGGAGACCGTGTTCAAGCTCCAGCACGCGACCAGAAGCGGCCAGTACGCGATCTACCGCGACTACGCCCGGGCCGTGAACGACCAGAGCCGGCGTCTTGGCACCCTGCGCGGGCTCTTCGAGCTCTGCCGGGCCGAGACCCCTGTGCCTCTCGACGAGGTCGAGCCGGTCGAGTCCATCGTCAAGCGGTTCGCGACCGGGGCGATGTCGTACGGATCCATCAGCCAGGAAGCGCACGAGACACTTGCGGTGGCGATGAACCGCCTCGGCGGCAAGTCGAACAGCGGTGAAGGCGGCGAGGATCCGGCGCGCTACCGGAAGGACCCGAACGGCGACTGGCGCCGAAGCGCGGTCAAGCAGGTCGCGTCGGCCCGATTCGGCGTGACGAGCGAGTACCTGGTCAACTGCAGCGACCTCCAGATCAAGATGGCGCAGGGGGCCAAGCCTGGCGAGGGCGGTCAGTTGCCCGGATTCAAGGTCTATCCCTGGATTGCCAAGGTCCGGCATTCGACGCCTGGCGTGACGCTGATTTCGCCGCCGCCGCACCACGACATCTACTCGATCGAGGACCTGGCGCAGCTCATCTACGACCTGAAGAACGCCAACCACCACGCGCGGATTCACGTGAAGCTCGTCGCGGAAGTGGGCGTCGGCACGGTCGCTGCGGGCGTGGCCAAGGCTCACGCCGACGTGGTCCTGATTTCCGGCCACGACGGCGGCACGGGCGCGTCGCCGCTGACGAGCATCAAGCACGCCGGCGTGCCCTGGGAGCTCGGCCTGGCCGAAACCCAGCAGGTGCTCATGGTGAACGGCCTGCGCGATCGGATCGTCGTGCAGGTGGACGGGCAGATGAAGACCGGACGTGACGTGGTGATTGCCGCGCTCCTCGGCGGCGAGGAGTTCGGGTTCGCCACGGCGCCGCTCGTCGTCTCGGGTTGCATCATGATGCGCGTATGCCACCTGAACACGTGTCCGGTCGGCATCGCGACCCAGGATCCCGTGCTTCGGCGAAGTACGACGGCAAGCCGGAGTTCGTCGAGAACTATTTCAAGTTTGTCGCCGAGGAAGTGCGCGAGCTGATGTCGTTGCTCGGCTTCCGGACGATCGACGAGATGGTCGGCCGCGTCGACAAGATCGATTTGCGCCAGGCCGTCGCGCACTGGAAGGCCGGCGGTCTCGACCTTCATCGCTCCTGGTCGAACCCGACGCTCCGGCCGGGGGCGGACGCCGGTGCCTGCAGCCACAGGACCACGGCCTCGCGCAGGCGCTCGACAATGCGCTCATCAAGGCCGCGGAACCTGCGCTCAGCTCGCGCAAGCGCGTCGATCTGCGGTTGCCCGATCCGAAACGTGAATCGCACGGTCGGCACGATGCTGGGCTCCGAGCTCACTCGGCGCTACGGCAGCCTCGGATTGCCTGAGGACACGATTCACATCCGGTTCACCGGGTCCGCGGGGCAGAGCTTTGGCGCGTTCGTGCCGCGCGGCATGACGATGCAGCTCGAGGGCGATGCCAACGACTACTTCGGCAAAGGGTTGTCGGGCGGCAAGCTGCTGATCTATCCGCCCGAGGAAGCGACCTTCGCGCCGGAAGAGAACGTCATCATCGGCAACGTCGCGCTCTACGGAGCCACCGGTGGCGAGGCGTACGTCCGTGGTCTCGCCGGCGAGCGTTTCGCCGTACGGAACAGCGGCGCGGTGGCTGTCGTTGAAGGCGTCGGAGACCACGGCTGCGAGTACATGACCGGCGGGCGGGTCGTGATCCTGGGCCGGACCGGCCGCAATTTCGCCGCCGGCATGAGCGGCGGCATTGCCTACGTGTTCGATCCGTCGCGCCAGTTCCGGTCGCGCTGCAACCCGTCGCTCGTGGATCTCGAGACGGTGACGAGCGACGAGGACGTCACGCTCGTCCGCGATCTCATCACCCGGCACATCCGGTACACCGGCAGCGAGCACGCCGAGCGCATCCTCAATGACTGGCGGAAGACCCGCAAACAGTTCGTCAAGGTGATGCCGCGCGACTACAAGCGCGTGCTGACGGCCGAAGCACGGGCCCGGGCGGAAGACCGCGAACCCGCGTTCGAAGAGCTTGTCGGAGTGGCCCGTGGGTAAGATCACGGGGTTTCTCGAGATCAATCGTGCGAAACCGAAGACGCGGCCTGTCGCGAAGCGCGTCCGCGACTGGCAGGAGGTCTACCTCCCGGTCGCGGAGCAGGACTTGCGCAACCAGGGCGCCCGCTGCATGGACTGCAGCATTCCCTTCTGCCATCAGGGATGCCCGCTCGGGAACATCATTCCCGACTGGAACGACCTGGTGTACAAGAACCGGTGGCGCGAGGCGATCGATCGTCTGCATGCGACGAACAATTTTCCCGAGTGGACGGGCCGGCTGTGCCCCGCGCCGTGCGAGGCCTCGTGCGTGCTGGCCATCAACGACGATGCCGTGACGATCAAGTCCATCGAGCAGTCGATTGTCGACCGTGCGTTCGACGAGGGCTGGATTGTTGCCGAGCCGCCGGCGAGCCGGACTGGCAAGCAGGTCGCCGTCGTGGGGTCGGGCCCTGCGGGGCTGGCCGCGGCGCAGCAGTTGAACCGCGCGGGCCATCACGTGACCGTGTTCGAGCGCGACGACCGGATTGGCGGGCTGCTTCGATACGGGATTCCCGAGTTCAAGATGGAGAAGCGGTTCCTGAACCGCCGGCTCGACCTGCTGGAAGCGGAGGGCATCACCTTCCGCGCCGGGGTCAACGTCGGCGTGGATCTTCCGGCCGAGGAGCTGCGCCAGACGTTCGATGCCGTCGTGCTGACCGGCGGCGCCGGCTGGGCTCGCGACCTCACGGTCCCTGGCCGGGAGCTGGCGGGCATCCATTTCGCGATGGAGTACCTCGCGCAGCAGAACCGCCGATGCGAAGGTGACACGATTGCGCCCGAGGCCCTGATCACCGCCGAAGGCAAGCACGTCATCATCATCGGCGGCGGCGACACCGGCGCCGACTGCTACGGAACGGTCATTCGTCAGGGCGCCAAGTCGGTGCACCAGTTGGAGCTGCTGCCGATGCCGCCTGCCGAGCGCGCGCCGAACAACCCCTGGCCGGAATGGCCGAACATCTTCCGCGTGGCGCCGGCGCACGAGGAGGGCGGCGAACGGGTGTTCTCGATCTCGACCGAGCAGTTCACGGGCGATGCCGAAGGGCGCGTGCGCCAGTTGCACGCCGTGAGGGTGGCGCGCGTCCAGGAAGGCGGGCGGTCGGAGTTCAAGCCGATCGCCGGCAGCGAACACATCATGGATGCGGACATGGTCCTGCTCGCGATGGGATTTGTGGGACCGGAGCGCGGCAGGCTTGCTGACGGATCTCGGCGTTCGATTTACCGAGCGCGGCAACGTGTGGACCGACGAGCGCTGGATGACGAGCGTGCCCGGCGTCTTCGCCGCCGGGGACATGCAGCGCGGCCAGTCGCTGATTGTCTGGGCGATTGCGGAAGGCCGAAGCGCGGCCCAGGGTGTGGACAGCTACCTGATGGGGTCGTCATCGCTTGCCGCGCCGGTCCCGAGCACCGGGGCCCTTGCGCTAGGGTAGGGCAGACATCGACATGGGCACCGACGCGCTGGCAGCCGGGCACGCGCCAGAAGTCACGGACACTCGGCAGATCTCCGCCCTGACCGAAATCAGCCAGGCGCTGTCCGGCGTCCTGAGCCTGCGCTCGGCCCTCGTGCGCGTGCTCGAGATCCTCGAGCGCCACCAGGGCATCGTGCGCGGGGCCATCACGCTCGTCAATCCGACAGGACAGCTCCACGTGGATGCGGCGCACGGCCTCACGGCCGATCGCGCGGGCGCGCGGTACGGGCTGGCCGACGGCGTGACGGCACGTGTGGTCGAGAGCGGCAAGCCGGTCGTTGTGCCACAGATCAGCCGCGAGCCGATGTTCCGGGACCGGGCCCTGCGGGGCGAGTTCGAGCGCCGCGAAGAGAGCTTCATCGCCGTGCCCATCCAGCTCAACCGGAGGACCGTCGGCGCCCTCTCCGTGGATTTTCCGTTCCGCCGTCAGCGTGACTACGACCATCACGTCCGGTCGCTGCGGCTGGTGGCCGCGATGATCGCGCTTGCCGTCCGGGTCGAACGGCTCGTGGACACGGAGCGGCAGCGCTTGCTCGATGAGAACACCCATCTGCGCGAGGAGTTGAAGGAGCGCTACGACTTCTCGCGCATCGTCGGCACGAGCGGCCCGATGCGGCAGGTCTACGAGCAGATCGCCCGGGTGGCCCGCGCCAACACGACGGTGCTCATTCGTGGAGAGTCCGGCACCGGCAAGGAGCTGATCGCGCACGCCATTCACTACAGCTCGCCGCGCGCGAAGAAACCGTTCGTGAAGGTGAGTTGTGCGGCCCTGCCGGACTCGCTGATCGAGTCCGAGCTCTTCGGCTACGAGAAGGGGGCGTTCACGGGGGCTCAGGCCCGCAAGAAGGGACGCTTCGAGCTGGCCGAGGGCGGCACGCTGTTTCTCGACGAGATTGGCGATATCAACCTCTCCACGCAGGTCAAGCTCCTGCGGGTGCTGCAGGAGCGCGAGTTCGAGCGGCTGGGCGGCACCGACCCGATCAAGGCCAACGTCCGGCTGATTGCCGCCACGAACCAGGACCTTGAAAAGGCCATCGCGGCCGGGACGTTCCGCGAAGACCTGCACTATCGGCTGAACGTGTTCACGATCTACGTGCCGCCGCTCCGCGAGCGCAAGCCCGACATCCTTCTGCTCGTGGACCATTTCCTCGAGAAGTACTCGATCGAGCACGGCCACCACATCAAGCGCGTCTCCACGCCGGCCATCGACATGCTCATGAGCTATCACTGGCCGGGCAACGTGCGCGAGCTCGAGAACGCCATTGAGCGGGCGGTCCTGGTGTGCGATGGCAACGTCGTGCACCCGCACCACCTGCCCCCGACGCTCCAGACGGCCGAAGCGTCAGGGACGATCTCCGACGTGTCGCTCGCCGAGGCCGTGGCCTGCGCTACGAGAAAAACCTCATCCAGGACGCCCTCAAGACCGCGCGTGGCAATTGCTCGCGCGCCGCCAAGCTCCTCCATTCCACCGAGCGGATCATCAGCTACAAAGTGAAGCGACTGGGGATCGACAGAGACCGGTTCAAGTCGTAGGGCTGAAGGCTTAAGGCTTAGGGCTTAGGGCTCAGGACGACTCTCGAACGAACGTCGCGCCACAGTCGACGTGCTCTTGGCGGGCCTTGGGCCCTAAGCCTTGAGCCTTACTCCACAATCTTGTGTCCCGTCGACAAACGTACACATTTATGTCGCACCTGATGGCCTTGGCACCGATCCGGGGCTTCTCGGCACCTTCTCGGTGCGGCACTCAGATACATGACTCGACATCGCTGTGGAATCAACCATTGAAGTAGACATAAATGTCGATTATTGCCAGGTGCCGGCGGGAGTCGAAGTTCGCGCGTTTTCCTGAAAACACACCAGATTTATGGGCATTTCAGCGATCCACGCGTCTGGCACCGTTTGGCCGGGCTCTTGCTCCTATGGCTGCCGTGAACCGCCGCGGCGTCGTCTTACGCCGCGGCCCGGCAAAGGGAGACATATGAGGCAGATCGCGTGCGGACTTCTGGCAGCAGGACTGATTGCAACGGCAGGTACGGCCCAGGCTCAACAGATTACGGGCAGTGCGAGCTTCCTCACACAGGCGCGATCGGTTGCGGCTGATCTCGCCCGATCGAGCACCGTGGCGGCCGCGCAGGCAGCCCCGGCGCCGCGACCGGTCAAGATCACCGGCGCCTTCGATTTTCCGACCCTCTACTTCTTCCGTGGCATCCGGCAGGAGTTCGACGCGGACTTGACGTTCCAGCCGTGGGTCAACGTGGCGTACACCGCGTCCCCGACGGTGACCCTGAACGTCGGGTCGTGGAACAGCATTCACTCGGGCAGCAACAGCGACGAGGACGTCTATGACGGGGCCTTCTACGAAACGGACTTCTACGCGTCCGGAGCGTTCGCCACGGGCAAGGTGACGTCGACGCTCCTGTACACCGCCTACATGAGTCCGATCGACGCCTTCGGTCCGGTGCATGAGATTGCCTACACGGCGGGCTTCAGCGACAGTGAGAGCTCGTTGCCGATGGCGCCGGCCGTGACCCTTGCGTTCGAGCTCAGCGACAAGAGTGCGGATGGTGGCGACAAGAAGGGCATCTACCTCGAACTGGCGGCGACGCCCGGGATTCCCGTGGGCGACGATGCCCCCGTTACGCTGACGGTGCCCATCAAGTTCGGCTTCAGTCTGAAGGACTACTACGAGAACCCGTCGACCGGTGAAGACAGTGGCTTCGGGTACCTCAGCATCGGTCTGATGGGGCTCGTCCCGATCTCGCCGAACCTCGACATCCACGGTGGCGTGTTGATCTACGCGTTCGGCGACACGCTGAAGCTCTTCAACGACGACGAGAGTTCCAAGGTGGTCGGGACGATCGGCCTCGGGTTCTCGTTCTAGGCGACTGGTGTCGGGCGACGGCACGACGAGCGAATGAGGGTCACATGCCGTCGCCCATCAAGCCCTTCTTCATGCCTGTGCCGCTTCACAACGCCCCAGGGCGCGAGTCCTCTGGACGGTCTCCGATGACGCCTGAAGTTCGACGACGCCATCTGGCCGACCGGCTGGCGGCCGCCCGCGCCGAGTACACGACGGCGGCGCGTGCCGGCCGGGGCGGCCGCGTCGTGCAGGCGCGTTACGCGGCGGACATGGACGAGATGGTGCGCTCGCTCGTCGATGCGGCCGGCGAGGTCGACGGCGGCCGTGGTCATCTGCGCCGTCGGCGGCTACGGGCGGCGCACGCTGTCGCTTCACTCCGACGTCGATCTGCTGATCGTGCTTCGACCGGCCGATTGACGCCGCCGCTGGGCGGTTCGTGAACGCGCTCCTCCAGCCGCTCTGGGACGTCAAGCTCACCGTCGGTCAGCACGTTCGTGAGATCGGCCGAGTTCGACGCCGTCGAGTCGGACAACCCCGAGTTCCTCCTCGCGCTGTGCGACCTGCGGCTGCTCGCGGGCGATGTGGGGCTCTTCGACGACCTGCTCGCCCGTGTTCACCGCGGCGACCAGACGCGCGCGCCACGGTTGATCTCGGCGCTTCTGGACCTCGTCGATGCGCGGCGCCAGGGATTCAACGACACCCTGTACCAGCTCGAGCCGGACCTCAAGAACGCGCCCGGCGGACTGCGGGACATCGCCGCCATCCGGCTGCTGCGCACGCTCGCGCCCGAGGCCTTCGCCTCACGCGGGCGGCATCGACAGCGAGCGGCTCGAGGACGCCGAGGAATTCCTGCTGCGAGTCCGGTCGATGCTGCACGTGCAGAACGGCCGTGACGCCAATGTCCTCACGCACGAGCTCCAGGAGAAGGTGGCGCGGCCGATGGGCTTCGACGCGCCCGAACCGCATCAGCAGGTCGAAGCGCTGATGAGCACCTATTTCCGGCACGCGCGTCATGTCGATCGGGCACTCGCCTGGTCGCGTGGCGTGGTTCGGCCGGCCGACCCCGCGGCCGCCGCGGGTCCGGTCACCGAACACCTGTCGATCGCGCCGGACGGCGTGACGTTCCGGGACCCGGCGCGCGCCGCGGTGCAGCCGTCCGTCTGGCTGGACGCGTTCGGGCTCGCGATCGAGACAGGCGAGCGCGTCTCGGACGACGTGCTGCAGGTCGTGCAGGCGAACGTCGGCCGGTACACCGCGGAGTACTTCGTGGCGACGGCCGAGGCGCGATCCGCGCATGCGGTCGATGCTCCGGCCGAAGCCGGGCCTGTCGGCGCGGCTGTCCGACATGCTCGATTGCGGCCTGCTCGGCGTGATCTTTCCGGAGTTCGAGAAAATCCACTGCCGCGTGATCCGCGACTTCTACCACAAGTACACGGTGGACGAGCACACGCTCCTCACCATCCGCGCACCTCGAGTCGCTCTGGCATCCGCCAAGCGCGAGCCGCGCGCGGTTCGGTTCCATCCTGAACGAGGTCCATTCGCCGGAGCTCCTGACGCTCGCGTTGCTCTACCACGACGTCGGCAAGTGGCGCGACGACGAGCATGTGACCGAGAGCGTCCGCCTCGCCCAGCCCGATGCTGTCGCGGCTCCAGCTGCCCGACCAGGATCGTCAGATCGTCGAGTTCCTCATCGGGCACCACCTGGCGATGTCACGCGTGGTGTTCCGCCGCGACTTCACCGACCCCGAGACGGTCGCGCAGTTCGCGGCCCTCGTCGGCAACGAGGAGCGCCTGAAGAAGCTCTGCCTGATGACGCTGGTCGACATCGATTCGGTCGGGCCCGGCACGCTGACGCCCTGGAAGGAAGACCTTCTCTGGCGGCTCTACGTGGACGCCTACAACCACCTCACGCTCGGCTACGCCGACGAGCTCATCCAGAAGGACCAGGCGGATCGTTCGGCGGTGATGGCCGAGCGGCCGGCCGACATCTCCGAGCTGGAGCTGGCGCGATTCCTGCGACGGGCTGCCGCGCCGCTATCTCTCGGTCTTCGGCCTGCTCGACGATCTATCGGCACGTCCGCCTTGCGCGCGGTCTGCTGCCCGGGCGAGGTGCACGCGTCGCTCGAGAAGCGCGACGACATCTGGGAGCTCACGGTGGCGGCGCTCGACAAGCCGTTCCTCTTCTCGAACATCGCGGGCGTGCTGTCCTACTTCGGCATGAACATCCACCGGGGACAGGCGATGACGACGCCCGACCATCTCGTGCTCGACATCTTCGAGTTCTCGGACGAAGAGGGTTTTCTGCGCCAGAACGCCGGCGCGCGCGAGGAGATCGCGCGCGTGCTCAAGGGCGCCGTGGCCGGCTCGGTGGACGTCGCGGCGCTGCTCAAGGGCCGGCGCCAGAGTCTGCTGCACCGCCGCCGCCGCGCGGTGGGCACGACCGTGAATCTCGACAACGAGCACTCGCAGAAGTACACGGTGCTCGAAATCGTCACTGACGACGCGCCAGGGCTTGCTGCACCGCATCAGCCGCGTCGTGTCCGAGCACGGGTGTGACGTGGATCTCGTGCTGATCTCCACGGAAGGACACAAGGCGGTGGACGTGCTTCACGTGACGAACGCGGGCCGCAAGCTGGACGACGGCGACCAGGCGCTGCTGAAACGGGAGTTGGAACGGACTTGGAGGGCCAGCTATGAAGCTGATTAAGAGCATCGTCCGCCCGAACACGGTGGACGACGTTCGAGAGGCGCTCGAGAAGATGAATATTCCCGGCATGACGGTTACCGAAGTTCGCGGTCATGGCCGGCAGAAGGGGCACACCGCGGTCTATCGCGGCCAGGAATACAACGTCAGCCTGTTGCCGAAGGTCGAGATCGAGGTCGTCGTCGCCGACAACGTCGCGGAGCAGGTGATTCAGGCGATTGCCAAGGCGGCGCGCACCGGGGAAATCGGTGACGGGCGGGTCTTCGTGCTGCCGGTCGAAGCCGGGTTCAACATCCGGACCGGCGAGCGCGATGTGTAGGTCGAGGCGGATGTTGGTGGGGGCTTCCGTGGTAGAACGTTCGGCTCGCGCACCACTCAACCCGCCAGCCCCGTCTTCGCACGGGCCCGGCGGACATTTCGGAGGCCGCCCATGAAGCTGATTAAGAGCATCGTCCGCCCCAACAAGGTGGACGACGTTCGCGACGCACTCGACAAGTTGAACATTCCCGGCATGACCGTGACGGAAGTCCGCGGGCACGGCCGTCAGAAGGGTCACACGGCGATCTATCGCGGCAAGGAATACAACGTGAGCCTCCTGCCGAAGGTGGAGATCGAAGTCGTCGTGGCCGACACGGTCGTCGACGAAGTCATTGCCGCGATCATCAAGGCCGCGCGCACCGGCGAGATCGGAGACGGGCGCGTGTTCGTGCTGCCCGTCGATCACGGCTACAACATCCGCACGGGCGAAAAGGACGCGATGTAGAGCTCAGGTACGACGGTAGACGGTGGACAGGTCCGATGAACGAACTGACGCACGCCAATCGTTTCTCGACGCACGATCGGATCGCGAGCGATCGAGAGCGAGCGCTCGATCGGCGGGATCCGGTGTCGCGTAGCCTCGGCGAAGGCGGAAGCGGGGATCGGACGGATTTCTGAGGAGTAGATGCACATGAGAGGAACAGGTGGTGCGGTTCGTGGTCGTGGGAGCCGATGGTCGGGGGCGATCGCAGCCTTGGTATTCGTGGGTCTGCCGCATTGGCCGGCGCGCAGGACGCCGCGCCGGCGGCGCCTCCGCGCCAGCTCAACTCCGGCGACACGGCCTGGATGCTGATCGTCGACGGCGCTCGTGCTGCTGATGACGCCGGCGCTGGCGTTCTTCTACGGCGGCCTCGTGCGCTCGAAGAACGCGCTCAACACGATGATGATGAGCTTCATCTCGCTCGGCTTCGTGAGCGTCGCCTGGGCGCGTCATCGGATACTCACTGGCGCTGTCGGCGGGCAGCCACTGGATCGGCGGGACGTCGCTCGCGCTGCTCAACGGAGTCGGTCTCGAGCCCACGGGAGCGATCGTGCCCATCACGTTCCCGCACGTCCTCTACATGTGCTTCCAGGCGACGTTCTGCATCATCACGGCCGCGCTGATCTCGGGCGCGATCGTCGAGCGCATGCGGTTTCCGGCCTACGTCGTCTTCATCACCCTCTGGTCGCTCGTGGTCTACGCGCCGATAGCCCACTGGGTGTGGGGCGGCGGCTGGCTGGCGAGATGGGCGCGCTGGACTTCGCCGGTGGCACCGTCGTGCACGTGAACGCCGGCGTCGCGGCGCTCGTCGCCGCCATCACGGTCGGCGCGCGCCGTGACTTCAAGAAGGCCGGCCTGATTCCGCACAACGTGCCCTTCGTGCTGCTCGGCGCCGGCCTGCTCTGGTTCGGGTGGTTCGGCTTCAACGCGGGCAGCGCGCTTGCCGGCGAGCGGCATCGGCGGGTCTCGCGTTTGCGACGACGATGCTCGCGCCGGCCGGCACGCTGGTCGTCTGGACGCTGCTCGACTCGATCCGGCAGCAGCAAGGCCACGGCGGTTGGCGCCGCGACGGCCATCGTCGTCGGCCTCGTCGCGGTGACACCCGCCGCGGGCTTCATCAGCCCGATGAACGCCATCATGCTCGGCGGGATTGCCGCGGTGCCGAGCTACTTCGCCCTGGTCATCCGCGCCAAGACCTCCTCGACGACTCGCTCGACGTCGTCGCGGCGCACGGCGTGGGCGGCACGGTCGGCGCACTGATGACGGGCGTCTTCGCGCGACAAGAGCCTGAACGGGCTGGCTTCGACGGCCTGCTCTACGGCAACCCCGGCCAGCTCGTGATCCAGGCGACGGCCGTCGGCGCGACGATCGTCTACAGCGGCATCATGACCTTCATCCTGCTCAAGGTCATCGGCGTGGTGCTGCCGCTGCACGCCGACGCTGACCGAGGAGAGCGAAGGCCTCGATCAGACGCATGCACGGCGAGGAAGCCTACGTGCACGCGGCGGGTAAGACGATTATCGGGAGCGTCGTTCCCGGTTCCGCTGTTCCACGTTCCTCGTTCTTCGTTGCCCTGACCTCTCGGGGATTGAGAACGGAGAATCGCGGAACCGGCGGAACCTGAACGCCGGACCGGCGGAACCGCGGAACGTGGAACGCTAGGAAAGCTGTCTTACGAACTGATGCAGGAACAGTCCGACGTCGGTGACGAGGCCGACGGTCTGTGACGAGCCGCGGTCGGCGAGCTTGGTGACGACGGCGGGGTTGATGTCCACGCAGACCACCGGCACCCAGGCGGGCAGCATGTTGCCGACGCCGATGCCGTGAAGCATGTCGACAGGACGATGACCATCCCCGCGTCGGCCAGCGCCGCGCATAGCGGTCCTGCGCCACGACGATGTCGGTCATCGTGTCCACGATCGGCCCGTCGTCGCGAATGCTGCCGGCGAGCAGGAACTCGACGCTCGCGACGCGACGCACTCGAACATGATGCCGCTCGTCAGCACGCCGCTCTCGACGGCCGGCATGGATGCCGCCGGCGCGATTGATCGCGTTGATCGCGCGCATGTGATGCCGATGGCCGCCCGGCACCGGCGTGCCCGCTTCGAGATCCACGCCGAGCGAGGTGCCGAAGAGGGCGAGTTCCGCGTCGTGCGCTGCGAGAGCGTTGCCGGCCAGGAGCACGTCCACGTAGCCACGCCGGATGAGCTCGCTGAAATACGTCGACGCCGCCGGTGTGAATGACCACCGGCCCGGCGACGAAGACGATACGCTCGCCACGGGCCTTTGTCTCGCGCATCGTCCGGGCGATTCGCGCGACGCTGGCTTCGACGCGGCGCTCGGACGAGACCTCGTTGGCCATGAACGAGAAGTCGCTTCGCTCGCGGTCGCGGAACTCCGGCGTCACGCGCAGGCCTTCGAGCCCGCAGACGACGTTGTCGCCGACGCGGATCTCGCGCAGCTTCCGGCACGTGGCTCGCCCGTCCGGCGCAGGACGATCACCGCGTCCATGCGCTGCCGCTCGACGTCGATCCAGCGGCCGCCGACGCGCACCTGCGTGCGCTGGTTGGTCGTCGAGTAGAAGTCCTCGGGCACGCAGCCGTCGCGGTCGGCGCCGCGCGGACGAGCGCATCCTGCTCGCCGACGGCATGGGCAGCCGAACGGGATGAGGTCCTCGACCAGCCGCGCGAGGGCGGCTTCGTCCGGCGCCGAGATCTTCAGCGTCAGGCGCGAGAAGTCGTCGTTCGTGCGGCCGAGCTCGAAATGCAGCACCTCGAAGTCGCCGCCCTGCTCGATGACCCGGTCGAAGATCGACTTCAGCAGCTGCGAGTCGACGAGGTGACCCTCGGCGGTGACGATGGCCGAGTGAGGAAGGGTGGATGACATGACGGGAGCCGGCGGACGCGCACGCACCGGCAGGACAGTGCAGAATTATAGTGCGATGCGCGCGGAAGACCCCCACAAGGCCGATTCGTGACGACGTCCGCCTCCTCGGCGAGCTGCTCGGCGAGCGCTCAGGCGGCAGGAAGGGAGGCGCTGTTCGATCGCGTCGAGGCCGTGCGCGCGCTCGCCAAGCAGCGCCGCAGCGATGGCGTCGACGAGCGACGGCCGGCTTCGAGGCGCTGACGGCCGAGCTCGCCGGCATGCCCATCGCCGACGCCGCTGCCGGTCGCGCGCGCGTTCGCCCATTTCCTGAATCTCGCGAATGTCGCCGAGCAGCATCATCGGATCCGGCGCCGGCGCGCCTACCAGCGCGATCCCGTCGGCGCGGCCGCAACCGGCGTCGATCGAGGAAGCGCTGCCGCGGCTGGCCGGCGGCCTGTCGGCCGGACGCTGCTGCATCGGCGGTGTGCGGGCTCGGCATCGAGCTGGTCGTCACCGCGCATCCGACCGAGATCATGCGCCGCACGCTGCAGCAGAAATACCGGCGCATCGCCGAGACGCTGGCCGAGCGCGATCGGACCGATCTCACGCCGCCGTGAACAGCGAAGGCCTCGTCGAGGATCTGCGGCGCGAGATCACGGCCGCCTGGGAGACCGAGGAAGTCCGGCGTGAGCGGCCGTCGCCTCGTCGAGGAAGTCCGGTCGGCGCTGACCGTGTTCGAGCAGACGCTCTGGAACGCGCTGCCGCAGTACCTCCGCACTCTCGATCGCGCGCCTCGAGCAGGTCGACCGGCCGCCGGCTGCCGCTCGACGCGGCGCCGATTCGTTTCGGATCCTGGATCGGCGGGGACCGCGACGGCAATCCCAACGTCACGCCGGACGTGACGGACGCGCGTGCCTGATGTCGCGCTGGACCGCCGCCTCGCTGTATGTCGCCGAGGTCGAATCGCTTCGCGGCGAGCTCTCCATGAGCGACGCGAGCCCGGAGCTGCGGTCACGCGTCGGGGACGTTCCGGAGCCGTACCGCGCGATTCTCCGGGACGTCCAGCATCGACTCGAGATCACGCGGGCCTGGCTCGGGGATCGGCTCAAGGCGGCCGAGACCGCGCCGATGCCCGCGCAGCGAGTGGCCCCGCCGTCCGAGGTCTACGAGTCGGCCGACGCGCTGGCCGAGCCCTTGCGCCTCTGCTACCGATCGCTCGACGCGACGGGCAACCGGATCATCGCCGACGGCCACCTGGCGGATGTGCTTCGGCGCATCGCGACATTCGGCGTCGCACTCGTCCGCCTGGACGTGCGGCAGGAGGCCGCTCGACACACCGCCACCATCGATGCCATCACACGTCATCTCGGTCTCGGGTCGTACGAAGAGTGGTCGGAAGGGCAGCGGATGGATTTTCTGCTTCGCGCGCTCGATCATGGCAAGCCGATCGTGCCGAAGCGTTTCAAGCCGGCCGACGCGGTCGCCGACGTGCTCGAGACATTCCGCGCGCTGACCCGGATTCACACCGACTCGCTCGGCGCCTACGTCATCACGATGGCCAGCCGGCCGTCGGACGTGCTGGCCGTCGTCTGGCTGCAGCACGAGATCGGTCTCGGACCCGCCCGTCGCGTCGTCCCGCTCTTCGAGACGGCGCGGGATCTGGCCGCCGCGAAAGAGACGATGACGGAGTTGCTGGCGCTGCCGTGGTACCGGCAATGGCTCACCGAGTCGGCCGGCGGCCGCCAGGAAGTGATGATCGGGTACTCGGACTCGGCCAAGGATGCCGGCCGGCTGTCCGCCGCCTGGGAACTGCACAAAGCGCAGATCGGGATTGTGGAGGCGTGCCGCGAGCACGGCGTGCCGGTCACGCTCTTTCATGGCCGCGGGGGCAGCGTCGGTCGGGGCGGGGGACCGACCTATCTCGCGATTCAGTCGCAGCCGCCTGGGTCGGTCGACGGCACCCTCCGCGTGACCGAGCAGGGCGAGATGGTGCAGGCGAAGTTCGGCTTGCCAGGCATCGCGCTCCGCACACTCGAGGTCTACACGACGGCAACCCTGGAGGCGACGCTCGCGAAGCCTCAGTCGCCGGACGCGAGCTGGCAGGAGACGATGGAGCGGCTGGCGCAGGCCTCCTGCACGGCGTTCAGGAAGACCGTGCACGACGACCCGAACTTTCCGCCGTACTTTGCCGCCGCGACGCCGGTGGCCGAGCTCGACGCTCTTCAGATTGGCAGCCGGCCGGCGCGCCGCGCGAGTGGCGATGGTCTGGCGTCGCTCCGCGCGATTCCCTGGCAGTTCGCCTGGATGCAGACGCGGCTCCTCCTGCCGTCGTGGCTGGGCGCCGAGGAGATTACCGGCGAAGGATTGACCGACGACGATCGCGCGATGTGCCGCGAGATGTACCGCACGTGGCCATTCTTCCGATCGACGCTGGATCTGACCGCGATGGCTCTGGCGAAGGCGGACGCCGGCATTGCGGAGTACTACGACCGACAGCTCGTGCCGGCCGAGCTCCAGGCCGTCGGTGACGAACTGCGCGGACGTCTCGCCCGCGCAACCGCGGCGGTGCTGTCAGTGACGGGCCACTCGCGGCTGCTCGAAGACAACCCGGTGCTCCGCCGGTCCATCGATGTGCGCAATCCATACGTCGACCCGATCAATCTGCTGCAGGTCGAGCTGCTGCGGCGCGTGCGTGAAGAGCGCCGCACGCCGGGTGAGCGCGTTGCGAACGGTGATCACGCCGGCGCATTGCAACGGGCGCTGCTCGTGACCATCAATGGGATCGCGGCGGGCATGAGAAATACGGGGTAGAACTCATTGAGGATCTGCGATCTGTGATTGCGGATTTGAAGAACCTCAATCCGAAATCGCCGATCGCAGATCCGCAATGTCTATCCGCCTCGGGTGTGCATTTCCAGATGCGCGTCCTTCTTGAGGAGTCGGAGCGGAATGTACGCGCCGCGGTCGCGCGTTGCCGCGCGCTCTTCGGCGCCGCGATCCGCGCGGCCTTCCCAGACGGCCTCGATCAGCCGCGTGAGCGTCTCGGCCGACGCGCCGGCACGCAACGGCCGGCGCAGGTCGGTGCCGTGCTGCGCGTAGAGACAGAGCAGCAGCACGCCGTCGGCGGTCAGTCGCGCGCGGTCGCACGTGCGGCAGAACGGCTTCGTCGTCGACGCGATGATGCCGAACGTCCTGACCGCTCGGAAGCGGAACCGCGACGGCGGGCGCTGACGAGCCGGGCTCGGTGATCTCGACGAGTCGGCCCGTAGTGCTCCGTGAGCCGGGCGAGCATCTCGTCTGCGGAGACGACGGCGTCCGGCCGCCACTCCGTCGCGCCTCCGACGTCCATGTATTCGATGAAGCGAATCTCGGCGCCGACCTCGCGCGCGAACTCCACGAGATCTGACGAGCTCGTCGTCGTTGTCACCGCGGGTGATGACCGCGTCGAGCTTGAGTCCGGTAAATCCGGCGCGCCTGGCCGCCTCGATGCCGGCGAGGACATCGGGCAGCGCGTCCACGCGCGCGAGCCGGTGAAACCGATCGGCGCGCAGCGTGTCGAGGCTGACGGTGAGGCGATGAAGTCCCGCGCGCGTCGGAGCTCGTCCGCGGCCTGTGCGAGCAGCACGCCGTTGGTCGTCAATGACAGGTCGCGAAGCCAGGGCCGTTCGGCCAGCTGTGCGATCAACTCGGGAAGGTTGCGGCGGAGCAGCGGCTCGCCACCGGTGATCCGGAGCCGATCGACGCCGAGCCCGCCGAAGAAATCCGCGAGCTGCACGATTTCCTCGAAGGTGAGCAGATCCTCGCGCGGCAGCCAGACGTAGTCCTCCTCCGGCATGCAGTAGTGGCACCGGAGGTTGCACCGGTCGGTGACCGACACGCGGAGCGTCCGCAACGGCCGGTCCAGGGTGTCGAGGACCACGGCTTGATCATGTCAAGGCAAGGGCAGAAGGCAATAGGCAACAGGTGCCGATATAATCCGTCGACCATGCTTCGTCCGTATCGCGGCCGGGATGCCGGTCGTGCATCCGACCGCGTTCGTGGACGACAGCGCGCAGGTGATCGGCGACGTCGGATCGGCGCCGAAAGCAGCGTCTGGATGAACGCCGTCATTCGGGGCGACGTCAACCACATCCGCATCGGCCAGCGCACGAACGTGCAGGACGGCACGGTCGTCCACGTCATGCACGACACCCATCCCACCGCGGTCGGCGACGACGTCACGATTGGACATCGGCGCGATCGTGCACGGCTGCACGGTCGGCAACCGCGTGCTCGTCGGCATGGGCGCCATCCTGCTCAACGGCGTCGACGTCGGCGAGGACTCGATCGTGGCCGCCGGGTCGCTGCGTCACCGAAGGGATGGTCGTGCCGCCGCGGTCGCTCGTGATGGGCATCGCCCGCGCAAGTGCGACGGCCGCTGACCGACGACGAGGTGCGGTTCGTGCTGGAGTCCGCCGGAAACTACGTGCGCTACCGGCTCGACTACAAGCGCCGACTGATCTCGCATGTCCTCGACCCAACCCGCGCGGGGCACCCGCGACTTCCTGCCCGACGACGTTCCGTCGCCGCGAGTACGTGATCGACGTCGTGCGGCGCGTGTACGAGCGCTACGGCTTCGAGCCGCTCGAGACGCCGGCCTTCGAGAACATCGAGACGCTCGACGGGCAAGTACGGCGAAGAGGGCAGCAAGCTCATCTTCAAGATTCTGAAGCGCGGCGAGCACGAGGTCATCGGGCCAGGCCGACCTCGCGCTGCGGTACGACCTGACCGTGCCGCTCGCGCGCGTCGTCGCCGAGCACCAGAGCGACGCTGCCGAAGTTTTTCCGGCGGTACCAGATCCAGCCGGTGTGGCGCGCCGATCGTCCGGCGCGCGGACGCTTCCGCGAGTTCTACCAGTGCGACATCGACGCCATCGGATCGACCTCGCCGGTCGTCGAGGTCGAGGTCCTCGCGGCGGTCTCGGAGGTCCTGACGACGCTGGGATTCGCGGATTTCCGCGTGCGGCTCAATGACCGCCGCGTGCTGCAGGCGCTGCTCGCCGCCGCCGGCGTGCCGCCGGACCGCGCGAGGCGGACGCGCTCGTCGCGCTTGACAAGCTCGACAAGATTGGGCCGGACGGCGTCGCGCGCCGACTCGTCGGCGCGCGGCCTCGACGCGGCGGTGGCGGAAGCGTGCCTGCGCGCTGTTCGCCCACCGAGATCGACTCGGCCGGCAGGCCGAGTCGCTGCAGGGTCTCGCGGTCGCGGCTCGGCGATCGGAAGGGTGTGCTGGCGCCGCGTCGCGGCGATCGTGGCGCTCGCGGAGGCGACGCCCGCGGCCGGCCGCATTCGGATCGACCCGAGCCTGGCGCGCGGGCTGTCATACTACACGGGCGCGATCATGGAGATCGCCGTACCCGACCTCGCCGGCAGTCTGGGCGGCGGCGGGCGGTACGACAACCTCGTCGGCATGTTCCTCGGCCGCGAGGTGCCGGCCTGCGGATTCTCGCTGGGCCTCGAGCGGATCATCGTCGTCATGGCCGAGCGGGGAATGTTTCCCGCGGCGATTGGCATCGGCGCCGGCCGACGTGATGGTGGCGCTGTGGGACGAGTCGTCTCGGGCGGATGCGCTGGCGCTGGCCGGCGGAGCTGCGTCGGGACGGCCTGCGACGTGGACGTGTATCCCGAGCCCGACAAGCCGGGCCGGCAGTTCAAGTACGCCGGCGTCGCGGCAGTACCCGATCGTCGTGCTGGCCGGCGAGGACGAGCGCCGCGACGGCACGGTGACGGTCAAGAACATGCGGACCGCCGACGCAGACGACGGTGCCGCTGCGCGGACGTTGCGACGATCGTGCGGAGCGAACTGAACGGAAACCGGGTTTCTTGAGAGGCAGCAGCACCGAGTGAGCGACTTACGAGCGAGCGTGTATCGGACGGGGACCTGCGGGGCGCTGCGGATTGACAACGTCGGACAGCACGCCACGCTGGCCGGGCTGGGTGCACCGCAAGCGGGATCACGGCCATCTGCTGTTCATCGATCTGCGCGACCACTACGGCATGACGCAGTGCGTGTTCACGCCGTCGTCGCCCGCGTTCGAGGCTGGCCTCGTCGCCAGGCTCGAGACGGTCATCAGCGTGTCGGGCACGGTCGATCGCGCGCGACGCCGAGAACGTGAACCCGGCGCTTGCCGACCGGACTCGTCGAGTTGGCCGTCGATCGGCTCGAGGTGCTGCGGGCCAGCCGAGCCGCTGCCGTTCCAGGTCGCGGGCACGCAGGAGATTCCCGAAGAGCAGCGCCTGCGGTACCGGTTTCTCGACCTGCGCCGAGACAAAACGCACGCGAACATCGTGCTGCGGGCGCGCATCATCTCCAGCATCCGGCAGCGCATGCAGGCGCAAGGGTTCCTCGAGTTCCAGACGCCGATCCTGACGTCGAGCTCGCCCGAGGGCGCGCGCGACTACCTCGTGCCGAGCCGGCTGCACGCGGGCAAGTTCTACGCGCTGCCGCAGGCGCCGCAGCAGTTCAAGCAGTTGCTGATGGTGGCGGGCTTCGATCGGTACTTTCAGATCGCGCCGTGCTTCCGCGACGAGGACGCGCGCGCCGACCGGTCGCCTGGGGAGTTCTACCAGCTCGACGTCGAGATGTCGTTCGTCACGCAGGACGATGTCTTCGCGGCGATCGAGCCGGTGCTCTCCGGCGTGTTCAGCGAGTTCTCGGACTGGACAGGTCACGCCGCCGCCGTTCCCGCGCATCGCGTATGACGACGCGATGACCTGAGTACGGCACCGACAAGCCGGACCTGCGTAACCCCATCCGGGCCGCCGACGTGACGGAGCTCCTTCAGGGGTTCGACGTTCGCGGTGTTTGCCGAGCGCGGTCGAGCAGGGACACGTCGTGCGCGCGATTCCCGCGCCGGGCGCCGCCGACAGCTCGCGCAGTTTCTTCGACAAGACGGTGGGCGTCGGCGAGTCGCTCGGTCTCGGCGGCCTGGCCTACGTGATCGCCGAGCGAGACGCCCAAGGGGCCCGCTGGCGAAGTATCTGCCCGATGACGTGCGCCAGCAGATCTTCGAGCGTGCGGGCGTCAAGACGGGCGACGCGGTGTTCTTCGCCGCGGGTCCCGCCGACGACCTGCTGCGGCCGGTCGACGGTCTGCGATAGCATCTCGGCAGGGAGCTCGGTCTCATCGAGGCGAACGCCTACCGGTTCTGCTGGGTGACCGACTTTCCGTTCTACGAGCGCGATCCGGAGACCGGCCAGGTCCAGTTCAGCCACAACCCGTTCTCGATGCCGCAGGGCGGACTCGAGGCGCTGAACGGCGCCGCGATCCGCTCGTCAATCAAAGCGTTCCAGTACGACATCGTCTGCAACGGCGTCGAGTTGTCGAGCGGCGCGATCCGTAACCATCGGCCGGACATGATGCTGCGCGCGTTCGAGATCGCCGGATACGGCCCGGAAGAAGTCGAGAAGCGGTTCGGCGGGATGCTGTAACGCGTTCCGGTACGGCGCGCCGCCGCACGGCGGCCTCGCGCCCGGCATCGACCGCATCGTGATGCTCCTCGCCGAGGAGCCGAACATCCGCGAGGTCATCGCGTTTCCGATGACGCAGAACGCCGAGGACCTGCTGATGCACGCGCCGTCGCCCGTGACCGAGAAGCAACTGCGGGAGCTGCATATCAAGCTGAGGACGGTGGAGAAGAAGGCTTAGGGCTCACGGCTTAGGGCTTAGGGCGAACCTTCGACCTGCGCAGCCTCGAGCGAGCCAACCTCGAACCTTCGAACCCTCGAACCTCGAACCGTCATGTTTGCGCTTGGGTATCGATCTCGGCGGCACCAAAATCGCGGCCGTCGTCCTCGACGACGACGGGTGGCGTGCGCTGGGAGGAGCGGGTGGCCACGCCGCGTCACGACTACGAGGCGACGGTCGCAGCCATCGCGGCGCTCGTGCGCGACGCGGAGGCCGAGCGTTCGGCGCGCGCCTGCACGGTCGGCATCGGGATTCCCGGCGCCATCTCACCAGCGACCGGGCTCGTCAAGAACGCCAACTCGACCTGGCTGAACGGCCGGCCGCTGCAGGCCGATCTCGAGCGCGCGCTCTGCCCGCGAGGTGCGTCTCGCCAACGACGCGAACTGCCTCGCCGTGTCGGAAGCCAGCCGACGGCGCCGCGGCCGGTGCGCGACGTCGTGTTCGGCGTCATTGTCGGCACCGGAACAGGCGGCGGCATTGTCGTCAACGGCCGTGTGCTCACGGGACCGAACGCCGATCGCCGGCGAGTGGGGGCACAATCCGCTGCCCGTGGCCCGACGCGGAAGAGCAGCCCGGCCCGGAGTGCTACTGCGGGCAGATCGGGTGCATCGAGACGTTCCTCTCGGGCCCGGGCCTCGCGGCCGACTACCGGCGGCGCGGCGGTGGCGAGCTCGCCGGCGAGGAGATCGTCGCGCGGGCCGGACTGCCGGCGAACCGCTCGCCGCTCCGCTCGCTCGCGGCCTGGACGCGCCGGCTGGCCAAGTCGCTGGCGACGGTCATCAACGTGCTCGATCCCGACGTCATCGTCGTCGGGCGGCGGGTTGTCGCGTATCCAGTCGATTTACACCGACGTGCCGCGACACTGGGGCGCGTGGGTGTTTTCCGACGTCGTGCGCACGCGCTTCGTGCCCTCGAAATACGGCGACGCCAGCGGCGTCCGGGGCGCGGCATGGCTGTGGGAAGACGCGTGCCAGAGTCAAAGTCCGTAAGCCCTGAGCCCTAAGCCCTTCGAGCCCGTCCGTGCTACTCTCGATGTCGCTAGGATGCCTGCTTCTTCGATGCGACGCGTCGCGATGCCCGACGACGGCATCGAGACGCTGTTCGGATCCTTCGACGAAAACCTCGAGCATCTCGAGTCGGCCCTCGATGTCACGCTCAAGACGCGCGGCCACGACGTCGTCATCGAAGGATCGAGCGACAGCCTCGGCGCGCGCCGAGCGTGTCTTCCAGCAGCTCGGCGATTTGCTGCGCAGCGGATATCGGTTCGCGCGAGGCGACGTCCGCACGGCGGCGCAGCTGCTTGCCGACGATCCGGACATCGAGCTGACCGACTACTTTCTGAAAGGCGCCGCGCGCACGGCCGGGCGGCGCCAGGTCACGCCGAAGACCGTGACGCAGCGCCGGTACCTCGAGGCCATCGAGGCCGCCGACATCGTGTTCGGTGTCGGGCCGGCGGGGACCGGCAAGACGTATCTCGCGATGGCGCAGGCCGTCAGCTTCCTCGTCTCGAAGCGCGTGTCGCGGATCATCCTCGCGCGGCCGGCCGTTGAAGCCGGCGAGAAGCTTGGATTTCTGCCCGGCGACCTTCAGGAAAAGGTGAACCCCTACCTGCGTCCGCTCTATGACGCGCTCTACGACATGCTCGACGCCGACCGCGTCGAGCGCCTCCTCGAACGCGGGGTCGTGGAGATTGCGCCGCTCGCGTTCATGCGCGGGCGCACGCTGAACGACGCGTTCGTCATCCTCGACGAGGCGCAGAACACGACCTCCGAGCAGATGAAGATGTTCCTCACGCGCCTCGGCTTCGGGTCGAAGGCCGTGATCACCGGCGACGTCACGCAGATCGACCTGCCGCCCGGCAAGGTCTCGGGACTCGTGGAGGCGCTGCGCGTCACGGGAGGCGTGGAGGGCGTGATCGCCGTGCTCTTCGACGACCGCGACGTCGTCCGGCATCCGCTCGTGCAGCGGATTGTGAAGGCGTACGAAGCGTACAAACCGCCGCCGACATGATCCGCGCCCGCGGTGTCGGCCGGACCGGTCGTCTGCACGTGGCGGTCACGGACAGCCGCGGCCGGCGGCATGCCCTGGCCCCGGTGCTCGGGCCCTGGCTCGAGCAGCACGCCCCGCGGACGGCCCGCGGGACCGTCGACGTGGCGCTCGTCACCGATGCCCGGATGCGCAGTCTGAACATGACGTTCCGTGGCGTGGACAGCGCGACGGACGTCCTGTCGTTTCCCGCCTTCGCCAGGGGCTTCGGCGGGCAAGCCGCGCCCCAGGCCTCACGCCCCACGCCCCAAGCCTCAAGTCGCAAGCCCCAAGCCCCGAGGCACTTAGGCGACCTCGCCATCGCCATGGGGGTGGCTGCCCGCCAGGCCCGGGCTGAGGGCCATGATCGTGGCCACCGAACTCCGGCTTCTGGCCCTGCATGGCCTTCTGCACCTTCTGGGCTACGATCACGAGCGGGACCGGGGCAGAATGCGGACGTTGGAAGATCGGCTGCGGCGGCGCGCGGGGCTGCCAGCCGGACTGATTGCCCGTGCGCCAGGACGCCCCTTTCACCGATGATTCCAGTCCTCCTGTTCCTGGTCATCGCCGGGCTGTTGTTCTTCGCACTCGTCGAGACCGCGTTCAGCCTGCTCATGCGGCTGCCGCAGCGGCTCGAGGCCGAGCGCGAGAGCGACAACGGCGCCCTCGTGAGCTATCTCGAGGATCCGCTGCAGTTCTTTATTCCGTCGCGGGTGATGCGCGGCATGCTGCTGGTTGCGGCCGTCGTGCTGCTGGCGCAGCCGATCGACCGCGGCTTCCCGGGCTGGCTGGTGCTCTTCGGCAGTGGCGTGCTGATCTCGGTGGGCGTCGGCCAGATCCTGCCGACGATCATCGTGCGACGTTCGCCTGAGCGCGTCCTGGAGATTCTGCTTCCGGTGTTTACCGCTGTCGCGAACCTGATCGTGCCGTTCACGGTGCTGATCACGGCGTGGATGGGATCAGCCGAGCGAAGCCTCCCGAACGGCAGCGGCGCACAGGCCGGACGGGAAGCGGCGTCGCCGCGCCCGGACGACGAGCCGGCGCGCGCCGACGAGAGCCGGCTGCTCCGATCGGTCGTGGACTTCGGCGACACGCTTGTGCGCGAGGTGATGACGCCGCGCCCCGACATCGTCGCGATCCGCGCGGACGCGACGCTCGACGAGCTCCGCCAACTGGTCCGTGAGCAGGAGTATTCCCGTCTCCCGGTCTACACGGACAACCTGGACAACATCGTCGGTCTCGTCGTGGTCAAGGATCTGATCCAGTCGGAGCCGAGCAGCGCGAACCTCGTGAGCGCCATCATGCGGCCGGCGGCCTTCGTCCCCGAAACCAAGCGCGTTGTCGAGCTCCTGCGCGAGTTCCGGAAGGGCCGGTTCCAGCTGGCGATGGTCGTGGATGAGTACGGTGGAACGGCCGGACTCGTCACCGTCGAAGACGTCGTCGAGGAACTGGTGGGTGAGATTCGCGACGAGTACGACAGCGAAGCCGACCCGGTCGTTCGCGAGGCCGACGACGTCGTACGTCTTCAGTGGCAAGGTGGCCATCGGCGAGCTGGCCGACCGCCTGGGCGTGGAGATCGACGACGGCGGGTTCGAGACGGTGGGCGGGTTCGTGCTCTCGCGGGCGGGGCGGGTGCCGCTCGTCGGAGAACGTTTCCAGACCGACGGTCTCGGCGTCGAGGTGCTCGAGGCGGAACGCCGCCGGATTCACAAGGTCCGGATCCGGCGTCAGCAGCCCGCCGCTGCGGAAGCCGCGGAGTGAAGAGCGGACTCGTTTCCATCGTGGGCCGGCCCAACGCCGGCAAGTCCACGCTGCTCAATCGGTTCGCTGGACAGAAGCTCGCGATTGTCTCGGACAAGCCTCAGACGACGCGCCATCGGATTCTCGGTGTCCGAAACTCGCCAGGCGGGCAGATTGTGTTCATCGACACTCCCGGCATCCACAAACCGATGCACCGGATGAATCGGCGCATGGTGAGCGCCGCGACCGACACCTTGCGCGAGGTCGAGGTCGTCGTGCTCGTCGTGGACGCGAGCATTCTGCCGGGCGCAGGCGATCGGTTTGTGCTCGACCTGGTGCGGGACGCGGGCACTTCGGCCATCCTGGCGCTCAACAAGGTCGACGCGGTTCGGAAGCCGGCGCTGCTACCGCTGATTGATCGTTACGCGAAGACCGACGCCTTCCGCGCCATCGTGCCGGTCTCGGCGCTCAACGGAGACGGCGTGGATGCGCTCGAAGCCGAAATCCTGTCCGCGTTGCCTGACGGTGAGCCGCTGTACCCCGACGACTACCTGACGGACCAGACCGAGCGCACGCTCGCCGCGGAGTTGATTCGCGAGAAGGTGCTGCGCCATACGCGCGACGAGCTGCCCTACACGACGGCCGTCGTGATCGACCAGTTCGAGGAGCCCGCCGCCGAGGGGGGGCTGACGCGCATCCACGCGTCGGTCATCGTGGATCACGAGTCGCAGAAACCGATCGTGGTGGGGAAGGGCGGCGACATGGTCAAGCGCATCGGGACCGAAGCACGGCTCGATCTCGAAGAGATGCTGCAGGGCCGTGTGTATCTCGATCTCCACGTCAAGGTTCGCGAAGACTGGCGTGACGATGAGCGGCTGCTGCGAGAGATGGGCATCGGAGGGAAAGGAACCAATTGAGGATCTGCGATCGGCGATTGAGGATTGCATTGCCGATCGGCTGATCGGGCGACCGAGCGATTTAGACCCCGGGATGGTGGAATGAAGCCGCCGGTCAATCCGCAATCCTCAAATCGTCAATCCCTCAATGCAATCCGCAATCGCCGATCGCAAATCCGCAATGTCCCCGCCCTTGCCACGCCGTCCGGGCTCGCACTACAGTGGGGATCAGCCGCTCGTGGTCCCCTCCGCCACGCCCTCCTCGTAAATCGGCTCACGCCCGCTTCTCCCCCAGGGCGATTTCGCTCCCCGCGGAATGCTGGAGGCATACCCTTGCGCATCGCGCAGATTTCGCCGTTGTACGAGAGTGTGCCGCCGTCGTCGTACGGCGGGACTGAACGTGTCGTGTCCTATCTGACCGAAGAGCTCGTGCAGCAGGGCCACGACGTGACGCTGTTTGCGAGCGCCGACTCGACCACCTCGGCACGCCTCATCGGCTGCAGCCCTCGTTCGCTTCGGACTTCCGAGGGATCGATCGACACGCTGGCTCACCACGTCCTGATGCTCGAGTGCGTCGGACGCTACGCCCGGGAGTTCGACGTCCTCCACTTCCACATCGACTATCTGCATTTCCCGTTCAGCCGGCGCGCGGGATGGACCACGCTGACCACGCTGCATGGCCGCCTCGACATTCCCGACCTTCAGCCGCTCTACGACGAGTTCCAGGACATGCCGGTCGTGTCCATTTCCGACCATCAGCGGACGCCGCTCCCGCACGCCGGCTGGCGGGCCACGGTCTACCATGGGCTGCCGCGCGGCCTGTACGCGTTCAACGACCGGCCGGAGCCGTATCTGGCGTTTGTCGGCCGGATCTCACCGGAAAAGCGCGTGGACCGCGCGATTGAGATCGCCGGGCGAGTCGGGATGCCCCTGCGGATTGCGGCAAAGATCGACGCGGCCGATCGCGAATATTTCGACGACTCGATCCGTCACATGTTCTCGCTGCCGTACGTCGAGTTTCTCGGCGAGATCGGCGAGCACGAGAAGCAGGAGCTCCTGGGCAATGCCACCGCGCTTCTGTTCCCGATCGAGTGGTCCGAGCCGTTTGGTCTGGTGATGATTGAGGCGATGGCCTGCGGGACGCCCGTCGTGGCGTGGCGTCGAGGGTCGGTTCCCGAGGTCCTGGACGACGGCGTGACGGGATGCCTCGTCGAGTCGTTGGACGAGGCCGTGGCGGCGACGAAACGCGCGGCGACGTTTTCCCGCGCGCGATGCCGGGCCGTGTTCGAGAAGCGCTTCACGGCCGAACGCATGGCCCGCGATTACGTGTCGGTCTATGGGCAACTGGCCGCGACGCCGTCCGCCATGAACCCGTGGACGGCGGCAACGCAGGGAGTGTGACGTGGCCCCTGAGGTGATGCATCCGTCAGTCGTCGATCCGGTCACTGGCGACACCGATCCGTTCTACATCCGCACGCCGACGTCGCTGGCCGACGATCGCCATCTCGTCCTGAAGCAGGGCGAGACCTTCATCGTGCTCGACCGCCGTGGTGACATCCGTCCCGTCGGTCTGGCGCAGGACGGCCTGTACTTCCGCGGCACACGATTCCTGTCGCGGCTGGCGTTGCGGCTCGGCCCGCACGCGCCGCTGCTTCTGAGCTCATCGGTCAAGCACGACAACGCGCTCGTCGCCGTCGATCTGACCAACCCGGACATCGGGGATGACGCGGTGACCATTCCGCGCGGGACGTTGCACCTCGCGCGGACGATCGCGCTGTGGGACGGGATGCTGCACGAGCGCCTGCGCATTCGCAATTTTTCCGCCGTCGCCATCAGGACACCGATCGTCTTCGCCTTCGACGCTGACTATGCCGACATCTTCGAGGTGCGCGGCAGCGAGCGCCCTCGGCGAGGCGACGTTCTGCCGCCCACCGTCGACGAGTCGTCGGTCACGCTGGCGTACCACGGACTGGACGGCGTGACCCGGCGAACCAGGCTGAGGGTGGATCCACCGGCGCACACGATGTCGGCGCGCCACGTGGCGATCGATGTCGCGCTCGAGTCACACGAAGAGGCCACATTCGACATCAGCTTCACCTGCGAGCTGGACGATGAGCGGCCGCGCGCGATGGGTTTCGCCGCCGCGCTCGGCGGCCTCGGCCAACGCGCTCGCCGCGCGTCGTGCTGCCTGCTGCGAGATCACCACGTCGAACACACAGTTCAACGAATGGCTGGCGCGAAGCCTGGCCGACCTGTCGATGATGACGATCGACACCGAACACGGGCTCTTTCCGCATGCCGGTGTGCCGTGGTTCAGCACGCCCTTCGGTCGCGACAGCATCATCACCGCACTCGAGGTGCTCTGGGCGGCGCCCGCATTCGCCCGCGGAGTGCTCGGTTATCTCGCCGCGTCGCAGGCGACCAGCGTGGACGACGAGCGGGACGCGCAGCCCGGCAAGATCGTCCACGAGGCCCGCGACGGCGAGATGGCCGCGCTTCGCGAGATTCCGTTCGGGCTGTACTACGGAAGCCACGACGCCACGCCGCTTTTCGTGGTGCTGGCGGCTGAATATCACCTGCGCACGGGCGACCGGGAGTCGATCGATCGCCTCTGGCCCAACATTCAGGCGGCGCTGGAGTGGATCGAGCGCTACGGCGACCTCGATGGCGACGGGTTCGTCGAATACCAGCGCCAGTCGCCGAATGGCCTGGTCCAACAGGGCTGGAAGGACTCGTACGACTCGGTCTTCCACGAGGACGGTCATCTGGCGGAGGGCCCGATCGCGCTGTGCGAGATTCAGGGCTATGTCTATGCCGCGTGGCGCGGCGCCAGCCGTCTTGCGCGGCTCACGGGCCGCAGCGCCGAAGCCGAAGCTCTCGCGTCGAAGGCCACCGCGCTGCGGGCACGTTTCGAGGATGCGTTCTGGCTGAACGATCTCGGGACGTACGCGCTGGCTCTCGATGGCGCGAAGCGGCCCTGTCGGGTGGTCGCCTCGAACGCGGGCCATGCGCTGTTTTCCGGTATCGCCAGCCATGGGCGCGCGGCCGAGCTGGCGCGGACGCTCATGTCGTCGGCGAGCTACTCGGGCTGGGGTATCCGGACCGCGGCGGCTTCGGCGGCCCGCTACAACCCGATGTCGTACCACAACGGATCGATCTGGCCGCACGACAACGCGCTCATTGCGGGTGGGTTCGCGCGGTATGACCTCGGCGAGCACGCGCTGACCGTGCTCGATGGATTGTTTGATGCGAGCGTGTCCATGGACGTGCATCGGTTGCCTGAGCTGTTCTGCGGGTTTTCCCGCCGCGATGGCGAGCATCCGACGCTCTATCCCGTGGCGTGCAGTCCCCAGGCCTGGGCTTCGGGGGCCGCGTTTCTGCTGCTGCAGTCCGTGCTGGGTCTCGAGATTAACGCGCTCCAGCGGCTGGTGCGCTTCACGCGGTCCCGGTTGCCGTCGTACCTTCAGGAGGTTCGGATCAGACACCTCCGCGTCGGTCCCGTTGAAGTTGACCTCGCCCTCGATCGGCAGGAACACGACGTGAGCATCAACGTGCTGCGTCGCACCGGGCACGTCGAGATCGTTGCGATCAAATAGCGCACCAAATTCGCCGGTCCTGGTGCAGAATGAGGCTGCACGCCGGAGCATGCCGCCACAGCGCCGAATCGACCTCATCCTCGAGTCAGTACGTCGCCTGCTGAGGATGGGTGCGACGCCGAACCTCCTCAACCTGCTGCAGAAGCAGCACCCCGCTGATCTCGCGCAGCTCTTCACGGAGCTCGGTCAGAAGGAACGCCACGCGGCGTTCAACACGCTCGTCGAAAAGAACGGCCGGCTCGCCATGGAGGCCTTGAGCGAGCTTGGGCCCGAGAAGGGCGCGGAGCTGCTGGCGCTTCGTCCTGCCGACGAGATCGCCCGGCTCACCCAGGAGATTCCGTCCGACGACGCGGCCGCGCTGATCGATCACCTGCCAACCGAACTGTCGCAAGCGGTCCTCGGCTTGATCCGGCCGAAGGCCGGCGGCGGCGTGTCCGAGCTCCTCGAATACGACGAGCGGACGGCCGGCCGCTTGATGAATCCGAACGTGTTCGCCCTGGCCGAGGATCTCACGGCCGGCGAAGCGATCACGGCGCTGCAGGCCGCCCGCGACGTCGAGATGGTGTTCTACCTCTACGTCGTCGACGAACGCCGCCACCTCGTGGGTGTGGTGTCGTTGCGCCGGCTGCTGCTCGTGCCCCCCGACACGCCGCTGAAACGAATCATGACGACGGACGTGTACAGCGTCCGCGTGGAAACGGATCAGGAAGAGGTCGCCCGGCAGGTGGCCTCCTACAACCTGCTCGCCATTCCGGTCGTGGACTCCGAGAACAAGCTGACCGGCGTGATCACCGTCGACGACGTCATCGACGTCATCAAGGACGAAGCGACGGAGGACGTGTTCCGGCTCGCCGGCGTGTCGCGCGACGACGGCGTGCTCACCCCGCCATCCGACTCGCTCCGCCAGCGGCTGCCGTGGTTGCTCGTGAACCTGGCGACGGCGTTCCTGGCGGCCTCGGTCGTCGGCCTCTTCACCGAGACGATCAGCCAGGTGCTGATTCTCGCGACGTTCATGCCGGTCGTGGCCGGCATGGGCGGCAATGCGGGCACGCAGACACTGGCGGTGATCGTACGCGGTCTCGCACTCGGCGAGTTGACGTTCAGCAACGCGCGTCACGCGCTCTTCAAGGAAGGGCTCGTCGGTATTGGCAACGGCATCGCGACTGGCATGGTCGGGGCGCTCGTCGCGTGGGCGATTTCGCGCGACTGGCGCATCGCGCTCATCCTGATGGCCGCGATGATGATCAACATGTTCGTGGCGGCCATCGCCGGCACGCTCGTCCCGCTCGGCTTGCGGGCCCTCAAGATCGACCCGGCCCTCGCGTCCTCCGTCTTCATCACGACCGTCACCGACATGTCAGGCTTCCTGTCTTTCCTCGGCCTGGCGACCCTGTTTCTAAGGTAGGGGACGGAGCCCTTTTCCACAGATCTGCCTGTTTTGGGGACAGAGCGTTGCGGCGGCTCGTCGCACGCTCTGTCCCCCAAACAGTGAATCTGTGGAAAATGGCTCCGTCCCCTATATGATGATGGGCAATTCGCGGGCCAGCGGCGAGGGTCGATGGGCTGCGGGTAGAGTTAGATGCAGGTCTTTTCGGCCGATGCGCTCGTGCTTCGCACTTATCGCTACGGCGAGGCGGATCGCATCGTGGTCTTCCTCACCGAAGATCGCGGCAAGAAGCGCGGGGTGGCCAAGAACGCGTCCGCCTCGCGCCGACGGTTCGGGGCGGCACTGGAGCCGCTGAGCCGGGGCCGGACGACCTACGCCGAGCGGGAGAACCGCGAGCTCGTGCGGCTGGACCGGGTCGAGCCCCAGCAGAGCTCGCTCGATTCGGCCGCCGGACGCGCCCCTGGTGAGGCCGCCAGGGCGCTTGGGCACGCGAGTTATTTCGCGGAGCTGATCGACGAGTGGGCGCCCGACGGGCTGCCGAACGAGCGTCTGTTCCGGCTCGGCGCCGCCGTGGCGGTGGCGCTCGGGCGAGGGGGATCGATTGACGCCCTGGCGCGGTACTTCGAGTACTGGCTGCTGCGCCTCGAGGGTGTCTATCCCGCGCTCGACCGGTGCCCGCGATGCGGGCGGCCGGCGCTCGGTGACGGCGTCGCGCTGATCGTCGCGGAACGCACGTACGTCTGCCGGACGTGCGCTCCAGGCGCCGTGCAACTGTCCGGCGAGGCGGTCGGCTTTCTGCGTGCCTCCGGCTCGTGGACGCCCGCGGAAGCCGCGGCGGCCGGCGCGCCCCAGGGTGCGCTCCAGGACCTCGAGCAGGCGCACCAGCGACTGATCGCGTGGCACCTGGAAAAGGAAGTGCGCTCCCTGCGAGTGCTGAAGGAGTTGAGACCGCAACTGTGACGCTGCAAGATCTCATCGCTAAACTGTCGGACTACTGGGCGACCCAGGGTTGTCTTCTCCAACAGCCCCTGGACATCGAGCTCGGCGCCGGAACCATGCACCCCGAAACGTTCCTGCGGGTCCTCGGACCGACGGCCTGGAACGTGGCGTACGTCCAGCCGTCGCGGCGGCCCGTGGACGGCCGATTTGGGGAAAATCCCAATCGGCTGTTCAAGCACCACCAGTACCAGGTCATCCTCAAACCCGCGCCCGACGACGTCCAGGATTTGTATCTGCAGAGCCTCGAGGCATGCGGCATCGACCTGCGCGCACACGACGTGCGGTTCGAGGAAGACAACTGGGAGTCGCCGACGCTCGGCGCGTGGGGCATCGGCTGGCAGGTGCTCTACGACGGGCTCGAGATCACGCAGTTCACGTACTTTCAGCAGGCCGGCGGCCTGGATCTTTCGCCGATATCGGTCGAGCTGACCTACGGACTCGAGCGATTCGCGATGGCGTTACAGGGTGTGGACAACGTGTACGACCTGCAGTGGGCGCCCGGGGTGCGGTATCGCGACGTCAGGCTTCGCGACGAAGTCGAACAATCGAAGTACGTGTTCGGCCAGGTGAACATGCCGGACGGGCAGTTCGCCGAGTTCCATCGCGATCTGTTCACTCGGCACTACGACTTCGCCAAGGTGCTGATCGACTCGGGTCTCGTGCTGCCAGCGCTCGATCATTGCCTGAAGTGCTCGCACCTGTTCAACGTGCTCGACGCGAGCGGCAGTATCGGCGTGACCGAACGAACGTCCTACATCCTGCGCGTGCGGCAGCTGGCCGTCGCGATTGCGCAAGCCTGGGTCGCGTCCGACCCTGCTTCGGGAGGCGCTCATGGATCGTGAGCTGCTGCTCGAAATCGGTGTCGAGGAAATGCCGGCGTCGTGGCTCCCGCCACTCGCGGCCGAGCTCGCCGCGAAGTTGAAGACGCGGCTGACCGAATCCGGGTTGCCCGTGAAGGTCTCCATCGAATCGCATGCGACGCCGCGCCGGCTCGCGGCGTGCGTGCCCGAGCTCATCGATCGGCAGGACGATCGCGACGAGGTCGTGATGGGACCGCCGGTATCGGCCGCGTTCGACGCCGAGGGCCACCCGACGAACGCGGGCCTGGGATTCGCGCGCAAGCTCGGGATCGACTTTGACGCGGTGGTCCAGCTGGACACGCCGCGCGGCAAGTACCTGTCGTACACGAAGCGGCACCGCGGCAAGGCGACCGTCGACGCGTTGCCGGACGTGCTCGTCAAGGTGCTGCGCGATCTCACGTTCCCGAAGCCGATGCACTGGGACGCCGAGCTCGAGGACGGGAAGGGCGAGTTCCTGTTCGGCCGTCCCGTGCGGTGGCTGTTGTTTCTCTACGGCGGACGCGTCGTGCCGTTCACGATCGCGCGCCTGGCCGTCGCATCGAGTCCACGCGTGCAGGACGTCTCGTCGGGGGCCGTCACCTACGGCCATCGTTTCCTCGCCACGAGCGGGCGTGCCGGGCGCGCCATCAAGGTGCGCACGTTCGACGAATATCGGAAGAAGCTCGCCGAGAACTTCGTCCTGCTCTCGCGGATCGATCGGCACGACCGGATCCTGCGCGACCTCGAAGCGCAGGCCCGCCGCATTGGCGGCCGCGCGATGCTGCAGGGCCGCGCGCAGGCTGAGACCCTGCTCGACGAAGTGCCGGACCTCGTGGAATTTCCGGCGGTCGTCTCGGGCGCCTTCAGCGCGGAATTCCTCGAGCTTCCCGAAGAGGTCCTGACCACGACGCTGATTCACCATCAGAAATTCTTTCCGGTCGTCTCGCAGACCGGGGCGTTGATGCCGGCGTTCCTCGCGGTCACGAATATCCAGACCGCGAACGATCGCGCCATCGGGACGAACGCGGAGCGAGTCGTGACCGCGCGCCTCCGCGACGCGCGGTTCTTCTGGGATGCCGACCGCCGCATCGGTCTCGAGGGGCGCTTGCCGCGCCTCGACACCGTGCTCTTCCACAAGCACCTCGGTTCGTATCGTCAGAAGACGAATCGGATCGAGACGCTGGCGGGCTGGATGGCGGCGAACGTCCTCGGTCGGCCGGAAGCCGTGGAGACGGCCACTCGCGCCGCCCGACTGTCGAAGGCGGATCTCGCCACCGACATGGTGCGCGAGTTCACCGAGCTCCAGGGCACCATGGGCGGCATCTACGCGCGCGAGGCCGGCGAGCCCGAGGCCGTCTGGAAGGCCATTTACCACCACTACCTCCCGACATCGATTGAGCCGAATACCGGCCCGACGGCCGCCGCGCTCGGCGCGGGCGCGACCGCGTGGGCTGCCGTGGCGCTGGCCGACAAGCTGGACACGCTCGTCGGGCTCTTCCTCGCGGGCGAGCGGCCAACAGGGTCGCGCGATCCGTTTGGAATACGGCGCCAGGCGCACGGCGTCCTTCGCATCCTGCTGGACGGTGAAGCGCTGACCGGACGCCGGTTGCGAGTTCCGCTGTGGGACCTCGTGCGTCAGGCCGCCAGCGGCTTCGAGCAGCCGTTCGAGGACATCCGTGGCGATCTGCAGCAGTTCCTCGTCGAGCGTCTGCAGTTCGTCCTCGAGAGCCGCGGATTCGATCGGCGCAACGTGCGTGCGGTCCTCGGCTCCGCGCAGCCCCTCGAGAAGACGGCCCTCGTCGACGTCGAAGCGAACCTGAGCGTGCTCCGTGAACACGCGGCGACGCCGGCGTTCCGCAAGCTCGCCGAGATGTTCAAGCGGGTGCGGAACATCGGACGCGACTACAGCGCGGACGCATTCGACGCGGACGAACGGAGCGGCCCGGCGCTCAACACGGTGCTCGAGGAGGCGGCCGAAAAGGCGCTGCTTTCCGAGATCGACCGTCGACACGGGCCGATCGACAACGCCGTCGCCACCGGCGCCGGCTTCCGCGACGCCTACGTCGAGGCCTCCGAGCTGGAGCCCGTCGTGGCGCGGTTCTTTGAAGAGGTATTCGTCATGAGCGACGATGCCCGGCTGCGGCAGGCCCGGCTCCGCCTCATGAAGCGACTGGAGCTGCTGATCCTGCAGCTTGGTGACATTTCGGAAATCGTGGCATCGGAGTAGAGAGGCAGATGGCAAAGTCACAGACGAAGAAATCCGTGAGCGTGAGCAAGAGCAAGGCCCCGAAGGAGACGAAGACAACGAAGGGCGCGGGAAGTACGTGTACCTCTTCGGGCGGAAAACGGACGGGAACGGGACGATGAAGCCGCTGCTCGGCGGCAAGGGCGCCAACCTCGCCGAGATGTGCCGTATCGGCTTCCCGGTTCCTCCGGGTTTCACGATTACGACCGAGGTCTGCACCTACTACTACGACAACAAGCGCACGTACCCTCCGGCGCTCAAGGGCCAGATGGAAGCCGGCATCGCCGCGCTCGAACAGCAGACCGGCAAAACGTTCGGCGACCTGAAGAATCCGCTCCTCGTCTCCGTCCGATCCGGCGCGCGCGACTCGATGCCCGGCATGATGGATACGATCCTGAACCTGGGTCTCGAACGATCAGACGGTCGAGGCCCTGTCCACGAAGACCGGCAACGCGCGTTTCGCGTGGGACTGCTATCGCCGTTTCGTCCAGATGTACGGCGACGTCGTCCTCGGCGTGCAGAAGCGTCCCGACGAGGATCACGACCCGTTCGAGACCGTGATCCACACCCTCAAGCACGAGCGGCATCACCAGAACATCGAGGACACCAAGCTCACGGTCAACGACCTGAAGGAGCTCGTGGCCCGGTTCAAGGCGCTCGTGAAGGAGCGCGTCGGCAAGCGGTTTCCTGATTCGGCCTGGGATCAGCTGATGGGCGCTGTCGGGGCGGTGTTCGGTTCGTGGATGAACGACCGCGCCATCGTCTATCGGCGCAAGTACAACATCCCGACCGAATGGGGCACGGCCGTCAACGTGCAGGCGATGGTGTACGGCAACACCGGCGACAACTCCGGGTCGGGCGTCGCGTTCACGCGCAACCCGGCCAACGGCGTGAAGGAGTTCTACGGAGAGTTCCTGATCAACGCGCAGGGTGAAGACGTCGTCGCCGGCGTCCGGACGCCCGAGCCAGTGGCCGAGCTCAAGAAGGCGATGCCGAAGGCGTACGCCGAGCTCGAACGGATCCGCCAGACGCTCGAACAGCACTTCAAAGACGTGCAGGACTTCGAGTTCACGATCGAAGAGGGCGTCGTCTACATGCTCCAGACCCGGAACGGCAAGCGCACCGCGATGGCGGCGCTGAAGTTCTCGATGGACATGCAGAAGGAGAAGCTCATCGATTGGAAGACCGCCGTGATGCGCAACCCCGCCGATCAGTTCGAGCAGTTGCTGGCGCCGGTGTTCGATGTGACGGAAGTCGCCAAGGCCAAGGTCATCGCGAGGGGGCTGGCGGCCGGTCCTGGCGCGGCGTCCGGGCAGATCTATCTCAATGCCGACCGCGCGGTCACCGCGGCCGACAAGGGCGAGAAGGTGCTGCTCGTGCGTGTCGAGACGTCGCCGGAAGACCTGCGCGGCATGATCGCCGCCGAAGGCATCCTCACGGCGCGCGGCGGCGTGTCCTCGCACGCGGCCCTCGTCGCGCGTCAGATGGGCAAGGTCTGTGTCTGCGGCGCGGCAGCGGTCGACGTGGACTACCAGGCGCGCACCGTCAAGGTTGACGGCAAGACGTTCAAGGAAGGCGACTGGATGTCGATCGACGGCACGGCAGGCACGGTCTATGCCGGCAAGCTGAAGACCGCACCGTCCGAGATCGTCGCCGGTTTGATCGAGGGCAACGAGGCCGCGAAGAAGACGGAGAAGTTCAAGAACTTCCAGCAGCTCATGAAGTGGTGCTCGGACACGACGCGCATGAGCGTGCGCACGAACGCCGACACGCCCGAGCAGACGGAGAACGCGGTCGCGTTTGGCGCCGTGGGTATCGGGCTCACGCGCACCGAACACATGTTCTTCGAAGGCGACCGCATCGACGCGATGCGCGAGATGATCCTGGCCGAGACGGTCGAGGAGCGAAAGGCCGCACTGGCCAAGCTCCTGCCGTACCAGCGCGAGGACTTTGCGGGCATCTTCCGGGCGCTCAAGGGCTACCCGGCGACGATCCGCTTCCTCGATCCACCGCTGCACGAGTTCCTGCCGCACACCAAGGAGCAGCAGGCCGAGCTCGCGAAGAAGATCGGCGTGTCGGCCGAGCGGATTCACCAGCGTGTCGAAGGACTCCACGAGTTCAACCCCATGCTGGGCTTCCGGGGCTGCCGGCTCGGTATCGGCTACCCGGAAATTTCGGCGATGCAGGCGCGCGCCGTGTTCGAAGCGGCCGCGATCGTGCAGAAGGAAGGCGTCAAGGTCCGTCCCGAGATCATGATTCCGCTGGTCGGGTTCAAGGAGGAGCTCGACCTGCAGATCGGGGTCGTCCACCAGGCCGCCCGCGAGGTGCAGGCCGAGCAGAAGGTCAAGCTGAGCTACATGGTCGGGACGATGATCGAGATCCCGCGGGGCGCGCTCACCGCCGACGAGATTGCGCAGTCAGCCGAGTTCTTCAGCTTCGGGACCAACGACCTGACGCAGACCGGTCTCGGGATGTCGCGCGATGATTCGGGCTCCTTCCTGCCGCAGTACGCCGAGCTCGGGATCGTGAAGAAGAATCCGTTCGCCACGATCGATCAGACGGGCGTCGGTCAGCTGGTCGAGATCGCGGTGAAGAAAGGCCGGCAGACCCGGCCCGGCATCAAGCTCGGCATCTGCGGCGAGCACGGCGGCGATCCGGCGTCGATTGGGTTCTTCGAAAAGGTCGGCCTCGACTACGTGAGCTGCTCGCCGTTCCGCGTGCCCGTCGCGAGGCTCGGCGGCAGCCCAGGCTGCGCTCATGAGCAGAAGACAAGTCAGAAGTGAAGTTGAAGCCAGAAGTCGAGCGTGCGCCATGCCGCAGTCACCATGGCCAGTACTTCTAACTTCTAGCTTCTTACTTCTAACTTGTCCATAATCTCCCCATGCTCACGGTGCTCGTCCATCGCAACGGCGTGACCAGCCCGGCCGAGTCTGTGGACCCGGCCTGGCTGGTTGCCGGGGCCGCCGAGCAGGTCTGGGTCAACATCGAGGGACCAACCGAGGAAGACCGCCCACTGCTGCAGGGCGTCTTCCACTTTCATGAGCTGGCGGTCGAGGACGCGCTCGAGCGGCGGCACCATCCGAAAGTCGAAAGCTACGACGGGTTTCTCTATCTGATCCTGCACGAGGTCGTGCCGTACGAGCAGATGCACGAGGCACAGACGCAGGACATCGACTTCTTCCTGGCCTCCAATCTGCTCGTGACCGTCCACACGGTGCCGTCGCCGGCCATCTCGTTTCAACAGTCGCTCTGCGTCAAGCATCACGACGTGCTCGCCGAAGGTCCCGTTGCGCTTCTGCATCGCATCGTCGACGACATGGTGGACGGCTATCGGCCGTCGGTGGACATTCTCGAGGCACGGCTCGAAGCGATCGAGAGAACGGTGTTCGACGACCCGAGCGTGAACCCGCTCAAGGAGATTCTCGGGTTGAAGGCGGAGGTCGCCAGCCTGCGCCGCGTGGCCCTGCCCGAACGCGACGCGGTGGCCCGGCTCGCCCGGCGCGAGTTCACCGAGATCCCCGAGTCGATGGCGTACCGCTTTCGCGACGTCTACGACCAGCTCGTGCGGGTGGCCGACGAGGCCGCGTTCTTTCAGGATCGCGTGACCGGCCTGTTGGACGCGTACCTGTCGATGCAGTCCAATCGTATGAACCAGGTCATGAAGGTTCTCACGCTCATCTCCACGATCTTCATGCCCCTGACCGTGCTGACCGGGATGTACGGCATGAACGTCCCCCTGCCGCATCTGCCTGGTGGCGAAGGGGCGCAGTTCTGGTGGATCGTCGCGTTCATCGCGGGGCTTTCTGGCGTCATGGTGTGGGTGTTACCGCCGCATGAGCTGGCTGTGAACCGGATCCATCGTCTCCCGCCCGACCTCGCCAACCAGATTGCCGCCGGCGAGGTCGTCGAGCGTCCGGCCTCGGTCGTGAAGGAGCTCGTCGAGAACGCCGTGGACGCCGGCGCCACGCGAGTCACCATCGTCATCGATTTCGGCGGGAAGAAGCTCGTGTCGGTCGAAGACGACGGTGACGGGATGACGCGTGCGGACGCGGAACTCGCCCTCGAACGTCATGCCACGAGCAAAATCTCGCACGGCGTCCGACCTTGCGGCGATTCAGACGCTGGGATTTCGCGGCGAGGCGCTGCCGTCCATCGCCTCGGTGTCGCGGTTCCGGCTTCGCACCCGCGCTCGTGGAGACATGAGCGGCACGGAGATCAGGGTCGAGGCGGGACGAACGGCCGACGTCCGCGAGACTGGCGCGCCCGAGGGCACGCTCATCGAAGTCGCCGATCTGTTCTTCAACCTCCCGGCACGGCGGAAGTTCCTGAAGGCCGACACCGCCGAGGCCGCGCAGGTGTCGCGCCTCGTGACTCAGCTCGCGCTTGGATATCCGCCCGTGGGGTTCGTTCTTCGAAGTGGCGGCCGGTTGCTGCTCGAAGCGCCACCGGCCGGTTCACTCGAAGAGCGCTTCTTTCAGATCTACGGCGACCGTGCCGATCTCGTGCCGATTCGCAAGGACGCGGCTGGGGTGTCGGTGCGCGGTTACGTGGCGGCGCTCGGCGAGCAGGGCCCCGTCCGTGGACCGCAACATGTCTTTGTGAACCGGCGCATGGTGCGCGATCGCACGATCGCCCACGCCATTCAGCAGGCGTACAGCGTCGCGACGATCAAGGAACGCAGCCCCGAGGTGCATCTGTTCCTCGATCTTCCGGCCGACCGCGTGGACGTGAACGTCCATCCGACCAAGGCCGAGGTGCGTTTCCTCGATCAGGGCCTGGTGCACGAAATTCTGCGCCGCGCGATCGTGGACGCCTTGAGCGACGGCGGCGCGCCGGAGATCAGGTTCGCGCTGTCGACCGAGCCCGTGGCCGTCGGGGCGCCGGCGTCCCGGCCGCTGCCTCTGGGATTCGGCGCCGCCGCCGCGACCGTTCCGAGCGCGGACGAGCGCGTGGTGAAGGCACCCATGAGCACGGTCGCGGGCTCGACCGGCCTTCCGGAATTGCTCAGGCCGATGGTGCCGCTGGGCCAGTTCAGGAATACGTTCATCATCGCCGCGGATGAAGAGGGCCTGGCGATCATCGACCAGCATGTGGCCCACGAGCGCATCCTGTTCGAGCAGATCGCCGAGCGCCTGACGACGCGCACCATCGAGTCGCAGCGCATGCTGACCCCGGTCGTGCTCGAGCTGGGGCCGGGCGAGCATCAGACGCTTCTGCAGCACGAAGCGGCGCTGGCGGCGTTCGGGTTCGAGATCGCCGACTTTGGCGGGACGAGCCTGTCGGTGAGCGCCGTGCCGGCCCTGCTCGAGTTCACACGCAGCGAGACGGCATTGCGCGCCGCTGGCGAGCGACCTCGACGGCCTTGTCGCCCGGCGCTGGCGTCAACGACGCGCTCCGGCGCGTCGCCGCGACGATGGCGTGTCACGCGGCCGTGAAGGCGAACGATCCGCTGACGCGAGAGAAGATGCAATACCTGCTCGATGAGCTGCGCCGCACGGCGCATTCGTCGGTGTGCCCGCACGGAAGACCGGTCGTGCTCCGGCTCACGCGGCGGGAAATCGAGAGAAACTTCGAACGGATCTAGAAACCGTCCGCGTCCGGTTCCAACCCGGGCGGAGCGTGTGTTCTCGTTGGCATCGTTGCAATCGAGGGCGGCAACCGCCGAGCAGAGCGCTCCCAGGACGAAGTAGTAGTAATTGCAGAACGCCTGCTTGTTGAAGGCGAAGAAGGCAAGATAGGTGAGGGCGACGGCACCGGCGAAACCGGCCGCGGTTCGCGGCGCGAGCAGCAGGGACAAGGCGACGGCGAGCCCCGCGGCGATGAACGCCAACGACGTGGGCCATGGGCTGCCTCCTTTGCGTACCGCGTACGCAAGGTAGCTGAGCGAGTCGTCGCGGAACGGTTGGTGGACCTGCAACGTGACCACATCTGTCGTGAACGCGCTGATGTTCCAAAGCGCCAACGGCAGCGAAACCGCGGCACCGATGGCCAACGCCTTCAACGCCCAGCGGCCCAATTCCTTCTTGTCCGCAATCGGCCGCCGAACAATCAGCCACGCCAACGGCACGACGAAGACCAGGTACTGCTTCACCACCAAAAAGAGGCCGAACAGATACGGCACCCATGTTTCTCGACGGCACGCCGCGAACACGGTGGCCGACAACAAGAGGACGAGAAACGGTTCGGTCCAACCCTGCTCGAGAACGAAGAGGCCGCGCGGCGTGAAAAGGAAGAGCGCGGCGGCGAGGGCTCCCAATCGGCCAGGTCGAGCGAACGCCATCAGCGCTCCGGAAGCGGTCATCGCGACGAGTTGCGAGTAACGATGGTCGCCGAAGAGGTGGCCGGGGATCGCCAGGAAGAGGCTCAACGGCGGGTAGGGAAACCCGAAGGTCAATCGCCCGTTCACCGAGAGGCCTTCACCGTAGAACGTAGAGTTTCCGTAGATGTCCGGGTACGTCATCGCGTACGGATTTCTGCCGGCGAACAGCTCGTTGATGCCGTCGCGCTGGAAGACGTAGACGTCGATCGAGGGGTTGGGCGACGTGTGAATCATCCAGAGCCCGAGGGCGAAATGAATCGCCAGGAGCGCCAGAATTCTGGATCGCCTGAGCCAGGTGCCGTCCGGCACGAGCGAACCGGCGACGACCGCGGCGGCGGCCAGCCACGTGAAGTAGGTGGCGTAGGGCTGCGGGCCTCCGAGGCGCGAATAGAGTCCCGGCGAACCGTTGAGTAGCTTTCCAAATTGAAAAATCAACCCGGCGGCGAGAAGAAGAACTGAGGGCAATTCGCGCCGCCCTTCGAGCCACTTCACGCGCGGCATGAGCACCGCGAGCGCAGAGAACAGAAACGCCCACGACAGATACGAGATGGCCTTCAAGTCAAGGAAGCCATTGGCAATGTGGACCGCGTTGCCCAACGCAATCGCCGCCGCGGTCAGAAACAAAGCGCTTTGCCATCGATCGGAGCGCGTCTCGTCGAGCCCTCGTTTCAAGAGTTCGAACACGACCACCTCACTTCATTCCTTCGTCCGCAGCGCTCTTGCCTTGTCCAGTGCGTCCTTGAGGCGCGCCTCTGCACCCCGATCCGTCGGCTGGTAGTACCGCCGTCCTTCGAGATGGGACGGGAGCGAGCTCATCTTCGCCACGCCCTCGGCCTCGTCATGGGCGTACCTGTAGTCCCTGCCGTAGCCGAGGCCTTTCATCAGCTTTGTCGGCGCGTTGCGCAAATGCAGCGGGACCGGCGCCGCCACGTCTTTCAGGGCATCGTCTGCGGCCTGAAGGTACGCCTTGTACACCGCGTTGCTCTTTGGCGCGGCCGACATGTACGTGACCGCCTGGGCAAGGGCGGTGTTGCCTTCGGGCATGCCGAGAAAGTGCACGGCGTCCTTGGCGGCGAGCGCGACCTCGAGCGCGCGTGGATCGGCATTGCCGATGTCCTCGGACGCGAATCGCACGAGCCGTCTCGCGACGTAGAGTGGATCTTCGCCGGCCTCGAGCATGCGCGCCAGCCAGTAGACGGCCCCGTCGGCGTCGCTGTTCCTGATCGACTTGTGCAACGCGGAGATGAGATTGAAGTGTTCTTCGCCGGCCTTGTCGTAGAGAAGCGAGCGCCGCTCGATTAAGCCGGTCAGCGCCTCGCATCGACAAATGGCGCCGCCCTGTGGCCCCTGCCGGAAGCATTGAGACGACCTGTTCGACGAGGTTCAGTGAGACGCGCGCGTCGCCATTGGCGTAGATGGCGATGGCCGTCAGCGCGGCCGGTTCCGCGTCCACACCGAAGGATCCCAAACCGCGCTCGTCATCCGCGAGCGCGTGCTCGAGGATCGACACGATGTCGTCGGAGCTGAGCGGTTCGAGGACGTAGACCTTCGCGCGCGACAGCAGCGCGGAGTTGACCTCGAACGACGGGTTCTCCGTGGTCGCGCCGACGAGCACGATCGTGCCGCCCTCGACGTGCGGCAGGAACGCGTCCTGTTGCGCTTTGTTGAAGCGGTGGATCTCGTCGACGAACAGGATGGTCCGTCGGCCGGTCTGACGCCGGCGATGGTCGGCGGCCGCGATGACGTCCTTGATTTCGCGAATGCCGGACGTGACGGCGCTGAATGCGACGAAGTCCGCCCCCGCGACCGACGCGAGCAAGCGGGCCATGGTGGTTTTGCCGGTGCCCGGCGGGCCCCAGAGAATCAGTGAATGGAGCAGTCCCTGTTCGACGGCGCGCCGCAGCGGCTTGCCTGGCCCGACGAGATGGGACTGGCCGACGAGCTCGTCGAGCGACCGCGGTCGAATCCGCTCGGCCAGGGGCGTGCCGGCCGGCGTCGGCTCCGGATCGCCAAACAACGGCGTCGTCATCGGCCTTGCCCGGCCCGCCCAGATCGAGCACCGGGACGAACCGCGTGAGCCGCGTGGCGCTGGCGGTGCGCCTCCCACAGCACGAGCGCGGCCGTGACCGACACATTCAGCGAGTCCATGCCGGCCCGCATGGTGATCGTCATGGCCTGATCGGCTGCGGCAGAAACTGTCTCCGCGAGGCCCGCGCCCTCGTTGCCAAGCAGCACGACGGCCGAGTCGCCGAGCGTGAGCGACTCGAGTGGCGTGCCCCCGGTCGCGATGGCGGCGATGACGGGCCGCTGGCGCGACTTGGCAAGCGTCATGACCTCCGCCGTCGATCCGCGCGCGATCGCAATCCGGAACGTACTTCCCATCGCACCGCGGAGGCACTTCCACGAGCCGGGATCCGCCGACGCGTCGAGCAGGAGCACGCCGCCGGCCCCAAGGGCGTCCGCGCTGCGGATGACGCTGCCGACGTTGCCGGGATCCTGTACGCCGACCAGGCCAATGACCGGCGCGTTGGCGCCGAGCACATCGGAGATGTCCTGTGGCTGCCAGTGGGCCAACGCGACCACGCCGGTTGGGGACGTGACAGGACTCGCAGCTTCGAGCACGGCCGCGGTGCCCTCATGGACCGCGGCCCCGGCAGACGCGCGCGCGCTCGGCCAGGGCCGCGTGGCGCCCGTCGGTCAGCACGAGATCCACGCGGACTCTCGCAGCGAGCGCGTCCGCCAGCAGGTGTGGACCATCGAGAAGGACGACCCCCTTCTCGCGCCGGGCAGCCAGCCGACGCAGCCGACGGACGACAGGATGCTGGCGGCTGGTGATGCGCGGCACGGGGCATCGTACGACAAAGCGCGTCGTTCCCGTTCCCGTTCCGCGTTCCCCGTTCTAGGTTCCTGTTCCGCGTTCTTCAACGGGAACGAGGAACGGGGAACCGGGAACCTGAACGGGGAACGCGGAACGGGGAACCGGGAACGACGGTGTTATTCTGTCGTGTCGTGAAAGCGCGTCTGATCAAGAGATTCGAGGACGAGATCGGCCAGCTCGAGCGCGAGTTGACGCAGGAGCTCCCGAAGGAGATTCAGCGCGCGCGTGAGCTCGGGGACCTGCGCGAGAACGCGGAGTACGCGGCCGCCAAGGAACGCCAGCGGTTTGTCGAAGCACGAGTGTCCATGCTGCGGGCCCGCGTGTCGCAGATCCAGCTCATGAACCTCGAGAAAATCCCGCACGATCGCGCGGGCTTCGGCTCGAAGCTCACGCTCGTCGAGAAAGGCCGCCAATTCACGTACGAGTTGGTCCTGCCTGAGGACGCCAATCCTGACAGCGGATTGGTTTCGGTGGCGTCTCCAATTGGCCGTGCGCTCGTGGGTAAGGAGGAAGGCGACTCGGTCAGCGTGCCGACACCGGGCGGCAACCGCAAGTTCGAAATCCTGAAGCTCGTCACCGTGCACGATGAGTAACGGGTGTAATGCCTGAGTCCAACTATTCCCCCCGCCTTCGCACGGGTGTGATCCTCTGCGGCGCGGGAACGGCTGGCGCCTACCATGCCGGTGTGTTGAAGGCGCTGACCGAAGCCGGCATCAAGCTCGACGTCCTCGCCGCGCATGGCGCCGGTGTGATGACGGCGCTCGCCGCCGCGATCGACGGGGGCGCCAAGGTCTGGGACCCTGGCGGGCCCTGGACGGCCCCGGCTCTCAAGCGCGCGTATCGCTGGCGAGCCGCGCTCCGCATCTCGGTCCTCGGGCTGATTGCGGCCGCGGGTGTCTTCTTCGTGCCGGCGCTCGTTCTCATCGTCGCGAGCTTCACCTACGCGGCTGGCATCATCGCGTCGCTCGTTGGTCTCACCAGCCTCTCGGGCAGCCTGGTGGGCGCCTATCAGCGGTTTGTCGAAACACTGTTCGAACCGCCGGTCCTGCCGACCATCGTTCCCAGGTTGTTCGTCCTGGGCGTGCTGATCGTGGCCGGCGTGCTCGCGGTCTCTGCGGTGCGTGCCCTTCGGGAGGAGCGGTCCAGACGGCGCTGGCAGGGGGGATTCTGGTGGCATCTCATCGGCGCGCCCATTGACGCGTCGGAGCCGACCGCGACGCTTCTCGAAGCATTGTGGACGCTCGTCCGCGGCGCGTCCGACGAGCCTCGTCCACCCGCGCGCGAGATTGGCCGCCGGTACGTGGATGTGCTGACCGACAATTTTGGCCAGCCCGGCTTCCACGAGGTGCTCCTGGCCGTTCACGACCTCGACGGTCGTCGGGATCTGGTGGGTGCGGTACTGGCCGCGCCGGGTCGGGCGGCGCTCGAGGCCCGCCGTCATCATGACAGCGCACGCGAAGCGGAAATCGTGGACTTCACCGGTCCGCAGCGCGAGCTCATCGTGACGTTCCTGCAGGCGGCGCTGCGACTGCCGATCGCCACGTCGCCCGTGATCGTCGAGTTTCCGGCTGACAGCTATTGGCGCGGCGAGCGGCACCGCCTCTGCGATCGGCCCGAGCTCGTGTCGCGACTGCTCGACGAGCTGGCGGGCGTGGGTGTGGAGCAGGTGATCCTCGTGAGCCCGGCGGCCTGGTCGGCCGCGCCGCACGGCATGCGGCCGCGTCCGGCGGCGCTTCGCGATCGCGTCGGCGAGATCGTGCGCTCGATCGAAACGGCGGCGCTGCACGATGGATGGACGTCGGCGGCGAACCGGTTCTCAGGAGTCTTCGTGATCCGGCCCGACCACAACCCGATCGGCCCGTTTGGCTTCGGCGAGACCTACGACGAAGCCTCCGACCGCCGCCACACGACCGCCGACTTGATCGCGCAGGGTTATGCCGACGCCTATCGTTACTTCATCGAGCCGGTGGCCGCGGCTGGCGATCGGGTGGAGGAGCGAGTCTTCAGTCCGCGACCCTGACAGGAGCCTTGCGCTCGGGCGTCGCCTCGTGGAGGAACGCCTCGGCGAGATCGCCAATGCGCGCGGCGATGCCAGTGCCGGAGAGGTCGCCAAACTTCACGCGGAATCGTTCGACCGGCATCACGGCCTTCGCCATCGCCCGGTGGCCGCCGGCGCTCCCGATGTCGGCGAAATTCGCCTTCACGAACTCTCCAGCGTTGCGGCTGTAGCCCAGGTTCCGCACGCTGAGGATGAGCTGTCCGCCGACGATGCCGGACACGATCGTCCACTTGACGTTTTCGACCTGAAGCAGGAAGTCGGCCGTGTACGGGATGAAGTCCTCGCGTGACGTCTCGCCAAGGAAGGCGGACAGGACCTGGTTGCGGAGCCGGCTCGTCGCCAGCGCCCGCGTGACGTGCTCCAGTCGCTCGATCGTGATTTCCGCGCCTTCCATCTTACGAATCAGCGCGGGGTCGGCGAGCGGATACAGGAACGAAAAGGCGTCGAGGTCGAGTCGGTTGGTCTGGCGGGCGAAGAAGAGCGTGTCGGACTTGATCGCGTAAAGCATCGCCGTCGCGGTGCGTTCCGAGATATTGACGTCGACGGCACGGAGATGCTCGGTGAGGATCGTGCAGGTCGAGCCGTAGTCGGATCGAATGTCCTTGAATACGGCCGTGTAGCCCGGCTGCTCCGGATGATGGTCCACGACCAGGTCCACCCGCGGCAGTTGGCCACCGAAGTAATGCGGCTGCACGTCGACCGTGGCGATGCGGTCGAAACCCGAGAACTCCTCGGGCGTGAGGGTCTCGACCTGGATATCGAGCAGGTCGGCCATGCGGAGATTCTCGGGGCGGGTGATGCCTTTGAGCGCGCCGATGATCGCCGTGGTGCGCGTGCGGCGCAACACATTGCGGAGGGCGAGCCCGGCCGCCAGCGCATCGGGATCCGGTTCGTTGTGCAGCAGGATCAGGACACGATCCGCGTCCGCGAAGTATCGCTGGTACTGCTGCACCCTTGCGCGCGTCAGCGATCGGCCGAGTTCGGTCGTCAGGGTGGGCGAGAGCAGCTCGGCGAGATCGAGCTGCGACAACTCCGGCACGACCGCCCGCAGCTCGTCCATGTTCTTGCGTTGGACGGAGCCGTCGACGTCGAGCAGATACATCAGGCTGCCGCCGGCGTCCCGCACGGCGGTGACGATCTTCTTCAGCCCACGACGGCCGTTGCTTTCGAGGATGACGCAGGTGTTCGGCGTGACGTCGGCGCGGAGGTACGAGTCGATCCGTTTCGGATCGCCCACGGTCGTAGGTATCCCGTCGTCGGCGAGTCGTCGAGCGAGCGGGCGGCTCTCGACTAAGAACTCGATCTCGAATCCTGCCGCCAGCACCCGATGCAGCAGTCGGATGACCAGCTCGTCCTGGCAAACTGCCAGCGCGCGCACAATCAATGATTATATAGGCGAATGCTCAGGCTCCCCTGGCTCACGCGCGCGGCGTTTGTGGCGTGGGCCGTGTGGCCGCAAACACGCATCGGTCCGCCCGTGCGGTCGTCGGTCGATCTGGTCAGCTTGCCGGTCGTGGTCACGAGCCGGGGACAGCCCGTCCTGGGACTCACCGCCGACGATTTCGACATTCGAGAGGGCGGCGTACGGCAGAACATTGTCGCGTTCTCGGATGCCTTGTCGGATACCGTCCCGATCCAGCTCGGGCTGATGCTCGACAAGAGCCTGAGCATGGAACAAGACCTGGAAGCGGCGTCGAATGCCGCGATCCGGTTCGTCAACGATTTCCCGGAAGCACGAGACGTGACGTTCGTCGAGTTCGAGCGCACCGTGCGCCTCGGCCGCTACCAGCCGCTCAACTACCCGCAGCTCTTCGAGCGCATGCGGGATCGCAAGACGGGATGGGGCACGGCGTTCTACGACGCGCTCGGACGGTACGTCGAGAGCACGCGCGACCGGACCGGTATCCACGTGCTCGTGATGTACACCGACGGCGGCGATTCGATGAGCGACCTCGGCGCGCCGGCAGTGGTCGAACTGCTGCGCGGCGGGAGGGTGATGCTGTACGCCATCGGCTACACGGCGCACCAGGCCGGTTCCTCACGGTTCATTCAGGAGGGCATGCTCCACCTCTTCGCGCGCGAGACCGGCGGGGCGGTGTTCTTTCCCGGATCGCCGCGGGATCTCGATCGCATCTACCGCACGATTCGCGGCGAGGTCCGGGGCCGTTACACGCTCGGCTACGTGTCCACGAACCAGAAACAGGATGGGACGTTCCGGAAGGTCCAGGTGCGCCTGGCCGGCCCGGGACGACGCGACACCGACGTTCGAACGCGCACGGGTTACATCGCGCCAGGACCTCGACCGTAACGATCTCGTGCACTGAACCTAGATCGGATCACCATGAAGTCGTGAAGGCATCCGGCGAGCGTCGGCGCGGCGGCATGCCGCCGCGCGGCCGAGGCCGCGACGGGGATGATGAACACGCGCCGATGAATGGCCGCTCAGGTCCGTCCCCGCCCATTCATCGGCGCGCGTTCATCATCCCCGGGGCCGACGCTCGCCTGCCGCAGGTGCTCCTTCATGCCTTCATGGTGATGTACACCATCGGAGGTTTCAAACCCATCTTCGGATGCCGGCTGTGCAGGACCAGTTTCGACTCGAAACCGACTTTGAGCTCAAGGGCGATCAGCCCCGGGCGATCGAGCAGATCGTCGAGGGATTGAACCGGCAGGACAAGGGCCAGGTGCTGCTGGGGGTCACCGGCTCGGGCAAGACGTTCACGATGGCGCAGGTGCTGGCGCGCGTGAACCGGCCGGCGCTCGTCATGGTCCACAACAAGACTCTGGCGGCGCAGCTCTTCCAGGAATTCCGGCGCTTCTTTCCGCACAACGCCGTCGAGTTCTTCGTCAGCTACTACGACTACTACCAGCCCGAGGCCTACATGCCGTCCACCGACTCGTACATCGAGAAGGAGGCGATCATCAACGAAGAGATCGATCGCCTGCGGCTGTCGGCCACGCGCTCGCTGTTCGAGCGCCGCGACGTCGTGATCGTGGCGAGCGTGTCGTGCATCTACGGCCTCGGGTCGCCGGAGGCCTACTACGGTCTCGTGGTCCCCCTCGAGCGCGGCGCGACCATGGAGCGCGACGAGATTCTGCGGAAGCTCGTCGAGATCCAGTACGAACGGAACGACCATGAATTCGTCCGCGGCAACTTTCGTGTCCGCGGTGACATCGTCGAGGTCTATCCCGCGTACGAAGACGTCGGCCTGCGCATCGGGTTCTTCGGCGACGAGATCGACGAGATTGTCTCGTTCGACCCGCTCACCGGCTCGGAAGTGCGTCGCCACGAACGCATCGCCATTTACCCCAAGTCACACTTCGTGATGCCGCGCGCGCGAACCAAGCAGGCGATCGAGTCGATCAAGGAAGAGCTCGTGTCCCGCGTGGCCGACCTCGAAGGCGCGGGCCGCGTGCTCGAGGCGCAGCGCTTGCATCAGCGGACGATGTTCGACCTCGAGATGATCAAGGAAATCGGGTACTGCCACGGCATCGAGAACTACTCGCGGCACTTCTCCGGCCGCGCGCCCGGCGAGCCTCCGCCGACTCTGCTCGACTACCTGCCGGGCGACGCCATCATCATCGTGGACGAAAGCCACCAGACCGTGCCGCAGGTGCGGGGGATGTACCACGGCGATCGTGCGCGCAAGGAGGTGCTGGTCCAGTACCGGCTTCCGCCTGCCGTCGGCGCTCGACAACCGGCCGTTGAACTTCGCCGAGTGGGAGGCCCGCGCGGGGCAGCTCGTGTACGTCAGCGCGACGCCGGGCCCGTACGAGCTCGCACAATCGGGCGGCGTCATCGTGGAGCAAATCATCCGCCCGACCGGCCTGGTCGATCCGGCCATCGACGTCAGGCCCGTTCGTGGTCAGGTGGACGACCTGCTGGCCGAGATTCGGACGGTCACGGCCCGCGGTGAACGCGTTCTCGTAACGACCCTGACGAAGCGGATGGCCGAGGATCTGGCTCAGGTACTACCAGGAGCTCGGCGTGCGAGTGCGCTATTTGCACTCGGATATCGAGACGCTCGAACGGGTACAGATCCTGCGTGACCTCAGACGGGGAGTGTTCGATGTGCTGGTGGGCATCAATCTGCTCCGCGAGGGGCTGGACCTCCCGGAGGTGTCACTCGTCGCCATTCTCGACGCCGACAAGGAGGGCTTTCTGCGGTCGTCGGGTGCGCTGATTCAAACGGTCGGCCGGGCGGCCCGCCACGTACACGGGCGGGCGATCCTGTACGCGGATGTGGAGACCGAGTCCATGCGCCGCGCGATCGCCGAAACCGACCGGCGCCGCCAGGTGCAGGAGACGTACAACGTCGAGCACGGCATCACGCCGGCGTCGATCATCAAGAACATCGACGACGTGCTGTCGAGCGTCTACGAGCGCGACTACGTCACGGTGCCGACCGTGGCTGACGCGCGCGAGCAGTACAAGACCCAGGCGGAGCTCGACGCGGCCCTGAGCGCGCTCGAGAAGGAGATGCGCGCTGCCGCCGCGAACCTGGAGTTCGAGCGTGCCGCATCGCTGCGCGACCGGCTGAAGTCGCTCCGCAATCCGGATCTCGTCGCGAAACCGGAGCGCGAGCGCTGATGGGGGAGCGCGTCAAGCGCGCCGTGCTCGAGGTCCAGGAGTACCTCCTGCTCATCGGGCAGGTCGCGCGGGGCCTCGTGACCCGGCCGATCTACACGCGCGACATCGTCGAGCAGCTCGACGCCATCGGGATCGGATCGCTGACGGTCGTGGTGCTCACGGGACTGTTCACCGGCATGGTGCTGGCGCTCCAGTCCGGGTTGACGCTCGATCAGTTCGGCGCTCGATCGGTGGTCGGCCGTCTCGTCGGGGCGTCGATGGTCAAGGAGCTGGGGCCGGTGCTGACCGCATTGATGGTGACGGGCCGCGTGGGATCCGGCATCGCGGCCGAGCTCGGTTCGATGGCGGTGACGGATCAGATCGCGGCGTTGAGGTCGCTCGGCACCGATCCGGTGCGGAAGCTCGTCGTGCCGCGCGTGATCGCCGGCACGATCATGGTGCCCGCCCTGACCATCGTCAGCGACGCGGTCGGGATGATCGGCGGCATGGTGATTTCCGTGACGCAGTTGAAGGTGGCCGCGACCATCTATTGGAGCAACGTCTACGAAGGTCTGTACCTCGACGATATCTGGATGGGCCTGATCAAGCCGTTCGTGCTCGGCTTCGCGCTCGTGACGATTGCCTGCGCGGTCGGGCTGCGGGCGCACGGTGGCACGCAAGGCGTGGGCCGCGCGACGACGAACGCGGTGGTGGGCGGATCGGTCGTCGTGCTGGCCGCCGATTTCCTCGTCACGAAGCTCCTCATTGCGCTGTTGTACTGAGTGCCGTCGACATGATGCGATCCGACGCCGCCCAGTCGTCAATTCAGGCGCTCGCCGAGCCGGCGTCGGGCCCGATCGTCGTGTTCACGGACGTCTCGCTCGCGTTCGACGAAAAGGTCATCCTGAAGAAGGTGAGCTTTGAGCTCATGCCCGGACAGATGAAGATCATTCTGGGTGCAAGCGGCGCAGGAAAGTCCACCATCCTCAAACTGATCCTCGGGCTGCTGCGGCCCGATGCGGGAGAGATTCTCGTCAACGGGCATCGTGTGGACGAGCTCTCCGAGGCCGACCTGATGGAGGTGCGGAGCGGCCTCGGCATGGTGTTCCAGGAGGGCGCGCTCTTCGACTCGCTGACGGTGCGTGAGAACGTCGGGTATCGCCTCTACGAAGAAACCGACCTCCCGCTCGCTGAGGTCGATGCCCGGGTCAACGAGGTGCTGGGGTTCGTCGGGCTCGGCGAGTTCGGAGAGCGCATGCCGTCAGAGCTTTCGGGTGGCCAGCGCCGTAGGGTGGCCATCGCGCGCGCGTTGACGTCGCGGCCGCGCATCCTCCTCTACGACGAGCCGACGACGGGTCTGGATCCGATCACGGCCCTGACGATCGACGAGGAGATCATCAAGCTGCGCGACGTCGAAGGCGTGACCTCGATCATCGTGACGCACCAGTTGCGCGACGCCTTCTTCATCGCCACGCACGAGGCGGTCGCGCGTCCGGACGGTGACGTCGACTACATCGGCGTGACGCCGCCGAAGAAGGATCGAACGGAGTTCCTGATGCTGCGCGACGGCCTCGTGGCGTTCGAGGGGAACGCCGATGAGTTGCGCGCCGCCGACGACCAATTACCTGAAGGCCTTTCTGAGCTACGCTCGAGGACACAGCCATGCCGCGTACCCGTTCCATTGCCTGGTCGCAGTTGAAAGTCGGGCTGCTGGGCATCCTCGCCGTGCTGCTCGCCATCGTGGTGATCTTCGCGGTCGGTGGCGAGGGTGGCTTCTGGTGGCAGCGCTATCCGTTGAAAGCCAGCTTCCCGACGTGAAGGGACTGAAGCCCGGCGCCGTCGTGCGCCTGAGCGGAAAGGAAGTCGGCACCGTTCGCACGGTCGAGTTCGTCGGCAACCAGGTGGAAGTCGGATTCGAGCTCCTCGAAGACGTGCGTCCGCTCGTGACGAATCGGTCCTCCGCCACGCTTGGTTCGCTCAGCCTGCTCGGCGAGCCGATCATCGACCTCACCGCCGGCGCGGGCGGCGCGCCGCTGCCGGACTGGGCGTACGTGCCCTCGGCTGTGTCGAGTTCATTCGAAGGGTTGACGGCCACCGCCTCGGCGAGCCTCCGTCAGATGGATGCGCTCCTCGCCGACGTGCGTGCAGGCCGCGGCACGCTCGGCCGGTTGGTCACGGACGACGCGTTGTACACGGAGCTTCACGCATTCGTCACGTCGGCGAGCGCCGTCACGCGGGCGATGAACGAGGGACAGGGCACGATCGGCGGGCTGCTGCGCGACCCGAAGGCGTACGAGGCGCTGAGGGCGTCGCTCGAGAACCTGCAGGCGGTGACGGCCCGAATCAACAACGGCCAGGGCGCGCTCGGACGGTTCCTCAACGACGAGGCGCTCGGCAAGTCGATCTCCGGGGCCGCGTCCAACGCCGAGCTGATTACCGGGCGGCTGTCGAAGGGCGAGGGCACCGCCGGAAAGCTGCTCACCGATCAGCAGCTCTACGACCGGCTGAACAGCATGGCGAACAGAGTGGACCAGGTCGTGGCGGGGCTCGAATCCGGGCCGCGGCACGGCGGGCCCTGCTGCACGACCGGCAGCTTTATGAGAACATGAATCGGGCGGTCCTCGAAGTGCGCGAGTTGATCGGCGAGGTGCGCAAGGACCCGCGCAAGTACCTTGAACGTCAGGGTCAGTATTATTCGTAGCTGGCCGGGTGAGGTCACCATGTCAGACAACGGGAACCACGCAGGAACCGTGCTCGTCTCGTTCGTCCTCGGCGCGATGGCCGGGGCCGCCGTGGCGCTGTTGTATGCGCCGGGCTCGGGTGAAGAGACGCGCCGCAAGCTCGCCGAGAAGGCGCGCGAGGGCCGGGACCGTGCCGAGCAGATGGCTCGCGACGGCCGCGAGTTCTTCAACCGCCATCGCGAGCGATCTCGGCGAGCGCCGTCGATCGCGGCCGCGAGGTCTTCGAACAAACACGCAAGGAGTCCCTGTGACCGATTGGGCCGTGATCTGGCTCGGCGTCATTGCCGTCTCTGTCGTGGTGATGGCAGCGGTCCAGATCGGCCTCATCGTCGTGAGCCTCCGCGTGGCGCGCCAGTTGTCGGCGACGGCTGACGACATTCGCAAGGAGATCAAGCCGCTCGTCGAGCTCGTCGAGAAGATCCATCGGATCGCGGACGACGCCGCGCGCGCGACCTCGCTCGCCGCGGTGCAGCTCGAGCGCGTCGATCAGATCTTGTCCAGCACGACCGCTCGCGTTGACGAAGGACTGAACATCCTTCGGAATGCCATGGGCGGGCCGTTACGCCAGGGCTATGCCGTCGCGCTCGCGGTGCGCGCCGCGATCTCGGCGTTCAGCCGGCGCCCCACCCGGGACACCGGCCGTCCGTCCGCTGCGGCCACGCGCGACGAAGAAGACGCGTTGTTTGTCGGCTAGGCCAGGGTGCGCCGGGCTCGCCTTGGTCCGGACGCCGGGGTGAGATAAGCTGGAGCCGCTTCGCAGTCGGTTGGGCGCTTGGCTCAGTTGGTAGAGCATCGCCTTCACACGGCGGGGGTCAGTGGTTCGAGTCCACTAGCGCCCACCAACCACTCATCATCCAGCCGTGATTCACGTTCTGATTGAACGCGAGGCCATCGCCGCCCGCGTGGCGGAGCTCGCGCGCGAGATCCAGCGCGACACCCAGGGCAGCGGCCCCGTGCACCTCGTCGCGGTACTGAAGGGCGCGTTCGTCTTCCTCGCGGACCTGCTCCGCGCCATCGAGATCCCGGTGACCTGTGATTTCATGGCCGTCTCGAGCTACGGCGACGGTCAGGTGTCCTCGGGCGTCGTGCGCCTGACCAAGGACCTCGACCAGGACCTTGCCGGACGCGACGTCGTGCTCGTGGAGGACATCGTGGACTCGGGCGCAACGCTGGCGTATCTCCAGGGGCTCCTCCGCGCCAGAAACCCGCGATCGCTCCGAACCGTGTGCCTGCTCGACAAGCGGTCCCGCCGCCGGGTGCCGGTCGCCATCGACTACGTCGGCTTCGTCATCGACGACCGGTTCGTCGTCGGGTACGGACTGGATGCGGGTGAACGGTATCGTCAGCTGCCGTTCGTCGGCGTCCCGGACGAAGAAGAAGACACGTGACCGACGACGCGCTTCGACACCTCGGGTGGAGCGACCAACGCCGCGATGAGTTCGCGCCGCTGGCGGCGGCGGGTCTCGTCGCGGGTCGCGTGTCGCTCGAACACAACCAGTTCTATCGCGTGCTGACCGGGGCCGGCGAACGACTGGCCGAAGCGACCGGCCGGATGAAGCACATTGCCGGCGGCCGTGATGAGCTGCCCGTGGTCGGCGACTGGGTGGGCCTGCGCCTCGATCCGTCGAGCGACCGCGCGCAGATTCGCGAGATCCTCACGCGGCGGACCAGGTTCTCCCGGAAAGTCGCGGGTCGAGTCACCGTCGAACAAGTCCTCGCGGCGAACATCGACACGGTGTTTGTCGTGTTTGCGATCGCGCCGTCGCTGAAGGCGCGCGGCATCGAGCGCTACCTGGCGGCGTCGCGGCGGAGCGGCGCGCGCGCCGTCGTGGTGCTCAACAAGACCGACCTGGCAGATGACGTCGATGCGCGTGTCGGCGAAGCGCAGGCCGTGGCCGGCGATGCTCCGGTCGTGGCCGTGAGCGCGCAGGCGGGCCTCGGCCTCGACCGGATGGAAGCCTACCTCGGCGACGGCCAGACGATCGCGCTTCTCGGTCCGTCCGGCGTCGGCAAATCCTCCATCGTCAACCGGCTGGTCGGCGAGGAGCGGCTGCCCACCGGAGAGGTCAGGCCCTGGGACTCGCGCGGGAGGCACACGAGCGTTCACCGCGAGCTCGTCGTGCGCGCCGCCGGAGGCGTGATCATCGACACGCCGGGCATTCGCGAACTCCAGCTCTGGGAGAGCGACGGACTCGACGATGCGTTTGCCGACATCGCCGAGATCGGCGACGGATGCCGGTTTCGAGACTGCAGGCACGACCGCGAACCAGGGTGCGCCGTGAAGGCCGCCGTGGACGGTGGGCTCCTGGCCGAGGCTCGATACCAGAATTTCCTCAAGCTCCAGCACGAAGAAGAAATCATGAACAAGAAGAAGGACGAACGGCTTCAGAAGGAACGCGACCGCCGGTGACCATTCGTGCGTTCTGCCGTGGCGCTCGCCGTCATCGCGGCCAGCGCGTGCGGTCCGGTCGGCCTCGTGGTCGGTTCAGCGGGTCGACGTCGCTCTCCGCGTCCAGCCGGCCGGCGCGATCGACGTCCGCGAGACCTCGAGCGTTCGTTTCAACGGGCCAGACAGCTCGCGCTTCGAGCGCCGGATCGCGCTCGAGCGCGCCGACTCGCTCGCATTCGTGTCCGCCTCCATCGACGGGGCCAGGATTGAGCCGGGCTCGCACGGCAACACGGCGCTCGACGTCGACGATGGCGACAGCCTGACCGTCGTGTGGACGTTTCCGGCATCGCCCAATGCGACGCGGGCGTTCGAGCTCGTCTATCGCGCGAACGGTGCCGTAGCCGTGCGTGGCGGCAGGGGCACGATTCGTTACGTCGCGGTGCCGGACGGTCGCACGTATCCGATCGAGAAGGCGACCGTTCAGCTGGCCGTCGATCCCGAGATGCACCGCTTCGATGGCGCGGGGATCGCCGAGGCGGGCTGGACCGTTTCCCGCACCGCCGATGGGATTGCCGCGGAGCGCACCGGCCTGGCTCCGACCGAGGGCGCGACGGTGATGGCCGAGGTCGGCATCGACCCGGCCGTGATCGCAGAACCGTCGTGGCAGCGATACCAGGACTGGACGGACGACCTCATCCCCGCGTTCGTTTCAGGCGGACTGTTCATCCTCGTGATCGGTGGCGGCGTGCTCTGGATCGTCAGGTTTCAGTACCCGCGCCGAAGACGTGACGCGGGTCCGTTGACCGAGGCAGAAGACCGCGAGCGGAGTGCCGTTCGCGCGGGTCTTCGAACGAGCGGCCTCGTCGCCGTCGTGCTCTCGGTCGTTCTCGCCTTCGTGACGTGGCTGACGCTCAGTCACTTCGGCTGGTGGCCGATGAGCCTGCCGGTCAGCATTCTGGCGGTGGGGCTGTGTTTCTCGCGGTCGGGCGGCGATTCGTGTGTATCGTACTTCATGCCGAGCTCAGACTTCACCTGAAGGCATGAAGACTTCGTGGCATCGTGGACGTTCGGACCGTCAGTAGACATCCCGCTTGTACCGCTTGTCGTGCTTCAACTTCTCGACATACTCGTGCGCCTGTTCCGGCGTGCGGCCGCCTTCCGTCTCGACAATCCGGTGGAGTTCGCGGTCGACGTCGGCGGCCATGCGTTCCTTGTCGCCGCACACGAACACCTCAGCGCCTGATTCCAGCCAGTCCCACACGTCGCGAGCGTTCTCGCGCATCCGGTGCTGCACGTAGACCTTCTCTGCCTGATCGCGCGAGAACGCCACGTCCAGTCGCAGGAAGCGGTCGCGCTCGTACCCTGTCAGTTCGTCCTCGTAGAAGAAGTCCGTCGCGCGACGTTGCTCGCCGAAGAACAGCCAGTTCCGGCCCTTCGCGCCGCTGGCGCGACGTTCCTGGACGAAGGCGCGGAACGGCGCCAGCCCGGTGCCCGGGCCGACCATGATCATCGGCGTGTCGGGGCTGGCCGGCATCGCGAAGTGCTTTTGCTGATTCTGGAGATAGAGCTCGGCCCGCGCGCCGACGGGCCACCGGTCCGCAAACCAGGTGGAGCAGAGGCCGAGACGCTCGCGGTCGCGAATCCGGTACCGCACGGACACGACGAGCAGGTGCACCTGGTCGGAGTGCGCGCGCAGGCTCGACGCCACCGAATACAGGCGCGGCAGATTCTTGCGCAGGCACCCGACGAGCTCAGCCGGTGTCGGCCGCGCCTGCGGATGAGTTTCGAGCACGTCGAGCACGTCGTGCGCCTCGTTCCACCCGGTCAGGTAGTGCTTCAGGGCTTCGGCGTTGGCCTTGTCGAGCAGCGGCGCGACGTCCGCGCCGTCGTGCGAGGCGACGAACTCGAGCAGACGGCGGCTCGGGTTGTTCAGGTTGTAGATCGTGGACAACGCCCGTGGAGCGGCAGTGTTGCGCCATCCGGTCCGCTGACAGGCTCGTCACCCGTCGCGCCTATCGCGCGGATCACGCGCTCGACGAGTTCCGGATCGTTTGCGGGCAAGGCGCCGAGCGCGTCGCCGGGAAGGTACGTCACCGGCGCGCCATCGAGCGCAATCTCGTGGTGTCGTGTGACTTTCTCGGATCCCGGCCGGGTGAGTCGGACGTTCACGAGGTGCCGGCCCGTGAACGCCTGCTTATCGGCCGACATGGGGTGGCCGAGAGAATAGCGCAAAACTTCCCGCGGCGAAACGTTGCGATATACTCGCGATTCTTCCGTGGATCAACGACAGATCACTGAGTTCGAACGGATCTGTGGCCCGGACGCCGTGCTCCACGAGCCGTCCGCGCTCCTTGCGTACGAATGCGACGCGCTCGCGTACCTTCGCGCGTCACCCGCGCTCGTCGTCGTGCCCTCGACAGCGGAGGCCGTGCAAGGCGTCGTTCGGTTTTGTCATCGCGAAGGCCTGCCGTTCGTGCCGCGTGGGAGCGGAACCGGTCTTTCCGGCGGCGCGCTACCGGTCGCTGGTGGCGTGGTCATCGCGCTCAGCCGGCTCAACCGCGTCCTCGACGTCGACATTCCGAACCGGCGCGTGACCGTCGAGCCCGGCGTCACGAACCTAGCGATCACGAAGCACGTCGCGCCGTACGGCTACTACTACGCGCCGGACCCCTCGAGTCAGCAGGTGTGCTCGATCGGCGGGAACGTCGCCGAGAACTCGGGCGGCGCGCATTGCCTCAAGTACGGGTTCACGACCCACCATGTCCTCGCGCTCGACTTCATCCTGCCGGACGGCGAGATGGTCACCGTCGGAAGTGCGATGGTCGACACGCCCGGGCCCGACCTCATCGGGCTCATTGTCGGCTCCGAGGGCACGCTGGGCATTGCGACGCGCGCGGTCGTGCGCATCCTGCGGCGTCCGGAAAGCGTGCAGACGTTCCTGGCGGCCTTCGACAGCATCGGCGCCGGAGGCGCGGCGGTGTCGGCGATCATCGGCGCCGGCATCGTCCCGGCGGCGATCGAGATGATGGACGCGCTCGCGATCCAGGCGGCGGAAGCCGCGGTGCAACGTCGGATTCCCGAAGGCCGACACGATCCTGATCGTCGAGCTCGACGGGCCGGCGGCAGAGGTCCGCGATCTGTCCGACGTGGTCCTGGACGTCTTCCGCCGGCTCGGGGCGAGCGCGATCGAGGTCGCGGAAAACGAGGCGCAACGGGCCCGGATCTGGCGTGGCCGCAAGGCGGCGTTTGCGGCGATGGGCCGCGTGGCGCCCAACTACTACGTGCAGGACGGCGTCGTGCCACGGACGAAACTGCCAGAGGTGCTCGGACGCATTCGCGACCTCGGCATCAGGTCTGGCCTTCGGATCGGCAACGTGTTCCATGCCGGCGACGGCAACCTGCATCCGCTCATCTGCTACGACGGCAGCGTGCCGGGCGAAGCCGATCGAGCCGCCGATGTCGCGGGCGAGATCCTCTCGTATTGCGTCGAGGCCGGCGGATCGATCACCGGCGAGCACGGCGTCGGCGCGCGACAAGCGCGACTCGATGCCGAAGATGTTCAGCGACACCGATCTCGACGTGATGCGCGACGTCCGCGGCGCGTTCGACACGCGCGGCCTCTGCAACCCGGGCAAGGTCTTTCCGACGCCGCGGCTGTGCGGCGAGGTGCCGGGCCCGTACCGGCAGCATCCGGCTGAAGCGGCCGGCGTCGCGGAGCGTTTCTGATGGCGGTGACCGCCGACGCGGAGCGCGAGCTGGTGCGCCTGGCGCCTGAGCGTGTCCGCGCCGGCGGCGACGCGGATGTCATCGACGGGACGCGGCCGCGCTGGGTCGTCGAGCCCGCGACGCCCGAGGCGATGGCCGCCGTCCTCGCCTGGGCCTCCCTGCATCGTGCAGCCGGTCGTCGTCCGCGGCGGCGGAACGCATCTCGACTGGGGCCGGCGGCCGACCGACGTCGGGCTCGTCGTCAGCACGCGCGCGTCTCAACCGCATCACTCCGGTACGAGCCGGGCGACCTCACCGTGTCGGTCGAGGCCGGGATGTCCATCGCGCGACCTGAATCGCGAGCTGGCGCAGCACGGGCAGTGGCTTCCACTCGACGCGGCGGTCGACGCCGCCACCATCGGCGGCGCGATCGCGACCAACGACAGTGGGCCGCTTCGTCACCGGTACGGCACGCCGCGCGACCAGATCATCGGCGTCCGGCTGGCGACCGCCGACGGCCGTCTGGCCGTCGGCCGGCGGGCAGGTCGTGAAGAACGTCGCCGGCTACGACCTCGGCAAGCTCGTCGCCGGATTCGTTCGGCACGCTCGCCGGTATCGTGAGCGCGACGTTCAAGCTCGCCCCGATGCCGCCGGCGTCGAGCACCCTGGTGCTGTCCTTCGAGACCGGCGCCGCGCTCGGCGCTGCGGCCGCAGCGCTGTCGGCGAGCCAGCTCGATCCGATGAGCCTCGAGGTGGAGGCGCGCGCCGGGCGTCCGGCGAGCCATCAACTGCTCGTCCGTTTCGGTGGCACGGCCGCGGCCAACTCGAACAAGCGGCGTCGGCGATCCCGAGCTGGCCGCGGCGTTCTCGCCGATTGCTCGAACGACGTGCTCGAAGGTGAGCGACGACGGCTGCGTTCTGGCGCGACCGGGCGCAGACTTGTCCGGCGTGCGTCGGGAACCGATGTCCGCGCCAGCTGGCTGCCGGCAGCGCTCCCGCGCGTGCTCGACCTGCTCGCACAAGTCGCGAGCGAGACGATCGGTCGAGATCGAGTTGCCAGGCGCAGAGCCGCGGTGGGAGCAGGCGTCATGCATATCGACGGGCGATGCGGCCGCGCGCATGGCCGCGGTCGCGCGACTTCGCCAACGGCTCGGATACGTCGGACACGTCGTCGTGGCGCACGTGCGGGCCGCGACGTGCAAGGATCGCGCGGATGTCGTGGGGACCGCCCACTGCCGTCGGCAGTCATCGCCAGCGCGATCAAGCGCGCGCTGGATCCGGCGGGCGTCTTGAACGCGGGACGGGGGCCCTCTAGCGTGTCGACGTCTTCGGCCGTCAGCAGCACGCCGGCGTTTTCAGGACCACGACACGCCGTCACGCGCGCTGATCGACGCGTGCGTGCACTGCGGGTTCTGTCTGCCCACGTGCCCGACCTACCTGCTCTGGGGCGAGGAGATGGACTCGCCGCGCGGACGGATTTACCTGATGAAGGCCGCGCTCGAGGGGCGCGCGTCGTGGTCGCCGTCGCTCGTCGGCCACTTCGACGCGTGTCTCGGCTGCGTGGCCTGTGTCACCGCGTGTCCGTCCGGCGTGCAGTACGGCCCGCTCATCGAACGCGCGCGCGCGCAGGTGGAGCAGCACTATCCGCGGCCGACCGGCGAGCGGCTCTTCCGCGCGGCGCTCTTCAGCGCTCTCCCATACGCCAGCGTGATGCGCGTGCTTGTGGCGCCGCTCGCGATCGCCGGACCGCTGGTTCGTTGGCTGTCGCGGTCGGCGGCTGCGCAGGGTGCTGCCGCGATCCATCCGCGCGCTGCTCGAGCTCGCGCCGCCCGTGTCCTGGTCCGGAATCACGGGTCGAATGCCGGAACGGACGCCGGCCGTTGGACGGACACGCATGAAGGTCGGGCTCCTCATCGGCTGCGTGCAGCGGGTGGTCTTTCCGCAGGTCAATCAGGCCACGGTCAACGTGCTCGCCGGCCGAGGGCTGTGACGTTCTGGCGCCGGCGAGCCAGGGGTGCTGCGGCGCGCTTTCGCGTCATTCCGGCCGGCTCGACGAGGCCCGAGCCTTCGCGCGCCGGACGATCGAGGTGTTCGACGAGGCCGGAGTCGACCGGATCGCCGTGAACGCGGCCGGGTGCGGTTCGTCGATGAAGGAATATGGCGAGTTGTTGGCCGACGACCCCGCGTGGGCGAAGCGCGCGCACGATTTCAGCGCGCGCGTCCGCGACGCCTCGGAGCTTCTCGCCGAGCTCGGGCCGCCTGTCGCGCCGCGCTCACCGATTCACGCGAAGGTCGCGTACCACGACGCCTGCCATCTCGCGCATGCGCAGGGCATTCGCGCCCAGCCGCGCGACGTGCTCCGTTCGATCCCGGGCATCGAGCTCGTCGAAGTCGCCGAGCCCGAGATTTGCTGCGGCAGCGCCGGTATCTACAATCTCGTCCAGCCGGATGCCGGCGCGGCGCTCGGCGAGCGCAAGGCGCGGAACGTCCTCGCCACCGAGCCCGACGTCATCGCCACCGGCAACCCGGGATGCACGCTCCAACTTGCGCGCCGCATGCGCGCGGCTCGGCACAGAGCCGCCCGGTGCTCCATCCGATGGAACTTGTCGACGGTCGATTCGGGAGAGACGCTGGCGAGAGACCAGTTCGGTCCTGAGACTCCCTGGTTCCGGCGGCGACCCTCGGCCGACCCCACTGCTACGGCGTCACCCCGACGACGGGGTAGCGGTAGTACGTGCCTTGATTGGCTTTGATAGCGCCGACGATCGGCAGTGCCAGTGCCACGACGGCCAGCGCGCACCAGAAGAGCAGCACGGCTGGGATCAGGATGATCGTCACCCACAGCACGGCGGTCGCCGCGACGAGCAGAAATACGATCACGTTCAGGAGGACGGCCTGTTTCGCGATGCTCGAGATCACGAGCGAATCGCGACGGACGATCCAGATGACGATGGGCACCAGTACGCCGCCGAAGGGCACGACGTAACCGGAAAGACCCGAGAGATGGGTCAACGCCGCGAGTGTGCGGTCTTCGTTCGCGATCGCCGGAGCGGTCTCGTCCATACTGCCTCCTAGGACACTACGACGACCGGCACGATGCCGGTTCGGACTACAAGGACACCCGGTTCCGCCCGCCCGCTTTCGCGCGATAGAGCGCGAGATCCGCAGCCTCGACGAGCGAAACGGCTTCGGTGGTGTCGCGGGGTCTCCGGCATGCCACGCCCAGGCTCATGCTCGTGGAGATCAGACCGGACGGGCACTTGATGGGCTCGCTGCCGACCGCGAGGCGCGCGCGCTCGGCGATCTCGAGCGCTTCAGCCTGCTCACAGCCGGGCAGCAGCAGCAGGAATTCTTCGCCACCGAGGCGCCCGACGGCGTCGTAGCTGCGCAGCACGGTCTGCAGTCGCTTCGCGGTGGCCTGCAGCACCATGTCGCCCGTGGCGTGCCCATGCGTATCGTTGATTTGTTTGAACCGATCGAGGTCGCCGATCGCGATGGCGAGCGCCCGGTGCTCGCGGGACGTGCGTCCGAGCTCCGCGCCGAGCTCTTCGAGAATCATCCGCCGGTTGCCAAGGCCGGTCAGCGGGTCGTGCATGGCCTGATGGTGGAGCGCTCTCTGGGTGTCCAGAAGGCGTGCCTGGAGATCGACGACACGCGCACCCGAACGGAGGCGGACGCGCAACTCGACCTGGTCCAGCGGCTTGGTGAGGAAGTCGTCGACCTCGGCGTCCAGGGCCACCAGCCTGTCTTCCCGTCCGTCCCGGGCCGTCAGCATGACGATATAGACGTAATCCTGGGCGCTCTTCCGAATCTCCCGGCAGACGGTCAGGCCATCGGCCCCCGGCATCATCCAGTCGAGAATCGCGAAACGCGGGCCATCAGGTGCCAGGAGGACCTTGAGCGCGGCCGTGCCATCCGGGACGGCCACGACCGCGTGGCCCATTCGAATGAGCGTGCCTTCGAGAAGGCGACGCGACACCGGATCGTCGTCAGCGATAAGTATGCGCATGCCCAGGGAGGGGGCCCCGTATTATGGCCTTTCGGAGCCGGGAATAGGAGAATGGATCGATGAAGCTCCGCACGATCTGCAAATCGAAGATCCACCACGCGGTCGTGACCGCCGCCGATCTGAACTACATCGGGAGCATCGGCATCGATGAGTCGCTGATGCGGATGACTGGCATCATCGCGGGCGAACAGGTATCGGTGTGGAACGTGAACAACGGTCAGCGGCTCGAGACCGCGGAGAGCGAGGGGCTCGCGACCACGTCACGCGCGTAAGCGCCCTCGAGGCCCTCACGCCGGCGCCCGTGAAACGGGCCCCCCGGAAGTAAACGGCTCGGCCCCGGTGCCGGTAATATAAGACACCCATCGAACCGGGGATATCTTGAAGCCTTCCGGCCCATCGACCCTTCGAGAGTCTCAGGGTCGTCCCGAATCACATCGAGGGATCGACTGGCTCAGGGCAAAGCCGGTACTACGCTTTTGGCCCGTTCGTCCTCGACGGCCTTCGGGGCATGTTGTGGCAGTACGGCTCGCCGGTTCCGCTGACGCCCAAGGTCATCCAGCTTCTTGCCGCGCTCGTGGCCCGCTCCGGCGAACTGTTGCCGAAGGACGAGCTGATCCGTGAAGTCTGGGGCGGCACCGTGGTCGAGGAGAACAATCTTGCCCGCCACGTGAGCACGATCCGCAAGGCCCTCGGCGAGCGTCCCGGGCAGCGCGAGTACATCGCGACGATTCCTGGCGTCGGCTATCGGTTCGTCGCGTCCGTCACGGAGCTCGACGAGCTGCCGGCGCACTACCGCCTGGCCAGCGCGGGGTCGGCCGCACCGATCACGAACGGCGACCACGCGATCCCCCTCGAGGCCCCCGATGTAGCGCCTCGCATGGTGACGCGGTGGAGCGCGATCGCCGCGGCAGCGCTGACTGCCGGCGTGGTGGCGTTTGGGACGGCGAGCCTGTGGATGATCGGGACACGCGACCGCACGGACACCTCCGATGTCGGGACGACGCAGCGCTCGCTGCGGCAGCTCTCGTACGGATCGGGACTCCAGCAGGATCCGGCATGGTCACCAGACGGTACGCGCATCGCGTACGCGGCGGATCATTCCGGCAATGCCGACCTGTGGGTGCAGACAATCGGTGAAAGCGAACCGGTGCGCCTGACCTCGTCACCGTTCAACGACTGGCAGCCGAGCTGGTCGCCGAACGGCGAAGAGATCGTGTTTCGGTCCGAACGTGACGGAGGGGGCCTCTACCTCGTCTCGACGCGTGGCGGCATCGAGAAGCGGCTCGTGGACTTCGGGGCCCGGCCGCAGTGGTCGCCTTCGGGCGAGCTCATCCTGTTTTCGCAGGCCATGCCCGACGTTTCCGCCCCCGCGCGTCTCTACGTCATGGGATCGACCGGGGACGGTCTGCGGGTCGTGACCCACGACGACTTGCCGTCGTTTCGAGTCATCAGCGCGGCGTGGCATCCCGACGGCCGTATCTCAGCCTGGGGACGAGACGTCCGTAACCAGCTGACCATGGTCACATTCCCGCTCGACGGTGGCCGGGTCGTGCGTTCCGTCATCTCGGACACCATCGCGCAGGAGATCGCGGACGCCGAGATCGATCTCTCGCGCTTTGTCTGGGCGCCCTCCGGCCGCTTCCTCTACTTTGAAGGACTCGCAGAGAGCGTCCGCAATCTCTGGCGAGTCGGCGTCGATTCAGAAACCATCACCTGGACCGGTCCGCTCGATCGCCTCACGACCGGCCCGGGGGCGACGGCGGGCTGGCGGTTTCAGCTGATGGCCGCCGCCTGGCGTTCGGATCGAAAGCAAGCCGAGTGGGCGTCTGGTCGTTCCCGTTCGATCCGGTGGCAGGACGTCTCGTTGGGCCGGGAGCCGTCGTGACGCCGGGCGACGCGAGGGAGCAGGGCATCGACGCGTCGCGCGACGGGGAAAAGGTCATCTACCGCGTGCTTCGCAGCGATCGCAACGAATTGTGGGAGCGCTCCGGCGAAGCGGGACCGAGGCTGCTCGTGTCCACACGCGACTGGCAGTACACGCAGCCGCGATGGGCCCCTGACGGAAACCGCGTCGCCTATCAGCGCACGAGGAACGCCGGCCAGGGCGCAAGCGCCGAACGCGCGATTTCGATTCTGGCCGTGGACCGGCAGCAGGAGCAGTTCCTCACCGTGCCGCAGGATGCCAGCGTGATTCCGGCCGACTGGTCGTCCGACAGCTCAACCATCCTGGCGGGTTGTCGGTTGAAGCCGACCGACTCCATCGGCACGTGCCTTCTGCCTGTGGATGGCCGCGCGATTCGCCGCGTCGCGTACGAAGATGGTGTCGATCTCGTGCAGCATCGCTTCTCCCCAGACCAGCGATGGATCAGCTTCTCCGTGATTTCAGTCCGGGACCGCACGGAAGCCAGGGTTTATGTGATGCCAGCCGCAGGCGGTCCCCGCATCCCGGTGACGGAGAGTGGTTGGTACGACGACAAGCCGCGCTGGGCACCGGACGGGCGGACGCTCTATTTCGTGTCGAATCGCGGCGGTCGGTCCGATGTCTGGGGCCGCCGGTTCGATCGCGAGCGCGGCGTGCCGACTGGGGATCTGTTCCGCGTGACGTCCTTCGATCAGAGTCCGCGCACACTCATCCCGGACGTCGGCCAGCTTTCCATGGTGATCTCGTCGAAGAAAATCTTCCTTCCCATGCACGAGGCGTCCGGTCACCTCTGGATCCTCGAACAAGTCGATCGCTGACGTCGCTCCCCTGAGCCTTTCAGAGATTTTCAGGATTATTCAGACGCCCACAAAGACGCTGGGCGGCGATGGCGTCAGAATGCGTCCGTTCCATCAGGAGTACCACCCATGAGACGACGAGACTTTCTCGCCGCGACTGCGGGCGCGGCTATGCTCGCGCGCGGTGGCCCACGGGCCGAAGGGCAGTCAGGCGCCTACAGTCTCGTGTCAGGCCCAACCGGCCGGACCCTGAAGACACCCGACGGTCGGACGGTTTTCGAGTACATGACCCAAAAACCGGCAGAGACGGATATGAGCGCGAACAGTGTGTGCTGTTTTGCGCCGCTCAACTCTCCGGCGGGCGAGCGGCTGACGGTGTTCGGACAGGGACACCGGCACTACCGGGGCGTGTTCTTCGGCTGGCACACGGTCGAGTTTCATGAGCTGATTCCGCCGCCGGCGGCGGCCGGCGCTGGTCGCGGAGGTGGTCGTCGAGGCGGTGGTGGCGCCGGCGGCGACGGCGCTCGGGCCGGTGATGCCGGTGCGGCGCGTGCAGGGGGTGGCGGAGGGGGCCGGCCAGCCGGTCCGCCACCGCCTCCGGAGGTCGTCGCGCGACAGAATCAACCGACACGCAGCAACGTCATGGTCGGCGACTACTGGGGATGGGGCCGGTACGCGCTCCTCAACGGCCGCGTGATTCGGAATCGCGACGTGAAACTCGTGAGCGCCGACCGCCTGTCCGCGCAGCTCGAGATGCAGAACGAGTGGATGGTGCACGAGCAGACGCTCGTACGTGAGTCACTCTCGGCCTCCGTTCGCGAGGTGCCTGGCGCCTATGTTCTCGATCTGACCTATGTGTTCACGCCAAACAACGTCGACGTCGTTCTGCCGGAGTGGTCATTCGGTGGGTTTTGCGTCGGCGGTCGTTCGGATGCGCAGTCGGCGTACTACTTCGGCCCCGAGGGCAAGGTGGACCTGCCGAATCCTTCGATGGTGGACGGCAACACGTCGTGGCCCGAGTCACCGTGGTACGGCCGGACACACGTGCTCGACGGCAAGACCGCGGGCTACGCCGTCGTCAATCACGGGGCGAACCCGCGCACGCGCTGGTGGAATCCGCCGAGCACCGGCAACATCCAGCCGAGCATCGTCACCTACGGTGAATACAAGATTCCCAACGGGCAGCCGCTGACATTGAAGTACCGCGTCGTCGCCTATGACGGCGAGTTCAGTGGCGAGCGCTTGAATCAACTCTCTGCAGAATGGCGGACCACGTAGTCCCGGGAGCGAAACCGATGTCGAAACGATTCTATTTTCTGTGCGCCGCAGTGTTCGCAGGTTGGGTCATGGCCGCCGGCGCGGCGGGCCCCACGTTCCGGCCCGACGTTGTGTTTCGAGGCAACAGCCTCACCGGTTGGACGCCGCTCGGCCAGGCCGACTGGCGGGCTGAGAACGGCGAGATTGTGGGAACGCCGAAGGCCCCCGCCGGCGGCTGGCTCGTGTTGAACAAGTCCTTCGAGGACGTCGCGGTGTTCTCGACCGTCACGTGCCCTGCCGGCTGCAAAGCGGGCGTGCTCGTTCGCGCGGAGAAGACGCCCGACGGCGGAATGAAAGGCATTTACGTCTCGCTCACCGAGGGTGAACCCGGCTCATTCGCCGTGACGCTCGACGCGCAGGGACGCGAGACCGCACGGACACAACTCCAAGCCGGTGGCCGTGGCGGCGGGGGAGGCGGTCGAGCTGGCGGCGGCGCCGCGGGACCAGGCGGAGGTCCCGGTGGTGGTCGTGGCGCGGACGCCGCACCAGCCGGACGCGCTGGCGCGCCAGCGGGCGCCGCGGGCGCGCCGCAGGCCGGTGGCGGCGGTGGCGGCGGAGGCCGTGGGGGCGGCGGCGCCCCGGCGCCTGGTTTGCCGCCTGGCGTGGAGCTTCCCGGATTGGCCCGACCCACCGGAGCGTTTCGTCCTGGCCAGAACGCTGCGGACATCACCATGGCTGCCACTAACGTGACGCTCCGTCTCAACGGCGGATCGCTCGGCGCCGGCGGCGGTGCAACCGAAGACGGGCACGGCAAGTACGGCCCGATCGCGCTCTATGTCGGCGGGACGGCGGCCGCCAGATTCAAGGATGTTGCCTACGCCGATCTCAACGCGCGACCGTTCGAAGCGGAGAAGACGTCGCCGAACTTCCGCGTTCACCGGCTGAGCGAGTTCTACTACTCGTACGGATCGGCGATCGCCGACATCAACCGCGACAGCAACCTCGACGTGATCGCCGGACCGTACTACTACCTCGGGCCGGATTTCACGGTCGGCCGGCAGCTGTACGCGGTGGCGAGCTTCAATCCGACTTCCGAATATCCGCAGCCGGCGATGGTCCAACTCGCCCATGACTTTACGGGCGACGGTTGGCCTGACGTCCTGAACATGAGCGGCAACGCCGGCAACGGCACCGGCACGCTCCTCGTGAATCCGAAGGGCGAAAACCGGCGGTGGGATCGGTTCGTCGTCATGCAGCCACCCGACGGCGTCGTGGGCAACGAGGAAACGCTGCTCAAGGATGTCAACGGTGACGGCCGCATGGACATCGTTCACACGGGACAGGGCACCATGCGATTCTCGACACCCGATCCGGCGAACCCGACCGGGCCCTGGAAGGTGACGACGATCTCGGAAGCCGGACCGTGGGGCGTGAACATCAGCCACGGCATGGGCATCGGCGACATCGATGGCGACGGGCTCAACGACTACGTCTCGGCCTACGGCTGGTGGAAACAGCCGGCGAAGGGGCAGACGGGGCTCTGGGCGTACAACCCCGTCGAGTTCGCCCGTTGGGGCGCGTCTCAGGGCGGCGCCGGCGGCGCGGAGATGGGTGTGTATGACGTCAACGGCGACAAACTCGCGGATGTCGTCACGGCGCTCGAGGGCCATGGGTTCGGTCTCGCGTGGCATGAGCAGAAGCGCGACGCGAGCGGAAAGATCACGTTCGTGCGACACACGTTCATGGACAGCGTGCTCGACAAGAACGCCGGCGATGTCTGGTTCACGCAGCCGCACGCGACGACCTTTGCCGACGTCAATCAGGACGGCGTTCTCGATTTCCTGGTCGGCAAACGTCATCACTCCCATTTCCAGTACACGGATCCGGACAACTGGGGCATGCCGGTGCTGTACGTGTACAAGGTTGTGCGAAATCCGAAAGCCCCTGGAGGCGCCGAGTTCGTTCCCGAGCTGATCCACAACCGGTCCGGCGTGGGGTCGCATTTCGCGACCGGCGACCTGAACAAGGACGGGACGCCCGACGTCGCGACGTCAGGGCCGAGTGGGACGTTTGTGTTCTTCAACATGACGAAGAAGGGAACGAGGTAACGCGTCGGTACGACAGGTGCGACGGGTACGACTGGTCCAAGGAACCAACTGACGCTTGCCATCTTTCTTAGCTCTTGAAGACTGAAGAAGAAAAGATGACAAGCGATGGCTGATTCCTTGGACCAGTCTGTACCCGTCGCACCTGTCGTACGACGGAAGGACTCATGACCAAGAAATTGTCCGCCCCTGATCGCGGGGCTCGTTCTGTCCGCCACGATCGTTCTTGCACAGGGGAAACAAGTGTTGAGCCCCGCGCCTGAGTTTGTTCCGGACACCACCTTTACCGGATCGGCTCTCGCGGATTGGCAGCCTCTCGGCGACGCGACGTGGCGAGCGACGAACGGCGAGATCGTGGGAACGCCGTCGTCGCCAGGCGGCGGCTGGCTGGTGCTGAATCGGTCGTACCAGGATCTGCAGTTCTTCTCGCGTGTGCGGTGCGACGGTGCGTGCACGACAGGACTATTGCTCCGGATGCAGAAGACGCCGTCCGGCACGAGCGGGATCTTCGTGTCGCTCAAGGAGGGTGATTTCGCGAGCTACCGGATGACCCTGGACGCGGCCGGCAAGGAGCTGACGCGCGAGGCGATCACCAACATCACGTGGGGGACGATTCGGACGGGCGCGGCGCCCGCTGCTGCCGCACCCGCGGGCGCACGTGGTGGCGGAGGCGGCCGTGGCAACGCGGGCCCTGGGGATTTCCGCGCGGGCATCAAGTTGTCGGTGCCGCTGGCTGAGCTGGACCCGCCGGCCTACGGCGTGGGCAAACAGCCGGACGGGTGGGATCAATTCCAGGTCATCTACGACTCGAACATCGTCCGTCCCTACCTCAACAACACGAACCAGATGCCGCCGAGCATCACCGAGGATTCCGCCGCGTATGGACCGATGGCGCTCTATGTGGGCGGAACGGCAGCCGTGCACTTCAAGGACGTGTCCTTCAAGGATCTCGCGGTTCGCAAGATCTCGCCGGAGCAATTGGCGGCACGGTTCCGCATGCAGCAACTCGAGGAGTTCTCGTACGCCTGGGGCGCAGCGGCCGCGGATTTCAACAAGGACGGCAACCTCGACGTGACCGCCGGACCGTACATCTACTACGGCCCCGACTTCACGACCCGCCGCGAGATCTATCTGGGCGCGGTCTCCACGGGCTATCCGCAGAACATGGTGACGCACGCCTTCGACTTCACCGGTGACGGCTGGATCGATGTGCTGGCAACCGAGTCGCGGCCGATGGTGCTCTATGTGAATCCCGGAAGCGAGAACCGGCGGTGGGAGAGACACGCGGTGCTTCCGGCCGTCAGTTCCGAAACGACGGCGATGGGCGACCTCGACGGCGACAAGCGGCCGGAGATTGTCTTCTCTTCCCAGGGAACGATGGTGTTCGCGAAGTACGACCCAGCGAGTCCAACCACACCGTGGGCTTTGCACAAGGTGTCCGATCCGGGGCATGGCTACGGCCATTCGAGCGGAATCGGTGACGTGAACGGTGACGGACGTCCCGACATTCTGCAGACCGCGGGCTGGTGGGAGCAGCCGGCCGGCGGAGCCACACAGGGACTTTGGACGTATCACCCCGTGGCGTTCGGCCGATGGGGCCGCTCGCAGAGCGCCGGCGGCGGTGAGATTCACGTGTACGATGTCAACGGCGACGGCCGGAACGACGTGGTGTCAGCGCTCCACGGGCACGGGTGGGGTCTCGCCTGGTTCGAGCAGAAGCGCAACGCGTCGGGCGCGATTACTTTCGAGCGCCACATGATCATGGACAACTACTCCACGGCAAATGCCGGTGGCGTCACGTTCGCCCAGATCCATGCGCTCTCGATGGGAGACGTCGACGGTGACAAGATTCCCGACCTCATCACGGGAAAGCGCTACTGGTCGCACCAGGACAGCTATTTCGATCCCGACCCGTACGGGGAACCGGTCCTCTATTGGTATCGAACCGTTCGAAATCCCAAGGCGCCCGGCGGAGCCGAGTTCGTTCCCGAGCTCATTCATAACCGGTCGGGTGTCGGTTCGCAGCTCGTCGCCACCGACTTGAACAAGGACGGATTGGTCGACATCATGACGTCGACCAATCGTGGAACTCTCTTGTTCTTTGGCAACAAGAGGTAAGAAGCCGGATTGCTGTCTTTCTGAGAGGGCCTATGCGGACGACGCAACTGTTCACGGTCGTAGTGGCGGGCACGTTGATGATGGGGCTGACGCTTCCCGCACAGACACCCGCGCCGCCTCCCGGTGGGCAGGGCGCCGGCGGCCCCGCGGCTGGCCCCGGCCGAGGGCGTGGCGACGGGCGAGGCGGCCCACAGCGCGACGACCCTGCCAACGTCGGCGTGGACTTCGCGAAACGCAACCCGGTCCTTCCCCTGAAACCCGAGGACGAGCTCAAGCATTTCGTGTTGCAGCAGGGCTATCGCATGGAGCTCGTGCTGTCCGATCCGATCATCGACGAGCCGACGGCTGTGACGTTCGACGGCAACGGGCGGATGTTCGTGCTCGAAGATCGCGCCTACATGCAGAACGCGGATGCGACGAATGAGAAGGATCCGATTGGCCGCATCTCGGTCCACGAGGACGCCGACAACGACGGCGTCTACGAAAAGCATTCGGTGTTCGTGGACAACCTGGTCTTTCCGCGTTTCGCGACGCCGTTCGGCCCGAACAGCATCCTGACGATGGAGACCGACGCGAACGACGTCTGGCGGTACACGGACACGAACGGTGACGGCGTCGCGGACAAGAAGGAGCTGTTCGACACGAACTTCGGGCGGTCCGGGAACGTCGAGCACCAGCAGGCGCATCTGTTCCTGGCGATGGACAACTGGCTCTACAGCACCGTGAACGCGTTCCGCGTGCGGTGGACGCCGACCGGCATCCTGCGCGAGCCGACCGGATCGAATGGCGCGCAGTGGGGGACGACGCAGGACAACGACGGCAAAGTCTGGTTCCAGGGCGGCGCCAGCGGCATGCCGGCGTACTTTCAATTCCCGGTTCAGTACGGGAACTTCAACTACCCGGAACAGTTCGAGCCGGACCTCCAGATTGCGTGGGGTGCGCCGGTTCGAATCGCGGACATGCAGGGCGGCATGCCGTCGGTGCGGATGCCGGACGGCAGCCTCAACCGGGTGACTGGTGCCGCCGGCAGCGACGTCTTCCGGGGGCATCGTCTTCCGCAGGACCTCGTTGGCGACTACGTCTACGGCGAACCCGTCGCACGAATCGTCCGCCGCTTCCGGCCGGTCGTGACCGAGGGCCTGACGCAGCTCCGCAACGTCTACACGTGGAACGAGTTCATCAAGTCCACCGACCCGTTGTTCCGTCCCGTCGAGATGGCGACCGCGCCCGATGGGACGCTGTACATCACCGACATGTATCGCGGCATCATCCAGCAGGCGACGTGGTCCGGGCCGGGTACGTACCTGCGGGCCCGCATCGACCAGTACGGATTGGATCACGTTCACAGTCACGGACGGATCTGGCGGCTGACCTACGACGGCATGCCGCGCGATCGCACCGTGCCGCGGATGCTCAACGAGACGTCCGCCGAGCTTGTCGCCCATCTGTCGCATGCGAACGGCTGGTGGCGAGACACCGCGCAGCAGCTGCTCGTGCTCAAGCAGGACAAGTCGGTCGTGCCCGCGCTTCAGGCGCTCGTCCGGAGCCCCGCCGCAGCCTCCGGCGGAGGCGGGAATATCCAGGGACGTTTCCACGGGCTCTGGACACTCGAAGGCCTCGGCGCACTCGACGCCGCGCTCGTGCGGCAGCAGATGAAGGACACCAACCCGCGGATGCGCGTTCAGGCGATCCGTGCAAGCGAGTCTCTCTACAAGTCGGGCGATCGGTCGTTTGCCGACGACTATCGGGCGCTGGCGAAGGACGCCCACGCCGACGTCGCGATTCAGGCGTTGATGACGCTGAACACGCTCAAAGTGGCCGATGCGAGCACGACGATCCGCGCGGCCCTCGACACCAACAAGGCCCGCGGCGTACAGCTCGTCGCCAACGCGATCATCAACCCGGCGTCGAACGTGGGGCGCGGTGGTGGTGGCGGTCGCGGTGGTCCGCCGCCGCTCCCGCCGGAGGAGGCCGCCGTGGTGGCCCGCGGAGGTGTCATCTACAACGAGCTGTGCTTCTCGTGTCACGGCTCGGACGGGCGCGGTGAACCGCGATCCGGTGCGCCGGCTGGAACGACCATGGCGCCGTCGCTCGTTGGATCGCCTCGCGTGCTCGGCCATCGTGACTACATCGTCAACGCGATTCTGCACGGCCTGACCGGCCCGATCGACGGCGAGTCGTTCGTCGAAGTGATGGTGCCGATGGGCTCGAATCAGGACGAGTGGGTGGCATCGGTGGCCTCGTACGTCCGGAACAGCTTCGGGAACGGCGCCTCGCTCGTCTCAACGGCCGACGTCGCACGCGTGCGTGCGGCGACCGCGACGCGCAAGACGATGTGGACCGTCGCCGATCTTGAACGTGCGATTCCGCGGCTGTTGCCGACGCAGCCGACCTGGAAGGTGTCTGCCAGTCACAACAGCGATCGCTCGGCGTCCGCGCTGACCTTCCAGGGATGGTCCACCGCAGCGCCGCAACAGGCCGGGATGTGGCTGCAAGTCGAGCTTCCGACGGCGGTGTCGCTCGCTGAGGTGCAGTTCACGGCGGGCGGTGGCGGACGCCGCGGCGGCGCACCGGTCGTCGTGGCGCCGAAGGCGTATCAGGTGCAGGTCTCGATGGATGGCAGCACGTGGTCGACCGCTGCCGAGCGGGCCGGGACGGATACGACGACGCTCGCGTTCAAGCCGGTGCAGGCGCGCTTCATTCGAATCGTGCAGACGGCGGGTGCGGAGAACGCGGCGCCGTGGGCCGTCCAGGCGCTGCGCCTGTACGAGCAGTAGGGAGGCTCATCGCAGAGTCGGCGGAGGAAGACCGAAGGAAGACAAGGAAGCACAACGATGCGCGCACCTCATCGGTCAGACCCGACGAGGCGCTCTGGACGTCAGGGCGCCTCTTCCTCTACCATCCGGTGCATACTGCGGCAGATTCGTCATCTTCGGTCACACGGGCTTGGCACGCCAAGCGCTCTGGAGGGACTCGTATGGAGTACACGCGACGTGAGTTTGGAAAGACAGCGCTGGCGAGCCTTCCGGCCGTCGCGTTGCTTGGCAACCCGGGGTCGGCATTCGCCCAGGCGAAGCCGAACTCGACCATCAATGGCGTGAGAATCGGCACGATCACCTATAGCTATCGGAGCATGCCGGATCAGAGCGCCGAAGCGACGCTCAAATACATCATCGACTCTGGGATCAGCCAGGTTGAGCTGATGGGCGGGCCGGTGAACGACTACGCGATGAAGCGGACCGGCTTCAAACCGGCAGCGGCAGGCGGTCGTGCCGGCGGCGGTGGCGGCGGACGGGGGCGCGGCGGTCCGGATCCCGCGACGTTGACGGCGACCTGGGCCGGCCAGAAGTGCGCACCGGGCACCCCCGGCACCGATCCGGTGATGGGCAATGAGCCGCTGCCAGCCGGTGGCGGCGGACGCGGCGGCGGACGCGGCGGAGAGCCGCCGACGCCCGAACAGATCGCGGCGGCGGAGGCCGAGCGCAAGTGGCGCATGGGCCTCTCGATGGACATCTTCAAGGATCTTCGGAAGATGTACAACGACGCTGGCGTGACCATCTACGCCGTCAAGGACGTCCGGCAGGGCAGCGACGAGGAGCTCGAGTACACCTTCGCGGTGGCTCAAGCGCTTGGGGCCAATCACATCACGCTCGAGCTGCCGAGTGGTCCAACCGCCATGGCGACGCTCAAGCGCCTTGGCGATTGGGGCGTGAAGAAAAAGATCAACGTCGCGTACCACACGCACGCGCAAGGCAGCATGACCGCGTTCGACGAAGCGTTCAGGATTTCGCCGGCCAACATGGCGAACGTCGATCTCGGCCACATGGTCGCGGGCGGTAACCGCGGCGGTACGCCGCTCGACTTCCTGAACAAGCACCACGCCCGGATTGCGAGCTACCACTTGAAGGACCGCACGTCGCCGCCCAACTGTTCACTCAACCTGGCCTGGGGAACCGGCGAGACGCCCGTCAAGGACATCCTCCAGCTCGTCAGGAAGAACAAGTGGACGATGCCCGCGTCGATTCGAGCTCGAATACAACGTCCCGGAAGGTTCCGACGCCGTGAAGGAAGTGAGAAAGTGCGTGGAGTACTGCCGGGCCTCGCTCGCATAAACCGACGACGTTTCACACGTGGCCCGGGAGTCAGCTTCGCTGGTTCCCGGGTCTTTTTCTTTGGAGTTCGAGGGGTTCCAGGAGTTCGAAGGTTCGAGGGTCCGAAGGTCCGACGGTCCGACGGGTCCGAAGGGGCCGTGTTGACCCTGCTATGATCGCGCAGTCGTCGTTCTTGCGGGCTTAGCATAGTGGTAATGTTCTGGCTTCCCAAGCCAGCTAGACGGGTTCGATTCCCGTAGCCCGCTCCAACCTTCGCTCATATGGGTCCGATGGTCCGAGGGTCCGAGGGTCCGAAGGTCCGAGGGTCCGAAGGTCCGAAGGTTCACCCGTCGGATCCTTCGATGAATGGCTTCAAGCTGCGCTGTAACGCCGCAACGGCGCCGAGCGTTCTCTTGCCCAAGACCACCGCCTCTCGAGCTTCCTCAGGCGAGTAGTAGTTCTCGATCAACGCCATCGGCGATCCAAGTCAGTGCCTCGGTCACCGAGCCGCGCGCGTAGACCAGAAATTGTGCGAAGACCTTCGCCTTTCGACGAGCAAACCCTTCGGCGATATTGGCCGGTGCTCCTGCGGCTGCTTTGAACAGTTGATCGCGAAATGGCAAATCTCGGTTCGCTGGCGGATGGCCCTTGACGAGACCATAGACCGACTGCTTGAACTTTACGCTGAGGTTGTATGCGTCGATTTCACCGAGACTGCTGAAGCCCACGCATCATCGAACTCAACCCGCGTGCCAACATGGAACACTCAGGCTGGGCGTTGTCAGCCCGGTATGGTCAGGTGTTCTGCGTACCAATGTTGAAGAATCCGCAATTCTCCGAGCCCATGAACCCTCGGACCCTCGGACCCTCGGACCCTCGGACCCTCGGACCCTCGGACCCTCGGACCCTCGGACCGCTATCCTCGAATCAACCCGAGCACTTCATCCCGTTTCTGCGCCATGAGTGCCGGCGTGAGCGCCTCGAGATTGAGCCGAATCATCGGCTCCGTGTTCGAGCCGCGGACGTTGAAGTGCCAGTCCGGAAACTCGACGGAGAACCCGTCCAGCGTGTAGGTGTGTCCGGCCTTGTAGCGCTCGGCGAGCGCCGCAATGCGGGCGCCGACGGATGCCATGTCATTCACACGCGTGTTGATCTCGCCTGAGATGAAGTACTTCTCACGGAGCGGCGCGAGCAGATCGTGGAGCGTCTTGTTGTTCGTGGACATGAGCTCGAGGATGAGCAGCGCCGGGATGAAGCCGTTGTCGGCGTAGAAAAAGTCGCGGAAGTAGTAGTGGCCCGTGACCTCGCCGCCGAAGACGGCGTTCTCCTCACGCATCCGGCGCTTCATGAAGGCGTGGCCGACGCGGTTCATGTGCGGCACGCTGCCCAGTCGCGTGACGGTATCCTTGACCGCGTAGCTCGCGCGCACGTCGTAGATGATGGGCGCACCAGGGGACTTGCGGAGCGCGGCTTCGGCGAGGAGGGCGGTAATGAAATCGCCGGAGATGAACTCGCCGGTGCCGTCGAGGAAGAAGCACCGGTCGGCGTCGCCATCCCACGCGATGCCCACGTCCGCGCGCTCCTGGATGACGCGCTCGGTGATGTCGATGCGGTTCTCCTCAATCAGCGGATTGGCCTCGTGGTTCGGGAACCGTCCGTCAATCTCGAAGCACAGGCGGGTCGTCCGGCAGGGCAGTCGGGCGAAGAGGCGCGGGGCGACGAGGCCCGCCATGCCGCTGCCGGCGTCGAGCACGACGTTGAACGGCTTGATCGACGACGGGTCGATGAAGCCCATGATCCGGTCCACGTAGTCGTCGAGCAGGCTGACGTGCTCGTGGCGTCCTTCAGGGCGCGAGGGCGCTGGAATCGTCCCGGCGACCACCATGTCCCGAATGTCGCCGATGCCCGCGTCCAACGACAGCGGGAACGCGTCGCGGCGGACCATCTTGATCCCGTTGTACTCACCGGGGTTGTGCGACGCCGTGATCTGCACCCCGCCGTCGAGCCCGTCGCGCGCGACCCCGAAATACATCATGTCGGTCGCGTTCATGCCGTAGTCCACGACGTCGGCGCCCTGCTGACGGGCGCCGGCGATGAATGCCGTCGCCAGTGAGGGCGACGACAACCGCATGTCGCGCGACACGCCGATGCGCCCGGCGTTCAGGTACGCCACGAATGCCCGGCCGATCGCGCGCGCGCCCTCCTCGTTGATCTCGGACGGGTAGAGCGCGCGGACGTCGTAGGCTTTGAAAATCGAGGGGGAAATAGACATGTTCTGCCTCACGCGGGGTCAGTCCCACTTCGTAAGCGGGGACAGACCCCGCATGGCCCAAGCCCTAAGCCTCGAGCCCTAAGCCTCGCCAACCACCGAATAGTCCGTCACCACCGATTCGTCGCCCAGCATGCCGCCGCCCGTGACGCGGGCGTGGTGGCCGAATCCGGCAGCCGCGGCCCGCGACGATGGCGCCAATGTGCGCGCGCGTCGCCCACGTGAGTGTCGGGCCAGAGGATGGCCCCCTCGATGACGGCATCCATGCCGATGCGGCAGCCCCTTCCCACGACGGTGTTCGCGCCGAGACGCGTGCCGCGACCGATGACGGCGCCATCGCCAATGAAGCACGGAGACTCGACGACGGCCCCGGTCGCGATCGACGCCGATGCCGAAATGACCGCCGCGCCAGGCGACTGGAGGAACGGCGCCGCGCGAAAGCGGCCGGCCATGATGTCGTCGTGCGCCTGGCGGTACTTGGCCGGCGTGCCGATGTCAAGCCAGTAGCCGTTCGAGACGTGCGCGATGAACGTATGCCGGTCGCGGATGAGCGACGGGAAATAGTCGCGTTCGACCGAGGACGGCGTGCCCAGCGGGATCCGGTCCAGCAGATCCGGGTCGAGGATGTAGATGCCCGCGTTGATCGTGTTGCAGCGAATCTCTTCGGGCTTCGGCTTCTCGACGAAGGCCTGGATGTTGCCGTCCCGGTCCGTTTCGACGAGCCCGTACGCCGACGGGTTGTCCACGGGCGTCAGCACGATCGTGGCGCGCGCTTTTCGCTCGCGGTGGAGCGCGACGAGCGCGGCCAAATCCACCGACGTGAAGACGTCGCCATTGAACACGATGAGCGGCGCGCCCCGGTAATCGCCCGCCGCGAATCGAATGGCGCCGCCGGTACCGAGCGGTTCCGGCTCGACGCCGTAGTGGAGGCGCACGCCGAGGGCAGACCCGTCGCCGAAGACTTCCTGGATGCGATGGGGCTGGTAGTTGAGGCTGAGGACAATCTCGTCGACCTCGGGAACCTGCCGAAGCACGTCGATTTGGTACTGGAGAAAAGGCCGATCGAAGATGGGAACGACGGGCTTCGGCGTGTTCAGCGTCAGCGGCCGAAGCCGCGTTCCCTGCCCACCGGCAAGGAGAATGGCTCGCATGACGAAGGGCAGATCATAGCAAACGCGTTCCCCGTTCCCCGTTCCCCGTTCCGGTTCCGGTTCCGTTCGTTCCACGTTCGCGTTCAAGAACGGGGAACCGGGAACGGGGAACGGGGAACCTTTTTGCCATAAGATGATGCGGAGCCTGCAGTGAACCTGCCGAACTCCATCACGCTCGGACGAATCTTCCTCGTTCCGCTCCTGGTCGTCGTGCTGCTGACGAGCTTCGACGGCCGGAAGGTGCTCGGCGTCAGCAACGAGATGCTCGGTGCGGCCATCTTCGGTCTCGCGTCGTTGACCGACTGGCTCGACGGGTTTCTCGCGCGGCGGCGCGGTCAAGTCACGGGAATCGGGCAATGGATGGATCCGCTCGCCGACAAGCTGCTCGTGACGGCGGCCCTGATCTCGCTGGTGCAGCTGGACCGGGCGCCCGCCTGGATGGTGGCGGTGATTCTCGGCCGCGAGTTGTCGGTGACGGTCCTGCGCAGCATGATCCACGCGCGCGGCCAGAGCCTGCCGGCCTCACCGCTCGGCAAGATCAAAATGGCCGCGCAGGTCACGGCCATCCTGCTCCTCATCCTCGCGCCGCACATGCCGGAGCTCGTCGTTCTCGGACAGGTCGCGCTCTGGACGGCGACGATCGCGGCGCTCGTGTCCGCCGTGGACTACTGGCGACGGTTCAATGCGGGGTTGCCGGTCATTCAGCCGTCGCCGGCGGAGTCGCCGCGGCCCCAGGCTTCTGCTGGGCCGAATCGCGTAGGCGCGTCAGCTCGGTAATCCGGAGGTTCGCGTCCTCCAGGTGGTCGCTCACCTTGAATTCCGCGACCAGCCTGTTGAACATCTCGAACGCTTCTTTCGGCTGTCCGGTACGCAAGAGTGATTCGGCCAGAAAGTAGTACACGGCATCGCGTCGGATGTACTCCGGATTGTTCTTGAGGATCGACTCCAACCTCGGAATGGCGCCGCGATACCAACGGCTCCGGAAGTAGAACTGGCCAACACGAAACTCGCTGTCCGAGAGTCGGTCACGAGCCGTTCGCTGGAGGGCCAGCGCTTCCGGCGTGTACTTGCTGTTCGGGTACAACCGCAGAAATGCCTCGATCTCGCGCAACGCGGTGACCGTTGGTGTCTGGTCCCGATCCGGTGAGAGCATCTGCTGCGATTCGGCGACGGCCACCTTGTACTGCGCGTAGTCGGCCCGCTCGTTGAGCGGGAAGTACCGCAGGAACTCGCGGAACTTCTCGGCGGCGATGACGAGCGTGTCGAAGCCCCCCTCGCCGAGATACGCGTCACCGATACCGAGCCGCGCCTCCTGCCGGTACGGGCTTTGAGGGAACTGGTCGACCAGCCGCTGGAAGTACTCCCGAGCCTCGAGCCAGTGCCTCTCCTTCAGGGACTCGGTTCCACGGTCAAACAGGTACTTGTCGGGTTCCCGCTCGCCAGGCTGGGGCATCCGAACGGGGCGCACGCAACCGGTCAAGAGCATGGCCGCGGCCGAGAAGACGAGCGCCAGCACGGCGAGCTGACGTCGGGGAGGCAAGGTCACACGTTTCATCATGCCCTAACCGGCGGTTGCTCGATCACTTCGGCCATCCATTCACACTCACGCTTGAGGCCGGCCTCGAGCGTCCAGGCCGGCTTGAATCCGAGGTCTCCACGAGCGGCGGTCGTGTCGGCGAACGTGTCGCGCATGTCGCCCTTTTCGGCCGGCTGCCGGCGCGACGTCGAGCGTTCGGCCCGTAATGCGCTCGATTGTGGCAATGACTTCGTTCATGGACACCCGGCTCCCGCCGCCGATGTTATAGACGCGCCCGGCCCGGCCACGGTCGCCAGCCGCGCGGGTGGCCGACACGATGTCGTCGACGTAGGTGAAATCACGGGTTTGCCCCCCGTCTCCGAAGAGCTGGATCGGTGTGCCCGTCAGCGCCGCCCGGGCGAACCGGTGGAACGCCATGTCCGGGCGCTGCCGCGGGCCGTACACCGTGAAATACCGCAGGGCCACGGTAGGAACGCCGTAGTTGACGTGGTACAGGTGGCACAAGTGCTCGGCCGCCAGCTTGGTGACGCCATACGGCGAGACGGGCTGAACGAAGCCGTCCTCCCGCATCGGAATGGTCGCGACGTCACCGTAGACCGAGGAACTGGACGCGTACACCAGCCGTTCCACGGAATGCTTCCTGAGTGCCTCGAGCAGCCGCTGAGTGGAATCGACGTTGTGCGACGTATAGGTGCGGAAGTCGTCGCCCCAACTGCCACGTACGCCGGCCTGCGCCGCCAGATGGAAAACGTGCGTGACGCCTTCGAGGAGCGGCTCGAGTGCCACCGTCTGCAAGGCGCCTTCCACGAACCGGAAGGCCGGCCGGCTGCCGAGCGTCCGGAGGTTGTGTTCCTTGATCTCCACGTCCGTAGTAGTCGGTGAAGCAGTCGAGACCGACCACTTCGGCGCCATCGGCGGTGAGTGACTCAGCCAGCGTCGATCCGATGAACCCGGCGACGCCGGTGACCAGGGCTTTCACGCGAAGACCTCGGCAATGCGTTCTGGCAGCCGGCACGGCCGCCCGTTGCGGTCCACCGCGGCGTGCAGCGTCCGGCCGGTGGACACGAGGCCGTCGCGGCCGTTGGCCCGCACCTCATAGGTGAACGACATCCGGACCGGCGACACGATCAGCCCTTCCGTCCGGATTTCAATCTCATCATCGTAGCGCGCCGGCCGCAGGTATTCGCATTGAGCGTCGATGACCGGCAGCATCACGCCCGTGCCTTCCATCTCGCGGTAGGTCCAGCCGTGGTTGCGGAGGAGCTCGCCCGAGCCACCTCGAACCACACGAAGTAGTTGGCGTAGTACACGACGCCCATCTGGTCCGTCTCGGCGTACCGCACACGTATGGTCGTCGTCGCACTGGCCATCGGATCAGACGGCGCCTGCGGCGGTTCGCAACGCCTTGACGGCGGCCGCGGGATCGACCGCTCCGAACACCGACGTGCCGGCGACGAGCGTGCTGGCCCCGTGGCGAGCCAGGACGGCGGCGTTGGAGAGATCGACACCGCCGTCAACCGAGAGCGGCACGGCTCCCGTGCGCGGAGAGCAACGCGCGCGCGGCCGCCACCTTCTCGAGGCTGTGCGGAATGAAGGACTGTCCGCTGAACCCCGGGTTCACCGACATGATCAGGATGAGATCGAGATCGCCGACGACGTCGCGAATCTGATCGACCGGCGTGGACGGGTTCAGCGGCGACACCCGCGGCCGCACCGAGTTGGCGTATCGCGTGAAGCGTCCGATGCAGGTGTGGAGTGACCTCGGCGTGGACGGTCACCATCGCCGCGCCGGCACGGATGAAGGTCTCGAGGTACCGATCGGGTTCCTCGATCATCAAGTGCACGTCCAGAGGCAACCGCGTCGATCGTTTCAAGGCGGCGACAATCGCCGGCCCCATCGTGAGATTGGGCACGAAATGCCCGTCCATGACGTCCACGTGAATCTGGTCGGCGCCCGCGGCCTCAATCTGCCGCACGGCATCGCCGAGCGCCGCGAAATCGGCGGCAAGGACCGAGGGCGCGATGCGCACGCTCATCGGCTCAGCTCCAGGACAATCGGTTCGCCGAGCGCCACTTGAAAGCCGGCTTGTGGCGTCTGCCGGACGACGACTCCCGGTGGCAATCCGGGATAGGGCTCGTCCGATCCCACGGTGACGCGGAACCCGCGCCGCCGGAGGATGTCCACCACTCGCACGCCGAGCGTGCCGATGACATCGGGCATCACGTACGTGGCGCCGGCCTGTCCACGATTGACGAGCAGGCTGACTGAGCCCGCGCGTCCCGCGCCCGGTGGATCCTGTGCGATGACGGCCCCGGCCGGATACGTGCCGGTCTCGATTTCCGCGCGCGCTCGGATGGCCACGCTCGCCTGCGCCAGCACGATCTCCGCGGTGCGCTCAGCCAGGCCGACGACCGACGGCACCTCCGGGTCTCGCTGGCCGTCACTGACGCGCACGCGCACTGCGCGTTGGCTGCCGGAGAACCGTGCCGGGCGCCGGATCCTGGGACAACACGTGGTCCGCCGCGATTTTGGGATCCGCCCGCCGCTGGTCCACCGTCAGCACCAATCCCGCCTGAGCCAGGACTGCCGTGGCTTCCGTGACGGCGCGGCCGCGGACGTCGGGCACGGCGACCTCGCGGGCTCGCGTGGTGACCCGCAAGGCCGTGAGGAAAAATGCGCCAAACGTCAGGACCAGCGCGACCGCCAGCAGGAGCAATCGGCCGGCACTCCACACGCGCGTGCGGAACTGATGAGGGACGGGCTTGGCGTCGTGGCCCGATACGGGCCTTCCGGCGGGCATTGAATCAGAAAAAGTGTACCTACGTGCCGTTCCGCCGGACCAACTTCGCGGCGAAGAACGCGTCGAGCCCATCGCGATGGGGCAGCGTCATCAGGCACCCCCGGCCGTCGATCATGCCCGGCGGTACCCCGGGTGCCGCGACAGGCTCGAGGCCGAAACGACCCATCGTCTCCGAGGAACTTCTCGACCACGTCAACGTTCTCCTCAGGCTCGCTCGAGCAGGTTGCGTAGATGAGGCGGCCGCCTGGCCGAACGGCCGCGGCAGCCGCCCGCAGCATCCGGTGCTGATCGGCGGCTAGCCCCTCCAGTTGGTCAGCAGTCCGGGTCCATTTGAGATCCGGATCGCGGCTGAGCGTCCCGAGGCCCGAGCACGGCGCATCCACCAGCACTGCATCGAATCCGGCGACGAAAGGCAATGGCCCGCGCGCGTCGAGACGGACGATGGGCACCGCAATGTGGGTGCGTCGAAGTGTGTCTGCCAGCAGTCGCACTCGCGCGGGGCGATGGTCGGCCGCCACAAGCCCAGACGCTGGTGTCGCGCCAGTGATCTCGAGATCCGAGGCCATGACGATCGTCTTTCCACCTGGCGAGGCGCAGAGGTCGAGCACCCGCTCACCGCGCCGCGCCGCCAGGCGCGGGCGACGAGCTGCGACCCTTCGTCCTGCACGTGCAGCCGCTCGAGATCATCGGACGCCAGCGGCCGAGGGCACCCGGCGGAAGACTGATGGCATCCGGCACATATCGCGCGGGTGTCGCCTGGATGTCTCGCGACGTCAACGAGCGGAGCAGTTCGCTCGCCGCGTGCCGGCACCGCGGCCGAACGACCACGTCCGGTGACTTGTTGTTGAAGAGACACCACGCCTCGGCATCATTCGCACCGTATCGATCGAACCACCGTTCCGCGAGCCATTGCGGATGTGACAGGGAGTGGTCAAGTACTGCCATCGACCGCGGCGCGAGCTGCGCTGTCTCCCGGCCGTTCTGGCAGTGAAACCGGTCCCTCCCCGCGAATCAGCGACGCGCAGCACCGCGTTGACGAACCGGCGCCGCGCGGTCCGCTCCAAGCGTTCGTACCGACCTCGACCGACTCGTGGACGATCGCGTGCGCAGGCACGCGTGTCGAGGTGCCGCAGCTGGTAGACGCCAGTGCGGAGGACCGCGAGTGCCCGCTCATCGATCTTCGCAATCGGTCGCCGGCTTGCCGCTTCGATCAGCGCGTCGAGCGCGTTACGCCAGCGCAAGGCGCCGACAGTCAACTCGACGAGCAGGGCACGATCTCGCGCGGTCGCTGAACGGAGATCGCGCGCCTGATCGACTTCGGCGGCGAGCGTCGTGCGTTCCGCGGCCGACCGCCAGCAGCACCTTTGCCGCCACCTGGCGCACGGACGTCATAGGTCGGTCGGCAGCGGCTCGAGCGTGTCGCCGGCCGACACGTGGTGTCCGTGCAGGAACTCCCGCACGGCAGTCGGCGGCACGACCCTCGACCTGAACGCGAGTGATGCGCACGGCGCCTGGAGACACGCCACGATGAAGCTGTCGGCGTCAATCGCGACAATCGTGCCTGGCGAAACACGTCGGAGAGATTTCGTCTGAATCGACCGAAATCTCTCCCGACGTGTTTTTCGTCGTCGAGGTCCTCGGGCACCGACCCGAGCAAGCGAAGCCGGCGTCCGCGCACAGGCACCGTCGCCATCGGCCACGGCTGCAGTCCCCGGATCCGGTTGTGAACGTCAAGCGCCGGCCGCGACCAGTCCACCTGGCTTTCGTGCCGCTCGAGCCGACTGGCGTACGTCGACGCTCGTCCTCGGGCTTGGCGTTTCTGCAACCGGCCCGGCCGCCAGTCGGTCCACGGTCTCGACAAGCAGGTCCGCGCCGAGCGTGCTGCGAGCCGGGACTTCAGCACCGCGCTCGTTTCGTTCGGCCCGATGGCGACGTGGCGCTGCGCGAGCATGGGCCCGGCATCGAGCGCGGGCACGACGCCGCATGATGGTGACGCCCGTTTCGCGTGTCGCCAGCCAGCATGGCGCGGTGAACGGGCGCCGCGCCGCGCCAGCGCGGCAGGAGCGAGGCGTGCACGTTGATCATGCCCAGCCTGGCGACCTCAGCACCGCCGCGGGAAGAATCCGCCCGTACGCGGCGACCACCGCGACGTCGAGCCGGTAGCCGGCCAGCGCTTCGAAGAAGCGACGCGTCACGCAGACGCTCCGGTTGCAGGACCGGAATCGCCACGTTCGACCGCGAACACTTTGACTGGGCTGGCGACGACGTGATGTCCACGGCCGCGCGGGCGGTCGGGTTGGGTGACGACGAGAACCACGTGAGTGACCGACGCCACGAGCCGTTCGAGCGTCGCAAGCGCGAACGCCGGTGTACCGAAGAAGGCGACGCGAAGCGGCGTCACCACTGGCCGGCCCGTTCGAGCTTTCGAATCTTGCGCACGATCAGGTCGCGCTTGATCCCGCGCAGCCGGTCGAGGAACAGCCGGCCGTCCAGATGGTCGAGCTCGTGCTGCAGGGCGCGGGCGAGCAGGCCGGTGCCCTCGATCGTCCGTTCGGCGCCGTGCCGATCGAGCGCGCGAACGACGACGTGCGCTGGCCGGGCGACGGTGGCGGTGAAACCTGGCACGCTCAGGCACCCCTCGTCCTCGAGCTGCATGCCGTCGCGCTCGACGAACTCCGGATTGACCAGGGCGAACAGCTCGCCTCCACGTTTGCCGACGCTGAGGTCGATGACGCAGACACGCAGTGGCACGCCGACCTGCGGCGCCGCCAGTCCGACGCCGGGCGCCGCATACATCGTCTCCACCATGTCGTCGATCAGCCGTTGAGGTCGGCGTCGAACGCGTTCGACCGGCGCCGCCTTGGTCTGAAGGCCCGGCTGCGCCGTACCGGACGATCGGTCGCAGCATCAGACCGGCCCGCCTCGGCCCGGCGCTGCCAGGCGCGCTGGAAGGCGCCGCGGCCATGCGCGCTCGACGCGCTCCAACGGCGCGGTCAAACGGCTGGCGATTGTCGTTGCGTACGTCGCGAGCGCGGCGTCGACATCTCGACATGGTGTCGCCGCCGAATTTCTCGAGCACCGCGTCGGCGAGGACGAGCGCCACCATCGCTTCGCCGACGACGGCCGCGGCGGGCACCGCGCAGACGTCGCTGCGCTCGATCGCGGCCGCGGCCTCGCGTCATCGTGGTCAGCTCGACCGACCGGAGCGGCTTCATCAGCGTGGAGATCGGCTTCATCCAGGCGGTGACGCGGACGTCCTCGCCGTTGGTGATGCCGCCTTCCAGCCCGCCGGCGCTGTTGGTCGGGCGCGAGACGCCGGGACCGTCCCGGTTGCCTGCCGGTCGCCGGCACGATCTCGTCGTGGACCTTGCGAGCCTGGCAGATCGCCGACTGCTGCGGCCCGAGCCGATGCCCGACGGCCTTGATCGCCGGGATGGACATGAGGGCCTGGGCGAGCCGGCCGTCGAGCTTGCGGTCCCACTGCACGTGACTGCCGAGGCCCGGCGGCACGCCGTGCGCGACGACCTCGAAGGCGCCGCCAACCGTGTCGCCCGCTTCCTTGGCGGCGTCGATCGCGTGCCGCATCGCCGCGGCGACGTCCGGATCCACGCAGCGCACGTCGTCGTCTGCGGCGAGCGCCGCGCACCTCGGCGAACGTCACCGCCAGCGGATCGGCGATGCCCGCGCCGCCGATGAGGAACGACGTGGCTGGTCACCTCGACGCCGAAGGCGCCGCAGCAGCGCGCGCGCCACGCCACCGGCCGCAACGCGCGCGGCTGTTTCGCGCGCGCTCGCGCGCTCGAGGATGTCGCGCAGATCCTCGCGGCCGTACTTGAGCCCGCCAGAGAGGTCGGCGTGGCCGGGCCGCGGACGCGTGACCGGCGCGCGGCGCGCGCCGCCGAGCGATTCGTCCGGCGTCGGCCTCGATGCTCATCGTGTGCAGCCAGTTCGCCCAGTCCTTGTTGCGGATCTGCAGGGCGATCGGGCTGCCGAGCGTCTCGCCTCGTCGGACGCCGGAGAGGATCTCCGCGCGATCCTGTTCGATCGCCATGCGCCGGCCGCGGCCGTAGCCGAGTTGGCGACGGCCGAGATCGACGCGCGATGTCGTCGGCGAGTCAGCGCGAGGCCGGCCGGCACGCCCTCGACGATCACGACCAGTGCCTGGCCGTGTGACTCGCCCGCTGTAAGAAATCGAAGCATCGCGGCGTCATTTTATCGAACTTTCTTCACTGCTCCGGCCGGCGCGGGCGCCGACACGCCGCGTTTCACGGGTGTGCTTCTTGCACATCCGGATCACGAATGATCGAGGTTCTGTCCGGCGATCACGTGGCTGCGGACCTCGCCAAGATCGCGCGCGCCCCGCGCCGCGGTACCGAGGTCGTCAATGTCGAGGTCGCGGGCGAGCGCGAAGCGATCAGCCTGGCCGAGATGATCGAGCAGCGGTTCGTGGCGCTCGGATTCGTTCCACTTCGCACGGGTTTCGCCATCTCGAACGCGCTCACGCATCAGCTCGCGCATCGTCATCTTGCCCTGCTGACGTTCAACCACGCCGATGACGAAGCCGCGCTCGAATGGCTGAGGCGGCTGTCTCGGACCAGCCCGCGCGCGCACCTCGTCGTGTCGTTCAAGCCACCGGGCGCGGCGAGATCGGCCAGACGCGATGCTGCGTCTGAATCGCGCCGAACGGTTCGCGCGCCGCGGCCGGCGCGCTCAGGCCGAGCGTTGGTACCGCGCCGCGGTCGAAAGCGCCCGCCGGCGCGGCGACGAGCCCGGCCAGGCGGACGCGTGTCAACGGCTCGTCGACCTTCTGTGCCGGCGCGACGACTGGGACGCGGCCGGCCGGAGTGCGCGAAGCGTCCTCAACACGCTCGGTGACACAACAGCTCGAGCCGAGGTCGCGGCGCGCCTCGCAGACATCCTGATCGCACAGGCTGAGCTCGGAGAGGCCGAGGCGCTTCTGTCATCCATCTCCAGCGAGTTGACGATCGCGGGACTCGCTGACCCCGAAAGTGTGCACGACGTTCGGGCGCAACTGCGGTTCTGGCAGGGACGCCTGGACGAGGCGGCGGCCATTCCGAGGACGCGACCCTCCGTCACCCGCCTCATGGTCGACGGTGCCATCGCATTCCTTCGGCGTGACCTCGGCGGGCTCACGCGATGCGCAGCACGACGCCGGGTCGCTCCGATCGCCGCCGGGCGAGTTTTGCGAACGGCTGTTCTCCGTGCTCGCCGCAGCCGTGGCACGCGAGGTCGAACACGTCCGGTCGCGCTCAGCCGAACTGGAACGGCCGGCACGAGCGCTCGCGTGCCCGAGGCTGGTTCGGCTCGGCCGGGTTCTTGCGGTCGAGGCCTGGTCGGTGGCGGGTCTTTCGCCTCCGTCCGCCGCGGCGCTCGGTTCTCGAGACGCGTGGTCGTCTCCGCCCGCGCTCGACCGGCTCTTCCTGGAATGGCAACTCGTCGCCCACGCGCGCGATCGCGACGTCGAACGCCAGGCGGCGATTCAACTCAGTCGTGTCGGCGCACGGGTTGTTGAGACCTGGCGTTGGGGGTGTCCTGACATGCATCTCGTTCACGCAATTCCGGTCCTGCTGCAAGTGGTGCAGGATGCGGAAGACGACCTGGCGACCCTCGTGGCCACCTGTGACTGGATTCGCCGGGAAGGTGGAGCTGACGCCGTTGCCTTTCTGGATCCCGATCGCATCGTCGTCTCCGCCGACGGCTGGGAGGCCGCGGACACGACGGAACTCCGTGTCGAAGGCGCAGACGAACGAGGTCGGGTCTGCCAGTCATCCGCCGGGAATATTCTCGTTGTCCGTGGTGTGCGGTACGCCGGGACGGACACCGGTCTCATCGCGGTTCGCGGACCCGACGAGCGACGCGACTGTACTGGTCGAAGCTGCCAACACGGGGGCGGCGCTCTGTGGTCCGGCCCTTCGCGCCCGCATCGACCTGGTGAGAACGATGCGCGCGAGCCCGGCGCTGGCGGCCGAAATCCTCGGTTGCAGCCCGTCGATTGTCGCGCTCCGTGAGGCCGTGGCCAGAGCGGCCGTGACGCCTTTTCCCGTGCTCGTCGAAGGTGAGAGTGGCACCGGCAAGGAGCTTGTCGCGCGCGCGCTCCATCGGCTGAGCCCGCGGCGAGACCGCCGGTTCGTCGCCGTGAACTGCGCGGCGCTCACCGACGACCTCGTCGAGGCTGAGCTGTTCGGCCACACCCGCGGCGCCTTCACCGGCGCCATAGGCCCGCGCACCGGGCTCGTTCGAGGACGCCCACGGCGGCAGCTTGTTCCTCGACGAAGTGAGCGAGTTGTCACCGCGGGCGCAGGCCAAGCTGCTCCGCGTGCTTGCAGGAACGGGAAGTGCGACGCGTCGGCGAGAACGCGCCGCGGTCTGTGGATGTGCGAGTGGTGGCTGCGACGAACCGGCCGCTCGCAGAGGCTGTTCGACTCGCGTCGTTTCGCGAGGACCTGCTGTTCCGCCTCGCCGTCGTGCGGCTTCGGGTGCCGCCCCTGCGCGATCGCATCGAGGACGTCCCGCTGCTGGCGCACGCGTCGTGGCGTGCGCTTGCCATCCAGACCGGCAAGCGTGCGGTCCTGGGTCCAGACGCGATCGTCCAGCTCTGCCGGCACTCCTGGCCCGGCAATGTTCGTGAGCTCCAGAACGCCATGGCCGCTCTTCTCGTGATCGCGCCGGAACGCGGCCGCGTGAACGCGCGCCATGTCGGCCACGTTCTGTCCGCGTCGTCTGGCGCGAGTGAGTGTCCGTTGCTGCCATTGCATCGAACGCGCGACCAACGTCGAACGGACGGCCGTCGCCGGCGCCTTGGCGAGACACGGGGGGCGAAGAACGCCGGCCGCGCGAGAACTTGGCCTGACCAGGCAGGGACTGAGAAAGGCGATGAAGCGACTGGGACTCGCGGACGGCCCCGAGAGTGGCGTGGCGTGACGCCTCGGGAGTTGCGTGATGCAACGGCAGTTGCGTGATTACGACCATTGAGTGATCATCCCGACCGCGTGCTGCCATTCATCGTCCGGCGACTCGTCCTGACCGTGCCAGTGCTGTTCGGCGTGGCGACGCTCGTGTTCTGCGCTGATTCACCTCGTCCCGGGCGATCCGGCGGCGGCGATGCTCGGTGAGTCGGCGTCGCCGGCGGACCTCGGCGACCTGCGCGCGAAGCTCGGTCTCGATCGACCGTTCCTCGTCGCAGTACGGCGACTTTCTCGCCGGCCTCGTCGTCGGCGATCTCGGCACGTCGTTCCGCTATGGCACGCCCGTCGGGCGCGAGATCGCGCAGCGGCTCGGCGCGACCGCGCAGCTTGCGCTTGTCGCGATGGTTGTCGCGATGGCCATCGCGATCCCGCTCGGCATTCTCGGCGCGCTTTATCGCGGCCGCGCTGTCGACCAGGCCGCCATGACGATATCGCTCGCCGGCATCGCCATGCCGAACTTCTGGCTCGGTCCGCTTGCTGGCCATCGTGTTCTCGGTCCAGCTGGGATGGCTGCCCGTGTCGGGCACCGGCACGTGGCAGCATCTCGTGCTGCCGGCGCTGACGCTCGGCGCCGCGCTCGCCGCGATGACCGCGCGAATGACGCGGGCAAGCCTGATTGACGAGCTGCGGCGAGCTGTATGTGTTGGCCGCGCGCGCGCGGGGCGTATCGCCGACTCGGCGCGGTGCTCCGTCACGCGCTCCGAAACAGTCTCATTCCCGTCGTGACCATCATCGGCCTGCAACTGGGCTCGGTGCTGACCGGCACGATCATTACCGAGACCATTTTTTCCTGGCCCGGCGTCGGGCGACTGCTGATTCAGGCGATCAGCTTTCGCGACTACCCGCTCGTGCAGGGGTGCATCCTGCTGATTGCGGTCACCTACGTCGCGATGAATCTCGTCGTCGACCTTGCTGTACGCGTGGCTCGACCCGCGGATCCGCTACCAATGACACGCGGCTTTGGATCGACGATCGTGATCGGTCACCGTGCTCCTGGCGGTCGTCGGGACCCTGGCTGGCGCCGGACCCTTATGCCCTGGACCTGTCCCAGCGCCTGAACGGGCCCTCGTGGGCCCACCCGTTCGGTATCGATGAGCTTGGACGGGACGTGCTGGCGCGTCTGGTCGCTCGGGGCGCGTGTGTCACTGCTCGTCGGACTCGCCGTCGTGTCGCTGTCAGCCACGATTGGCGTGACGGTGGGCGCCGTTGCCGGCTACGCCGGCGGCTGGATCGACGAGGTGCTCGGACGGTTGATGGACGTGCTGCTGGCGTTTCCCGGCATTCTGCTCGCGATCGCGCTCGTTGCCGTCCTCGGTCCGAGCCTCAGTCACGTCGTCATGGCGCTCGTGGTGATTGGGTGGGTGAGCTACGCGCGGCTGGTTCGCGGTCAGGTGCTGAAGCTGAGAGAACTGGAGTACGTGCAAGCCGCGCGTGCGCTCGGGGCGCGATCGACACGCGTGCTCGTCCGGCACATCGTGCCGGCCACGCTGCCGTCGGTCACCGTGCAGGCGACCCTCGGAATGGCGGCCGCCATCATCTCGGAGGCATCACTCAGCTTCCTCGGACTGGGCGTTCAACCGCCGACGCCGAGCTGGGGGACGATGCTGGACGCCGGGCGATCGCATTTGTTCGACGCGCCCCACTTGACGATTTTTCCTGGTCTGGCGATCGCGCTGCTCGTGCTGGGCTTCAACTTCGTCGGCGACGCCCTGCGGGACGCGCTCGACCCGCGCGCTATCTGATCGTTCGCGCGAGCCGCCTGCAGGTCGGGGTCCGATCCGCTCAGCGCAATCGCTGCGCCGAGCGCCGTGCGGGCGCCATCCGGGTCCCCGGATTGCCACTTCGCGCGGGCGAGCAGACCCAGCGTGCCGGCATCGGGTGGCGCACTATCGACCGCCTGCGTCAGGTATCGAACCGCGGCTTTGGGATCGCCGAGCGCGAGCGACAGCGCGCCGATGCGACGCGCGCGACGACCGCGCTCGTCGGCCGAGACCGTATCGCCCTGGATCGCATCGAGATCGAGCAGCGCCGCGCGGGCGACCGCCGGGTGCGACGCCCGCTCGGCGGCATCGGCGAGGAACCCGAACGCTTCCTGGTCGATCGGTGACGTCGAGAGCGCTTCCTGAAGGATCCGTTCGGCGGCCAGCGGGTCGCCGGAGAGATACAGTGCGCGGCCATAGAGCGCCAGCCCCTCGCTTCGTCGCGCGGTCCCGCCGAGTGCGCGCTCGAGCACGGCCAGCGCACGAGCCACGGTGCGTCGGTCGCCGGTGCGTTCGGCTTCGGCAAGCAGCACCCGGCCCGTCGCGACGAGCACGCGAGAGTCGGTGGGATTCGCCTCGGCGGCGGCGCTCAACGTGCGTCCGGCCGCGGCGATACTGGCCGGCGCGCGCTTCCGCCAGGCCGACCGCGAGGTGCCGATGCAGCTGATCGTCGAGCGCCGACAATGCCCGGAGCTCGCGTCAGTTCGTCGTCTGACCGCCCGCGCTCGCGATAGAGATCCGCGAGCTCTTCGCGCGCCGGGAGGAAGGTTGGCGCCAGCCGGACGGCATGTTGGAGCGACTCCATCGCTTCGTCCCCGTTCCGGGCATCGCGGGCGACGAGACCGAAAAGGTACCGACCCTCGGGGGATTCGTCGGCGAGACAGCGCGAGGCGCAGTGGTTCCTTCGCCGCGGCCGGCGCGCCGGAACGGTAGAGCGCGAGCGCCAGCGAGTAGAGCAACTCAGGATCCGCGTCACGAAGCCGGTCGGCCGCCTGCCGATACCACTCGGCGGCCTGCGCGGGGTCCCCGCGCTCGTCGTAGAGCTTGCCAAGCGCTTCGAAGTGGCTGCGGCGCGGTCGGCGATATCCGTGCGGCCTCACGCAGGTCGCGCACGGCCTGATCGTCGAGCGCCTGGGATGCGTATGCCTCGCCGCGACGGTAGAACGCGACCATGGAGCGAGGCCTGAGGGCCAGCGCCCCGCTGAACAGCTCGATGGCCTGATGACCGCGACCCTCGGACAGAGCCCGCTCGCCGTCGGCCAGCAGACGCTGGTATCGGCGCTCCTGGTCCAACCGCTGGACGGCCGTCACCCCCGCCGCCACCGCGAGGGCCAGAGCCACGAGTACCGCCAGGCGCTTCACTCAGCGGACATTGTAGGGCTTAGGGCGCAGGGCTTAGGGCTCAGGGCCGCGCCAGTGCATCGAACTCCGCCGTAGCCTAAGTTTTGAGCCCTAAGCCTGTTCGGCGCCGCGGAACAAACGCGCCGGACCGGGGTCTAACGTTCCCAGTCGGGTCCTGCCGCCGGTGCTACCATGGCGGAAAGGTCGACCCTTTGAAGCCGATCCGAGCGCTCACGTGGTCCGATGCGGCAAGCGCCGACTGGGCGCTGGTGCAGCAGTGTGCCTCGGGAGATGAGGCGGCTTGCGCGCGACTGGTCACCGATCACCAGCGCATGGTCTATCAGCTCTCGCTCCAACTGCTGGGTGATCCCCAGGAAGCCCTCGACCTCTCCCAGGAAGTCTTCCTGAGCGTGTTTCGCAGGCTGAACTCACTTCCGTGGACAGTCCACGCTGCGCACCTGGATCTATCGCATCGTCGTCAACCATTCGTCGAACCGGCTTCGTTGGTGGCGCCGCCGCCGGAAGTCGCAGCAGGTTCCGCTCGAGGACCACGCGGCGCAGCGAGGCGAGCTGGCCGATCCCGCAGCTTCGCGCAGCCGGACCGGCTGCTCCAGCAGCGGGAGACGGCAGGGGTGGTCTGGCAGGCGTTGGGACAGTTGCCGTTCGATCAGCGGACGGCGATCGTGCTTCGGGAGATTCACGGGTTGAGCTACGAAGAAATCGCGGCGTCGCTTGGTGTCGCCGTCGGCACTGTCAAATCGCGATTGGCCCGGGCGCGTACCACCCTGCGCTCGACCCTGAGGCCATATGACCAGGGTTGAGTGCCTCGTCCATCGGGACCTCGCCGCTTTCGTCGACGGCGAGCTTCGGGGCGCGAGTGTGCTCGACGTGCTGCACCATCTCGAAGAATGCCGCGCCTGCGCGAGTGAGGTCGCTCACCTGCGCTCGCTCGGTGACAGCGATCCGCGCAACGCGGCCGCCCGACTCGTCGCCGCCGGAGCTGGAGGGCCTGGCGAGCACCGTCATCAGCCGGACGCGCGCGGAGTCGGCCGAGTCCTGGCCCGGCGTCTTCCGCCGCGCGCAGGAGGACTGGCATTGGGTGATTGTGGGTTCGCGGCGCCATTGCGGCGACCTTGGCCTCGACGCTCATCCTCTCGGCGATTCTCGCGTTTGGACCGATGCCCGACCGCGCAGACTCGATCTCGGCCTTCTACACGAACTTCCGGACTCCAGCGGGTGACCTCTATCTTCTGGCGACTCCCGTCGGCCTGGATCAGGAACCCGTGCTCGTGCGGTTGAACGAAGACGGCGCTCTCGGTTCGGGCGGATCGGCCGCCCGCGTGGTGCAGGCGACGTGGTTCGCGACTCGCGCGCGGGCCGAGGCCGACCTCGTCGGTGCGCTGCAGGATGCCATGACGTTTCAAGGGCAGACGGTGGCGCTGAACCGCATGTCACCGCAGCGGCGGCGGCTGGCCGAATCGCTGCTCACGGAAATCAGCCGGTACCGTCACGACCGCGCCGATCCCGCGAGGCGCCTCCCTGGCCGTGCACGAGGTCCGCCTCGAGGCGTCGGCCAGCGTGACCGCCAAAGGCCTTTGATCTACCGCGCTGCAGGCGCAGCGGCGGTGTTCTGCAACAAGTCCGTCGCCCGAATCACGATCTGCGCAGGATCGGTATCGGCCGCGATCGGCAGCTCGTAGCGTTCGTCTGGCGCATCGGCCAGACCATCGACCGGATAGACGATCTGCCACGGGCCGCCGGCGACAGAGAACTCCACCTTCTGAATCGGGCTGCGCGCATCCACGACGTGGATCGTCAGCCGCGTCAACCCGCCCTGGCGAACGACCTCCGAGGTAATGGCCGGCGGAGTGTTGTCCACGTCAACGGGATCACCCTCGCGTTCCCCGACCAGTGCGCGCTCGGCCGCGTTCGACGGGCTGTCTGACGCCCTGACGCGAATGATGTAGCGTCCGTCAACGGCAGAGGTCGTGTCCCAGACGAAAAGCGAATCGGTTAGACCCGACCGGAGCACACGCCAGGCGTCCGTGCCCTCGCGTCGGTACTCGATGGTGTACGTCAGACGATCTCCCTCGTCACCATCCTCGGCACGCCAGGCAATCGTCTGAAGGCCTCGCTGAAACATGCGCCGGCCCGGCGACGGCGTCGGAGGGCCGGTGTCCCCCGGCGCGCGTCGCGCGTCGGCCGTCGCCTCGTCCAGTCCCGCGATCGCCCCGTCCTCGTTGCTGAAAGGGCGCTGAAAGACGACGCCCGGAGGATGAACGGTCACGGCCGTGACGACGGGACGGCTGTTCGCGGTGAGGTAGGCGACGGTCACGGCGGTGAGCGATGCGGCGGCCGAGCCGCCCGCCGGCTTGGTGAACATGGCCCGCCATTGGATGAAGCGCGCCGCGGGACTCGTAATCGGTTCACCGTCGGCCCGCGTGTACGGCCCGGGACCATTCGCTCCACGAGTCGTCCGGCTTGTCGGTGTTGCCCGAGCGCGTGGCGAGGGCGACGCCTCCCGTCGCTTCCCAGCGAATCAGTCCCCAGGTCGCCGAGCTGCGTGAGTCGCGAACCGCGGACACGTACGTGGCGGGCGCGTGCTGGCCGGCACCAATCGCGACGACGCGGCCGGGATTGGCCGTGGCGAAGGCCGTGACCGGCCCGCTCGGCGTCGTTCGCGCGAAGCGCGTAATCTGCCGCGCGTCAACGCCGGTCAGCAGCGACACGTCACGGTTGCCGTCAACGCGGTAGAGCCGTCCTGCCGATCCCGTGGCGACGAGCACGCCGTCCCCGGTCGCTGCGATGTCGTAAATCACATCGGTGGAGCTCCATACCGACTCCCACGTTCCGGTCGGATCGATCCGGACGAGCGTCGAACGTCGTGCAGGGGCACTCGATTCGACACTCGCCCCGGAGGCCGATCCGCCCGAGCCGCCCGAGCCGGACCCCGGCTGAGGCGCCGGGGCTGTCAGCGTCACCGCGACCGACGTCGTCTCGCCCCCGGATGAGCGTTTCGTCGCCCTTCGCGACACCGGCGGCGTAGATCACCCCATTCGGTCCGTTGCTGACCGCGCGCAACTCCGCCAGTCCCGGATCGAGCAGCACGAAGGGCCGGTCGTTGGCATCCAGACGATACAAACGTCCCGGTGACTCGGTGCCCGCGAGTACCCGTCCTGAGGCGTCGCTCGCGAGCATCACGACATGACCGGCGGGAGGCCGATAGACCACGCTGCCCGTTCCGCCGGCGTCAACGCGATAGATGACGGCCGGATTCCCAGCCCCGACCCAGAGCCGGCCGGCTGCATCGACGTGGAGTGCCCAGATGTACTTTTCCTCCGGGTCGAAGAACGGCTTCGCGCTGCCGTCGGCCTCGATGGCATACACGCGGCCATCGGGCCCGGTCGCGGCGTACACGCGCGATCCGGACACGGCGAGCGCGAAGACGTTGTTCTCGCCGGAATCGAACACGGTTTGCTCGGGCTGTCCGGGACGTGATGCGGACGACGCGACCGTCGCCGCCGGTGCCGGCCCAGAGGGCTCCGTCAGAGGCTGTCGGCCAGACTCCAGACCTGGGCGGGTGCGGAGGTGAGGCGATTGGTCAGTTCGGGTCCGGCTGTCACGACGCCGCTGAGGCTGACGTACACGCCGTCGGACGTGCCCCGCAGGAGATCGGTTGACGTGGCGGTGGTCCAGAACGTCGGGCCGGAGGCGCCGGTTCGCGCCGTCATGGCGCATACAGTGAGGGCGATCGCAAGAACAGCGCGGCGGACGATCATACGGAGACTCTCGTGGGCTCAAGGCTTAGGCTTAGGGCAGGACAGATCCGATGCGTTTCACTCAACGCGAGGTCAGGTTCAAGGTCAGCTCGCGGGAGCCGCGCACTGGACGATCCAGTCGCTGTTCCCAGGATCCCACGGTCGTTTTCGTCACCGAGCCTTTGGCCACGGTCGCATCGCTATCCATCACCGATCGGACCGAGGCGGGCAGCGCAGGCAGCGTGTCGCCACCCACGACGGTTCCGCTGCTCGACGCGACCAGGCGAACATACAGCCGATTGTTCCGTCGCGTCGCATTGAGATCGGTCAGCAGATCCGACCATGACGAAGGGCGGCCCGGCTTGCAGATCCTTTTGTTCGAGCGCGATGAGGCTGGGCGCATCGCTCACGACGAGCGTGAGCGGCCCCTCGGCGTACGACGGCATCGAAACGGGCATCGAGACCGTGCGTTTTCCGCCGCGGTAATCCTGCAACTGCACCTGCAACGTATGCGTCGCGCCGAACCGTGGCTTCACGGTGTCGAGCCACACGCGATCGATCGTCGTGCCTTCACGATCCTCGGACGCGGTCAGCTCGACCTCGACGCGTTCGGGGACGACCGTCTTGAACTCATTGGTCATCGCCGCGGCCACGGGCCCGGCGACGGCGGTGGCCGCGCTCGCGCTCGCGTTGTCGCCCGAGAACAAATCATCAATCGTGACGTGTCCATCGGCGCCGAAGGACACCGTGCCGCGAGCGGCCACGGTCATGGCCCCGGTCTCGCGCTCGTACGCGGTAATGGCGTTGAGCACGGCGACATACGTGAAGAGCGGCGTCAGCGCCTGGTCGCGAAGGACCGAAAGCTTGAACCGGCGCGTGGGCGCACGCGCAGAGCTCAGCGCCAGACTGACTTCGAGCTCGCGCGGCGGCGCGCCGATCGTGCCACCAACCCCGGTCGTCCGATCCTGACTCATCGTGCCGATGACCGGACCCATGGACGCCAACTTCATGGAGATCTGGAGACTGGGCAGAACGGTCAGCACTCGCGCGCGGGTCATCGGAAACGCCGTCGTGCCGAGGTTCAGGAACGGGTGACCAAAGGCATACACGCGATCGCGATCGACGTGTGTCACCGTGCCGGTCGCGCCGACCTCGAGGTCGCCGTGAATCAAGCTGAGACCGACAGGATCGCCCGCCCGAAGTGGCGCGTTCGGGGTTCCGGTCGACGACGAGCCTGATTGCTGGAGGGATCCGGGCAGCGACAACGCCTGCCGCAGGTCCCGATCGATCGCCGGCGTCAGCCCACCGAGCACCATGGCGGCGCCGATTGGACGAAGTGTCGGGCGAGCTCCGCCAGCGAGCCCGGCCCGATGATGTGCGCGTCGCCAGGCAAGGCGCCGAGCGGAGCGGATGCGCGCGCCAGGATCCGGCCAAGCGTCGAATAGACCGCGGCCGGCGTGGCCGGCCACTCGACCGCGAGCGAACGATCGGTGACGCGCGGGCCGGACGCGTTGACGGCGTCCACCATTTCGGCGATAGGCGTGATGCCGGCGATCGGCTCCTCGTGGAAAGGCACCGAGCGAGTACGACACGGCGCCGACGAGTTTGCCGTCAATGAAGACCGGACTGCCGCTCATGCCCTGGATGACTCCGGTCGCGCGAGCGGACCACCCTCGAGCCTCGCAATGATCAGATCGCGCCGTGGTCCGATGGCGTTCTGCAGAACGCCGATGATGCTGGCGCGGAACTCCTCCTGGACATCGCCGGCGAACACCGTTCGGCCGATGCCGACCATGCCCGGCTTGAGCTGGTCCACGGGGAAGAACGCTGGAGGCGGCTGCTGGGACGCGATCAACCCCTCCCCATCGAGCGCGACAGAAGAGGGCCGAGGCGAGAAGCGTGCCGAGAATCAGCGGACGCATTGAGTGAGGCCGTCTCAGGCTTTGGTTATAACACGCCGGTGGTGAGGGCATTTGACCGCCTCGGCCGGGTTTGCTACGCTCCTGCCAACGCGTATGACCGCCTTCACTTCTTATCGGACCGTCCGCCCGACCTCCTGGTCGTATTGGTGGTGGTTTGCCAAGAAGGCTGAGGGGGGCTCCGCGCGCTAGCGTCGACAGTCGCGAACGCACGTCGGAATTGCCGGCCTCTTCAGCCGAACGCTGAAGGGGCTTTTTTTGTGTCTTGTTGTGGAAGGACTCGACCTTTGTCAGGGCAAAGGGCAGGGCAGAGGGCAAAAGAGAGGGAAGAGGGACAGGTCAAAGGCCAGGTGGTCCTCTCCTTGCCCTCTGCACTGATTGAACGACTCACCAGGTCGTCGAGACCGTGAGCGGCCAGACGATGGCCGAACTGCGCCGGGCGCGCGACGAAGCCGCCGCCGACCTGGTCGAGCTCCGCCTGGACGGTGTGGAGGACATCGACGTGGCCGGCGCACTCGAAGGCCGCAATACCCCGGTGATCGTGACGTGCCGGCCAACGTGGGAAGGTGGGCGCTTCGACGGGGGCGAGGACGTGCGACTCGAGATCCTCGACGAGGCGGTTCGCCTTGGCGCGGAGTATGTCGACGTCGAGTTTCGCGCCGATCGCCGCCGCTTCGCGTCGGCCGATCCGGGCCGGATGGTGTTGTCGTACCACGACTTCGACGGGATGCCGGGCGATCTCGTCGCGCGCGTGCGCGCGATGCGCCAGGAACGGGCCGGCATCGTGAAGCTTGCGGTCACGCCGGCGCGGCTCACCGATTGTCTCGCGCTCCGCGACGCGATGCGGTTCGACGACCCGCATGTCGCGATTGCGATGGGACCGGTGGGGCAGGTCACGCGTCTGTGCCCGTGGCTGTTCGGTTCGCGGTGGACGTACGGCGGCACGATTGCCCCGGGGCAAGTGACGGCGCGCGAGCTCGTCGAGTCCTATCGCGTCCAGCGCGCCTCGTCTCTCACCGCGATCTACGCGATTGGCGGCGCGCCGCTCGCGCATTCCGCATCGCCGGCGATGCACAACGCGGCGTTCGGCGGCACTGGGCATGGATGCGGTCTACGTGCCGCTCGAGACGGCCGACGGCGACGAGTTTCTCGCGGTGGCGGAGGCGATGGGTGTGGCCGGGGCGAGCATCACCGCACCGCTGAAGCCGGCCATGTTCGAGCGTGCATCCACTGTGGACGACCTCTCCACCCGAACGGGCGCGGTCAACACTTGCGGCGAAACCCGCGCGGGTGGGACGGGCGCAACTTCGACGTGGCGGGATTCCTGTCGCCGTTCGCCCGTCAGGCACGGTCGCTTCGTGACGTTCGTGCCGTCGTCCTCGGCGCCGGCGGGTCAGCGCGCACCGCGTGCTGGGCTCTCAAGCAGGAGGGCGCCCGGGTGGCGGTCGCGGCCCGGCAGCCCGCGCGCGGCCGAGCGCTCGCCGACGAGATTGGCGTCGACGCCTCGGCGTGGCCGCCGCCGGCCGGATGGGATTTGCTCGTCAACACCACACCGGTCGGCACGTGGCCGCAGGTGGATGAGGCGCCGATTGAACGGGCCGCGTTGGCCGGTGGCACGGTGTACGACCTGATTTACAACCCCCGTGAGACCACGCTGCTCAGGTGGGCACGCGAGGCGGGCGCGGAGACGATTGGCGGTCTGGACATGCTGGTCGGTCAGGCGTGTCTGCAGTTCGAGTGGTGGACCGGCCGTGAAGCGCCCGCTAGCGTGATGACGGCGGCCGCGGATGCGTTCATTCGGGAGCGCGGGACGCAGGGGCGTAGCCCCCGGACGATCATGAAGCAGACCACATTCGAAGAGTTCGTCGAGCTGTCGAGACAGGGCACGTTCGTGCCGGTCTGCCGCGAGATCATGGCGGACCTGCTCACACCCGTGTCGGCGTTCCTGAAGATCGCCGAGCACGCCGACTACGCGTTCCTGCTCGAAAGCGTCGAAGGCGGTGAGCACGTCGGCCGGTACTCGTTTCTCGGCAAGGACCCGTTCCTGATCCTGCGCGGCCGAAACGGGCGGACCACCGTGGAAGTCGCCGGCACGCTCACCGAGCGCAGCGAGCCGTTTCTCGACGTGCTGCGGGAGTTGATGGCGGCCTTCACGTCGCCGATCGTGCCTGGACTGCCGCGCTTCACCGGCGGCGCGGTCGGGTATTTCGACTACGACGCCGCCGAGTGGTTCGAGCCGTCCGTCGCGCTCGACAAGCCGCCTCGCGACCGTGACCAGGCCGCGTTCATGATCTTCGACACGATCCTGGCGTTCGACCACGTCAAGCATCGGATCCTCGCCATCGCCAACGCACGACTTCGCGAAGGTGAAGATCTCCGCGCGCTCTACGATTTCGCGTGCGCCAAGATCGAGTTCCTGGAACGCGAGTTGGAGCGGAATCTGTCACGGCCGCATCGAGCCGCGACCGCGTCACTGAGCATCCAGCCGGACCAGACGCGCGACACCTTCGAAGCCGCCGTGCGCAGCATCCAGGAAGACATTGCCGCCGGCGAGATCTACCAGGCCGTCCTCTCGCAGCGGTTCCAGGCGACGACCGCCGCCCCGCCATTCGACGTCTATCGCGCGCTTCGGCACGTCAATCCATCGCCCTACATGTTTTTCATTCGCCTCGGCCGGGAGGCGATCGTGGGCGCCTCGCCGGAGATGCTCGTGCGGGTCGAGGGCCGGCAGGTGGAAACGCACCCGATCGCCGGCACGCGCCGCCGCGGCAAGGACGCCGCCGAGGACGCGCGGCTTGCCGAGGAGCTGTCGCGAGAACGAGAAGGAACGCGCCGAGCACGTGATGCTCGTCGACCTCGGCCGCAACGATGTGGGCCGGGTCGCCGAAATCGGAAGCGTCCGCGTGGCGGAGTACATGGCCATCGAGAAGTACTCGCATGTCATGCATCTCGTGTCCCGCGTGCAGGGACGCCTGGCGTCCGACCGCGACCGTCTGGACGCACTGGCCGCGACCTTTCCGGCCGGCACGCTGACCGGCGCCCCGAAGATTCGCGCGATGCAGATCATCGGCGGGCTCGAGCCGAGCCGGCGCGGGCTCTACGGCGGCGCGGTCGGCTACGTGGACTTCGCCGGAAACCTCGACTTCTGCATCGCGATCCGCACGATCACCATGCGCGATGGCCACGCCGACATCCAGGCGGGCGCCGGCATCGTCGCCGACTCGGACCCGCCGGCTGAATACGAGGAGACGCGCGACAAGGCCCGTGCCCTCATGCAGGCGCTCGAAATGGCGGACAAGGGGCTTTGAGATGCTGTTGTTGATCGACAACTACGATTCGTTCACGTTCAATCTGGCGCACCGGATTGGTGAGCTCGGCACCACCGTGAAGGTGGTTCGCAACGATGCGATGACGCTGGCCGATATCGAGCGGCTGGCGCCGGACCGGCTGGTCATCTCGCCCGGGCCGGGACGTCCCGAGTCGGCAGGCGTGACGATCGAGGCGCTTCGGCGCTTCGCCGGAAAAATTCCCGTGCTCGGCGTCTGCCTCGGACACCAGGCCCTCTCGATTGCCTTCGGTGGACGGGTCGAGCGCGCGTCGCGTCCCATGCACGGCAAGACGTCGCGCGTCGTCCACGACGGCTCGCCGCTGTTCAAGGGCGTGGATCAGCCGTTCGATGCCGGCCGGTATCATTCGCTCGTGATTCCGAAGGACGCCGTGCCTGCCGGGTTCGTTGTGACCGCGTCGGTCGAGGATGACGGCACGATCATGGCGATTCGGCACGAGGAGCAGCCGGTGTTCGGCGTGCAGTTTCACCCCGAGTCGGTGCTCACGCCGGCCGGGCAGCGTCTTCTTGGCAACTTTCTCGAGGCGAGATAGATGGCGTTCGCGCCCCTGCTCGAGCAGCTTCGGCGTCACGAGGACCTGACGAGCGATCAGGCCGCTGAGGTCATGGGGTTGATCATGGACGGCAATGCCTTACCGTCTCAGATCGCCGCGCTCGTGATGGGCCTGGCCCTCAAGGGCGAACGCCCCGCGGAGCTCGTCGGGTTCGCGCGCGCCATGCGCGCTCGCGCCGTCAAGATGGAGGGGACGTTCGGCGAGGTGTTCGACACCTGCGGCACCGGTGGAGACGGGGCGCACACCTTCAACGTGTCGACCGCCGCCGCGCTTGTTGTTGCCGGCGCGGGTGTCCGTGTGGCCAAGCACGGGAATCGCGCGGTCTCGAGCCGGTGCGGCAGCGCCGATGTCTTCGAGGCCCTCGGCGTACGACTCGATGCCTCGCCTGCGGTGGTCGAGAAGGCCCTGGCGGCTGGCTGCGCATTCTTCTTCGCACCGACCTGGCATCCGTCGATGCGCCACGCAGGACCGACAAGGCGGGAGCTGGGCATCCGGACGGCCTTCAACCTGCTCGGCCCGCTGACGAACCCCGCGGGCGCCCGACGCCAGATTGTCGGCGTGTCGCGTCCCGAGCACACGGCGCTGATCGCGCGCGCGCTCGGTGCGCTCGGCGCGGAGCGCGCGTGGGTCGTGCATGGCGCGGGCGGTCTCGACGAGTTGTCCACGCTCGGGCACACGAAGGTCTCCGAGCTCAAAGACGGAACCGTCAACACGTTCTATGTGCACCCGTTCGATGTCTCGTTGCCGCAGGCGACGGTCACGGATCTCGCCGGCGGCACCGCCGCCGAGAACGCGGCGCTCATCGAGCGGCTTCTCGGTGGCGAGCGTGGCCCGCGCCGCGACATCGTCCTGCTGAACGCCGCGGCCGGGTTGCTGATTGCAGGACGCGTCGCCTCGCTCCAGGAAGGCGTGGCGCGCGCGAACGCCAGTCTCGATGGTGGAGGAGCGCAACGAGTCCTCGATGAGCTCCGGAGGATCAGCGCGTCATGATGGGCGACCTGCTTCAGGCTGTCGTCGCCGCCGCCCGTCGATCCGCCGAGGAACGTGAAAAGGCCGCTGGGTGGAGCGCGATCGATCGCGCGATCTCCGGCCGCGAGCCCGCCGGCGATCGGTTCCACCGTTCGCTGGAAGCGCCGGGGATCCGGGTGATTGCCGAGTGCAAGCGGCGCTCGCCTTCCCGGGGCGTGCTCCGCGCGAAATATCATCCGGTGGCCATCGCCGCCTCCTACGAGCGTGCCGGCGCCGCCGCGATTTCAGTCCTCACGGAGCCGACGTTCTTCGACGGGTCGTTGGATCACCTGCGTGATGTCGTGGGCGCGGTGTCCGTGCCGCTCCTCCGCAAGGACTTCGTCGTGACGGAGTACCAAATCGCGGAGGCCGCCGCGGCCGGCGCGAGCGCCGTGCTCCTGATCGTGGCCGCGCTCGATCCGGGAGACCTGAACCGGCTCATGGCCGCGGCCGATCGCTTCGGACTGGCCGCGCTGGTCGAGGTGCACGACGCGGAAGAGCTCGCGGCCGCGCTCGGCGCCGGCGCGGACATCGTCGGTGTGAACAGCCGCAACCTGCGGACGCTGGAAGTGCACCAGCACCTCCTCGACACGCTCGCACCCGCGATCCCCGACACGGCGATCGCCGTTGCGGAGAGCGGGCTGAAGACGGCCGCCGATCTGGGCCGGCTCTCCGCGGCGGGGTACGACGCGTTTCTCATCGGCGAGCGGTTCATGGTCGAGCCCGATCCCGGCGCGGCTCTGGCCGAGCTGCTTCAAACCGCGACGGCAGCGCGATGACCGTGCGAACCCGCATCAAGATCTGCGGCCTGACACGTTTTGAGGATGCCGAGCTGGCCGTCGAGCTTGGCGCGGACGCGCTCGGCTTCGTGTTCTGGCCCGACAGTCCGCGGGTGGTCCGTCCGGAAGCCGTGCGCGACATCGTGCGCCATCTGCCGGCGCTTCCGGTCCGCGTGGGTGTGTTCGTCAACGCGCCGCCTGACGAGGTGGCGTACGTGGCCGAAGCCGCCGCGCTCGACGTCGTCCAACTCCATGGCGACGAGAACGTCAGTGACTACGAGCACTTGATTCCGCGCTTGATCAAGTCCGTGCACCTCGGTGATGAGGCGGCCCTGGAATCGGCGATGCGCTTGCCGTCCGCTGTCGTGGCGCTCGTCGATGCGGTTGACACGGCGCGTCGCGGGGGCACTGGGCAGGTCGCGGACTGGACGGACGCCGCCCGGCTGGCGAGGCGTCGGCCTGTGATGCTCGCCGGTGGCTTGACGGACGAGAACGTCGCGCAGGCCTTACTGCAGGTGCGGCCATGGGCGGTCGACGTGTCATCCGGCGTGGAGTCGACGCCCGGCATCAAGAGTCCGGATCGAATGCGCGCGTTCTTCGAGCGCGTGCGTGAAGCGAACGCGGAGGGCGAGTGACCCCACTGAACCCACTGAAAACAAAGAGTGACGGAACTCCTGGACCGGTCTTCGGGCGGCGCGACCCGGACGCGCGTGGATACTTCGGCGAGTTTGGAGGGCGCTTCGTCCCCGAAACGCTGATGGCGCCCGTCGACGAGCTGACTCGGGCCTACGAGGACGCGCGACGCGATCCCGCGTTCCTCGAGACGCTCCGTGGGCTGCTCGCGACATACGTTGGCCGCCCAACGCCGCTCTACGAGGCTCGTCGGGCGGCTGGCGAACGTGGCGTGCGCCTGTTTCTCAAGCGTGAGGACCTCGCTCACACGGGCGCCCACAAAATCAATAACGCCTTGGGCCAGGCCCTCCTGGCCCAGCGGATGGGCAAGCGCCGGATCGTCGCGGAGACCGGCGCGGGACAGCACGGTGTGGCGACGGCGACGGCCTGCGCGCTGCTCGGTCTCGACTGCGTCGTCTACATGGGTACGGACGACATGGCGAGGCAGGCACTGAATGTCTTCCGGATGCGCCTGCTCGGCGCGACCGTCGAGCAGGTGGATGCCGGGAGCCGGACGCTGAAGGACGCCATCAACGAGGCGATGCGTGACTGGGTGTCCAACGTGTCCTCGACGTATTACCTGCTCGGCTCGGTCCTCGGGCCGCATCCCTATCCGCTGATGGTTCGAGAGTTTCAGTCGGTCATCGGTCAGGAGGCGCGCGCGCAGATCCTCGAGACTGCCGGACGGCTGCCCGATGTGGTCGTGGCCTGCGTCGGCGGTGGCAGCAACGCGATGGGCATCTTCGATGCCTTTGTCGATGACGAGGCGGTGCGGCTGGTCGGCATCGAGGCCGGCGGTCGATCGCTCGATCCCGGCGATCACGCGGCTCGATTTGCCGGCGGCGTGCCGGGCGTTCTGCACGGCACGCGCAGTCTGCTCCTTCAGGATGACGACGGAAACATCCTGCCGACGCATTCGGTATCGGCGGGGCTCGACTATCCGTCGATCGGCCCTGAACACGCGTGGCTCGCCGCCCGCGGACGCAGTGAGTACGACTGGATTGACGACGGCAGCGCGTTGAACGGTTTCGAGTGGCTGGCACGCACCGAAGGCATCCTGCCGGCGCTCGAGTCGTCTCACGCGGTCGAATGGGCGAGGCGGGAGATCGATCGTCTCCCCGCGGGCGCGGTCATCCTCGTCAACATCTCCGGGCGCGGCGACAAGGACGTCGAAACCATCAAGCGGCTGCTCGAGGCGAGAGCGAGCGTAAGCGAGCCCGCGCGAACGGAGCGGGGCGTTGGGGCCCCCGCGAGAGAGCGCGTCGGGGGGTCCGCGGGGGCGAAGCCCCCGGAGGAGAACGATGAGCCGCGTGGCGCGCGCCTTTTCAGCCACGTCTCAACCGCGGCTCGTGACGTATGCCACGGCCGGCGACCCTGACCTCGGCCGGTCGGCCGACATCATTCGCGCAATGGCACGTGGTGGCGCGGACGCGATCGAGATCGGCGTGCCGTTTTCGGACCCGATCGCCGATGGGCCGGCGATTCAGCGCGCCTCAGAACGCGCGCTCGCATCAGGGACCACACTGCGCCGCACACTCGACCTGGTGGCGAGCGTCCGGGAAGACGTGCCGGTGCCCGTGGTGTTGTTCACGTACGTGAACCCGGTCCTGCGTCTCGGTACGGACGAGTTCCTGTCTCGCGCCGCTGATGCGGGCGTGGATGGCGTGCTCCTGCTCGATCTGCCGATCGAGGAATCGGAAACGATGCACGCGGCGCTCGACGCCCGCGGCATCGATCAGATCTTTCTTGTCAGCCCGACGACGACGGACGAGCGGTTGGAGCTGGCGGGCCGTTATGGCCGTGGTTTTCTGTACGCGATTTCGAGACTCGGCGTGACGGGCGCTCGCGAGTCGGTCGCCGGTACGGCCGCGCCTCTGGTCGAGCGGCTGCGCCGAACGGTCAAGCTCCCGATCGCGCTCGGCTTCGGGATCTCGCGTCCCGAGCACGTGCGCGAGGTCACGCGTTTCGCGGACGCCGCGATCGTCGGCAGCGCCATCGTGCAGGTGGTCGCCGACGCCGTCCGAAACGGCGGCAACCCCGCGGCGCGCGTCGAGCGGTTCGTGGCGTGGCTCAAGGGGGCGGTAGAATCTCCATGACGTGACGCACACCGACGCGCCGTTTTCGCAGATAGGAATTGTTGGTCTCGGTCTGATTGGCGGATCGGTCGCACTCGCCGTTCGGCGTGCCTGGCCCGGCACCACCGTCGTCGGGTTCGATCAACGCGCCGCGACGGCAGAAAAGGCCTTGCGGCGCGCGGTCGGCCGCACGGTCGAACACCTCACGGATCTCGACGGGAGCGACCTCGTGCTGTTCGCCGTACCGGTGTCGGCGATGGTCGAGTTGCTGCCTGCGCTCTCGCGTTTCTCGCAGCCCTGTGTCGTGACCGACGTCGGATCCACGAAGCGGCAGGTGATGGACGTGGCCGCCGCCGTCGGCTTGGACGCGTTCATCGGCGGACATCCCATGGCCGGGAGCGAACGCGGCGGTCTCGACCACGCGACGCCGGATCTGTTCAACCGCAGGCCGTGGCTGCTCGTCGCGCGTGACGAAGGGAGCGAGGCCGCGAAACGCGTGGAGCAGTTCGTGTCGGGGCTTGGCGCCGTTCCGCATTGGATGGGCGCTCACGATCACGATCGGGCGATCGCCTTCGTCAGTCATCTGCCGCAGATCGTGTCGGTCGCCATCATGAACGCGGCGGCCGGCGCCCTCGATCCGCGCGGGCTTGCGGCGGGCGGGCGGGCGTTCGACGAGATGACCCGGCTCGCGTCGAGCCCTTCCGATCTGTGGGAGGGCATCCTGACGAGGAACGCGGACTATGTGGCCGAGGCCCTGGCCGCGTTCGTCAAGGGCCTGCCCACGCGCGAGAATCTCGCGGACGCCGCGTGGATCAAGGACACCTTCGATCGCGCGGCAGCAGGCTCGCGCCAAAGCCCGCGAAGGGTTGCCGCCTCGGTAGTCTGGTTCGATGCCGCCCCTCTGGCAGCCCAATCCCGACCGCGTCCGAGCGTCACACCTGACGCGATTGACGGAAGAAGCTCAGCGAACCAACGGCCGCACGTTCGAGAGCTACGACGATCTCCATCGATGGTCCGTGAGCAGACCCGCCGGCGTTCTGGTCGGCGCTTTGGGACTACACCGGCGTGATTGGATCGAAGGGCGATCGGGCCGCGAGTGATCTGGAACAGATGCCCGGCGCGCGATTCTTTCCGGACGGCCGCCTCAACTTCGCCGAGAACCTGTTGCGCCGGAACGATGGTCGCACCGCGATCATCGCCGTGACCGAGCACGGTCCCGATCGCCGCCTCACGTTTCGGGAGCTGCGTGTCGAGGCCGCGAAAGCCGCGCGTGCGCTGCGATCCGCGGGCGTCCAGGCCGGGGACCGCGTCGCCGGCATCGTGCCCAACGGCGCCGAGGCTGTCATCGCGGCGCTCGGGAGCGCCTGGATTGGCGCGGTGTGGTCTTCGTGTTCTCCCGACTTCGGCGCCGACGGGATTGTCGATCGGTTCGGCCAGATCGAGCCGCAGGTGCTCATAGGCATCGACGGGTATGAGTACGGCGGCCGTCACTTCGACTGCCTGGCCACGCTGGCCGACGTCCGTCAGCGCCTACCGACCGTCCGCCAGACCGTGGTGATTCAGCATACGAAAAAGGGGTCGGGTGACTTTCCTGCGAAAAAGTCACCCGACCACTTTTTCGTGGACTGGGACTCGTGGCTCGAGACGCCGGGCGACGATGTTCCGCTGGAGCCGTTTCCGTTCAACCAGCCGCTCTACATCCTGTACTCCTCCGGAACGACCGGCGTTCCAAAAGCCATCGTGCACGGCGCGGGCGGCACACTGCTGCAGCACCTCAAGGAACATCAGATTCAGAGCGACATCCGGCGCGACGACTGCGTTCTCTATGTGACGACGACCGGGTGGATGATGTGGCATTGGCTGGTCTCGTCGCTGGCGACGGGGGCGACGATCGTGCTCTACGACGGGTCTCCGGCGTTCCCGTCATCGAGTCGCCTGTTCGACGTGTCGGACGCGGTCGGCGTCACGTTTCTCGGCACCTCGGCCCGGTTCCTGGACGCCATTCACAAAGGCGGTCTCGAGCCCCGCCATACCCACGCGCTCTCGAGCGTGCGGACGATCGCGTCGACGGGCTCGCCCCTGGCGCCCGAGACGTTCGACTACGTCTACACATCGGTGAAATCCGATGTGCATCTCACCTCGATCTCCGGCGGCTCGGACATCGTCAGTTGCTTCGTGCTCGGCAACCCGAACGGACCCGTGTGGCGCGGCGAAATCCAGGCACCGGGCCTTGGCATGGACGTCCGTGTGTTCGATCACGCCGGGCATGACGCGCCGACAGGGGAGTTTGGCGAGCTCGTGTGCGCCACGCCATTTCCGAGCATGCCGCTCGGCTTCTGGAATGATCCGGGCGACGTGCGGTATCGCGGGACGTATTTCGAACGCTTTCCGGGTGTGTGGTGTCACGGCGACTGGATTCGATCGACAGAGCACGGCGGTTTCGTCATCGCGGGCCGGTCCGACGCCACACTGAAGCCAGGTGGCGTCCGCATCGGCACCGCCGAGATCTACCGCCAGGTGCAGCAGATTCCCGAGGTGATCGAGAGCCTGGCGATCGGGCAGCGGTGGCAGAACGACGAGCGCGTCGTCCTGTTCGTCCATCTCCGCACTGGTGTGACGCTCGACGAAGGTCTGAAGACGCGAATTTCGGACCGCTTGCGGACGCACGCATCGCCCCGTCACGTGCCCGCGCGCATCGTGCAGGTGGATGATCTGCCGAAGACACGGAGCGGGAAGCTCGTCGAGCTCGCCGTGCACCGTATCGTCCACGGCCAGCCGGTGACCAATCGAGAGGCGCTGGCCAACCCCGAAGCGCTCGAGTATTTCCGCGACCGGCCGGAGCTCCAGTCGTGACGGCTCGGAAAGCCCCGACCACCCTGACGATTCCCCGGCGAGTCCGTCAGGTTATCGTGGGCCACGCCAGGCGGGAGAGGCCGTTGGAATGCTGCGGCTTTGTCATTGGCGCCTCGGCGGCGGGTGATGTTCGCGGTGCCGATGGCCAACGTCCACGAGAGCCGTGTGCGATACCGGATCGACGACCGCGCGCACATCGAGCTGAGGCGCGTGCTCCGCGGCGTCCGGCCGGAGCTGTCCATTCTCGGCGTCTATCACTCGCATCCCGCGGGAGATGCGTGGCCGTCGGACACCGATGTGGCTGAGGCGCTCTATCCGGACTGGACGCACCTGATCGTTGGTTTCAGGGGCCGACGGCCGGTCCTTCGAGCCTTTCGAATCCGCAAGGGGACCGTGTGGCAGGTGCCGCTACGCTGACGTCGCGGGCCGGAGTATCATCGTCGCTTCCAAATCCTGGCCGAACCTCGAGCGAGGAGCGCTCTCCAGTCCATGTCTGATTCACAATCTCCGGCTCGATTTGCCGGCGCGACGACCTCGCCACAGGACGTCTCCGCAGACGTCCTTTTTGTTCCGGTCTTTCAGGGTGATGACCGGCTCGAGGATTGTGCAGGGCTCGACGCGGCGACCGATGGCGAGCTCCGCCGCGCTATTTCGTCTGGCGAGTTTCACGCGAAAGTTGGTGAAACGCATTCGGCGACGGCGGTTGGCTGGAACACCCGCCGGATCGTCCTGGCCGGGGGCGGAAATCGCGCGGCATTGGACGCCGAGCAGGTGCGCCGCATCGCCAGCACGTGCGGGTACGTCGCGAGGCGGCGGTCGGCGTCTTCGATCGCGATCCTCGCGCGCGGACTGGATGCATCCGTTCTTGCCGATGGGCTGTCCGGCGCGGAATTTGATTCGGGCACGTACAAGACCGACGGCGACCCGGCGGGGAAATTTCCGTCCAGCGTCGAAGTGGTCGTGCCCGGCGGTGACAGTGCCGCGGTCGGTGAGCACGTGCGCCGGGGCCGCATCATCGGCGAGTCGGTGAATTTCACGCGCAGCCTCGCCAACGAACCGGGCAACGTGCTGACGCCCAGGGAATTCGCGGCCCGAGTCTCGCGCGTCGAGTCGATGGCCGGCCTGTCCGTCGAAGTGCTCGACGAGCGTCAGTTGGCCGAGCTTCAGATGCGCCTGCTGCTCGGCGTGGCCCAGGGCAGCGCGGAGCCGCCGCGTCTCATCGTCATTCGCTACGATCCGCCGCGCGCGACGGCGACGCCGGTCTTGGGATTTGTCGGCAAAGGCATCACCTTCGACTCGGGCGGCATCTCGATCAAGCCGGCCGATGGGATGGAGCGGATGAAAGACGACATGGCCGGAGGCGCGGCCGTGGCGGGCGCGCTGCGGGCGATTGCGCTCCTCGGCGGCACGCATCGCGTGATTGGCGTGATCCCGACGGCGGAGAACATGCCGGGCGGGCGCGCCATCCGGCCCGGTGACGTCATCAAGGGGGCAAGCGGCACGAGCGTCGAGATCATCAACACGGACGCGGAAGGCCGGCTGATCCTTGGCGACGCGTTGTGGTACGCGCGCCAGCTCGGCGCGACCCATCTCGTGGATATCGCGACGCTCACGGGCGCGTGCGTGGTTGCGCTCGGACGTTACGTGTCGGGACTGTTCGGCCGGCCCGACACCTGGGTCGAGACGGTCCGGTCCGCGTCCGTGCGTGCCGGCGATCGTCTCTGGCCGATGCCAATCTACGAGGAAACGGCTGAGGAGCTGCGGAGCGAGATCGCGGATGTGATCAACGCGGCTGGTCGTCCCGGCGGTGCAATTACCGCCGCGGCATTCCTGAAGGCGTTTGCCGGCGACGGGCCCTGGGCGCACCTCGACATCGCCGGCACCGCCTGGGCCGAAAGCAAACACCCGTTCCAGCCCAAGGGGGCGACGGGTGTTGCGGTGCGAACGCTTATCGAGCTTGGGATGACCGGGGGTCGCTAGGCGGCGTCGAGAGGCCCGGCGCCACGGACGGCATGTGATCGGTTTCCGGCCGATGGCGCCGGTTCCAGAAGACCATCCCGAGCGCCAGCACCGCGCCCAGCACAATCGCGAGCGCTGTGAGCGCGCCAACCAACCCGAACGATCCGAAAATCACCTCCGCCAGCGTGACTTCGTCAGCGGGTGTCTGTGCAACCGTGACGACGAACGATTCGGGTGGCGGAGTCTGCACGGCGGCCCTGCCGCGATTCTACCGCCTTCGTTATGGCGATTGCCGCGCCGCGGTCTGAGCGGTCGACGGCGACTGCGTCTTGAGCGAGGTCCGGTACTTCAGCACCGCATCGGCGAGCGCCTGTGCGATGCGCTGCCGGTGGCTCGCCTGTCTCATCAACGAGGCGTCGGTCCGGTTCGTCACGAACGAGATCTCCGCGAGCACGCTCGGCATCTGGGCGCCAATCAACACCACGAACGGCGCGCGTTTCACGCCGAAGTCCTTCAGGCCACGGCTGAGCGGCGTGATGCGTCGCGACGAGCGACGTCTGCACCATCCGCGCGAGCTCACGCGACTCGTCCACCTTGTTGTTGAGCGTGATGGCCTTCACGAGGTCGGGCAGGACGCGCATGGTCTGAGCGCCCGTCGCGTTCTCCCGGGCGGCCAGAGCTTCGGCGTCCGGGTTCGACGCGAAGTCGAGCAGGTACGTCTCGATTCCGCGGGTCGCCGTGCGAGGGCTGGCGTTCACGTGAATCGACAGGAACATGTCCGCCGACTCCCGGTTCGCGATGGCCGTGCGCTCCTCGAGCGGGATGAAGACGTTCGTCCGCCGCGTCAGGACGACGTCGAATCCCGGCTGGGCCTTGAGCAGGGCCTCGACGCGGAGCGCGACGTCGAGCACGATGTCGGATTCGTTCACACCGTTCGCGCGCGCGCCCGGATCGTGTCCGCCGTGGCCCGGGTCGATCACGATGCGCGAGACGCCGAGGCCAAGCTGCCGGGCGAGCGAGAAGTCGCCGCGGCCCGTGCTGGATGGCGTCGCCGGAGCGGGGAGTGGGTCGTCGATTGTGTTTTCGCGCGGAGCGGGAGCTGCCGCCGGCGCCGTGGTCTTCGACGTCGAGCGGCCCGTTGAGGCGGTCGCCGGAAGTGGGCTCGCCGCGGCCATCGTCGCCGCCGCGTCCGACTCGACATCGATGACCAGCCTGAACGGGTTGTAGAGCGGGAACGTGCTGAAGCGCGGCTTTCCGTTCAGCTCGATGACGACGCGCGCAGCCTGGCGCCCGACGCGCTTGGCGCTGAGCGACTTGACGAGCGTGCCGGAGATTGCCGTCATCCGATCGGACAAGCCGGCGGCAAGCGCCGCGTCGTTCAGGTCGATCTCGACGCGGTCGGGATTGCCCGTCCGGCTCGTCGAGTAGCTCGCCTCGCGACCGAGCTCGATGGTGATGCGGTCACCCTTCGGCAGCACGGTGTGCGTGATGGCTCGCACGGGGACCGCTGTCTCCGACGGAGCCGACGACGCGGCCGGCATTGGAAGGGGAGCGAGCTCCACGACCCGCGTAGGCCCGGCAGGCGCCCACACAGCGGCCACGGCGTCGGTCATCGGCTGCAGGCGAACGGCGGCTCGACGACTGAGCGTGGCCGGCGCCTCAGCCTCGACGACTTCCGGCGCGTCTTCGTGACTGCCGGGACGACGGCCGGGACGACAGCTGGCACGCACGGCGGGCGCCTCGACGGGCGGCGCGTTGCGCTTCGTTGTTGGAAGGGCTGGGGGCGCCGCGACAACGGCGGCCGGACGCGCGGCCGGTTTCGAGCCGGCTTTCAGGGCGACCAACCGTGCGTCCACCTGCTTCGCGAGCGTGGCTTTCGGATACTCGCGCTTCAGCCAGTTCAACAGCCGTCGCGCGTTCTGCAGATCGCCCACCGAGCCGCTGCGCTCGTAGGCGAGTTGCATCATGCCCGCGCCCTGCCACAGCGCGTTGTCGGCATATCCGCTCCGCGGATACGCATTGACGATCGCTTCATACGAGCGGGCGATCGTGCGAATCGTGGCGGCGGACGTTCCGGTCATCGCCCGTGCGGCCTTCTCCCGGGCCAGCGCGCGTTCATAGCGAACGGCCGGCGACTGCGCATGGGCAGGCGCTGCGATGAAGAAGATCGCGAGCCCCAGGATGATCGCGACGAGACACTGGAGGACGCGTCCTCGCGGAATGACGGTGATGAATGAATGATGCATGCCTACCTCAGTTGAGCGTCGACTTCTTCGAAGTAGTTCTGATCGACCAGCACTTCGCGCTTGCCGCCGGCGGCCGGTGAGACCACGCCTTCGAGCTCCATCATGTCGATCAAGCGCGCCGCCCGGCTGAACCCGATGCGCAGCCGGCGCTGCAAATACGAGATCGAGGCCTGGCCGGTCGACACCACGATGCGCGCGGCTTCGTCGTAGAGGTCGTCCTTCTCCATCTCGACCCTCTCGGGGCCGGTCTTTTCCTCGGCCGTAATCGTGGCGTCGTACGTCGGCTTGCCCTGCTTGCGGAGGAAGCTGCAGAGCCGTGCCGTCTCCTGCTCGGAAATGTACGGACCGTGGATGCGCACATAGCGCGACGAGGACGGCGGGAGCAGCAGCATGTCGCCCTTGCCCAGCAGTTGTTCGGCGCCGTTGCCGTCGAGGATCGTGCGCGAGTCGATGCGCGTCGTCACGCGGAACGCGATGCGTGCCGGCAGGTTCGCCTTGATCACGCCCGTGATGACGTCCACCGACGGGCGCTGCGTGGCCAGGATCAGGTGAATGCCGACCGCTCGGGCCATCTGTGCGAGCCGGGCGATCGACTCTTCGACTTCCTTGCCGGCGACCATCATCAGGTCGGCCAGCTCGTCGATCACCACAATGACGAACGGAAGGGTGCGCAGCTCGGAGCCGTCCGACGCCTTCGCGTCGGGCTGCTCGCTGAGCATCGCGCGAACGTTGCGGTTGTACTGATCGATGTTCCGGACGCCGATCTTGGCCAGCGACTTGTAGCGCTCCTCCATCTCGCGAACGGCCCAGCGGAGCGCGTTGGCCGCCTGCTTCGGATCGACCACCACCGGCGTGAGCAGGTGGGGAATGTGCTCGTACATCCCGAGCTCGAGGCGCTTGGGATCGATCAGGATGAGCCGGACGTCCTCGGGCGTCGCGCGGAAGAGCACGCTGCTCAGCATCGCGTTGACGCTGACCGACTTGCCCGCGCCGGTGGAACCGGCGATGAGCAGGTGGGGCATCGTCGCGAGGTCCCCGACGATGGGATCGCCGTGGATGCCCTTGCCGAGCGCCATGCTGAGCTTCGACGTCGAGCGCTGGTAGGTGTCGGATTCGAGCAACTCGCGGAGCGTGATCGGCTCGCGGTGGCGATTCGGGATCTGGATGCCGACGGTCGACTTGCCCGGGATGCGATCGATGAGCACCGACTCGGCCTGCATCGCGAGGCAGAGGTCATCGGCCAGCCCGGTGATGCGGCTGTACTTCACGCCGGCGTCGGGCTTGAATTCGTAGGTGGTCACGACCGGACCCGGGTGAATCTGGACGACGGAGCCTTCCACCGAGAACTCGCGGCACTTCTCTTCGAGGAGCCGCGCGGCGTCCATCAGCTCGCGTTCGTCGATCTTGCGGTGATCTTTTGGCGCGTCGAAGAGCGTCACCGGCGGTTGTGTGTAGCCGTCCTGCCGGCGCTCGGCTGGCGTCCTGGCTGGCGATGCGTCGGCGAGGGGGAGTGGCTGCGGCACGGGCGCCTTGGCCTGCGCGCCGCGAATCGAGGGGCGACGCCGCCCGGGTCGGACGCGGCCGCTCCTCAATCTCCTCGTCCTCGTCGTCCGTCGTCTGTCATCTTCGGCGGCTGCACCACGCGCGCGTGCCGCCTTGAGGCGTTCAGCAGACTCGGCCGCGCGTGTCGTGATCTCCGGCGCGCGGTCCTTGCCGGCGCGCTTGACGTGCTTGTCGATGACCTGTTGCCGCTCTCGTTCGCGCTGGCGCTGTTCCTTCCACTCGGTCCATCGGTCGAGGAGGCCTGGCGTGGCGCGCACGCGATTCCCGATCGCGGCCGCGGCGCGGCCGAACGAGAACTGCGTGGACATGATGACCGCGAGCACGAGGAGCGTGAGCAGGCAGATCGCCGCGCCCGTTCGATTGAAGAACGCGCGGAGGACCGCGGCCGCGGTCGAGCCGATCCAGCCGCCCCAGGCCGCGCCGTCGCCGTCGGCCGGCGCGAACGCGCTCCAGGCCAGAGCCATCAGGCCCGCAAGGCATGTGACGAAGAGGCCGGCACCCAACGAGCTTGGTGTAGCCGGCATCCACCTTCCGGCACCAGAAGTAATGCCAGCCGATGACGCCAAGGACGAAGGGCAGCAGATACGACGAGTAGCCGACCACCTGGAGGGAGGCGAGCGCGACGAAGGCGCCGAACCGCCCGGCGAAGTTCTCGACCTCGCCAGTTCCGGCGTCGTTGAAGAACCAGACCGGGTCCGACGGGCGGTATGTCGCCAGCGCGATGAACCAGATCAGCGCACAGGCAAACAACACCACGCCTGTGAACTCGTTCATCCGGCGGGAGAGGGCAGTATCGGCCACGGGTTTCCTCAAACCTCCATTACGACCGGCAGCACGAGCGGCCGGCGGCCGGCCCGTTTGCGGAACATGCGCTGCAGCTCGAGGCGGATGGTCTCCTTCAACAAGCCCGGATCCGTCCGCGCCTCGCGGGGCGCCTGCTCAATCGCGCGCGCCAGGAGCGCCGGCGCTTCGCGAAGCATCGCGTCCTGCCGGGGATCCACCGCCAGACCGCGAGTGATGATTTCGGGGGTCTGTTCGAGCGCCCCCGTCTGGCTGTTGATGGCCACGACCGTCACCACGAGTCCGTCACCCGCGATGTGCTTCCGATCGCGGAGTACTTCGTCAACGATTTCGCCGGTCCGGGTGCCGTCAATGAACACCCGTCCCGCCGGTACGCGGTCCACCACGCGCGCTCCAGCCTCGTCGAACCGGACCACGTCGCCGTCCTCGACCATGAGGACGGTCGTCGCCGGGGACACGAGGGCCGCCATCCGCGCGTGACGGGCAAGCTGCCGGTACTCACCGTGTATCGGCACGAAGTAGCGCGGCTTGATAAGCGACAGCACCAACTTCAATTCTTCCTGGCTGCCATGACCCGAGACGTGGACGTGCTTCTGGCCGTCGAACACGATGTCGGCGCCTCGGCGGGCCACGTGATCCATCGCCCGGCCGACCGCCTTCTCGTTGCCGGGAATGACGCGGGCTGAGAACACGACGACGTCGTCGGGTAGCAGCTTTACGTGCCGGTGATCGTCAATGGCAATGCGTGGCAACGCCGCCAGCGGTTCCCCCTGCGAGCCGGTACACAGGCAGACGACCTCATCCGGCTGGATACTCGCCGACCTCGCTGTCGCGGATTTGGACGCCCGGCGGGATTCGAGTACCCGAGCCGCTCTGCAATCACCGACGTCTGTTGCATCCCCCGGCCGACGAAGGCGACCTTCCGGTCGAACTGGTCCGCGAGGTTCACGATGAGCTGCAGCCGGTAGACGCTCGTCGAGAAGGCCGCGACGACAATCTTGCCGTCAGCGCTGCTGAACACCTCCTCGAACCCCTCGATGACCTCGCGTTCCGAGCCGGTGAAGCCGGGCCGGTCCGCGTTGGTGCTGTCGGCAAGCAGAGCCAGGACGCCCTGACTGCCGAGTTCGGCGAAGCGATGGAGGTCGAACAACTGGCCGTCGAGCGGCGTCTGGTCGATCTTGAAGTCGCCGGTGTGCAGGATGACGCCGGCCGGCGTGTGGATTGCCACCGCGAGGCAGTCCGGAATGCTGTGCGTGACTCGCAGGAACTCGAGCCGGAGCGGCCCCACGTCCACCGTCTGCCGTGGCGCGACCGAAATCAGTCGCCCCTCGGCATCAATCCCGTGTTCGTCCAGCTTCGGCTGCACGAGAGCCAGCGTCAGCGGCGAGGCGTAGATTGGACCGTCGACGTACGGGATGACGTAGCGCGACGGCGCCGATGTGATCCTCGTGCCCGTGCGTGAGGACAAGCGCGCTGATCCGTCCGCGGTAGGCCGCGAGCGCGCCGACGTCGGGAATGATCAGGTCGACGCCAAAGAGCTCGGGGCCCGGGAACATCACCCCGGCGTCGACGAGTAGAGCGGTATCCCCGCAGGCGACGAGCAGCATGTTCATGCCGAATTCGCCGACCCCGCCGAGCGGGATGATGTCTACCGGAGGCGCTCCAGCGGCGCCCGTGCCACTCGTCAACCGGAATCCTGATCAGCCGGAACCGACCCCTCCCGGGCTGGCAACGAGCCAGCACGCGAGCGCCAGCCCCCGCGCGAGAGCGCAGGGGCTCACCTGGGTCGTTCAGGCCTGAACGGGTCGCTGGGAACGACCAGAAACAGGCGGGAAAACCGCGGGAACTATAGCACGGGGAATGGGACCGAGTACAAGAGCCAAGTTTGTAAGCTGAACTGTCTCAATCACTTCCGGTGCGTCGGGGCACTATCGCCGGGCCGCCGCCAACAGCTCCGCCACCCGGGCGAGCTCGTCGATTCCCAGGGTCTCCGGGCGTCGCCGGCCGTCGATTCCTGCCGCGGCCAGCAGCGCCGGCGCCGACCGGTCGAACGACTTGAGGGCGTTCAGGAGCGTCTTGCGGCGCTGGCTGAAGATTGCCTTGACCACCTTCTCGAAGAGCCGCTCGTCGGGAATTCGGACGGCGGGGCTCGTGAACTCGAGCTTCACGAGCGTCGAACGGACCTTCGGTGGCGGCGTGAACGCGCCGGGAGGCAGTTCCAGCACGCGTGACACCCGCGCGTGAACGCTGAGCGTGACGGTCAGCACGCCATAGTCGCGTGTCCCCGGCCTTGCAACCAGCCGATCGGCGACCTCCTTCTGCATCATCACGGTCGCGTCGTGAATCAACCCGTGCGCCCGGTGGAGCTCGACGAGGCGAAAGAGGATGGGCGACGTCGCGTAGTAGGGGAGGTTGCCGACGACGCGAAGCCGGCGCTCGGGGACGGCGACACCGGACGCATCGGGCGGCCCCTGCGGCACGAGGCCGCTGAGGAGCGGCATGACGTCTGCCTTGAGCACGTCCGCAGCTGAGGATGGTGACGTTCGGGGGCGCCTGACCCGCGAGATCGCTCGCCAGATCCCGATCGATCTCGACCGCAAGGATTGGCAGGCCCGTGGCCGCCAGCGGCAGCGTGATGGCACCCGTGCCCGGGCCGATCTCGAGGAACGCGTCGCCACGGGTCGGGCCGGATGGCTTCGACGACCCTGGCCGCCCATGACGGCGTCAGGAAGTGTTGTCCGAATCGTTTTCTCGGCCGGCGGCGGCCAGGCGCTCGACTCCTAGTTCGCCATCATCCGGATCCGTGCCGCCGCGCCAGTACCTGCTCTTCGATTTCTTCGATTTCTTCTTCGGAGAGCCCGAAGTAGTGTCCGATCTCGTGAATCAAGGTCTCGCCGATCGCCACCACGACGTCGTCTTCATCGTCGGACGCGTCCTCGATGGGGAGTTGAAAGAGCGTGATCTTGTCCGGCAGCGTGTTGCCGTGCGCCCACTGGCGTTCGGTCAGCGGCGTGCCTTCGTAGAGTCCGAGCAGCGTGTCGGGCGGCTCGATGCCGACCTCGCTCAGCTGGGCGGGCGACGGTTCGTCCTCGACGACGATGGCGATGTTCTGAAGCGCGTCGCGAAAGTTCTGCGGAATCTCCGCCGAGCGCCTCGTTGACGAGCTCGCGAAATTCGTCGCGGGTCATCGACGCGTCCCGCGGCGCGCTGCGCGCGGCCGGGCTTTCGCGCCGAGCGCGCGGAAGTACGCGCAGTCGCCGCGCACGAGGCAGCGATCGCACAGCGGCTTTGGCCGGCACACGCGCCGGCCGTGAAGGATCAGCGTGTCGGACGCGCGGGTCCACCGGTCGGGCGGCAGGACGGCGCAGCAACGACTTCTCCACGGCCACGGCATCGTCCGAGTGCACGAGGCCGATGCGATTGGCGACGCGCAGCACGTGACGATCGACCGGCAGGCCGGGAACGTCCAGCGCGTGGCCCAGAACGACATTCGCGGTCTTTCTCCCGACGCCGGGAAGTTTCACGAGCGCGTCCATCGACGCGGGCACGTCGCCCGCCATGTTCGGCGACGAGCGCCTGCGCCATGCCGATGAGCGATCGGGACTTCATGCGGAAGAAACCGGTCGAGCTGAATCTGGGGCTCCAGTTCGTCGGGCGTGGCCTTTGCCAGCGTCGCGGCGTCCGGGTAGCGCGCGAAGAGCGCCGGCGTGACCTGATTCACGCGCGACGTCAGTGGATTGTGCGGACAGGATCGTGGCGACCAGCAGCTCGAACGCGTTGCGGAAGTCGAGCTCGGTCGTCGCGTTGGGATGCTGCTGGTCGAGCCGATCGAAGATCGCTGGCGGCCCGCCGGCGAGCGGTGGCCGAAGCGCGGCGGTTCATTGCTCAGTGGAGCGGTCCGCCCTTCGGCCAGTTCGGCTGCGCGCCTTCGGCCTGCACCTGCGCCTCCTGCACCGCGCGCAGTTGTTCCTGCAGCGCCGCGATCAGGCCCGGCACGACGCCGAACGGGATGGCGATGCGCGAGACGACCGGCACGCGCACGGTTTCGCTCGCCTCGGCCGACTTGATGTCGCGCTCGCGAGAGCGGCCGGACGTCGCAGAAGGTCAGCGTGAGATCGAAGGGCGTGTGCGAGACGGCGCAGAAGTTGGCGTACTCGCGCCGGGCCTGTCCCGGATCGTCCGGGTCGTCGGGCACGATCGTGAAGTTGATCTGCTTGGACATGACGTCAGTATTTTCTCATCAATACTTTCTCATCATCCCGACGACCACGCCCTGGACCTGCACCTGCGACGCGTCGAGAAGAGCGGCTGCATCGCCGGATTCGCGGGCTGCAGCCGGATGCGGCCGTTCTCGCGATAGAACTTCTTCAGCGTGACGTCGGTGCCGCCGACGAGCGCGATCACCATCTCGCCGTTGTCGGCCGTCTTCCGGTCCTCGACGATGACGAAATCGCCGTCGCGAATCTGCTCGTCGATCATCGAGTCGCCCTTCACGCGCAGGACGTAGGTCTCGCGCTTGCCGGCGAGGTCCTCGGGCACGGCAATGGTCTCGGTGGACGGGACGGCTTCGATGGGCGCGCCGGCCGCGACGTAGCCGAGGAGCGGCAGCTCGAGGGCCCGGTGACCGGTCGGGCGCCGACAGCAGCTCGACCGAGCGGCTGCGGTTCCACGAGCGGCGAATGAAGCCCTTTCTCCTGGAGGTTGGTCAGGTGCTTGTGGACGGTGGCGAGCGACGAAAGGCTGAACCGCCGGCCGATTTCCTCGAGGCTCGGGGCGTAGCCGTGCTGCTGGATGAACTCCTGCAGGTAGTCCAGAATTTCCCGCTGGCGCTTGGTCAGTGGCTGCATTCGCCTCATTCCGGGGGGCTTTGCCCCCGCGGACCCCCTACGCGCTCACTCGCTGGGCCCCACGATCCCCGCTCCGTTCGCGCGGCTCGTCGCTTTCGATCGTTCGCGATCTAACTCGCGCAGCGGACTATACGCAAAGAAAAGGCGAAAATCAATTGTAGTGGGAATTAGGCCTTTGCCACACCCAAGTATTCGCAACTAGCGCCAGTTTTCCGGCCCTGACCGAATGTCCCTGGGAACGAACGTCACCCCCGCACCGTGCTCAGGCTCGCTTTGAAGAGCCAATCGAGTACCGGCCCGTGGACGAGAACAGCAGCCGGCACTGCGACCCAGAACGCCCGCGCAGGTATCCACCGCTGCCGTCTGGCCTAACAAGCAGCGTTGCTGCAACAGGCAGGCTGACCAGCACGGCCGTCGCGAGGCCAGCCGAGTAGACGCCGGCTTGGATGAAAAGACCGATGTGAAAGACCGCATTGAGACCAAGCAGTGCCGCAAGCGCAATCATTCCAAATGCCGAAGCAGCCGCCGCGGCGAAAACCGCGGCAATAGCGATGACCATAAGCACAACGGCGGTAAGGATCAGGAGAACGGCCTGCAGTTCCGAGACGGTAATCCCGGCATAAACTCACGAACGAAACCCGGTGCGTCTGACTGCATGAACCGCAGCATCTGCGGCGCAAGCAGCACTTCCTCGCTGTTGTGAACGACGAACGCGAGGCCGAGGATGAAGTACCACCAACGCCTGCTGATTCGATCGCTGAGTGAATCCGGCCGCATCACCTATTTCCTCTCGAATGTGAGCGCCCTACCGCTTCTTGCGCTGAGTTTTCTTGGTCCCGCGAGCCTTTTTCGGCATCGGCTTGGCGTTGGCGAGCCGCCGTAACGCTTCCTCAAACGTCAGATCGATCTTGAGAGGAACGTCGGGCCGCTTGGGCACACGGAGAGTGTACGCCTACGTTTCGTCAAACGGTAGACGTGGGTGCGGAGTCCTTCGGTGCGGGCGGATTTCTTCTGGAGCCTTCTTACAAGCCTCGCGATGCTGACGTGGGCCGCGATGCCAGTAGCGGCCCTGCTTTAAACGCCCGCGCTCAAGCCGCGCTAGCTCCCGCGCCTTTGCGGTAGGTCAGGCGCTTGCCTTCGGCGTCCTGCACCAGCAGCGCGGCGCGGTCGCTGTCCGTGAAACCAAGCGCCGTGCGCGTGGAGTAACGGAAGGCGAACTCCGAGCAGTAGCGGTGCAGGTGGCCCTTGCTGACGTGGTGGAACGAACCAACAATTCCACGCTTCAGCAACGCGAAAAATCCTTCGACGCTGTTTGTGTGGACGTTGCCCTTCGCGTATTCGCCAGCGGTGTGCTTGATCGTGCTGTGGCTCGCGAAGCCCATCGACAGCGCATCGTACGAGTGCAGTTCGTCGCTCATCATGTTCGCCGTGAGTGACACGCGCTTGCGGATTTCTGACTGAAGCGTCTTGCCGTCCACACGCTCGACCGGGAACGCCACGGCGCGGCCCTTACGTTGCACCAGCGCGAAGACCGGCGTCTTCGTCTGGTCGTTCGGCTGCGGACGACCAATCGACTTCTTGCCGCTGACGTTGCGTCCACCAGCGCGGCGCTTGCCACCGATGTAGGTTTCGTCTACTTCGACCGTGCCGTCGAGCATCAGCCCGCCCATGAGGCCCGCTTCGCTCGCCATCGCGTGACGCAGACGATGGTTCATAAACCACGCGCTGCGGTAGGTCACGCCCAACATGCGGTGAAGCTGATGCGCGGAGACCCGTTGCGTCTCACGCTTTAGTGCAGCGCGGGCGGGCTTAGAAAACTTTTCTTGAGTCGCAATGTTGATCGCTAGGTGGATACTCGTCCACCAACTGCGCCAACTGAGCGCAGTGGTCGGGCGTTAACCACTTTCGACCCTTGTGTCCCCGCGCCCTATTGATCCAGTCGTGTCCGAGTCCGTAGATAAACAGGCAAATACCGCCAGCAAAGAAAACCCAAGCAATCGGCTCAGGAAACTGGGGCATTAGTCGGACCAACCCGAGGCTAACTGAGGCCGACGCGAGACCGACGATTTGGAATGCCCGATCTGACACGGGCGGGATCTAGCGGTACGGCCCCGAACGGGCCAGCTGGCGGCGGTTTTCCGGCCTGCCTTAGTGGGTGTGGCAAAGGCCTAATTCCCATTGTGGTGGGAATTGAGTGCTTTGCAACCCAACTGACGGTACTTTCACTTAGCGTTTTGGCAGGTCCATGGTCACGCTCTCGATGGGGCCGTCCGGGGCATTCTTCTGGACGTTCCACGTATAGCCGCAGTGGTCGCATAGGTAGTACAGCACCATGGCGTCACGGCTCGCGCCTCCAAGGAAGCGCGGATTTTCAGCGTAGCAATGCGGACATGGACGGCCGTGCATGGGCAATCACCTGCGGTGGCGCGCGCCGGCGCAATGGCTCTGGTGGTCACCCGTCCCAAGAGCGACGGTAAGTCAGGAGAGACGGCTAGTCTAACGGTGTCGGTGCGCCCGACGTGTGCTGGTTTGCACCTTGAACGGCTACTGCGAGATCTCGCGCCACTCCCCTTTATCGAGGTCCAGCAAGAACGTCCGGTGACCTGTGCTCTGAATGGCCTTGGCTACGGCGACGGCCGCGCCACGGTCGACGATGTATTGCACGTCGTGTTCGCCGTGGAAACTCTCTTGCCCGTCCACCGAGACACGCCCCACGGCATAGACGTGAAATGACTTGGCCGTGCAGATAATCAGGACGTCGCCGATCCTGGTCGGAAGGTCACCAGTCATGGCCCGCCCATTGTAGGGCAGGCCAACGGCCACGGCGGTCTATCTGGCGACTGGTCTAGCTGGCACTTCCGTGACGAACCAGATCGGGCCGGCTGAGTGGTTTTTGGGGACGTTCCACACATGGCCGGCCGCGCAGCGGTAGTAGTTCACAAACGCTTGGGCGCTGGAGTGTTCCAGCCAGCGGCCCTCGCGCCGACACGTCGGGCAGGTTTGCGGAGGAGGCATGCGGGCACAGTACCGGCGGACGCTTGGTGCGTCTCTGCACTCAATTGCACAGCGCCTCGGTCAGTCCTTCGGCTCGGAGCGCCGCCTCGACGCAGGCGATGGAACCCTGTAAGTCGAACAACTGAAGGCGTCCGCATCCGGTCTAGGGGCACGTGTCCGTCACACGCGCGTGGTGTAATAGGCAGACTCCCCTGGTCGGCCAACCAAGAAAGACCACGAACATGGCTTCAGCACCAATCAGATCGATTCGTCCACCAATCTTGAGCGCATCGAGAAAGGCGTCGAGAAACTTCACGAGATGATCGCGATCTCCAGAAGTCGATGTACGAAATCCACAGGCGATCAGCCTCGAAGAACGAGGCTGAGGAAGTCACGATCGACCAAGATCCGTCGAACAACCAAGACGCGCTAGCTTTCGTCGATTGCCCTCTGATTCGAGATCGGATGTAGTCGGCATGAGAGTCTCGGCGTCCCCGGTCGACTGATGTCGCGGGTGACACCCACACGCCGAGACTGTCCCCTCCCCGGCTAGTGCTTCCGCGTCGGCGGTTTCACCTTCAGCAGCTTCGTCACGGCTTCCTCGAATGACACGCCAATCGGCGGCATCATTGGCCCGCTGTCTCCAACTCGTGTAGACGGCGCCAACTTCGGCCCCATCTCGATCACGACCCGCGGAATGTCCGTCTGCGTGTAGTCGCAGTGCTGGCACTTCAGAATCACGCGGCGACCTTCCTTGAGAGCGACCAGCCCGCAACGAGAAGGAGCAGACCAGCCGCGATGTTGACCCAGAAGTCCTCGCGCTTCCAAAGCCGCCAATCCATAGCGGCCGAGAGTCTAGCGGTACGGTCCGCGACGGACTAGCGAAAGACGGTTTTCCGGCCTGCCTTAGTGGGTGTGGCAAAGGCCTAATTCCCATTACGGAGGGAATTATGTCTTTGACAAACCCAAGGCATGGCCGTAGCTACGGGACCGAGACGCCGATTTGTTCTTTGGTCGTGACCGCGAACCGCCGAAAAACAGGATAAGTCGCATCGCCCTGCACCTTCCTGTCACCGCCAATCTGCTCGGACATTTTCGTCGGCAGGGCCACCCCGAACTCAGGGCTAGGGGCAAACTCGGTCTCGTAGGTGAGGTTCACCCGGAACGGCTTTAGGACGTGCTCAGTCCGAAGCACCACGCCAGCCATGGTCATCCATATTCGGCCGGTGCTGACGTTGTCTGTGCGGACGTTATGGCGAAATATGGTGGGTTTCGTTATCTCTTGGAACGCCAAGACCCAGACTGTTCCGGTCTCGACAGTCACCTTCTCTCGGTCGAATTTGAACCTCGGCCTGATCAAGTCCTGAAGAAACAGCATCGGGAGTCCTGGCAGATTCAACGTATGACGACGTCGCTTATATTGAACCTCGCGCCTTCTTGATCGATCCGCTGCGCCTGAGCCATCGCGGTCGCTGCTGGCTCTAAGAACAGACGGCCCAAGCGAGTCTGCCTGTCGCGAATCGAGCGCCCATCGACCTCGAAGACGTCACGAAACACTCGCCACCCCAACAACGTGTCCGATTTGAGGATCAGGATCTCCGAGCGCAGTTCGCGGCGCTGTGCAGGGATCGTGATGATGGGCGCATGCCGTCGGCTCGTGGCGCCTCAACCTTCTTAACGGCTGGTTCTTCCTGTCGGTAGTGCTCCTCACCGAGCAGGCCTGTCATGGTCGTCAGGTAGCGCGTTGTGTACGCGGAAGCGCGGGCGAGGAAGTCGGGACATCAGGAGCCTGACCGAAATCCTGCGACTGAGCTAGAAGGCACGGCGTCGCAGAGCACACGACGTCGCGAGATATGAACGCCAGTCGCATTGGACATCCATAGCGTTGCCGGGAGGCAGCCTCCGCCTCACAAGACTTCTTCGGCTGCTCGGACTTCGGCATCGGCCCGACGCTGAGGGACGTGCTTCATCGCGTCTCCAGGACATGTCTCGCTTCAGCGGGGACGATCGCCGATCGATACGCTGCCAGCCCAGCGTTTCCGCCATTGGTCCGTCAGCGGAAACAGCATGCTCGCGTAAACGGCGATGACACCCGGAATCACGATCACGACCACGAACCAGAAGACGAAAACAAGTCCGATGGCTCCAATAGCGCCGAGCACGGCACTCCACTCACGGTCGTACGCCTAGCCTGGCCCGCGCCTTCCGATGGCAGGAACTGGTTCGCCGCTCTCGTCTGGTTCAAGCACGGCAACGGCCGAGCCTTTGCCGTTTGGCCTCGGCTTCCTGGGTTCGCGCACTCCGTCGAGCGGACGGTCCGTAGGCCCTTGCGGACCGAGGAACGTCCGGAGAATCCAGGCCCACAGTCGTCGGCAGGACAGCCATCCGAACGTCAGTCTACGCCTTCGGCGCCCTGTACCTGGCGTGCTGTTCCATTCGTCACGCGTGTCGGCGGGCGCGCTGGAGAGCGAGGACGAAGCAGCCTACGCCCGTCAATCCGGCCAGCAGGGTCGGCATCAGGAGAACCACGGCGTAGTGGGATGGCTCGGAGAGGTACGTTGCGCGAGCAGATTTCCAAACAGCCGAATGCACACATCGCTAGCAAGATCCAGTCCGACCCAGAATGTCCGTTGTTTGACGACGGCTGCTGTCATTGTCTCTGCCGTTTCTCGAGGGGCACACTGACTACTCAATCGCGCAGTCTCCCAGGTTCGAGGCTCCCTCGGCGCGATCGAACACGAACTCACTGCGGACGGTGACTCCGTTGACCACGCCCTGCCCGACCTGGGTCATCTTCTGGCCGTCCGCTGAGATTTCGCGCGTGACGACAAACGTCGGCGCGGATCCGTTGGCGGGCACGGTCATCAGTTGATAAGTCCGCGGGCTGGTGATCCGCCAGAGCGTCGAGGTTCCATTGCCGCGCATGATCGGCGTGTTGAACATCACGTCGAAGTCGTTCGTGATCGTCTGGGTCTCCGCGCCCTTCACGAGCCGAATGCGGTGGTCCCTCACGCGCACCCGTCCGTTGCCCATGTCGTCGAGGCGTTCGACGTAGCACTTGTAGTTGTCCAGGTCGGAACCGCTGCGCGAGGCAGCGTTCCAGATCCACGTGCCGAACACGGCCTTCGGCGGATCCATGACGGTGCCCTGGCCTGTCATTGAGACCGGCACGAGCACCAGGTAACGAGTGCAAAAAAGTCAAGTCTACGCATACGCTTGTCAGGGCCTGGCTGCCTTTTGTAAGGCAGGCTAGCTCCAACCTTTCGACATCGCCTCGGCCTTCCAGGCGGCCGACGTCTCAAAGACTTCCGTCTGTGTCTTGCAGACCTGCGAGCGAAGAAAGTTCGAGCCCGCGGTCAGGCGAAGCTCCCAGCCCAGCCGGTGCGTCGCGAGCGCGCAGCGCATCTTGAGTTGTTCGCGCGACACTGTCCATTCGTCGGCCAGCGCTTTCGGCCCGCGGTAGTAGTCGTATCGGTCAGCGTACGTGACGGGATTTCCGGTGTCTTGCATCAGCCGATTCTACGTGAAGCGGAGAGCGACTCGCATCGCCGGTCCGGCTACTCCTCTGGACTGCGGCGCTCCAACCAGAGCCAGAGTCCGATCCCGACGAGAGCCACGAGAGCTCCTTCTTTCATGTGGCCATTCTGGACGGCGACGCCCGCGATCGCCAGCGCGACCACCACGATCCAGAACCTGTCGCTCATCAAGAACTCGCGATAGAACAGCCACATGAACGCACCTGTCGCCAGCGGGATGACGACGGTGAGCAGCGGCCCGAGCGCGTCCATGGATACCCCGATTCTAGGCCTACGCGGCGTCTGGGAAACTGAAGCGGCTCGGTCTCGATCTCCTGTCGGTTCGCGTCGATAGAAGATTTCCCTGATAGAACCGCGTGGCAGGGTGGCGGTAATATCCCGCACGCATGCAGTGGCCGCCCCGACTGGCACCCGCGAACACCACGGCACTCGACGTCGTCGTCTTCGGCGAAAACAGTCTCGACTTCGTCGGCATCGGACCCCGGCCGCCGGAAGGCGCTGACAAGACCGCGCTCGATGCCTTCGACCTGTACGTGGGTGGCCAGGCCGCGACGGCGGCCGTCGCGTGCGCGCGGCAGGGGCTTCGCACCCGCTACGTCGGGTCCTTTGGCGCGGACGATCCGGGAAATACGGTCAGGGCGGCACTTGCGCGCGACGGTGTCGATGTCGTGGCCGTCGAGCGAGCCGGTGCGAAGAGCCGCGTCGCCATGGTGCTCGTGGATTCAGCCACCGGGAGCCGGACCGTGTTCGGCTTCCGCGATCCGGCGCTCGCTATCGATCCGACGAGTCTTCCGCCGGGTGCGCTCGTGAGCGGGCGAGTGCTGATGCTCGACGCCACCGATCTATCGATCGCCACGTCCGCCGCGAGGCTCGCCCGCGAGGCCGGCGTGCCAACGATCATCGACGTCGATCAGAGGCGCGCGGCGTGGACGATCTGCTGGAGGAGATCGACGTGCGATCGTCGCGAGTCGCTTTCTTGCCGACGGCGTCCGGGCAGCAGGATTGGCGAGGCCCTGCAGGAAGCTCGCCTGCCGAATACCGGCCGGCCGCGGCCATCGTCACGCTCGGCGACCAGGGGTCGCTCGCCGTCGCCGGCGAGATCGGCAGATCCGGACTCCGGCCTTCCGCGTGCAGGTCGCCGACACGACCGGCGCGGGCGACGCCTTCCGCGGCGGGTTCGTGAGCGCCTGGGTCCGTATGGCCGAGACGCCGGATCTCGCGCCTGATTCTCGACTTCGCCAACGCCACAGCCGCCCTGAACTGCTGCGCCGTCGGCGCCCAGACCGGCCTGCCCCGGCTGCCCGACGTCGAGGCCCTTGTAACCGTGCCCGGCCGGGCCCGGTCTAAGTAAGCGAGGCCGGTACGGTTTCAGTCGACTGGAGCTCAATCTGGGACGTCGGGATGACGCCACCTGAGGCCCGTGCGACGGGCGCCGACGACCCGATCGCCCTGGACGAGGCGGACGATCGGGCGCTCGTGGACGCGTTCGTCGGTGGCCGGCGCGAGGCCTTCGACGAGATCGTGAGGCGGCACCGGCGGCACGTCTATCTTCTGTGCTTCCGCTTCGTCTCGAATCATGAGGACGCGTCGGACCTCGCGCAGGACGTGTTCGTGCGGGCCTTCAAAGGCCTCGGCCGATTCAAGCACGAGTCTTCGTTGAGCACCTGGCTCTACCGGATTGCCGTGAACGCCTGCCTGAATCAGGCGGCAGTCCGCCGCCCCGAGACCGAGCCGGTCGACGCGAACCAGCATGTGGATACCCGCGCTGTCAGTCCCATTGACGCCGTCGTGCGGCAGGAAAGCCGGACGGCCGTGCGACACGCCATTCGACAGTTGCCGCCGCGCCAGCGGGCCACGCTCATCCTGCGGATCTACCAGGAGCTCTCTCACGAGGAGATCGCACGGGTACTCGGTGGCACGGCTGGCGCCGCGAAGACGAATTTCTTTCACGCGTTGGGAAGTCTCCGGCGCTTGTTGAGCGCATGACGACGCATCTTTCGCCCGACGATCTGGCCGCGGCCTCTGACGGCACCCTCGGCCCGGCAGGCGCCGCACATCTCGGTGAGTGTGGCGCGTGCCGGGCCGCCGTGTCCGAGTTGTCGGCCGTGCTGGCGGCGTTGAAAGCCGAAGCGGTTCCCGAGCCGTCACCGCTGTTCTGGGAGCACTTCAGTGCGCGCGTCCGCGAGGCGACGGCGGTCGTAGCGCCACCGGAACGTCGAGCATGGATGTTGGGCCGGCCGGTGGTGGCTCTGGGCGCGCTCGCGGCCGTCGCGTTGGTTCTTTTCGTCTGGTCGTCCTCGGTGCTCGATCGCCCTGCCTCTCCACCGGCGGCGGTGACCACGGCGGCGGGCGAAACCCCGGCGGACGCTGAAGTGGCGTGGCAGGCAATGTCGGAGATGGCGGCGTCGATGACCGCCGACGATGTCCGGAGGGCGACAGCCTCGGCGCCGGAACGAACGAGTGTGCTGAGTGAATTGTCCGACGACGAGCGCGCGGCGTTTGTCGAGCTCCTGAAGCGAGAGATTGGAGAAGTCCAGTGACGCGGCATGGCCAGCGCGTGATTGCGACGTGGCTGGCAGGCCTGCTGATCCTGCCACTCGGCCTCTCGGTCGAAGGCGCGGCGCAGGAACCGACGGCCGAGTCGGCGCCCGCGGCACCCGAGGGCGCGGGCCCTGCCACCAGGCGACTGGCTCGGCGCGGTGCCGCCAATCCCGAGGTGATGACCGTTCAGCAGGTCGAGGACTACTTCGACCAGGTGGTGCTGCACCAGGCGCGGACGAACCTGTCGCTCACCGACGATCAATTCCTGAGATTCGGCGCGGGGCTCCGTCGGCTGCAGGTCGCGAGGCGTCAGCAGCAGCGCCGACGCCTGGCGATGGTTCGGGACCTGAACGGTCTCGTCAACGCCACGCCGTTCGACGAATCGGCCGTGACGTCGAAGCTCAAGGAGCTCGACGACATTTCCGCGCAGTCGACTGACGAGATCCGTACCGCCTACGATGCCATCGACCGTGCGCTGACACTCCGCCAGCGCGCGCGTTTCAGGATCTTCGAGGAAATGATGGAACGGCGAAAGCTCGATCTGGTCTCGCGTGCCCGGCAGCAGGCGTCCCGCTCCAACGAACCCGCGAGATAACCGGGAACGGGGAACGCGGAACGGGGAACGACCCGATCCTGTATCTATGGACGTATGCTCCGTGTTCTTCTCGTGGGCCTTCCGGTCATTCTGCTGACGGCGGCGAGCCAGGCCCCGCAGGACCGCTCTAAAGCCGATGCGGACCTGATGCGAAAAAAGCTCGCGACGATCGTCGCGCGCAGCGAGCAGAAGACTGCGCAGAAGCCCAGCCCGCTGCGGACCACGTTCACGGACCGTGAAGCCAACGCCTACTTCAAGGTGGACGGTCCGGACTTTCTGCCGCCGGGCGTGCTGAGTCCCGAGGTCACGATCGATCAGGGCGGCAAGGTCAGCGCCCGCGCGATGGTCGATTTGGAGAAAGCGCTTCAGGCGAGCGCCTTCAACCCCTTGTCGTGGCTAGGCGGCACCACCGAGGTCACCGCGTCCGGCACCGTCAGGGGCGAGAACGGGAAGGGCCAACTGCAAATCGAGCGCGCGACGCTGTCCGGCATTTCCATTCCGAAGAGCGTGCTGCAGCAGTTCGTCAGCTACTACACGCGCTCGCCGGAACATCCCAACGGGTTCAACATCGATGAGCCGTTCGAGCTCCCGTCGAAGATTCGGGCGGTCGAGACAGCGAAAGGCCAAGCGACGGTCGTGCAGCAGTGAACAGGGCAGAGGGCAAAGGGCAGAGGAGAGGGAAGAGGTGGAAGGGGACAGGAAGGTTGGAGGTCGGAGGTAGCGATGACGTTCGCGGCGCGTCCCTTTCCCTTTCCCCTTCTCCTTGTTCCCTTCTCCTTTGCCCTCTGCCCTTTGCCCTCTGCCCTGACAACGTGTCCACCGATTTTCTTTCGTCACCCCTTCAGTTCGTCAAAGGCGTCGGTCCACGGCGCGCCGCGGACCTCGAGCGCGTCGGACTTCAGACGGTCGAGGATCTGCTGCTGCGTTTTCCACTCCGCTACGAAGACCGCGCCAACGTCGTGCCCATCAAGTCGTTGCGGCCGGGCTGACGGCCACGGTCCTCGGCGAAATCTCTCGGCCGGAGTGCGTTCGACACGCCGGCCCGGGTTTCGGCTGTTCGAGGTGATCGTGCGGGATGCCACGGGACCCGTCCGTGCGGTGTTTCCCAATCAGGCCTTCCTTGCCGACGTGCTCCAGCGATCCCGGCGCGTCGTCCTTTACGGCACGCTGGAGTATCGCGGCAGCGGCGGACTCCAGTTCACGAGTCCGGAGTACGAAGTGCTGCCGGAGGCCAGCCCAGGGTGAGCCCCGAGGTGAACAACGAGGCGAGCCGAGGACGACGAGACGGTGCACACCGGACGCATCGTGCCCATCTACGAGAAAGCCGGTTCGATGACGCCGCGGATGCAGCGTGGGCTCGTGCACCGTCTGATCGCCGAGCTGCCCGCGGTGCTGCCGGACCCTTTGCCGGAGGCCGTTCGTCAGGCTCGCGGTCTGCCGGATCGGCGTCTCGCGATCGTCGAGTCGCACTTTCCGCCGAGAGGCACGGACATCGACTCGCTGAATACCTGCCGCACGGAAGCGCAGCGCCGGCTGATCTTCGAGGAGTTCTTCCTGTTTCAAGCCGGGCTGCTCGTGCGGAAGCGGCGGAATGCCGCGGATCGGAAAGCCAGAACGCCGGTGGTGGACGATCGAATCCGTGAGTCCGCCCGACGCGTGCTTCCGTTCAAGCTCACCGACGGCCAGAAGAACGCGCTGCGCGACATCGTCACCGACATGCAGCGCGAGCAGCCCATGAACAGGCTGCTCCAGGGCGACGTCGGCGCCGGCAAGACGATCGTCGCGCTCATTGCGGCCGTGGTCGCGATGGAGAATCGCTTTCAGGTCGCGTTCATGGCGCCGACCGAAATTCTGGCGGACCAGCACTACCTGACGATTCGTCGCTTGCTCGACGCGTCACGATTCCGCGTGGCGTCGCTCACCGGCAGCGCGGGCGCGCACGCCGCCGTGAAGTGATCGCGGAGCTCGCCAGCGGCGCGATCAACCTCGTCGTCGGCACGCACGCGTTGGCGGAAGAGGCCGTCGCCTTCGGCGACCTCGGCCTGGTCGTCATCGACGAGCAGCACCGGTTCGGCGTGCTGCAACGCGCCACGCTGCGGGCGAAGGGCGTCAACCCGGACGTGCTCGTCATGACGGCGACGCCCATTCCACGCACGCTGGCGCTGACCACCTACGGCGACCTCGACGTGTCCATCATCCGCGAGCTCCCGCCCGGCCGGCAGCCGATCACGACGGTGATGAAGACCGAGTCGCGGCGCGACGAGGTCTACCAGCTTGCGCGGCGGGAGCTCGACGCTGGCCGGCAGGTCTACGTGGTCTATCCGCTCGTCGAGGATTCGGAGAAAGTCGACCTTCGCGCGGCGACCGCCATGGCCGATCACCTTCAGGCTGAGATCTTCCCGGATTTCACGGTCGCGCTGCTGCACGGCCGCCTGAAACAGGACGAGAAGGATCGCGTCATGGGCGCGTTCGCGCGCGGCGACGTGCACGTGCTCGTCGTCGACGACCGTCGTCGAGGTCGGGGTGGACGTGCCGAACGCGTCGATGATGGTCATCGAGCACGCGGAGCGGTTCGGGCTGTCGCAGTTGCACCAGTTGCGCGGGCGCATCGGCCGAGGCCGCCACCCGTCCACGTGCGTCCTGCTGTATCAGCACCCGGTCGTCGCCTGCGGCACGCGAGCGTCTGAACGCGCTCGTCGAGACGACCGACGGGTTCGAGATCGCGGAACGCGACCTCGCACTGCGCGGGCCCGGCGACTTCTTCGGGACGCGGCAGTCCGGCCTGCCGACGCTGCGCGTCGGCGATCTCTTTCGCGACCATCAGGCTGATGGAAGACGCGCGGCGTGAAGCGGTGGAATGGCTCGATCGAGGCGGCGCGGCATCGCTCGCGAGACTACCTGTCCGCGAACTGGGCCGCGCGGTTTGGCCTGGTCGAGGTCGGATAGAAGTGCAAGCCATGAGCCCATGCGCATCGTAGCGGGTCGCCTCAAAGGCCGGACGTTGCTTGGACCGAAGGGCGCTGGCGTGCGGCCGACGTCCGACGGGCTGCGCGAAACGCTCTTCAATGTGCTGGGCGACCAGGTCGAGGGCGCGCGTGTGCTCGACGGGTTTGCGGGCACCGGTGCCGTCGGGCTCGAGGCGCTCAGCCGCGGCGCAGCGCGAGCCACCTTCGTCGAGCGGGACCGCGGCGCGCTCGCTGTGCTTCGGCAGAACATCGGCGCCTGCGGAGTCGCCGCCGACTGCGATGTCATTCCGGCGGACATGCTGACGCGTCGGTCAGCGTGGGCCGGCGTTGGGGCCGTTTGAGTTCGTATTCCTCGACCCGCCGTACGACGAACCGGCACTTGATGCGACGGTCACGAGGGCGGCCGAGTGGGTGAGTGCGTCCGGAGTGCTGGTCGTCGAGCACAGCAAGCGCCAGGCGTCGCTGGAGCGGGCTGGGGCGCTCGTTCGCTACAGGATTCTCAAGGCGGGCGACAGTGCGTTGTCGTTCTACGGCCATCCGCACGCTGATACCATGATTACGAACGGTCTGACCAGTCGGGGATTCGTTGGTGACCGGTAGCCAACCCATGGGGGATGCCGTGCGCGTTGCCGTGTGTCCGGGCTCGTTCGATCCGCTGACGAACGGCCACGTCGAGATGATTGCGCGCGCGGCGCGCCTGTTCGACCGGCTGATCGTGGCCGTGCTCGACAACCCATCCAAGCAGGCGTGGTTCACGCTCGATGAGCGGACGGCGATGCTGCGCGAGGTCCTCGGCGCGTTGCCCGATGGCCGTCAGATCGAGGTGGACGCGTTCAACGGTCTGCTCGTGGATTACGTCACGCGACGTAACGCGTCGGCCGTCATTCGGGGGCTCCGCACGGTGAGTGAGTTCGCCGACGAATCGCAGATGGCGCTGATGAACCGTCACCTCTCGGGCTGCGAAACCGTCTTTCTCGTGTCCGGACCTGCGGTGGCCTACATCAGCTCACGGCTCGTCAAGGAGGTCGCCGCGCTCGGCGGACCACTCGATGGCCTGGTGCCGCCGGCCGTCGCCCTGCGCATGACCGGCCGTCGCGCCAATCGCACGATCCCCGCATGACGACCGGCGCGCTTCCCCTCGCCGGCCGCATGAGCGCCGTGGCGCTGTCGCCGATCATGAAAGGCACGATCGCCGCCGAGCGCCTTCGGCGTCAGGGCGCCGACGTCGTCGATCTCGGAGCGGGCGAGCCGGACTTTCCGACGCCCGATCACGTCCGCGCGGCCGCCCATGTGGCGCTCGACCAATCCTTCACGAAGTACACGGCGAACGCCGGCGTGCTCGAGCTCCGCGACGCCGTGGCCCGCCGATATCGCGAAGATCACGGAGTGACGTACACGGCCGACGATGTGCTGATTACGGCGGGCGGCAAGCAGGCGCTGTTCCATGCGGCCATGGCGCTCTTCGGTCCGGGCGACGAGGTCATCACGCACGTGCCCGGATGGCCGACGATCTCCGAGCAAGTGAAGCTCGCGGGCGCGTCACCCGTCATGGTGCACACGCGCGCCGAGGACGGCTTCGCCATCACCGCGGACGTCGTCCTGTCGGGTGTGACGCCGCGGACGCGAGGCATCATCATCAATTCGCCAACCAACCCGACCGGCGCGCTGATGTCCGACGAGGCCGCGAGGGAAGTCGCGGCCGCGGCGGCAAAGCGCGATCTCTGGGTGGTCGTGGATCTCTGCTACGACCGTCTGGTGTACGACGGCGCCTCTCATCGCGTCGCCCGGATCTTCAGCGAGGCCATGCACGATCGCCTGGTCCTGTGTGGCTCCGCGTCGAAGAGCTACGCGATGACCGGCTGGCGCTGCGGCTGGCTGGCGGGACCGCGCGCGGTCACCGCGGCCGGTAGCGCGCTCCAGAGCCACGAGACCTCCAACGCCAGCTCGATTACCCAGAAGGCGGCCGTCGCCGCGTTGACCGGTCCGCAGGCGTGCGTGACCGAGATGCTGATGGAGTACCAGGACCGGCGCGATCACCTCATGGCGTGGCTCGCTGAAGAGCCGCGGTTCGCTGCCACGGTGCCCCGCGGCGCGTTCTATCTCTTTCCGAGCATTCAGTGCGTTCCTTTCGCCGGATGGCTGCCGCACGTCACTCGAGTTCGCGGACCGGCTCCTCGAGAAGGAACACGTGGTCTTGACGGCGGGTGAGGCGTTCGACGCGCCCGGCTATCTGCGCATCTCGTACGCCGCGTCGCTCGACCGCCTGCGCGAGGGTGCGACGCGGCTGATTCGGTTTGCCAGGGAACTCCGATAGTCGTTCCCGGTTCCACGTTCCGCCGTTCCGGTCCATGTGAGCACCAGACACCTCGAGCACGTCGCCGACAGCATCCGCGCGATCGTTGGACCGGACTTCGTCAGGACCGACGACGAGTCGAGGCGGATGTACGGCATCGACGCGCTCGAGCGTGGCGCGCTCGCCGACGTCGTCGCGATGCCCGGCACGACCGGCGAGGTCGCGGCGATTGTGCGCGCATGCGACGAAACGCGCACGCCCATCGTGCCGCGGGGCGGCGGCACGGGATTCACCGGCGGAGCCGTGCCAGTGCAGGGCGGCGTGGTCATCAGCCTCGAGCGGATGAACCGCATCCTCGAGATCGACGAAGCGAGCCTCGTGGCGGTCGTCCAGCCGAACGTGATCACCGGCGACCTGCAGGATGCCGTCGAGCGCATGGGCCTGTTCTACCCGCCGGACCCGTCCAGTCTGCGGCGGTCGGCGATCGGCGGAAACGTCGCCGAGTGCGCGGGCGGACCGCGCGCGTTCAAGTACGGCGTCACGCGTCACTACGTGCTTGGCATCGAGGCCGTCCTGCCGACAGGTGAAGTGATTCGCACCGGCGGAAGGGTGGTGAAAAACGTCGTGGGCTATGACCTGACGCAACTGCTCGTCGGCTCGGAAGGCACGCTCGCGATCCTCACCGAGATCACGCTGCGGCTCATTCCGAAGCCACCCGCCGCCGGCGACGCTCCGGGCGACGTTTCCGACGATTCGTCACGCGGTGGACGCGGCGTCCCGCGTCATCCGGGCGCGGGTCGTGCCGGCGAGCCTCGAGCTCATCGATCGCGATTCGCTCGAGGCGGTCGCCGGGCATGTGGGCGTTCGTCTCGCGCCCGCCGGGACGGGCGCGCTGCTGCTCGTCGAGGTCGACGGGCTGGCCGAGCAAGTGGCCGCCGAGGCCGACCGGGTCGAATCAGCCTGTCGCGCCGCCGGCGCCGAGGAACTGCTTCGCGCGACGACCGATGCCGAGCGCCATGACCTCTGGCGGATCCGGCGCGAAATCTCGCCGTCGCTTCTCCGGATCGCGTCCCGCAAGATCAACCACGACATCGTCGTACCCAAGGGACGTATTCCGGAGCTCTTCGATCTGGTCGCGGCGTTGAAGGTTCGCTTCAGGATGCCGATCCCGGCGTTCGGTCACGTCGGCGACGGCAACATCCACGTGAATTTCATGGTCGACGGTGCTGATCCCGAAGCCGTTCGCCGCGCGCAAGACGCGGAAGGGGAACTGTTCCGCGGGGTCGTCGCGCTCGACGGCGTCATCAGCGGGGAACACGGCATCGGGTTCACCAAGGCCAAGTACCTCAACCTGGGACTGTCGGACGAGACCATCGCGCTGATGAAGCGCGTCAAGCTCGCGTTCGACCCTCACGGCATCCTGAATCCCGGCAAGATTTTTCCGGAGTAGAGCACAGGTGCGACAGGTGCGACGGTCGACAGGTCCGGAACGATCCGTCACTTTCCGTTTTGAAACCAGAAGTTGACGATCGGTTCCTGCACCGTCGTACCCGTCGACCGTCGACCGACGTGATGTACCAGTTGTGCCCGTCATCGCCATCATTGGCGCGTCCAACGACCGCCGGAAGTTTGGGAACAGGGCCCTGCGAGCGTTTCGACGGCAGGGCTACACCGTCGTGCCGGTCAATCCCCACGAGGAAACCGTCGAAGGCGAGACGGCCTACCGGAGCGTGCTGGACTACCCCGGGACCATCGATGAGGCCTCGCTGTACGTCCATCCGGAGGTGGGACTCACGGTCCTCGACGATTCTGGCCGAAAAGAAGATCCCGGCCGTGTGGCTGAACCCTGGCGCCGACAGTCCAGAGGTCATCCGCCGCGCCGAGGCGCTCGGCGTGCGGCCCATCGTCGCCTGTTCGATCCTCGGCGTGGGCGAGGATCCCATGGACTTGTAAGAGGGTGGTGCTATACTGCTTTCGCTAACCGCTGTCGCGGCCAATTCTGGATCCGCGCGTCTCGTTCCAAGTTCCTGACAACAACCTAACTTGTCCCGTTCCAACCGCTATGGCCAATCACCAGAAACGCTCCTCGGGGCGGCAGCCTGCCGACTCGACCGTCGCTGAAGTTCCTCAGGACGGCAACGCCGGGATCGAAGCCACTGCCGCCACTGACGCCGCTGACGGCGCTTCCTCCCAGTCTCCAGCCACGCACTGCCCCGGAGGGCGGCCGCCAGGCCAAGAGCCCTCCCTGAACATCAACGACCTGAAGGACATGAGCATTCAGAAGCTCACCCAGGTCGCCAAGGATCTCAACGTCGCGGGCGCCACGGGCATGCGCAAGCAGGATCTGATCTTCCAGATCCTCAAGGCGCAGACCGAGCTGAGCGGGTTCATGTTCTCGGAGGGCGTGCTCGAGGTGCTGCCGGATGGCTTCGGCTTCCTTCGCGCGCCCGACTACAACTACCTGCCCGGACCAGACGACATCTACGTGTCGCCGTCGCAGATTCGCAAGTTCGACCTGCAGACGGGCGACACGGTCTCCGGCCAGGTGCGGCCGCCGAAGGACGGTGAGCGATACTTCGCGCTGATCAAAGTCGAAGCGGTCAACTTCGAGTCACCCGATCAGGCCCGCAACAAGCTCTTCTTCGAGAACCTCACGCCGCTCTACCCGCAGGAGCGGCTGCGCCTCGAAACGACACCCGAAAATCTGTCCGCGCGCGTCATGGATCTGATGACGCCGATCGGCAAAGGCCAGCGCGGCCTGATCGTCGCACCGCCCCGCACCGGCAAGACGATGCTGCTGCAGAACATCGCGCAGTCGATCACGACCAATCACCCCGAGGTCTACCTCATCGTGCTGCTCATCGACGAGCGGCCCGAAGAAGTGACCGACATGCAACGGTCGGTGCGCGGCGAGGTCATTTCCTCGACGTTCGACGAACCGGCCCAGCGGCACGTGCAGGTGGCCGAGATGGTCATCGAGAAGGCCAAGCGGCTGGTCGAGCACAAGAAGGACGTCGTGATTCTGCTCGACTCGATCACGCGCCTCGCGCGCGCCTACAACACCGTCGCGCCGCCGTCCGGCAAGGTGCTCTCGGGCGGTCTCGACTCGAACGCCCTCCAGAAGCCGAAGCGGTTCTTCGGCGCCGCACGGAACATCGAAGAAGGCGGCTCGATCACCATCATGTCCACCGCGCTCATCGACACCGGATCGCGCATGGACGACGTGATCTTCGAAGAGTTCAAGGGCACGGGCAACATGGAAATCCACCTCGACCGCAAGCTGGTGGACAAGCGCGTGTTCCCGGCCATCGACATCATCAAGTCCGGAACACGAAAAGAAGAGCTGCTCATCCCGAAGGAAGACCTCAACCGCATCTGGGTGCTCCGGAAGGTGCTGACGCCGCTCTCGCCTGTCGAAGCGATGGAGCTTCTGCTCGACAAGATGGGCAAGACGAAGGCGAACAGCGACTTCCTCGCCGCGATGCAGAAGATGGGGTAGGAGTCACACCCGACGCATTGAGAATTTTGAAATTTGAGATTGATGATCCATTGATGATTCGGCAATTGATGATTGAGGATTGAAGAGCTCTCAATTCCAAATCGTCAATCAGCAATCGATCGGATCATCGATGACTCGATCGATTTGCACTTTCCGTGGCCATACCGGCACCGGCGGGCGCAGCATCGCGCGCAGTTCGTCGCCTTCGATCGTCTCGACGTCCAGCAACCGCTCGGCAATCGCGTCGAGGGCCTGCCGGTTCTCGGTCAGCAGCCGCGTGGCAGTTTCTTCGGCGGTCGTGATGAGCCGCCGGACTTCCGAGTCGATGATCCGCGCCGTGTCCTCCGCGTAGACGCCCCGTTCAGGGATGAACGGTGAATCGAGGAAAGTACTGCGGCGCCGGCCCTCGTGATTCACGGGGCCGACGCTCTCGCTCATACCCAGCTCGGTGACCATCGCGCGCGCGATATCGGTTGCGCGCAGCAGGTCGTTGTGGTCGCCGGTTGACATCTCACCAAACACTATCAGTCTCGGCGGTTCGGCCGCCCAGCAGCACGGCCAGCTCGTTCATCAATTCGGGACGCGTGCGAAGGTAGCGATCCTCCGACGGGACGTGCATCGTGTAGCCCAGTGCGCCGAAACCACGTCCCACAATCGAAACCTTGTGGACCGGATCGAGGTCAGGCAGGAGCGTCGCCCACGATGGCGTGCCCGACCTCGTGGACCGCGATGATGCGGCGAATCCGCGGGCTCATCGTCCGCTTCTTCTCGAGCCCGGCGACCAGGCGGTCGATGGCGTCATCGAAGTCCACCTTCTCGACCGCCGCCTTGTCGCGCCTGGCGGCGAGGAGCGCGGCCTCGTTGACGAGATTCGCGAGGTCGGCGCCGGAGAAACCAGCCGTGCGCACGGCGATGCGCTCGAAATCCACCGACTCGGCCAGCTTCACTTCCTTGGCGTGAATCCGGAGGATGGCTTCGCGGCCCTTCACGTCCGGCTTGTCCACGAGCACCTGCCGGTCGAATCGGCCAGGCCGGAGCAGGGCGGGGTCCACACTTCGGGGCGGTTCGTGGCCGCCATGATGATCACGCCCTTCTTCGAATCGAAGCCATCCATCTCCGCGAGGAGCTGGTTCAGCGTCTGTTCCCGCTCTTCGTGGCCGCCCATCGGCGACTGCATGCGGACCTTGCCGAGCGCGTCGAGCTCGTCGATGAAGACGATGCAGGGTGCCTTCGTTTCTGCCTGACGGAAGAGATCGCGCACGCGCGCGGCGCCCACGCCCACGAACATCTCGACGAACTCGGACCCGCTCAGGCTGAAGAAGGGGACCTTCGCCTCCCCGGCCACGGCCCGCGCCAGCAGTGTCTTGCCGGTGCCCGGCGGACCGACGAGCAGGACGCCCTTGGGAATGCGGCCGCCAATCGTCGTGTATTTCGCGGGGGTTCGCAGGAACTCGACGATCTCCCGCAGCTCGCCGGCCGCCTCGTCCACGCCCGCCACGTCGGCAAAGCTCACCTTCACGTCGTCATCGACGAAAATCTTGGCGCGGCTGCGTGCGAACGACATGATGCCGCCCTCGGCGCCGCCCATGCGCCGGAAGAAGAACGTCCAGAGCAGGACGATCAACAGAATCGGGAAAACCCAGCTCAGCACCTCGCCAATCCACGGGTTCTGCGGCTCGCCGGAATATTTGACCTTCTTCGCGGAGAGCTGGTCGACGAGGTTGGGGTCCGGGACCGCGACCGTCGTGAACTGTTTCTGCGCGTTGTCTCCGTCGAGGTAGGTACCGGTCAGGTCGTTGGGACCGAGCCGGACCTCGACGATGCGGCCCTGGTCGAGCAGGGACTTGAACTGTGAATATTCGAGGGCCTGGCCGTGTCCGAACAGCGAGAACGTCGCCTGCGCGAGGAGCAGCAGCCCGAAGAACACCGCGCCGAACCACAACGGCGACAGCGGCCGGCCGAATGGGCCGCGCCGCCGCGGAAGCCGGTTGTTGGTGTCTGAAGAAGCCATCACTTGAATTATGCCAACCGGCCCGCGTGCGCGTCACCCTCAATGCGCAACGCCGGTCTCCCGTGCCGCCGTCAGCACCAGCTGTCCATCCCTGACGTCGGCGCGCACGGCGTCGCCTTCCCTGAAATCACCCTGCAGCACGTGCAGGGCCAGCGGATCGAGCAACCGCCGCTGAATCGTGCGCTTCAGCGGACGGGCGCCGTACACAGGATCGTAACCCTCATCGATGATGAGTTGTCGAGCCTTGTCGGACAACGTCAAGGTCAGCTTGCGGTCCTCCAGCCGCTTCGTCAGCGACGCCAGCTGGACGTCGATGATCTGGCGAATCTCGTCGCGTCCCAACGCGTGGAAGAAGACGATCTCGTCCACCCGGTTCAGGAACTCCGGTCTGAAATGCTCCCGCAGGGCCTCGGTGAGTTTGCCACGGGTGCCCTCGTCGATGTCGGATTCGCCGCGGCCCGCGCGCTCGGCGATGTAGTGGCTGCCGACATTGGACGTCATGATCACCACAGCGTTCTTGAAGTCCACCGTCCGCCCCTTGCCATCGGTCAACCGGCCGTCGTCGAGCAGCTGCAAGAGAACGTTCAGCACTTCGGGATGCGCCTTCTCGATTTCGTCGAACAGCACGACGGCGTACGGGCGGCGGCGGACCGCTTCGGTCAACTGGCCTGACTCCTCATAGCCGACGTATCCGGGTGGTGCGCCGATCAGCCGCGAGACGGTGTGCTTCTCCTGGTACTCGGACATGTCGATGCGCACCATCGCGTGCTCGTCATCGAAGAGGAACGCGGCGAGCGCGCGGGCGAGCTCGGTCTTGCCCACGCCCGTCGGGCCCAGGAAGATGAAACTGCCGAGCGGGCGGTTCGGGTCCTGGAGTCCGGCCCGGGCCCGGCGAATCGCATTGGCCACGGCGCCGACCGCGTCGTCCTGGCCGATGACGCGCTGGTGGAGCCGCTCCTCCATGCGGACGAGCTTCTGCACCTCGCCTTCCATGAGCCGGCTCACGGGAATGTGCGTCCACCGCGCGACCACCTCGGCGATGTCTTCTTCGTCGACTTCTTCCTTCAACATCCGGGGCCCGGTTGTGTCCGGCGAGGCGGTCTCGTGTTCCTGGATCGCGCGCTCGAGCGCCGGAATCCGCCCGTACTGCAGCTCTGACGCCTTGGCGTAGTCGCCCGAGCGTTGCGCGCGCTCCACGTCGCCGCGAAGCTGTTCGAGCTCCTCTTTCTTTCCACGGACGCCCTGGAGGGCATCCTTCTCGCGCTGCCACTGGGTGGCCAGACGTGTACGCGACTCCTTCAGGCCCGCCAGCTCGCGTTCGAGCCGGGCGAGCCGCTCCTTGGACGCCGCGTCCGATTCTTTGCGAAGGGCTTCACGCTCGATTCTCGAGCTGCATGACACGCCGCTCGATTTCGTCGAGCTCGGCCGGCATCGAGTCGATTTCCATGCGCAGACGTGACGCGGCCTCGTCGACGAGGTCGATCGCCTTGTCGGGGAGAAAGCGATCCGCGATATACCGGTTCGACAGCACGGCGGCCGCGACGAGGGCGGCGTCCTTGATTTTCACGCCGTGGTGGATCTCGTAGCGTTCACGCAGGCCGCGCAGGATGCTGATCGTGTCCTCGACCGTCGGCTCTCCGACGAGGACCGGCTGGAACCGGCGCTCGAGGGCCGCGTCCTTCTCGATGTGCTTGCGGTATTCGTCAAGGGTCGTCGCACCGATGGTGTGAAGTTCGCCCCGGGCCAGCATCGGCTTCAACAGGTTGGCGGCGTCGATCGCGCCCTCGGCGGCGCCGGCCCCGACCACGGTGTGAAGCTCGTCGATGAACAGGACGACCTGACCCTCGGCGTCCGCGATCTCCTTGAGCACGGCCTTGAGCCGCTCCTCGAACTCACCACGGTATTTCGCACCGGCGACGAGCGCGCCCATGTCGAGGGCGACGATGCGCTTGTCGCGCAGGCCTTCGGGTACGTCGCCGCGGACGATCCGCTGCGCGAGGCCTTCGACGATGGCCGTCTTGCCGACGCCTGGTTCACCGATGAGCACGGGGTTGTTCTTCGTCCTGCGTGCGAGCACCTGAATGACGCGGCGGATCTCATCGTCGCGTCCGATCACCGGATCCAGCTTGCCCTTGCGTGCGACCTCGGTGAGGTCGCGGCCGTAGCGTTCGAGCGCCTGGTATTTGCCCTCGGGATTCTGGTCGGTGACACGCTGCGACCCGCGAACGGTCGTCAGTGCCTGCAGCAACGCATCCTTGGTCACGCCCTTGGCGCGGAGCTTCTCGGCGGCGGACGAGCGTCCGCCTTCGGACACGATCGCGAGCAGCAGATGCTCCGTGCTCGTGAACTCGTCCTTGAGACGCTCGGCCTCCTGTTCAGCCGCCGTGAGCACCTTGCGCAGGCGCGCCGAGAGACCGGGCTGCGCGCCGCCGTGGGCCTGCGGCAGCTTGTCGAGCACCTGCTGGACGTCTCGGGCAGCGGCGGTCGGGTCCACGTTCATCTTGCCGAGCACTGCCGGCACGATGCCGTCGCGTTGGCCCGCCAGGGCGACGAGGAGGTGCTCCGGCAGCACCTCCGGATGGCCGCTGCGTTCGGTCGCCTGCTGGGCTGCCAGGATGGCTTCCTGCGCCTTCTCCGTGTAGCGATTGAGGTTCATGGTCGTGATCCGTTCGTGGCGGCCGGCGGGCGTTCCAGTTTCCGCAGCGCCTCGTAGTGTTCCCGTTCCTCCGGGGAGAGCTCTGTCGGGATGGCGATTTCCGCGGCCGCGAACATGTCCCCGCGCTCGTCCGGTTTACCGACCCGAGGCATCCCGTGACCGCGCAGCCTGAAAAGACGCCCCGAGCCGGTCAGCTCCGGTACACGGAGTCGCAGCGACTGACCGCTGAGCGTTTCGACGGGGATCTCGCCGCCGAGCACCGCGGTGGCGACCGGGATGCGAACCTTCGTGTACACGTCCTGCCCGCGCCGCTCGAACCGCGGATGCGGAAGGATGCGGACGACGAGAAACAAGTCGCCGGCCGATTCCGCCTGGAGGGGCCGGTTCACCTTCGCCGGCCGCGCGGACCTTCGATCCGTCACGCACGCCCGCCGGAATGCGGACGTCCACGGTGCGCGAGCGTCCGTCCCGATTGATCGTCAGCCGCCGGTTCGCGCCCGAGAACGACTCCTCGAGCGTGAGATCCACGCCATGCTCGACATCGCGGCCACGTCGAGGGCGCGCCGCCCGGCCTCGCGACGATCCACCCGCCGGCGCGCCGCCGAAAAACGTGTGGAAGAAATCCGAGAACGGGTCGGCGTCACCGAACATCTCCTGCACTTCGTCGGGCGTCATCGTGCGGTACGACGCGCCGCCGGCACCGCCGCCCGTCGCGCCGGGCCACCCGCCCGGGTGCGCCCCTGGCGATGGGGGAGTGTTCTCGTAGGCGCGCCAGTTCGCCCCGAGCTCGTCGTACTTCCGCCGTTTCTCGGGGTCGCCAAGCACCTCGTGGGCTTCGTTGACCTGCTTGAAATTCGCTTCGGCGGACTTGTCCCCTGGATTCAGATCGGGATGGTACTTGCGCGCGAGCTTGCGATACGCCTTCTTGATTTCCGACTCGGAGGCCGTCTTCGCAACGCCGAGCGTGGTGTAGTAGTCCTTGAATTCCATGTTCAGCCGTTCGGCGGCGTCAGACCAAGAATCCGGAAGATCTCGTCGATCTCGCTCGTCAACCGCCGATAGAACTCCGCGTTGGCCGTCGCGCGCTCCTCGCGTGACTCGCGCTGCGCGCGCTGTGCCACGAGCAGCGGTCTCAGCCGCCCCGCGACCTCGGCGATGGAAAGGAGCCGCTGAACGCCTGCCAGATTGATCCCGGCTTCATCCACGAGGAATTTGATCAAACGCAGCCGCTCCAGTTCGTCGGCGCTGTAGACCCGCATGCTGCCGAGCGTCCGCAGCGGCTGAACCAGGCCGAGCCGCTCGTACTTCCGGAGCGTTTGCGGGTGCATGTCGAGCAACTCGGCCGCCGAGCTAATCAGATGCAGCTCGATCGCCGGATGGGTAACGGGGCTGCCCGGCGACGGTCGTCCGCGCGGTCGTCGCTGGCGTGACTTCATAGTTACGACAACTCAAGTGTAGGACTTGACACGATACGAGTCAACTTGTCCCGTGCCATTCCCAACCTATCGTACCCATCGGACCTGGTGAACCTGTCTATACTTTTCCGCGAGTGGCTCTCGATCTCCAGCTCTCGGATCTCATCACCATCGGCATCCTCGTCATCCTGGAGGGCTTGCTCAGCGCCGACAACGCGCTCGTCATGGCCATCATGGTCCTCGGCCTGCCGCGCGCGGACCATCAGAAGGCGCTGCGCTATGGGCTCATCGGGGGATTTGCGTTCCGAATCATCGCGACGCTGCTCGCCGCGTGGCTGATTCGCGTGGCCTGGATCAAACTGGCCGGTGGGCTCTACCTCGCGTACCTGACCTGGGGGCATTTTGCGCGCCGCGACGGCGGCGACCGGCACGAGGTGCCGCGCGCGTTACCCAGCTTCGGGCTGTCCGCGTTCTGGGCGACGGTGGTGCGGGTCGAAGCGGTCAACCTGGCGTTCTCGATCGACTCCATCCTGGTGGCCGTCGCGATGTCGCCAAAAATCGAAGTCATCATCGCCGGCGGACTGCTGGGGATCGTGGCGATGCGGCTCGTGGCCGGCCAGCTCATCGAGCTCATCCGCAACTACCCGGCGATCGTCGATGGCGCATTCATCATCATCGGGTGGGTCGCGATCAAGCTCGTCGCCGAATACGCCCACGACGTTCACTGGGTGACGTTCGAGATTCCGAAGGGCCTCTCGATCGGGCTCATCGCGGTGATTTTCGTTGTGTCCTACCTCTACGCGCGCCGACAGGGACGCCGCCCCCCAGGCGGGCAACCCGGCCAACCGGGCCCTGGCGAGACCCAGCCCACAAAAATCACCATTCCGTAAGCTATCGGCTCAAACTGTCGGAATGGGGGTGAGCCCTTCCGTCGCCGTTTGACGCATTCCGTATCAGAGCCGCCACACAGCGCATGATTACTGAGGTTGGCCATGTGACCAACCCAGGCGGCCTGCTCGAAGACAGTGGCACAGGCGTTGCCGTAGTCACTGCGGAGCACCTCGGGGTGCTCGAGGAGTGCTGGTGTCAGAAATGTCTCAGTCGGTCGATAAGACTTACGGAGAAGGTTCCCCCGCTTTGATCGCGCGCACCATTGGCCGGCCCGAGTCCGTCGGAGGTCCCCTAACCGTTGCAGCGAGGCCGTCGGTCGGCGCGCAATGGTTCGCGATCTGGACGCGGTCGCGGCACGAGTCTACCGTTCGACACCATCTCAACGGGAAGGGTATTGAGTCCTTCCTTCCGACGGTCACCCGGTGGAGCCGCTGGAAGGATCGGAAGAAGCGCGTCGACTGGCCGCTCTTTCCTGGATATTGCTTTGTCCGTTTCGGCGACGGCGAGACGTTGCCGGTTTTGACGTGTCCCGGAGTCGTGGCCCTGGTTTCGTTCGAAGGACGACCGGCACCGATTCCAGAGCACGAGATCGAAAGCGTTCGAACGCTCGTCGAGAGCGAGCTCCGCTTCGACCCCTGTCCTCTGGTTCAGGAGGGCAGCCTGGTCGAGGTCGTCTGTGGCCCGTTGCGCGGTGTGGTCGGACGGCTTGTACGTAAGGGATCGCATGCCCGGCTCGTGCTGTCGGTTGGCCTGATCGGGCAGGGCGTGACCGTCGAGGTTGACGCGGCAGACGTTCGCGCGTACTAGCCGCAGCGGTCTGTATCGGTTCTGTCACGACTGTCGTAGTCGTGATACACTGTCGGCCCGTCACTCGTAAGACGAGTGTCCTTTCTGTTGTCCCTCTGTAAGTGAGAGGGCGAAGCTCCACCCGGCCCCAATCAGTCTTGCTCCTGGTCAATTTGAAGATGAAATCCCTCTCACTGCTGGCGGTGTGCGCCCTCACGGTCGTTGGCTGCGATTCAGGCGGCTCCGCGGCACCTCGCCGAGACGTCACGCCGGTCTACAACAAGGAGACCGGCAAGCTCGCGGAGCTCACGTCCGATCGCGACGGGGACGGAAAGGTGGACACGCGCGCGTTCATGGACGGCGTACGCATCCAGCGCGTCGAGACTGACCGCGATCGGGATGGCCGGACGGACCGCTGGGAGTTCTACAGCGCGGACAGTCCTGCGAACGACCCTCAGCTCGACCGCGTGGAGGAGTCCGAGGGTGCGGATGCGCGAGTGGTTCGACGCGAGTACCTACCAGTCCGGGGTGATCAGCCGCGTGGAAGAAGACACCGACGGCGATGACCGCGTGGACAAGTGGGAGCACTACACGCGCGGTCTTCTCAGCCAGGTCGAGCTCGACTTCCACGGCCGCGGAAAACCGACGCAGCGACTCGTCTATGGTCTTGGCGGCACTGTCGAGCGGGTCGAGTCGGACCCGGACGGCGACGGCACATTCGTGGTCGTGAAACAGGCAGCCGCTCCGGTGGCCGCTCCATGACGCCACCAAACGCGCGTGCCACAGTCGCGATGAGCCCGCAAGCACGAGTCCAGCCGGCCTCGACGGTCGCGACGGATCTGGCCGCGCCGGTCCTCTACATCCACGGCTCGTTGCGCCATCGGCCGGCAGTCCGTGATCGGCTGCTTCGCCTCGGTTCGCAGGTGGCGATTGCGTCCGACATCGCGGAGGGAATGCGGCTCGTCAACGAGCGCAGGTTCGAGCTGATTCTGATCGACCTCGCCGACGATCGCGGCGCGCTGGCGTCGATCCGGATGTTGCGTGCGGTCAATCCGAACGTACCGCTGGCGGGCATCGTGGATCCGACAAGGCCGGCGACCGCGGCGGAAGCGTTGCGCGCGGGCCTCGCCGAGGTAATGCCGTGGCCGTTCGACGAACATGACGTGATGGCGACCATCGCGAACACTCGCGACCGCCAGGCCATCGACACGGACCAGCTGGCGGCGCGTGGTTCGACCGCGGGACTCTTCGCGCAGTCGCCGGTCATGCGGCAGGTCCTTGATGCGGTTCGTGGTGCGGCGGCGTCGCGTCGAGGGTTGTTCATCGTCGGAGAACCCGGCACGGGCCGCGAGGTTGTCGCCCGCACCATTCACGCGCAGAGCGCCGGAACCACAGAGGCGTTCGTCTCGGTCGACTGCGCGTCGTCACCCGCCGAGCTCGAGAAGGAGCTGTTCGGCGCCGTGCTCGAGCGGCCGGAGGACGGGTGGCCTGTGGGGGCGGAACGGCTCTCGGCCGCATCCGCGGTGTACCGCTCCAATCGCGGAACCCTCTTCCTGTCGAACCTCACCGAAGCTCCAGCCCGGATTCAGATGCGCCTTGCCCGTGTCTTGCGCGACGGTGAGGCGAACGTTGGCGACACCAGCACCGTGACCGAGCTCGACGTGCGTCCGATTGCCGCCGTCGAGCCCGACATGGACGCCGCGGTACATGACGGACGGCTTCGCCGCGAGCTATTCGACCGGTTCCCGCTCTCGCGACTCGATGTCCCGCCGCTGCGCGGCCGGCGCGACGACATTCCGCTCCTGTCCGCGCATTTCGCGAACAACATCTGCGACAAGCTCAACGTGCCGGCCAAGAGCTTCAGTCGGGCTGCGCTGGCGCTGCTGTCCGCGTTGCCCTGGCACGGCAACGCCCACGAGCTTCACGATCTCGTCGAGGCCCTCGTCCGCGCCGTCACTCGGCCGGTCATTCAACTCGACGACGTGCTCGACCACGCCCGACTGGACGGGATGTCCACGCGCATCGATCACGGATTGAGCCTCCGCGACGCAAAGGCCCGCTTCGAGCGCGAGTGCATCAGCGCGGTGCTCATTCGCCATCACGGCCGTGTCGGAGAGGCCGCGAAAGCCCTTGGCATCCAGCGTACGAATCTTTATCGAAAGGTTCGCCAGCTGAACGTTGCGCGTTCGCTTTTGTCAGCGAGGCGCTGAGTCCGACGTGCGCAGAGGGGCCGGAGGAGAGCGGTGTATCAGAAACGGGACAAATTCCTCAGGGAAACCGGACTTTTTGAGCCGGCGCTCCTTGACAGCACCCGGCGGTTCACCGAAGATTGGTAGGCCGATTCACACCGAACCGGTGTCCTTGGTTGAATTTAAGGAGAAGGTATCCATTATGGCGACTCGGAAGATTCTGGCTATCGCGCTAGCAGCGGCGATGGCGTCCAGCGTGACCCCCTCATTCGCACAGACCAACGGCATCATCGGCGGGAAGGCCGACGACGAAGCCAACAAGCCCTATTCTGATTATTCCGTCCAGCTTCGCGACCCTGCGACGGGCCAGATTGTCAGCACCGCTCAGTTGAGTCCAACGGCACAGTTCTCATTCGACAACGTCGGCGCGAGCCGGCGGTTGCTCGTCGAGCTCGTCAACGTGAAAGACAAGAGCACCGTCTGCACGGAAGGTCCGTTCGTCCTGACGCCGACGAAGCCGTCGAAGACCGACGTCAACATCGACTGCGGCAAGAAGGTTCCGACGTCGCTGTGGATCCTGGCGGCCGGTGCGGGCACGGCGGCGGCCATCGGCCTTGCAAACAACGACAGCAATCCACCGGCCCCGCCCCCTGGCGCGCCGAACCAGCTGTCCGTTACTCCGCAGGTGGCATCGCCCAGTCAGTAGCAAGACGCCGGGAACGGCACTTCGCGTGCCTCCGGCCTAGCACAGCACGTCGCACGATTGGCCCGGCGCGTTTCGGATCCTCCCCATCCGAAGCGCTCCGGGCCCACTACCAACACAAGTGAATCTTTCATATACGACCGTTTTGGCCGGCGCCATTCTCGCCGGACTGCTGTCAACAGACGCGACCGCTCAGGTCGTGGCTGATGACGGCCGGGCTGAGGCCCGGCTCGATTTCGGCTGGCTCGCCCTCGATCCCCGGCTGTCGATCCGCGATGTCGGCGTGGACACGAACGTCTTCAACACCGCCAATGCGACCCGAAGCGATTTCACGGCGACGGTCGGGCAGGAGCTCGGAAGCTGGGTTCGTGCCGGCCGGCTCTACGTGAGCAGCACGACCAGGGCGGGATGGATTTACTTCCAGAAGTCTGCCGAACAGCGGTCGCTGGACTTCTCGCAGGTCGGACGGGCGGATCTCGCGCTCGTGCGATTGACGCCGCACGTGGGCGGCGCCTACGAGCGCACCCGGCAGCGGCCGAACGACGAAATCGATGCGCGCGTCCTTCAGCTCCGCACGCGGGCCAACGGCGGGGTCGCGCTGCACCCGGGCCCGCGCCTGACGTTCGACCTCACGTACGAAGTGCGGACGTTTGATTTTGGAGCCGGCGACCAGCTTGGCGACGTGCGGTTTGCCCACGAACTGAACCGCCGCGAGGGCGAGGCGACGCTCGTCACGAACTGGGCAATGACGCCGCTGACGACGTTTGTCGTGAAAGGCGGCCGGCGCGCGGACGACTTCGAGTCGGCGAGCGAGCGAAACAGCCGGAGTTTCAGCGTGATGTCCGGCCTGGAGTTCAAACCGCTGGCGCTGGTGTCGGGCACCGCCCTCGTGGGGTTTCGGTCGTTCTCGCCGGTGCGCAACGACCTGCCGGGCTTCAATGGCCTCACGGCGGCCGTCGACCTCCGCTACATCGCGCGCGACCGCCTGCGCCTCGTCACCACCGTCAATCGGGATGTCGACTACTCGTTCGAGCCGAACCTGCCGTACTACGTCACGACGGGTGTCCGAACGGAGGCCACGCAGGCGATCGGTGGATCCTGGGACGTCGTGGGACGGATGGGTGTCACCTACATGGCCTATCGGGCGTTCGATCAGCCGGGCATCGAGACGGCCGGTCGCCGCGATCGCTCGTTGCTGGTGGGCACCGGCATTGGCCGCCGCCTGGGCCAGGATCTTCGGATCGGTGTGGACGTGAACTACGTCACGCGGGGGTCCAGCGTGCCATTTCGGGAGTACTCAGGAGTGAGAGCAGGGGGATCGGTGACCTATGGACAGTAGACGATCGGTGATGTTCGCGCTGGTGGCGGCGATGCTGGCGACAGTGGCGCTCGGCGCGCAAGGCACGACGCGCATTGCGCCGAAGGACAAGCTGACCATCAGAGTCGTGAGCGGCGTCGAGCTTGGCGCGACCGAATTCTCCGTCGACGGGGAAGGGACGATCGACTTCCCGTACCTCGGCAAAGTCAGCGTCGCCGGGCTCACGACACGAGAACTCGGCACACAACTCGCCTCACTGCTCGTGTCGGCCAAGGTGCTGAACGGGCAGCCGCAGCTCACCGTCGACCTCCAGCAGGTGGAAGGGAAGCGAGTGAGCGTGTCGGGCGCCGTTGCCAATCCGGGCGAGTTTTCCTATGCCGGCCAGATGAGCGTCTACAACGCGCTTCTGCGCGCCGGCGGCGCCACGACCGTCGCCGGCGACGAGGTGCAGGTGATCCGTGCGCCGCTCGACAGCCAGCGGTCGGCGGACGCCGTGGTCGAGACGCTGAGCCGGCGCGAGGTCGAGCGGGGCGACTACGCGAGCAACGTGTCCCTTCAGGACGGCGACCGCGTCGTCGTTCTCGAAGCCAAGCAGGTGTTCATCGGCGGGTACGTCAGCCGCCCGGCGGCCTACACGGTGCCGCAGGGCACGACGCTGCGTCAGGCCCTGCTCCTCGCCGGCGACGTCACCGAGCTTGGCGCGCGCAACCGCATCGAGATCCTGCGAAATGGCAAGCGCCTCCCGGAGAAGGAGATCGATCTGGACAAGACGATCATCCAGCCGGGCGACACCATCAACGTTCCCAAGCGCCGAATGTAGCTTCCCTATGCCTCAACAGCCGTCTCTATCGAATCGCTCCGCCTCGCCCTCGTCCTGGCATCCCACCGACTACCTGCGCGGTGCTGTACAAGCGGCGCTGGGTGGCCATCCCTGGGTTCCTGCTCCTCTTTTTGACGGGGGCGATCGGCTCGCTGCGGACCGTCCCGATCTACGAGGCACGCACGCAGTTGCTGATCGAGAAGGACGCGAAGCGGAACACGTCGATCAACAGCGTGCTCGAGGATCGTGACTCGTGGTACGAAGACGACTTCTATCCGACGCAGCAGCGCATTCTCCTCAGCCGCACCCTGGGCGTTCGGACCGCGACCAGCATGGAGAAGGAGTTCCGGCCCGAAGAGCAGCCCGCGGCAGGCGCGTGGTCGTTCAGCTTCAGCGGCCTTGTCGGTTCGGCGATGAGCGGCGTCCGGTCGCTCGTGTCGTCAGAGGCGCCGGCGCCCGCGCCCGCCCCGAAGCGCGCTGAAGATCCCCATCCCGCGGCGCCGATGTCCTCAGCCGCGGCCGACAGCATTCTCGGCCGGCTCACCGTCACGCCGGTTCGCAACTCCCGTGTCTTCGTGCTGAGTTTCCGGTCGGCCGATCCGACGTATGCGGCGGTCGCGGTGAACACGCACGCGGCCGGGTACATCGCGCAAAGCCTCGAGCTGCGGGCCGCCGCCACGCAACAGATGGACAAGTGGTTGACCCAGTCGCTGAACGACCAGCGGCGCGCCGTGGCCGAGAGCGAGGCACGTCTGCAGCAGTACCGCGAAGCCAACGGGACGGTTCCCGTCAGCGAGCGCGACAATATCGTCGTCCAGAAGCTGTCCGCGTTGAACCAGAGCCTCGTCGAGGCCCGGCTCGAGCGCGTGAACCGCGAAGTGGACTACAAGATGCTGTCGGAGCTGACCGCGACCAATCAGCCGATCGATTCCGTGCCGGCAGTGATGCAGAACGACAACGTGAAGCGGCTCACGGCGGAGATCGCCACGCGGCAGACCGAGGTCGAACGCCTCGTCACCATGGGCGCCGGCGAGGCGCTCCCGCAGATGCAGTCGGCTCGCCGGCAGTTGCAGACGGCGAAGGACAACCTTCAGCTCGAGGTGAACCGGATCGTTTCGGGCGTGCAGAAGGCGTACGAAACCGCGCGCGCGCGTGAGCTCGAGCTGCAACGCGCGTTGAACGCGCAACAGGGCGAAACGCTCGGTTTGTCCAAGCGGATGATCGATTACGGCGCGCTCGAGCGCGAAGCGAACAGCAACCGGCAGCTCTACGAGAGCCTGCTCTCGCGGGCCAAGGAAACGGGCGCGGCCAGTGAATATCAGGGCACGAATATCCAGGTGATCGACAAGGCCGAGGTGCCGGGCGTCCCGGTTCTGCCGAACACGCGACGCGACATGCTCGTGGCCGCGCTCGGCGGGTGCCTCCTGGCCCTCGGTCTGGCGTTTGGCTTCGAGTACTTCGACAGCCGCATCAAGAGCCCCGAAGAGATCAAGACGCACCTCGGGCTGCCGTTCCTCGGCCTCGTGCCTTCCGTGGTGACCAGGACGGACAGCGGGGAGGCGCCGCTGCTCCAGAGCGACATTCCCGTTGCGTTCTCAGAATCGATCCGGGCGCTGCGCACCGCCGTCCTGTTCTCGTCAACCGAGGAAGGCGCGCACTCGGTCGTCGTCACGAGCACGGGGCCGAGCGAAGGCAAGACGGTGATTTCGAGCAGTCTCGCGATCACGCTTGCGCAGGCGGGACAGCGGACGCTCGTGGTGGACGCCGACATGCGCCGGCCGCGCATGCACGAGGCGCTCGGCCGGCCCCAGGAGCCCGGGTTGTCCAACGTGCTCGTGGGCGAAGCGACGCTCGCACGAGGCGGCTCGCGCGACGTCCGTGCCGAACCTTTCGATCCTGCCCGCCGGGCAGATTCCGCCGAATCCCGCCGAGCTCCTGGGCTCGAAGAAGTACCGCGGAACTCCTGACGGAGCTGAAGAAGCGCTACGACTGGATCGTGATCGACGCGCCGCCGGTCATGCCGGTGACCGACGCGTCGATCGTGGCGAACACCGCCGGCGGCGTGATCTTCGTGATCGGGTCCGAGATGACGCCGCGCCAGACGGCCTCAACCGCCGTCGAGCAGTTGCGGAGCGCGAATGCGAAGTTCATCGGTGCCGTGCTCAACCGCGCCAACATCACCCGTCACGCCTACTACTACGCCGCGTACTACCGCAAAGACTACGCGAAGTACTACCAGCGATCGGGCACGAGCGCCTGAGCCCGTCTCGTCCGGCGCCCCCGGTGGCGCGCGCCCGTGCGCCATGAGCGGATTCCCTTCCTCCAGCCATTCAACATCCAGCCTGCCGGTGCATGTCATCGCGCCGGCCGGAGGCGTGCTGCCAGTCCGGCTCTCCGAGATCTGGGAGTACCGCGAGCTCGTGTACTTCCTCGTCTGGCGGGAGATCAAGATTCGGTACAAGCAGACGGCGCTCGGTGCGGCCTGGGCGGTGCTTCAGCCGCTGCTCGCGATGATGGTCTTCACGTTGTTCTTCGGCCGGCTCGCCGGGCTGCCGTCGGATGGGTTGCCGTACCCGGTGTTCACGTTCTGCGCGCTGTTGCCGTGGCAGCTGTTTGCCTTCGCCTTGACCGAATCGAGCAACAGCGTCGTCGCCAACCAGCGTCTGATCACGAAGGTCTACTTCCCGCGCCTGATCCTGCCGCTCGCCGGCGTGTGCGTGGGCATCGCGGACTTTGCCTTCACGTTCGTTCTTCTGCTCGCCATGCTCGCGTACTACGGCCTGACACCGGGTTGGGCGATGCTGACGGTGCCGCTCTGGACGCTGCTGGCGCTCGCGACCGCGCTCGGCGTCGGCATCTGGTTCTCGGCGATCAACGTTCGCTACCGCGACGTGCGCTACACGCTGCCGTTTCTGACGCAGATCTGGTTGATCGCGACGCCCGTGGCCTACTCGAGCTCGATCGTGCCGGAGGCCTGGCGGCCAGTCGTTGCCCTCAATCCGATGGTGGGTGTCGTCGACGGCTTCCGGTGGGCCCTGCTCGGCACGGCGTCGTTTCCCGGTCCCACCGTGCTGGTGTCCTCGTGCGCCGTGCTGCTCCTGCTCGTGAGCGGGCTCTTCTATTTCCGATCGGTCGAGCGAACGTTCGCGGACATCGTCTGACATGACCGTTGCGATTCTCGCGGACCGTCTGGGCAAGCGGTACCGACTCGGCGGACGCGAGTCGTACGGCGCGCTCCGCGATTCGCTGTCACGGTTCGCGCGCAATCCGTTGAGCGCCTTTCGTCCTGCGGGCGAGAACCGTGACGCGTGGGTGGATGCGCTCGCGGCGGTGTCGTTCGAGATTCGTCACGGCGAGATTCTCGGCGTGATCGGCCGGAACGGCTCGGGCAAGAGCACGCTGCTGAAGATCCTGTCGCGGGTCACCGAGCCGACGTCGGGACGCGCCGAGACGCACGGTCGCGTCGGATCGCTGCTCGAGGTCGGCACCGGGTTTCATCCGGAGCTGACCGGACGCGAGAACGTCTTCGTGAACGGCGCCATTCTCGGGATGCGCCGCGCCGAGATCGCCTCGCAAGTTCGACGAGATTGTCGCTTTCTCGGGAGTCGAGCGATTCATCGACACGCCCGTCAAGCACTACTCGAGCGGCATGCAGATGCGGCTGGCGTTTGCGGTCGCGGCGCATCTCGAGCCCGACATTCTGCTCGTCGACGAAGTGCTCGCGGTCGGCGACGTGGAGTTTCAACGCCAGTGCCTCGGCAAGATGAAGGACGTCAGCACGCAGGGCCGGACCGTGCTGCTCGTGAGTCATCAGTTGAATCAGATCCGGCGGTTGTGCACGAGAGCCATCTGGCTCGACGGCGGTCGCGTCCGCGCCGAAGGCGACGTCGGTGAGACGCTACGCCAGTACGAGGCGGCCGTTCTCGATCGCAGCGAGATGCTGCTGTCCGGCCAGTGCTTCCGTGGGTGGGAAGTCGCCGGTGGCGGTCACACGTTGAGGACGCCCGACGGTCCAGTCACCATCCGCATCCACGTCGTGGTGGGGCAGGACATCGTTGCCGGCCACCTGGGCGTCAGCGTGTACGACGACGAGGACCGGGTCATGGCGGGCTGGGCGTTCGAGCCGGTCTCGCTCCGCGCAGGCACGCGAACCCTCAGCGTCACCGTCCCGATGTTGCCCTTGCGTCCCGCGAACTATCGGCTTCGGTTCACGCTCTTCGACCGCGGCAGCAATCTCACGGGCGGTCGCCTTGTGGAAAGCTGGCCGGCGGTCCCTCACCTCGCGCTCAGCGTCCCCCCACTCTCGCATCCGCAGGACGAGTACGCCGGCATCTTGAATGTGTCGGCGACGCTTTCAGGCGACGACGACGTTGTGCACGACCAATCACCCGAAGCCGTGGTTGGCCGCCGGTCGTGACGCCGATGCCGCAGGTGTCGGTGGTGATCCCCTGCCGCGACGCTGAAGCGTGGGTGGGTGAGACGGTCGCGTCCGTCGTGTCGCAGGCCGGCGTGTCGTTCGAACTGATCGTCGTGGACGATGGGTCCGAGGACCGGAGCGCGGAGATCGCAACCGCAAGCGCGGGCGGAAAACTCACATTGATTCGCCAGGCAGGGTCCGGCGTCAGCCGCGCCCGTAACGCCGGCACCGCGGCCGCGACCGCGCCGTTCGTCCAGTACCTCGATGCCGACGACGTGCTGCTGCCGGGAACGCTGGCCGCGCGCGTCTCGGCGCTCGAACGACACCAGGCAGACGTCGCGTACCTGCGACTGGCAGCGATGGCCGCGCGGCAAGGACGGCGCGTTCGGCCCGGGCGATGAAGTCCGCCGCGTGCTGGGAGACCGCCCTGAGCTCGAGCTCCTCGATGATGCGTGGTGGCCCCCTGGCGCCCTGCTGTACCGGCGCGCGCTGGTCGACCGACTGCTGCCCTGGCGTGAAGACCTGCCGGTGATTCAGGACGCCCGGTTTCAGCAAGACGCGGCGTTCGCGGGCGCGCGGTTCGTGCACGTCGCGTCGCTCGGTCTGCGATATCGCGTCCACGAGGGCGGGTCGCTGTCGAGACGTGATCCTGTGGCGTTCATCGATGACTGCTTCCGGAACATCAGCGACCTCCAGGAGCGTTGGGAGGCGGCCGGCACGCTCGACGAGGAGCGCCGCCGGGCGTTGCTTCGGGGTATTCGTTCGTCGTCCGCTCGTACTTCCAGCAGAATCGCGTGAAGTTCGACGCGGCGCTCGAGCGTGCCCGCACCCTCGATCCGCGTTTCGTTCCGGACGGACCACGCAGCCTGCGATTGTTGTCACGCACCGTCGGGTACCGTGTAGCCGAGCACGTGGCGGCCGGTTGGCGCGCGGCGAAGCTGAAGTCGTGACGGTTCTTCACATCGTCTACTCGTATCCGCCAGACCCGCCGGGCGGCACGGAAGTGTATGTCCACGAGCTGTGCCGCCGCCTGCGCGAGCGCGGTGTCACGTCGGTGGTCGTTGCGCCGGGCCGGGACGATGAAACGCATCTCGTCGACGGTGTACGCGTGCGGCGCTTTGCCTACGGCGGACACGCCGCCATCGAGGACATCTATGGGATGGGCGACCCGCGTGCGGCCGACGCATTCGAGAAGATTCTCGCGGAGGAATCGCCGGACCTCGTGCATCAGCACGCGTTGACTCCGGCCTGTTCGGTCGAAATGGCTGAACGCGCCAAAACGTCGGGTCGGCCGCTGGTGTTCACCTACCACACGCCGACGGTGTCGTGCGTGCGCGGCGACCTTGCTGCGATGGGGCCGCGAGGTCTGTGACGGCCGTCTCGACGCGGGAACGTGCAGCGCGTGTCTGCTCGATGCCCACGGGGTCTTTGCCGGGATGGGGCGCGTGGTATCGGCTGTCGGGACGGTCGTGGGCGGCGGCCTCGAGGTCGTCGGCGCCGCGGGCGGCGTGTTCACGGCCCTGCGGATGCCGGGGCTCGTCCGCCGTCAGCATGGCGCGTTGCGTCGGCTGTTCGAGATTGCCGATGCGATCGTGGCACCGGCGCCGTGGGTGCGCGATCTCCTGCTGGCAAACGGCGTGGCCGGCGAACGCATCGTGTTGTCTCGACATGGCGTGACGCCGACCGCGTTCGCCGCGTCGAAGAGACGCGCCGACCGCTCGAGGCTCGCGCTCGCGCACCTGGGCCGCGTGGATGCGGCGAAGGGCACGCGGCTCCTGCTCGACGCGATGGGGAAGTGCCCGGAAGCGCCCATCGAACTCGACATCTACGGTGTGTCGCAGGGCGACGGGAGCCGGAGCCTGCTGGAACGGCTCGAGGCGCAGGGTCGGAGCGATGCCCGCGTCCGGTTCCTTCCGCCCGTGCCGCACGACCGCGTGGTCGCGACGCTCGGCGCCTACGACGCCGTTGCGGTCCCCTCGCAGGGACTCGAGACCGGACCGCTGGTCGTGCTCGAGGCGTTCGCGGCGGGCGTGCCCGTGATTGGGTCGGATCTCGGCGGCATCGCGGAAAAGATCCGGCATGGTGTGGACGGACTGCTGGTCCGTCCGTTCGACTCGCCGGCCAGATGGGCCGAGGTGCTGTCGCGCGCCGCCGCTGACTTGCCGGCTCTCCGGGCGCTCGGTCCGAACGTTCGGCAGCCGCGATCCACCGAAGCCGTTGCTGACGAGATGCTGACCGTGTACGAGCGCGTGACCGACGGCCGATGTTCGTCGCCCAGGCATGACGATGGGGTCCGCCGTCGGCCGCAAGGTGCGCGTGCTTGTACGTCCAGGTACACCAACCCGGCCGTGTATCCGCCGTTGCTCCACTCAATCGGACTTCTCGCGGACGCCGGCTGTGACGTGAGACTTGTCGGCCTCGACACGATGAACCGCGACCTCGCCATTCGCGTATCCCGCCGGCGTGACGGCGACGACTGCTACCCGCCGAAGCCCCAGGGTGGCGTCAGAAGGTGAACTACGCGCAGTTCGCCCGGGCCACGATGGCGGAAGCCGCCACGTTCCGGCCGGACTGGATCTACGCGTCCGACGCGCTCTCGACGCCCGTGGCGAGACTGCTGGCGCGCCGGGCCGTTCCGCGCGTCGTCTATCACGAGCACGACACGCCGTTCGAGGCCTGGGAGCCTGACTCGGCGTCGTGGTTCATGGGACGAGTCATGAAGGCTCGGCTCGCGCTCGCGCGCCGGGCCGAGATCTGCATCGTCCCGAACGCCACCCGCGGCGACGCCCTGCGCGCGGCCACGGGCCGCCGTGACATCACGGTCGTCTGGAACTGCCCGCGGCGCACGGAAGTCAGTCACCCGCGCGAGCGGACGGATCGTTCCGGATTGCGGGTCCTCTTCTACGGCTCAGTGGCGCCCGGGCCATTTGCCCCTTTCGGTCGTTGACGCGCTGGTCCGGTTGCCGCCGAGACGTGGAGCTCGTGTTCGCGGGCTACGAAACCTTCGCGCACCACGGCTACATCCATACGCTCATCGACCACGCCCAGGCGCGAGGCGTCGGGGCGCGGCGTGCGCTACGCAGGGCGTGCTGAACCGGGTCCAGCTTCTGGAGTTGTCATCCACCTGCGACGTGGGGTTGGCCCTGTTCTCGAGCGTGCCGGCCAACCCGAACGAGGAAGGCATGGTGGGCGCATCGAACAAAGTGTTCGAGTACCTCGCACGCGGACTGCCGGTGCTGACCGGAGACCGTCCCGACTGGCGCGATGTGTTCGAGGCGGCGGGCGTCGGCGCGATCGTGTGAACGGGATTCGCCGGAGAGCATTGCCACGGCGCTCGGAAGGTTCCTCGACAATCCGGACGAACGGCGCGCGATGGGCGAGCGCGGCCGGCGGCGGGTGCTCGCCGACTGGAACTACGAGACACAGTTTGCGCCGGTCCTGCGGATGCTGATCGCTGACGCGGCAGCCGCACCGCGAGCGGGCGGCCGTGTAGCCCCCGTGTAGCCAATGACCGCCGCGCCGTTCTTCTCGATTTGTATTCCACAGCACAACCGCACCTCGTTCATCGTGGAAGCGGTCCGCTCGATCGCGCGCCAGCAGTTTCGCGATTGCGAGATCTGCGTGTCCGACGACTGTTCGAACGATGGGCGGGAACAGGAAATCCACGCCGCGCTCGAGGCGTCTGGATTGCCATTCACATTCCAGCGGCGATCCGTGAACGGCCGGTACGACAAGAACCTGCGATCGGCGATGGACCTGGCGAAGGGTGAATACCTGTTGCTCCTGGCCAACGACGACGCGCTGAAGGACGAGACCACGCTGGAACGGATGGCCGAGCTGTTGAGAGCGCACCCGGCCGCCGACGTGATGCTGACGAACTTCGAGGACTTCGGGAGCGGCGTGGTCACCCGGCGAGTCGATCGCACGGCGATAGTCGGCTTCGGGCCCCGCGCGGCCGTCGCGGCCTTCCGAAAATTCAGCTTCGTGAGCGGCATCGTCTTGCGGCGACGGCAGGCCGGACTCGCACGGACGGACGCCTGGGACGGCACCGAGATGTACCAGATGTACGTCGGGTGCAGGATGATCGCGTCCGGCGGTGGACTCCTCGAGGCCGACCTGAGCACGATCCGCAAGGACATCAGCGTGCCGGGCGAGGGCGTGGATTCGTTTGCCGCGAAAGCCGCGACAGGTGCTGCGAGGAGTTCCCGTGCAGCCGATTCCGGTCAGCCGCGTCGCGGCGCTGGTCGTGTCCGCGATCGAGCCGTACCTCGCGTCGGACCGTCGACGAACGCTTCTGAGCCTGATGGTGCAGTACTACGGGTTTCTCTACCCGTACTGGCTCTTCGTGTACCGACGTGTGCAGTCGTGGCGGTACGCGGCCGGCGTGGCGCGGGCATTCATGCCCTCGAGAAGTCTCGCCGGATCCCACGTGCCGGCGCTGGCGCGGGCCGTGGCGTGGATCTCGTTCGCCGCGTCCACCGCGATCGGGCTTACGGTGCCTTCCGTGACATCGACCTGGCTGTTCCGGCCGGCGCAGCGCGCCGCTCGTGCGGCCGCGAACCTTGGGCGGCCGGCCGTCAGGGCGGGACGTTCGTGACCGCGGTCAGGCCGATCCTCATCGTCGGCAACGACGGTGGCACGAACATCGGCGCCAGCCTTCTGCGCGCCGCCCGTGCGCTCGGCATTCCGGCGGATCTCGCGGATGCGCGCAGTGCGTACGACGCTCCGCGCGCCGTCGCCCGTTTCAACTGGTGGGTTCGAGGCCGGCGGCCGACGCGCCTGGGTGGATTCAGCGCGTCAGTGGCCGAGCGGTGGCGGAACGAGCGGCCCTCGACGGTCATCGCGGCTGGCCTCGTGCCGCTCGACGCGCGCGCGCTCGAGTGACGCGCGGCAGCGCGGCATTCCGACCGCCGTCTATCTGACCGACGACCCCTGGAATCCGGCGTTCAAGAGCCAGTGGTTTCTGGACGCGCTGCCGTTGTACGACCGGGTCTTCACGCCGCGCCGGTCCAATATCGCCGACCTCGTTCGACATGGCTGCCAGTCCGTCGGCGTTCCTTCCGTTTGGATTCGATCCGGAACTGTTCTTCCCCGATCCACCGGCCGCCACTGAGGTCTCGCGCTACGCAGCCGACGTGTTCTTCGCCGGCGGCGCCGACAACGAGCGGCGGCCGTTTCTGGCGGCGCTCGTCGCGAACGGCTTCGATGTGGCGCTCTACGGCGACTACTGGGAGCGCTTCGCAGAGACACGGCCGGTGACGCGCGGACACGGCAGTCCGAAGGAACTGCGTCACGCGATCGCCGCGTCGAAGGTATGCCTCGGGCTGGTTCGCCGCGCCAATCGAGACGGCCACGCCATGCGGTCGATCGAAGTGCCGGCCGCCGGCGGGTGCTTCCTCGTGGAGCGCACCGGCGAACACGAGGAGATTTTTGGTCCTGACGATGAGGCGGTGACCTACTTCGACGACATCGACGGGCATGGTTCGCGAGACGCGTCGGCTGCTCGATGACGAGCGCTCGCCGCGAGCGACTTGCGGCGCGAGCGCGCGACATCATCGCAGCGTGGGCAGCTTCACCTACGAGGACCGGTTGCGGACGCTCGTTGGGCAAACGGACCCTGGGTTTGCCGATGGCGCAGGCCCCAAGCCTCGAGCCCCAAGCCTGCCCCACGTGGAGGCGCGGTGATCGACGTCGCGATGCGGGACTGGCTCATCGTGCTCGGCGGCGCCGCGGCATGGACGTTCTTCGTGCGTGGACGAGCGGCGCGAGTGTCGGTCTCGTGGTCACGTACGTCTTCTCGTTCACGACGCTGTACTGGATGGCGCCGCTCATGTACCTGCTGCCCTGGTACGACACGCCAAACCACGAGTTGACCGCGATCGGATTGCGCGAAGCCGCGTTTGCCATGATGGCGTTCGCCGATCGGCACGGAGATCGCGCGTCCGATCGCTCAGGCGCTGGACGAGCGCCCTTCCGCCCGCCGAGCGACTGGCGCCGATCGACTCGCAGCCTGACGAACCTGCTGCTCGTCACCGGCGCTGTCCTGTATCTCGTCGTCTTCCCCCTCGCGGGCTATCTGCCGAGCATGACCGCCTTCGTCTCGACCGGATCGATGGTCGCCGTCGTCGCCATGTCGTTGAAGTGCTGGAGCGCCTGGCACGGAGGGCGCGAGCCGTCGATGTGGGGATGGCTCGCCGCGACCGCGGTGCTGCCGTTGATTACGGTCCTCGGACAGGGCTTCCTCGGCTATGGGTTCGCGGCGATGCTGACCATCTTCGCGTTCGTCGCGAGCTTCTATCGTCCACGCTCCATCGTCGTGGTCGCCGGCGTCCTCCTGCTGTACCTCGGGCTGTCGGTCTACGTGACCTACATGCGCGATCGACGCGATATCCGCGCGGTGGTCTGGACCGGCGGAGGCATGAGCGAACGCATCGGCCAGATCACCGGCACGGTCACCACGATCGAGTGGTTCGACCCGCGCGACCTTCGGCACCTCGACCGCATCGATCTTCGACTCAATCAGGACTACCTCATGGGCGCGTCGGTGCTGTACCTGGCCGGAGGATCGACCCAGTTCGCACGCGGCGGAACGGTGTGGGACGCGGTGGTGGCCCTCATTCCCCGCGCCATCTGGCCGAACAAGCCCATCATCGGCGGCAGCGGCAACCTCGTCAGTGACTACACCGGCATGCGATTCGCCGACGACACGAGTGTCGGCATCGGCCACGTGATGGAGGCGTACGTGAATTTCGGCCGAACCGGGGTCATTGTGTGCTTCCTGATCCTGGGCGTGGTCGTCGCCGCGGCCGATGGCATGTCCTATGCGACGCTGGCGCGCGGGCAAGGCACGGACTTCCTCGTGCGCTACCTGCCAGCGTTGAGTCTTCTCACGGTGGGAGGATCGTTCGCGGAACTGACATCCTCGGGCGCCGCCGCGCTCGTCGTTGCGCTCGTGATCAGGCGGGTTGCGCGCGGGTTGCGCGATCGACGCACTCGTTCGCGTGTGGAACCGGGCGAGCAACCGATCCCTGTCGGCGATGGGGGCAAAGGGTGACGCGCGTGCCGGCGCTGACGGCGATCACGCTGAACCCGGACGGTGGAGGCGTGGCCACCGTGGCGCGACTCGTACGGCAGGTCATGCACGAGGAATGGGGTCCCGAGTGTCCGGTGTACGAATTGAGCCGGACGGGCCGGACGGTTCCGACCATCGATCGCGTGGCAGAACGGTTGCGTTTTGGCGCACGAGTGGTGTCGGCCGAACTCATGGGCCGTTCGAGCTGGTTCTTCCACAGTCACCTGGCACTCACCCGGGTTCATCGTGTCATTCCACGCCGGCTTGGCCGGCCATACGCGGTGTTCGTCTACGGCATCGAGGTCTGGTCACCTCTTGCCGAGGCCGACAGGAGATTGCTCGAGGGCGCGACGCTCGTCGTCGCGTGCTCCGCGCACACGGCCCGCCGGGCTATCGAGGCCAACCCGGGCCTGCCGCCGATGGCCGTCTGCCCGTTGGGCCTGTCCACGGCCGGACAGGCGCCCGCCGCTCGCGCGTCGCTCGCTGGCCCAACCGTGCTCACCGTGGCCCGCATGGCATCCACTGAGCGCTACAAAGGACACGACCAGTTGATTGACGCGCTGCCCGATCTCCGCCGGCACGTCCCTGATGCTCGCCTCGTCTTTGTCGGAACCGGTGACGACGTGGAACGTCTGCGGACCAAGGCGCGGGACCAGGGCGTCGCCCAACACGTCGTGTTCACCGGCTTTCTGCCGGACAGCGCCTTGAGGCAGGCGTACGCGGACGCGACCGTTTTCGCCATGCCGAGCCGGGGTGAAGGGTTCGGGCTCACATACCTCGAAGCCATGGCGGCCGGTCTTCCGTGCGTGGGATCGGTGCACGACGCCGCGCCGGAGATCATCGAGGATGGCGTGACGGGTTTTCTCGTCGACCAGGGAAACAAGACCCAGCTCGTTGATCGACTGCGTGTGCTCCTGACGGATTCGGCACGACGGCTGGAGATGGGCCGGCACGGCCGTGATCGCTGGGAACAGGAGTTCACGTACGAGCAGTTTCGCCGGCGCTTCCTGGCTGTTCTGCGCCCGGCCTTCCGTCTACACGCGTCGGCCGAGCCCGCGCCTTCTTCGGTGGCCGGATGACGCCGGTCCTTCATGTCGTGCCGTCGGTTGCGGCGCGCGATGGCGGCCCCAGCGCGGCCGTCGCGGGGATGTGCCGCGCTCTCGAAGCGCAGGGCGTGCCGACGCTCGTCGTCACCACGGACGCCGACGGCGCGGGCCGTCTCGACGTGCCGCTCGACGAGACCACCACGTTCGCCGGAATGCGCGTCCGTTTCTTCCCGTGCCAGTTCTCCGAGCGTCTCAAGTACTCGGGACCGCTCGGCGCCTGGGTGCGCGCGCACGTCAGCGAGTTCGCCGCCGTCCACGTCCACGCCGTGTTCTCCCACGCGTCGATCGCTGCGGGCCGCGCGTCACGTCGGGCGGGGATGCCCTACGTGGTGAGGCCGCTTGGATCGATCGATCCGTGGAGTCTCTCGCACCATCCGGGCCGCAAGCGGGCGCTGATGTGGCTTGGCGCCAGGGCATTGCTGTCGGGCGCGTCGCGGGTGCATTACACCGCCGACGAAGAGCAGCGACGCGCCGAAGGCGCGCTGTCGTGGCTGCCGCCCGGCGTCGTCATTCCCCTCGGTGTCGATGACGCACTCTTCGCCGACCCGTCGGGGAACGACCGCCGTTGGCAGGGACCCGCGGTCGTGCTCGCACGGCTCGATCCCAAGAAGGGCATCGATCTCGCCATCCGCGCGTTTCATCAGATCGCGGGGCGGCTGCCGGATCGCCGCCTTGTCATTGCCGGCGATGGGGACCCCGAGTACGTCGCGCGAGCTACGCGGGCTCGCCGAGGATGGGCCCGGTGCGGTCCCGCATCGAGTTCGTTGGATGGGTGGAGGGCGCCGATCGGCGTGCGCGTGCTCGAGAACGCCAGCGTGTTCGTCTTGCCGTCCGCGCAGGAAAATTTTGGACTGTCGATGGTCGAGGCCATGGCGGTGGGCACGCCGGTCGTCGTGACGCGGACCGTCGATCTCGCGAGTCGCATTGCCGACGAGCGCGCCGGGTGGGTCGTGAATCGATCCGTCGAGGCGGTCGCGGGAGCGCTGTCAGAGGCCTTGTCGAATCCGGCCGAATGTCGCGTTCGCGGCGCGCGCGCCAGACGGCTTGCGGACGGCTATCGCTGGAGCCACGTCGCGACGCGGCTGAAAGCGCTGTACGCGGACATGAACTCGTTGGTAGCGCAGTAGATCATGTGCGGCATTGCCGGCGCGCTGTTCGACACGATCCACACCGTCGCCGCCGACGAAGTGGTCGGCCGGATGGTTCGGGCTCTCGGGCATCGCGGCCCGGACGGGTCTGGCCTGCTGAGCCTGCGTCCCGGCGACTCCGCGCGGTACGACGTCGCCGTCGGGCACACGCGCCTGGCCATCCTCGATCTCTCCGAGCGAGGCGCGCAGCCCATGCGCGATGAGGCGCGGCGCGTTGTCGTGACCTTCAACGGCGAGATCTACAACTTCCGACAGCTACGTGGGGAGCTGGAGCGCCGTGGACGGCAGTTCCGCTCGGAGTCAGACACCGAGGTCATTCTCGAGGGCTATCGCGAGTGGGGAGACGAGGTCGTCCATCACCTTCGCGGCATGTTTGCGTTCGCGCTGTGGGATGCGGAGCGTGGCCGGTTTCTCATGGCTCGCGACCGGCTGGGCATCAAGCCGCTGTACTACGTCGAGCGTCACGGGCAATTTCTCTTTGCATCCGAGGTGCGCGCGCTTCTTGCCAGTGGTCTGGTCTCGCCCACGATCGATTCGGCGGCCCTGGATCAATATCTGGCCTACCAGACGACCGCGACTCCGCGGACGCTCGTCCGTGACGTCCGGATGCTCGAGCCCGGGCGCCTCTTGACGAAGGCCGCGGGCGCGCCGAGCAACTCGCGGGTGTACTGGGACTTCATCGGGAGCACGGACCGATCCGCACGCTCGGCTACGGCGGATGCCGCGACCGAGCGCGTGTCGCACTTGCTCGAAGAGTCGGTTCGCCTGCACCTCGTCAGCGATGTGCCCGTGGGCGTGTTCCTGTCTGGAGGCATCGATTCCAGCGCGTTGGCGCTCCTCGTTCGGCGCGCGGGCGTCACGCCGCGAACGTTCACCGTCTCGTTCCCTGGATTCTCCGCGGATGAGGGCGCGTTCGCGCGGAGGATCGCCGACGTCGTTGGCGCCGACCACACCGAGATTCAGCTTGGCGAATCCGAGCTCCTCCAGATGCTGCCTGACGCCGTGGCGAGCTTCGACCATCCAAGCGGTGACGCGGTGAACACCTACGTCGTGTCGAGAGCCGTGCGGTCCGCCGGGATCAAGGTCGCCTTGTCGGGCCTCGGCGGCGATGAACTGTTTGGCGGCTACGCGTCGTTCGGGCGCCTGGCGAACGCACGGAAATGGGCCCGCGCGTGGCAACGCACGCCGGCCGGCGTGCGGCAGGCCGCGGCCGCCGCGATGCGCGTGCTCGCGCCGTCGTCCATTGCCTCGGAGAAAGCGGCCGCCGTCATCGAGACCGACGGCAGCCTGCCGCAGGCGTTCCCCGTGCTGCGCCAGGTGTTCTCGAAAGGACAACGCCGCCAGCTTCTCGGCGAGACACGCGGAAGCGGCGAAGCCGATGGGCGCGATCCCTACGTCGCGCTGCTCGAGACCGCGCTGACCAACGCCTCGACGTTGCCGTTCACCTCACGCGTGTCCTACGCGGAGGCGCGAACCTACATGCACGACGTGCTGCTTCGCGACACCGATCAGATGAGCATGCGGCAGGGCCTCGAAGTGCGGGTGCCGCTGCTCGATCACGAGCTCGTCCAATACGTCATGGGTGTCTCCGACGAGGCCAAGCAGGCCGGCGGCGGACCGAAACCGCTGCTTCTCAAACAGGTCCAGGCGGATCTGCCGCCCGAGTGTCTTCGCCGGCCCAAGCAGGGGTTCGTGCTTCCGTTCGCTTCCTGGATGCGCGGTGCGCTCCGTCCGTACTGCGAGGAACGTCTGCTCGGCGGCCCGCTCGTCGATCGCGCGGGACTCGACGGCGCCGCGGTGGCCGGGCTCTGGCAATCGTTTGTCGACGGCCGGCCGACCGTCAGCTGGTCCCGTCTGTGGACGCTCGTCGCCCTGAGCGCGTGGGCCGAGCACAACGGAGCCGCGCGGTGAACGGTGCCCCGCGTGTCACTCCGGTGGTGTTGACGCTGAACGAAGAGCCCAACATCGGGCGGCTGCTCGAAGACCTGGCGTGGGCCAGGGCCGTCGTGGTCGTGGATTCCGGCTCGACCAATCGCACGGCTGAAGTCGCGGGCCGTTTCTCCAATGTCCGTTTGCTCTCGCGGCCCTTCGACACGCATGCCGCCCAGTGGCAGTTCGCGATTGGCTCGGCCGAGACGGACTACGTCCTGGCGCTCGACGCGGATTACCGGGTGCCGCCTGAGTTCGTGACGGAGCTCGACCGCGTGTTTCTTCCCGGCGGCTTTGCCTCGGGTGTCGCAGGTTTCCGGTACTGCATTCATGGGCAACCTCTTCGCGGATCCGTCTATCCCGCGAAGGTCGTGGTCGTCCGGCGCGACGCCGTCTCGATCACGCAGCCCGGCCACTCGCAAGTGATTGCCGCCGACGGTCCGCAATACAGATTCGCGGCGCGACTCAGCCACGATGATCGCAAGCCGCTCGAGCGGTTCGTGCGATCGCAACTCGAATATGCGCGGCTCGAGGCGGACCGCCTGCGACACACCACGACTCTGCGCTGGCAGGACCGGGTTCGCCGAACGGCATTGATGCCATTCGTGGCCGGGCCGGGTGCCTACGTCGCCGCCGGCGGACCGTTGGCCGGCTGGGCTGCCGTCCAGTACGCGTGCGAGCGAACGATCTTCGAGTGCCTGCTGGCGATGGAAATCCTGCGAGGAAAGCATGTAGGGCCCTGCATGCCACAGAAATCTTGAACATTCTCGGGATCAACGCGTACCACGCCGACGTCTCGGCGGTGCTCATTCGCGACGGCGAGCTCGTCGCCGCGGTCGAGGAGGAACGATTCCGCCGGGTGAAGCACGTCGCCGGATTTCCGACGCAGGCGATCCGGGCCTGTCTCGAGATGGGCGGGCTCACGGGCGCCGAGGTGGATCATGTCGGCGTGTCGCGCAATCCACGCGCGCACCTTGTCCGCAAGGGATGGTTTGCGCTCCGGCATCGGCCAGACCGGTCGCTTCTGAAGGACCGGGCCGCGAACTACGGGAAGGTCAATGGCATTCCGGCCGCCGTGAAAGAAGCCCTGGGTCTTCGGTCCGGCGAATCCGGCCCGAACGTGCATTGGGTGGAACACCATCCGGCGCATCTGGCCAGCGCGTTCTTCGTCTCGCCGTTCGACACGGCGGCCGTGTGCGCGATCGACGGGTTCGGCGACTTCGTGAGCACGTCCTGGGCGATTGGTCGCGACCGATCGATGGACGTTGTCCATCGCACGTTCTTCCCGCACTCGCTTGGCCTGATGTATCTGGCGGTGACGCAGTCCCTCGGGTTCTTGAACTTCGGCGACGAGTTCAAAGTGATGGGCCTTGCCCCGTACGGCGCGCCCGATTTCACCCGCGAAGTCGGACAGCTGGTCCGGCTGACGCCAGGCGGCGCCTTCGAGCTGGACTTGTCCTATTTCCGTCATTGGTCCGGCGGCGCCGGCATGACGTGGACGGATGGTGAGCCCAAGGTCGAGGCCGTGTACTCGGCGAAGCTCGAAGAGCTCCTCGGGCCCGCGCGGCGGAAGGACGAGCCGCTCACGACGCGTCACGAAGCGATCGCGGCGTCGCTCCAGGCGGTCTTCGAGCAGGCCGCCTTTCACGTGCTTCGCGGCCTCCACGCGCGAACCCGGATCGACCGGCTGTGTTTCGCCGGGGGCTGCGCGATGAACAGCGTGGCGAACGGCAAGATCCGGGACGAGACGCCTTTCACCGACGTGTACATTCAGCCCGCCTCCGGCGACAACGGGACGGCGCTCGGCGCCGCCTACTACGTCTGGAACCAGGTCCTCCAGCAGCCGCGCGGATTCGTGATGCGGCACGGCTATTGGGGACCGTCGTTCGGCACCGCCGCCGTCGAATCCGCGCTGGCCGACCGCCGGCAGGATCTCGATGCGCAGCACTGCGTCGTACGCGCGATTGCCGACGACCACGAGCTCTACGAGTGGACCGCGTCGCGCATCGCCAACGGCGAAGTCGTCGGCTGGTTCCAGGGGCGCATGGAATGGGGCGCGCGCGCGTTGGGCAACCGGAGCATCCTGGCGGACCCGCGCCGCGCGGACATGCGCGAGATCATCAACACCAAAATCAAGTTTCGCGAGAAGTTCCGCCCGTTCGCGCCGTCCGTGCTCGAGGAAGCGCACGCCGACTACTTCACGGGATCGGTACCAGACCCATTCATGATGCAGGTCTATCCGGTGCAGTCCGCCAAGCAGGATGTCGTGCCGGCCATCACGCACGTCGATGGATCCGGCCGCCTGCAGACCGTGAACGCCGCAGGCAACGGACGCTACTGGTCGCTCATCCGCGCGGTCGAGCGACAGACGGGTGTGCCGATCGTGCTCAACACGTCGTTCAACGAAAACGAACCCATCGTGCACCAGCCGTCCGAGGCGATCGATTGCTTCCTCCGCACGCGGATGGACGCGCTCGTGCTGGGGAATCATGTGGTGACCAAAGAAAAGTGGATAGGCGATCGTCCGTTGTACATGCACATAGCCTTCTTTAATCGCTCCTATCTACCCCGACCAGACCGCGACGGGGCAGTTGCTCACGGATCTCAGCGAAGATCTGGTGCGTGAGCACGGGTGTCGTGTGTCGGTGGTCGTCGGACCGCCGCTCCAGCCCCTGCCTGGGCAGGTGGTCGAGCAGCGCGGGATCGTGGCACGGGAAACGCGGAACGGTGTCGAGATTCATCGCGCGCGCGGCACGCGCTTCGACAAGCGGCGTTTCGCCGGCCGAGCGACGAACTACGTTTCGTATTTTCTGTCCGCGACGTGGGCCGGATTGCGCCTCGACCGTCCGGACGTCCTGGTGGCACTGACCGATCCGCCAATCATCGGACTGACCACGTGGCTGGCCGGCAAACGGTTCCGGGCGCCGTTCGTCATGGCCTTCAACGATCTGTTCCCGGAGGTCGCGGCTCTTCTGCCCGACTTCCGCAGCTCGACCGTCGACAACATGCTCCAGCGCGTCAACGAGTTCCTGGTGCGGCGTGCCGCCATGAACATCGCGCTCGGCGAGACGATGCGCCGGCGGCTGATCGACAACAAAGGCGCGCCGGCCGATCGGACAACGATCATTCCCAGCTGGACCGACACGTCCGCCATCGTGCCGGGCAGCAAGGACAACCCGTTCGCGCGGGCGCATGGCCTCACCGACAAATTCGTGGTGATGCACTCGGGCAACCTCGGGCTGTCCCAGGAGCTCGAGTCCATCGTGGAGGCGGCATCCCTGCTGCGGGACCTTCCTGATCTCGTGGTCGTGTTTCAGGGTGACGGTGTCATGCGGAGCACGCTCGAAGCGCAGGCGACGTCGGCCGGGCTCACGAACGTCCGGTTCCTTCCGTTCGCCTCCCGAGCCGATCTCAGCGCGTCGTTTGCCTCAGCGGATGCCTTCGTGGTGTCGCTGCAACGGGGCCTGGCTGGCTTCATCGTCCCGAGCAAGCTCTACGGCATTCTGGCCGCCGGGCGTCCGTACGTGGCGGCCGTCGAGGAGAACTGCGAGGTTGACGTCATCACGCGCCGGCACGATTGCGGCGTCATCGCCGAGCCAGGTAACGCAGAGAGCGTCGCGCAGGCCATCCGTGCCCTGTACGGCGACCGGGATCGGACGGCGCGCCTCGGCGCCAACGCCCGCGCCGCCAGCGCGCTGTTCGACCGGCGGCTGCAGGTTCGCCGCTATCTCGACGTGTTCCGGGACGTTCAGGCCGCCTAGGTGCCTCCAATTCCCATCTCCGCCGCGAAACGGGCTCTCGACGTGGTGTTGTCGGGTGCGGGGCTCATCCTGTCGTCGCCGCTGTGGCTCCTGGCCGCCCTCGCCATCAAGCTCGAGGACGGTGGCCCGGTGTTCTACAGCCAGGATCGGGTGGGCCACGGCGGGCGTCACTTCCGGGTCCTCAAGTTCCGATCGATGATCCACAACGCGGAGGCGAAGGTGGGCGCGCTTCAGGCGTCGGCGCACGATCCGCGCGTGACGCGCGTGGGACGGTTCATGCGGGCGACCGCATTCGACGAGCTGCCACAGCTCCTGAGTATCTTCCGAGGCGACATGAGCTTCGTCGGGCCTCGCGCGCTTCGTCCTGGCGAAATCGAAGTGCGCGGCGGGGGAGAGATGGAAGCGCTCGAGGATGTGCCCGGATTCGCGACACGATGCCGCGTCAAACCCGGACTGACCGGCGTCGCGCAGATCTACGCGCCCCGTGATATCCCGCGCCGGCAGAAATTCCGGTACGACCGCGTGTACATTCGAGCACCAGTCCTTTCTACTGGACCTGCGCCTCATCGCTGCTGTCGTTCTGGATCACCTTCCGAGGCACGTGGGAAGTCCGCGGGAAGAAATTCTGATGAAAGTTTGCGGTATCGTTTCGGACCACATGCGTGATGTCGTTGTCATTGGCGCGGGCCCGGCCGGATCGCTCACGGCCTCGCGTCTCGCAGCGGCCGGCCGCGACGTCCTGCTCATCGAGGAGCACGAGATTGTCGGGCAGCCGGTGCATTGCACCGGCCTCGTCGGTGGCGAGGCGTTTTCCGAGTTCGACCTCCCGGGCAGCCTCATCCTCGGCGAGGCCGGCACCGTCCGCTTCTGGGGTGCGCGCGGCGAGTCGGTTGGGGTACCGCGCGGGCGGGTGTCGGCCGTCGTGATCGACCGCGGTGCGCTCGACGCGCACCTCGCGCAGCAGGCCGTTCGCGCCGGTGCCGAGCTTCGCCGCGGCTGCCGGGCAGAGCGTGTCAGCGTGGACGATGATGGCGTTCGCATCACGACGAATGTGGACGATCGACCAATATCGGCGCGCGCCGTGGTGTTGGCCTGCGGCGCCAGCTACCGCTTCCATCGCGCGCTCGGCCTGGGACTCCCTGATGCGTTTCTGCAGAGCGCCCAGGTCGAAACGCCCTTCGTCCGCCTCCCGGACATCGAAGTCCGCTTCGGCCGGGCGATTGCGCCAGGCGGCTTTGCCTGGGCGGTGCCACTGGAGCGCCAGGGAGCGACGTTCGTCCGTCTGGGGCTGATGAGCCAGAACCGAAGCCTCGAACGGTTCCGGTCGTTCGCCGCGCTCGTGAGCAGTCGAGCCGGGCACGACTTCGAGGCGATTCCTTCCCCTCGTCTGAAGATGTTGCCGCTGGCGCCAGTGTCCAGGACGTACGGACTTCGAGTCCTCGCCGTCGGGGACGCTGCCGGCCTCGTCAAGCCCACGACGGGTGGCGGAATCTACTACGGACTGATTAGCGGAGCTCTGGCGGCCGAGGTCCTCTCGGATGGCCTGGCGCGCAACCGGTTGGACCAGGGGTCGCTCTCACGGTACGAGGTACGGTGGAAACAGCGGCTCGGTCAGGAGATTCGTGTCGGGAGAGTATTCCGCCGGGTAGCCGCGGGCCTCGATGACCAGGCCATTGACGCGCTCGTCGATCTGGCACGCGTGAACGGGATCGTGCCTCTTCTGCAGCGCACCGCATCGTTCAATTGGCATCGCAAGGCCGCGGTCGCTCTGCTCGCTCATCCTGCGTTCAGACAGATTGCGTTCAGGTCCTTGATGGCTCGTCCTTCTCAACCGTCCGAGCTGATGGCTCGTCCTTCTCAACCGTCCGAGCTTTGAGTAGTCCGGTCACCTCTCGGGCAATTTCAGACCGGGGCGAGTCGAGCGCTCCGCTGCGAGCGCTCCGCTGGTCTCTCGTCGCCACCGTGGCCTGGGGTGTGCTCGCGTTCGGTGCCGTCTATCCGTGGGCCTATTGGCCGCTTTTCGCTGCCTCCGCTGGCGTCGGTCTCTGGGCCGCGACGTCGTCGCGTGCCTGGCGGGACCCTCGAGCGATGCAATTGGGTCGGGCGTTGACCGCGGTCGTCGTGGCACTCGCCGTACAGGCATTTCCGTGGCCATACGAGTGGGTGGAGTGGGTGTCGCCCGCGGTGGATAGTTTCCTCCGTCAATCCTCGCTGGGTTACCAGGTGCCGGAGCGACACAGCCTGTCGCTCGACCCGGCCGCGACGGCCGTGACGCTTTGCTTCGCTCTTTGTCTCGCGCTGCTTCTGGTTGGCGCGACGCGAACCGTTCGCTCGATGAACCTCGAATGGCTCGTCGAGTCAGTTGATGGGGTTGGCGGTGGCGCTCGCCGTCGTCGGTGTCGTGGCGCGCGCCTTCTTCGATCCCGCGGATCCGCTGGTGTACGGCTTCTGGCGGCCTCGCTACGGGGGGAATCCCTTCGGCCCGTTCGTCAACCGAAACCATTTTGCCGGCTGGATGGTGATGGTCCTGCCGATGGTGGCGATGTACGCCGTGGGTGTTCTCAGCGAGGCGCGCCGGCCAGCCGGCCGGGGCGCGGCGTCGTGGCTCCGTTGGCTCGCGACGACGGATGGCAACCGGGTGCTGTTGATCGTGGTCGCCACGCTCATCATGGGCACGGCGCTCCTGCTCACAGGTTCCCGTTCGGGCGTCGCCAGCTGTCTGGTGATGCCGTGGTGATGTCGGTGTTCATCCGGCAGCAGGTTCGGGATCGCAGGTACCGCCTCGCGGCGCTGCTCTACCTCGGTGTGGTCCTGACGGGTGCCGTCGCGTGGGGAGGCAGCGACGTGATCGTGGCCCGTTTTGCCGATGCGTCGGGAGCGTTCGAGGGGCGCCTGGGCGCCTGGCGCGACACGCTCGCCATCATTCGTGATTTTCCCGTCTTCGGCGTCGGACTGGGCGCGTACGCGCGGGCCATGGCCCTGTATCAGACAGGCCAGCGTCAGTTGATGTACGCCCAGGCCCATAACGACTACTTGCAGTTGGTGGCGGAGGGCGGCCTGCTCGTCGGCATACCGGCCGTGATTCTCATCGTTGTCGTGGCTCTCACTGTTCGCCGTCGGCTCCAGTCGTCTGACGATGACCCCGTGACGTTCTGGATCCGTCGCGGCGCTGTGGCTGGTCTCGTGGGCATCGCGGCGCAATCGTTGATGGAGTTCAGCCTGCAAATGCCAGGTAACGCGGTCTTGTTCGTGATGCTGCTCGCGATTGCGATGCACCGCCCCCGATCCCTTCACCATGCGCATCGCGTTTGATCTCGACGGCGTCCTTGCGGACCTGCACGGTCCTTTCGTCAGGACCGTGCACCAGTTGTTCCCGCAGATCGATCAGAAGGCCGTGGGCACCGCCGACATCGGGGCATCGCCGCCGGACGACCAGCCGGAGGATGCCGTCGATGGCGTGCCGCCGCTCCCGACGCCCACGCGCCCGACGCCCCTGACGCGGCGGCAGTCCGATGCCGTCTGGCGTACGTTGGCCGCGACCGAGAACTTCTGGGAGGGCCTCAGCGAGATCGAGGATGGCGCGATCGCCCGGCTGGCCGCGCTGGCCGACGAACGAGGCTGGGAGGTCCTGTTCATCACGAGTCGTCCGCGATCGGCCGGCCGGACTGTGCAGCGTCAGAGCCAGCGGTGGCTCGCCGCTCGAGGCTTCCCACTGCCGAGTGTGTATGTGGTCCATGGGTCGCGCGGGAAGGTCGCCGAGGCGCTGGCGATCGACGTCGTCGTGGATGACCGGCCGGACAACTGTCTCGACGTCGTTCTCGAGTCGCGGGCGGCGGCGCTCCTGGTCTGGCGGGGAAGTCCGTCGACCGTGCCCGCGTCCGCCAGGCGGCTCGGCATCGCCGCCGTGCCGACGGTCGCCCGGGTCCTCGAGGCGCTCGTCGAAACTGACCACCGCGACGGCGAGGGCTCTCTCCTGCAACGACTGCGGAGTCTGTTCGGTCTGCGGACACGCTCGCAGTCACCGGGTAGCAAGTGACACATCGCACGCCTTACGGTTGCGTGAGTGACGCACAAAACGGTGTGGCGTGTCGACGGCTGCGTTCCAGATCTGTGTAGTCAAAGACAAATGCGTGGCATGACGCGAGGGACGACTCACAGCCGATGGTGGATACGAAAGCGTGCGGCTGCAGCGAAGATCGTACGGCCGAGTCCCAGATCAACCGATTACGCCGTTGTTAGGCCCTGATTTCTCAATCTTTCTCCGTCCGGCCGAACCGCTCGGCTGTGGCATACCCCTTGCCATTACGCATGCCGGCTGCCACGCCGCCGGTGTGTGTCACAAGGTGAGCGCGCGCGCGACGGCAGCCCCCAGGTCGAAACCGACCGGAAAGGCTGCCGCCGATGTTCCGTCTCCCCGCCGTCGTCGCGCTCACCCTCGGACTCGTGATTTGGTCCGCCAGCAGCGTCAGCGCTCAGGAGATGGCAGCGTGGCCGACCACCATTTCGGTTGCGCCGACCACGTCGGCCTTTGCCGCCGCGTCCGCCGCACCGCGTCTCACCGCCGAGCAGATTCAGCGCGCGCTGCCGCCGCCGGTCTACCGCCGCGACCGTCCCTCCACGCTCATGACCTCGCTCTATGCGTCCACGGTGCTCATGCAGGCGCTCGACGTGCACTCGACGTTGTCCGCCTTCAACGCGGGAGCCATCGAAGCGAACCCGATGATGGAGGGAGTCACCAGGAACCCGGCGATGTTCATTGCCGTCAAGGTTGGAGTCGCCGCGAGCACGATCTTTGCCGCGAAACAGGTGTACAAGCGCAACAAGGTGGCCGCCGTCGTAACCCTCGTCGCCATCAACTCGGCGTACGCGATGGTCGTCGAGTCACAACTACAGGGTTGCGCAAAGCGGGAAGTAGATGCCGTTCTTCGCGAAAATCTCGAAAGGCAGCCGGCGGGCGCCGGCCACCCACCCCACGGCTTCCGAAGTTGCGGCCTCGACGCCGCCGAAACCGACCGCCATGGGGCGTGAACGACGTCGGTCTCCGCGCGTCGAGCTGGTCGGTCTGGTCAGCGGCCGTCTGCTGCGACCAGGCACGGCGGTGGTCGTCCGCGACATGAGCCTCGGCGGCATTGCGACTGAGACACCGTTTCCCTTCGAGCGAGGCACCGTGCACGACCTCCAGCTGACGCTCGGCGACGGCGCGGCCGTGGATCTGCGGGGGCGCGTCATGCACTGCCGCAACATCGCCGGTGACGGCGAGGAGCCCAAATACTTCACCGGGTTCCAGTTCGTCGATGATAGCGACGACCCGACGGACGGCTAAACTCTGGACGACGTCAGCTAGTCCCTTCTTCCCCAATTGAACGACTTGGAGCTCGTCGGCGCGATCCTTCGCGGCGATCCCGGGTGCCTTGAAGCGCTCGCCGGGGCGGACCCTCGCGCCTTCATCGATGAGGTGAAGCGCCACGGCATGCTGCCGGTTGTGGCCGATCGCATCGCCACATGGCCGGTCGCCGATGCCGTGGCTGGCTGAACTTCAGGCCCAGGCGTCGGGTTTTGTCGCGGCTGACCTTCTTCGGGAGCGGGAACTGAAGCGTGCACTGGACGCCCTGGCCGCGCGCCGGGTCCGCGCGGTGGTCTTCAAAGGCGCGGCACTCGCGTACACGCACTACGCGCGGCCGGATCTGCGGCCACGGGATGACTCGGACCTGCTCGTGCGGCCGGAAGTCCGTGAAACAGCGCACCACACGCTCGTCGGCCTCGGCTATCGGCCGCCTCAGCACGTCACGGGCGAGCTCGTCAGCTACCAGGCAATTTACGAGAAGGTGCTCGACGGAGTGGCCGTCCACACGATCGACCTGCACTGGCGCGTCGCCAATCCGCAGCTTTTCGCGGACATGTTGTCGTTTGACGAGCTCGATGCCACGTCGCAGGCGATTCCCGCGCTCGGTCCCTCCGCCCGCGGGCCCTCCGGCCCGCACGCCCTGTTTCTCGGGTGCGTGCATCGTGTTGCGCATCACCGCGACGAGAAATTGCTGATGTGGATCTTCGATCTCCACCTGATCGCGTCCCGGTTGACGATGGCCGAATGGATGGAGTTTCTGGATCTGGCCGACCGCCGGAAGGTCGTGGCGATTTGCCGGCAGGGGTTGAGTCTCGCGACGGAGCACTTCGGAACGGTCATTCCGCCCGGCGTGATGGCCGACTCGCGGGTGTCGGCGGCCGCCGACGGGCACGAAGCTTCAGCCGCGTTCCTCAGCCGCGACCGCGCGCAGTTTGCGACGCTGGTCTCCGACCTGCGGGCGTTGCGGTCGTGGGGCGATCGGGGACGGCTGTTGCGGGAGCACCTCTGTCCACCGCCGGCCTACATGCGTCAGGTCTACGCGCCGTCGAGCCGGGCGCCGCTGCCAGCCTTGTACGCCTGGCGGGCGGTGCGCGGCGCGTGGCGCTGGCTCGCGCGTGCTTGATACGCTACCCACCGAGATATTGATGTCACCTGGCGATCGGCTCATCCCGTCCGATTCGGTCGTGACTCGCGTCGTCAACGGTTCCACGGTGCTCCTCAACACGGATACCGGCCGCTACTTCACCCTCGACGAAGTCGGCGGGCGCGCCTGGACAGTGCTCACCTCCTCACCATCCATTCAGGACGCGCGCGACCGACTCCTCGACGAGTACGCCGTCGATCCCAATCAGTTGATGCTCGATCTCGAAATGTTGATAGCGAGTCTCAAGGAACAGGGCCTTGTCGAGGTGGAACGTGGGTAGCAAGTTCCCACAAGACGAATCGAAACCGACACGATGGCACCGGACGATCGGCGCGATGTCCTGGCGGGACCGCGGGCTCCTCGTCGAGACGCTGGCGATCGTCAGCACGTTACCGATCGTACTGCGCGTCGTTCGCGTGCAGCGGCTGGTCGGGACGCTGGGTCACACGTTCGACGGCCAGCGGCCGGCGGACAGCCGTGTTGACGAGCCTCGCGCCCGGCAGATTGCCCGAATCGTGGCCATGGCATCGCGTCACACGCCGACTGCCAACACCTGCCTCCATCGATCACTGGCGCTCTGGTGGGTGCTTGGCAGGCGCGGCCTCGACAGCCAGTTGAAGATGGGGGCGCGCCAGAGCGATGGCCGCCTCGACGCGCACGCCTGGGTCGAGCATTCCGGCATCGTGATCAACGACGATCCCGAAGTGACCCGCGGATACACGCCGTTGTCCGGCGTGACCGCCAAGACCAGTCCATGAGCTACGGCTCGGTCCCACGCCATCGCTGGATGGCACTCGACGCCGTGCGGAATGACGCCTACGCCGCCGCTTTGGGACGGATAGTAGGTCCAGACACCGTCGTTCTCGACCTTGGCGCCGGTACCGGCATCCACGGGCTGATGGCGGCCCGCATGGGCGCCAGGCGCGTCTACCTCGTGGAGCCGGAGGACATCATCTCGGTGGCCGAGGAGATTGCCGAGGCGAACGGCCTTCGCGATCGCGTCCAGTGCATCCAGGGGCGCATCGAGGACGTGTCGCTGCCGGAGCGTGTGGACGTGATCGTCTCGGTGCTGACCGGCAACTTCCTCGTCACCGAAGACCTCCTGCAGACCCTGTTCTACGCACGAGACCACGTGCTCAAGCCGGGCGGTGTGCTCATTCCATCAGCCGCGACGATGGAGGCTGCGCCGGTATCCGCGGCGAAGTTGCACGCCGAATCGATCGCCTCGTGGTCGGTGTCACAGCATGGCGTCGATCTCGCGGTCGCGCGGCCGTATGCGGGCAACACCGTGTTCTATCGATCCGAAGAGCTTCGAGATGTGCCGATGCTCGCCGAGCCGCAGGTCATTCACCGTGTCGACTTTCACAGGGATGGCTACGACGCGGTGAAAGTGGAAGCGACCTACGAGGTGACGACAACGGACATGTGCCACGGGTGGGTCGGGTGGAGCTCGATCAAGCTCGGCGACACGTGGCTCTCGACCTCGCCGCACGCCGCGCCCGTGCACTGGTCGCAGGCGTTTCTTCCGCTCGACCCTCCGGTCATGCTGACGCGTGGTGAGCGGGTGGTATTCACGCTCACCCGCGCTCCACACGGGGACTGGACCTGGGGCATGCGTACCGAGTCCGCGAAGCGCAGGCACTCGACGCTGCTGTCCATGCCGATGGTCGCGCGAACACTTCGTCAGGCGTCCCTCGACTACCGGCCGGCGCTGAGTGTCGACGGTCGGGCGCACAAGTTCGTCCTCTCGATGTGTGACGGTACCCGGCCGGTTCAGACCATCGCGCAGTCCCTGCGTGACGAATTTCCTGATCGATTCTCTGCGCCGGACGACGCCGTCCGGTTCGTGCAGGGGGTCGTCCGTCAACTCGCGTGATTCAGCCCGTGCAGCCGCGTCTTCGTCGCGTGATCTTCGGTAAGGACGTGGTGGTCCAGGTCATCGGCGGAGACGCGCTCGTGCTCAATCTCCGCGACGAGACGGTGTTCTCTCTGAACCCGTCCGGCGCGCGCGTCGCCGAGCTCATTCGTCAGGAACTCAGCCTCGACGCGGTCATTGACACGCTCTGTCGCGAGCATGGTGTCGAGCGCCACGAAGTTGCACCCGACGTGCACGAACTGGTGGACGCGTTGTTGGCAAAGGGGCTGGTTGTGCCGGTGCCCGACAAGGGGGCGGCGTGAGCCGTTACACCGCCGGCGGCGCGAATCGAGCTGCCGCAGTGGTACGCGAGGGTGTCGCGCTCTGGATCGGCCGAGAATGGCGCGCCGACAGGGGCCGAGCTGACGCGCGTGGGCGCGCTGACCGTGTGGCATCCCGGCCAGGGCTGTGAGGTCGCCTCGTTTGCCGGCGGCGCGGGTGCGGTCGTGTTCGATGGCTATCTCTTCGACCGCGCGGAGACCGCCGGCGAGCTCGGTCTCGGCGATTCGACGAGCCACGCAGAGATCGTCGCGGCCGCATACGAGCGATGGGGAGCGAGCGTCTTCGACCGTCTCGACGGCTGTTATCTGGCGGCTCTCTGGGACGGTCGGTCGCGGACACTCCTCCTCGGCCACGACGCGCTCGGACGGCACCCGGTGTTCTACGTCATTGACGCCAATGACGTGTGGTTCGCGGCGAACATTCTGGCGCTCACGCGCAGCGGCCGACTGGCGACCCGACCCAATCGGCTGTCGCTGGCGCTCAGCGCGCTGGCGTTCTGGCCCGAAGCGGGGCAGACGTACTTCGACGGCGTGAGCCGCGTGCGCCCCGGTCACTACGTCGAGGTCAGTCCGTCCCGTGTGACCGAGCCGCGGTACTGGGAGCCGATGCCATCTGACGATGAGCCGCTCCTGTCCGAGAGCGTCGTCCACGAACAATTCGAGCCGGCCCTGATCGACTCGGTCCGTCGATGCCTCGCGCTCGGGGCGCAGGGCATCATGCTCAGCGGCGGTGTGGACTCCGTGACGATCGCGGCGCTTGCCGCCCGCGACTGGCCGCACTCGGCCAATCTCCGCTGGTCGGCGTGTCCGCGCGCACCGGGTACCGCTTGTCACACGAAGAAGAGATGCAGTCGAAGGTCACCGGCGCGCTCAACATGCCGCACGTGATCAGCACGATGCTCGACTGGATCAGTGGCCGGAATGCGCTGCGAATGTCGCTCGACATGGTTCCGGGCTTGCCGGCGCCGAGCGACGTCTGGTGGGTCGGTACGTATACCGAGTTCTATCGACGGACCGCCGCGGACGGCCTGACGGTTCTTCTCACGGGATCGGGTGGCGACAACTGGCTTGGTGTGGCCGACGCGCATGCCGCCGACCTGATGCGCGAGCTGAAGCTCGCCGAGCTCTATCGCTTTCTCAAGGCCGACGTCGGGACGGGCGGTTCGTCGATGCGCGAGATGGCACGGCGTCTATTGTGGTCCGGCGGCGTTCGTTGGCACGTGGACTCGGCGTGGGCGCGGCTCGCGCCCGGAGTCAAGACTCGTTATCACCAGCGCAAGTGGATCGAACGGTTGCCGGCGTGGTTGGCTCCCGACCGCGAGCTTCGCGCTGAGCTCGTCGACCGGCTCATGGCGCGACGGACGCCGTCACTGACGTCCGGCAGGCGGGCGCCGCGAAGCTACTACCTCCACTCATTGAGGACGCTCTCGAACCCGTACCTGCACCACGAGTACGAGACGGCGTTCCACATCGAGTCGCAGTGCGGACTGCGACTGCTGAGCCCGTATCACGACCGCCGCCTCGTCACGTTCTTCAATCGGATTCCACCACGTGTGCTCATCCACGGCGGGCGATACAAAGGGCTCCTTCGTCCCGTTGTGGCTCGGCATCTCCCGGGTCTCGGACTGGAGAACCAGCGCAAGGACTACCCGGGGGACATACAGAAACGTAAGCTTCTGGAAATGCAGCGCTCCATGTCTGAGGTCTGGCCGGAGTTCAATTTTGGGACGCTGGACGGCCTGGGGGTCCTCCACGCTCCCGAGGTCAGGCGACAGGGGGCGGAGAGCGAAAAGCTCACATTCGCGGGCATTGCACGCCTGTTTTCGCTGATGTCCGCGGAGCGGTGGGTCAACGAGAACGCTCGCGGGTGACGGATTCCCGGGTTGGCTACGCTGTGTCAGATTTCATACAGAATCGACCTGCCAGAAACCCGGTAAAGGTCTCATTTTTCAGGAGTACGGGTAAAATGACTGGGCGCTCGCTCTTCAGCGAGGCGACGGAGGGTGACGATGGCTGGGATGGATAATTCCGCGGCTCGGGTGACGACGGTGAAGGCGCCGTGGCGAAGCCCGAAGCTCCAGGAACTTGGTAACTTGAGAAGCTTCGTGCAGAGCGGTCACGCGTTCGGGAAGTCCGGCACGATCGCCGACGGGTGCTCTGACCCGGCGGGCGAAAAAATGGACATGGGCGAGTGCATGTAGGAAGCCCAGTGGCGCCGTGGACCGAGCCACGCATCGAGTGGCACCGCGGCACCGATTCTCTTCGGCATTATCAGTATCTCGTCAACGGCGCCGAGCTGCTCACACGGTGGGAGCCGGCGCCGTTTGAATTTTCCCCCACGGACTGTTTCAAGCTCGGCGATGCCTTCTGGATCTGGCAGCCGGGCGTCGGCGGCATTCAGTTCAACGCCGCCGAGCCGGCGGTCAACGCGTTCCCTTCCGACACCGTCGATTCCGCCTGGTTCGAACACCTGATCGAGCGCAGCTGGATGCCCGCGGTGTATCAGGCCTGGGGCCGGCAGGTGCTGCACGCCAGCGCCGTGGCCGAGAAGGGCAGTGGACGCGTGCTCGCGTTCACCGGTCCGAGTGGTGCCGGCAAATCCACCATGGCGTACGGTCTCGGACAGCGTCCGGGATGGACGCATGTGGCCGACGACACGCTGGCGTTCTCCGTCGATGCCGGCACGATCCATCTTCATCCGTTGAAGAATGACGCCCGCCTGCGCCCGGCAACGGCCGCGTATCACGGGCGATCGGACGCGCCCTTCCAGCCAATCGCGTGGCCCAGTCACGCGCTGTCGCTCTCGAAGCTCTTCGTGATTACGGGCGATGACGAGCATACGTCCGACGCGGTCGTCGAGCCGCTCACGGCGGCCGAGAGCTACACGCTGCTCCTCCAGCAGGCGCATGCATTCACGTTGCAGGTGCCTGCGTTCAACCAGCAGCTCATGCGTGACTACCTTGCGTTGACCGCCAGCGTCCCCGTGTTCCGCCTGACCTATCGGCGATCGTTCGATCGTATGGACGCGATTCTCGACGCGATACGTGCCATAGCGCGGAGCTCTGAGTCCGGCTTGGGGCTTGTGGCTTGCGGCGTGGGGCCGATTTACAATCAAGTGAACATGCGCCGTATTCTCGTCACCAACGACGATGGGTATTTCTCGCCGGGCATCCGGGCGCTCGCCGATGCGCTCGCGGGCCTCGGTGAGGTGACCATCGTCGCGCCGCAGAACGAGGCGAGTGCCGTGGGACACGCGCTCACGCTGCGGCGTCCGCTTCGCCTGGAGCCTGTGGGCGAACGGATCTACGCCGTGGACGGTACGCCGACCGACTGCGTGAACCTCGGGTTGAACGAGGTGCTCGGCGGCCGCGTGGACCTGATTGTGTCGGGGATCAACAAGGGTCTCAACATCGGCGATGACGTCACGTACTCGGGCACGGTGGCGGGCGCGCTCGAAGGGGCGCTCCTTGGAATTCAGGCGATGGCGGTGTCGCTCGAGTTCACGCGTGGCGAGTGGGACTTCCGGCCCGCGGCTGCGCTCGCCGGATCACTCGCGGCGGCGGTGCTGGCGACACCGCTCCCGTTCCGGACGTTTCTCAATGTCAACGTGCCGCTCGGGCCGGTGAAGGGCCTCCGCGTGACCGTCCAGGCCGTGCGCAACCACGTGACGCAGATCGATCGCCGCCTCGACCCGCGCGAGCGGCCGTACTACTGGATCGAGGAAGCGCAGGACGACTGGCAGTCGCACGAGAACTCCGACTATCAGGCGATCCGCGACGGATATGCGTCGCTCACGCCGCTGCAGCCGGACCTGACGCATCATGAGGCGCTGGGCCTGACACGGGCCCTCGCCACGGCCGTCGCGGCCGGCCCTGGAGTAAGATAGTCAGGTTGTCGGGGCGTGGCTCAGCCTGGTAGAGCACTCGGTTCGGGACCGAGGGGTCGGTGGTTCGAATCCACTCGCCCCGACCACTTACGAAAAGTCAGAAGTTAGAAGCCAGAAGTTAGAAGTCAAGCGCACAGCTGATTTGGAATCTCGGGCCTGCCTCGCCGTAGCCTTGGCGAAGGCGGGCCGTTTTTGTTTGTACGGGTCATTGGCCTGTCTTCCCCTCTGGATTCCAGTTCATCAGGAGCGTGATCGGCGCGTTAGCGCTGTCGAGTTCCGTGTTGATCAGGAAGCGCCCGTCGCGGGCCACGTCGTACTGGGGGCCTTGGCCGCGGTCCACGCCACCGCCATTGATCCGCGTCGGAAACAGCCTCACCGGTGAACCGAGTTCCACGGTGGCGCCGGAGGCCGCGATCGACGCGGCCATCATCTCGCCAGCAGGGCTGAGGTAGTACAGCTCTTTGCCGTCGGGCCGCCATCGCGGGTGGATGCCGCCCGCCGTCGAAACCTGCCACTGTCCAGCCGTCGCACCAGTCGCAGCACCGGACGCGGGTGGTTCCAGAAACGGCCGGATGTAGACCTCCTCTTGCCCCGATTCATTCGACATATAGGCCACCCAGCGCCCGTCCGGAGAGAACCGGCCCCAGCGCTCAGCGAACGGGGTCTTGAGAAACACCGATGGCTGTCCCTTGCCGGGGCGCCCCTCCTCCATCGGCAGCACCCAGAGGTCCACACCCGTTTTCGGGTCGGTGCTCTGGTACAGGAGAAACCGGCCGCCCGGAGACCAGCTGAGGGCGGACTTCTGCTGTGCCGATTCCACGAGCAGTTCGTCTGCCCCGTCGCCGCTGGAGGACTTCTGGTAGAGATCGAAGGGTCCCTTGCGCCTCGATCGGAACACGATCCGGCGACTGTCGAGGGACCACAGCGGGAATCCCTCAATGGCCGCGTCGAACGTGAACCGGGTGGTGCGCGTGTCGTCAACCAGCCAGATGTCGCTGTTGCTCTGCACGTTCCGGTGCACGGCTACTCGGCGACCATCGGGCGACACGCTGGGAGTGCTGAGACTGTTCTGATCCGGCCGGCCCAGCACGCCCAGCGCTTTACCAGCGCGGTCGAACCAGCTCAATTGCCGCCGACTGGCCGCGCCAGTCCGATAGGCCACCACCCCCGTCGCCGAGACGGACAGGGCGCTGCGCCCGGTGATTAGGTCGAACGCGATCGGATTGGCCAGGGCCACCGTCTCCCCTGTGAGCACTCGCTGTGCCAAGTCCAGACGCTGGGCCACGAGCGTTCCCGCACGCACCCACAGGATCCATCCTACGGGGGAATTTCCAGCGCTGCCTGAGTTCAGGAAGCCCGCGGGAAGCGTCGCCAGGTAGACGCCAGCAGCTTCGGTTGCGTCTGGCGGAGCCATCGTCAGCCGCGTCACGACGCTGGAGTCGAGCGAGCCCAAATGGATTCCCCCCGGGTCCTGCTGGCCCAGCGCATAGAACAGGAAGTGGTTGCTATCGGGCAGGAAGAACGGCTGACGGTGACCCCAGTGCCGGTCAACCTTCGTCGCTGCCGCAACCTCGCCGCCCGACGCCGACACACGGAACAACTGACGCGTCCCTGAGGCAAATAGGATGACGCCATCTCTGTTCCAGGTCCCGCTGCCGACTCCCGTTGCTGTCGCGACCGTCTGGGGAGAGCCGCCGTTGATATCGGTGCGCTGCAGCTTGTCGTCGGCGAAGAAGGCCACCGCGCGGCTGTCCGGCGCCCAGAACGGAGCGGTGGCGCCCTCGGTACCAGCCAGCGGCCGCGCCGCGGTGGCCGACAGGGACCGCAACCAGAGGCGAGAGGGTCCGTCTCCGGACGCCACGAAAACGACCTGCCGACCGTCAGGTGACAATGCGAATTCCGTGGGTCGGTCCGTGGCCGGCGTGACGATGTCGAGGCGCGTCTCGGGCGGAGCGGATGTCGCCGTCTCGGTGAGATGTCGCACGACGGGGACTGCGAGCACCCCGATCAGTGCAATGGCGACTCCAAGCGCAACCATCCAGACCAGTCGTCCGCGTGTCGGTGGTGTCGGGGCTGACACCATCGGCGCCGCCGCAATCGTCTCGAACGCGCCTTCCAGCGCAAGGCGCACGCTCTGCATGTCGCCGAACCGCTGCTTCGGCTCTTTGTGCAGACACCGGCGGAGACAACTACCAAGGCCCGGCGACAGCGAAGCCGGCAGTCGAGCCCACTCCGGTTCTCTGGCGAGCACCGACGCCAGCACATCCGTGACATCGTCACCGGCGAACGCTCGGCGCCCGGTCAGCATCTCGAACACCACGGCACCGAACGCCCACACGTCCGCCCGCCTGTCGACGGCTCGTCCCTTCGCCTGCTCGGGACTCATGTACGCGGCGGTGCCGAGAATCATCCCGGGGCTCGTCATGACGGGCGAGGTGATCGTCGGTGACTGCGACGCGCCCGCGCCCACCGCCATCGCGCCCGTGGGCTCCATCGCCTTCGCCAGACCGAAGTCGAGCACTTTCACCGTGCCGTCAGTACGCACCTTGATGTTCGCAGGTTTCAGGTCGCGGTGGATGATCCCCTGTTCGTGCGCCGCTTCAAGCGCCTCCGCGATCTGCCTGGCGATAGGCAAGGCTTCGTCGATCGGGATCGGTCCGCGCGCAATGCGCTGCGAGAGGTCGTCACCCTCGACCAACTCCATCACGAGCCCAGAGACGCCACCGCCGTCCTCGAGGCCGTAGATCCCGGCGATGTTCGGGTGGTTCAGTGACGCGAGCACTTCCGCTTCGCGCTGAAAACGAGCGAGCCGATCGTGGTCAGCCGCGAGCGAGGGCGGCAGAATCTTGATGGCGACCTGGCGTTTGAGCTTCGTGTCTGTCGCGCGGTAGACCTCGCCCATGCCGCCGGCGCCGATGGCGGCGAGCACCTCATAGGGACCGAGACGAGTGCCGGGAGTGAGGGGCAAGTCCGGCGTGATTATATTGGCGGAACTGTCGTGTGGGGATTCGCGCTCAGCAACGCCGCCATGTCTGCCAATCTCAGCCGGCGACTCCGGAGTGAGCGTTTGAGGACCGGAATTGCGGCGAACGGATTTGGGAAACTTTGGGAAAGGTTTCCGGTTTGGACGCGACCTGTGGCCGTTCATTGGGGCGCGACAGGACCGACGGGAGGCACGGAAAGACCGGCGCAGGTCGCTCGGGACCGGCAATCGCTGGCCGTTTCGGGACCGAGGGGTCGGTGGCTTGCGCGCCGTAGCCTGAGCGAAGGCGGGTTCGAATCCACTCGCCCCGACCACTTACGAAAAGTCAGAAGTGAGAAGGCAGAAGTCAGAACGGACGCCTTTCGAACTTCAAACCTCCAAATTCAAACTTGTTGAATACGCCCGCGAGTGAACGCTACTTCGCCGGCACGAGGCGCTTCAACTCCTCGAACCAGTGCTGCACGAGGATCATCTGCGCCGGCGGTAGACTCGTCGTCGCCTCCTTGTTGAGCGTGAGCAGGAACCGCCGTCCATCCGGCGCAACGTCGTAACTTCTTGCCCAGCCGGTCGTGAGATTAGGATTTTCGAATACCGCCTCTGGCGTTCCGGCCACAAACGCCGGAGCCGTCGCGACCTTGACGGACATGAGCGTCGGCACGCCGCCGGGTGCGTATCCCCCGCCTTGCACGTAGAACAGTTCCTGGCCGTTCCGGCTCCATGCGGGTTGCTCTCCGCCGCGCGTGGAAATCAGATGACGCTCTCCGGGACCGGGATAGGGCTGCACGTAGACTTCGTGGCGTCCGGACTCGTTGGACACGTACGCCAGCCACCGGCCATCCGGGGAGAATTCGGGTGTCATCTCGTTAGCGGCCGTGTGGATCACCGCACGGGTCTTGCGATCGGCAATCGACAACACCCAGATATCGAACTGAAAGAATTCCGACCCCTTGGCATCTCCCTCTTCGACAAAGGCGAGCGTCGTCCCGTCGGGTGACCAGGAGGCTGGCGTCTGGCTCCGCGTGCTCGTGGTGAGACGTTCTACACCCCCACTCCCGTCGGCGGCCTTCCAATACAGGTTCCCCTCCCTCCCGCACCCGAGCGGAAAACGATCCGTTTCCCATCCGGCGCAAAGACCCCGTGAACGCTCTCGCCGTCAACCGTGACCGGACTAAGGCACCGCGTGCGATGTCGAAGCTCCACACCTGAAGGGGACCACGTGTCCTAGACAGCCACGCGCTGACCGTCTGGCGAGAGCCGTGGAGAGGCATATGAGTGCGGCGGCGCCGGCAGCGCCTGACTCGTTCCGTGCCGATCCACCCATGCCAGCGAGCTGTCGCCGGCAGCCACCGTGCCACCCGTCAGATAGACGAGCGCCCCCGTATCGGAAACGGTGAACTGGCCGGCCAACGTGTTGGCCATGTAGCTGCTGTTACGATCCGCGGCCTGCATCACGCCGTCGATCACGCCTGTCGCGCCGCCGGTGACAGCAAGTCGAACGGGGTCGAACGGAACGGCCATCAGCGTTCCCAGACGCACGTAAACCAAGTGTCCCGTCGACACATACCGCCCATCGGATCCCCCGGTGACGAGAACCGTCTGCTGGTTCGTGTCAAGCGACCGCACGACAATCTGCGTGTCATCCCAGAGATTCGGCCCTTTCAAGACCGTGAAGAGCACAGCCCGGCCGCCGGGCAACATGTGGGGCAGCCGATGACTGTACTCGTCTGGCGAAGGGGTCGTGAGCGCTTCGGGAGTACCTCCCGTGGCCGACACACGCCATAGGCCCCCGTTCCGCTGTGTCGCAAACACGATGGTGCCGTCGTCGCCCCAGCTTGCCCCAAAGAGCGCCGCTGCCTTGCACAGCGTGACTGCCGGTCCGCCACTGAGAGGAACCTTCCTGAGCTCGCCATCCGCGGCAAAGCCGACCCACTGACCGTCGGGCGAAAAAAGGGGTTTGTAGCCGCCGCTCGTCCCCGACATTGGCGTCGCGCCAAGTTGATCCATCGCGCGCGCGTACAGTTGCTGACGGCCGCCCCAGATCGCGCCGAACACCAGCGTCCTGCCATCGGGCGAGAGGGCGACCGCGGTCCGGGTCGGTCGCGCCTCTCCAACCCGTTGCTCCAACGGGTTCGCGCCCGACGATCTCACCATGGGCGCGACACTCAGGATCGTGCGAGTCGTCTCCAGAGGGGTCGGCACCCGCCGCGTGGCCCACACCGCCACCGCCGCCGCGGTCAATCCGACAAGCAGCAGCGAGGACGCCCACCTGAGCCGCTCACGCGTTCGCGAGGTGGAAACGGCCGCGGGCGCATCGACGTCCGAGCCGCTGAGAGCATCATCGATGTCCAGTCGGGCATCCGCCATGTCGGCGAGCCTTCGTGTGCGATCCTTCTCGAGGCAGCGGCGAAGCAGGCGCCGAATCAGCGCAGGCGTGGCCGCCGGCAGCATCGTCCAGTCCGGTTTGCCGCGTAGAGGACAGACGCCAACGTCTCCGACACATCATCGCCCTTGAACGCGCGCTGGCCGGTCAGCATCTCGAACAGCACGACGCCGAACGCCCAGACGTCGGCGCGCTTGTCGACCGCCTTGCCCTTGGCCTGCTCGGGAGCCATGTAGGCTGCCGTGCCGAGGATCATCCCTGCCTGGGTCATCGCGGGCGATGTGATGGTTGGCGACTGCGTCGAGCCCGCCGTCGCGCTCGCCGCCTCGGGCTCGAACGCTTTCGCGAGGCCGAAGTCCAGCACTTTGACGGTGCCGTCGGCGCGCACCTTGATGTTCGCGGGCTTGAGATCGCGGTGGATGATCCCTTGCTCGTGCGCCGCCTCGAGGGCTTCGGCGATCTGCTTGGCGATGGGCAGCGCGTCGGAAATCGGAATCGGGCCCCGCGCGATGACGTCGGCGAGCGTGGGCCCTTCGACGAGTTCCATGACGAGCGCCGTCGCTGGTCGGATTCTCTCGAGACCGTAGATCTACGCGATGTTCGGATGATTGAGGGCGGCGAGCAATTCTGGCTTCGCGCTGGAACCGGGCGAGCCGCTCGCTGTCGCCCGCGACCGCCGGGCAGCACCTTGATCGCGACTTCGCGATTCAGTTTCGTATCGCCGCGCGATACACCTCACCCATTCCGCCGGCACCGACTGTGCGGAGACTTTGTACGGGCCGAAGCGCGTGCCTGGGGTGAGGGCCACGAGTGGCGGATTATACGGGTGAGGGATCCCGCCGACATCTGTCCAGCAAAGGGCCGCAACCTTCCAATCCTGGCCGGTGGCGATGGAAGCACAAATAACCCGGTGCAAGTCGCTCAGGACCAGGGATCACTGGACGTTTCGGGACCGAGGGGTCGGTGGCTTTGAATCCACTCGCCCCGACCACTTACGAAAAGTTAGAAGTTAGAAGGCAGAAGTTAGAACGGACGCCTTTTCGAACTTCAAACTTCCAACGCCAAACTTGTTGAATACGCCCCTTGCGGGCCTGCCTCGCCGTAGCGTTGCCGCCTAGACGCTTGGCGAAAAGGCGGCAAAATGTATTCAGCAGCGCGCCAGCCACAAGCCCAGGTTCCGATGTCCGATGATCAAGGCTTGGGATTCCAGTTCATGATCACCGTGATCGGCAGCGCGACCTCTTTGAGCATATCCATGGAGAAAACGCTGGCCGTCGTGCGACACCATGTAGTGTCGCGCGGATGAAAACCCCGGCGAACCGCTCAAACTCGGGCTGAAGAGCAGTGCGGGCGCCCCGGCTTCCACGCGCTCACCGGACTCGTCGAGCCGGATGGGAACCGCCATGAGCCCGTTGTCGGGGGCAAGATCGAAGAGTTCCCTGCCGTCCTGCCGCCAGCGGACCTAGCCCTCCACCGCGCGACACCAGCGTCTTCGGTCCCGGCCCCGGAAACCGCTGGACGTAAATCTCGAACCGCCCTGACTCGTTCGACTGATAGGCAATCCACCGCCTGTCAGGCGAGAACTGACCGTTCACCTCTTCGAACGGGGTCTTGGACAACAGGAAAGGCCTTGCGATCGCCCCGCATCCCGGCAACGCCCAGATGTCTTTGTCATCGGTCGAATAGAGGAGAAGATTGTGCCATCGGGAGACCATCGCTCGGCGCATCCGGACACCCGTCGATCGCCACGAGGAGTTCGTCGCTTCCGGACCCACGACCGGTTTCACATACACATCCATCGTCCCTCGGCGGTTCGAGGCGAACGCGAGCTGGCGTCCATCCGGGGACCATACCGGAATGGCTGGAACGCCAGTCAGGACGTGAATCGGCTGCACGCCCCGGCTGAGCTCCAGCAACCAGAGATCCCGGTTTCCATTCGTCACCTTGTTCAGCGCCAGCCAGCGCTCGTCGGGCGACAGCGCCGAATTGAATCCGGGGCCATCCGAACCAGCGACCGTTTCGAGCACCTTGCCCGCCCGATCGAACCAGACGAACTGGCCTTCGGCGCTTGGCGGGCCTGAGCGAAACGCGATGGAACCGGCCGCCGACGCCGACAGTGCGGCGACGCCCTGACCGCGTACCCGAGCACCTGTTGCACCACGGCGGTCGGACTGCCCGTGAGCTGCTGCTCGCGCGGGATCGAACGGCTGCGCGAGGAGCGTCCCTTGCCGAACGAACAGCAGGTGCCCCGAGCATAACCGCGGCTCCGCATCGAGCAGCCGGCGCGCGTTCCCGGTTTCGAGGTCGCCGACGTACATGCCCTGCGCGGATCCTGACACGTGAAACAGGAAATGTGGTCCGGCAGGAACTGCGGCGCCGAAGTCGCTGCCCTCAGTGTCAGTCTGCGTCAGTCGCGACCGGTCTCCGCCGCCGGCCGGCACACGGAAGATCGGACGGCCCAGCGACGCCAAACAGGATTATTCGTCCTGGCTCCACGTGCCCTGCCGACCCGGATGGGGCGTGACCACGTCTGCACCGATCCGCCGTCGATGTCGACCCGCTTGAGCTTGTCCGTCCGCAAAGAAACCGACGGACCGGCTGTCTGGCGACCAGAACGGAAACCTGGCGTTATCTCAGTCCCAGCGAGGGCCCGCGCGGATACCGGTTCCAGCGAACGCAGCCACAATCGCGACTTGCCTTCGGAGGTGGCCGACGAAGGCAAGCCGTTCGGCCGTCGGGCGAGACGGCAGCGAGGATGGGGCCGCCGATGACGGCGTGGTGATTTCGAAGCGCGCCTCGGCTCGGCGATCCGGCGGCGTAGGGCGATGACCACGCCGTCGGCTGCGACGGCGAGCCGTCACGCCGCGAGCGCGACCGATCCATGCGAGGCGCTCACGCGCGGCGATCCCGGCGCGAGCGGCGCAGGCGGCTCGGCGTCGGGCTCGACGAGCGCCTCTTGATCTCGAATGCGCGCGTCGCCGATGTCGCGCAGGCGCCGGTGGCGATCCTTCTGCAGGCAGCGCCGCGACAGGGCGCGAATCGACGGCGGCGTCGCGGCGGGAGCGCGCCCCAGTCGGGCTCCGTCTTCAGAATCGAGGGAGCGACGTCGGACGCGTCGTCGCCCGGAACGCGCGCTGCCCCGTCAGCATTTCGTACAGCACGCAGCCGAAGGCCCAGATGTCGGTGCGCTTGTCGACGCCTGCCGCGCGCCTGCTCGGGGCTCATGTAGGCCGCGGTGCCCATGATCATGCCCATGCGTGTCGTGGCGGGAGTGTGATCGTCGGCGAGTGCGACACATCGCCCGCGGGCGCTGCCGGACCGGGACGAGCGCCTTGGCGAGGCCGAAGTCGAGGACCTTCACCGTGCCGTCCGGCGCGGACCTTGATGTTCGCCGGCTTCAGATCGCGATGGATGATGCCCTGCTCGTGCGCGGCTTCGAGCGCGTCCGCGATCTGCCTGGCGATCGGCAGCGCGTCCTCGAGCGGGAGCGGGCCGCGCGCGATCGCTGCGACAGTTCTCGCCCTCGACCAGTTCCAGGCACGAGGGCGGTGACGCCGTGGGCCTCTTCGAGGCCGTGGATGCCGCCGATGTTCGGATGGTTCAGCGACGCGAGCGTCTGCGCTTCGCGCTGAAACCGGGCGAGGCGATCGGGGTCCTGCGCGAACGCGTCGGGCAGAATCTTCAGCGCGACCTCGCGTCCGAGCGTCGTGTCGCGGGCGCGATAGACCTCGCCCATGCCGCCGGCCCCAATGCGGAGACGATTTCATATGGCCCGAATCGGGTGCCGGGGGTGAAGGCCAGGGTGGCGTATTATAGGGGCAACAGGGATCGCGACCCGACCTGTGGCCGTTAATCAGGGCGCGACCGGACCCATGGGAGGCACGGAACGACCGGTCCAGGTCGCTCGGGACCGGCAATCCGTGGCCTGCCTCGCCGAGGGGTCGGTGGCTTGAATCCACTCGCCCCGACCACCTTAAGGTCAGAAGTTAGAAGGCAGAAGTCAGAACGGACGCCTTTCGAACTTCAAACTTAACTTTGAAACTTGTTGAATACGCCCTTGCTTGGGCCGCTCAACCACGTCTCTTGACAGAGGCTGCATAATGCAGTCGTGCCGTCCGTCAGGGATACTGGCCGCTGGATTCTTACTGAGCCTGGCTCTTGTACCTCAGGAACTGCCACAAGAGAT
>CAVTYZ010000014.1:0-41318 GCA_963739035.1 uncultured Acidobacteriota bacterium | reverse complement strand
ACTGTTATGTACATCTTACTCGTTCGTCTACCTATTGCTCCGTATCTGCCAGATCGAAACGTCGCCGCGACGGCTCCCGCGCTGAGCCAGCCTCCGCAGGATGCGAAAAACGGCGTGCTGCCGCCCAGCGGGACTCTGATTCTCGCAGGCTGGACCATCGGTAAGCTCCTATCCCTCGTGCCGATCGTTGTGGGGCTTTGCGGACTCAGGCACCGCGTTCGCGAAGGGTTGCCGTGGCGTGAAGGTCAGGAACGCGTTCGAACGCTGGCCAGCAATGCACGAATCCATCGCGATGTCGACGTCGTTCTGCATGAACGCGTGGCGGTGCCAATGGCTGGCGGTCTCCTGCGACCGACGATTGTTCTGCCATCGGACGCCGTGACCTCGAGTACTGCGGATCTTCAGCGGGCGATTGTCCACGAGCTCGAGCACGTGCGCCGTCATGACCTGCCGATTCAGATCCTGGCGCGTGTGACCTGCGCCATGTCCTGGTTCCATCCGCTGGCCTGGATCGCGTTGCGTCAGCTGTGCCTCGAGTCGGAGCGCGCCTGTGACGACGCGGTTTTGCGAGAGTCAGATGGGCCGGCATACGCGGATCAACTTGTCATGCTCGCAAGACGGCAATCGCGGTGCGGGACGCGTCCCCTTTCTCTCGATGGCGAACCGGAGCGACCTCGCGGTGCGTGTTTCGGCGGCGCTCGACGCCGGTCAGCGTCGGGGTCGCGCCCGACGATGGCAGACTCATGGGAGTCGTCGTCAGCGCCGTCATCGTCCTGCTTGGCGTGTCGGCACTCCGCGCCGTCGGTACACGCGATCAGCCCGCTTTCGATGTAGCGCTGATACGCGGGGCCCACTCGTCGGTAACAAACGAGAGGTGGTCGCTGGCATTCGACCTGGCGTCAATCAAGGAGACACAGCACCCAGCCCTTTCGAATCTTGGAGGTTCCCGTCTACGAGCTCGCGATGGCAAGAACGGGTCGCCACAGGGCCAAGCTTCGACGGACGCAGGCGGACTGCGCTGATGCGTTTGGTTTCTCGAGTGGCCTCCCGGTATGGAACGCTGACGGCCCGGTCCAACCTTGCAATACTTTTGGACCCGGAACCGGCGACACCTCGCTCTTCCGCGGAGTCACGATGGCGGCATTCGGGCAATTTCTGGCAGCCGTCCTTCACCGTCCCGTGTTCGATCGCACCACACTAGCCGGCCACTTTGACATCGACCTCGACATGTCGTTGAAGTGGCCACCTACAAAGCACCAGACGGTGATCGAGCCGGCACGGCGACGGATTCGATCCCGTCGATCTTCACGGTGTTACAGGAACAGCTCGGGCTCCAGATCGAAACGGGATTGCTCAAGGTCGGGGTGATCGACGGCGTGGGGCGGCCGACGCCTGACTCACGACGCTAGCGGGCTCCTCCGTCAACTTCTTCAACGCAGCGTTCCCGTAAGAAGAGTCGTGATACCAGCAGGCCCACCGAGCACGGTGTGCGATCGAAAGCCGGGCGCCGACAGATGACGAACCGGAGACTCATCACATCATCGAGGAAGATTCTGCTCTTCGCGCTCGCCGGGTTTGTCGCGTTCTTGTGGGAACCGCTTCAGAAGCCTCAGCTGGCCGGCGGCCCGGGCCCAGTCCAGCGGCCGATGTCCGCGCGCTAGGCATGGCTTGATCGGCCAGCGCCGGCTGTCTGACATGTGGCCCCCCCCTGCCGACCTTGCACTGTCAAGCCGGGACCTGCCGGGACGGCACGCCGAGTAGGCATCGATTCGTGATGACCGAAAAGGGGATAGTCTGATTGCTGATTTGGATACGCGACGTCGGTCAGCGTGGGCCTACGACTCGCTAGGCGGACAGCCTCGAAGGAGAAGTAGATGATTCATGAGTCGAGAAGCACGCGGCGAACCTTCGTCACGCAATTTGGGGCAATAGTAGGTCTGACGGCAAGCGGAGTAGTGCCCTTCACTCTGAGCTCTGTAGCGACCGCTCAAGCCCCGCCTGCGAAAGGCCGCCGCACAGGTTTCTTGAAACGGCCGGACGCGGAGATCTTCTACGAGGTCTCAGGGGCCGGTCCAGGATTAGTATTCGCGCACGGGGCCGGGGGGAACTATCTTTCGTGGTGGCAACAAGTGCCACATTTCTCTGAGCGGTTCACATGCGTGACCTTTTCACACCGCACATTCGCCCCGTCCACTGAAGCCACGGACGGCAGAGGCCCAGCCGCCTTCGTGAGTGACCTCGGAGGACTCATCGATCACCTTGGCCTGTCCGATGTCGTGTTGATCGCGCAATCCATGGGCGGCCGCACTTGCCTCCCATACGCTCTTGAGAATCAGCCGCGGGTCCGCGGGCTTGTCATGGCCTCGAACGTTGGGGGTGTGGACTATTCCACTATCCGGCATCCTGACATAGGACGAGCCGAGTCGTGGACTCGCGACGCTCAACGGAATCTGGCGGAGCTAAACAAGCAGGGCGTGCCTCCTGGGGCAGGCGCCCGGATGGCGCGTGAGCAGCCTGCATTGGCCTACCTTTATCGCCAGATCGACGATATGACCGACGCGAAGCGCAAGCAACGGCGGGCACAAATGCAACTGAGCGTGCCTCCTCCATCGCTAGAGGTCGTCAAGAGGCTTTCTGTTCGGACTCTATTTCTTACAGGAGAAGAAGACTTCGCTATCTTCCCAGGCGCCTCCGTGGCATTGGCATCGGTCATGCCCATGGCGAGCGTTGAAAGCGTGCCGCGAGCTGGACACTCGGTCTACTTCGAGCGCGCCGAGGCCTTCAATAGCTTGGTTGATACATTCCTGCGGTCGCTGTGATGACCGGCGCTTGTCAATCCTTCATGTGCAAAGGAGTTGTGAATGAAGATCCTTCGCCAGTGGTTGGGTGCGTTTGTGCTCGCGTCGCAGATGAACGGTCAGACCCCGAATACCACCGCGTCATGTGAGCGACCGGCATCGCTGACGCTTCCGAATACGACAATCACACTGGCGCAGGTCGTGCCGACGGGAGCCCTTCTCGCGAGCGGCCACTGGAACGCGCAGTGCCGAGCTGGAGCTACGGCGGTCAAGTCCCCTTCTGCCGTGTCGCGGCCACACTCGAAGCCATCCTCAGACTCCGATATCAAGATCGAGGTCTGGTTGCCAATGTAGGGCTGGAACGGCAAGTTCCAGGCGGTCGGCAATGGCGGATGGGCGGGGACAATTAGCTACCCAGCGATGGCGAGAGGCGCTCGGGCAGCGGCTACGCCACCCACGTCAACCGACACGGGGTACATGCAACCCCGGGCGAGTTCGTTCGCGCTTGGCCATCCTGAAAAGCTCATCGACTTCGCACTATCGAGCCGTGCACGAGATGACCGTCACAGCGAAATCCATCGTCACCGCCTTTTATGGGAGAGGCGCCGACGTATGGTACTGGGTCGGGTGCTCGTCGGGTGGACGTCAGGGCCTCGCTGAGGTCCAGCGCTACCCGAACGACTTTGACGGGGTGATCGCGGGTGCACAGGGAAATCCGAGGACACGCTTAAATGCGTGGCAGCTTTCGATTGGACTGGCGGCCCTGAAAGATCCTGCGGCCTCATCCCGAGCAGCATGTATCCGGCTATTCACAAGGCAGTCGTCAATGCCTGCGACGCCCTCGATGGTGTGAAGGACGGCCTGATCAGCGACCCGCCGCGCTGCAAATTCGATCCACAGGTTCTTGCGTGCAAGGGCAACGATAGTTCGGATTGCCTGACGGCGAGGCAGCTTGAAACCGTCAGGACGATCATGAGTCCTGCAAAGACTGCTCGCGGAGAAGAGGTTTTTCCGGGCTACGCGCCTGGAGCGGAGCTCGGCTGGGGTCTGCTGATTGGAGGGCCCGAACCATCGTCACATGGCCATCGATCAGTACAAGTTCGTCGTCTTCAAGGATCCGAACTGGGACTGGCGAACGTTCAGTCTCGATCGGGATGTCGCGATTGCCGACAAGGTCGATAAGGGAACGACCAACGCAATCGACCCGAACATCAGGCCGTTCACACAGCGTGGCGGAAAGCTGCTGATGTATCACGGCTGGGCCGACCAGTTCGTGAGTCCAGGGACGAGCATCAACTACTACAACAGCGTAGTGAAGGCGTTGGGCGGCATGTCGGGAACGACCGGTTCCGTGCGGTTGTTCATGGCGCCCGGCATGGACCATTGCAGGGGCGGGGAGGGGCCGAACACATTCGATACAGTCAGTGCGCTCGAGCAGTGGGTCGAGCAGGGCAAGGCGCCGATCAGATCGTTGCGTCACACGCGACCAACGGTGCCGTCGATCGAACACGGCCGCTGTGTCCATACCCGCAGGTCGCGAAGTACAACGGCTCCGGCGACACGAACGACGCCGCGAGCTTCACGTGTGCGGCTCAATGATGCAGACACAATGTTCAGTTTTTCGGCGGGAGAAAGACATGGGCCGGCTTCTAGATGGGCGCTTGCACTCGTCGCTGTTTTGATGCCGACACTCGTATTGGCGCAAGACAGGTTCTTTGACGCCAATGGCGTCAGAATCCGGTACGTCGAGCAGGGCTCCGGCCAACCCGTGGTTCTCGTTCACGGCTTTTCGAGCACCATCGAGACAGGCTCGATCAACCCCGGCGTGTTCTCGAACCTCGCGAAAGACCACCGAGTCATTGCGCTCGATCTTCGAGGCCGGGGCAAGAGCGAGAGGCCTCGAGACGCGAAGGCGTACGGCAGCGAGGTTGCGCTTGACGTCGTGCGCCTCTTCGATCATCTGAAGATCCAACGCGCCCACATTGTCGGCTATTCGATGGGCGGGACCATCGTGCTCAAGCTCCTGACCACGCATCCGGATCGTTTCAGCGCAGCCGTGGTGGGCGGCAGCGAAGGACGGCGAAACTGGACGGCTGAGGACGACCGCGATACAGAGGCGGAAGCGTTGGAGTTCGAAAAAGGCACGCCCTTTCGGTCCTCGATACTGCGGACCTGGCCCACCGATCAACCCAAGCCGTCAGAAGAAGCCATTCAGCAACTTTCACAAGACAGGATCAAGCGCGGCAACGATCCAGCGGCCTTCGCTGCCGACGTGCGTGGCCGTCGCGCTCAAGCGGTCACGGACGCTGATCTCGCCGCTGTCCGCGTGCCGACGCTCGCACTCGTGGGCACCGCCGATGCCCTCATCGGGCCAGTGAACGAGCTCAAGAAATCATGCCCTCCCTGAAAGTGGTCACCATCAGCGGTGCGGCGCACGGCGGTGAGCGTGGGGCCACGGGGCGTCCTGAGTTTGTGAGCGCGATTCGCGAGTTCATCGCAGCTCACAAAGTTCCCGCATCCCAATAGGGAACGGCAGCCTAACACGCGCTGGTACCGACCGCGCTCCAAAATTGGTGAGCGCACGCGAGTCAACGCGGAAATCTGACTTGGATAGGACCGGAGGCCTTGTGAAGCACTTTCCGATGACCTCGCTGATCGTCGCCGGCACACTTGCTGCGGCTACCGTCAACGGCGAACTCACGGCGACAGCCGCCCAGTCGTGCGAGAGCCTGGCGTTGCTCAGGCTGCCAAACACGACAATCACGCTCGCCACGTCAGTGGCTGCCGGCGCGTTCATAGCCTGAGAAGCCGTTCACCGAACCCGGGCCCCCGCCCGCTGCGTACAATCGGCTTCCCGCTTTTTGCCGCGTCGCCGCGACGATCAAGCCGGCACCAGACTCTGACATCAAGGTCGAAGTCTGGATGCCGCTGAAGGGATGGAACGGCAAGTTCCAAGCGGTTGGCAACGGTGCGTGGTCGGGACAAATCTGGCACCCGTTGATGGCAGAGCCACTCGCCCGCGGCTACGCCACGGCGAGCACCGACACCGGCCACGAGGGGGACGGCATGGACGCCAGCTTCGCGCTGGGTCATCCGGAGAAGGTGACTGATTTCGGGTACCGCGCGGTGCACGAGATGACGGTGAAGAGCAAAGCCATTATTGCGACAGTTCTACGGCAACGGCCCCCGGTTATTCCTATTGGAACGGATGCTCCTCAGGCGGCAAGCAGGGGCTCAAGGAAGCACAGAGTTTCCCGCGCGACTACGACGGCATCATCGCCGGCGCGCCCGGCGAATAACTGGACGCATCTCATGGCGAGCGGTGTGTGGATGGCACAGGCGACGCACAAGGATCCCGCCAGCTACATCCCGCCGAGCAAGTTCCGGATCATGCACGCCGCGGTGCTCGAAGCGTGTGACGGACTCGATGGCGTCAAGGACGGCGTGCTCGACAATCCGAGGCGGTGCCGCTTCGACCCGGGGAGTCTCGCGTGCAAAGACGCCGACGGTCCCGGCTGTCTGACGGTGCCCAAGTGGAAGCCGCAAGACGGATCTACGCCGGACCGAAAACCCACGCACCGGCGAGCCTGTCTTTCCGGGGCTCGAGCGCGGCACTGAGGCGGATGGGCGCCCGTCGCCGGAGGCCAGGGCCTCTGGGCATGTTCGACTCGCACTTCAAGTACCTGGTGTTCAAGAACCCCAGCTGGAACTACCTGACGCTCAACTTCGACGCGGATATCGCGCTCGCGGATCGGCTGGACAAGAACACGATCAATGCCACCGACCCCAACTTGAAGAGGTTCGTCGCGCGCGGGCGGGAAGCTCCTCTTGTATCACGGCTGGGGCGACGAGTTCATCGCGCCGCGCAACACGGTCACCTACTATGACAGCGTGGTAGCAACTGTGGGTGCGCACGGGCGCGGAATTCCGTGCGATTGTTCATGGCTCCTGGTATGGGCCATTGCGGCGGCGGTGAAGGGCCGTCTGTGTTCGACCCGGTCGCCGCACTCGAGAATTGGGTGGAGAAAGGCAAGGCGCCCGATCAAATCACAGCGTCGCGCAGGAGGGATGGTAAGGTCGACCGCACGCGCCCGCTTTGCCCGTACCCGCAAGTTGCCGAATACAAGGGAACGGGCAGCACGGAGGATGCCGCAAGCTTTGTCTGCAAGACGCCGTAGATGCCCTCACCCTTTTCAACCGACCAAGTCTTACCGCTGCGAAGAGCTCCGGAGAGACGCGCCAGCTTACCTTCGAGCAGGGCACGTATGGCGGTCTGAAGCGTTGGCCAGGCCGAGGTCGAGGGCGCCGCGATCTCAAAATGGCCAGCGCCGGGAACGACAAGGAGCCCGGCCTCGTCTCCTGCCTTCGTCGCAGCGTCGACATGAGCGTCGGCGAGAGGGCGCGGGATGAACTCCTCATGCTCGCGCAAGATCACCACCTGACGCACGCCGAGCGGCAGTCGCTTGAAGGCTGAGGCATCCCGATAATGGTCAGGTACAGTCCGCCAAGCCACCGCCCATCATGTCGTGCACCACGGGCGCCTGGCAGGCCTTTTCCATGTTCTCGCTGTCACCACGCAGGCTGTCTGCTTCGAGACGCGCCTCGTCAATCGTGAAGTCGTCCAGCTGGCCGATCGTGACCCAGCGGCCCCGGCCTGCCTGAAAGCGATAGGTATGGCGACCGCTCGCGCGGAGGCGCAGCACGAGGCCGCGGCAGCGAGCGGCGCGCACTTCTACATCCTGAGGTGGCCGGGTGAGCTTGTTGATAAGGCGTTCAGTGAGCTGCGCCGTCACGCCTGCACCCGTAATGCACCCCAGCAGAAAGCAGACCGTTGGCACGCGGGCCCGCATCGCGGCTGTAAGTGATTCACGCTATTGAGGATGATGGTGCGCCCGGGCCGATTTGAACGGCCGACCCCCGCCTTAGGAGCGCTGACAGAGCCATCACAGTGGATAGTCCGCCAAACCACCAAGTAGTAGTTCGAGGCCGGAATTACCGATGTTTCTGAAGCTTGCCGTTGCGATGGACTGCTATCGCGAATCACCCAGAAATACGTCTCGTGCACCCCTAATGCACCCCCGGCAATAGCGCAGACCCAAGCGGTTCCGGGACGGCGGCGAAATCAGTGAGTGAAACCCAGCGTCACAACGCCTTGCATCATCAGGCCGATGTTGTCGATGCGAACAATGCGACCGCTCACGACTTTGAACACCTCAGACACGTACATCTGACGAGGCGTCGGCCCGTCCAAGTAGTGCAGCAAGGTCACTCCAAAGACAAGACCGCGGTCAACATCGATGACCGGGAATCGCGCTTCGGTATTCGGTCCCCAAGGCACATTCCCTTCCACTGAATTCGCGCAGGTGCGGGCCGATCCGCTCTCGACGGTATTCGCGCTCACGTTCGTGATGCGCTGGCCGCTGTGAAATCGGTCGCAGCGCGCGTCGAAGTCGGCCGCAACGGCGATATGGGTGGACAGACTGTGGAAATAGCGGGCTGCAAGCGCCTCCAGGGCCACGCGTGACATCCGCTGATCGGATGGCAGCACGGAGGCTATCTCCGCCCCGAGATTCCAGACGTAGGAGCCGACCACGCGCGCGGAGGTGTCCGCGCTGATCTCGACGTCTGAGATCCGCCCACCGGCGACAATCTTCAAGCGTGTCGAGATGTACCCGGGCTTGCCGTCCGCCAGTTCGACGCCAGCTCGTGAGACGACATTGCCAGTGGTGGGATCCCCGAACGTGACGATCGAGCGAACCGTTTTAACGTCCTTCCACGCCGTCGCAGCGAGGGGTAACACGCTGACGTTCTCTCGGACTTCACTGTCGTCGGTGAGAGGACGCTGTTCCCGACCTGTGTGTCGTCATCGCACTCACGAACTTGTTCATGGCTTCCAACAGGCAGGCCTGATCACAGGAAGTGGTCAGGACCTGGCCACGGGCAACGATCGGCGGCGCGGTTGATATGGCAATCAGCCCGGAAAGGGCGATCGGAACCGACGGCGGAGTTTCATCATTTGCATAGGCGTGAAATCACCGATAGATCGAGAAAGGCCAGGGTCCGGCAATAAGGCACCTCAGGTAACCGATGGCGACAGAAGGCTTCTGATCTTCGGTTACCTGAAGGTGCGTTATTGATCCGTTCGTCGCGGCGGCCTATGGTCAGTCGATGTCATCCCAGAAACAGCAAGTCGTCGATCTTCTGAAGTCCATCGAAACGGGCGCGACCGCGCCCGTCGGAGCGATCAATCCGTCGAAGTACATCCAGCACAACCTCGCCGTCGCCGACGGACTGGCCGGGTTCGGTGCTCTGCTCCAACAACTGCCGAAGGGCTCGGCACGCGTCAACACCGTGCGCGCGCTTCAGGATGGCGACTTCGTCGTCACGCACACCGAATACAACTTCTTCGGTCCGAAGATTGGGTTCGACATCTTCCGGTTCGAGAACGGCAAGATCGTCGAGCACTGGGACAACCTGCAGGAAACGGCCGGCCCGAACCCGAGCGGCCACACGATGATTGACGGAGCCGACGCAGGTCACAGACGCCGCCGCGACGTCCGCCAACAAGGCACTCGTCAAGAACTTCGTCACCGACATTCTGGTCAACGGCCAGATGGAGAAACTCGCGGGCTACTTCGACGGTGACAACTACATTCAGCACAACCCGCACATTCCTGACAAGCTCTCCGGCCTGGGCGCCGCCCTCGCCGCCATGGCGAAGCAAGGCATTACGCTGAAGTACGACCGCATTCACACGGTCCTTGGCGAGGGCAACTTCGTCCTCGTCGTCAGTGAAGGCCACCTCGGCGGGCGACACTCGTCGTTCTACGACCTCTTCCGCGTGCAGAACGGCAAGATTGCGGAGCATTGGGACACGATTGAGCCGATTCCGCCACAGGCTGAATGGAAGAACAACAACGGCAAGTTCGGGTTCTGACGACCGGAGGCGGCGACGACGGCGAGTGGCGACATTGGCGTGGGGGAGCTAGACTTCGGAAGGCGCGACGCCGGCGCGGCCGCTGAGAGCGGTGCGCTGGCGACGGCCTCTGTCGCTGCAGGGGGCTCCCGTGACGCAAGCGAAGTCGAAGACACCGCAGACGGAGCGGCCGAGCGCCACCTCGGCGCTGAGCTACGACGTGTATCGTGCGGCCTGTCCCACCCGCCGCGTGCTCGATCTCATCGCTGACAAGTGGACGGCGCTGATTGTCGGGCTGTTGGCAGATCGGCCTCATCTGTTCGGCGAACTCCGGAGCGCGATCGAGGGTATCTCGGCGAAGGTGCTCGCACAGAAGCTGCGTCTGCTCGAATCAGACGGCCTGGTCGACCGTCGCGTTCTCCCCACCCGTCGCGTCACCGTGGAATATTCGCTGACGGCGCTCGGCCACACGTTGACCGCGCCGCTCGAAGCGATCCGCGACTGGGCCGAGCAACACATCGAAGAGATCCGACAAGCCAACCTTCAGTCAGGAAAATCGTCCGGGGGCCGACGGTCAGGAGTTGATGCCCAGGCCGTTGTCCCTGAGTTTTAGACAAGTCTAAAAGCCCGACCAGAACTCCTCCCTGGCGCTAGCTACGATGCACCCCTAATGCACCCCGGCAGAAAGCAGACCGTTGGCACACGAGCCCACATCGCGGCTGTAAGTGATTCACGCGATTGACGATATTGGTGCGCCCGGGCCGATTTGAACGGCCGACCCCCGCCTTAGGAGGGCGGTGCTCTATCCAGCTGAGCTACGGGCGCACGAAGTCTCGGGTGCGACAGGTGCGACGGGTACGACCCTTCGGCTTCGCTCAGGGTCGCCCGAGCACCATCGAGGGGCGACAGGTCCAGGGAACCTGCTTCGCTCGCCAACTTTGTCAATCTCACGATCCCTGAACCCTGGAACCAGAACCCTGGAACCTTGGAACCGTGGAACCCTGGAACCTGACCTAGCGTACTGCAGAACAGCCCCGACCTTTTCGTTCTTGAGCTTCTCGCGGCCGTTCAGGCCGACGAGCTCGATCAGGAACTGAATGCCGATGACGTCGGCCTTGAGGCCGCGGAGGAGCCGAATGGTCGCCGCGGCCGTGCCACCGGTCGCGAGCAGATCGTCAATGACCAGCACGCGCTCGCCCGCCTTGACCGCATCGTCGTGAATTTCGAGCGAGTCGGTGCCGTACTCGAGGGCGTAGCTGGCGCGCTGTGTTTTCGACGGGAGCTTGCCGGGCTTCCGCACGGGCGCGAAGCCGGTCTTCAGACGATCGGCGACGGCCGACCCGAAAATGAATCCGCGGCTCTCGATCCCGACGACGAGGTCGACGCCGGCATTCTCATACGGCGCGGCCATCTCATCGACGGCCATCCGGAAACCGTCGCGATCCTTCAGCAGGGTCGTGACGTCGTAAAAGAGAATTCCTGGCTTCGGAAAATCCGGCACGTGCCGGATGCGCTGCTTCAATGCCTGCATCACTGCCTCACTCGTCACGGCCGTATGACGAACTCACGACGAACTCGCCCGCGCGGCCCGAGGGCACGTCCTCATCGACCCGAACGTCGTCGATCCGCGCGCCGGCTGGACCTCGTCGAAGCTTGGCTTCGAACCGGACCAGCGATTCACGATCGCCCTCGGCCACGACCTCGACAGATCCGTCGGGTTGGTTCTGCACCCAGCCGGACAGACCTTCCGCGTCCGCAGCCGCCTGGGCGAAGTAGCGGAACCCCACACCCTGTACACGCCCCGTCAATCGAAATCGGCGCGCCACGAGCATCGCCACAGTATATAGACTGTTCGTTTGTTGGCCTGGAGGTTCGTCAGCGATGAGACTCAGTCCCGCGCGATGGGCGGCAGCCGCGCTCGTGATCGCGATGCAGACGGTGGCCGAGGCGCAGACTCCTGCGCCCGCGCCTGCGCCCGCGCTTCCCCAGATTTCCCAGGACGTCTTCGTGACGGCGACCATTTCGGAACCAGAGGGTGCGCCTCCGCGCACGACGGCCGTCCGGACTCGCGAGGATCTGCAACGAACCGGCATCAGTTCCATCATCGAAGGGCTGCGGCTGATCCCCGGACTCGACCCGCGCGCGCGCGGGCCTCGCGACGTGCAGACGGATCTCTCGATACGCGGCGCGACCTTCGGTCAGAGCCTCGTGCTCGTGGACGGGTTCCGCCTGAACGACAGCCAGAGCGGCCATCACAACGCCGAGATCCCGGTCCCCGTCAGTGCGATCGATCGGATTGAAGTGGTCTACGGCGCCGCGTCCGCGGTCCACGGCGCCGACGCGCTCGGCGGCACGGTCAACGTCATCACGCGCCGCGGCACGTTCGCGACGGCGAGCGCCTCCGCGGGCCAGCATGGGCTGGCCACCGTCGAGGCGGCGCTCTCCGGACGGATCATTCCGCCGAACTGGACGGTCGCCGGCTGGGGAAGCCGCAGCAGTGGATTCATGTTCGATCGCGATTTTGCCCAGGGCGGCGCCCTCGTCCGCGGTGAGGCCGCCCGCGGCCTGACCATCGACGCCCGCCATCAGCGCCGTGCCTTCGGCGCGAACGGCTTCTACGGCGCGTCGCCTTCCAAGGAGTGGACGGACATGACGCTCGCGGGCGCGACCTGGAAGCATGCCGGCACATCGTGGGTCGGCGTGGTGCGGGGCGCGTTTCGCAACCACCACGATCATTTTCGCTGGGACATCGCGCGGCCCGGCTTTGCGGAAAACCGCCATCGCACGGATGCCGCGGAACTGAGCGCGAATTTGACGCGCGAACTCGACGGCGGACGACGCGCCACCGTCGGCCTTTCGGCCGGCGGCGACCGGGTCACATCGTCCAACCTCGGCGATCACAAGTACTCGCGGGCCGGCGTGTTCGGAGAATTGCTGCTGCCGGTGTCGGCACGAGCCACGACGCACATGGGCTTGCGAGTGGACGATTACTCGACGTTCGGTCACAGCGTGAGCCCCTCGTTCGGTGCGGCCGTTCAGGCGACGTCGTCGCTTCAAGTGCACGCCTCCGCCAGCCGCGCGTTCCGTGTGCCGACCTTCACCGAGCTCTACTACACGGATCCGAACAACCTCGGCACTCCGGACCTCGTGGCCGAGCATGGATGGTCACTCGATCTCGGCGCCACCTGGGCGCGGCCCGGATGGACATTCTCCGTCTCGCCTTTCTGGCGGTGGGATGACGACGTCATCGACTGGACGCGGCTGGTCGGCAACGGACCGCTGGCGCTCGACGAATGTCCGCGACGTCGCCACGCAGCGGCTTCGAAGTCTCGGTCGATCGACGCTGGCGCGCCTCTCTCGTCCGTGTCTACTACAGTCTGCTCGACGTGGATGCGCCTGAGCTCGATGTGTTGTCGAAGTACGTGCTCGAGTACGCCCGGCACCAGAGCGGCGGCTCAGTCTCGCTTGCCCTCGGCGAAGGATTCCGCGTGGCCGTCAACGTCGACCACCGCCATCGCCTCGATGGGCAGTCATACCAGCTCGTGGGCACGCGTTTCGGCCGCCAGATGCGCCAGTTCGAAGTGTTCGTCGAGGGAACCAACCTGCTGAACGAGAGCTACCACGAGATCGCGGGCGTGGTCATGCCGGGGCGGTGGATTGTGGCGGGGATTTCTATTCAGTAAACAGGTACGACAGGTGCGACGGGTACAGACAGGTCCAAGGAACCAACTGACGCTAGTCATCTTCTCTAGTCTTGAAAGGCTCTGAAGACTAAAGAGGATGACAGCGTTAGTTCGTTCCTCGGACCCGTCGTACCCGTTCGCACCTGTCGTACCCGTCGCACCTGTCGTACGACGAGTTCCTATTTCCTCGGCAGCGCGAAACGCGATCATGCCCGTCGGCGGAGCGTCCGCGCCGGGTGGCGTCACGGGCGCCGCCGCGGCCGCCCCACCGCCGCCGCCCCGACCACCGCCCGCGCTCGCGCTGATGACCACGTACTGCCGGCCGCGGGACTCGTAGCTGACGGGAACGCCTGGCGCGCTGCCCGTGAACTGCCCTTCCCACAGCACCTTGCCGGTGTCCTCGTCGTACGCACGGAGCTTGTTGTCCCCGCCGGCGTGGAAGACGAGACCGCCCTTGGTGACGACGATGCCGTTGCGGGCGCCGACGCCGCCGGTGCCGGCCGGACCGCCGCGCGCGATCGTCGGCGGGTGATCGCCGTTCGGCACCTGCCACTTGATCTCGCCAGTGTTCAGGTCGTACGCGGTGAGCGTCGTGTACGGCGGCTTCGTGTACATCGCCATCACGTTGTAGCCGCTGGCGTAGCGTTCCTTCGGCACGTCGGTGCCCTCTGGCCACGCCGCGTTCCCGCCCGTTGGCCCCTGACCGCCGAACTGCGGACCGCCGCCACGCGGCGGGAGCTGCGGAATCGGTACGCCGCCGCTGGCAACGACGGGGCCCGCCGGTAGAGGCGGCCCGGGGTTGCCGCCGCGGCCACGAGCGCCGCCACCACCGCCGCCGCGACCGGCGAACGGGTTCGTGAGGAAGGCGACGAGCGCGTTCTGATCTTCAGCCGAGACGTCCGGGAACGCGCGCATGAGGCCGCGCCCGCCCGTGATGATCGCCTTGATCGCATCGTCGCCCATGCGGTTCGTGATACCGACGAGCGACGGCACGCCAGGCACTGCGCCCACCAGATCAGCGCCGTGACAGACCTGGCAGTTCGAGGTGAAGACCGCGGCGCCCGTCTGCGCAAGCCCGCCGCCACCTCCGCGGCCGCCCGTGTACGTCTTCACGTCCACGAGCTTCAGCAGCGCCACCTGGTTGACGTTCGTGACGAACACCATGCCCTTGTCGGGGTTGGCGGCTGTCGTTCCCCAGTTCGAACCACCCTGGTTGCCCGGCATCGAGACCGAGTCCTGGTCGATCGCGGGCGGGACGTACAGACCGCCCTGCGGGCCGGTGCCGTTGCGCGCCTTGGCGACGCGGTCGCGCATCGTCTGGTACTGCTCTGGCGTGAGCAGCCACGGGTTGACGTCGTCCACCGTGAAGCTCTGCCTGGCGAACGGTGCCGGCTTCGTCGGGAACGGCTGTGTCGGGTGCGAGTATTCACCCGGCACGTCGGTCTGCGGCACGGGACGTTCCTCGATCGGCCACAGCGGTTCGCCGGTCACGCGGTTGAACACGTACAGGAAGCCGGTCTTGCCCGCGTGGGCCACCGCGTCGATGCGGCGGCCGTTCTGCCGCACGGTGACGAGCATCGGCGCCGACACGTTGTCCAGGTCCCACAGGTCGTGATGAATCGTCTGGAAGTGCCACAGCCGCTTGCCGGTCCGCGCATCGAGCGCGAGGAGGCAGTTGCCGAACAGGTTCGTGCCGTGGCGATCCGCGCCGTTGAAGTCGTACGTCGGCGAGCCGGTCGGGATGTAGACGATGCCGCGCTCGTCGTCCACCGACATCGAGCCCCAGTTGTTGGAGCCGCCCACGTACTTGTAGGCGTCCTTCGGCCACGTCTCGTAGCCGAACTCGCCCGGCAGCGGGACGGTGTGGAACTGCCACACGAGCTTGCCGGTGATCACGTCGTAGGCGCGAATGTCACCAGGCGGGGAAATCCAGGCCTCACCCGGCGCCGATCCGAGGATGATCAGGGTCTTCCAGACTTTCCCGGGACTCCGTGAAGAGACGCCGGCACCGGTGCCCTCGGCACGCGCCAGCCCGTCGCGCAGGTTCACGAGGCCGTTGTTACCGAACGTCAGGATGGACTTGCCGGTCCGGGCGTCGATCTCCTGCATGAAGCTGTTGAGCCAGAAGATCAGCCGCTTGTCCCTTCCGTCCTCGCTCTGCCAGTAGTTGATGCCGCGGCTCGCCACGCCGTTCAACCCGTCGTGAACCCAGATCTCCTTGCCCGTCGTCGCATCCAGCGCGATCAGCGCGTTCCCGTTCCGGCCGGCCGTGTAAATCACGTCTTCGACGACGACGGGATTGAAGCCGGTCGCGGCGTACGGGTAGGTCCACGCCACGTCCAACTGGGTGACGTTGTTCTTCTTGATCTGATCCGCGTCCACGAAGTTGGAGCTGTCGGGACCGGCAAGATTGTCCCACCACCAGCGCCGATTCTGTGCCGCGCTGGTCGTGAGGCTCGCGCCCACGAAGGTCACGAGTCCGAGCGTCAACGCGCCGACGATCAGCGCCGAATTCCAGCGTTTCTGCGAGTGCATGTCGTAGTCCTTTGGATGGGGTCAGGTCTTGAATTGACGTACGGTGTCGCTGGAGTCCCATGACTCCTTGGACGCCGTACGTCAATTCAAGACCTGACCCCTTTTTTCACCGTTTCGTTTTCCTGCTGCCGAAGAACACGTACGCGCCGTGCGTGCCGGACGTCACGATGTCGATCGCGCCGTCCTTGTTGATGTCCTCAGCGAGAATCTGCGAGCCCGCGCCGGACTGGTTGTGCACGAGCTCGGGAACGAACTCCGCGCCGCCGGGCGCCTTCGGATTGCGGACCGTGCGGAACACGTAGAGCACCGGCGGACCGTACGGATCCGGATCGAGGAAGCCCTCGTGGTGCGACCAGAAGCGCTTGCCGACGATGAAGTCGGGAATGCCGTCGCCTGAGACATCGCCCGCGGTCGAGCCGTGCGGCTGCGAGAACGTGACGCCGCCAGCGTTCTTCGTCGCGAAATTGTCCATGATCATGTGTTGCGTAAACGAGATGTTGCCGGCCGCGTCGCGCTTCTGCTCGAACCAGGCCACACCGAACACGTGCGCCTGCAACACCGCGACGATGTCGTTGCGGCCGTCGCCGTTGACGTCGTACACGGCCATCTCGCCGCCGCCTTCGCTGCCGCGGCCGTTCCAGCGTGAGAACGGCGCCGCGGTGTACTTCCACATCCCGGTCTGCCCGGCCGGCGGCTGCTCCCACCATCCGTAGCCGTTCACGATGTCCATGCGGCCGTCACCGTTGATGTCGCCCGCGCCGATGCCGTGGCCCGCGGTCGTGCCGGCCTCGCTGATCTGCGTCGAGATCCACGGACCGGTCGGGTTCGCCGGGTCGGGCTTCGACCAGCGTAGCGATCCCTGTGCGACGTGGACGAGGTCGGGCTTGCCGTCGCCGTCGATGTCCTTCATGACGCAAATCTCGCTGACGCCCGCGAGCACGTTCGGCGCCAGATCCCAGCGGCGCGGCTCGCCCTTCGGGTTCACGTAGAGGCGTCCGCCGTTGGTGCTCAGGAAGTCCGGCCACCCGTCGCCGGTGAAGTCCCCGGCGAAGCCGATCATCACGGGCGGATACTCGTCGGACGGGATTCAGCGTCACCGCGCCGTAGATTTCGCGCGCCGTGCCGTAATCCGGACCGAGGAACACGTACGGGCCGACGAAGATGTCGAGGTCGCCGTCGCGATCGATGTCCGCCGCCGCCTGCGACCACGCGTACTGGAAAGGCGTCAATTGCTGCTTGCGGAAATTCGCCGAGACCTCTTCCTTCACGAATCGCTTGAGGTTGACGTCCTTGTAGGAGACATCGCGGAAGCTCGCCGCGCCCGTGCCACCCACATAGAGCGCCACCGGACCGAACTTGCCCATCTCCTCCGTAACCGCGACGCTGCCGCCAGCGGTCGCCGGCGACGTGTTGATCCAGGGACGGAAGAGCGTGGTATCGATGACGACGTCGAGGTCGTTCCACTCGCCGGCCTTGTTGGTGATGTCCTGACGTGGAATCGAGGCCTGCACCGCCGGCAGCAAGCCGCCGCGGCCCGGGGCCGGTGCCGCGGGTGCCCGGGGCTGCGCCTGGCGCGCCAGCCGGAGCCGGCGCGCCGCCTGCACGACCGCCACGGCCGCCGCCACCGGGGCCGCTGCCGGCGCACCGGCCGGAGCGCCGCCGCCCGGAGCCGCGGCCGGAGCCGCACCGCGTCCAGCGCTACCGCCAGCGGCCGCCGCCGCGCCGGTCATGGGCGCCGAAAACCGCGCCATGCCGCCGGCCGTCGAGAGGCTCTCGCGCGTCAGTTCCTTACCGTTGGCGTCGAGCGTCACGGCAAAGCTGCCGGTCTCGCCTGGCGTCAGTGAGACGTAAACGCCCTTCATGCCCCCGTCGGCCGTCTTTTCAGCCCGGAACAGCACGCCGGTCTTGCACCCGGTGGCGCAGCGGAAGTCCGCACCGAACTGGAGGTCCTGGAACGACTTGTCGAGGACGAGCCATCCGCCTTCGGGCGCTTTCGGCGTGCCCGACGAGCTCACCGTTCGAGGCCGTCCAGCTCGCCTGGCCGATGGCCTTCCAGCCGTCGAGCGTCGATCCCTTGAACGTCCAGTCCGGCATGAACGTGCTCCGCGTTCCTGCCAGGGGGGCGCTCATCGCCGCCGCCAACGCCACAACTCCAACGAGAATCCGTCCGTTCATTGCCAGCCTCCAAGGGCGACCGCACCGCCCGAGCCGTTCACGTACGCACGAGTAGATGGCGAAATAACGCCAAAGGCCGAGCTCGCGTTTACGCCGACGCTTCGGCCACGCCGCTCACCTGCCGGTCCTTCGCGCGGATCTTGACCTTCGTCCGGAAGAACACGAACACCATCAGGAAGATCAATGCCGACATCGTGGCCGAGCTCAGCCAGAACGACTGCCACTCCGGGAAGTAGTCGCGCGCGTACCCCGACAGCACCGACCCGAGGAACATGCCGATGCCGTAGGTCACGAACGTGATGAAGCCCTGCGCGCTGCTGCGCAGATGGCCTGGCGCTTCCTGGTCCGTGTAGAGCTGGCCCGCGACGAAGAAGAAGTCGTAGCAGACGCCGTGGAGCAGGATCGCGAGGTAGAACATCCAGATCCCGGTGTCGGCGTTGCCGAACGCCAGCAGCAGATACCGCGCGGCCCACGACGCCAGGCCAATCAGGAGCACGCCGCGGATGCTGACGATGCGGAACAGCGCCGGCATGACGAGCAGCATGAACGAGCTCCGCCCACTGGCCGAGCGTCATCTTGAAGCCGGCGTTCGGCACCTGCAGGTCGTTCAGGTACGCGTTCGCGAACGAGTAGTAGAACGTCAGCGGGATGCACGCGAGAATCGACGCGATGATGAAGACGGCGAACGTGCCCTGCTTCATCATGCTGAGCGTGTCGAGGCCCACCGCGCGCTGCCACGTGACCTGCTGGCCACGCGCCGGCGGCGGCGTGTGCGGCAGCGCGACGAGGCTGTAGATCGCCATCAGCACCGACGCCCCCGCGGCGAACACGAACTGGTTCGCGCTCGCTTCCCACTGCAGCAGACTGACGACGTTGACGACGACGATGAAGCCCAGCGTGCCGAGCGTGCGAATCGGCGGGAAGTCCTTGCCCGGATCCTTCAGCGACTGCATGGTGATCGAGTTCGTCAGCGCGACGGTCGGGAAGTAGCACAGGCAGAACGCCAGCATCAGCCCGAAGACAGCCGGGAACGTCGTGACGGTCGTCACGAGATAGACCAGCACGGCGGCGACGACGTAGAGGAACGCCATCACGCGTTCGGTCGCGAAGAACCGATCCGCGACCAGGCCGACGAAGAACGGCGAGACGAGCGACGCGATGGAGACCGTGGAGAACACCCAGCCAGCCTGGGCGCCCGTAAAGCCGAGCGTCTGGGTCAGATAGGTCGTGATCGTGACGTACCACGCGCCCCAGATGACGTACTGCAGGAACATCATCACGCACAGACGTAGTTTCAGCATTGGCCCCACCAGAGTCTCGAAGGCGCGGACCGTGTCCACGCCAGGGTTGCCCCTTCATCCGAGATCCGCTGTCGTGGCCGCATCTCGGATTACTTGGAGGTTTTCAGGTCGTCGGGATTCGGGATCATGAACTCTCGAATCTGAGCGTTCAGATCGCCGCAGGCGCTGACGAACTGGCGAAGGGTCCGGCGGGTCGGACCGAAGGCGTCGAAATCGTCGACCGCGATGCCGTCTTCTCGTCGTAGGAGCGACGGAAGTCCTCGAACTTCATCAGGCTCGCGAGCGTCTCGGCCGCGCACCGGCGTGTCGATGCGTGGCACGACGTCGATGTCGCTCGCGTTGAATCGGACCTGCCACTTGTGCGGCGGCGAGATGACGACGTCCCCGCCGATGAACTCGCTCCAGTGCATGTGGTTGCGGAACGCCGCCGAGAGCAGCCGCAGCCGGTAGCCGCGCTCCTTGTAGATCGCGTAGGCCTTCTTGAAGACGGCCACGCCGGCCCACTCGAGGACACCCGGATCGACGCTGATGTCGCGCTTGTCGGCGACGAGCTTGAGCCAGTCGTCCAGCCGTCCGACCATGAGCGTGCACACCGAGCCGAGCTCGGGCGTGGGCTTCCCTTCCCTCTCGCGCCGGCGCAGCCCACGCTCGAACGCCTCGGCCACCGCGATGGCCTGCGGCAGCGAGAACGAGACGGTCGCGTTGATGCTGATCGCCGCGGTAGGTCGCCTCTTCGATCGCCGGCGACGCCGGCCGACGTCACCGGAATCTTCACGATGATGTTCGGGCCCGAGCGCGGCGAAGCGCACGGCCTGCTCGACGATCGCGTCCGCATCCCGGTAGAGGCGCGGATCGGTCTGCACGGACAAGCGGCCGTTCCGGCCCTTCTCACGATCGAAGATCGGCTTCAGGAGCTCGGCCGCCTTGATCGACATCTCCTCCACGATCCGCCAGCCGATCTGCGTCCTCGGTGGCCGTCGGCATCTCGCGCACGAGCTCCTGGATCCGGTCCTTCCAGAGGGGCATCTCCTTCTTCAGGACCTCGACGACGATCACAGGATTGCAGGTGGCGCCGACGCCGCCGTGCTCGATCGAGTACGACAGCTCCTGGATGGACGCCGAGTCGTTCCAGAGACACGTCGGCGTCGTCTGCGTCATCTGGTGCAGAGGGCTCTTGAAGGCCGTCAGTGACTGAGCCATGGATTTCCTGAAATGTACGGGTCAGTATATCGCGGCCGAAAAGTGGCCGGGTGACTTTTCCGGACGCCCGGTGAAAAATCACCCGAGCCACTTTTCCGCTAGTCCTCGATGATCGCGACGGCGCGGACCGGGGCGGCCGTCGTGTTCACCCACTTGACCGGGAAGACGCTCAGCTTGAAGCCGTGCGGCGGCAAGCTGCTCGAAGTTCGTCATGTTCTCGAGGTGGTAGTACTCGCGCTCGATCATCACGCGGTGCGCCTCCCAGAACTTCTTGCGCTCGAACATCGCCCAGACGGGCGGGTCGAACGTCACGGCGTCGATGCCGGCCACCTTCACGCCCTGGTCGAGCAGCCAGTGCGTCGCCTCGCCGGTCATGCCCACGTGGTCGGTCAGGTACGCCTGGGTCTCCTGAATCGCCCCGGCGCCGGTGTGAATCAGCACGATGTCGAGCGGCTTGATCGTGTAGCGGATCTTGTCGAGCGCCGCCTTGACGTCGTTCACCGTGATGCCGGCGCCCTTCGGCAGATGCCGGAAGTCGAGGCACACGCCGTCGCCATAGCAGTACTCGAGCGGAATGCCCTCCGGGCCCGGCGCGTCGTCGCGCAGGTGACGCAGCGAGTCGATGTGCGTGCCGATGTGGTCGCCGAGCACGATGAGGTAGCTGGCCGTCAGCCAGTCCACGCCGTGCTTGGCCGCGCCGATTCGCTCGGCGAACTCCGTCCAGCTCTCGTACATCGCCAGCGACGGGACGCACCACTCGCGGGAACGCCACCATGTCGTTGTGCACCCGCATGCTCAGATCAATCAGTCGTCGAGCCATTTACTACCTCTCAGCAGTCCCTTCGAAACTCAGTCCACTGCGAGCGCAGGATCAGTCCCTCGGACTGGTCGTGACCAGGTCGAGCCCATCGTACCCGAGCTACCTACTGCGTCGTCGTGATGCCGCCGTCGAGATACAGCGTCTGACCCGTCACGAAGTCCGACGCGGGCGATACGAAATACAGGACCGCGCCGACGACGTCTTCCGTCTCGCCGATGCGTCCGATGGGAATGCGGGCCACGAGATTCTTGTAGAAATCGGGATCCGCGAGCCACTTGGCGACCTGCTCGGTGCGGATGAACGTCGGCGCCAGCACGTTCACGTTGACCTGGTGCGGCGCCCACTCGGCCGCCAGCTGCCGGCACAGGATCGACAGGCCGCCCTTCGCCGCGCAGTACGCGGCAAAACCGCGGCCGCGCAGCGCGAGCTGGCTCCGCACCGATCCGAAGTGCACCTGCTTGCCGCCGCCGGCCGCGATCATGTGCTTGGCCGCCGCCTGCGCCTGGAACATCACGCTCTTCAGGTTCAGATCGATGACGTGATCGAAGTTCTCCTCGGTGACCTCGTCGGCCTTCTCCTCGCGCTGACCGCCGACGGTGTTGACGAGGATGTCGAGGCGGCCGAAGTGCTTCGCGACCTCGTCCACCATCCGCCGCGTGTCGTGACCGACAACGCGTTGAAGCCGACGGCGAACGCGTCGTGGCCCTGTCCCTTCAGCTCGTCGGCGAGCGCGTTGGCCTTCTCGGCGTTGTGGCCGGCGATGGCGACCTTCGCGCCCATCGACGCGAGGCCCTCACACACGGCGGCGCCGATCCCGCCGTACCCGCCCGTGACCAGCGCCACCTTGCCGCCGAGCCCGAAAAACTTCTCTCCTGCCATGCGTGCTCCAGATCCTTCCGGGGGGCTTCGCCCCCGCGGACCCCCTGCGCGCTCACTCGCGGGGCCCCAAAGCCCCACTTCCGCCTCCGCCAAGGCTACGGCGGACGCGCCGTAGCTTCGCACGAAGTGCGAGATCAGCGAAGGCGGGCCGTTCGCGACGTCGAGTTCTCGATTGCCGACGCGGACCCTGCGTTCAACCGCCGTACGCTCGAGCCGGTCGAAAGTATCACAAGCGGGACGTGAACTCGGGCGGCGTGAACAAGCGCCGCGGCGTATCGGTGCGGTCGAAGTCACATATCGGCGCCACGAATACGCGCGCCGATCGAATGGGACCGAACGCAGCGGATCGCGTCGAGCCACGGCCTTCCCCGTGGCAACCCAAGCGCAGTCCAGGCGCTTCGCCAGACGACGCTGCAGACACGTGTCGGCCTCGTCAATGACCGTCACCGTGTACCGGCCTCGAGCGCCAACGCGACCGAGACGCCCTGGAGCCCGGCACCAAGCACGACTGCGGAACGTCCTGTCACGGGCGAACACAGTACTGCATGCCCTCGCGTTCGGCATAGAATCGCGGTCGTCGGTCCCGTGCCGGGCGCTCGCGTCATCTTCGTCTTCGTGTTCGTGGCGAGCGGCGTCGCCGCGCTCATCTACCAGACGATCTGGCAGCGGATGCTGACGCTGTTCGGCGGCGCGGACGTGTTCTCGGTCACGATCGTCGTCGCCGCGTTCATGGGCGGCCTTGGATTCGGCCACCTGGCCGGCGGCCATGTGGCCGATCGGCTGAATGGACGTCAGCGGCTGCTGGCGTTTGCCGGCTGCGAGATCGCCGTCGCGATCTTCGCGATCGCGAGCCCGTGGATCTACTACGACGGGCTGTACGTGCGGCTCGGCGCGTTGAACTGGTCGCCGGCGGCGCTCGCCGCGCTCATCTTCCTCGTCACGCTGTGGCCGACGTTCTGGATGGGCGTGTCGCTGCCGCTCGCCTCGAAGGTCGTCACGACCGATGCGCACGAGCCCGCGCGCTGGGTACCGGTGCTGTACGGCGCGAACACGCTGGGCGCCGCGGCCGGCTCGGCGATCAGCATGGCCGTGCTCTTCCCTCGATTCAGTTTCCCGACGAGCCTGATGATCGGCGCCGCGATCAGCGTGACGCTGCGCACTCGCGGCGCTGATGCTTTGCCGTCACTCACGAGCGCTGCCCGCGACGATCGGTCCGGCGCCTTCGGGGGCCGTTCGCGATTCCATCCAACCCGCGGTGAACACGACCGGCAGACCCTGCCGTGGGTCGCGTGGCTCGCGATCTACGCGCTGTCCGGATTCGTTGCGCTCTCGCTCGAGATCGTGTGGTTCCGAATGCTTGGCGTGGCGCTGAAGTCGAACGCCTACACGTTCGGACACCTGCTGACGATTTTCCTCGGTGGCGTCGGGCTCGGTTCGCTCGCGGCCAACCCGCGATGGCCGAGGATGGCCGCCGGTTCCGTCGTTTCTGCTGCTCCAGGCCGCGATCCCAATTTCGGCGGCCCTGATCGTCACGGTGTTCATCCGCCTCGTGAATCGTGTCGAGGTCTTGAACCCGCTCTGGCAGTACTACGGTCAGTACGAGCCGCTGGTCCGGCTGAACCTGGCCAGCCCGCTCTACTTGATCGTCCACCTCGTCGTTCCCGCGGCGTTGATCCTGCCGCCGACGGTGATGATGGGTCTCAGCTTTGGATGCCTGCAGCGTGCCGTGCAGCGCGATATCGAGGGGCTCGGCCGCCGCGTGGGCTGGCTGCAGACCGCCAACATCGTCGGATCGATGCTCGGCGCCCTCGTGACGGGCCTTGGACTGCTCGAGTGGCTCGGATCGCCGGGCACGCTGCGGCTGCTCGTCCTCCTGAGCGCACCGTTCGTCGCGCTGCTCGCGTTGACTCATGGGCGCCCGATCGCGCCTGGCGAGGCCGGCAGCTGTCGCGGTCGCTCGCCCGCGGCGATCTTCGCGGCGATTCCCGCAGGCAATCTTCTGGGCGAAACTCCACGGCGCGGAACCGGTGGTCGTGACGCAAGCGGAAGACCGCTCAGGTATCGCGCTGATGAAGCCGCGGCGGAACGGGACGCAAATCGTCATTCACGCCAACGGCATCGGGATGGGCTGGCTGCCGTATGGCGGATCGCACACCGCGCTCGGCGCGCTGCCGTCGTTTCATTCATCCGGCGCCGCGGCGTATCGCGATCATCGGTCTCGGCGCCGGAGAAACGGTGTTCGGCGCCGCCGGCCGGTCGAGACTCGTCGCGATCGACAGCATCGAGATTGTCCAGCCCGAACTGATCGTGCTCGAACGATTTCCGCAGCCGGCCCGCTTTCCGACCATCGGCCGGCTGCTCACCGACGAGCGGATGCACCATCATTTCACCGATGGACGGACATTTCTCCGACGGACGAACGAGCGCTACGACATCATCGAGGCCGACGCGCTTCGGCCGACGAGCGCCTACAGCGGAAACCTGTACTCGGTCGAGTACTTCGAGCTCGTCCGCGACAGGCTCGCGCCCGGCGGCCTGGCCGTCACGTGGGCCCCGACGCGCGCGTCTCTCGTCGTTCGTGGCGGTCTTTCCGTTCGTGCTGTGTTCGAAGACGTCGCCGTGGGCAGCTCTGTCACCAATTGCGTTCGATCGCGCGGCGATCCAGGCGCGGTTGAACGAACCGTTTGCGCGCGAGCACTACGCGGCCGGGCGAGGTCAACATCTCTGCGGCGCTTGCGACAAGTACTCTGTCCACGGGCCCGCTGCGATTCGACGCCTGATTCGCCCCGGCCACTCGAACGCGACTTGAACCGCGATCTGTTCCCCCGCGACGAATTCGGTGCGGGGACAGAGCCGATTTCCACAGATTGAAGGCGTTCGGGGACAGAGCCGTTTTCCACAGAATCCGCGCCAAATGGGGACAGAGCTGTGGAAAAGGGCTCCGTCCCCAGCTAACATCCGCGCATGCCGACAAGGACGTGGGCCTGCCTTGCACTTCTGGCCGTCTTCAGCGGCACCGGAAGCGAGCGCCAGACGCGGTTTCCCGACATTCTCCTACCACCGCATCGACAACATCGGCAGTCAGATCGGTCAGACGGCGCTCGCTGACGTCGACCGCGACGGCGATCTGGATTGGATTGCCGGGCAGGCAGACCGGACGGGCGCGGACATCTGGTGGTGGGAGCACCAAACACCCGATCGATGGATACGCCACGTGCTCGGCAAGGGCAACACGGATGTCGGTGGCGCGGCGCTCGATGTCAACCGCGACGGCTGGATCGACTTTCTGTCGGGGAGTGTGCTGCTCCTCAACTCCAGGCGCACCGCGTGAACGGCCGTTCACGGCGCATTCCGTCGGCACAACCTATTCGCACGACACTGAGTTTGCCGACATCAACGGCGACGGACGCCTGGACGCGCGTCGCGAACTGGGAGAAGGCCGGCCTGATCTGGTACCTCGATTCCCGACGATCCGCGACAACCCTGGGCGCTCTCACCTCATCGCCTCGCCCAACGACCACGAAGTTCACGGTGGCGTGTCGCCGCGCGCCGTCGCCGATATCGACGGCGACGGCGATCGGGACATCGTGACCGGCGCAGGCCTGGTACGAGAACGCGGACGGCGCCGGGCTGACCTGGCGGCCCCATCGCAATATCGATCTGGGCGAACGCCATCAGTACGGTGTCGCCGTGAGAACCTGGACCGGCGATCTCGATGGCGATGGCGACGCGGACGTTGTGCAGTCCGAGGCCGACAATCCAGACGGACGCGTGGCGTGGTTCGAGAACGACGGCAGGGGGAACTGGACGCGTCACCTGCTCAAGGACAAGGGCGGACGACAGGACTTCCACGCCCTTGCGGTCGCGGACTTCGACCTCGACGGCGATCTCGATGTATTTGCCGGCGGCGGGCCCTTGTCGCGAAGGGAACGCAGACGAGTTTCCTTTGGGAAAACCTTGCCGGCGCGCGCGGCCGCCCTACCGCCGACCGCTGGCGCGAACACGTGCATCGGCAAATGGCCGGTCCACGAGGTCGAGGCAGCCGACGTCGACGGCGACGGCGACATCGATCTCGCCGCCAAACCGTGGACCGAAGGCAACGAACACTTCTATCTGCGGAACCTGTTGAAATAGGGGGACAGAGCCCTTTTCCACAGATCCATGCAAAGGGGACAGAGCTCGACGTGTCCGACGCCGAACTCTGTCCCCTTTGGGCCCGATCTGTGGAAAAGGGCTCTGTCCCCTACTACTTCTTCTGCGGATCGTCGGCAGGGTTCACGTAGTTGACGGCGAACGGACCGTCGCCGTGCACCTGGATCGTGGCGGCACTTCGCGCCGTGAAGAAGTGACGCATCTCTGCCGGCAGGCTGGCGTACCCTCCGACCGCCAGGTTTTTCAGCGCGGCATCATCCCATTTCTCGCCCATCCCGATCGCCACGGTCCCCGCCAGCACGGTCACGTTCTCCACTCCCGGATGCCAGTGCGGCGCAATTCGATACCCGCCGGGCATCTGCGCGCGGATCACGAACGGACCAGGTTGCGAGGGATCGCCTGAGACGACGACGAACCTTCGCGCCGCGCGGCAGACTTGGGGGTGCGTCGCCCCACTTGAGCGTGTCGGGTGCCACCATAGCGTGCTTCGATGTCGGTAGCCCGTCGGCATTGAACATGTCCTCAGCGACCATCCAATTGCCGCCCTGCTTCTTCCAGACGGTCACGAACTTGCCCGTCTCGCTTCCCGCACTCGTGTTCGCCTGGTAGGTGCCGGTAGTAACGCCGACATCGCCCGAACTACTGACGTCAGCTTTGGTCGCTTTCCACGTCACCGAGAATCCAGGCATGGCTGACATCGCGGTGAACGTCGCCCGAATGGCCTCAGTGCCCGTGACCATCGGTGCGCCCTGCGGGTAGAAAGAGGCGTCGGCCGCGAAGTAGGACATGAACTTGTCAATGTCCTTCGGCGTTTCCGCCCACTGACGATCCCGATCGAGCAGCGCAGTTCGTTCCTGTTCCACGTTGACGGTCGTTCCACACGCGCCCGAGAGCGCAACTCCAAGGCCGAGCACGCACATCCATCGATACATGGCAGGCCTCCTCAGGAAATGAATGACGATCGGAGGCATTCTAGCTCCGGCCGGCTCACGCCGAGCTCTGTCCCCTTTTGAACCCGATCTGTGGAAAAGGGCTCCGTCCCCCTACCTCCCCTACCTGACATAAGCTCTTGCCACGTCGTCCCGGGAGGTCTGTCCAATGCGCCCGATCCACTCCGTCCTGTCGTCTCGCGTTCGCCATGCTGCATTCCTTGCACTGCTCGTCGCGAGCGCCACGACACGCCCCGCGCTCCAGGGCCAGTCGCCCCGCGAGTGGCGAGACTACGCCGGCGGACCAGACAGCTCGCGATTCGTGGCCGCCACCCAGATCACCGCGTCGAACGTCGGACAGCTCCAAGTCGCGTGGACCTATCCCGCCGGCCAGACGGACTTCAATCCGATCGTCGTCCGCGGTACGGTCTACGGCCTCGCCGCGGGCGACGCCTTCGTCGGATTGGACGCCGCCAGCGGGAACGAGCTCTGGCGCGGTGAGCCGATTCCCGGCTTCAACGTCCGCGGCGCGAACTACTGGGAAAGCGCCGATGGCTCGGAACGCCGCCTTCTCTATTCGCACGACAACTTCCTGCACGCGCTCGACGCACGAACCGGCCGGCCCGTGCCGACCTTCGGCGTCGACGGCCGCGTCGACTTGCGCGTTGGACTCGATCGGGACCCGGCCGTGATCAACGCCGATTCTCGAACGCCCGGCAGGGTGTTCGAGGATCTGATCATCATGGGATCGGCGACCAACCAGGAGTACGAATCCGCGCCCGGCGACATCCGCGCCTTCAACGTACGCACGGGCGCGCTGGCGTGGACGTTTCACACCGTTCCGCGGCCGGGCGAATTCGGCTACGAGACGTGGCCGCCCGACGCATGGAAGACGGTCGGCGGCGCGAACAACTGGGGCGAACAGTCGATCGATCCCGTGCGTGGCATCGTGTACGTGCCGACGGGCAGCCCGAAATACAACTTCTACGGCGGCAACCGCCACGGCGCCAATCTCTTCGGCGACTGCCTCATCGCGCTCGACGCGCGCACGGGCAAACGGCTGTGGCACTTCCAGACGGTGCATCACGACATCTGGGATCTCGACAACAACTCGGCGCCGCAGTTGACGACGATCCGCCAGAACGGCCGGACCGTCGACGTCGTCGCCATGGCGAGCAAGACCGGTTATCTCTACGTGTTCGATCGCGCGACCGGGGCGCCGATCTGGCCGATCGAAGAACGGCCGGTGCCGACGACGACACACGTCCCGGGCGAGGCGGTGTGGCCGACGCAGCCGTTCCCGACGAACCCGCCGCCGTTTTCGCGGCAGTCGTTCACCGCTGACGATCTGAACCCGCACATCCTGACGCCGGAGGAGCGTGAGCGGTTTCGAGAGCGGATCCTCAAAGCGCGCAACGAAGGGCCGTTCACGCCGATTGGTTTCGAGGACGTGATTCACATGCCCGGCAACCAGGGCGGGTCCAACTGGGGCAGCACGGCGGCGAACCCGTCGAACGGCAGCGTCTACGTGATCGGCTTCAACGTGCCGACGATCATCCGGCTCCTGAAGCCCGGTGAATCCCGTGCCGGCCGCGGCGGCGCGTCGGGAGCGGTCTCGACGGCGGAACGGCCGCTGACCGATGGCTTCGGTCTGTTCCCCACGATCATCAAGCCGCCGTACACCACGCTCACCGCCTACGACTTGAACCAGGGCACGATCAAATGGCAGATCGGGCTCGGCGATGACTTGCGTCTCGTCGGCCAGGGCATCACGGGCACCGGAGCCGCCGCCACGACAAAGGGCGGCATCGTCGCCACCGGTTCGGGCCTGCTCTTCGTCACCGCTGCCGATCGCAAGGTTCACGTGCTCGACAGCGAGACGGGCAAGGAGATCTCGGCGATCCAGCTTGGTGGCACGACGATGGCTTCACCCTCGATGTACGAGTTGGGTGGCCGGCAGCATCTGCTCGTCACGGCCGAAGCCGGCGGCGGTGGCCGTGGCGGTGCAGCGCCGCCGGCGGCCAGCGGGCCGACCGGCATCATCGCGTACGCACTGCCGCAGAAACTGACGAAGGGTTCGAGGAGGTTCGAAGAGTTCGAAGGGTTCGAAGGAGTTCGAAGAGTCCGACGAGGTCGAGCGTTCGACTACTGCGGCCAGGCGACCGAGGGCGAGCGGTAGAAGTTCACGCCGAGTGCCGTCCAGTGCGGCGCCTGTGCCGCCAGGCGCCGGCGAAATTGTTCCCAGTCGCGGGCCGCGGGCGACCACGCGACCTCGGCCACTCCCGGCAGGCGCGGGAACGCCATGAACTCGACGTCGCGCATGTTCGCGAGCGTCTCGGTCCAGATCGGCGCTTCCACACCCAGGATGGACGCTTCAGATATTCCCGGTACGACCGTCGCCGGGTCCCAATCGTAGGCGGTTCGCACGTCGATGAAGCCGGCCCAGTTCAGGCCGAGCGGGGTGTTCGCGTCGTACTTCATGTCCAGGTACGCGCGGTTCGCCACCGACATGATCACCTTCGCGCCCTTGGCGACCGCTGCCGCCGGCGACCCGTCCGGCCGCCAGTGCTGCACGAGCGTCGTCGGCAATAGATCGATCGGCGCGATCTCATCCCACCCGATCATCTGCTTGCCGTGCGATTGCACGATGCCCTGCACGCGCTCGATGAACGTCCGGTACTGATTCTCGGTGAGTGTCTTCACTTCGTCGCCGCCGATATGGAAGTACGGACCCGGCGTCATGCCCGCGATCTCGCGGACGACATCGTCGATGAATTTGTAGGTGATGTCCTTGTCGACACAGAGGTTGCTGAACCCGACCTCGATGCCCGTGTAGAGCGGTCTCGCCACGCCGTTGCAGTTCAGCTCCGCGTACGCGGCGAGCGCCGCGTTCGTGTGGCCCGGCACGTCGATCTCGGGCACGATCGTGATGAAGCGATCCCGCGCATACGACACGATGTCGGCATACTGCGCCTGCGTGTAGAACCCACCGGGCCCGCCGCCGACTTCGGTTGCGCCCGCGATCGCGGTCAGGTTTGGCCAGGACTTGATCTCGATCCGCCAGCCCTGATCGTCGGCCAGGTGCAGGTGCAGCCGGTTGAGCTTGTAGGCCGAGATGAGGTCGATGTAGCGCTTGATCTCGTCGACGGAGAAGAAATGGCGCGCAACATCCAGCATCGCGCCGCGCCATGCGAAACGCGGGCGATCGACGATTCGCACGGCGGCCACGCGGACAGCCCGGGCCTTGTCCGCTCGATATCCCTCGAACCCGACGAATGCCGGCAGCAGTTGTCTCAGGGTCTGCACGCCGTAAAAAAGCCCGGCGGCGTGATTCGCCGTCACGACGACACGATCGGCAGTCACGGTGAGCTGATAGCCCTCGTCGCCGCCGCCCTCGACGAGGCCGATGCCGAGATGAATCATCCCCGCGGCCGGCGCGGCCGCCGCGTCAACGCGCGGCGGCGCCGCACCCGCAGCCAGACCGATGAAATCCGAGAGATACCGGCCGACCCAGGCAGCATGCTCGTCGCCTGGTGTGACGCCAATCACCGTATCCGCCGAGACGACGAAGTCACCGCCGCCGGGCGTCTCGACGGACACCGGCGCCGGAATGAGCGTGTGAGCGGAACCCGGTGACATCTGCCCACCAAAGGCGCTCGCCAGACCCACCAGTGCTGCCGCTGCGGTCCATGCCAACAAGCTGCGAGCGCGAATCATTGTCGTCGGCGAGAGTGTATCAGCCCGCCGTCCGCAGCCGGGCCAGCGCCTCGATCGCCGCGCCGCGTGCGCCCGCGCAATCACCATTCGGCATGATGTGGATCGGAATCGCCGCCTGCTCACTGCGCTGAGTGGGCATGCCTGCCCGAATCTCGTCGAGAAACCATCGCTGAAACTCTTCCCCGGTTTCGATGGCGCCGCCGCCGACGATGAACGCGTCGGGATCGAAGACGTTGACCATCTCGTCGAAGAACAACCCGAGCGCGTGGGCCTGAACCTGGAAGACGCGGCGACACAGCTCGTCGCCGCGTTCGGCGAGTCCACGGACCCGTTTGGCCGCTTCGTGAGGCGTCCCGCTCCGGTTGAGCTCGTGGTTCGGATCCCGCGCCAGAAAGTACGGAAGGAGCGTGCGCTCGATCGCCGTCAGCGAGCACAGCGATTCGAGGTCACCCGTGCGGAGACAATTGCACTCCGGACGCAGACCCTCGATGCCGGCGATTAACTGATAGGCAACGAGCACGTGCCCAAGCTCGCCACCGAACCCTCTGCGACCGCGGACGACGGAGTTGCCCGACGTGATGACGCCGCCGCCAAGTCCGGTCCCGATGATCGCGGAAATGGACGTCGCGTCGCTGGCCGGACCGAAGATCGCGACGTGGCCCCAGAGCGCCGCCGCGTTGCCGTCGTTGAGATACACGACGCGACGTCCGAGCTTCTCTTCGAGGCCGTGACGGATGTCGAATCCCGCCCAATTGGCGTGAACGAAATTAGTCGAGCCCCGGGTGCTGAGCACGCCGTCAGACGAGGCCGGTCCGGGCGTGTCGAGACCCACCATGCCCACGTCAGCCAGCGTCGACGCCGGCTCGCGTGGCCGCGAGCTCCAGACCGTCCGCGATTTGCTGAAGGCAGACGGCCGGGCCCTCCTTCGATCTCGCGGGATGCTCGAAGAGACTCGTCAATGAGAAAGCGGCGCTTCTCATCAACAAACGTGTAGTTGATGGTCGTGCCTCCCAAATCCACGCCTGCGGCCACGCGCATCTCGAGTCCCTCCCCCGCCGAAGCGCCCGCAAGGATAGCAGGTCGTCCGACACAATCGTTTGTTGTTGACATTCGACATCAATGTGTCTCACGGTGGTGGACATGCGATCCCCGGCCATCGCGCTGGCCGCGCTTCTGATCGTGGGCGCTCGGCTGCCACAGCGCAGACGCCGACTGGAAGGTCGTGGGGCGGACCGGATCGAAACTTCATCGCCCGCGCGCCCGGACTCTTTGCGGGCGCCCCGGAGAAAGTGGATCTCGAATCCGCCGAGGCGGCTGTGGGAGCGGCCGCTCGGCGACGGCTACTCGGCCATTGCCGTCGAACGCGACCGGCTGTACACCGGGTTTCGCCGAGGCTCCTCGGACGTGTTCGTCGCGCTCGACGCAGGGACTGGCAAGACGATCTGGGAATTCAGCTACCCGGCGCCGTTCACGAACGCGTTCGCGTCCGATGTCGGTCCCGGTCCGTACGCGATGCCGCAGGTCGTCGGCGATCGCGTCGTGACGGCGAGCGGCATCGGCCAGATCCACTCGATCGACAAGAACACCGGACAGTCGGTGTGGTCGCTCGACCTGTACAAGCAGTTCGGCGGCAACCGTCTGGACTTCGGCTACTCGTCGCACGCGTTGCCGTACAAGGACTCGCTGATCGTGCTGGCCGGCGGCAGCGGCAGCGCCGTGCTGCGGGTCCGTCAGACGGACGGCACGCCAATCTGGCGCGGGCAGAGCCTCCAGAGCGCGCACTCGTCTCCGCTCCTCATCGACGTGGACGGACAGCCGCAAGTGGCGATTCTCCTCGCCAATGAGGTCGTCGGCATCGACCCGGAGACGGGCGACTGCTCTGGCGCCACGCCCACCCGACTGAGAACGGCCTCGCGATCAGCACGCCCGTCTGGGCGCCCGGGCAACCTGCTCTTCATCTCGACGGCGTACAGCGGCGGCGCTCGCGGCCTCAGGCTCACTCGCTCGCCGGCAATCAAACGACGGTCCAGGAGCTCTGGCACAACCCGCGCGTCCAGGTGCACTTCGGCAGCGCGATTCGCGACGAAGGGTTCGTCTACGTGTCGAGCGGACAGAGCGTCGGCATCCTGAGCGCGGTCGAGCTCGAGACCGGGCGCATCGCGTGGCAGGCGCGCGACTTCGTCAAGGCGCAACTCCTGGCCGCCGACGGCCGGCTGATCATCCTCGACGAAGACGGCAATCTCGGTATTGGCGTGGCCACGCCGAACGATTCCAGGCGCTCGCGAAATGGCCACTGCTCTCCTCGGTCGCGTGGACGCCGCCGACGCTCGCCGGCAGCCGTCTCTACGTGCGCGACCGGCGCGTCATCATGGCGCTGGATATGGCGCCCTCAGAGAACTGAGGTTCGAGGTTCACGGCGTTCAGCGACACTCGAGCACGTTTGCGACGACTTGTCGCGCCGATTTGGTGCGATTATTGGCCCGATGGCGCTCGTCACCGTTCGCGCGGCCGCCAATCGGCTGGGCGTCTCGTACTCCACGCTGAAACGATGGGTCCATCTTGGCCAGGTCCGAACGACCCTGACCAGTGGCGGTCATCACCGCATCTCCGACGTTGAAATCGATCGGCTGCTCGCGCCTCCGGCCTCCCGGGCCGTCCGCCCGGGCGCCCCTCGAAGGTCCGCCGGACCGGCCGGACGACACGCTCGCGGGTCTGAGCGCGCGGAATCGTCTCCGCGGCATCGTCGAAGAAGTCCGCGTGGACGGTCTTCTCGCCCAGGTTCGGCTTCGTGTCGGGGATCAGCTCTTGACGGCGGTCATCACCGCCGACGCTGTGCAGGCGCTTCGCCTCAAACGCGGAGACGAAGCGCTCGCGGTGATCAAATCGACGGAGGTCATGATTGCCCGCGGGGCCGCCCCACCGGCCCGGCCCATCCGGCGCGGAGGAAAGCGGCGACGGTAGGCGCGCGCGCGTCTATCTCGCCGCCGCGACCAGCACAGGAGTCGGACGATAGCGTTCGGGGAACATCCGCTTGAGATCGTCCAGCTTGGGCAAGTCGTTAATCACGATGTAGGGATACGTCGGATTGCGGACGAGAAAGTCCTGATGGTAGTCCTCGGCGGGATAGAAGGCCCGGCCGGGCTCGATCGTCGTGGCAATCGTCCGGTCGAAGATCCGCGCGCCGTTCAGTTGGGCGATGAACGCCCTGGCCACCCTGGCCTGTTCGTCGTTCATCGGAAAGATCGTCGAGCGGTACTGCGGCCCGACGTCCGGGCCCTGCCGGTTCAACTCGGTCGGATCGTGCGCAACCGAGAAGAAAATCTGAAGCAACTGACCGTACGAAACCACCCGCGGATCGAAAGTGATCTGGACGGCCTCGGCGTGTCCGGTGCGTCCCGTGCCGACCATTTCGTACTGGGCCGTCCGCTGTTCACCGCCGGCGTATCCGGAAACGGCGTTGGTCACGCCCTTCGTGTGCTGATACACGGCCTGAACGCCCCAGAAGCAACCGCCCGCGACGACCGCGACGTCTGATGCGCGCCCGCCCGCGGGCTCGTCAACGACCGGCGGAGGTACGGCCCGCGCCTGCTCTCCCTGCCGCGGAAGGCCTTTGGCAGTCACCGCCAGCACAGCGACCGCGAGGGCCGCATACACGACGTAAAGACCCTTCAGCTTGGACATCACGCCCTCGCTCTCCACGATTGTCGCATCGGAGGCCACGCCCCGGGCTAGAATCCGCTTCGGATGAATGATCTTCTGGCCCGGCGCGCATTTCTTCGGGCGGCGGCCGCGGCGGGCGCGGCGTGGGCCACGGCGGATCTGTTGGGCATCGACGAGGCCCTGGCGTGGGCGGCCCGTCAGACCGCAGCCACGCCGTCCTCTGCCGGAGCGATTGGAGAACTGACGACGCTGACGCCGGCACAGGCGCGCGTGCTCGATGCGGCCGCGTCGCGGATCATCCCATCGGTTGACGGCCGGCCCGGCGCGCATGAATCCGGGGCTGTCTACTTCATCGACCGCTCTCTCGCGACGTTCAACGCTCGACAGAAAACGGCATATGCGAAAGGGATCCAGGACCTCGATCGCCGAGCCGCACGGCTGGTGAAAGGCACGACGCACGTTCGCGGCCCTCGAGACCGCTCAGCAGGATGAGATCCTGCGCGCGATCGAGAAGACGCCGTTCTTTCAGATGCTTCGACTCGACACGATTGTCGGGACGTTCGCGCTTCCCGCCTACGGCGGCAATCGTGACCATCTGGGCTGGCACATGCTTGGACTGACCCATCAGCCCGTCTACCAGCCGCCGTTCGGCTACTACGACGCCGACGTGAACAAGCGGGGCATGACGTGACTCAGGCCGGCGCGGGCACACGCTACTCGCCCAGCGAGACCGTTGACTTCGTGATCGTCGGTTCGGGCGCGGCCGGCGGGATCATGGCGAAGGAACTGTCGACCGCCGGGCTACTCCGTCGTGGTCGTCTCGAGCAAGGTCCGCGGCTGAACGAGGCCCAGTTCGATCACGACGAGTTCGGCACGTTCATGCTGGGCAAGTACACCAACAGTCCGGAGCGGCAGCCGCACACGTTCCGCGCCACCGGCGAGCGACAAGGCTCGACCGAACCTCGCGCTGATCTACGGACGCATGGTCGGCGGCAGCAACGCCCATTTCACCGGCAACTTCTGGCGTCTTCGCCCGATCGACTTCAACGAGGCGAGCGCGCTCGGCGGCGTGCCCGGCACCGGGCTCGCCGACTGGCCGATCACCTACGAGGAGCTCGAACCGTACTACTCGAAAGCCGAGTGGGAGCTCGGCGTCTCGGGCGTGCCCGGGCCCGTTCGATCCGCCACGGTCGCGGCCGTATCCCATGCCGCCGCTTCCCGTGAAATCGTCCGGGGTGCTCTTCGACAAGGGCGCGCTTGCGCTCGGCTATCATCCGCAGCCCACGCCGCTCGCGATCAACTCCGTCCCCTACAACGGCCGGCCGGCGTGCCAGCACTGCGGCTTCTGCCTGTTCTTCATGTGCGAGTTCCGCGCGAAGTCCACGTCGATGGCGACGATGCTGCCGCTGGCGGAAGCGACGGGCCGCTGCGAAATTCGTCCTGAGAGCTACGTGGCGCGGATCGAGACCGATCGGACGGGACGCGCGACCGGCGTCGCGTACTTCGACGCCGGAGAAGCGCCTTCAGCTGCAGCGAGCGAACGCCGTGGTGCTCTGCGCCAACGGCGCCGAGACGCCTCGACTGCTCCTCAACTCGGAGTCGTCGCGCTTCCCGCAGGGCCTCGCCAACTCCAGCGGCGTCGTCGGCAAATATCTGATGTTCAACACGTACTTCGGCGTGCACGCCGCAGTTCGAGCATCCGCTTGAACGAGTTCAAGAGCGTGCAGAACACGCGCATGCTGCTCGACTTCTACGAGACGGATCCCGAGCGGGGCTTCTACGGCGGCGGCGGCATCGACGCGCGATTCGGCCAGTATCCGATCATGTACGCGCTCCAGGGACTTCCGGCCGACGCCCCGACGTGGGGCGAGGGCTTCGCGCGGACGCTCGCCGACGAGTTCACGCGCATCGATGTTCTTCGGCACGCACGGCACGTCTCTTCCGCTCGAAACGAATCGCATCACGATTGAGAAGGGGATGAAGGACGCCTGGGGCCTGCCCTGCATGCGGGTCACCTACCAGGACCATCCGGACGATTTGAAGAACGCGGAGTTTCTCAGCGCACGCGCGCTCGAGATCGCGCAGGCGGCCGGCGCCCGCAAGGCCTGGCTGGAGCCGGTCAAGCCGCAGACGCAGTCCGTGCACCTGCTCGGGACCTGCCGCATGGGCAACGACCCGCGCTCGGTCGGTGATCGATCGGTATCACCGGACGCACGACGTCCGGAATCTCTTCATCTGCGACGGCAGCAGCATGGTCACCTCGTCGCGGGGACAGCCGACCGCGACGATTTCGGCGCTCGCCTTCCGGGCGGCTGAGCACATCGCGGCGTTTGCCCGACGCGGCGAGATCTGATCGCGCGACGTGTTCGATCCGTCCTCGAAAGCCCGGCTCACGGCCCACGACCTCGGCCGGTTCCCTGACGACACGCTGTTCCATCGCATCGCGCGCGTCGTCTGCGGCGCCGGATGTCTGCCGCGCAAGGAGCTGTTCGAAGCATGGGAAGTCGCGCGACGGGTCCGCCGCCGGTTCCGCGGCGGCCGCGTTGTGGATCTTTGCGCCGGCCATGGCCTGCTCGGCGCACATCATGTTGCTGCTCGACGACACGTCGTCCGAGCGCGCTGCTCGTGGACGAGGTCATTCCCGCCGTCAGCGTCGACGCTCGCGCAGGCGATGGTCTCGGAGTGGCCCAGGCTCGAAGGCCGAGTCCTCGCGTCATCACGGCGCGCTCGAAACAGCGATTCTGGGGAAGACGATGTGGTCGGTCTCCGTGCACGCGTGCGGCGCGCTCACCGATCGCGTGATCGAACTGCCGTCGCCGCCGGCGCGCGCCTTGCGGTGCTGCCCTGCTGCCACGATCTCGACACGGCTGACACCAGTGGATTGATCGGCTGGATGGCCGGGCCGCTTGGCGGTCGACGTGACTCGCGCGATGAAGCTCCGCGCGCGGGGCTGGAGCGTGTGGACGCAGACGGTGCCGCACGAGATCACTCCGCAGAATCGCCTGCTGATCGCAAGCCGTGGCGCCTAGCCAGGCGGGACGGTTGACGACACCCTCGTGTAGGTTCCGGTCAGCCGCTCGAACCAGTTGACGCCGTCCTTCGAATGCTCGGACCGCACCGTGGCGGACGACATGTCAGGCGCGTAGACGATCGTGAAGCGCTCCTGTGTCGTGTCTCCGGTGAGCGGCGTGTTCGTGCCTTTGAAATTCCAGGTCTGACCGTCGATCGTGCCGGTGAACGTCCGGATCATGCCGCGATTGCCGAAGCCATCCTGTCGGTACGTCTTCGACGCGGGGTCGTAGCCGTACACGAAGAGCTCGCTGACCGGGCCGCGCGGCCCTGTGCCGGTGCGGCGAGTCTCGAGGAAGAACCCGCCGTTGATCATGCGGTTCACGTGGGTATAGGAGACGTGTCCCGCGTCGGTCGATCCCACCTGCGGCACCGCCTTCACGGCCCCTTCCAGGCGCCACACTCCGACCAGAGCTTCGAGCTTCTTGTACTCGGGACCCGGCGCGGGAGCCTGCGCGCCGTCAACGGTCGCGAACCACGCGCACAAGAGCGTGACCGACCACAGGACGCGCCGCCTCATCGCTTCGGCTCCAGACTCGAGACGACGACGCCGGTCAGGATGACCGCCATGCAGCCGATGACGTTATACCAAAGGAACGCGATGCCGGTGAAAAGCCAGCACGCGAAAATCACGGCTTCGCCGGCGAGGACGCCAATGAACGCCCCGCGCGCCCCGACACGCGGAAAGAAGAACGCGAGCACGAAGACGCCCAGCATGCCGCCATAGAACAGCGACCCCAGTACGTTGACCGCTTCGACGAGCGACCCCAGCCCTTTCACATACTGCGCGCTGACCACCGCATACGCGCCCCAGAACACGGTCGCCAGACGCGACGCGTTCAGATAGTGATGGTCCGAGCCTGACGTCCGCACGTGGCGTTTGTAGATGTCCACCATCGTCACGCCCGCGAGCGCGCTCATCTCCCCGGAAATCGACGACATCGTCGCGCCAAAAATCACCGCGAGGACAAGACCGACCAGCCCGGCCGGCAGGTGCTCGGTGACGAACGTCAGAAAGATGTAGTTCGTGTCGCTGGCGCCACTTCCGCCTTGCTGCCGAGCCAGCGCGGCGGCGTCCCGGCGCGCGCCGTCCAGGCGCAGCTGCGCCTGCCGGTACGCTTCTGCACCCTGCTCGCGGCCCGCGGCATCCTCGGACCGTTGAGCCGTGAGCACCTGATCGGCCGCAACCCGGCGTTCGGAGAACGCCTCGTCGTAGTTACGCTCAATGGGTGCAAAGGCGTCTCGCGTGGCCGGCTCGACGAGCCGGGCGCGATCGACCGGCTGAAACAGAATCGGCGGCTTCTCATAGATGTAGAACACGAAGACCATCGCCCCGATGAACAGGATGAACAACTGCATCGGGATCTTCGCGGCGGCGTTGAAGAACAAGCCGCGCCGGCTCTCTTCGATGGAGCGCCCGCTCAGGTAACGCTGGACCTGAGACTGGTCGGTGCCGAAGTACGCCAGTGCCAGGAACGTCCCGCCAATCAACCCGCTCCACAGGTTGTACCGATCGTTCCAGTCCATCGTCGTCGTGATCACGTTGAGACGGCCCGCGACGTCCGCCAGGCTGACGGCATCGGTGAACGACACGTGGCTCGGCATCAGCCAGACCGCGGAGAGAAACGCAGCGGCCAGGCCGGCCGTCATCACCAGCATCTGCTGAAAGTCGCTCCACGCGATGGCCTTCGCCCCGCCGGTCGTCGCGTACAGGACGGCGATCCCACCCATGGCCATCGTCGTGAGCCAGTCGGGCCATCCGAGGATGACCGTCAGCACGACCGCCGGCGCGTAGAGCGCAATACCGAGCGCGAGGCCTCGCTGCGTCAGAAAGATCGCGCTCACGAGCGCGCGCGTCTTCGCGTCGAAGCGCTTCTCGAGATATTCGTAGGCCGTGTAGACCTTCGCGCGGTGAAACATCGGCACGGCCGTGTACGCCAGGATGAACATCGCGATCGGCAGTCCGAAATAGAACTGCACGAAACGCATGCCGTCCACGTACGACTGTCCCGTCGTCGACACGAACGTGATCGCGCTGGCCTGCGTGGCCATGATCGACAGCCCGACGACGTGCCACGGCATCGTGCGGCCGGCGAGAAGGTACTTGTTGACGGTGTTGGTTTCGCGTCCCCGCCAGAGGCCGTACAGCACCACGTAGCCGAGGGCGCCACAGAGGACCACCCAGTCGGCAAGTCTCATACGGCAACAACAAAGATTGGCATGCGAGTCCCGCGGTGCGTCACGTTGAGATACGTTAATCGAGGCTGGGTGTTTCAGTCCGGCCAGGACGTCGAATGGTCATGCGCCCCTTCCTCTTTGCGACCTTGATCACGCTCGTACTCGGCGTCGAACGCCAGGTCGCCGACTGGCCGCAGTACCTGGGCCCGGTCCGCAGCGGTGTGTACAGCGGGCCAGCGCTCACGGACACGTGGCCCGCGGGCGGCCCGCCGGTGCTGTGGCGCAAGGCCGTGGGCGCGGGTTTCAGTGGCCCCGTCGTGACGGGCGGGCGGCGGACCTCAAGGGCACGTCATTCTCTTTCATCGCATCTCCGGACGCGAGGTCGTCGAGTCGCTCGACGCACGCACGGGCACGGCACGATGGACCTCCGCCTATCCGACGACGTACCGCGACGACTTTGGATTCGATGAAGGCCCTCGCGCGGTGCCTGTCGTCGCCGATGACGTCGTCTACACGTTCGGCGCGGAGGGACAGCTTCAGGCGCTCGCGCTCGACACCGGCAAGAGACTCTGGAGCGAAGACACGGCGCGGCGCTTCGGCGTCGCCAAAGGGTTCTTCGGCGCGGCGGGGTCGCCGCTCGTCGAAGACGGACGGGTCATCGTGAACGTCGGCGGCAAAGGTGCCGGCATCGTCGCCTTCGACGCAAAGACCGGCAAGGTGCTCTGGGCGGCGACCGACGATGGGGCGAGCTACTCGTCGCCGGTCGCCGCGACCATCGGCGGACAACGGGTGGCCGTCTTCCTGACGCGGGCGCGGCTGCTCGGTCTCGATCCGGCGACCGGCCGCGTCGTCTTCCAGCGTCCGTGGCGCGCGCGCCAGGCCGCGTCGGTAAACGTTGCGACGCCGCTCATCGTCGGCGACCGCGTCTTCGTGTCCGCGGAGTACGGCCCGGGAGCCGGCGTCCTTCGAGTCAACGGCCCGACACTGACGGATGTGTGGACGTCCGACGAGGTGCTGTCGAATCATTACGCGACGAGCGTGTATCGCGACGGCATCTTGTACGGATTCCACGGGCGCCAGGAGTTTGGTCCCTCGCTTCGCGCCGTGGAGTTCAACACGGGTAAGGTGCGCTGGAGTGAGGAACGATTCCTCGCCGGCAGCATCGTGCTGGCTGGCGAGCGGCTCCTGATCCTGCGCGAGGGCGGCGAACTCGTCCTCGCGGCCGCGTCGCCAGACGCGTTCAAGCCGATCGCCCGCGCCCAGATCCTGCCCGCAACCGTTCGCGCGTTTCCCGCGCTCGCCAACG
>CAVTYZ010000013.1:0-109352 GCA_963739035.1 uncultured Acidobacteriota bacterium | reverse complement strand
ATAGATGGCATTGATGATTTGAGATTTGAAATTGATGAACTGCGCGCTATCTGGCTTCGCTCTGTAGACACGCTACGCAACATACCGTAGCATGTCTACATAATGACGGACCGACACCAGCTCGCCACTCGAGCTCTGAAGGCGGCCGCACAGGAGGCCCGGTGAGTTCTCTCCTGAGAAAGTTGGGCTGGCTGTTCTCGCGTCGGCGGAAGCGGGAGGAGCTCGACGAGGAGCTTCGCTTCCACCTCCAGGCCGAACGCGACGAGCGGGAACTGGCGGGCGAATCCGTGGCCAACGCTCGGCGAAGCGCCCGGATCGAGTTCGGTAATGTCGGGCTGGCTCGCGAGGACGCGCAGGCCGCGTGGGGGTGGATCGCCGTCGAGCAGTGTCTGCAGGACCTTCGTTACGCCGTGCGGACGATGAGGCGAACGCCAGCGTTCACCGCGCTCGCCGTGCTGTCGCTGGCGCTCGGCATCGGCGCGAATACCGCAATCTTCAGCTTCGCCGACGTCATGTTCCTGCGTGCCCTGCCGGTCGAGGATCCGGGCGCGCTCGTGCGGATGACCTGGCGCATGCCGCAGAACGAGATGCACGGCACGTCGGGGCATGCCACCCTGTACACGACCCCGATGTCGGCTTCACGGCCGGCGTGTTCTCGTATTCCGCATTTCTCGATTTCCAGAAACACACCGATTTGTTCTTGAGCGTCTTTGCCTACCAGGGCACGGGGCCGCTCTCGATCAGGGTACACGGCCAGGCCGAGCCGGCCCTGGGCGAGTACGTGAGCGGTGGCTACTTCCGCGGTCTCGGCGTGTCGCCTCTCGCAGGCCGGTTCATCGACGACGGCGACGATCGTGTCGGCGCGCCAGCCGTCGCCGTCTTGAGCGCCGCGTTCGCGCGCCGCCGGTTCACCAATCCCGCCGACGCCATAGGGCAGGTGGCTGTCATCAACACCACGCCGTTCACGATTGTCGGCGTGACGTCGTCTGAATTTTTTGGAACCGATCCTGGCGTCGTGGTCGATGTGTTCCTTCCCCTTCATGCGAACACGGTGTTGCAGCCCGACGCGCGCACAGCCGCGCAGTACGGCGACCCAGGCCGCTTCTGGCTCGAGATCATGGCCAGGCGTCAGCCCGGAGTGAGCCTCGCTCGTGTCCAGGCCCAGTTGGCACCGCCATTTCAGCGGGCATCCGCTGATCTCACGACCAAGGGTCTCTGGGACCACGCGCCGTCGCTGTACGTGAAGGAGGGAGACGACGGCATTGACGGGTTGAGGCGCGCGTACGGACGTCCACTCGCCATGCTCATCGGACTGGCCGCGCTGATTCTGGCGCTCTCGTGCGCCAACATTGCCAACCTGTTGCTTGCGCGCGCGACGGCCGGAGGCGCGAGATCGCCGTGCGCCTGAGCGTCGGCGCCGGACGTCGGCGTGTCATCCGTCAACTGCTGACCGAAAGTCTCGCGCTCTCGTTCGTCGGCGGTGCGATGGGCGTCGGCGTCGCGATTGGACCTCGCAGTGGGTGACGGCCCTCGTCACGACTCAGGGTCTCGCACCATTCGCCGTCCGCGCGGATCTGAATATGAACGTACTCGTCATGGCGATCGGCCTGTCCGTGCTGACGGGACTCCTCTTCGGCCTGGCGCCCGCGCTGCAGGTCACCGGCGGCACCACGATGCCGGCGCTCAGGGAGACTCGCGCGCAGACGTCGTATGGATGGCGCAACGCCAAAGGGAGGCGCATTCTACTCGTCGCGCAGGTCGCCATCACGCTCGTCATGCTGGTGTCCGCCGGGCTGTTCGTTCGCACGCTGAGAAACTATCAAGCGATTGATCTCGGGTATGCCACCGATCACTTGCTCACATTTTCGCTTCGCACGGCGCAAGCCGGTTCAACGATGGCGAATCGATCGCGCTTTTGCGGAGGCTCGGCGAACAATTGGCCGCGCTGCCCGGCGTGACGAGCGTCGGGTTCTCCGACAATGTGCTCATCGGTGGGGGGCAGATGATTTACGACCGTCGAACCGGACGGCCGCAACGTCCAGCGAGGCACGGTCGTGCTCAACGTCGGGACCGGATTCTTTTCGTCGATGCAGCTGCGGGTCGTGAGAGGCAGAGGCATCGACGAACGCGACGATCGTCCGGGCGCGCCGCCAGTGGCGGTTGTGGACGAGCGTACACGCGCATGTACTTCGAGGGCGAGGAACCAGTCGGACATACCTGCGCTTGCCCAGCGAGTCGACGGTCTCCGCGCTGCGTTTTCAAATCGTCGGCGTGGCCGCGAACGCGCGTGTCGGCAGGCTCACCGGCAACCTCGAACCGACGGCGTATTTCCCGTTCAGCGCCGGCGTCTTCGGTGACATCACCCGGGCGGTGTTCGTGATGCGGACCGCCGGCATCCGCTGGCGCTGTCCAATTCGGTGCGAGCCCTCGTGCACGAGACAAGCCCGAACGTGCCGGTTGCTCGCCTGGTCACGCAGCAGAACCTGCTCGAGAGCACGCTGAACCGCGAGATTCTGCTGGCCGAGCTGTGTGTCGCGTTGGCGGTTCTCGGCTGACGATCGCCGTGGTCGGCCTGTATGGAACGGTCGTGCAGGACGTGTCGCGGCGTCGGTCGGAGATTGGCATCCGCATGGCGCTGGGCGCCCGGGGCACCCAGGTCATCGGCATGGTGCTGCGCGAGGTGCTCATGGTCATGGCGATTGGGATCGCGCTGGGCGTCCCGGCCGCGATCAGCGCGACGAGCATCGCGGAGGCTCTGCTCTTCGGCGTCACGCGATCGGATCCGCTTACACTCGCGTTTGCGACGAGCGTCCTCGTCACGACGGCTCTCTTCGCGGCGCTCGTTCCCGCGTGGTCAGCGGCGGGATCAATCCGACCGTGGCGCTTCGAGAGTGAGCCCAGACCGCCTAATCTATCGGTATGAAGGCCGTGATTCTCCTGGCCGTCATTGCCCTGACGTCGGGAACAATCGCCAGGCAGACAGGAGCGGTTGACGGCATTCGGGCGCTCCGTCGCGCAGACAGAGTCGACGCGGCTCCTCATCCTGCTGCGTCAGGCAAAAGCGGTGGGACTGGCACCGGGCCGCGCGTAGTTCGGCGGGAGGACGCTTGTGGCCAAAGGCACGATCGGCGAGCGCGTCTATCGACAGTTGCTGCGCTTGTATCCTCGCGACTTCTCGGACGACTATGCCGACGAAATGACGGACCTGTATCGCGACCGCGTCCGTGGTGAAGGGGCGTCCAGCGTCTGGGTGGCGCTCGTAGCGGATCTCTTGCGCACCGCGCCACGAGAACAGGCCGCAACGCTCGTGCAGGACGTCCGATACGGCTGGCGCACATGGCGACGGACGCCAATCCTTGCGCTGGCGGCCATCCTGACGCTGGCGCTCGGCGTCGGCGCGAACACCGCCGTCTTCAGCGTCGTTCACGGTGTCCTCCTGCGGCCCCTGCCCTATCCGGACGCAGACCATCTCGTCGAGGTCTTTGAGGACAACACTCGCGCCGGCGGCGGGCCGTTCTTCCGCGTGTCACTGCTCAACTATTTGTCGTGGGTCGATCGGGCCCGGAGCTTCGATGCGCTGGCGGCCTTCAACGGCAGGGACTTCATCGTCACTGGGCATGGTGATCCGGAGCGCATCGCCGGAAGCGCCGTGACCGCATCGTTGTTCAGGGTGCTCGGCGTCGCGCCGCTCGCCGGGCGACCGCTGAGCGAGGAAGATGAGCAGCCCGGCGCGCCACCGGTGGCCGTGCTCGCCGAGTCACTCTGGGTACGCGGGTTTGGCCGGGATCCGTCCGTCGTCGGCCGTTCGATCGCCTTGAACGGCACCCCTCACCGAGTCGTCGGCGTCGTGCCGACGGCGTTTCGAGAAGTCGGACGCACACAGATCGGATCGGCAGGCGCCTCGCAAATCTTCGTTCCGATGACGATGGATACGGCCCAGAGCCGCGCCAATCACACGCTTCGCGTTGTCGGGCGGCTCGCTCCGGGACCTCGATGGACCAGGGCAGGGACGAGATGCATCGCCTCGCTGTCGGGTTGGAGGAGGAATTTCCGGCCACGAATCGAAACTGGGACGTACGGATCGAGCGGTTGCGCGATTCGATGTTCGATCCTCGCGTTCGCGTGTCGCTCCTGGTGCTCTTTGGCGCGGTTGGCCTTGTGCTCCTCATCGCCTGCGCGAACGTTGCGAATCTGTTGCTCGCGCGGCCGCCAGCCGACAACGGGAGCTCGCGCTCCGCCTGGCGCTCGGCGCGCGGCCCGCCCGACTCGCGCGACAACTGCTCACTGAGAGCGTGTCTCTGGCGATTGTCAGCGGCGCCTGTGGACTCACGGTGGCGATGCTGTCGATGCAGGCATTACGCCCGCTGGTCCCGGCGACGATTCCTCGCGTCGATGAAATCGGTCTCGACACGACCGTCCTCGGCTTCGGGCTGTTCATCACGATGGCATGCGGCCTGTTCTTCGGGATGGCGCCCGCTACGCGCGGCGCGCGCGCCGAATCTTCTGATCGGCGCTGACCGAAGGCGGCCGAGGCTCCTCGGTTCGTCCCGTGAGAGCGTGGCGGCACGGCCTCGTCGTCGCGCAAACGGGTTTGGCCACGATGCTGGTGGTGCTGGCGGCACTGCTGCTGCAGAGCCTGGTGCGGCTGCAGCATGTGCCGCTCGGATTTCAGCCGAGCGGCGTGATCACGGCACGCGTGAGTCTTCCGCCGGCGAACTATCCGGACGCTGCCGCGATGCTCGCGTTCCATCGAACGTTGCTCGGATCGCTGGAAACGCTGCCGTCTGTCCAGGCCGTTGGTCTCATGACGAGTGCTCCGTTCGCCGTCGGGGTTCGCCGCGGGATGACGGTGCGCGACCCCGCGGCGGCCGACGCGGCGTCGGTGCGCCGACGTCCGCGGGTGAACAGGTCGTGAGCGCCGGCGTGTTTCGAGCGCTCGGCGCGAGGTTGCTGAGAGGACGTGAGTTCGGCGCCGAGGATCAGCCGGGCTCGCCGTTGGTCGCGATCGTCAGCGAGGGACTCGCGCGACGGCTCTGGGCCAACGCCGACGCGATCGGGCGGGTTCTCGAGTTCGACGGCCGCAGCCATGAAGTCGTAGGCGTCGTCGAGGACATGAGGGGAACCGAGGGCACGGCACGCGGCGGAGGTCTCGATCGCGATCCGGGTGCGGTGGTGTACCTCTCGTCGGCGCAATTTCCCCAGAACCCCTTCGGACTCGTCGTTCGCACCGACGCCCAGCTCCCGGCGATCCTGCCGGCGATTCGCGCGGCGATCCGCGAGATCGATCCCGCGCAGCCGGTCCCAGACCTGCGTCGCCTGGAGGAAGGGATCGCCGACAGCACGTCGCAACCGCGTCTGACGACGGTCGTGGCGGGGGCATTTGCCGTGGCGGCGCTGTTTCTCACCGCCGTGGGCATCTACGGAGTCATTTCCTACTCCGTCAGCCAGCGGACGCAGGAAATTGGCGTGCGAATGGCGATGGGCGCCGCGCGAACCTCTGTCATTGGGTTAGTGCTGCGGGGAGGCATGACGTGGGCCGCCAGCGGCATCGCGCTCGGCCTCGTCGGCGCGTGGGCTGCGAGCCGCGCCATCGCCAGCCTGCTCTTCGACATCTCCGCCGCGGATCCGCTCACCTTCGCGGTGACGGCGCTGGCATTGGCAGGAGTGGCCCTGCTGGCGTGTACGGTGCCGGCCCTTCGCGCAATACGCATCGACCCGATCGTCGCTTTGCGCGACGACTGAGGTCAGGCTCGCCGGAGGGCGATGATCGGATCGACGCGCATCGCGCGGAGAGCTGGAACCACGGCCGCGGTGAGACCCGCAATCGCCAGCACGGTACATCCAAAGACAAACGACAACGGATCGGTTGACGTCACGCCAAACAACTGCGCGTCGATGTACCGCGTGCCGAGGAGCGCACCCGCCAGACCGATTACCAGGCCGACCCCGAGGAGTCGAAGTCCTTCTCTGACGAGGAGGGCGACAATCGATGCCGGTTCGGCGCCGATGGCGAGGCGAATTCCGATCTCCGGCGTCCGTTGAGTCGCGGCTTGCGCCATGACGCCATAGAGACCACAGACCGCAAGCAGTAACGCGACGGCGCCGAACAGGCCGACGAGTGTCGCCATCATCCGTTGGCTGCTGAGCGTTCGATCCAGCACCTCGCGGAGCCGTTGGGGACGCTCGACGGCAAGCTGGCTGTCGGCCTGCCGCACGGCATCACGAATCGCCGGCACGAGCGACATGGGGTGGCTCACGGCTCGCACGTGCAACGTGACGGCCGACTCATAGTTCTGAGCCAGCGGCAAATAGTAGGTTGGCGGCCGCTCGCGCTCCAGAGTCGTCGTGTAGACCATGTCCGGGACGACACCGACAATGACCTGCAGCCGGTCATCTCCGTCTCGCAACGTCTTGCCGAGCGGATCCTCGTTTGGCCAGAGCCGGTCCGCCAGGGACTTCGTCACGATGGTCACCCGAGGCGTGTTGGGACCGTCGGACGTATTGAAGGGACGTCCATGAAGGATCGGAACATTCATCGCGTCGAAGTAGCGCCGGCTGACAACGTTGGCGCGAACGCCCAGCGCGTTGCTGTTGTCCGTCTCGATGGGCCGGCCGTCCGTGCTGACGGCGGTTGACCGCGCGGCGCCACTGAGAACTGTCATGCGCGCGGCGCCAGCCGCGACAACGCCTGGAAGAGCCTCCACGCGGGAAAGGATCTGTTCGTACACCGCCAAACCGGCGTCGGCGCCCCGGGAACCCCCTTCAAAGTAGCCGCGCGCCTCGAGATTGAGAGTGGCGACCAGTGTCTGATCGACCTGGTAACCCAGGTCCACGGGGTATGCGTTCTCGAGCGTGCGGAGGAAGAGGCCCGGCTCCCACGAGGAGCACGAGGCTGACTGCGACCTGAAGGATGACGAACGCACCGCGTATCAATCCTGAGCGGCTCGAGCTGTCGCATGGGCGCCGGTCACAACACGCCCGCCGTCTGCACGAAGCGACGCGATCGTGTTTCGTCGCAGCGTCTGAAAGACTGGCGGCGAGCCCGAAGAGCAACCCGCTTCCAACACCAGCGAGCCAGCGTGAAATCCGAGGACGCGCGCGTTCACGGAGAGGTCAACGGTCTCCGGAATCACGAACGCGTGAAGCAGCGGCGTACCGACGTCGAGCGACGAAGAGCGCCCCGATCGAGCCCAGGATCCCGAGCAGCACGGATTCGGTGAGCCATTGACGAACGAGCCGTGCACGGCTGGCGCCGATGGCGATCCGCACGGCGACTTCCCTCTCGCGGGAGACCGCGCGCGCGAGCTGCAGGCTCGCGACATTGACGCACGCGACCAGGAGGACCATCAACACCACGCCCGCAAGAAGCCGCAGCACCGGTCGGGTCCGGACGCGGAGGCCCCGGCCCTCATCGAGCGGGGCGAGCGTGAACCTCCGGTTGAGATTGGTGTCCGGGTACACGCTTTGCAGACGGCTGGACACGACTTCAGCGCGCGACGCCACCTGATCGATGCTCGCGCCAGCCGGCAGCCGGCCCACCATAGCAATCCTCTCGAACGGCGCAGGTCGAAGATCGCCGAATGGCCGCGCGCGCGCCGCACCGCCGCCGCCGGCGGATCCACTTCGGGCTGAAGCGCGGCTGGAACCCAGACGTCCGTCTCCTCGCCGAGGTGCGGACCGCCGAACCCTGGTGGAGCGACACCGATGAGCGTGTAGGAGTAGCTGTTGAGACGGAGCGTCTGGCCGATGAGCGACTGGTCGGCGTTGAACGCGCGCTGCCAGAGCGCATGCGAGATGACCGCGACGCGAACGGGCGCGCCTGAGTCGATCGTCGTCGGGCGTCAATCCGCGGCCGAAGGGGATTCGGACGCCAAGAACCTCGAAGTAGTTGCCGCTCACGAGCTGCCCGGCTAGCGCTTCCGGCTGACCGCTCGCATCCATCGTCATCGACACTGCGGTAGTAGGCCGCCAGCGACGCAAACGTCCCGCTGTCCCGCAAGTCGAAATAGTCCGGGTACGACGAGCGTGAGTAGAGGCTGTTCGGATGACGTATAGACGTCAACGAGCCTGTCCGGTTCTGCCACGGGAGCGTCGCGCAGCAGGACGGCGTCGACAGCGCTGAAGATGACCGCGTTCGCGCCAATCCCCAGGGAGAGCGTCGCAATGACCGTCGCCGCAAAAGTCGGCGCGCGCCGCAGTGCCCGGAGTGCATACCGAGACATCGCGACTGAGATCGGACAACATGAGGCGTTTAGACGGGGTAAACCGCAGTCCGGTTTACCCTCGCCGCCGTTCTGCTCTGAGCCGAGGCCCCTGCTGCTCCTCCGCTACTGCTTCTCGAGCAGGATGACGTTGTTGACCGTTTGCCCCTGGGCATCCCTGCCGGTTTGAGTGGCCGTCATCGTCTTGCCATCCGCCGAGACCGAAAGCCTGGTGGTGATCGACGGCTTGCCATCGATCTTGCCGACGGATTCAAACGTTCGAGCGTCGATGCGCCTGAGGGCCGATGTCGTATTCGGCGCTGGAGCACCTTTGACCGGATTGTCCCTGCTATCGAACATGCCGACGGTTTCGGAGTGGACTGGCTTGCCGTCTGGAGTCGTCGTGTCGAGGGTCGTCTTGAGGCCGCCGGCTGACGATTCCAATTTGGCCGTCGCCGCGACAGTTGGCTTTGGGCCTGGGCTATACGTCGACTTGGCGAGATTGACTTTCCACGTCCCGATCCACGGGTCGGTCGACTGGGTTCTGACGGTTGAACTCACAGCCAAAATCGCCGCCACTGCAACCATGACCACAGCAATTCGTTTCTGCACGGTATAGCTCCTTCGTTGTTCGCAAGCGTCACGTACGCGCCAGTCGGATGCTCTGAGGGAGAGGCTCAAGCAGCCGAGACTGTAGCACTCTCGCCGGTTTCCACCGGCCAGCCGGCGGCTGGCGCGCCTCTCTCGCTCTATGACGGGATGGAGTGCGACGAGTGTGCGCTACGATGGCCGCGAATCAGAACCGTGGACTCTGTCACCACAGATCCGTCGGATCCGTACGACCTGAGTCGCTTCGTGCAGGCGCAAGAAACCAGCTACTCGCAAGCTCTGTCGGAGCTTCAACGCGGCCGCAAGTCTTCACACTGGATGTGGTTCATCTTCCCGCAGTACGACGGGCTGGGGTCGAGCGCGATGGCGAAGCGATACGCCATCAGAAGCCTCGCGGAAGCGGAGGCCTATCTTCATCATCCGATTCTCGGTCCACGGTTGCTCGAGTGCGCCCAGGCGGCACTCGCTGTTGACGGGCAGTCAGCCTTTGATGTGTTCGGCTCGCCGGACGACATGAAACTGCGCTCGTCCGCGACACTCTTCGCGTGCGTCTCGCCGGCCGGGTCAGTGTTCGAGCGGTTGCTCAACAAGTATTTTCGGGGCGAACGCGACGAACGAACGGCTCAGCTTCTTGGTCGCTGACCTTCTTCTTTGATCGGGGCGCGCACGGGACGCCCGGGCGCGACGCCCGTCTGCAACTTCCCTTCAGACACGATCGGCACGCCCGCGACCAGGACGTATCGAAAACCTTCCGAGTGTGTTCAGGCTGTCGTCGCCGTGGCTGTGGATCTCAATCAGGCCAGGCGCGATCGAACCCGCTCTCGGGAGCCATGACGCGGCCGTTGGCGATCACAAAATCGTAGGTGCGTGTGGAACATGACACGAACAGCAGGAGTGACGCACAGGCGACAATCGCCGACAGTCGTTGGAGTCGCATGACCAGGACCTCAGCTCGCTCTGTTGGGCAATCGCTCGCCGATGAGGTGGTTACAGGCGTAACAATGGTTCGATGGTACCCAACCATTATCTTCCGGGATGCGGATTTCCTCTGGGGCTCACGACATTTGCTGGCAAGTTCAGCTAAGTGCAAGATGGTACGCCACGTGCGTTCACGCACGGGCGCAGCTCCCCGGCAATGCCCGGGAGATCTGCGTGCGCTCAAAGTCCTTCGCTTTCCTGGCCGTGACGACCGCGGCCCTCCTGTTCGGCGCTCTTACCGACGACGCGTCGTCTCACAAGCTGTCCAGCCTGGCCGTCCGCGCGTTCGATGGTGCGGTCGGCACAGCCATTGAGCTCGTGAGGCCGTCGGCTACAGAGAAGCGGGCCGAGCAGCAGTCAACCACGAGCGCCAGACCGGCACCCGCCCCTCGATCGGGATCCGAGTTGCAGTCGCCCCTTTTCGCAAGAGCCAACCCGGTTGAGACGACGTCATTCGAAACGACGTTGCCATCCGGCGGCCCAGCCACGGTCACCGAGCGCAAAACAGAAGAGGATGAGGACGTCGCTTCGAGGACCTCTGGGGCGGCAAACTTTGGAGTCCGAGGGGTTCGTCCTGCTTTTGGTGGCGGCCTTTCTGGCTCAGCGGGAAACCAGGATGCCTCGATTGCTCCGGCGGCTACAACCGAGACGCCGGCGGACAGTTCCAATTTGCGGCTCGATGGCTTGATGGATCTGGTCGCGTCGGATCTCGACCGCGACTACGGGGCGCCGACGGGCGCTTCTCCTCTGGACTTCACGAAGCCTTCGAAAGCCACGGCGCCGTCTGGTTCGCCCTCGGGTTCGACATCGATTCGGCGCCTCCTGAGCCAGGCACCAGTCCGGAGACGACGCCGCCCGCGGGGTCAAACCCCAGCCCTGTGGTCGAGGCTGAGCAACCTGTTGCGTCCGGCCCCAATCCTGGAACTCAGCAGCCACCAGCGTTCAGCCCGGCCCCTGCGTTTGTGCCGCCCGCCGACTTCAGCACGAGCCCCGCAGGCCCCTCAGGCAATCCGGCCGAAGGGTCCTCTCCGCCTTCTGTACCGTTCGACATCGTCCCCAACCTCGGTCTGGATGGGCTCGTTCCGGATCCGGCAGTTTCACCGGCTGATCTGGTCGATGACGCTCTGATCCTGCCCGTCCAACATCGCGCCAGCCGGGTTGATCCCGCCACCTTCGGCGATCGACGTCCCCGGCGCGCTCGAGACGGAAGCGATTGTCAATCCAGAACCCGCAACGCTCCTGTTGTTCGGCACTGGCCTGGCGTTGGTCGCTCACCGCATTCGTCGTCGCCGCGTGCGATAGCCCGGGAGCCATCAGGCAGTACGTGCAAGTCGTGTCTCACCGTTGATTGAGACCGTCAATTAAGGAAGAGACGAACGTCAGCTCGTTCCTTGGACCTGTCGCACCCGTCGTACCGTCACCCGAGCTCTATGCATCAAGCGCCTGCATGCGCCGCAGCTCGAACTCTTCGTATCGCTTCACGAGAACGCGCGGCAGCGCGAGCCCGAGAGCCGCGGTGATCGTGCCGATGAGCAGAAGCGGATAGTAGACGGCGTACGGTTGCGCGAGGCTCAGCGCGGCGACGCCTGCTGCGAGGGAGGCCACGCCCACACAGCAAGTACCCTGAGTGTGCCGAGCACGAAGCGCTTGGCTCGACCGGCCGATCCGAGCGCGCCAACGACTGCGCCCAGAATTCCGAGCATCGAACCCACGATGCCGCCCAGCAGTCCGGCGTGTTGGTCGCTCCACCATCCGGGACCGCCGCCGGCCATGGTTTCGTCGCGGCCGTATTGCACGAGCTCAATCGGACCGATCTCCACGGTTCCGGCACCCTTCAACACCAGGTTCAACACGAGCTTCTGTGGTGCCGGTCCGCCCTCGCGGTTGAGGAATGGAAGCACGAACTCCCGCCAACTGGAAGACCCGGAGAGCTGTCCCATCGGACCGCCGTCGCCGAGCGTCCGCGAGAAGGTACGCGCCGTCAGCGATGTGATTCCACATCTCGAGATACGAGCCGGCGGTGACGTTCTCGTACTTGATCCGTCCTCGAATCGCATAACGAGCTGATGTAATCCGCGGGCCTTCGATCGTCACGAGGTGAAACATCGCGTCGCCGGGCCCTTTGTGCGCGAGTCGAAGATTGGAGGCCTTCGTGCCATCAGCCGTGACCACCACGCCTGACGTCAGGGCGCGAGCGGCCGAAAGCGCCTTCCAATCGATGGAGCGAATGACCTCCTCGCGAGCCGCCATGTGGGCCACCAGTCCGAACGCCGCGAACAGCAACGTCGCTGTCGTGAGCTTCATCGGGAACCTCCTGACGAGCCTTTTTGTCCGGCGTCGGTTTCGTACGCCTCCAGCAGGACCTTCAAGGTGTGCCGATCGATCTTCCCTTCCGCGTGATGAACGCGAAGGAGCCGCTCGAAGGGACTCGCGATGTCGTGGCGGTCCAGCAGTTTGATCTTCTCGATGAGGCGGTCGAGGCGGAGCCGCACCGTCGGATAGCTGATGTCGTAGACGGTGGCCAACTCCTTGAGCGACCCGGACGCCAGGATGAATCGCTTGATGAAGGACAGGTCCTCGTCCTCTAGCTCATCGATCCAGGCGCGAGTGGCGCCGCTCGGATTGGCTGCGGGGTGGCGCACGACCTTCATATTGTTAAAGTCAATATAAACTATATTGAGAATTAAACGCAAGTACGTATTCTGTTTGTTGATTTCGCCCAGTCCACGCGTCAGCGCGGTTGTGGCGCTCCCGCGGAAGGCACGGCATCGGTCGTGTCGTTGTCGGTCGGCAGGCCGGCCGTCGGGCCCTTCCCACTGTTGAAGTGATCGACGACCGCGGCGTCGGGCCTCCCGACAATCTCGACAATGCGGATGACCGTGTCGTTCGCCTGCCGAATCTGCAGCGTCTCGGCTATCGGAAGAGACAGCAGCACACCGGCCAGCGCGCGGTTCAAGAAGCCGTGCGCGATGATGGCGACACGCGCGCCCGGCGCCACGACGACATCGGCAAAAAACGCCTGCGCGCGTGCCGTGAGATCCGCGAAGTTCTCGCCGCCCGGCGCTCGATTCGTGTACCGATCCGCGTCCCAGGCCGCCCACTCGGCCGGCCACCGGCCGGGAATCTCCGCGTGCAATGCCCCGGACCAGTCGCCCGCCGACCACTCCATCAGACGATCGTCGAACGTCACCGCGATCGGCATCTCCGCCTGAATGATCGCCACGGTCTCGCGGACGCGACCGAGGGGCGAAGCGAACGCGGCGTCGACACCAAGCCGCGCCAGCAGTCGCGCGGAGCTGAGCGCATGCTCACGGCCGAGCGGTGTCAGGCGCGAGTCCAGCTGCCCCTGCATGCGAGAGCTGGCGTTCCATTCGGTTTCGCCGTGACGAACGAGATACCAGGTTCTGGATCTGCATGCGTCAGGGTACCTGAGCCAGCCTGTCGTCCGCCTCATTCCAGTCCGTCGTTGACAACGCCGTGCTAGACAGAGCATTGAATGCAAAGAACCGATGTCGCGCGACAATGGCGCCCGCATGGATCCGCAAACGCCATCTCTCAATGCTGCGGTCGTACACGGCGGCCGATGGCCTGACGATCGGCAACGCGGCGTGCGGCACGATCTCCATCTTTCTTTGTCTCGAGCACGTCGCGACAGGCAGCGACCGATTGATGTGGATCGCTTTTCTGCTGCTTCCGCTGGCGCTCGTCTGCGACGTCTTCGACGGGATGGTTGCGCGCGCGAACCGCTCGCGCCAGTCCGTGCTCGGCGGCGACCTCGATTCACTGGCGGACGTGATTTCGTTTGGCGTGGCGCCCGCGGTGCTCGGCTACACGCTGGGCCTGCGCGGAGCCTGGGACATCGTCTGCCTCACGTACTTCGTCGTCTGCGGCGTCAGCAGGCTCGCCAGGTTCAACGTCACCGCGGCGGCCCTCGCCGACGAGGACACCGGGAAGGTCAAGTACTTCGAAGGCACGCCAATTCCGACGAGCATCGTCATTGTCATGCTCCTCGGCGCGGCGTTCTATCTGGGGCACACGGGCGACGCGCTTTGGCTGGGCGCCCATCGGGTCGGTCCTGCGGTCCTGCACCCTCTCGCGCTGGTGTATGTCGCCAGCGGCAGCGCGATGATCAGCGCAACGCTTCGGATACCCAAGCCTTGAGCTGGGCCCACGCGGTGTCAGTCCCACTTCGTGAGCGGGGACAGACCCCACGTGGGCGCCTGGCGTATGATGGCGCGGCAGAACGGCTGGGCTGCTCGCCATGGGTTTTATCGTCAAACGAGGACTGATTCTGGCCGTCGTCGCCGCCATCGTGCTTGGCGTCGTGATGGCCAACGAGCCGACGACGGCGTTCCGCAAGGAGTTCCTCGTCAGCGTGCCACGCGATGCCGCGTGGCAGCACTTCAACCGTGCCACTGAATGGCCGAGCTGGGCGTCGTACATCAAGTCCGTCGACCTCACGCCGGCCGGCGAGATCGGCCCGACGACGGTCGGAACCGTGAACCTGCAGAACGGGCAGTCCACGACCTTCACGATGACGGCATTCGAGCCGAAGGACCACTGGCAGTGGTCGACCAGCATGCTGTGGTTCACGCTCGACTACGATCACGCGTTTCAAAGAATGAGCGATCTCGAGACGCGCATGGTGCTGCACATGAAGGTGAAGGGCTTCGGCAAGAACCTGCTTGCCTTTGCCATCGACCGGATGGCGAGTCCCGACCTGGACGCCTCGATTCCCAAGTTGATTCAGGAGATGAACACCCTCAAGTGAAGTCGCCCACCATCCGGGAGGCCACCGCGAGCGGCAAGGTCTTTGCACACTCGTAGTGCCGGAGGGAAACAATGCTCTACACGATCGCCGTTCTGCTGCTGATCGCGTGGTTGCTGGGCATGGTGGGCACCTACACCGTCGGCTCGTTCATTCACGTGCTGCTGGTGGTCGCGGTGGTGTTGTTCCTGGTCGGCCTCATCGGTGGCCGCCGAACAATCCCCTAGCCAAGCACGTCAAGCGCGTCAAGCCACGCAGTGAATGACCACGGCTGGGGCTCTCGTGGCCCCAGCTGTTTTTTCCACGCCGGCCGGTGAGCGATCTGTGGCAGACGTGTGACACCGCAGGCGTCACAGTTTCTTCACGGCTCCCGGCGAATCTTGAAGCGGTCCGTTGTCGTCTCATGATGTGAAGGCACACGTCATGAGACGGAAAACAGCGTTCATCCTCCTTTTGGTTTTGGTTCTGACGGCAGGCGGAGGCTTTTACTACCACAGCCTTTCCGCCCGGCAAGTCGCGGACGCCGAGATCATTCAGGTGACAACGACGACCGGCAACATCGTGGAGTCCGTGCAGGTCACCGGCACCTTGCAGCCGCTGCGCACGGTGAACGTCGGATCGCAGGTGTCGGGCGTGGTCTCGGATCTCGAGGCGGACTTCAACTCGGTCGTCCGGAAGGACCAGGTCATCGCGCGGCTCGATCCGTCTCTTCTTCAAGTGCAAGTGGATCTGCAGCTGGCGGCCGTCGAACGACAGCTGGGCGAGATCACGAGCCAGGAGATGCAGTTCGACAATGACAAGGTCGCGCTCGTTCGCGTGGAGGCCCTGTTCGCCAAAGGCCTCGTGACCGAGCAGGCGCGCGAGGACGCGAAGCTTCAGGTCGGCGTGCGCGCGACTCAGGTCGATGAAGCGAAAAAGGCACTGAAGACCGCGCAGGCCAACCTGAACCAGGCGAAGCTGAACCTGAGCTATACGATCATCCGGTCGCCCATCGACGGGGTCGTCGTCAATCGGCTGGTGGACGTCGGGCAGACCGTGCAGTCGAGCATGAACGTCGCTCAGTTCTTCACGCTGGCAACCGACCTGCGCAACCTGCGGCTCGAGGCCGCGGTGGACGAAGCCGAGATCGGCAAGATCCGCCCCGGCATGGCGGTCGAGTTCACGGTGGACTCGTACGGGGGCGATGTTTTCCGGGGCACGGTCGAGACCGTCACGTTGAATGCACAGACGCAGAACAACGTGGTCACGTATCCCGTATGGATCAGCGTGCCGAATCCCGATTTCAAGCTGCGACCGAGCATGACGGCCAACGTGTTGATCTTCGTGTCCACGGCGAATGGCGTGACGAGAATTCCGAGCGCCGTTACACGGTTCCGGCCGACGACCGCGATGTTCACCGCGCTGGGTCTCACGCCGCCCGAAAGTCGGCGGCTGGTCACGGCAGGTTCAGACGGCAAGACGACAGGTAACGGGGCGCGCCCTGAGAAGAGCGCGCCGACGACCCCGGTCACCCCTCGGCGGGCTGAGCGGGCCAATCAGATTGACGATTTGTTTGCGCCGGTGCCGCGACCGAACACCCCTGGCACCGTCTGGGTCTGGGACGAGTCCGCCAAAGCACTCACATCAGTGCCCGTACGACTGGGCATCACGAATGGTCAACTCACGGAGCTGCTCGAGGGCGACATCAAGGTCGGCCAGCAGCTTGTCACGAACGTCATCCTCCCGCAGACTTCGACGGCATCGGCGCAGCAATCCAACGTGTTCGGCAACGTGAACCGCGGCGGCGGACCGGGCGGCGGATTCGGCCCGCCCGGCGGCGGCAGGTTCTGAGAAGAGGACGTCGGGTGAGGAAGGGGTCGGGACGCTTTTTGCATAAAACGTAAAAATCTCCCGACCCCTTTTCCTCTTTTCCTCCGACGTCCTTTTTTATCGCAAACCGAACGCGAACACCGCGTGGTACGCAGAAATTGCCACGTACTGCTTCCCGTCCACCGAATAGCTAATCGGCGCCGACGAGATCTGGCCGCTTGTCAGCGCCTTCCAGAGCACTTCCCCGTTCCGCGCGTCGAGCGCCATGAAGACGCCCTCCCGGCTTCCGGAGAACAAGCAGATCCGACGCGGTCGTCATGATGCCGGCGTCGGTGACGTCGTGCATCTTGAACGCCCACTTCTCCTGCCCGGTCCGCGGGTCGAGCGCGAGAATCTCGCCGTGGCCCGCTTCCTCCGTCCATGTGTTGATCGGCGGACGACGGATGTTCGGCATCTTCGTGGACGGCGATCCACCGGTGTATCCGCGGCCTTCGACGAACTGGACGGGCACCGACGACGCCATCGCAAACGCGTCTTTCCAGGCGCCAACATAGAAGAGTCCCGTTCGCGGACTCCATGACGGCGAGAACCAGTTGGTGCCGCCCTGCGCGTTGGGATAGGTCAGCACGCCCTCGCCCGAGGCTTTCGTGTTGAGCAACCGAATCGGCCGGCCGTTCGCGTCGAGACCCGCCGCCCAGTTCTGCTTCACGAACGGCGCGCCGCGGACGAACTTGCCGTTGGTCCGATCGAGCACGTAGAAGAACCCGTTCCGGTTCGCCCACAGCATGAGCTTGCGCGGCGTGCCATCCCACGGCATGTCGACGAGCACGGGCACCTGCGCCGAGTCCCAGTCCATTCCATCGTTCGGCGTGAACTGGAAGTGCCACTTGAGCTGACCCGTGTCGGCGTCGAGCGCGAGCGCCGAGCACGTATACAAGTTGTCGCCGGGCCGCTGGTCGGGATTCCAGTCGGGTCCTGGATTGCCGACGCCCCAATAGGTCAGATTCAGGTCCGGATCGTACGTGCCGGTGATCCACAGCGAGCCGGCGCCGTTCTTCCACGAGTCCCCGCCCCACGTCTCGTTGCCGGGCTGGCCGGGGCCGGGAATCGTGTTGAACCGCCACACTTCCTTGCCCGTCGCGGCCTCGAACGCCGCGACGAAGCCGATGATGCCGTTCTCGCCGCCCGCGGTGCCGACGATCACCTTGTCCTTCACGACGAGCGGCGCCATGGCCACGGCGTAGCCCTGCGCGGCGGTGGCGATCGTCGTGTCCCAGATGAGCCGGCCGTTCTTCGCGTTCACGGCGATGACGTGCGCGTCGATCGTGCCCATGAAGAGCGTGTCGCCGAGAATCGCCAGGCCGCGATTGACTCGGCCGCAGCACACGCGTGCGTCAGGCGCGACACGGTACTGGTAGATCCAGAAAATGCGCCCGGTCGTCGCATCGAGCGCGATGATGTCATTCGGCGGCTGCGTGATGTACATCACGCCGTCCACGACGAGCGGCGACGACTCGAGCTTCTCGGTCGAATCAACCTGGAACACCCACTTCATCTCCAGGTCCTTCGCATTGGCCGGCGTGATCTGAGTGAGCGGGCTGTGCCGCCAGCCGTTGATGGCGCCCGAATACGTCAACCAGTTGTTCGGTTCCTTGCTCGCGTTGGCGAGCCGGTCCCAGGTGATCTGCGCGCCGAGCCCACCGCTCGCGAGGCAGACGATCACGAGCAGCATCGTCAGTGTTCGTCGGGTCATTGCGCGGCACCTCGTCCTCGCCCGGCGCCTCGGCCGGCGCCGGTAGCAGGCGGCGCGGGTCCGGGTCGAAGGGACAACAGATAAGCGATCAGGTCAGCGCGCTCGCCAGCGCTCAGCTTGCCGCTGTAAGACGGCATCGTCGACTTGATCACCGTGTATTCCTTCAGATCGGGTTTCCACAGCGAAACCAGTTTCTGATTGCTGTCGATGATCTGCACGCTCCACGTATCTTCGTTCAGCCGTCGTCCCGTCACGACCGCCCCGGTCTTCGTCACCGCCCGGATGGACCGATTGCCGGGACGCGCATTGGACACGGGATCCATGAGCGTGTCTTCGAGCATCGCCGCAGAACGTGCGCCGCCAATCTCGCTGAGATCCGGACCGAGGTACGACCCGACGTGGTTTACGCGGTGGCAGCTCAGACAGCCGCCAGCGTTGTCGAAAACTGCCTTGCCCTTCATCGCGTCGCCAACCTCCACCTTGCGCGCGCCGTAGTCCTTCATCACTTTGATGTAGGCGACGACGGCAAGGAGATCGGCGTTGCCGAGGTTGTTGGCGGGCATCGCGGTGCCAGGGACACCTTTCAAAATGACGTTCATCACGTCGAGATCGTTGGCGGCCCGCTTGAACTGACCCGTGCTCAGGTTCACGCCCGCGACGAGATCGCCCGCCGGCCCGTGACAGGTCGTGCAAAGCGACCCGTAGACCTTGGCGCCGAGATCGAGGCGCGCGGGATCGACGCCCTGGGCCTCGGGCGCCGCCCCGGCCAGTCCAACGAAGAAGATGAAGGCTCCAATACGGAAAATGTTCACAGGAACTGACTTATAGGTGACCCCGCAGGCCGCGTCAAGCGAACCAATTGCCGCGGTCCCGCCCGTCCCCAAAAGCGCTTCTGCCGTGACAGAATCACCCGATGACCCGACCAGCCCGCCTGCTGCCCGCGCTCTCGATTCTCGCCGCGATTGCCGTCGTGCCCGTCAGGGCCGACGTCAAGTTCACGTCGGTCTGGGCCGCGCCCGACGCGCAAACCGTCAGCTTCAAGGGCCAGAAGGTCGCGGCGCTCGTGATGATCGATGACGTCCAACGGCGCGTGCCTCGTGAGGAGGCCCTGGCTCGCGAACTGACGGCCAGGGGCATGACGGGCGTGGCCGCCTATCTCGTGATTCCGAAGGAAGAACTGGCGGACGCCACTCGCGCGAGAGACTGGTTCGAAAAGGTGTCGGTCGCCGGCGTGGTCGTCCTCCGGCCCGTGTCGAAGGAGAAGGTCAAGACCCACACGGCGGAAGTCTGGACGTCAACGTCCTACGCCACGCTCTCCGGCTATTACCCGTACGGTTGGGCGACGCCCTACCAATTCGGATCACGCGAAGACACGGTGATCGTGGTCGAGACGCTGATCTACAAGGTGTCGACGGGCAAGCTGGTATGGGGCGGGTCCAGCGAAACGACCAATCCGAAGAACCTTCAGCAAGCCATCGGCGACATCGTCAAAGAGGCGGCCAACAAGATCGAGAAGCAGTTCCGGTGAGTTCTGACGAAAACCTGACACTCCCCTGATCGCGACCGGAGGCGGCGTCGGGTCGAGCGACGCACCTACCGCGCAATGATCGCAGCGACGACGGTCACGAAGCCGGTGAAGACGAGCCCCATGGTCCACCGGAACTGACTGAGCATCTCCCGACGAAGGCCGCCAATCTCGGCGCTGAACTTCTGATCGAGCGCCGTCATCCGACTCTCGAGGATCGTGAACCGCGCCTCTATCTGCTCGAAACGCCGGTCCAGCCGTTGCTCGAATTGGGCGATCGTCTCGCGCAGGCCCATGAACATCTGGCTGTGCTCCCCGACCCGGCCCTCGAGGTGCGCGAGTCGTTCGTCGCTGGTCACCACGTCTCCGCCTCCCCACGTTACCGTCGTCCTCGCGACGACGCAAGCGCGAGTCTCATACGCAGGATGCATGCCCGCACGCGGGCGGGCGCGACCCGAGGTGTCCAGGGGAGTGGTGGCAGGTTCCGCACGGCGAAGTGCCGCCAGGATCGCAGGATCTGTGTACTTCGTCAGTCGATGTCGATCCGCCGGACGATGATCTCTGACTGTCCGGCGGATCGCCGCGTCCAAGCCGCCACGATTGAAGACGACGTCGCGGCAATCGCCGGGTAAGTCGCCGATCCGTCATCGCTCAGAGTCACGATCGGAGCGGGCCGGCCGGCGGCGCCAACCTCACGCAGTTGAATGCGAAATCCAGCGCCGGTGGTCTCGTCCCACGCGACGAACACGCGCGCGCCGGCCTTCGCAATCTGTGGGTGGCCGGCGTGCACTTTCTCGCCCGCCTGGTCAATTCGAGCACGCGAGCTGAACGTCCGGCCGCCGTCGGTCGACGACGCGTAGAACACCGCCTTCTTCTGGACGCCCTCCTGGAGCATTGTCGGCCACGCGACGTGCAGCACGCCGTCGTCAGTGACCGCGATCGACGGGCCGTCCTCCGGGCAGGCGTCGATTTCCCAGTGGTCCTCGCTCACGCGCACGGGCGCTGAAAATGTGCGGCCGCCGTCGCTGGACCGCGCGACCGCGATATCGCGCAGGTTCGTCGGATACACGTGGCGCCACGCGACGTACACGTCGCCGTTCGAGGTCGTGGTGATCGCTGTCTTGCAACAAAAGCAGACGCCGGTCGCGATCGTCGTGTCAGTCCACGTCCCGTCGAGTGAAAAGGTCGCGTGGAACAGGTCCTGCCGCGTCGAGCCGTGATGCCCCTGGTGAGCTTCGGCCGGCGCGGGATGCGCTGCGTGCCCGGCCGCCGCCTGGCGCGTGTCGAGCCACGCGGCGTGCACGGCGTCGCCCTCGCCCATCGTGAACGACGGCCAGCCGCGCAGCCCGGCCAGGCCGGGCGGGTGCAATGCTCGTGCTGGCGCGAACGATTGGCCGCCATCCGCGGACCGGGCGATACGAATGCTCGACTGACCGCCCAGCCGCGAGACCCATCCAACCGCCAGATCGCGTCCGAGCGCGACGCGCGGCGCCTGCTCACCGGACATCCGCGCGTCGCCCCCGATGTCGTTCACACGGACGGGCGCGGCAAACGTCCTGGCGCGATCGGCGCTCACTGCCGCGTAGACGTTCGTCTCCTCGCCGGTCGTCGCCGCCCAGGTGACGACGACACGGTCGGCGGACGCAGCCACGCCGGCGCCAGCGTTCGCGGCGCCTGAGGTACCGAGACGAGCAATGTCGTCCGCGACGCCGAGGACTGACGGCGCCGCAACGTCGCGACCGCGAGAACACGCGCCGGCGCCGACACTCAGAGCCAGCACGAACGCTCCAACTTTGAAGTTCATGGTTTGAAGTTGACGGACATCAAGGTTCCTAGAATCTCGCGCGCACGCCAAGCTGCACGGAGCGTGGCTCTCCGACGGCCGTAATCTGGCCGAACGCCGGCAGCGGGTCGGTCGGATACGCGCCCGTGCCGAACGTCGTGTTGCGCGCGGTTTCGTTCGCGTGGTTGAAGAGATTGAAGGCCTCGACGAGCGCCTCGATGCGAGCCCCGCCGCCGACCGGAAAGCTGCGGGCGATGCGGAGCCCGACGGACGAGAATGCGGTGCGCCGGCCGGCGTTGCGCGGAATGTATGCGCCGTCCACGATCGGACGTCCCGCGGTGCCCTGCACTGTCGTCAGCCCGGACGTGATGTTGAACGGCAACGCCGAGTAGTACTGGAGAGTGGGCGTCAGGTGGAAATCGCTCACGAGCCGCGACCACCCGGTCCTGCCGGCAGACGAGGGCGTGTTGAACGTGGCCGCAATCATCAGCCGGTGCCGCTGGTCGTCGTCCGACGGTCCCCAGTCAGACTCGATGTCGAGCGGATCGATCGGTCCGTTGAAGAACGCCTCGCCGACGTTGTTCATGGACTTGGACAAGCGTGTACGAGACGCGGTAGTTTCCCCACCCGACTGGCCGCTGCACCCACGAGACCCGCAGTCCGTTGTGGGAAGACCGACCGACCGAAGAGTACTGGCTGTTGTTCGCGAATGCGGGGTCGGGACGGCATCCGTTGTTCGTCCCCACGACGACGCAGGTCGGAGCGTTCCTGTTGATCTGCGCAATCAACTGACGGCCGGTCAGGTGGTCGAATCCGATGCTCAATGTCGCGCGCGCGCCGATCCGCTGCTCCACTTCGACGCCGAACTGACGCGACTGCGCGTTCTGAATGTCCGGCTGCATCGTCGTGAAATTGACGAGCGTGACCGTGGGGACAATCGACGAGAGGATGGCTGGAAACACAGGCGCGCCCGCCTGCGCGGGAGACAGGCTGACGTTCACTTGTCGCAGGCCGTCAAGGTCCGTGGTGTTCCCCGCCGACAGCAGCGCGTTGGCCACCGCCCGCAACGGCACGCGGTCGAAGAACAACCCGCCAGATGCACGCACGGTCGTGCGATCGGACCCGAAGGGTGACCAGGCGACGCCGGCGCGCGGCGAGACGTTGTTCGTGTCGGTCACGATGGTCTCCATCCACTGCAGCTCGTAACGGAGGCCAAGGTTGAGCGTCACGTTCGGCCGAATCTTCCACTCATCCTGCACGTAGATGCCGAAATTCGGATTTGATTGATCGACTGACGTGTCGCCGAACGTCTGCGTGAAGCCCTGATTGGAGTACACGCCCGCGTTGAAGGCCGCCAGCGAGCTGAATCCGTAACTCCCTTTGTTCGCGCGCGGGAACGTGATGGCCAGGTCGTTGTGGATCACGTCCACGCCCGTGCGAAACGCGTGCGCGCCTCGCTGGTGCGAAAGATTTGCGACCGCCTGAAACATCCGGTTCACGCGACCGGTGGGATTGCCGGCCAGGCGGCCGAATCCGGCCACGCCCTGGATGCTGACGGCTGGACCAAGCGGATCCGTCGGCGGGGCCTGCAGATCGGCGTACGCGAACTGGCCGCGCGTCTCGAGCACCAGCGCCGGCGTCAGCGTGCGAACGTGTCCGATGGCCACCGCGTGGTCGGCGTTGTCCAGGCCCGCCGACGCGCTCGGCGCGTTCAGCGCCCCGGCGCCTCGCGAGTTTTCCGCGCCGACGTCGTACAGGCTGTATCGCACCGAGAGATGACCGCTGCCGCTGAGGTGATGATCGACTTTGCCTGTGAGGTATGTGGCGCGGACCGGCTGCGGGTACTCACCGGTCGCGACGAGCGGTCCGCCGTAGGCCACGTCGGTCAGCCGTCGATTGATCTCCGCCACATTGGCCGGCGAAATCGTTGTCAGGCCGGTCTGGTCGAGATGACGACGCTCGACGTTCACGAAGTAGAACGTGCGATCGCGCACGGCCGGCCCGCCGGTGCTGAAGCCGAACTGCGCCTGGTCCATCGGCAGCTTCGTGCCGGAGAGCGCGTTTCGGGCGTTCAGGCTGTCGTCGCGCACGTAGAGGTACGCGTCGCCGGACAGGCGGTTCGTGCCGCTCTTCGTCACGATGCTGATGACGCCGCCGAGCGCTCGACCAAGCTCCGCCTGCCCACCCATCGTCACGACCTGCATCTCGTCCACCGCGTCCACGCCGAGCGACAGGCCGCTCAGCCCGGCGGCATCGTCGTTTGCCGAGAGGCCGTCCACGAGGTAGTTGTTGGAGAAGTTGCGCTGGCTGTTGATCGAAAGTCCCACACCAGGAACGGCCGACGTCTCCGGAAACAACTGGCCGGATCCGCCCACGTTGGTCGGCGAGACGCCGGGCGCAAACAGCGCGAGGTCGAGGGTGTTGCGGCCATTGAGCGGGAGGTTGGCGATTTCCGCTCGCGTGAGCGTCGCTGCGATCTGGCTGCGCGCGGTCTCGAGGAGCGGCGCCTCGGTGGTGACGGCCACGTCAGCCACGAGCGTCTGCGAGCGACAACGTGATGGGCAGCTCGAACGCGGAGCCGGCGGTCAGCGTCAGGTTGCGCGTCGAGTCCGCGAATCCGGACTTGCGCACGGCGATCTCGTACGCGCCAACACGGAGGTACGGGAACCTGAATCGTCCGTCCGACCCGGTGGTCGCGGTCGTGCGCACGTTGGTGTCGATCTGACGAACGACAACGTCCGCCGCCGCCAGAGCCGCGCCGGTGACGTCCGTGACGCGACCGCTGACGCTGGCGTAGTTCACCGCTTCCTGGGCCGCGACGCGACCTGGCGCCAAGACGTACAGGAGGAGCCAGAACAGGGCCGCGCGCCGAGACATTCTGGGAGCTTCCCATGTCCGGCGACACCCGGCCCTGTGGCAATTTGCCGCATCTCCGCCTACGCCAAGGCTTCGGCGGACAGGCGCCTCCGCCGGGTCTCAAAGTGCGCTGCCCGGCTACGGCGAGACAAGGTTGTGCGCCCGGCTATGCTGTCTCGATGACAGCCGGCTTGTCCGCCGAAGCCTCGGCGAAGGCGGATTCTGCACGCCCGTCGGACGTCGTCGGCCTGAAATGGCTCGTCACGGTGCGGTGGACCGTGCTCGTCGCCGCCACCGGCGCCCTCTTTGCCGGACGGACCGGGCTGGGCGTGTCGCTCTCCGCGCCGACCGCGATGCTGCTGCTCGCCGCCGTTGCCGTCTCCAACTTGTGGCTGACCTGGAGAATCCGAACGGGCCGGACGCAGGCAGCCACTGCCGCCGCCGCTTTGCTGGTTTGCGCCGATGTGGTGCTGTTGTTGTGGGTGCTCTGGCGATCGGGCGGCGCGCTCAACCCTGCCAGCGTGTTCTTTCTCGTGCAGATCGTGCTCGCCGCGCTGGTCCTCGGCCGCGTGTGGACGTGGGTCGTGACCGGTCTCTCGGTCGGCGGCTTCGGAATGCTCTACCTGGCGCCGGCAAGCGAGCTCAGGACCGCTCAGGTCATGCACCCGGAGATCGGCGCGCACATGAACGGCATGTGGCTCGCCTTTGCCGCGACGGCGCTCGTCATCGCGGTCCTCGTGACACAGCTCGTCGTCGCGATCGAGCGGCGCGATCGTGCGCTCGAGACACTGCGCGATCAGCACGCTCGGACGACCCGCTTTGCCGGCCTTGCCACCCTCGCGGCCGGCGCCGCGCATGAGCTGAGCACGCCGCTCGCGACGATGGCCGTGGCCGCCCGTGAGCTCGAACGCTCGCTCGAGGGACGCGAGACAACGGCCAGCCGGACATGACGAGGCGAATGCCAATAGACATGGCGAGGCGAATGCCGAGCTTTTAAAAGACGCCCGGCTGATTCGGGCCGAGATCGATCGCGCGCGCCGCATCCTCACCGACCTGTCGGCCCAAAGCGGCGGCGCTCCTGGCGAGGCCCCTCGTTCGGCATCGGTGACCGACGTGTTTTCGGCGCTCCAGGCGGAGCTCCAGCCTCGTGTCGCGCGGAGACTCCAGATACGGGCGAGTGACGACGTCCGTGTCGTGTGGCCGGTGCAGGCCGTCGCCCGGGCGCTGGTGAATCTCGTACGAAACGCCGCGCAGGCGTCGAGCGACGCGGACCCCGTCATTCTCGACGGCCGCGCCGACGATGGTGGCCTGGTGCGAATCGACGTGGTCGATCGCGGATCGGGAATGTCACCCGATCATCTCGCGCGCGCAGGCGAACCGTTCTTCACGACGAAGGCACCGGGGGCAGGCACGGGTCTTGGGCTGTTCGTCGCGCGTTCGACCATCGAGCAGCTCGGGGGAACGCTCGAGCTGACATCGGAAGCGGGACGCGGCACCACGGCGACGATTGTGTTGCCCGCCGACGTCATCGACGCGGCAAAGCCCTCATGAACGACCGGCCTCTCCTTCTGATTGTCGAAGACGACGAAGCCCTGCGCGGGCGGCTGACGACGGCGTTCGAGAGCCGCGGACTGGACGTGCGTGGAGTGGCGACCACGGCCGAAGCCGCCAGCGTCGCTCGCGAGGAGTTGCCGGAGCTCGTTCTCCTCGACTTGCGGGTCGGCGCGGACAACGGCCTGGATCTGATTCCCGAACTGACCCGGCTCGATCCCGCGACGCGCATCGTCGTCCTGACCGGATACGGGAGCGTCGCGACGGCCGTGGAGGCTGTGAGGCGCGGTGCCGTGCACTATCTGACGAAGCCGGCGGACGCTGACGAGATTCTTGCGGCGTTCGATCGTGGATCCGGCGCGCCGGCTGTGACGCCGCCGCTTCAGGCGATGTCGCTCGACCGTGTGGAGTGGGAACACATCAACCGCGTGCTCCTGGACTGCGGCGGCAACATCTCAGAAGCCGCGCGCGTGCTGGGGATTCATCGGCGGTCGCTGCAGCGAAAGCTGTCGAAGTACCCGGCGCGACGGTAAGAACGTGGCGCGGGTGACTTTTACATGCAAACGTAAAAGTCACCCGGCGTCACTTTTTCGCTGCCGCGATGCACCCTGATCGTGTCCAGCACCGCCTGCCCCAGATCCTCCGTCTTCTTCGCGCCCATCCCATACACGTGGTGCAGCGCCTCGAGCGTGGCGGGTTTGAGGCGCGCCAGCTCGCGCAGGGTTGTGTCGTGAAACAGGACGTAGGGCGGCACGCCGCGAGCGCGGGCGACGGTCAGGCGCAACGCCCGCAGGCGGTCGAACAGCGCGCGATCGACGCCGTCCCACGACTCGACCTCGCGCCGAGTGCGCCGCTCCGCCTTCTCCTTCTTCGGCTTGACCTGCCGCGCCAGCAGCAGGTCGGGCACCGCGTCCGCGTGTTTCAGTAATTCGACGCCGGGCGCCGTCAGCTTCAGCACCGGATACTCATCGTCGGTGGGACGCAGCAGTCCCCTCGCCACGAGCTGATCGACGTAGCCGCGGACCTCGTCGGCCGAGGCATCTCGAAGCAGACCGAACACGCTGAGCCTGCTGTGACCGCGCGAGGTCACGAGATCGGTCTCGCGCCCGCGCAGGACGTTGCTCACGTGCGCCGCGCCGAAGCGCTGTTCGACGCGAGCGACGGCCGACAGGATCTTTCGCGCGAGCGTCACTGGCTCCGGCACGGGCTCGAGCTCGCCGAGACAGTAGTCGCAGGCGCCGCAGTCCGTCTTCGTGAACGTCTCGCCGAAATATCCAACGAGCCGGTTGTGGCGGCATCCGACGCTTGCCGCGTAGCGCTCCATGTCACGGAGCAGCGCCTGTTTCGCCTCGGAGAACTCGCCGTTCTCCGACATCATCGCCCGCCACTTTGGAAAATCCCCCGCGGAGTAGATGAGCACGCATTCGGCCTCGAGACCGTCGCGCCCGGCGCGTCCGGCTTCCTGCTGATAGTGCTCGAGCGACTGCGGCGCGCCGGCATGAATGACGAACCGGACGTCGGATCGGTCGATGCCCATGCCGAACGCCACCGTCGCGACGACGACATCCGCGTCTTCGTTGAGGAACGCGTCCTGGTGCCGATGCCGCGTTTGGTCATCCAGGCCGGCGTGATACGGCACCGCGCGCATGCCGGTCTCGACGAGCCACGCGGCGAGCGCGTCCACTTCGCGGCGGGACTGGCAGTAGATGATGCCGGCCTCGCCGGAATGACGACCCAGGATGTCCTGCAGCTGCCGTTTCAGATTCGATCGCGCGAGCACGCGATACACGAGATTCGGCCGGTCGAACGATCCCACCACCTCGACCGGGGACCGAAGCGCGAGCTGCTTGACGATGTCGCTCCGGACACGGCCGGTCGCGGTCGCGGTAAACGCGTGCAGGTTCACGTCGGGCCATCGATCGCGCAGCCGGACGAGCTGGCGGTATTCCGGCCTGAAATCGTGGCCCCACTGACTGATGCAATGCGCCTCGTCGACGGCGATGAAGCTCGGCGGGCGATCGCCGAGACGCGCGAGGAATCCGTCGCTCGCTTCGCCGACCAGCCGCTCGGGCGCGACGTAGAGCAGCCGAAAAATGCCGCCCTGCAGGCCCGCGACGACGTCGCGCTTCGCCGCCGGCGTCATGCCGCTGTGGTAACAGGCCGCGGGCACACCGTTGCCGACGAGCGTGTCGACCTGGTCCTTCATCAGCGAAATCAGTGGCGAGACAACCAGAGCGACACCCGGGCGCATCAGCGCGGGCGCCTGAAAGCACAGCGACTTACCGCCTCCGGTCGGCAGCACGACGAGCGAGTCGCGGTTGTCGAGAATCGCGTCCATCGCTTCGCGCTGATGGGGCCGGAACGAGGTGTAGCCCCAGTAGCGCTCGAGCGCGTGCTGTAAGGAACTGGGCACGCGGTGATCTTACTGGCTCAAGGCTCAGGGCTTAGGGCTCAAGACCCGTCGGACCGCTATAATCCAGACCTCAAGCCAACACCATGACGAATTCCAAGTGGTTTCTGCCCGTGATCAGCGCGGTCGTTGCCGTCGGCGCAGCTCTGCTTCCGCTGGCCGACACGCCGCACGCCCAGGTGACGCGGACCGGTGCGTTGCAGTCCGCGGGCGGTGGTCCGGGTCCGGGCGCTGCGCCCGACGCGAAGGATCCGGCCAACGCGATCGCGGACCTTTCCCCGAGACCGCCGGTCGTGCCGCAGACGCCGGAGGAGCAGGCGAAGCAGTTCTGGTTGCCGGCTGGCTATCGGATGACGCCCATTCTCTCGGATCCAGTCATCGAGGATCCGGCGCAGATGACGTTCGACGGCAACGGTCGCATGTACGTAGTCGAGCTTCGCGGCTACTTCCAGACGCCGGAAGGCATCGACCTCGTGCCGCCCATCGGGCGGATCTCACGTCACGAAGATCGCGATGGTGACGGCGTCTACGAGCACCACACCGTGTTCGTGGACAAGCTCGTGTTCCCCCGCTTCGCGACGCCGCTCGGCGCCGACACCATCCTCACGATGGAAACGAACGCCGACGAGGTGTGGAAGTACACCGACACCAACGCCGACGGTGTGGCCGATCGGAAGGAGCTCTTCACGACGAACTTCGGGCGCGCGAGCACGATGGAGTCGCAGCCGTCGAGCCTGTTCTGGGCGATGGACAACTGGATGTACAGCACGGTCAATGCGTTCCGTCTTCGATGGACGCCGACCGGCCTCCTGAAGGAAACGACGGGTCCGAACGGCGCGCAGTGGGGCGTGACGCAGGACAACCAGGGCAAGCTGCACTTCCAGCACGGCGCGAGCGGACTGCCAGGATATTTCCAGTTTCCCGTGCACTACGGCGCGTTCGGATGGCCGGAGCAGCTCGAACCGAACTTGAACATCGTGTGGGGCGCGCCAATTCTCATCGGCGACATCCAGGCGGGCATTCCCGGCACGCGAATCCCTGACGGCTCGTTGATCAACGGAACGGCGGCGGCCGGCAACGAGATCTTCCGGGGCCACCGGATGCCGGCCGATCTCGTCGGTGACTACGTCCACGGTGATGCGGTGGGGCGGCTCGTCCGTCGTCTGCATCCGGTGAAGACCGAAGGCCTGACGCAGCTGCGCAATTTCTATCCGCGATCCGAGTTTGTCCGATCGCTCGATCCGCTGTTCCGGCCGGTGGAGATGGCCACGGCGCCCGACGGCACGCTCTACATTGCCGACATGTATCGCGGGATCATCGAAGGCGCGGAATGGGCGAAGGAAGGCACCTATCTGCGCGAGAAGATCAAGCAGTATCAGCTCGACAAAGCCATGAAGCACGGCCGCATCTGGCGGCTGAGCTACGACGGCATCGAGCGTGACCGCACGATGCCGCGGATGCTCTCGGAGACGCCGGCGCAGCTCGTCCGCCACCTTTCGCACGCGAACGGCTGGTGGCGAGACACCGCACAGCAGTTGATCGTGCTCAAGCAGGATCGGTCGGTCGTGCCCGCGCTGCAGACGATCGTGCGCACCTCGAAAGACCAGCTCGCGCGCGCGCACGCGTTGTGGACGATTGAGGGTTTGAACGCGCTCACGCCGGCGCTCGCCCGCGAGTCGATGCGCGACGCGAATCCGTCGATGCGCATCCATGGCCTTCGCGTGAGCGAGACGCTGTACAAGGCAGGCGATCGATCGTTTGCCGCCGACTACCAGGCGCTCTCGCGCGATACGGATACGGACGTCGCGATTCACGCCCTCTTGACGATGAATCTCCTCAAAGTGCCCGACGCGGCGGCGGCCGCGAAGGCGGCGATGACCGCCGGCCGAGGCCGTGGTGTCTCGTTCGTGGCGGACCGCATCGTGAATCCACCAGCCGCCGGCCGGGGCGGCGGGCGCGGCGGGCCCGCGCCGAACGCGGAGCAGGTTGCGGCGCTCGAACGTGGCCAGACGACCTACAACGAAATCTGCTTCTCGTGCCATGGCGACGACGGCCGAGGGACACCGACACCCGGCGGCGGCACGGGCGCGACGCTCGCGCCATCGCTGGCTGGCTCCGAACGCGTGGGCGCGCACCGCGACTACGTGATCAAAGCCATCCTTCACGGACTCACCGGCCCGATCGACGGCCGGAGCTATCCGCAGGTCATGCCGGCCAGCGGCGCGAACCGGGACGAGTGGGTCGCCGACGTCTCGTCATTCGTCCGCAACGGCTTCGGAAACGCGGCGGGCTTCGTCACGGCAGCCGACGTGGCCCGCGTGCGCGCGACGACGAGCGACCGCAAGACCCCGTGGACATACGACACGCTCCGGGCGACGCTTCCCCGCCCGCTGATTCCGGATCCGACCTGGAAGGTCACGGCCAGCCACCACGCGCCCCCAACGCCGTCACCAAATGCCGCCGGTGGTTTCAGCATGCCGCCAGACCCCATGGGCGCGCTGAACTATCTGGGCTGGACGAGCGGTGTGCCGCAGGAGGCCGGGATGTGGTTCCAGGTCGAGCTGCCTCAGGCCGCGCGCGTGATGGAGCTGCAGTTCACGGCGTCAGCGCTCGGCGGCGGCCGCGGCGCACCGGTGCAGTGGACACACCCGCGGCGCTACCGGGTCCAGGTCTCGACCGACGGCGCCGACTGGAGCGCGCCCGTCGCTGAAGGCACCGGCGTCGACGGCACGACGATCGTGACGTTCGCGCCGGTGAACGCGAAGTTCGTCCGCATCACGCAGACTGAGACGGTGACGAATGCGCCGCCATGGTCGATGCGGCTGCTGCGGCTGTATGAGGCGCCGTAGCAGGCTGCTGGCGCAGCCTGAAGTCTGAAGTCGGAATTTTGAAGTCAGAAATTCTTGCGTTGGAGGATCGGATCATGCGGACTCGACCGAATCGTCGTGACTTTCTCGGGCACACCGGCGGCGCGGCGGTGGCGGTTGGGGCACTTTGGTCCGCGTTCTCCCCGGCCGCAAAGGCGCAGGGACCGGGCCCGCGTCAGCCGAACGTCGCGGGTATTGGATTGCAGCTGTACACGGTCCGATCGCTGGTCGATCAGGACATCATCCAGACGCTGGAGTCGGTCGCGAAGGTCGGCTACAAGGTCGTCGAGTTCGCCGGTTACGGAAAGCGGACGCACGCCGAGATTCGTTCGGCGCTCGACCGGCTGGGCATGACGGCGCCAAGCGCGCACATTTCGCTGAGCGTGCTTCGCAAGGACCTGGATGCGCAGGTGGCGATCGCGCAAACAATCGGCCATCGCTACATCACGGTGCCGTCGCTCGGCGGCGACATGCCGGTGACCGCCGACGGCTGGAAGAAGATGGCGGCCGAGTTCAATCAGATCGGCACGAAGCTTCAGGCGAAGAAAATCGGACTCGCGTTCCACAGTCACCGCGACGAGTTCATGGACGTCGGCGGCGGCAAGAAGGGCATGGACATCTTCATCGGCGAGACCGACCCCAAGCTCGTCACTTTCGAGATCGATCTTGGGTGGTCATGGGTCGCTAACCAGAATCCGGTGGACTGGATGAAGCGCTATCCCGGCCGCGTGAAGATGTGGCACGTGAAGGACATCCTCGCGCTCAAGGGGGCTCAGGACCGGCAGATGGAGCTGTTCACGACGCTGGTGGCGCGCGGTCAGGGCGCCGCGCCAGCGCCGGCAGCGCCGGCGGCGGCCCCGGCGCCAGCTGCGACACCGCCGACACCCGCCGTCACCGGCGGCCCGGTGCCCATCGGCGCGGGCGAGATCGACTTCAAGCCGATCTTCGCGGAATGGAAAGTGTCAGGGCTGGAGTACTTCTTCGTCGAGCAGGACAGCGGCCCGACCTGGCCCGGCGGTCCGCTGGCAGCGATCACGACCAGCTACCGGAATCTGGTGAATCTGTTGACGTGAGGTTCCAGCGTTCCAAGGTTCCAGGGTTCTGGTTCCAGGGTTCTGGGTTCCAGGTTCCACGGTTCGACTGTGAACCGTGGAACTGTGGAACCTTGGAACTCTGGAACGACCCGTGCTTTTCCTACCGCACTTTGTTCGCGGTCCACGGGCGGCTGGCGCCGCCGGCGGCCGGCGTGACAGTCCCGACGATGCGGTTGCCGTTCACTTCGCCGGCGTAGTTCATACCGTTCACCGTGAAGCTGATGCCGCGGCCGTTCATGCGGCCCTGCGCCATCTCAGCGGCCTTGCCGCTCTGAGTCATCGCCACGCTCAGCATCTGATACTGCTGCGTGAGCGCCACCTCGCCGCCATCGAACTGCCACACGCCGCCGACTTGCGCCGGGACGATGTAGAGGCCCGCGGTGCACCAGGACGTGCAGTCGCCCTCAATCGTCTCCCGCACGTCAGGCTCCCAGCCCTCTACAAAAAACGTGTTGTTGACGATGCGCGAGCCGGGCGGGAGCGCGAGGAACTTGTCCTGGAGCTTGTTGAGATTCGACGGCAGCAGGAACAGCGCCAGCACGGTGGCCTTCGAGATGTCCGCCGCGTACATGTCGCCCTCGATGAACGTGGCGCGGTCAGACACGCCAGCCTCACGAGCAAGACGTCGCGACAACTCAACCATGTCGTGATTGAACTCGACGCCGATGCCGCGCGCCCCGCGCTTGGCGGCCGCGATGATGTTCCGGCCGTCGCCTGACCCGAGGTCCATCACCAGATCATTCGGAGTCACCTTGGCCAGGTCGAGCATCTTCTCCACGAGCGCCGGAGCCGTCGGCACCCACACGACGTCCTTGCCCGCCTGTCCGACGCTGGGTTCGAAGTCCTGTGCGAGCGCGCGGCCCGACACCGTCACGACCAAGCCTGTCAGAAGCACCGCAACGCGAAACAGTCGTAATTTCATGTCTCTGATCCTAACCGGGGTCAGACCCCGTTCGGGACAGCGAGTATAGCCAAGGATGCGGGAAAAGTGTCTCGCCGGTTTTTCTTAGAATGGGAGAGATGCCGACGCGCGTGCTCTTCGTCTGTCTGGGTAATATCTGCCGCTCCCCGGCCGCCGAGGCCGCGTTCCAGCACGCAGCGGCCGAAGCCGGACTGGCCGGTGAGTTCGTGATCGATTCCGCCGGCACGGGCGCGTGGCACGCCGGCGAACCGGCCGATCGACGGATGCGCGAGGCAGGACAGCGGCGCGGCATCACGGTGACCAGTCGCGCGCGCCAGGTGTCCCTCGACGACTTCAAGACGTTCGACCACATCCTCGCAATGGACATGACCAACCTGCGGGCCCTTCGACGCCTCGCGCCGGTCGAGCACCGCGGCAAGATTCGACTCTTCCGCGATCTCGATCCTGATGGGCCTGGTGAGGACGTGCCCGATCCGTACTACGGCAACGCCGCCGGCTTCGACGAAGTGCTCGACATCGTGACCCGCACGGCGCTCGTGCTCCTCGAGGAGTTGCGACCGCGACCACCGGCATGAACGACGCCGACGCTGCCCCCGATCACGCGATCGACCACACGATCGTGGACGCGATGGAGCGCGCAATCGGCGCGCCGGTCCGCATCCTCCGGCGGGCGCCACTCGGCGGCGGATCAATCAACGACACGACACGCATCGAGACCACGGCCGGCGCGTTCGTGGTCAAGGCGCACCGTCGCGCGCCGCCACGCATGTTTCAGGCGGAGGCCGACGGACTCAACGCGCTTCGCGCGAGCGGCACCACGCTGGCAATTCCACGAGTGATTGTCGTCGGCGCGGGCGAGCCGGGCGCGTCTTCATTCCTCGTGCTCGAGTACCTTGCCGCCGGCCGGCGCCGCGCGGACTTCGACGAAACGCTCGGCCGCGGCCTCGCGGAACTTCACCGCTCGACCGCCGATCGGTTCGGGTTTCACGGAAACAACTACTGCGGCGCGACGCCGCAGCCCAACCCGTGGACCTCGCGGTGGACCGACTTCTACGGCGTCTCACGACTGGCCCATCAGCTTCGTCTCGCGACCGACGCCGGATTCCTGTCGTCAACGGAAGCACAACGAATCGAATCGCTGATCGCGCGGCTCCACGAATGGATCGGCGAGCCGCCGAGCGGACCGTCGCTCATCCACGGCGATCTGTGGTCCGGAAACCTGCACGCCGACAACAACGGCCGGCCGGCACTCATCGACCCGGCCGCCTGTTACGCGCACCGCGAGGCCGAGCTCGGCATGATGACGCTCTTCGGCGGATTCTCCGCGCGCGTGTTCGCCGCCTACGACGAAGCGTTCCCGCTGGAGCCGGACTGGCGCGATCGCAACCCGCTCTACCAGCTCTACCACCTGATGAACCACCTCAATCTCTTCGGTGGCGGATACCACCGCCAGGTGATGAGCATCGTCAGGCACTTCGCGTGAAAAACAGGTCGGCGGAAACGCCCGACCTGTCCTATGCTGGGCGGCGTTCCCGACACACCCGAGGAGGCGTCCATGCGGAACCCGTCTCGACGAACGATCCTGAAGACGGCCGGCGCGGCATTGCTTGCTCCGGCCGCCGTGGCCTCGACCAGACGCGCTGACGCCCAGGCGCCGCGACGTCGTGCCCGCGACGAAGGCCCGGACACTCCGAAAATCGCCCTCGAGGCCGGCGCGGCTCTCACGACCACGCCATCGGCGGACACCGTGGCCGCGGCGCGCCGGATCCGGCAACTCGGCGTGGAGCACGTGCTCGGCGGCGGCGGGCCGATCCCCTGGGACGAAAGCCGGCTGCAGACTCTGCGGACGAACCTGAAAGCCAACGGCATCACGCTCGGCAATCTCATGATTGCGGGATTTCCGAACGCGATCTACAACCGTCCGGGCCGCGACGCGGACATCGAGAAAGTCATCCAGTCGGTTCGCGCCGCCGGCCGCGTCGGCCTGCCCGTCGTTGAATACAACTGGTACGCACACCGCGCGATGGAGGGCTATTTCCTCGAGCTGGGACGGGCTGATGCCGGCATGACCGGCTTCGACTACGAACGCATGCGCGACCTGCCGCCGCTTCCCCAGGAAGGCGCGCACACGGCCGAGACGATGTGGGCGAACATCGCGTACTTCCTGAAGGCGGTGGTCCCGGAGGCTGAGAAGGCCGGCGTGCGGTTGGCGCTTCATCCGAATGACCCGCCTGCGCCGATCAGCCGGGGCTCCGAGCAGATCATGGGGTCGATCGAGGGCTGGAAGAAGCTCATCGGTCTCGTGAACAGCCCCTCGAACGGCATCACGTTCGACTGCGGCGTCACGCGCGAGATGGGCGGCGACCCCGTCGAGGTCTGCAAGTACTTCGGCTCGCGCGATCGCATCAACCACGTCCACTTCCGTAACGTCATCGTCCAGAAGCCGAACGAACGCTACACCGAGGTGTTCATCGACGAGGGCGACAACGACATGTTCGCGGTGATGAAGGAACTGGTTCGCCAGAAGTACAAGCTGCAGATGTATCCCGAACATCCTCGCGCGCTCGACTACGACCAATGGGCGGGCATCCGCTCGCAGTATCCGGGCGGCGGCGGTTATGCCGGGTTCGCGTACAACGTCGGCTACACGCGCGCGATGCTGCAGGCCGCGCTCACGACCTAACGGAGCGAATCGATGAAACCTGCCGTCAGGAAGCTGCTCGACGCCCCTCCGCCGTCGCTCGACCGGCGAACTTTTTTCAGAACACTCGGTCTTTCCGCGGCCGGAAGCATGGCGCTCACGGGCGAGGCGTCGGCAGAGGCCGCCGCTGATTTCGTGCAGGCGAACGTGAACCGCGCGTCAGAGCCATCGGCGCTGCGCATCACCGACCTGCGATTCGCGACGGTCGTCGGCGCGCCGTTCACCGTGCCGATCATTCGCATCGACACCAACCAGGGTCTGGTCGGGTGGGGCGAAGTGCGGGACGGCTCACACGAACGTTACGCGCTCTTCCTCAAGAGCCGCATCGTCGGCGAGAACCCGTGCGACGTCGACAAGATCTTCCGGAAGATCAAGCAGTTCGGCAGCCACGCGCGTCAGGCCGGCGGCGTGTGCTCCATCGAGATGGCCTGCATGGATCTCGCGGGCAAGGCCTGGGGCGTGCCGTGCTGGCAGATGCTCGGCGGCAGGTTCCGCGATCGCGTGCGGCTCTACGCGGACACGACGGTGTCGCCGGATCCGAAGGTCCAGGGACAGCGCCTCAAGGAACGGATGGACCGCGGCATCACGTATCTCAAGCAGGATTTCGGCATCGGCCTGATGCAGAAGGTGCCGGGCACGCTCTCCATGCCGCCCGGTACGAACATCGGCCAAGGCGATCGGGTTATGCATCCATTCACGGGCATCGAGATCACCGACAAAGGCCTGGCATGGATGTCGGACTGGGTCGGCCAGGTACGCGACGTCATCGGCATGGAGATCCCGCTCTCGAGCGATCACTACGGGCACATCAGCGTCAACAGCTGCATCAAGCTCGCGCGCGTGATGGAGAAGTGGAACCTGGCGTGGATGGAAGACATGGTGCCCTGGCAGTTCGGCGACCTCACCAAACAGATCAAGGACTCGACCACCACTCCGATCCTGACGGGCGAAGACATCTACCTGAAGGAAGAGTTCGTGAAGCTCATCGATATGGGCGCGGTGGACATGATCCATCCGGACCTCGCGAGCTCCGGCGGGCTCATCGAGACCAAGAAGATCGGCGATTACGCCATGGAGCACGGAGTGGCCATGGCCATGCACTCGGCCGGCACGCCCATCAGCCTGCTCGCGAGCGTCCACTGCGCGGCCGCCACGGAGAACTTCATCGCGCTCGAGCACCATTCGCTCGACGTCACATGGTGGAACAGCATGGTGACGTTCACGACGCGGCGGCTCGCTCTTCGACAAGGGGTTCGCGGTCGTCCCCGACGGTCCTGGTCTCGGCGTCGATCTGAACGAAGACGTCGTGAAACAGCATCTGCGGCCGAACTCCGGTTATTTCATGCCGACGCCGGAATGGGATTCGAGCGCCGGGCAACGATCGGCTCTGGAGCTGACGGAAACCGGGATTAAGAGGAGATCGAGATGACTGAGAGGTCACTGTCCATTCTCGCCGTCGTGGCGGCCATCGTGTTCGCCAGCGCCTCGGCCGGCGCGCAGCTCTTCACGCTCACGAAGGAACAGATGATCGAGTGGACGTCGCAGAATCCGTTCGATCGTTTTCCGGATGGGCGGCCGAAGGTGCCCGACGCCATGATCGAGCGCGCGCAAGGCGCTCTCCTCCGAGGAAGTGCTGGCGGTCCTGCCGGGAAAGGGGTTCCGCAACCAGTACGCGGACGGCTTCCAGGTGCTCCACCCGGGCACGAAACTCGTCGGGCGGGCCTTCACGGTCGAGTTCATGCCCATCCGCCCCGACCTCGACCTCATCGCGAACGCGACGGCCAAGCAGGCCGGGCTCGGCCGCCTGAACAACCAGGCGGCCATCGATCAGCTGCAGCCGGGTGACGTGCTCGTGGCCGATCTCTACGGGATGAACGAGAACGGCACGATCGTTGGCGACAACCTCTTCTACTACATCATGCGCGCGACGAAGGGCGCGGGGCTTGTCGTCGACGGCGCGATCCGCGACCTCGAGGGCATTCGGACGATGAGCATGCCCGCGTACTTCCGGAGCGCGCACCCGACGGCCATCGGCAACACGATGATCAGCGGGATCAACATTCCGGTCCGGATCGGCATGGCGACCGTGATGCCGGGCGACCTGGTATTCGGCGACGCCGAGGGTGTGTATTTCATTCCGCCGGCGCTCGTGCAGCCTGTGATGGACAACGCGGACATCATTCACATCCACGACGAGTGGACGCGCAAGAAATTCGACGAAGGCAAGTACAAATCGCGCGAGATCTACGGCTCCCCTGCCGATCCGGCACTCAAGCAGGAGTACGACGCGTACCTCAAGCGGCGGCTCGAAGAACTGCGCAAGGAACGGGGGCAGTAAACTGACGCCGGATGTCTGAGGACTATTCAGGATCGTCTCGCCAGCGGTACCGGCGGTTCGTCCGCGACTACAAACAGCAGCGGCTGGATGCGGTGGCCGAGGCCGCACTGGCCAAGAAGACCGCGCTCGACCGGCCATCCGCGGCCGATCCCGACACATCCGAGGGCGGGACCACACCGAAGGGTCTGCTTCCCGGGCGCCGGCGCGAGTTCCTGCGCGCGTACAGCCGCTGGCTGTGGCCGCATCGGACAGCCATTGGGGTGGTCTTCGCGCTCGGGCTCGGGGCCGCCGGCCTGCAGATGGTCGAGCCGCTCTTCATCCGATTCATCGTCGATCGCATCCTGCTCAACACCGGAGTCGACGCTGCGGCGCGGCTGACGAGCCTTCAAATGGCCGGCGCGGCGTTCCTGGGCCTCGTCCTGCTGTCGCACCTCGTCACGATGCTCCGCGACTATCGCCAGCGGCTGCTGAACGTCCGCGTCATGCTGTCGCTGCGCCGGTCGCTGTTCGATCGGCTGCTCCACCTGCCGCTGCCCAAGCTATGGGACATGAAGACCGGCGGCATCCTGTCGCGCATCACGGGCGACGTGGACACGACCACGGGCCTGCTGCAGATGGCGATCATGTCGCCGGCCATTTCGATCGTGCGGCTGCTGATCGCGATGGTCATCCTGCTCACGCTGAACTGGCGGCTGGCGCTGACCGCCCTGGGCGTCATTCCCGGCATCATGCTGGTCAGCTTCATCGCGGCCCGGCGCATTCGCCCGATCTACCGCGCCATCCGGCGCGACATGGAGCAAATCGACGGGCGCGTCGGCGAGACGTTTTCGGGCATCCGCGTGGTGCGCGCGTTCGGGCGCGAGATGCGCGAGCTCGTCGACTACATGCGCGGCCGCCACAGCGTGCTGCGCAAGGAGCTCTTCGCCCATCGCCGCGAGCTCGTGATTTGGGGCGCGTGGGGCCTGCTCGTCTCGGGTGTGAACGTCGTGCTGTTCTGGTACGGGGGCACACTCGATCTCCAGGGCCGCGCCACGATTGGGGATTTGCTCGCGTTCCAGTGGTACACGTTCCTGCTGCTCAATCCGGTGTGGCAGATCGTGAATACGTTCTCCGAGCTCCAGCGATCGCTGGCGGCCATGGAGCGTGTGTTCGAGATTCTCGATCTCCCGCCTGACAAGCCGGACCGTCCCGACGCCAGTGAGGCGCCTGCGATCGTGGACCAGCCTCACGATCGAGCACGTGGATTTCGAGTACCGCGAAGGCAAGCCGGTCGTGCGCGACTTCAACGTCGTCGTTGCGGGCGGATCTGTCGTCGCGCTCGTCGGTCGCAGCGGCGCCGGCAAGACGACCGTCACTGATCTCGTCGCGCGCTTCCACGATCCGACACGCGGCCGGATTCTGTTGAATGGCGTCGACATCCGCGGCTTCCGCCTGAAGAGCTATCGGAAGCTGCTGGCGATCGTGCAGCAGGACGTGTTCCTGTTCGACGGATCCGTGCGCGACAACATCGCGTACGGCCGGCACGACGCGACGGACGCGGAAGTCGAGGACGCGGCGCGTCGAGCGAACGCGCACGAGTTCATCGAACGCCTGCCGGAGCAGTACGGCACGTTCGTCGGCGAGCGCGGCGTGAAGCTGTCCGGCGGCCAGCAGCAGCGGCTGGCCATCGCGCGCGCCATTCTGGCGTCGCCGCAGATTCTGATTCTCGACGAGGCGACGAGCAACCTCGATACGGAAAGCGAGCAGCTGATTCAGGCGTCGATGACGTCGCTGCTCGCGGGACGGACGACGTTCGTGATCGCCCATCGGCTGTCGACGATTCGCCGCGCGGACCTGATTCTGCTGATGGAGGACGGCGAGATCATCGAGCGGGGCACGCACGACGCGCTCATGGCAGCGCGCGGCGCGTACCACGGGATGGTCATGCGCCAGATGTTGGCGAACGATCAGATCGGGGAATTGGCGTAAGAAAGGGGTCGGCACGCTTTTCGTAGAACGTAAAAGCGTCCCGACCCCTTTTTACTGAACTGCCGCCCTCACCGGGCGGCCCGGCGCGACGCCCTCCACGACCTTGCCGCCCGACACGACCGGGACCCCGTTGACCACCACGTCGTCGATACCGACAGGAGGCCGCGAAGGCTCGCGGTACGTGGACTGATCGAGCACGCGTCCGGCATCGAAGACAACGATGTCGGCGTCGGCGCCGACCTTGAGGCGGCCCTTGTTGCGCATTGCCGGCACGCGCGCCGCGAGACGCTCGGCAGGCATCAGCGTCATCTTGCGGAGCGCGTCCATCAGCGCCAGCGAGCCCGGCGCGCGTGCGTAGCGTCCGAGCACGCGCGAGAACGTGCCGGTCGTGCGCGGATGGCCGGTGCCGTTCTCCCAGTACGAATCGCTCGCGATGATGGTCAGCGGGCTGTTGATGGCGACGGCGACCATCTCTTCGGTGTTCGTGTGGACGATCACCGGGCCGCCCTCGCGCCGGTAGCGAGTGAACGACTCCCGCGTCAGTCGCTCGCCCGTGCGCGGCCACTCGAGAACCGAAGGTTTGCGTCCGGCTTCTCGTACTCATCGAGGTTGGCGGACTTGATCTCGGTCATGCCGGCCGCGTACGGATACGCCTCGGTCGTGACGTCACGTCCGGTCGCGCGCGCCGCGACGATCATCTCGATCATGCGCGGCGTCTCTTTGAGCCCGGCGCTGTTGAGATGAACGACGTGCAGAGCGGCTTTGCCTTCGCCGGCAAGCGCGAGCGCCTCTTCAAGACCGGCGGCACCGCGGCGGATGTGGACGTGCACAGGCGCGCCGTGACGGCCGGCGACGCGAAACACTTCGAGCAGCTCGTCGCGGGCGGCGGCCGGCGTGTAGGGAAACCCGGCGCCGACGCTCACGGCGCCGCGCCTCAGGCCAGCCTCGATGCCAGCGGCGATTGCTTGCACGTCCGCGGGCGTCGCCTTACCGTGCGCGCCCGATCCGGTCGGGAGAAACGTGCCGGGATCCTTCATGACGGCCATGCGCACCTGGATGTGCCCCACGCTGACGCCATGATTGATGAGCTGGCCCGGCGCACGCTTTGCGTACCAGCCATCGATGTCCGACGCGCCGACTTCCAGCTCGAAGGAAGACGTCACGCCGTCGAGCGCCTGAAAGCGATAGCCCTCCCGATCCTGACCGTGCGCGTGGAGATCGATGAACCCGGGCGCGACAACGCGCCCGGCCGCGTTGATCGTCGCGCGACCGGACAACGGATCGGCGGAGATCGCCTCGATGCGTCCCGCGGTGATGCCGACGTTCCGCATGGCGTCCACACCGGACTCGGGATCCATGACACGGCCGCCGGAAATGACGAGATCGAAAGTCTGTTGGGCGGAAGGCGCGCTGACCGCCAACACGGCGATGACGGCAATGGCGAAGGAACGCATGATCATGAGATAGAGCGCTCGACGCGAATCGTAGCAGAGCGGGCGCTATAATCGCCGCTCTCCCATGTCACGTGCCGTCGTTCTCTGTTTGCAGCTCTTTTTTGTCGCACAGACAATGGCGCCGGGACCGCCGGCGGTCGAGGCCGCGCGCGGCACGTTCTTCTTCGGCCTGACGCCGCAGTTCGCCGTGTCGCCCGACGGCCAGTCGGTCGTATTCGTGGCCCACGCGCAGGGACAGCCACCGTCGCTGTGGGTGCGCGCGATCGGCACCGGCACACCGCGCCAGGTCTCGGGCACCGAGCAGGCGAGCTATCCCTTCTGGTCGCACGACGGCCGGTCAATCGGTTTCTTCGCATCTGGCAAGCTGAAAACCGTCGCGGCCGACAGCGGACCCGTCGCGATCGTGTGTGACGCACCCACGGGCCGAGGCGGCACGTGGAACGCCCGCGGCGTGATCGTGTTTGCGTCAGGGCTGAGCGATCCGCTTCGGAGGGTGCCGGCGGCCGGCGGCATCCCGGAGCCCGCCAGCGTCATCGACCCCAGCCTGGAGAACTCGCATCGCTGGCCGCAGTTCCTGCCGGACGGCCAGCACCTGCTGTTCTGGGCCGGCGGCGGCAAGGCGCCGCCCCAACTGAAGATTGCCGGCATCGATTCGCCCGCGTCGGTTGTCGTCGGACCGTCGGAGTCGAACGGCGCGTATGGCGCCGGACACGTGTTCTTCAAGCGCGGCAACGCCCTGATGGCACGCGCGCTCGATCCGAAGACGTTCGCGGCCGCCGGCGATCCGATTCAGGTCGCTGAGCCAATCAGCGCGGACGCGGGATCGTTCTTCGCGTCGTTCGCGGTGTCCCCACAAGGCACGTTGCTGTACACGCGCGGCACGGCGAGGCCCGCGCTGCTGACGTGGCTCGATCGTAAAGGCGCGTCGCCCGGCACCGTCGGTGCGCCCGGCCAGTACACGAACGTCACGATGAGCCCGGACGGGAAGCGGCTCGCCGTGTCACTCACCGCGGGTTCGCCGGCCAACCGCGACATCTGGATCGTGGACCTGCCCGGCGGTGCGATGACCAGACTCACGACCGACCCGGGCGTCGACGCCACACCCGTGTGGTCGCCCGGGAGCGACGAGGTGATTTTCAGCTCGACGCGGTCCGGGATTTATCAGATGTACCGGCGCGCGATCAGTGGATCGGGAGCGGACACGCTTCTGATCAAAGACGACCGGCCGAGCATCGCAACAGACTTGTCACGCGACGGCACGCGTGTGCTCTACACGCGGACGGCCGCTGGTCCGACCGGCCTCGACGTCTGGACTCACTTCCTATCGGCTGGACAGTCGTCCCGCTCATCGAAATCGAAGGGCACAGACGACGGCGCGACATTCTCGCCGATGGACGATTGGTCGCGTATCAGTCGAATGCGTCCGGCCGCGACGAGGTGTATGCATTCGCCGGCGTGCCGCCGCGACGAACCGTCGCTGGAACGCGGTTCCCGCTCACGCCAGCACTCGACGCGCGGCAGGTGTCACAGAACGGCGGCACCCAGCCGCGCTGGCGCCACGACGGACGGGAGCTGTTCTTTCTGTCGGCGGCCGGCTCGCTGATGGCGGCTCAGGTGCCCGATGCGGATCCGTCGCGCATCGGCGAGCCGCGTGCAGGTTCTGCCGCCGTCGATGACGCTCGTGATCCGGCACTGGTACACGACGAGCCTCGACGGGCAACGCGTCCTGATGCCCGTGCTGGATCAGTCGACGCCGTCAGTGATCAGTGTCGGTCAATGGAAATAAATGACGTTTTTCTACCGCCGTAGCGCGAACGCGATCATGCCGCTGGGCGTCGTCACGATGGCGCCCTCGGCGCCGCCGCCGCCCTGCCCCGCGATCATGACCACGAACTGGCGGCCCTTGGATTCGTAGGACACCGGCACTCCCGGCGCACTCCCGGTGAACGCGCCCGTCCAGAGGACCTTGCCCGTGTCCTCGTCATACGCGCGGAACTTGCCGTCGCCGCCGGCGTGGAACACGAGGCCGCCGCGAGTCGCCACAAGACCATTGCGCGCCCCGAGCCCGCCCGTGTTTGCCGGGCCACCGGCGGCGATCGTCGGCGCGTGATCGCCGTTCGGCACCTGCCACTTGATCTCGCCGGTGTTGAGGTCGTACGCCGTAATCGTCGGTGTACGGCGGCTTCGTCGCTGACGCGAGCACACCGTACTCGCTCATGTACCGCGTGGGCGGCACCTCGACGGCTTCCGGATATCCGTAGTTGCCGGCATTTCCGCCGACGCCCGGATACGGCGTGCCGAGGCCGCGCGCGGGCAGCGTCGGCCGTGGCGCACCGCCACGGGCGACGACTGGACCGGGCGGCAGATTCGGCGTCTCCACGCCACGACCGCCCGACGTACGGTTGGGATTGGTCAACGCCAGGAACGACACGAGCGATGACATCTGGTCGCCGCTCAACCCCGGCACCGGACGCATCAGCCCGCGGCCGCCGGTGATGATCGCGCGGATCGCGTCTTCGGACATCCGGTCCGTCACGCCCACGAGCGACGGCACGCCGGCGCCACCGCCCTGCAGATTCGTGCCGTGGCACAGCTGGCAGTTGTCGCGATACACTCCCGCGCCCACCTCGGGGCTCGGTCCTGACTCCGCGCCTTCGCGCCGTCGTGTTTTCACGTCCTCGAGCTTCAGCAACGCGACCTGGTTCACGTTGACGACGAACACCAGTCCCTTCTCGGGATTGGCCGCGGTCGTGCCCCAGTTGGATCCCCCCTGGTTGCCCGGCATCGACACGGCCTCGCGATCGACACCCGGCGGCACGAACAGACCGCCCTGCGGGCCCTGCCCGTTCAACGCCTTCGCGACGCGATCGCGCATCGCCTGATACTCGTCCGGCTTCAGCAACCACGGGTTCACGTCGTCGACACCGAACGATTGGCGGGCGAACGGCGCGGGCTTCGTGGGAAACGGCTGAGTCGGATACGCCATCTCACCGGGCGCTGGGCTCTTCGGCACAGGCCGTTCCTCGATTGGCCACAGCGGCTCACCAGTCACGCGATTGAAGACGTAGAGGAATCCGGTCTTGCCCGCGTGCGCCACGGCGTCGATGCGGCGTCCGTCGTGACGGACGGTGACGAGCAGGGGCGCCGAGACGTTGTCGAGGTCCCACAGGTCGTGATGGACCGTCTGGAAATGCCAGAGGCGTTTGCCTGTCCTCGCGTCGAGCGCAAGCAGGCTGTTCGCAAAGAGATTCGCGCCATGCCGGTCGGCGCCGTAGAAATCGTAGGTCGCCGATCCGGTCGGCACGTAGACGATGCCGCGCTCGTCGTCGACGGAGATCGACCCCCAGTTGTTCGCGCCGCCGACGTACTTGTAGGCATCTGTCGGCCACGTCTCGTAGCCGAACTCCCCGGGCCGCGGAACCGTGTGGAACTGCCAGGCGAGCTTCCCGGTCACGACGTCGTACGCGCGAATGTCGCCGGGCGGCGAGATGAACGCCTCGCCCGGTCGTCGATCCGAGAATCAACAGATTGCGCCAGACCTTGCCGGGACTGTTGGACGACCAGCCCATGTACTCGCCCCGGGCAGGCCGTCGCGCAGATTCACCACGCCGCCCTGGCCGAATGTCAGCACGGACTGGCCGGTCTTCGCGTCGATCGCCTGAAGGAAGTTGTTGATCAGAAAGAGAAGACGCCGGTCGCTTCCGTCCTCGCTCTGCCAGTAGTTCACGCCGCGGCTCGTCATGCCACTCAGGTCTTCGTGGATCCAGATCTCCTTGCCGGTTGCGGCGTCGAGCGCCACGAGCGAGCCGTTGCGTCCCGCGGTGTAGACCACGTCGTCGACGACGATCGGGTTGAAGCCGGACGAGGCATACGGATAGGTCCAGGCCACGTCGAGCTGGGCGACATTCGTCTTCTTGATCTGGTCGAGTTTGGCGAAGGATGAGCTGTCGGGTCCGCCGAGGTTGTCCCACCACCATTTGTCACTGCGGGCGGCGCCGATTCCGCCGGCCGTCAGCGCCACGAGCCCGGCGGAGAGGGCCGCCACGAGGAGACGGCTCGAAAACTCATGTTTCATGGGGACATTCTATCGGCTCGAGGCTCAGGGCTTAGGGCTGAGGGGCTTGGCTAGGGCGCGAGGCTCCGGGCGTCAAACTTCGAAGTTTGAAGTTGATAGTGCTATTCCTGTCAGTGATGCCCGAGGTGCTGCCGGCGTGGTGCCCCATCCCATGACTCGCCTCTTCGTTTGTTCCTCTCTTCTGGCCGCTGCGCTGGCGATTCACCTGTCGGCACAGCAACAGGTCTTCCGGACCGAAAGCCAGACGGTCACGGTCTACGCCACCGTGACCGACAAGGATCGTCTCGTTACCGATCTCAAGCAGGAGAATTTTCAGGTTCTCGACAACGGCCGCCCGCAGGCCATCACCGCGTTCGACAACTCGCCACGGCCCATTCGCTTGATTGTCCTGATCGACGTCAGCAGCAGCATGGCGGATAGTCTGCCCGACTTGCGCGAAGCTTCGGCAGAGCTCTTCAAGCGGCTTCGACCGGACGATGGAGTTCGGATTGGGACGTTCGGCCGGACGATCGATTTCAGTCCCAAGTTCACCAACAACGTGAAAGAGCTCATGGCAGCTCTGCCATCCGAGATTCCGCCCAACGCGCCAACGCCGCTTTGGCGAGCGGTGGATCAGGCAATCGCCGAACTGGACAACGTCGAAGAACGCCCGGTCATCCTCATTCTGAGCGACGGCAAGGACTCGGGCGTGGTGCCGTTCTCGCGCGAGCCACTCATGACGATGCCTCAGGTCACCGAACGCGCGACCGCGCAGGACGTCATGATCTACGGCATCGGAATGCATACCCGTAGCAATTCCGCCTTCGTTGCCGCTCGAGGTGGAGGTCTCAGCGACATGTTGACGGCCGACTGGCCCGATCCTGGTCTGGGCACCGCCGCCCTGGAAACGGGTGGCGGGTACATCGAAATTCGCCCACGAGACGTAGTCACGGGGCAGCTGGGTAAAGCCTTCGCCCGAGTGGCTGAAGAGCTGCACAGCCAGTACCTCCTCGGCTTCACGCCGACCGTGAAAGACGGCAAGCGTCACAAGATCGAGGTCAAGGTGAACGTCAAAGATCTCAAGCCCCGCGCGCGGAAGAACTACGTTGCGCCTGCCGCGCCGAAGCCGTAGAGCGGCGAAGGCAGACCGCGCGACACGAAACGTCAGGAGTCCCACGGATGGCGTCGGAGATCCCGCGCCGGCCTCTCGGCCGGACTGGTGAGCAGGTGTCGGCGATCGGTTTCGGCGGCTGGCACCTCGGCATCAAGAGCGTCGACGAAGCCCTCGGTGTTCGGCTGGTTCGCACCGCGATCGACCGGGGGATCACCTTTCTCGACAACTCCTGGGACTACAACGAAGGGCTGAGTGAAGAGCGGATGGGGCGCGCGCTCAAGGATGGCTACCGCCAGCGGGCGTTCCTCATGACGAAGATCGACGGCCGGTCGCGTGCGGAAGCGACGCGTCAGCTCGACACCTGCCTCCGCCGCCTCCAGACCGACTGCATCGACCTCGTCCAGCACCACGAGGTCATCCGGTTCGAGGATCCCGATCGGATGTTCGACGACGAGGGCGCCAATCGAGCGCTGGAGGACGCGCGAACGGCTGGCAAGATCCGATACATCGGGTTCACCGGCCATAAGGATCCGGCGATCCACCTGTACACGCTCCAGGTGGCCCGCGACCACGGCTTCCAGTTCGATGCGGTCCAGATGCCATTGAGCGTGATGGACGCTCACTACCGGAGCTTCGAGCGGCTCGTGCTCCCCGAGCTCGTTCGAGACGAAATCGGCGTGCTCGGGATGAAGTCGATGGGCAGCGGCATCATCCTGCAGTCCGGGGTGGTTTCGGCCGTCGAATGCCTTCGGTACTCGCTGACGCTTCCGACGTCGGTCCTCATTACGGGCATCGATTCCATCGCGGTTCTCGACCAGGCCTGCGAGGTCGCGGGCAGTTTCACGCCGATGAGCCCGGACGAGATTAAGGCGCTCCTCGCACGCACCAGGGACGCTGCTTCGCGTGGCCTGTTCGAGCCGTTCAAGACGTCGTCGATGTTCGACGCGACGGCGACCAATCCGGACTGGCTGGGCGAAGAGCCAGAGAGAATCAAGAAGCTGCTCGCGCAGCTCGTAGGTTAGTCACGCGGTCGTCACGCCGCTCGGCGACGATGCGTGGCGCATGCTGTGGAAGACGTGCTCGACCCTGTCTGCAATCGTTTTTCTCACCGGGTGCAGTCCCGGCGAGAACGTCGGCGCCGGCAGCGCGCCCCCACGCACGGCTCGTCGCCACGCGCGTCGCCGCCACCATCTCGAGCGAACGGGTCCCCACCGACCCTGACGATCCGGCCATCTGGCTGCATCCGACCGACGCGGCGCAGTCGCTGGTCATCGGTACCAACAAGGTCGCGGCGCCAGATGGCGCGCTCGTCGTGTACGGGCTCGATGGGAAGATTCGGCAGACCATCTCGGGCATCGATCGGCCCAACAACGTCGATGTCGAGTACGGGTTTCGTTTCGACGGGGTGCCGATCGACATCGCCGTCGCCACTGAACGACTGAAACACCGGTTGCGGGTTTTTCGCATCGACCCCGTCGAAGGCCGTCTGGTCGGGATTGGCGAGGTCCCCGTCCTGGCGGGTCAAGCCGGCGAAGCGGCCGAGCCGATGGGCATCGCCCTCTACAAGCGGCCGACAGACTCGCGCATTTTTGCCATCGTCGCGCCAAAGACAGGCGGCACATCCGATATCTGTGGGGGTACGGGCTGTAACGGCGGGGCGCGACACGGTCAGCGGCCGCGGCTCGTCCGGTCGGGCATCGTGTCGCAGCGGCACCTTCACGGCTCGGCCCGTCCCCGACGAAGAAGGCGAGATTGAAGCCGTGTCGTCGACGACGAGCTGGGCTACTGGATACGTGGCATGCAGCGACGAGCGACTTTGGGCATTTCGCAAGTGGCACGCCGATCCGGATCACCCGGGTGCCGCGACGCGAGCTGGCCGTCATCGGCAGTCGATTCGTTAGACGCCGGCGATCGCGAGGGCTCGCCATTCTCACGGCGCCGGGGGGGCCGGCTACCTTTTGTCGAGCGATCGAGATTCGAAGGCGGGACGATCCTGCGGGGTCTCAGACCGGCGATCGGTTTGCGCCTCCGGGCCGGCCGCACGAGCACGGGCGACGCGCTGTTTCTTCGCCGTGGACACCCCCGCCGACGCCACCGACGGCGTGGACGCGACGAGCGCCCCGCTGCCGGGCTTTCCGAACGGCATGGTGGTCATGATGAACAGCGAGCCGAAGAATTTTCTCTTCTTCCGGTGGGATCAACTCGAGAAAGCCGGGCGCGCCCGGTAAGTTCACACGATCCTTACGTCTCCGACACACAGCGCGTCATCAACTTCTGATACTGCGCTCCGTGGCTGATTTCCAGTCAGCCCGGAGGGATGCCTGCGATGTCGAGTGGTCTTCTTGAACGTGTTGCACCATCGTTACTTCTCTTGCTGGGTCTGTTTGCGGTCGCCCCGCCGGTGTTTGCGCAGTCGGGCGCCGCGACTGGCCTGACCGGCCGCGTGACCGATGCCACCGGCGCCGCGATTGTCGGCGCCACCGTCACGCTGGCCCGGCCTGAGGCGGGATTCGAACGCACCACCTTGACGAACGCAACCGGCGACTGGGAGGCGCGCTTTCTCCAGCCGGGCAGCTACGAGGTGCGCGTGGCCTTCCGTGGATTCCGTCCGCTCCAGCGCGATGGCGTCGCCGTGACGACCGGCCAGATGGCCTCGCTGCCGGTGGTTCTGGAGGTCGGCAACGTCTCCGAAGCCGTGTCGGTCACGCTCGATGCGCCAATGATCTCGCCGACATCGGCGACGATTGTCCGCACGCTCGACCGGCGCGAGCTCGAGTCGCTGCCGACGTCCGCCCGAAACATCACGCAGCTCCTCGCAATCGAGCCTGGCGTGTCCGCGGACATCAGCGAGCTGCTGTCCAACGACAACGCATCGATTTCGCCGAGCGTGAACGGCGCAAGAACGACGAACAACAGCTTCGTCTTCAACGGCATCGACGTCACGAACATGCTGTGCTGCAACAGCCGGATCAACGGGTCCCAGGGCACCATCGATGCGGGCGGCGGCACCCTGTCGCGCAACATCGCGCCCGCGCCCGAAACGCTCCAGGAAGTGAAGCTGCAGACCAGCCTGTATGACGCCGCCACCGGCCGTAACGGCGGAGGTATCTTTCAGGTCGTGTCGAAGAGCGGCACGAACATGTTCTCGGGCTCCGGATATTACTTCACGCAAAACGATGCGCTCATGGCCAACGACTTCTTCTTCAAGCGCGCCGGCATCGAGAAGCCGCTGCTCGAACGCAACGAGAGCGGGTTCACCATCGGCGGGCCGATCGTGAAGAACAAGACGTTCTTCTTCGGGTCCTACCAGGCCACCCGCGCGGACACGTCGTTCGTGGATGAGGCCAGCAACACCGTGCTCGTTCCGGCGGACCTGACCGACGATCGATCGGACGCCGGCATCAACCGATTCGCGTCCGCGATCTGGAATCCGGAGCCGGCCCCGTCAACCTCGCGGCCATCAGCCCGATCTCGCGCCAGTTGCTCCAGGCGCGCTTCCCGAACGGCAGCCTCCTCGTGCCTTCTGGATCGTCAGGCTTCAACTGCGAGGTCCGCGACGAGCAGCTGGCGTCGAGCTGCGAGGTGCTCTCTGTCATCCCCGCGACCTTCGAGCAGGACCAGTTCTCGCTGAACCTCGACCACCAGGCATCGTCGCTCAACAACCTGAGCGGCAAGTACTTCTTCTCGAACCAGCCCAGCCGCGATCCGTTGGCGGATGGCGCCGCGGTCACCCTGCACGAACGCGAGGAGACCACCTATCAACGGACGCTGTCGATCAGCGATGTCCACGTCATCGGATCAACCGCGGTCAACGAGCTTCGCGGCGGGTTCTTCCGGAATCGCAACGACAGCCGAGCGGTGCGCTACTTCACCAACGCGGAATTCGGCATTCAGAACCCGTTCGCTTCGAGGTGCCCGACCTCACGCAGGTCACGATCGAGCCGGACGACGTTGGCGGTGAGCTTCGGTTCGGGACACTGGGCGACGGCACGCGCATCTTCGACCGCCAGACCACCTGGACCGTCGGCAACACTCTCTCTGCTCGTCAAAGGACGTCATTCCCTGCGCATCGGCGGAGAGTTCCGGCGTCACGCACTCGATGGGGACCTGCAGGAGACCCGCAATCGGCGGCACAACTTCGAGAACTGGTTCGATTTCCTGACCGTCGGCTTTGCCAATCCCGGCGGACAGAAACCGCGCGCGGCAGATTTCGGACACCGGCCTCAACGTGGGCTCGACGGTCCGCAACTACCGCATGACCGACTTTGGCTGGTTCGTCGCGGACGACTGGAAGGTGTCGTCCGACTCTCACATTGAATCTTGGACTTCGGCACGACTACTACGGGTTTCCATCGGAGAAGAACGGCTTCCTCGCCCTCTACGACTTCCCTGCCGCGCTCGCCACGGGCAATCGTGCAGGATGGGTTCGTGTTCGCGTCCAACTTCGATCCGAGCTCGGTGCCTGGCGCCTCGGGCCTGGACCTGCAAATCCAGCCGTCAAGCATCGTCGATCCCGACTACAACAATCTGGCACCGCGGTTCAGTGCGGCTGGTCGCCGCTCGAGAACAGGAACATCGTGTTTCGCGGTGGATACGGCCTTTTCTACGAACGGGTCACCGGAGCGTTCGCGAACTCGCTGCGGCAGGGACCACCGTTCTTCCGTGAGCTCCAGCTGAACGACGCCGGCAACTGGAACACCATTCCGAATGACGTTCCGACGTTTCCCGTGCCGAACATGAGTGTGGGATTCGACGACGGCGAGCCGATTCTCGTTGGCGACAACGATCCGGACACCGAGTTCGAGGCTTTCGAAACCCAAATGGTGTCGACCGAACTCGTCACGCCCTACATGCACCAGTGGAACGTGACGACACAGTGGTCGTTCCAGCCGAACTGGCTGGTCGAGATTGGATACGTCGGCAGCAAGGGCAGCAAACTGTTGCAGTGGGCGAACCTGAACCAGGCGATCGACATCGAGCAGGCCGGGTTCCTGCCGCGCGCCGGCGTGCCGGGCGGTGGGTTCACCGGCAACTACTACGAGATCGTGGACGACGAGTTCGTGAACCGCGACACGCCGCCGGAGGACTGCGACGTCCTCGACGACCCTGGTGAGTGCGTCATTCCGGGTGAGCTCCGAGGACCGCTCCTCGGACTCGACGAAGACGAGGGCGCGAACTTCCTCAGCAATACCGGACGGTCGCGGTATCACTCGTTGCAGCTGAGTCTCGTCCGCCGTTTTCACCGCGGCTACATGTTCAACGTGAACTACACCCTGTCGAAGTCGATGGACACGTTCTCGGACGAGGGGGTGTTCCAGATCGAGCACGACCAGACCCGGCCGGATCTGAACTGGGCGCGGTCCGACTTCGACCGCCGTCATCGCCTGATCCTGAGCTGGCTGTGGGAACTGCCGTTCACGGGCAGCCGATGGAAAGAAGGCTGGCAGCTGTCCGGCGTCGGTACGTTCCAGTCGGGCCGGCCCTTCACCATCACCGACGACGATTTCAGCGGCTTTCTGTACGCGTCGCAGAGTCCGCGACCGAGCCTCGCGCCCGGCATGACACTCGACGATCAGACGACGGAAGGATCGGTCGAGTCACGCGTCGAGGCGTACCTGAACCCCGACGCGTTCGTGAGCTCGGGCGAACAGTTCGGCACGCTCGGCCGCAACTCGGTCGTGGGTCCGAGCCAGGAGCGGCTGGACATCAGTGTGGCGAAGATCACGCCAATTGCTGGACGAACATCGCTCGAGCTGCGGCTCGAGGTCTACAACCTGTTCAACACGACAGCGTTCCGGAACCCGGTCAGCGATCTGGGGGACGCCAACTTCGGCCAGATCACCCGGTCGCGCGGCGGTCCGAGGTTGGTGCAGCTGGGGATGAAGCTGAGATTCTAGAGAGGCTTAGGGCTCAGGGCTCAAGGCTCAAGGCTTGGTCGGCGGAGTCTGGTAGGACAGCAGAGTTACTGACAGGGCGCAGGCAATCAGCCCGATCCGAACGGACTGCATGCGGGCCATCCTACGGCTGGCCGGATTCTTCACCGAATCCTGACGTTCGGGCAGCGGATTCGCTGACAATCTGAGCTGTCACATGCGCGGGACCTTCGCCTCGTCCCTGACACGCCGGACGTGGTGGTGGGTGTTCGCCCTCTTCATCGCGGCGCCTGCCGTTGCGCTCACGTGGCTCGGGGTCCGATCCATCCGCGCGACCGAGATCGAGCGCGACCAGAGGATACGGGATGAACAGGCCGGCGTTGCCACGCTCGTGGACGCCGCTCTGTCTGATGTGCTCGACCGCACGATCGGCGACGCCGCCGGTCACCCCGGCGGCGCCGTGACGTTTGTCGTCGAGAACAGCGGCGTGATTGCCTTCCCGGCCGATCGCGTGTACTTCGGTCCGTTCGGCGCCACGCCCTCGTCGCTCACGCGGCTCGACACGTCACCTGCCACCACAACCCTGATCGGTCAGGCGCAGACCGCGGAGGCGCAGAGCCGACATGACGAGGCGCGAGGGTTCTACGAGCGAGTTCGGGCCGACGCCGATCTCGCGTTGTGGGCGAGCCTGAAGCTGGCGATGGTCGCGGTCGATTCCGGCGATCGATCCCGGCTGTCTGCAATCGCGGACAGCCGTCTTGCCACATCAGACTCGCGCACGCCCGCCGGGATCCCGCTCGCTGTCGCGGCGTCGAGCTACGGCAGTACCTTGAGCGCTCGCGATCGGGCGGCCTTTCTGCCGCTCGTGGCCGCGACGCTCGAAGAACTTCGCGCCGGTCGATGGTGGCTCCACGCCGACCAGCGACGCGCGTACGATGCCGAACTCCGCAGCGTCCTCCGAGACTCCGGGAGACCCGGAACCTTACCGGAGGCGGACTCGCGCTTCGAGCAACTCAGCCGTCTGGACGTCCTCCTGCGCAAGCCCGCCACGGAACGCGCCGCCACCCAGCGAGCGGCGCTGGTCAAGACCGACTCTGGCAGCGTCCTGCTCGTCTGGGAGGCAACCACCGCCGACCGGTTGTCGCGCCCGGGCGTGGCGCTCTTCGGTGCGCCGATTGCCGCGTTGTTTGACTCGACACTGGGGCCGCTTGTTGCCAACCACGACTTCCATACGGCCCTTCGTGATGACCACGGCACGTCGATCTGGGGCGATGTAGACGATGCCCAGGTCTCGCAGGCGGTCGCGCTCGAATCGGTGGACGGTTGGGAGCTCGCGTTCACTGGCCCGACGGTTCCCGTCAGCGGCCGTCTCGTGAACTATGGCCTCGTGCTTCTGCCGATCGTCATGCTCGCGTCGGGGCTGGTGATGACGGCCTGGATCGTGCGACGAGACCTCGCGCTTGCCCGCCTGCAGTCCACGTTCGTCGCCGCGGTCACCCACGAATTCAAGAGCCCGATCACGAGCATTCGACTCCTGATGGAACGGCTCTCCGGCGGTCGCGTGGACGCGGGCGACGCGAGACAGCGGTATTACGCGGCGGTGGGCGCAGAAACCGACCGGCTCGAGGGCCTCGTCAACCGCTTGCTCGAGTCACAGAAACTGCAAAGCGGGCAGAAGCACTACACATTTCGCCTGGCCTCACTGAGCACTATTGCCGAGGACATCGTCGGCCGCCTGCGCTCGCATGCGGAAGCGAGGGGCATTCACCTCGCTTTGACCATCGATCCTGTCGTTCCCGAGATGGCGATCGATCGCGAGTCGATCGCCGATGCCATCAGCAACCTCATCGACAACGCAATCAAGTACTCGTCGGCTGGCACGACGGTCTCGGTTGCCCTGCGAATGGCCGGCGAAGAGGTTCTCGTCGACGTCGCAGACGAGGGGATCGGTGTCGATCCCGAGGATGCCCGCCGGATCTTCGAACCGTTTTATCGAAGCCTGCGGGGCGACCACGCGAACGTGCACGGAACGGGCCTCGGTCTGTCCCTCGTGAAGGCCGCCGCCGAAGCGCACGGCGGCTCGGTCGAAGTGTCGAGCGACGGCCGCCGCGGAAGCCGGTTCACGTTGCGACTGCCCCGCCTTCGCGTCGACGACGCGTCGGCGACGTCAGGCCTCGCGTCAGCTCAGATTCAACCGGTGCCTCCGGCGCGGTGAAGCGACTCACATGCCACGCATTCTGATTGCAGACGATGAACCGGCCATTGTGATGGCCGTGCGCGACGAATTGGCCTTCGAAGGCTTCGAGGTCAACTCGGCCCGTAGCGGTCCGGACGCGGTTGCGCTTGCGCGAGAGACCCGGCCAGACGTCCTGCTGCTCGACCTCATGCTTCCGGGAAAGAACGGCTTCGAGGTGTGCCGTTCCCTTCGACCCGAACGACCTGACCTCTGGATTATCATGCTCACGGTCCGCGGCCAGGAGGCGGACCGCGTGACGGGGTTCGAGGCTGGATGCGATGACTACGTCACCAAGCCTTTCTCACTGCGCGAGCTCGTGAGCCGCGTCAAGGTCGGGCTGCGGCGCGCGAACGGACGTTCGCCGAATCGTCGCGAGACGTTTGGCGCGGTCGAAGTCGATCTGGCCGCTCATCAGGTCTTCAAGGCTGGTCAGGCTGTTGAGCTCACGCCGAAGGAGTTCGAGATTCTGGCGCTGCTGCTTCGCCGATCAGGTGAGGCCATCACGCGCGACGAGTTCCTCGACGAGGTGTGGGGCAAGGACGTGCATGTGACGCACCGCACGGTGGACACACACATGTCGTCGCTCCGGCGCAAGCTCGAAGACGACCCCGATCAGCCGGCTCACATCGTTGGCGTTCGCGGTGTGGGCTATCGGTTCGAGTCAACCTCCGCGAAACCTTGACGGAACCTCCATGCTCTCTGACGGGACTTCTCTTCACAATCCTGCCTGGTCGCGCAAACGGCGGCCGGGAGGAGAGCCGGACATGACACTCGGATACGACGCGGTGGTGGATTGTTGTTGGGATGCTGGCGGTCGTCGCGGGGGCGTCATGGACGCGTCCGTGCCGAGCAGGGCCCGCAGGCCCTGTTCGAGCGCGCGCGCCTCCTCGAGGAGAACAGCAAGACCCTGGGCGAGGCGATCACGCTATACAAGCAGGTCGTGACGCAGGCCGGGGCCAATCGGGCGCTCGCGGCCCAAGCGCTCCTGCGAGCGGCGGAGTGTCATCAGAAGCTGGGCCAAACAGAAGCTCGAGCCGTGTACGAGCAATTGGTCCGAGACTACGGGGACCAGCCAGCGGCAACGACGGCGAGAGCCCGTCTGGCTGGCGAAGCTCCGGCTCACGCGATCGACCGGGCCATCAATCCAACAAGTCGCAACGATTGGCGATCCGAGGACACAGATCTCTCCGGACGGCCGATATTTGATTGCCGGAGCCGGGGATGGCCAGATCGGTGTGCGTGAGATTGCCACGGGCAAAGTCCGGCGGCTCACGGAACCTGCGCCTGGCCCGGCCGAACCGTATTGGGTCGATGGCACATTTTCGCCGGACGGTCGACAGATCGCCTACCTCTGGTTCAGCGATGCCAACGCCAACGACGACGACGGCACACTGAGAATCGTCGGCACTGCTGAGGGTACGCCGGCTGCACCGAGGACTCTCTACGCAAATCCGGAGGTTGAGTCGATCGCACCTCAGGACTGGTCGCCCGACGGCGTCTGGATCGCAGTCCAAGTGAAGAGGAAGGACAAGTCAGCGCAGATCGGCCTCGTCAATGCCAAAGACGGCTCCCTGCGTGTCCTCAAAACGATCGAATGGATTGGCTCTTCAACGCTGTCGTTCTCGCCCGATTCCAGGTTCCTCGCGTACGATCGACCATCCGGCGACGGCGAGATCGATCGCGATATCTTCGTGATCGCCGTGGACGGAACGCGGGAGTCTCCAGCGACCTATCCTGGCGACGATCGCGTGGTTGGCTGGACGCCGAATGGTTCGCGTCTACTCATCAGCAGCGACCGTGGAGGCACGGTGGGATTGTGGGCCGTGCCATTTCGAAGTGGCACACTCCAGCCAGCTGCAGAATACCTGACCGAATTCGGCAATGCCCGTTCACTCGGGTTGACGGATGCCGGCGTGCTGTACTCGGCGGTGCTCCGCGCCGGCGCGGACATCTCGATTGCTTCGTTCGACCTTTCTGCCGGACAGCTTGCGGGACCACCGGTCCGTCCAATTCGACAGTTTGCCGGCCTCAACATGACAGCGACTTGGTCTCCGGATGGCAAGTATCTCGCGTACTTGTCAAAGCGCGATCCGCTCGTTCCTTCCCCGATGACGATCGTGATCCACTCAGTCGAAAGCGGCCAGACGGTCCGCGAGCTTCAACCAAAGCTTGCGTACTTGGGTACGCTTCGATGGGGCGGCCCGGGCGGCCGCACGTTCATCGCACGAGGAGCGGATCTCAAGGGTCGACCTGGCATTTTCCGAATTGACGCCGCGACTGGTGATGCCTCACTCGCGGCGCCGGAAGGCACGTGCTCCGGGGTCCCGTTTTGGTCAGCAGATGGTAGCTCCTTCTTCTGTTTTGACTTCGGCAACAGACGAATCCTCCAGATGGACGCGCTCTCGGGCGAAATCCGACGACGTTTCGAGAATGCCGGGCAGGGATTGGGGGCCTCGCCGGACGGCCGCTACGTTCTGGCCGGCATTGGTCCAACCTTCACGCTGCTGACCCTGTCGAACGATGACCGGCGCGAACTATTTCGCTTCACCGACGACACGCGTGTCGCGAACTGGTTCAGCGTCGCCTGGACACCCGACAATCGCAGTGCCGCTTACACAGGCACGTTCCGCGGTCGACGCGGCCTATGGTTGGTTCCAATAGATGGAGGCGAGCCACAGCAGGTCAAGGTCAATGTCGATATTGAGGCGATGAGCCAACTGCAATTCAATCCCGTCACTGCGCAGATGGCGTTCGGGCCAAGCCCTCGTCCCGGTTATGACGTCCGCAGGATGGAGAATTTCCTACCGACGCCCGCCAGCGGCCGGTGAGTGGTGATGACCGCCGACCCACTCGTCACGGCGTCGGGCTGGATGGTTGGCGCGGCCGGCGTGCTGTACACCGTCGGTCCCGTAGTAGTAGCGGTGGCGTTCGTCGCCACTGCATTCGTCGCCTTCGCCGTTGGACGTTTCTGTGAACGGGTCAGAGATGCGGGAAGGCGATGAACTGAGGCGCCTGCCTGGTTCGCAGGCCGAGATCAGGCAAGACGCGAAGCCAACAAGTGAGGAGACACGCGTCCGGCGTGACTTCTCACTTCTGGCTTCTCACTTCTAACTTGTCAAATTTCTACTGTGACTTCCCTCTCGCGTCGATCGTCCAGATCACTTCGACCTTGTCGCCGCGGATGCCGTACATCTGGTCGTACTCGTTCACGACCGGGTCGCAGTGCGGAACGATGACCTCGAGCTTGTCGCCGATCTTGTAGTTCTTCGCCGGCGGCGTCGTGAAGGAGATGGCGCCGAACTCGTCCGACGTCGCCGCGTAGTCCATGCCGGGCTCGCCGATGACGCCGGCGCGGGGCGTGTTGAGCGTGAGGGCCTTCGAGCCGCCGTCGGTCGTCAGCCGGTTCGGGAACCGGTTGTTGAGCACGGTCGTCAGGACCGTCAACGACGGCGCGAAGTCATCGAACACCGGACCGCGCTCGTTGCCGATGGCGAGGTACTGCATGTCGCTGAAGAGATAGCTGCCAACCTGAACGTCGGAGAATCCCGGCACGAGATGCATGATGTTGTACGTCCCGGTGCCACCGCCGCTGAAAATCTCCATGTTCAGCCCGGCTTTCTTCAACGCCTCGAAGGTCTCGACGTTCGGCTGAATCGTCTTCAGCGCACGCGCCTTGCGCTCGGCGAACCCGTTCGCGTGCTGGACCGCGCCGTCGTACGAAAGCATCCCGCGCAGCTTGAGATGAGGCAGCTTCGAGATGAGCTGGCCGAGCGCGACGGCGCCATCTCCCGGAGGAATGCCGCTCCGCGCACCGACGGCCACGTCGATGACGACGTCGGCGACGACCCCGGCTTCCTTCGCGGCGTCTGACAAGTCGCGCGCGTTCTGTTCGGTGTCAACGGCCTGAATGAAGGCCGGATGCGACTTCTTCAGCGCCATCGCACGGCGAATCTTCGACACCGACGGGTTGGCCGTCGTCATCATGATCCGATCGATGCCCTTGGCGGACAGCACCTCGGCTTCGGTCAGCTTCGCGCAGCACACGCCGATCGACCCGTTGGCCAGTTGATACTTCGCGATGGCCGCGGACTTGTGCGTCTTCGCGTGCGGCCGGCTCGGCAGCCCGTACTGCTTCAACGCCGCCTGCATCGTCTGAACGTTCTTCTCCAGCTTGTCGAGATCGACGACGAGCGCCGGCGTGTCGAGGTCCCACTTCGAGATACCAGGCCGGACGTGGCCCTGGGCATCCGCGATCTCACGCATCTCCGCGTTCCCGTAGCCGTGCACCGAGCGCGGGATCCAGACGTAGGCCGACACGGCGGCCGCCGACGACAGAAACCGGCGACGAGACGAGGAGATGAGAGACATCACCGCAACTCCTTGAAGATGATCTCGACGTTCGTCTGCACGCGCTTGGGGTCGATGGTATAGCCCTGATACTTGGCGGGAACCGTCCACGAGCTGGCAATCTGCTCCGCGGTACGGCCAGCCGCCTTGCCCTCACGCACGGCCGACAGGAAGTCGTCGTTGAACTCGGCCCATTCCTTCAGGTCGGCGGGCTTCATCATCGTGCTGTGGCCAGGAATGATCGTGTCCACGTCGCCGAGCGTCGCGTACGCCCGCGACAGCGTACGCGGCATATCGAATCCGCTCCCGCCGTTGTTGACGTCGAGCAGCGGCAGCGACTTGCCGGGGAAGATGTCGCCGGCGTGCATCACGCGCAATGCCGGGAAGAACACCCAGGCATCGCCGTTCGTGTGGCCCCGGCCGAAGTACCGCAGCTCCACGCGATCCGCGCCGTCGCCAAGCGCCAGGTAGTCCGCAAACGTGCGCGTCGGCAAACCCGCGCCCTTGCTCTCAGCGAAAATCTTCATCTTGTCCATGTTCAGGCGCGTGTTCGACTGCGTCACGATCTGAACGGCCGTCGGAAACGCCACATTCCCGCTCACATGGTCGCCGTGGGTATGCGTGTTGATGATCGTCGTGACGGGCTTGTTCGTGAGCTCCTTGATCTTCGCGAGGATGGGCTGGCCCCAGCCGGGGTTCTTGGTGTCGACGACGGCGACGCCGTTCGCCTGCACGAACACGGCGGTGTTGCCGCCACCACCGGTCAGAACGAACAGATTGTCCTTGAGCTTCTGGACTTCGACGACCATCGGCGCCGGCGGACCGCCGGCCCGTTGCTGCACGGCCTGCACCGTCAGAGAAAAGACACCAATGCCGACGAGCACGCTCAACACCTTCACCCGTGTCATGGACCCACTCCCCCCAATTGAGCCTCGGAACTGACGTTCCGGGCTCCGGTACTGTGTGCTACTTCAGCTCCTGGTACGCCAGGTCGACGTTCGCGCGCACGCGCGGAGCCTGCGGCGGCATGTAGCCGGCGAACTTCGCCGGAACCGACCAGCTCGCCGCGACCTCGTCGACGCTTCGGCCCGCCTTCTTGCCTTCCTGGATGGCGTTGACGAACTCGCGGTTGAAGTCCGCGAACTCCTTCAGGTCACCCGGCGTCATCACGGTGCTATGTCCCGTGATGATCGACTCCACGTTCCCGAGCGCCGCGTGCGCTTTCATGAGCGTGTCGGCGTATCCAACCGCCGTCCCGCCGTTGTTCGAATCCATGATCGGCAGCTGCTTTCCCGGAAAGATGTCGCCGGCGTGGACGACTCGCAAGGCCGGGAAGAAGACCCACGTATCGCCGTTCGTGTGTCCACGGCCGAAGTAGCGCAGATCGATCTGATCGGCCCCGCTCGCGATCGTCAGCGTGTCGGTATACACACGCGTCGGCAAACCGCGATTATCGTTGTCGCGGAAGATGTTGCGCGGTGGAGCCGCCTGCGCGATGCCGGAGGCCGGCGCCATCGCCATCATGTTGTTCCGCGTGTTGTTGTGCACGACGATTTCAATGCTCTGCGGGAACTCGACATTGCCGCTGACGTGATCGCCGTGCGTGTGCGTGTTGATGATCCGCACGATGGGCTTCGGCGTCAGCTCCTTGATCTTCGCGAGGACCGGCGCGCCCCAGCCAGGGTTCTTGGTGTCCACCACGGTCACGCCGCTGGTCTGGACGAACACGGCGGTGTTGCCGCCGCCACCCGTCAGGATGAACAGGTTGTCGCGCAGTTTCTGCGACCTCGACCGTCATCGCGGCCTGCGCTGCCCCGGCGGCCGGCTGCTGAAACGCGGCCACGGACATCGACAGCCCGCCCACCGAGATGAGCGCGCCAAGCACGAACACTCTCTTCATACGAGACCCCCGGGGAAGAATACACGCTCGACGAACCAGAATGCACCCGCGGCAATTACGACGACCGACCCCACCAGCACGATGCGTTTACCCGCCGTTTCGCTGCGTTTTCGCAGCGCCGCCAACGCCGTGGCCACCGCGACGACGACGATGAGCTGACCCACCTCGACGCCGAGGTTGAACGAAAACAAGGACCATCCCAGCGCCCGGGCGGGCAGGTCCATCTCGCGCAGGACGTTCGCAAATCCAAAACCATGAATGAATCCGAACGCGAACGCGATCCAGGCCCGCATGTCGCGACCTCCCCGCACCATGAGGTTGTCGATCCCGACATAGACGATGCTGAGTGCGATGGCCGGCTCGATGACGCTGGCCGGCGGCGTCACGATGTTCAGCGCCGCGAGCGTCAACGTGATGCTGTGCGCGACCGTGAACGCGGAGACGACGAGCACGAGCCGCCTGAGCGTCCCGCCGAGGAGCAGGAGTCCAACGAGAAAGAGCAGGTGATCGGGACCGATCAGGATGTGGTGGATGCCCGACGGAAGGAACTTGCGGACGACAGCCCAGACGCCCTGGCGCGTTCCAGCGAAATGCTCGAACGACGGCCGCTCGACGCTCAGGATCGCCTGCGCGCTCAGTTGCCCGTCCTCGTACACGTTCAGGAACGTTTGGTGCACGGGGTCGTACGGAAACATGATGGCGGTGACGCGGACGAGGCCGGGTGGACCGGCGGCTTCGTATCGGGCGCGCATGCGGACCGACAGTCGATCCATCAACGCTTCAGGCGCGGACCATGGCCCGGCGGTGAGCGTCCGGCCGTCCGATTCAACCCGCAGTCGCGAACCGAAGATGGCCGCCATCGCCGCGGCCTGGGCCGCGAGCATCGACGACTCGAGAAAGCGCTCGTCCGTCGTGTCGGGCCCGAGATTCAGATCGTGGATGAGGTCCCAGGCGTGGGCAACGACCGAGACCTCGATGACTCGTCCGTCCACGCGGACGTCGATGTAGCTGAATGGAACGGGATGCGCGGCCGCCGGCCGGGCCAGCGCCAACAGGAGCGCTGCCAGGACGAACGGGGAACGCTGAACGAGGAACGGGGAACGGGCGCAGCCCATCAGTGTGCGGCGACGATCCCGGTCTTACCTGCCGGCGACTCGATCATCGCCATCAGACGCGTCTTGATGAGCGGTGCATGGGAGCCCCGATGGACACGCGCCGCGCTGTGTGGAGGAACGGGACCTGGCGGGTTAGACGGCAGCCGCCAGGCGATTTGCCGTGCGGCGGGTGGCCGCCTCCACGATCTGTTTCATGTAGCGGAGCGCCAGCCTGGTGCCGTGGTCCACTTCCTCGACGCCGGCGATCTGATGGTGCTTCACGACGGCCACGCAATACTCGGACGCGAGATACCCGTCGTAGCCGATTTCGGCAAGCGCACCGACGAACGCCGCGTAGTTGATCTGGCCGCCGAACGACGGCGCCGGCCCCTGGATGACTTCGCCGTCCGCCGCTTCCCTGAAATTCCACGCGCCGTAGTGCGTGTACGCCATGTAATCACGGCACTGACGCACGGCGTCCGCGACGAAGGCTGAATCCTGTCGCTCGTAGAAGAGCGGCGCGTCGAGGCAGAGCTTGACGTTCTTCCGATCGATTTCCTGAACCATCGCGAGGGCGTCCTCATAGCCCGGCGTCGTGACGGGCGCGTGATTCTGGAGGACGAGCGTGATGCCCATGTCGGCGGCCCAGCTTGCGACCTCGCGAATGCCGTCCACGGCACGTTGCCACTTGCGCAGCTCCGGCGGATACGGCCGCTTGAAGTGGCTGCCGCGCTCGTACGGCGCGTACATCGCCACGGCCTCTTCGTCATTCACGAGACCCGGCCAGGCCGCGAACACCTTCACGATGTCCACGCCCAGGTCCTCCGCCAGGTCCAGGACCGTGCGCATCATGGCCAGGTTGTTCTCGCGCTCCTCCATGTGGCGGCTCGTGAAGTTCGACATGCTCTCCACGGCACAGAGCGCGACACCCTGGTCGGCGGCGACGGCCTTGATCCGCGCACGGTCCGCCTTGGTCAGGTCGAGCGGGAACGCGACGGGCCGTTTGGTCTCGATGGCCAGGCCGTCGAAACCCAGCTCCCGCGCCTTGTAGATCTGCTGTTCGATGGACAAGGGCGAACCGGCGTAGAAGAGACCGGCATACGACACGGATAGCAGGGCGAATTTCATGGCCTTGAGCTCCTTCGGTGTTCGGATACTAACAAGGGCAAAGGGCAGAGGGCAAAGGGCGGAGGCAGGATCGGCGGAGATCCCGTAGTAGCCTGACGCGATGCAGGAGATCGCTTCGGCGACGCCGTTCCCACTGCCGCTGACGGACTACCCGGCAGTCGTCCGGCGGACTCGTCGACACGCTCGCGGCCCGGATCGCCGTCGAGCCGTTCAATGCCATCGCGACCGTCATCTTCGTGGTGGCGATTCTCCACACGTTCGCGGCGTCATGGTTCACCGGTCTCGCCCATCGCGTTCAGCAGCGGGACGACGAGATATGCCGGCAGGAAGGCCGCCAGCGGCGACCGAACGTGCGTGCCGAGTTCCTCCACTTCCTGGGCGAGGTCGAAGTGGTCTTCGGCCTGTGGGCGGCGGTCCTGCTTGTCGCGTTGGTCGTCGGCAAGGGATGGATCGTCGCAACGCAGTACCTCAACGGCAGGGTGACGTACACGGAGCCGATGTTCGTGGTCGTGATCATGGCGCTCGCGTCCACACGGCCGATCATCTCGTTCGCTGAGAACTGGCTCGGGCGGCTGGCCAGATTCGGTGGCAGCACGCCGTCCGCATGGTGGCTCTCGATCATGGTCGTCGGGCCGCTCTTCGGCTCGTTCATCACCGAGCCGGCCGCGATGACCATTTGCGCGCTCCTGCTCTCGCGACAGTTCTTCGATCTCAATCCCAGTCCACGTCTCAAGTACGCGACGCTCGGCCTTCTGTTCGTGAACGTGTCAATTGGCGGCACGCTCACCCACTTCGCCGCGCCGCCCGTTTTGATCGTGGCACGTCCCTGGCAGTGGGACACGGCGTTCATGTTCAGCCACTTCGGCTGGCGCGCGGCGACCGCGATCGTCATCGCGACGGTGACGTACTACCTGGTGTTCCGGCGCGAGCTTCTCGAACTCGGACGTCGACCGAGTGGACCCGACCCCTACGTCCCGGCCGAGGACGTGTCGCCGGACGGCTTCACGCTGCTTCCGGTGCCGGCTTGGATCACGGCGGTGCACGCGCTCTTCATCGGCTGGACCGTGCTGACCGTGCACGAGCCGGCGCTCTTCATCTGGGGCTTCCTGTTCTTCCTCGGATTCGCCAAGGCGACGGCAGCGTTTCAAAGCCAGATCGAGCTGCGCTCTCCGCTTCTCGTCGGATTCTTTCTGGCCGGCCTGGTCATCCACGGCGGGCTGCAGGGCTGGTGGATTGCCCCTCTCCTGTCTGGCCTGTCGGAAGTGCCGCTCTTCTTCAGCGCCATGATCCTGACTGCGTTCAACGACAACGCCCTCATTACCTACCTCGCCACGCTCGTGCCCTCGTTCGACGAGAGCCTGAAGATCGCGGTGGTCGAGGGCGCGGTGACCGGCGGCGGGCTGACCGTCATCGCCAACGCACCGAATCCGGCAGGACAAGCCCTGCTCGGCCGTTTCTTTGGCGGCGCCGTATCACCATGGCGGCTCTTCCTCGGTGCGTTGATTCCGACGGTGATAGCGTGTCTCGTGTTTAGAGTCATCTAGTCGTTCCTCGTTCCCCGTTCCCGGTTCCCCGTTCCAGGTTCCCGTTCCGTTCCCCGTTCCCCGTTCCCGGACGTAAGATGAGCCGCATGTTGACGAGCAGACTGTCGCGGCGGGAGTTCGTGGTGGCGGCCTCCGGTCTGGCTGTGGCGCGGCCGAGCGCGGCTCGGCAACTTACCGCGGGCGCGGTCATCGAACGCGTTCGCGCCAGCGTGGGCGTGCCGTGGCGTGAGAACACGGTCGACGGACTGAAAGCCGGCGACCCTTCGACCCTCGTCACGGGCATTGCCGTGACGGTGATGGCGACACTCGACGTACTGCGCAAGGCCGCCGCGGCGAAGAAGAACTTCGTCGTCACACAGGAGCCGGTCTTCTACGCGGCAAACGACAACCCGGGCGCCCGCGAGACCGACCCGGTCTATCTCGCGAAGAAGGCCCTTATCGAGAAAGAACGGCTTGTGATTTTCCGGTTCGCGGACCACTGGAACGCGAGCCGGCCCCAGGCGGCGCCGGCGGCGCTGGCGAATGCTCTCGGATGGGGCAAGGAACGCGCGACCGAGAACGACCGGCTGTACTCGGTGCCGCCCACCACGCTCGGGGCGCTCGCCGCCGACATCGGAACGCGGCTCAACGTCCGGGGAGGCATTCGCGTCGTCGGCCGGCCGGACCTTCCGATCCGCAACGCGTACGTGAGTCCAGGGACGACCGACGTGCCGGGGATCCTGGCGCACGTGGCGCGCGCGGATGTCGTGATTGCTGGCGAACCGCGCGAATGGGAAGCGGTGCCCTACATCGCAGACAGCGTCGCGGCGGGACAGGCCAAAGGCATGATCGCGCTGGGCCGGCTCGTGTCCGAGGAACCAGGCGCGCTTGCCGCAACCGTCTGGCTGAAGTCCGTCATGCCCGAGTTGACGATCGAGTCGATTCCTCTCACCGATCCTTACTGGAGTCCGAGAGCATGACCGCGCAACAAATCGTCACCCGGCTCCAGCAGCGGCTCACTGAAGAAGGAATTCAGTGGCGAGCCCAGACCGTCGACACGCTTCAAGGCCGGCTCGCCGGACACCGAGGTCCGCGGGATCGCGACATCCGGCATGGCGACGTTCGATCTGATCCAGCGCGCGGCCGCGCGCGGCCGGAACTTCGTCATCTCGCACGAGCCGACGTTCTACAACCACAACGACCAGACGGCCGCCTTCACTGCAGATCCGACATATCTGGCCAAACAGCAATTCATCCGCGAGCACAACATGGTCGTGTTCCGCTTCCACGACCACGCGCACATGCTGCGGCCGGACCCACTCATCATCGGATCGGCTCGTGCGCTCGGTCTCACGCCGTTCGCGCAGCCTGACAACCCGCGCTTCTACACGATTCAGCCCACGCCCCTCCGCGCGCTCGTCGCCGACATGCAACGGCGCGTGAATGGCCGCGCGATGCGGATCATGGGCGATCCGGAGATGGTCATCCGGCGAATCGTTCTCGGGCCTGGATCCGGCGTCCCTGTTCTCGCGTCAACGCCGGAGGCATTCGATCTCGCCATCGGCGGCGAGACGGCGGAGTCTGGCGGCAACGCCGAGTACATCCTCGACGCCGCGGCGATCGGCCAACCGCGCGCGATGATCCTCCTTGGCCACATGCTGTCGGAAGACTTCGGCATGCAGGAAGTCGCCAACTGGATGCGGCCTCTCCTCCCGGGCGTCGAGGTGGAATGGATTCCGGCGGGAGAACCGTTTGGGGCGTTGACTACCGTCGGGCCCGTTCGTCGCCGGCGACCTTGAACGCAGTGTTCGCCGCGGGCACGCCGGCGTAGATCGCCGTCTGAAGCAGCACCTCTTCGATGTCGCTCCATTCGAGGCCGTGATCGAGACCGGCCGTGAGGTGCAGGTGAAATTCCTCACGCCGCCCGAGCGCGGCGGTAATCGCCAGGACAAGCAGGCGGCGGGTTCGCTCGTCGAGACCCGGCCGCGACCAGACTTCACCCCAGGCATAGCGGGTCACGAGGGCCTGGAAGTCCCGCGTCAGTTCCGTCGCGGTTGACAGAGCGCGGTCGACATACGCGTCGCCGAGCACGGCACGCCGCACGTTCAGTCCGGACTCGTACCGCTCTGCCGACCGCGGCGACAGCCATTCGAGCACGGTACGCGTGAACGTGCGCGGCAGTTCGAGACTCGAGACGTGCGCGGCGGCGAGTCGAACCAGCGAGGCCCCGGGGATTTGCCGGGCGAGAACCGCGCCGTGACCTTCGAAGGTCATGGACTCGTCCGCGTCGCCGCTGATCACGAGCGTCGGCGTTCGAATCTGTCCCAGCATGGCCGTGTGATCGAGGTCGCGGATCGCGGCACAGCAACCGGCGTATCCCACCGCGCTCGTCGCGAGGAAGGTCTCGCGTGCGGACGCGACGCGCGGCGGGTTCTGCTCGACGAGAGCCGGAGTGAAGAACCGGCGCATCGCCGTGTCCACGACGGAGGCGACGCCGTTCTGAAGCACGTCCTTTCGACGCGCTTCCATTCCAGGCGGATCAGCCACGCGTGGCGTGGTGTTGGCGAGGATCAGGTGCGACAGCCGATCGGCGGCGTTGATGGCGAGCCACTGACCGACCATTCCGCCGATCGATTGCCCGCACCAGATCACGCGGTCGATTCCGAGCACGTCCAGAAGCGCCAGCGCGTCGCGTCCGAGGTCGGCGACGCTGTAATCGCCCTCGGGAGCGTCCGACGCACCGTGCCCGCGCAGGTCGTACCGCAGCACGTGGAAGCGCTCCACGAGGTCCGGCACTTGTGGATCCCACATCGAGTGATCGAGACCGAGCACGTGGCACAGGGCCATGACGGGCCGGCCGGGTCGTCCTTCGAGCCGGTAGTAGAGGCGGCGGCCTGAAACGTCGGCAAACGCCATGCTTACTCCGCGTCAACCGACGCCAGCAGACGGCGGCGGAACGTTTCGGCCATGCCGAGATAGCTGTCAGCTTCGTCAATCATTCGAAGGTCGTCCTCACTCAACACGCGGGCAATCTCCGGCGTGGCGCGAAGCGCGCGGCCGAGCGGCTCGCCGGTGGACCGTGTGCGCTGGATCGCGCCTCGAACCAACGTGTGCGCTTCGTCCCGGCCGAGCGCACTGCCGGCCCGTATCATCGCGCGCTCCGCGAAGACCGCGCCGTTCGTTCGGTCGATGTTGGCGCGCATCCGTTCCGGATCCACGGTCAGATGGCTGGCGACCTCGCTCATCGCGGCCAGGGCCGCGCCCATCGTCTGGATCGCGCCGGCGATCGTCGGCATCTCAGCCTGCCAGGAGCCGACGGCACGTTCGTGCTCCTGCACCAGTCCGGACAGCGCGGCGGACACGATCCCGGGCATCCGCGTGGCCGCGGCCAGTGCGATCGCGCATCCCACGGGATTCTGCTTATGCGGCATCGTCGAGGATCCGCCGCCTGGTTCAGCGGCCTCGCCCACCTCGGCTTGCATCAGAAGACTCACGTCGCGCGCCATCTTCCCGAGCACGCCCGTGTAGATGCCGCACGCCGCGACCAGCGCGGCGAGCCGGTCGCGATACGCGTGCCACGGCGCATCCGGCGCGGTGAGTCCAAGCTCGCGAGCGAGGCCGTCTGCGACGACGAGGCCGCGGTCGCCGAGCGCGGCGAGCGTTCCGGACGCGCCGCCGAACTGCAGCACGCACGCCTCGTGGCGCGCGTGCTTGAAACGCGACCAGCCACGGCTGGCGCCCGCCAGCCAGCCGGCCGCCTTGAGCCCGAACGTGGTTGGTGGCGCAGGCTGCAGCAGCGTCCGGCCGAGCATCACGTCGCCGGCGTGACGATCGGACACGGTTCGTAGCGCGCCCGACAACCGCGAGTGATCCGTGGCCAGGAACGCGGACGCTCGATTGATCAGCAGGACGAGCGCGGTGTCCACGATGTCCTGGCTCGTGGCGCCCCAATGAACGAAGCGCGCCGCGTCAGCGTCGAACGCGCGGACGCGCTCGGTGAGGACGGCGACGAGCGGGACGGCGATGGTGCCCGACGCCCGCGCTTCTCGCACCAGTGTCGCGGCGTCGACATCGCGGCCCGTCGCCGCGCGCCCGATCGCTTCGGCCGCGCTTTTCGGAATGACACCAGCCCTGGCCTCGGCCCGCGCCAACGCGGCCTCGACGTCGAGCATCGCCTGGACAATGGACGCGTCGGAAAACACCTCCGCCAGCGCGTCGGTCGTGGCGAGCATCTCAACGATTCGCGATGTCACGACGCTCCTGGTCAGATTCAAAGAAGACCGTTTCGTCGGCGCCCTGCAGACGAACGACGAACTCCCACGTATGGCCCGCCGACAGACGGGCCAGCAGCGTTGGCCGGCGATCCTCCGGCACCGCCGACAGCACCGGGTCATGGTCGAGGTCCGCGTCGCCCTCGAAGTAGATGCGAGTGTACAGGTGCCGGAGCAATCCGCGCGCGAAGAGACACACGTTGATGTGAGGGGCCTCGGTGGCGCCGGCCACCCGGTCAGGACGAACGGTCTCGAACCGGCACCAGCCGTCGCTATTGGTGCCGAGGCGTCCGAAGCCGGCCTCCGGCTGCCACAGCTCGATCATCGCGTCCGACACCGGCGCGCCGTCGCCATCCAGCACGCGAACCGTGAGATGGATGTGCTCGCCAGGCGCGTCCTTCACGACCATGCGGCCGAGACGTCATCGGTCGTTCATGGGCCCGACGTGGAAGAACGGACCGACCGTCTGCGACGACGTCGCGACGAGCGGCTGGCCGGGCTCGGACGAGGTCATACGCGCGCCCTCGAACGGCGTCGATTCACGGCCGCGCAGCACGATGTCGAAGCGATACGCCGAGCGCCCAGTCCGGCTGGGTCAGGCGTCATGTCGAAACTGGACACCAGTCGTTCGCGTGCCCGCTCGTCCGGAATGGACTGATAGATCGGGTCGTAGGCGAACAGCGGATCGTTGGGAAAGTACATCTGCGTGACGAGGCGCGAGACGAACGAAGTGCCCGAAGAGCGAGAAATGAATGTGCGCCGGACGCCAGGCATTCGCGTGATTGCCGCCAAGGATACGCGCCCGGCTTGATCGTGACGAACGCGTAGCGCCCGTCCGCGTCGGTTACGGTGCGGCCCGCGCCGATGAAATTTGGATCGAGTGGCGCTGGATGGTTGTCGACGCGGATGGCGATAGCGGCCCGCGGCATTGCACTGCCAGATCTCGACGAGGGTGTGCGGCACCGGCCTGCCATCTTCATCGACCACCCGCCCCGAGACGATGATCCGCTCGCCCTGCGGCTCGCCTTCGTGCTGACGCGTGAGGTCGTTGTCCGCGCCCGTATCGGCAGACAGCCGTAGAGCGGCCGAGCGAGGTCGGTGAACTGACGCGGAATCTGGATGAGCGGCTTCGCGGGCGCCCGCTTGATCGTCGAGCGGTACGGCGGATAGAGCAGCGGCGGCTGACGTCCTGGCTTCCGATCGGCGTCGGTCAGACATCGGTCATCCTCCTCCCTCCGCGATGATCTCGCCCGCTGCGACACCGTGCGCCGCCGCGGTTCTCGCGTTCAGGTCGCGAAGCCGCCGAGCTCGGCCGCCGTCGGCGGGGGCGTTTCCACGACGGAGGCCGCAAACGTGACCGGCCACCCGGTCTGGCCCATCACCGTCTCACGCGTCACGCCCGGGTGCAGGCTCGCCACCTGGAATTCCTTCGTCTCCGGATGTGGCCGCATCACGCAGAGATCGCTCACGAGAAGCACGGGGCCAGCGGTCGAGATGCCCAGGGCTTCGCGCTCGCGTCCCGTGACGGCCGTGGCCGAGCGACGTCAGGAACTAGGCGCTCGACGAACGCCGCGGCGAATGGCGCATCACGATGAAGATGCTTGCTGACAGCTCGTCGCGATTTCAGTGGCGCCCCCGCTGCCAGGCAGCCGGACCTTCGGCCGAGCGTAGTCGCCGATGACCGTGCTGTTGAGGTTGCCGAAGCGATCGACCTGGGCGCCGCCGAGAAACCCGACCGTGATGCGCCCACCCTGCAGCCAGTAGCCGAACATCTCGGGCACCGGCACGGTCGTCAGCGCCGTTTCGCGAGCTCGCCATCGCCGATGGACAGCGGCAGCACGGTGGGCTTCGTTTCCATCGTCCCGGACTCGTAGACGCAGTCGCAGCCTCGGCGCATGCGTCAGCCGCGCGAGATTGCAGGCCGCCGACGGCAGCCCGATGCCGACAAAACACACGTCGTCGTTCGCCAGCGCACGGGCCGCGGCGACGGTCATCATCTCCGCGGCAGTGTCAGAGCCATGTGATGCTGGTCGGACGTGTTGATCCAGCCTGGAACGTGTCGCGATCGCGCGAGATCGCATCCCACGCCACGTAGAACGCGTTGTCGCGCTCGTAGTAGCCGTGGGCGTAAGACGGATGCGCTCCGCGAGGCGCCACGGAAATCGCCGTCACCGTCCACGACGGCAGGATCACCGCGTTCAGGCTCGTGCGCGGAAACGCCGTCGACGATTTCCTCGACGGTCACGAGCGATCGCCGGGCCGCGAGCACGGCTTCCTTCTGGACCCCGACAATGCCCTCGAAGAGCACGTTGCCCTCGCCGGTCGGCTTTCTGCGCGTGAACGATCGCGACGTCGGGCCGAAGCGCCGGCACCGCCGCGAGCGTTTCGCCAGTGAAGGGACAGGCGACGAATTTCACGTTGGCATTCACGCCGGGCAAATCGGAGCCGAGGTAGCCGCGGAAGAAGGCCGCCGGCATGCCGGCGGCGCCGGCGGCGTAGGCATGCGCCATGGCCGAATGGCTGTGCTCCTCAATCTCGATCGGGTGCGGCCATCCGCGCTCGACGGCGTCCCGCAGCCGATGGAGCGACCCGACGCCCGGATTGCCGCCCCAGGAGAACACGAGCTTCCGGGCGCGAGCCGCTGCCGATCATCTGGTCGTAGAGCAAGTCGGGCGTCATCCGGATCAGCGTGAGATCGCGGAGGCCCTGACGGATGATTTCGTGCCCGGCGGCGAACGGAATGAGGTGGGTGAACCCTTCGAGCGCGACCGCGTCGCCGGGGTGGACGAGCTCGCTGACCGCGTCGGCAAGACCGAGAAATCGACTCACTGACCGCCAAGAGTAATGAGGCGTGTCCCGGCGTGTCAAACGATTATCGGTCATATCGTGCGATAATCGGTCCTGCCCAATGTCCTCCGCGACGCCCGTACTCGCCGGACGCGACCCGAATTTCATGCTCTCGTTCGCGCGCGGTCTTTCCGCGATTCGTGCGTTCGGTGAGGGGCGGTCCGAGCTGACCGTGGCCGAAGTCGCCAGATTGACCGGACTGCCCCGTGCGTCGGCTCGCCGCTGCCTCCACACGATGACCGTGCTCGGCTATGCCACGACCAACGCGGACGGCCGTTACGAGCTGACGCCCGCGATTCTGACGCTGGGACAGGCGTACCTCGAGCTCCACGAACATCGCACGGATCGCGCAACCCATTCTCGAGCGCGTCTCCGACACGCTGAACGAGTCCTCCTCGCGTCGGCCGGTGACCCCGGTGAGCCCGGTGAGCACGAGGAGATCGTCTACATCGCTCGCGCGGCGACCCGGCGCATCCTGTCCGTCAACCTCTCGGTCGGCAGCCGGCTCCCGGCCGCCTGCACATCGATGGGCCGCGTGCTGGTCGCGGCGCTCGATGTCGACGCGCGCGCGAAATTTCTCAGGCACGTGAAGCTCCGGCAGTACACCGAACGGACGATCACGGATCGGCAAACGCTCGCCACTGAGCTCGAGACCGTCGCTCGCCAGGGTTTCGCCATCGTCGATCAGGAGTTGGAGCTCGGGCTCAGGTCGTGCGCGGTCCCGATCGTGCGGCCCGACGGCGTGGTGGTGGCCGCCCTGAACGTCGGCGTACACGCGAGCCGCGGCGACGCCGCGTCGCTCGCTCGCGACGTCCTGCCGATTCTTCGGAGAGCCGCCGACGACATCGCCACGGCACTCGGCGCCACGCAACGGATCCGCTCATGAGCTTGACCCCGGTTTACCTCTGCGACGCTGTCAGAACACCGTTCGGACGATATGGCGGCGCGCTGTCCGCCGTGCGCGCCGACGACCTCGCGGCGGTGCCCATCCGGGCGCTTCGCGATCGCAATCCGGGCGTCGATTGGGAAGCGCTCGACGACGTGCTGTTTGGATGCGCAAACCAGGCCGGCGAGGACAACCGCAATGTCGCCAGGATGGCATTGCTCCTGGCGGGACTGCCGGCCGGCGTGGCGGGCGCCACGATCAACCGGCTGTGCGGGTCGAGCCTCGAAGCCGTGGCCGCTGGTGCGCGCGCCATTGCGCTTGGCGAGGCTTCGCTCGTGATTGCCGGCGGCGTGGAGAGCATGTCGCGGGCGCCGTTCGTGATGGCGAAGCCTGCCGCGGCCTTCGCCCGGGATCTCGCGTGGGCGGACACGACACTTGGCTGGCGGTTCATCAATCCGCAGATCGAGTCACGATTCGGCGTCGACTCCATGGCTGAAACCGCGGAGAATGTCGCCGCCGAGCATGGCGTCGCGCGCAGGGATCAGGACCAGTTCGCGCTCCGAAGTCAGCAACGCGCAGGCGCCGCTCAGGCAAACGGCGTCCTGGCCGAAGAGATCGTGCCCGTCACGGTCCCGCAGAAGAAGGGACCACCTGCAATCGTCAGCGTCGACGAACATCCGCGGCCTGACACGACGATCGAAGCTCTCTCAAAGCTCAACCCAATCGTTCGACCCACAGGGACGGTCACCGCGGGCAACGCGTCGGGCATCAACGATGGCAGCTCTGCGCTGCTTCTCGCGTCCGAGGACGCCGTTCGCGCGCACGGTCTCACGCCCCGGGCGCGTTACGTTGCCTCGGCTGTCGCCGGCGTCGCGCCGCGCGTGATGGGTATCGGGCCGGTTCCCGCGACGGAGAAGCTGCTCGCGCGGACCGGGCTCACGATTGACGAGATGGACGTGATCGAGCTGAACGAAGCGTTCGCGGCTCAGGCGCTTGCCGTACTTCGTGGCCTCGGCGTGCCTGACGACGCAGCCGCACGTCAACCCGAATGGCGGCGCGATCGCCATCGGGCATCCGCTCGGCGCGAGCGGTGCGCGCCTCGTCACCACGGCGATGTACCAGCTGGGACGCACGGGAGCGCGCCGCGCGATGTGCACGATGTGCATCGGCGTTGGCCAGGGCATCTCATTGCTGATCGAACGCGTCTGACTGACCCTTCAGCCGATGGGTGACACGCGAACCGCGGTCGGGATCGTCGGCGCCGGGCCGGCGGGCCTCCTGCTCGGGCATCTCCTTCAGCAAGCCGGCATCGACTCGGTCACGGTCGAACTTCGCAGCGAGCGGCACGTGATCGATCGCGTGCGTGCCGGCGTCCTCGAGCAGACTTCAGTCGATCTGCTCCACGACGTCGGCCTTGGCGAGCGCGTCTCTCGTGAAGGAATGCGCCACGAAGGGCTGCACATCGCGTTCGGCGGCGCGCGGCACCGACTCGACCTGGTCAACCTCACCGGCGGACGCGCGATCACGGTGTACGGCCAGAACGAGGTCGTTCGCGACCTCATCACCGCCCGGCGTGCCGCGGGCGGCCGGGTCGTCTTCGACGCCGAGTCGGTGACGTTGTCCGACCTCACGTCGGACCGGCCACGGATCGACCTGCGTACCGCCGACGGGACGGAGTCGATCGTGTGTGACTACGTGGCGGGGTGCGACGGCTTCCACGGCGTCTGCCGGGCTTCCCTGTCGACCTCGTCGATTCAGACCTACGACCGGGCGTACCCGTTCGCGTGGCTCGGCATCCTCGCCGATGCCGCGCCCTCATCGCACGAGCTCGTCTACTCGCTGCACGAGCGGGGCTTTGCCCTGTTCAGCATGCGCACGACGAGCGTCACACGGCTGTACCTGCAGTGCTCGCCCGACGACTCCGTCGACAACTGGTCCGACGATCGGATCTGGAACGAGCTTCACGTGCGCCTGAAGACCGACGATGGCTGGGAGCCGAGTCACGGGCCGATTCTGCAGAAGGCCGTCACGGGCATGCGCAGCTTCATGGTGGAGCCGATGCGGTCCGGTCGCGTGTTTCTCGCGGGCGATGCCGCGCACATCGTGCCGCCGACCGGCGCGAAAGGCCTCAATCTCGCCATGGCCGACGTCTGGCGCCTTGCGCGCGCCTTTGATGCGTTCTATCGGACGGGGTCGTCGGCCGCGCTCGACACGTACTCGGAGCACGGCCTCGGCCGGGCCTGGCGCGCGCAGCGGTTCTGGTACTGGATGACGTCGATGCTGCACCGGTCGGACAGCTCGAATCCGTTCGACTACCGGCGACAACTGGCCGACCTCGACTACCTTGTGTCGTCGCGCGCCGCGATGACGAGCCTGGCGGAAAATTACGTCGGGTGGACGCTGGATTGAGGCTTAGGGCTTAAGGCGTCAGGGCTCAGGGCTCGTCGGACTTTTCAGCTGCGTTCCAAACAGGACGGTTCATGCCCGAGTTCACAAACATCAGCCGCCACGGCGACATCATCGTCATCGAGATCGACAACCCGCCTGTAAACGCGCTGAGCCCGGGCGTGCCGGAGGCGCTCGGCGCGGCGCTCGACGAGGCCGAGCGCGATGCGGGCGTTGCCGCCGTCGTCGTTCGCGGCGCCGGCCGGATGTTCGTCGCCGGCGCCGACATCACCACGCTCGAGGAAGCGGCGTGGGGCAATGAATCCGCCGCGCCGGACTGGCACGGCCTGTTTCAACACATCGAGGACTGCACGAAGCCCGTCGTCATGGCGATCCACGGCGCGGCGCTTGGCGGCGGGCTCGAGCTGGCCATGGCCGGCCACTACCGTGTGGCCGTCGCCAGCGCTCAGGTCGGGCAGCCCGAGGTGAACCTTGGCATCATCCCCGGCGCGGAAGGCACGCAGCGGCTTCCACGTCTGGCGGGCGTGGCCAGGGCGCTCGAGATGTGCGTGACCGGCAAGCCAATCTCAGCGGCTGACGCCGTCGCGGCCGGAATCGTCGACGAGATCGCCGGCGACGACTTGACGGCCTCGGCGGTGGAGTTCGCCCGGCGAATCGCGACACGAGCCACGCACGCGAAGACTCGGGACCGGCGTGACCGGCTCGGCGACCCCGAGACCAATGCGCCGCTCTTCGCGTCAGCCCGAGAGCTCTCTGGCAAGGTGCGCCGGTTTCAAACGGCTCCACTCAAGGCCGTGGACGCGATCCAGGCGGCCGCCGGATTGCCGTTCGATGAAGGATGCCGGCTCGAACGGGAACTGTTTCTGGAGTGCGTGCGCTCCGAGCAGGCCAAAGCGCTGATTCACGTGTTTTTCGCTGAACGCGCGGCGGCGAAGGCACCAGACGATGCGCGCAGTGCTGAGGTCATTCCGATTCGGCGTGTCGCCCTCGTCGGTGCGGGCACCATGGGCGCGGGCATCGCGATGGCGGCCGCCAACGCGGGCCTCGACGTGACCCTGACCGACGTCTCCGAGGAAGCGCTCGAAGCGGGGATGGCCGCCATCCGGAAGAACTACGACATCTCGGTGTCGCGCGGCCGCCTTGCCGCCGACAGCGTGGCTGAGCGGATGGCGCGGATTCGGCCGGTCACAAAACCGGATTTCCCGGGAAGCCCGGTGTCTTTCGATCTCGCCATCGAGGCGGTCTTCGAAGATCTCACGCTCAAGCAGCAGGTGTTCCGCGAGCTGGACGCTCTGATGGGTCCAGACTCCATCGTCGCGACGAACACATCAACCCTGGATATCGATGCAATCGCCTCGGCCTCGTCTCGGCCGGACAGAGTCGTCGGACTCCATTTCTTCAGTCCGGCACACGTCATGCGCCTCGTCGAGGTCGTGCGCGGAACGCGCACGAGTCCCACGGTCGTCGCAAGCGCACTGACGTTCGCCCGCACGTTGAAGAAACTGGGCGTCGTTGTCGGCAACGGACCTGGCTTCGTCGGCAATCGCCTGATGTTCCCCTACATGTACGAAACGCAGTATCTCGTCGAAGAGGGCGCGACGCCTGGCCAGGTCGATCGCGCGCTCACGAACTTCGGCATGGCGATGGGCATGTTCGCCGTCGATGACATGGCGGGACTCGACGTCGGCTGGCGTGCCCGCCAGGCGCTCGGACATTTCCGCGATCCGGGCACGCGGAAGCCGCTCGTCCACGACCGGCTGGTGGCGATGGGACGGCTGGGGCAGAAACGGGGCAAGGGCTGGTACACGTATGACGACCGACGTACGCCGAGAGCGGATCCCGAGGTGCTCGAGCTGATCCGATCCCTCGCGACCGGCGCGAACATTCCGCAGCGCGCGATTGCGGACGACGAGATCGTCGAGCGATCGATCTACGCGCTCGTCAACGAAGGTGCGCGCGCCCTCGAGGCCGGCGTGGCCGCCCGCGCGTCGGACATCGACGTCATCTACGTGAACGGCTACGGGTTCCCTGCATGGCGTGGCGGACCGATGTTCTACGCGGATCGTGTCGGCCTGCCGGCCGTGCTGGAGCGCATCACCGCGTTCTACAGGGATCACGGCGAGCGGTGGCGGCCTGCGCCGCTCCTCGTCGAGCTCGCGCGCGCGGGCCGGACATTTCGCGATCGAGACCATCGTCAGAAGGGATAACGTGACGTCATCATCAGCGCATGCGTCTGGACGGCATCACCGCGATCGACGTCCACGTCCATCTCGAACCACCATCGACTGGCGCCGCCGCGGATGTGGCGGCGCGCAAGTACTTCGGCGAGAGCGGCGCGCGCCGCGATCCCGAAGGCCTGGCCGAGTACTACCGGTCGCGGCACATGGCATGCGTCGTCTTCTCGGTGGACGAACGACTCTCCGGCCGGCCGCAGCTCTCGAACGACGAGGTCGCCGCGTTCGCCGCGGCCAACGCGGACGTGGCGATGGCATTTGCCAGCATCAACCCGCACCGCGGCGCCGACGGCGTCCGGGAGGCACGCCGGCTGGTGTCGGACGGCCGCGTCCGAGGACTGAAGCTGCACCCGCCCTTGCAGGAATTCGATCCGAACGACCGGATGGCCTATCCCCTGTATGAAGTGTTCGCGGAGGCGAAACTGCCGGTGCTGTTTCACACCGGCCACAGCGGCATCGGTACGGGTATGCCCGGCGGTGGGGGTGTCCGGCTGAAGTACGGCAACCCGATGCCGATCGACGACGTGGCGGTGGACTTTCCGGAGATGCCGATCATCCTCGCCCACCCATCGTTCCCCTGGCAGGACGAGGCGATTTCGATCTGCCTGCACAAGCCGACGGTGTACATCGACCTCTCCGGCTGGTCGCCGAAGTACTTTTCGCCAACGCTCGTGCAGTATGCGAACACGCTCCTGAAGCACAAGGTGCTGTTCGGCTCCGACTATCCGCTCATCACACCGGACCGCTGGCTGGCCGATCTGGACAAGACCGCTATTCGTGAAGAAGTGCGGCCCCTCATTCTCAAGGACAACGCGGTCAAGCTGTTCGGGCTCTGGGCGATCCTTCCCGACACCTACGGCCCCGCCACCGTGTTCGTCAGCGTCCCGATGCCCTCGTACGTGCAGCTCGTCTTGTCGCCGGCCTTGAGGAAAATCGGCGGCGTGCGCGCGAGCCCACGCCGTCGGGCGTGCCACTGGCGATGACGTCGCCCGGGCGCAGCGACATGATGCTGGATCCGTAGGACGACGAGCTCGAAGACGTCGTGAATCATCAGCGACGTGCTCGCGTCCTGCATGATCTGGCCGTTCAGCGTGAACGTGACGCGCAGGTTCTTCGGATCGCGCACGAACTCCTTCGGCGTGATGAACGGGCCGAGCGGCGCGAACGTGTCGTGGTTCTTCGCGATGAGCCAGTCGGAGCCGTAGCGCCGTCGCCGCGCGCCTCGCGATCCGAGACGTCGAGCTGCATCGTGTAGCCGAAGATGGCGTTGCCGGCCTGCGCCGAGCGGCACGTAGCTCGCCTGCCTGCCGATGACGACGCCTAGCTCGCATTCCCAGTCCACCGCGTGCGGCCGCGCGGGAGACGAATCGCTTCACCTTCGGCAATGATGGCCGCCGGCGACTTCAGGAACATGTACGGGTTCCAGCGCGTGTCGCCCGCTCTCGTTCCCAGATGCCCGCGATCGATTGCGTGCCGGGCGGCGCCGTGCCAGGCGGTGGACCTGCCGGATTCTGCTGCTGCGGCGAGGCGTCGGCCCGCTGCATCTCGGCACCGTGCGCGCGGTAGTTCACCGCGGCGTTCAGCATGACCGTCGGATACATGATCGGCGGCAGCGTCTTCACCGCGGTGAGCGCGTAGACGTAGGCCGGCGGCTTCGCGCCCTGGGCCGCGACCGCGCGCACGATCTCGACAATGCGCGCGCGCACTCCGGACTCGTAACGCACGATCAGCTGCTTCATGTTGGCCGGTATCGCCGTTTGGCCACCGGCGACGGCCGCATTCGCGGCGGCCAGATCGATCACGCGATCGCCGGTCACCACGCCGATGAACTCGGTGTCACCGCGCTGGAACATGCCGAGCTTGTAGGGCGTCGGCGCCTGCGCGCTCCCGAACACGGACGCTGCGAAAATGAAGGCCGTCAAAAGAAGTCGGCGCATGGGGTCGAGTCCTCCGGTGCGGGACAGGATACACGGGGGAACAACGGTTCGACGGTTCCAGGGTCCGAGGGGCCGAGGGTTCAGGGTCGGAGGGTTCGAGGGTCCGAGGGTTGGCGCGGAGGTTCGAAGGACGGTGCGAAGGTGCTGGTTCGGTCACGATATATTTCCGAATCATGACGGCAGTCTGGCGAAGCGACGTGGTCGGCAGTCTTCTGCGACCTGCCTATCTGCAATCGGCCAACGAGGCGCGCGAGCGCGGAGACCTCACGCCGGTCGAGTTCAAGCGCATCGAAGATCGCGCCGTCGACGAGGCGATCGCGCTGCAGGAGGGTGCAGGACTCGAGGTCGCCACCGACGGCGAAATGCGGCGGTATGCGTTTTTTGGCCACCTCGTGGATGCGCTCGAGGGCTTCGACAAGTACGGCGGCTGGTCGGTGACCTTCCGCGACGACGAGGGACACGAAGCGCCGCTTCGCCGCCCTGTCGTCGTGGACAAGCTTCGCTGGCGGCGGCAGATGAGCGTGGAGGAGTTCACGTATCTGCGGGGCCGGGCGGCGTGTCAGGTGAAAGTCACGCTTCTCAGCGCGCAACAGGCGGCGGCGTACTACGACCCGGACAAATCGAAGGCGGCCTACGGGACCCGTGACGCCTACCTCGCGGATCTCGTGGACTTCACGCGTCGCGAGATCGCCGAACTGGCAAGGCTCGGCTGCACCTACGTCCAGATCGACGCCCCACAGTACGCCGCTCTGCTCGACGAGAAGATCCGCGAAGGTTACCGGCAGCGCGGCAGCGATCCCGACAAGCTCCTCGACACCTGCATCGAGCTCGACAACGCGATCATCGAGGGCCATCGCGGGATCACGTTTGCGATCCACATCTGCCGCGGCAATCACAAGAGCATGTTCTACGCGTCAGGCGGATACGAGCGGATCGCGGAACACATCTTCAGCCGGTCCCGTTTCGACCGTTTCCTGCTCGAGTACGACGACGAACGATCGGGAACGTTCGAGCCACTCAAGTACGTGCCGGACGATCGTGTCGTCGTGCTGGGGCTCGTGAGCTCGAAACTGCCGCGGCTCGAAGCGGCCGCGGATCTCGTTCGCCGTGTCACGGACGCCGCACGCTACGTGCCGCTCGATCGGCTGGCGCTCAGCTCCCAGTGCGGATTCGCGTCGACGCACGAAGGCAACCGGCTCTCGCCCGAGGATCAGCGACAGAAGCTGGAGCTCGTGGCCCGAACGGCGAAGGAGATTTGGGGATAGCGATAATTCTGCCTTCTCAACGCGGCGGGACGTGTCGCTGCATGGTGGCCAGGGCTATCCCGCAGACCGCCATCGCAGCCGCCATCACGATGAAGAACATCATCGACCCGCCATGTTCGAGCGCCAGCGCGCCGGCATAGCCGCTGACGACAGCACCCACTCGACCGAACGACGCTGCCGATCCCACGCCCGTGGCGCGAATCGCCGCCGGATACACGTGCGCGCCAAGCGCATACATCGTCGTCTGGACGGCGTTGATTAACCCGCCGGTCGTCGCCAGCAGCGCGAGTATGGGCAGCACCGCCGCGGTGGGCGACAGGTGCACGAAGGACATCGCGCCGGCGCTTGCGGCGGCCAGACCGGCCATGGTGACCATCGCCCGTCGCGTGCCCCACCACGTAATACACACTCCGGCGGCAAGCGCACCCACGACGCCGCCGAGGTTGAACACGGTGATGCCGGTGCTCGCCACCGACGACGTGAAACCCGCGCCGGTCAACATCGAGGGAATCCAACTGAACCCGAGATAGACGGCGAGCATGCAGGAAAAGTACGCCGCCCCAGAGACTGGACGTGTCGCGACGAAACTCCGGAACGAACAATCCGCCAATCGATGCGCGCACAGCGCTGGCATGGCCGCCGTCCACGAGCACCGCGCCGTCGGGAATCGTGTGACCCATGCGGGCGAGCGATCGCGCGAGCTCATCCCGGCGGTGCGGCTGCCGGGTCAGGAAGCGCGGCGATTCAGGAAGCACCCACCGCAGTGCAACCGCGGCGACCACCGGGGCAAGCCCTCCAAAGACAAACAACGCACGCCAGCCGAGGACCGGAAGCACGGGAATGGCAATGAGACCGGCGAGGGTCGCACCTACCGGAATGCACAGAGATGGTCAACGTGACGGCGAACGGACGTTGGCGGACCGGCACGTACTCGGCCGAGAGCGCCGCGGCGTTCGGGATCGCGCCGCCGAGACCGATGCCGGTGACAAAACGCAGCGCCGCGAGCGCCGCGATGCTGTCGACGAGGGTCATCGCCATCGTCGTCACGCCGAAGAGGACCATGCTCGCGAGCAGCGCGACGCGACGGCCGAAGCGATCCCCGGCGAGACCGGCAACGGCGCCGCCAATCATCATGCCGACATAGCCAAGCGAGACGACCGGCGCGAAGTCGCTGCGCGCCACGGACCATTCGCGCATCATGGTCGGGATCGCCACGCCCATCAGCTGGTTGTCGATGCCGTCAAAGATGATCGCGAGCGCCGTCAGGCCGACGAGAAGCCGCTGATAGCCGCCCCAACGACCGCGGTCGATGAGCTGGCCTACATCGATTGGAGAGCTCATGACAAGTTTGGAAGTAAGAAGTTAGAAGTCAGAAAGTCCTGGGTACGCAGCTGACGTGCGATCAGTTGCTTCGAACTTCTGACTTCTCACTTCACACTTGTCATGTGTCTACTTACCAGGTCCGGGTTCGTAGAGGCGGACGTTGGCCATCGACCAGTTCGGCGCGCCCTCGACCGTGTCGGTCTGCGTGATGCGCACGAACTTGGCGCGGGCCGGGGCGAACGTGATGTTCGTGTGCGCACCGCGCGCCTTGCCCTCGGCGACCGGCTTGCCCCACGCCTTGCCGTCGAGCGACACCTCGACGCGATAGCCGCGCGGGAACGGAATCACCGGGCCGGCCCGCCGGCGCGCCACCCGCGGCCGGAGCGCCACCACGACCGCCCGCACCGCCGCCACGTCCCGCCGCGCGCCGGTGAATCGAACTCGATCTCGGTCACCATCACCGGTTGCGGCAGCTCAATCTGGAACCACATGCCGGGCGCCTGCGGCGCGCCGGAGTTCCAGGCACGCGCGCTGAGCGCGATCGGCGCCGTTTCACTCGCGTGGCTGGCCGTCACCGTCCAACCCGACTGCGATTCGAGACGACGCGGCAGTCTGGGCGTGAGCTCCTTCAGCGTCCACGGCGTCCGGCGGCTCTGCGTGGCCGCGCGCACGCGCGTGACGTCAGCCGGCGTCACCAGACCGCCGGCGTTGCCGAAGCTCGAATCGGACGTAGGACGCGATCGACGCGACCCACGCGTCGGTGTTTCCCCCGCCCATCGGCACCATGATGTCGGCCGACGAGCCGGACCCCTCGCCGAGCGGACCCGTCATGCCCTTGAGCAGGACGCTGATCACGTAGTCGCGGTGGCCGTTGACGCGCGGTGATCCGGCGAGCGAGGGCGCCATCATCGCGCCTGGCGCGCCACCAGCCAGTGGCACGCCGCGTCCGTCCGGCGCGTGGCAGCTCGCGCAGATGGATTGGTAGGTCGCCGTGCCCTCTTCGATCACCTTCAACTCCTCGGGACTCATCGCCGCGCCGCCGGCAACCACGGGCGCGGGCGCGAGAAGGAAATTGCCGATCTCCTTGATCCCACGCGCACTCGACGCGGACTGCGCGCCCTTGACGACTTCCGCGAGATCCGGCGCTTTCAGCACACCCAAGGTCAAGAGCGCCTGAATTGAGACGTCCGTGTCGGAGTCCTGAGCCATCGCACGGTAGATGGGGTCGAACGTGCGATCGCCGGCCTTGAAGAGCGACTCGCTCGCGCGCAGCGCCTGGATCCGCATGCGCGGATTCGGATCCTTCATCTGCTCCTTCACGAGCGCGGCGTCGAGCGCACCAAGACCTTCAAGCGTCCACATCGCGTGGAACCGGCTGACGAGGTTGTCGGAGGTCCGCGCGATCTCGCGAAGCTGCGGCACCGCCGACTTGTCCTGCTTCAGGACGAGCAGCTTCTGCGCCGTGTCGCGCCACCAGCCGATCGGATTCGAGAGATGTGCGGCGAGCTCGGCGGGCGTCTGGGTGCTCATCGACGGCCAGGTCGTGCTGAACGAAATCGCTGGAACGGCCGGCTGTCCGGGACCGGCCTCAGCTGTGCCCGCCGGGACGCCGTCGAACCTCAAACGCCAGATGCGGCCGTGATTGATGACCTTGTCGAGCTGGTACTGCTGAATCTTGTAGCGGAGGTACGTGCCACGCGCCGTCCAGTTCGCGTCCTGGATGATGCCGTGGTACATGTCCACGATGTAGAGCGCGCCGTCCGGCCCCGTCTTGATGTTCACGGGACGGAACAGCGGATCCGTGCTGATCGACGAACTCGGATCCCGGATAGGCATTGCGCACCTGCGTCATGCCTTCGGTCTTCACGATCTTGGCGCGACGGATGAATCGTCCCACCGGATCGGGGAACAGCAGGTCGCCGTTCAGATCCGCCGGGTACCGATCGCTGCGGACGACTTCAGGTCCGGTCGTCGACGTGAAATGACCGAGCGCTCCCGTCGGCATGCGAACGCGCGGCAACCCGCCCTGCATGTCGGCGGGCATCGGCGCGCCCCACGGAATCTCGAAATTCGCTTCCCACTGGTCGGGCACCATGAAGGCGCCGTACTGAATGGGAATCTGGAAGTTGGCCGGGCCGCGCTCACCTGCCGCGTTCACCAGCCAGATCTTTCCGTCGTCGTCCGTCGACATCCCCCACTCGGCGCCTGGAGGGCCGGAGGGCTCGCGGACGATGCCGCGCGGCGTCCAGCGGAAGCGGAACGCGTTGTACGTGCTGTAGATCCAGTTGTCGAGGCCCCAGATGAAGCCGCTCTGCGCCTGCTGGATGTTCCCGCTGCGGCCGGACCCGACGCCCGTGTAGAAGACCTCCCGGCGATCGGCGGTGCCATCACCGTTCGTGTCGGTCAGCAGCAGCACGTCGTCCGAGTGCGTCTCGTTCGTGAGGACGCCCCTGTCGAGCGGAAGCACCATGCGCGGAAAGAGCAGGCCATCGGCAAACACGCTGTGCTTGTCGTAGACGCCGTCCTTCTTCGTGCTTTCGTGGACGCTGATGCGGCTGGTCTTCTCGTGCTGGCTGCCGGCGTCGACGTCGAGCATGTAGCTGCGCGCCTCGGCGACGTACATCCGCCCGTCACCGTCCCACGCGACGACCGCCGGAGTGATGATCTCGGGATCGGAAAGGACGAGCTCCATTTTGTAGCCCGGCGGCAGGATGAAGCGCTTCTGCTGCTCGGCCGGTGTCAGCGCGAGCACTGGATCCTTGGGACCGAAGTCGCCGCCGACGTTCGCGGCGTCACTCAGGCCAGGTCCGCCAGCGCGCGCAGCCGGCGCAGTGGCGCCACCGCGGCCACCCTGCCCACCTTCGCGCCCGCCACCCTGGCCGGCGCCACGTCCGCCGCCGCCACCTCCGCCTGGCGCCTGCGTCAGAACAGGACTGTTCAGGCTCGACGCGACGAGCGCGAAAGCGCCAACGAGCATGAACCACATGTGCCAGGCGCGCGGATACTTGGATTTCGTCACCATCGGTCTCACCTTTTGGGGGTCGCGGACGTGTGTGCTGCCCGAATGCTATGCGGCTGCCGCGGACCTTGCAAGGAAAGGCGGGTTCCAGGGTTCCACGGTTCCAGGGTTCTGGTTCAGGGTTCAGAACCCTGGAACCGTGGAACCCTGGAACCCTGGAACCCTGGAACCTATTCAGCCCCTACTCCCAGGTATGTCCTGAGCTTCTCATCGTCGAACTTTGCCTCAGCCTCTGGCTCGCGAGTGAGGAGCGACGCGATCACGCCCGCGATGAAACTGGCGGGCATCGACACGATTGCGGGGTTGCGGAGCGGGAAAATGGCGTCCGGCTCGTGCAGCAGATCGACCCAGACGGTCGGGCTGAGCACAATCAGCACGACGGAGAGGAACGCCCCCACGACGATGGACGCCACGGCGCCCGCGGTGTTGAATCGTCGCCAGGTGATTGAAAGAAGCAGCGGTGGAAAGTTCGCGCTGGCCGCGACGGCGAACGCCAGACCGACCATGAACGCGACGTTCTGTCCTTTGAACAGGATCCCCAGGGCCACCGCCACGAGGCCGAACGCCACCGTGGCCAGGCGCGCGACCCGGACCTGTTCGGCCTCGGTCGCATTTCCCTTTCGCACGGCGTGGGTGAAGATGTCGTGCGACAGCGCGCTCGCGCCCGCAAGGGTCAACCCGGCGACGACCGCGAGGATGGTCGCGAACGCCACCGCGGCAATGAACCCGAGGAACGGCGTGCCACCGAGCATCTCGGCCACGAGCGGCGCCGCCATGTTGCCGCCGGGGTCGATCGACCGGATGAGATCGCGCCCGACGAGGGCGGACGCACCGAACCCGACGATCGGAATGATCAAGTAGAAGTACCCGATGAAGCCCGTGGCGTAGAGCACGGACGCGCGCGCGGCGCGCGCATCGGGCACCGTGTAGAACCGCATCAGGATGTGCGGCAGGCCCAGAAGTCCAAGCATCAAGGCCAGGCCGAGCGAGATCGCGTCGATCGGATCGGTCACGAGGCCCCCGGGCTCGAGCGCGGCCTGTCCGTACTGCGACGCGACGGCGGCGTAGAGCTGACCGGGAGAAAAACCGAACCTGGCCAGGACGAGCAGCGTCAGCAGCGTCACGCCGAAGAGCAGCAGGATCGCCTTGATGATCTGAACCCAGGTCGTCGCGATCATCCCGCCGAACAGCACGTACATCAGCATGACCGCGCCGACGCCGACGACGGCCCACTCATAGGGAAGTCCGAACATCAGCGAGATCAGGTTGCCGGCGCCGACCATCTGCGCGAGCACGTAGAAGATGAGCGTGAGGATGCCGCCGACAGCCGAGGCGATGCGCACCGGCACCTGCCGCAGGCGAAACGCGACCACGTCCGCGAAGGTGAACTTGCCGAGGTTCCGAAGCGGCTCCGCGATGAGGAACATGAGCGCGGGCCAGCCGACGAGCCATCCGGTTGCGTAGATCATCCCGTCGTACCCGCGGAGCGCAACGAGCCCGGCGATACCGAGAAACGATGCGGCGCTCATGTAGTCGCCTGCGAGCGCCAGGCCGTTCTGCAGCGGGCTGATGGAGCGACCCGCGGCGTAGAACTCGCCCACGGACTTCGTGCGTCGTGCCGCCCAGTAGGTGACGGCCAGCGTGAGCGCCACGATCACGAGGAAGAAGATGACGGCCGAGGCCGTCGGTGACCCGAGCGTGCTTTGCATCGCGCGGCTCAATCCGCTTCGAGCCGGCGACGAAGGCGGTCGACTTCAGGATCGTAGTGTCGGTTCGCCCACACGACGTAGGCGGCGGTCAGTACCCACGCGCCGACAATGACCGCGGCCCCGAGCGGAATCCCCAGCGTCGTCACGTCGCCGATCTTCACCGACAGAAGCTCGCGGTTCACGGCGATGAGCACGATGTAGCCGTAGTAAAGGACGAACAGCAGCGCGGTCAGCACCAGGGATACGCGCCACCGGCGGGCGAGCATGTGCCGGAACTCCGCGGACGCCAACAGATCTCTGTGGGCCTGATCCATAGTGTGAGGACGGGACACTCTAACAGAGGCCAACGAGAATCCAGTTCATTCGCTCGGCGTCAATCGTTCGTCGAGCCGGCCGAAGTGCCAGACAGCCAGAGACGTCAGCCACGACCCGACGAACAGTCCCGCCATCAGCAGGCCCATCGTCTGGAAATCGAGACCCTGGATGAGGCCCCAGATGCCGGTGTGCACGCCGAGGATGCGGTCGGTCACGATGGTCACGATTTGAATCGTGCCGATCGCGAGCGCGACGACGACGGACAGGCCGGTAATCGTCAGGTTGTAGAAGATCTTGCGCAGCGGGTTCGTGAAGGCCCAGCCGTACGCACCGCACATCAGGATGCCGTCCGCGCTGTCGAGGAGCGACATGCCGGCCGCAAAGACGATCGGCAGGCTGAGAACGGCGGAGAGCGGCAGCGCTTGCGACGCCGCGACGCCCGCGGTCGTGAGCAGCGCCACTTCGGTGGCCGTGTCGAAACCGAGGCCGAACAGCAGGCCCACCGCGTACATCTGCCGGGGTCTGGACACGAGATCGAACAACCGGCCGAACCAGCGCGTCATGAACCCACGCTTGAGAAGCGCGGCCTCGAGCGCCGCCGCATCGTAGCGGCCGTTGCGCATCGATCGAAAGACGCGATACACGTCCAGCAGTACGATCAGGTTCACGATCCCCATGGCGTAGAGAAACACGCCCGAGATCGTCGTCCCGACAAACGATCCCACGGCGCGCAGAACCGGCATCTCCGCGGCAATCGATCGCGCCGTGAGCGCGACGGCCAGTGTCATGAGCAACACGACGGTCGAGTGACCGAGAGCAAAGTAGAAGCCGACGCCGAACGGCCGTCTGCCCGGCTCCATCAACTTCCGCGTCGTCGTGTCGATCGCCGCGATGTGATCGGCGTCAAACGCGTGCCGCAGGCCAAACGTGTACGCGAGAACCGCCAGGCCCATGAGGAACGGATACTCACGCGCCGCCATCGCCGCCATGCCCCAGCCAACGACGTGGAGGGCAATGACGATGCTGGAGAACGCGAAGAGCTGAGAACGTTCGACGGGCGTGACGCGAGCCATGACGCGAAATCCGACTGTATCGGAGGCGGTGTCAGGCGGCAAGTTGAGAGGTGTGGCGACGGACCGGCCCCGTCAGTTCCTCGTCGCGTCGATACGCCCGGTGGCCACGCTCTCGCAACCAAACACCACGTAGTCCCCGGCGAGCCGATCGCCGGCGAGTGAGCCGGTCATCGCCAGAGTGCCGCTCAGCGTCGTCCCGGAACCGCAGGTGAGCGGCGTGGTCGGGCTCAGGAACAGCACCAAGGTCGATCCCGTCAGGGTGCCGCCGATCGATCCCGTCTGGTCGAGTGCGAGGCCGTCGAGATCGGCCGTCCACGTCCCCGTGACTCCGGCGCCAGACTGGGTCATGTGCAGCGTGATCGTTCCGGCCGCCCCGTTACGCGTGATCGTTCCGCGCCACGTACCGTCCAGCCAGGAGGTCGGCTCCGCCGGTGTGTCACGCCCACATGCGCTGACCCCGCCAATCAAGACACACGCCATCACTGCGGTGCACAGAAAGCTCGAACGCATTCGCATGGGGTGCCCGACTTTCTTACACGCGAAACGCGAAGAAGCCCGCGCCGGACGATGCCGCCAGGAGGCGGCCGGCAACGATGAGCGGCTTCCAGCTGAACCCGAACGTGTCAGCGCCCGTGCGCCATCGCTCGACACCATCGTCGGCGGCAAGGGCCACGAGCGGACCCGAGAGATAGGGCACGTAGACTGTGCGTTCGTCGCTCGCGATCCCGAACACGATTGAGGCGGCGATCGGCGCGCGCCGCCACCGTTCCTGCCGTGTCGCGAGGTCGTAGGCGGTCACGCGTCCGGTCAACGAGCCGGCGATGAGCAGCTGCCCCGCGAGCGCCAGGGTCCGGAATTCTGGCCCCTCCCATGGGCTCGGCGACGCGGGCGGAAGAGACCATCGCGTCGCTCCCGACCGTCGATCGAACGCGTGAATGGTCCCGTCCTGCCCGGCCGCCAGGACGAGCGCACCAGCCGAAAGTGGTCCACCAGCAAACGGGAGCCGACGATGCCAGCGTTGGTGCCCGGTCGCCAGATCCACCGCGACGAGCCCGCCTATGTGAAGGTCGTCGAACGAGGAAAAGGCCGCGAGGACGATCCCGTCAGCCACTGTTGGCGCAAACACGGTGACGCGACGTCCCCTTCCAACGTCCGTCGACCAGCGCACGAGGCCGGATTCAGCATCCACGGCCCAGAGCCGACCGACGGACGATCCGGCCAGCAACGCGCCGGCTGCCATCTCGCCCAGGTACACACCGACGTTGGCGCCATCCTCGGGAGCGAAACGCCATCGCTCGACGCCAGCGTGTGTGAACGCCACGAGACCGCCGTCACCGGCAATCACGGCCGTCGGCGTGACCACGACGGATGTCCCCGCCGTGGTCGCACCGGGACCGCCGGTCTCTCGTCGCCACCGCACGCGCCCCGATCGCGCATCGAGCGCAACGAGCTCGTGATGCCTGGACAGGAAGAACGCGGTCTCTCCGAGGAGCTGCAGGTGTGCCACGCCCTTCGCCTGGAACGTGCCACACGATCTCGGCCGCCACCTCACGAGCCGGTTGCGGGCCGGCGGGCGGCAGCCACGCCGCCAGCCAACCGGCGACCGTCAGCGCATCACGACAACACGCAATGAAAGACGACATGGTTCAGTCCACGAACGTGTCCGTGGACCACACGGCGCCGCCACTCGGGCTGTAGATCACGACGTTGCCGTCGTTCTGCACCGCAAGCCACGACCCGTCACGAAACGTGTCACTGGACCAGACCGGACTGCCGCTCCGGTTGTAGACGACGAGGTTGCCATCGGCCTGCATGATGACGAAACCTGGCGACGTCCCGTCCGTATTCGAGGCCCAGAGCGGTTGCCACCCGCTCGTGCCGGTACCGAAATACAGGACCAGGTTGCCGTCGCCCTGATACACGAAATGCAGCCGGCCGTCGGTCGAGTTCACCATGTCGCCGGGCCAGAGGCGGTCGTCCACGTCCAGCTCACCTCGGTAGACAACCTCACCTGGCGGATCGTCGCTACCTCCGGACGGGGATCCCGCTGGTGGCGGCGCCGGGGGCGGCACATAGGCGCCCGGAGTCAGATTCATGTAATTCACAAGCGCCGCATAGAACGCATCGTCGCTCCGCTGCTTTTCATGACGATGGGCCGGGCCACGGATGAGAAAGTTCGGCGCGCTCGGGTACGACTGACTCGAGACCGGAACGAGCCCGTCGTTCTCAGCGCACGTCGCCATGTCGACTCTGGAAACCATGCGGCAGTACGTCGGGTCGATCGCCAGGATCTGATCCGCCACGGCGATGAGCGTCATCGCCTGGTCGGTGGCGTCGAAATCCCACGGCGACGCGTTGAGAAGGATGTAGTTGCCCCAGAAGAGCAACGTCGCCGAGGCCGCGTACATCGTCGTCGCGATCTGATCGGCCTGGTCCGGCGCGATGGCGCGTGCCGGGCCCGCAAGATAGAAATTCGACGCGACGCTCACGATGCCTACGCGCTTCGGAGCACGCGAGGCCTCTCTCGTGAGATTGCTGCTGCCGTTGAGCGTCGTGAGATACGAGGAGCCGGGTGTCATCTGAGGCATCACCGGGGTCACCGTGGTGACGCCGAGCACCGAAATCAGGTTGGTCAGTGACCAGAGGCTGTAGTCCGACGTGACGAGCAGGGCGCTGTGGACGATTGCGAGGATCGACGTCCAGTCCGTGCTGTCCGAGAAGGCGCTGAAGACCTGATTGACCAGCCCTCTCGTGCTCCCGGTGAAGGCCGCCCACACGGGCAGGTTCGCGAGCATCGGCACCCCTCGATGCGGCGTGCCAATCGTCACGATGCCGCCGAGGTGGCGAAGCCTGGCCCACTCGCGAGCCACGACGCCGCCATTGCTGTGACCGACGGCGATGCTGTTGGTGGCGAGCGAGTGCAGTTGGCTCTCGACCTGCTTGCCTTGATTCTCGAACTTCTCGCGCCAGGACACCTTCGGCAGGTAGGGCGCGATAGCCACGCGGGCCTTCAAGCGATCGGCCGTCGCCGCCCAGTCAGCCGCCTCCGCGCCAAATCCATGAATGAAGACCGTCGGCCGCGCCTGCGCCTCTGCGTTGGACGAGTACGCACACGAGACGATGAGCCACGGGATGACGAGCGCGCGGCGAATCACTGGCCACCTCCTGACACGACCTGCACGTTCGTCACGTCAATCGTGGTGACCACGCGACGGTCGGTGTCCGCCAAAGCGCGCTCCGCCCGGAACGATCGCCGGACGAACGTCTCGTTGCCTTTCGGCTCGTAGGTCATCTGCACGCGCGAGACGAGCGCACCCGCCCGCACGGTGTTGAACTCGGCCGGCAGCACGGTGACCGGATCGACGAGCACCTCGTCCACGTCGCCGCGCCGGGTCTTCACGTAGCGGTCGAGGCCGCGTACTCGTTCGACGGGCGCGCCGAACAGGCGCTCGAACTCGGCACGACGCTCCTTGGCACGGCCCGACGCGACCAGCAGGTTCGATGGTCGAGCCCGCGTGCTCATCGGGCGTGTGTCGGGCGGGTTCGCGTCCGAGGCCGGGTTGACCACTCCGAAGAGCCGCCGATCGGCGGCAGTGGGTTCGCGCACGCGATCGCCGCGGCGGTTGTAGAGGCGCATCCCACCGCTGGCATCGAGCTCCATGCGTACGGCGAGGAACTGGTTGTCGAGTGTGATTGGTCCGGCAACCCCCTCCGCCGTTTCACGCTCGAGTTCAATCGAGTGTGATTTTCGTCGTCGCGCCGGAACCGGCCCGATGCTCGAGTCGATACTTCGCGGACGGAGCCGCGCCAGGCAGCCGCTGTCCATTGGCCGCGACGTGCATCTGGCCGATGGCGACATCGGCCGTGAAAAGATCCCCAGCCTCTGCGCTCTGCGATCCCGCCGTTTCCACGCTCGCGGCGATCGCGGCGAGCGCCGCAGCCCACTTGATGTGTCGTATTCCCGGCAGCACGTGCATTGATGTCCTCCTCATCTCGATCCGTGCGGCTTCGCGCCCGCGGACCCCTTCGATCCGATTCGCATAGGAGCAATCGGGGTGCCGGGCGGAGGTCGCGAGCTCGCTCCGCGCAACTGCGGTCGATTTCATCGATTTCATCGGGTCGAACGTGCGGGATCGCGAGCCGGGCACGGGGCCGCTCGAGCGCGCGGGGTTGAAAGGAAGGCAACGCCGGCCGAAATGGCCGGCGTGCAGAAAATGAAACGGCGGGGACCGGCCGACGCCGATCTCTACTCGCGGATTTTCACGACCTTGTAGCCGCCAATCGAACGGAAGTACACGAGCAGACCGAGATAGATGACGGCCATCATGGACGGGATCACCGCGTCGGCGACGAGCGTCTCACGATCGCCCTGGATACTGGCCGCGTGCACGGCGCGCTCCTCGGCCGTCAGGCGCTCGAGGGCGGCTTCCGGATCGCTGACGCCAGCGGCGGCAAGCTCGGCGCGCGCCGTCGACAGCTTGGCCCCGACCTCACCGAGCTTGCGGCCGTCGATGGCCGCGACTTCCTGGAACACGAGCCAGCCGGTCGGCTGCGCCACTTTGTATTGCGCATACACCGCCGGGTTTGTCGCTTCCAGGTGCGCGGCCGCGAAGCGATCCTTCGCGTAGCCGAGGCCGGGCCCACCGATCATGCCAGCCGACATCATGCCGATGCCGCCCATGATGCTGATGGCGATGGCGCCGGTCTGTGGGAACCGATCGCTCGCCACGGCGAGCATCGTCGGCCAGAAGAACGTCTTGCCGACGCCGTAAATCAGGAGCGCGAAGACCGCGCCGGCAAACGTCTCGATCCGGCTCGTCATCAGCAGGCCGACGATGGCGAAGAGCGAACACGTCAGCAGGATGCCGACGGGCGAGAGGCCAATGCGCTTCTCGATGAAGTCGGCGGTGAATCGCAGTGCGAACATGACCAGTGAGGTGATGACGAACAGGAGCTTGCCTTCACCCGGATTCAGGATGTTGCCGGTGATGTTCTGAATCCAACCGTCGGTGCCGAGCTCGACGGCGCCGATGAGCAGGTGCGCGGCAAAGAGCACGAACAACAGGAATGAGCCGATCGAGAAATTCGTCAGCACGCCCACGCCAATGAGCAACGCACCGGCCACGACGTATGCCCACGTCGTCGGAATGCCGAGCGCGCCGTTGAAGAAGAGCGCGAGCAGGAAGCAGACCACGAGCGCGCCGAGGAGGCCGACGTCCTTGAACATCTGGCCGAGCGACAGGCCTTTCTTCGCCGCCTCCGACTGCGGCATGCCCTGCCCGAGGAACATCAGCCCGTAGCCCAGCGTCGGCAGCAGGAAGAGCCCCAGCTGCCACTTCCAGTGCCAGCCGAACTGCTCGCCGAGCACCCAGCCGATCGCCCCGCCGGCGACGAGACCCGCGGGCCAGCTCGCATGCAGGATGTTGAGGTAGTGGGTGCGGTTGGACGGAAAGAGGGTCGCGACGAGCGGATTGGCCACCGCCTCGAGCGTGCCGTTCGCGATGGCAAAGATGAAGGTGCCCCAATACAGGTAGTTGTAGGCGAGCATCTTGTCCTGGTCGGGCGAGGCGCCGAACGTCACGAACGCCGACAGGACGTGGAACGCGAACGCCGCCATGACCAGCTTGCTGTATCCGATCTTGTCGACGACGAGGCCGCCGATGATGATGCCGAAGCAAAAACCGCTCAGCCCGGCGCCGGTAATCTGCCCCAGCTCGGTGCCGGTGAACCCGAACTCGGCGCCCCAGTTGGCAAGAATGCCGCCGCGAACGCCAAATCCGACACCGGCCGCCAGAATGGCGGCGAAGCCGGCCCAAAGCAGACGTCCGGCATTCGGGGTAATCCCGTCCTGTCTAATATTCATAGGTTGTCCTGCAGCCGGCAGATTCTAGACAAGTTGGAAGTGAGAAGCCAGAAGTTCGAAGTGACGTTAGAAGTACGCCTATGCCGTTTCTCTTCAAAGAAGAGCCCGAGAACTACAGCTTTGACGCGTTCGTGAAGGATGGGAAGGCGACCTGGACGGGAGTGAAGAACCCCGTCGCGCAGAGAAATCTGCGGAGCGTCCGGAAGGGCGACCTGGTCTTCTACTACCACACGGGCAAGGAGAAGGCGATTGTCGGCATCGCCAAGGCCGCCGGCCACGCGTATCCGGACCCGGCCGACAAGACGGGCCGCGCCTATGTCGTCGATCTCGTGCCGGTGAAGAAGCTCAAACGGCCCGTGACGCTGGCCGAGGTCAAGGCGGACAAGCGGTTCGCGTCGTTTCCGTTGACGCGCATTCCGCGCCTGTCGGTCATGCCGGTGTCGGAAGCGGAATGGGCGTCGCTGATGGCGATGTCCGAACCGGCTTGAGCAGCAGGCCGCCGAGCGGCGGCAGCGTGAGCACGACCGACTGCGGGTGCCCGTGCGCCGGGATGGGCTCGGACGCGACGCCTCCTTCGTTGCCCATGTTGGCACCGCCGTACAGGCCGGCGTCGCTGTTCATGAGCTCGCGATAGTAGCCGGGCTCCGGCACGCCAATCCGGTAGCTGAAGCGGACGACGGGCGTCCAGTTCAGCGCGACCACCACGAAGTCCCGGGGATCGCGCGCGCGGCGCACGAACGAGATCACGCTCGAATCCCAGTCGTTGCAGTCGATCCACGAGAAGCCGCCGCCCTCGAAGTCCACTTCGTAGAGCGCACGCTCCGCGCGGTAGATGTGATTCAGATCCGCGACGCACCGTTGCAGTCCGCCGTGAAGCGGCTCATTCGTGAGGTGCCACTCCAGCGACACGTCGTGGCTCCATTCCGCCCACTGGCCGAACTCGAGTCCCATGAAGAGCAGCTTCTTGCCGGGGTGCGTCCACATGAACAGGTACAGCAAACGAAGCGTGGCCGCCTTCTGCCACACGTCGCCCGGCACCTTGTCCATCATCGACCGTTTCCCGTGGACGACTTCGTCGTGCGAGAACGGCAGGATGAAGTTCTCGTTGAACGCGTAGAGCATCGAGAACGTCAGGTGCTGGTGCTCCCAGCGGCGGTACACCGGATCCTTCTGGACGTAGGTCAGGATGTCGTGCATCCATCCCATGTTCCATTTGAAGGTGAACCCGAGGCCGCCGACCCACGTGGGCCGGCTCACGGCCGGAAACGCCGTGGACTCTTCCGCGATCACGGCGGCGCCGGGATAGTGCCCGTGCGCGACGGTGTTCAGCTCGCGCAGGAAGTCGATCGCGTCGAGGTTCTCGCGGCCGCCGTACGCGTTCGGCACCCACTCCCCTGCCGGCCGCGAGTAATCGAGGTAGATCATCGACGCGACCGCGTCCACGCGCAGGCCGTCGATGTGGAACGACTCGAGCCAGTACAGCGCGTTCGACAGCAGGAAGTTCCGGACCTCGTGGCGGCTGTAGTTGAAGATCAGCGTGCCCCAGTCCGGATGTTCACCCTGGCGCGGATCGACGTGCTCGAAGAGCGACGTGCCGTCGAACCATGCGAGGCCGTGGGCGTCCTTCGGAAAGTGGCCCGGCACCCAGTCGAGGATCACGCCGATGTCGTGGCGGTGACATTCGTCCACGAAGTACCGGAAGTCGTCCGGCGATCCGTGCCGGCTCGTCGGCGCGAAATACCCCGTGACCTGATAGCCCCACGACGGCTCGAACGGGTGCTCCATGACCGGCAGGAGCTCGATGTGCGTAAACCCGAGATTCTCCACGTACGGCACGAGCTCCGCCGCGAGTTCCCGCCACGTGAGCGATCGCAACCCCTCCAGCGGGTTGCGCCGCCACGAGCCGGCGTGGAGCTCGTAGATCGACATCGGGTGCTCGAGGATGTTGCGATCGCGGCGCGCGGTCATCCACGCGGCATCGTGCCATTCGTGACGTCCGAGATCCGAGGTGACGGAGGCCGTGCGCGGCGGCAACTCGGCGGCGAGCGCGAACGGATCCGCCTTGGTGAACGGCGGACCCTGCTGGGGTTGAATCTCGAACTTGTAGCAGGTGCCGGACGGGATCCCGGGAATGAACCGCTCCCAGAGACCGCTCGCGCCGAGGCTCTGCAGGGGATGCGCCCGGCCGTCCCACTGGTTGAAATCGCCGACGACCGACACGCCCCGCGCGTTCGGCGCCCACACCGCGAAATCGTAGCCGGCCACGCCGTCGCGGCGGGCCGGGCGCGCGCCCATCTTTTCCCACGCGCGGAGCCAGTGGCCCTCGCCGAAGAGATAGGCCTCGTAGTCGGTCACGATGCGACCGGGGCCAGCGGCCTTCGGTTCGGGATTCACGTGGCGGACTGTGACACAAGCGGAGTCACGGTTCCAGGGTTCCAGGGTTCCAGGGTTCCAAGGTTCCGGGGTTCTCGGGGGCTCGGGATCTCGGGGTTCCGCCTTCTCGCGGGCCTCGGGAGTCTCGGGGAAGAACTCGCGCTCTCGACGGCGGATGGCCTTGTACCGGCGGAACGCCTCACGTTCGTCCTCGAGGCCGAGCCAGGTGCGGAGGCTCGAGCCGCGGAACGTGTGCGCCATCATGCGGCCCGCGTTCAGCGCGACGAACCTCGGGTCGTGCCGCAGCGCGACCGGAAAATGGCGCACCTTCATCCAGCGTTCGGCGCGCCACCGCATGAACTCAATCTCCTCCGCCTCCAGCGCCTCCGTCCGCACCACCGCCGTGGTGCCGTCGTACTCGCCGACGTCTTCGTTGACGATCAGATTCTTCTCGCGGAAATCCTTCGTCATCGGCGTGCCGGGATACGGCGTCGGGTGCTGTATGTACGGCCAATCGACGTATTGCCTGGCGAACGCGAGGTTGGCCTCGATCGACTCGCGCGTGTCGCCCGGATTGCCGACGATCAGGCCGCCGACGACCAACAGGCCGTGGCGATGGAGAATGTCCACCGCGTGCGTGGTGGCGTTGCCGATGCTTCGGCCGCCTTCACGCTCCGCGTTCTTTGCGCGGGCCTTGAGGAACCCCAGATCCTGGTCGAGCACGTTCTCGATACCCAGGAACACGTAGCGGAAGCCGGCGGTCCGCATCGCAGCCGCCAGCTCGTCGCCGCCCGACACCACGGCGCTCGTCATGCCCTGGACGATGTAGTCGATGTCGTTGAGGCCGGCGGCGACGATCTCGCCGCACAGCCGGCGGAAGCGCGCGACGTTGAGCGTGATGTTGTCGTCGACGATGAAGATCGCACGTGCGCCGCGTGCGCGCGCGTCGGCGATGTCGGCGATGACGCGGTCGGTCGACCAGGTATGAAAATTCCGGCCGCGCATCTCGATGATCGAACAGAAGCTGCAGTCGTACGTGCACCCGCGCGACGTCTCGACGATGTCGATCGGACGGCCGAGCATCGTGTAACCGGTCAGCACCCGCGCGGCGCGATTCGGCGGACGGACCTCGTCGTCGAGGTGGCTGACATGTCGCGCGGGGTTGCGCACCCACCCGTCGCCCCGCCGGAATGACACACCGGCCACTGCACATCGATCGGTGGCGCCCTCGAGGGCGCGCAGCCACTCCCGGAACGTGATGTCCCCTTCCCCACGGACGATCGCGTCCACGCCGGATGAGGGGTCTTCATAGACGTCCGGCGCGAGGCTGGGGTCGTAGCCGCCGACCACCACGTGGACGCCTGGCTTGAGCGCGCGGACGAGCGCCATGACCTTCTGCGCCGTCCGACGCTGGAACGTCATGATCGAGAGCCCGACGACGTCGGGCGCGTGGTCCATCACGAGTCGTCGAACGGTGCCAGGCACGTCCTGTTGAGCGAGGACGAGGTCGGCGACCGCGGTGTTGTGGTGCGGATCGACATTGCCCGCCAGCGACGCAAGCGCTCCGTTCGGCAACCGCATCGTGATCGAGGGCGTGTGCTCGAACGAGTCGGGCATGGAGAGCAATAGGACGTTCATGCGAGGACCCGGCTGTAAGTGGACAGGATAGCGCCAAAACGGATGCCAGGGCATGACGGTCCGAGGGTCCGAGGGTCCGAGGTCCGAGGTCCGAGGTCCGACGGTCCGAGGGTCCGAGGTCCCGAGCGAACTGACGCTGCCGGTCCGAGGTCCGAACCCTCGAATTTTCGGACCTTCGGACCCTCGGACCCTCGGACCTCCGGACCTCCGGACCGTTACGTCACTTAGTGTTATCATTACGTCACTTAACGTTATGCCCGACAACCCCTTCGTCTACGGTGAGATCGTGCCGGCGGCGGCGTTCGTGGGCCGTGATATCGAGCTCGACAGGCTGACGACCGACCTCGCGTCCGGGCAGAAGGTCTTCCTGATCTCGCCACGGCGGTATGGCAAGTCGTCGCTCGTCCACCAGGCCGCCGCGGCGCTGGCCAAGCGCCGCATCGCGACGCTCGAGTTCACGGTCAGCAGCTTCAGCTCGTACGTGGCGTTTCTCGAGGGGTACGCGCGCGCGCTCGTCAGCCTCGAGACCAGAGCCGCGCAGGCCCGGTCGTGGCTCGCGTCGCTGTTCACCACCGTGACGCCGGAGATCCGCGTGGAGGCCGGTGCCGGCGTCGGCGTGTCACTGGCGTTTCCGGCGATCCGGACTCAACGGGACGCCGCCCGGCTCGCGGAAGAGGTCTTCGCGCTGCCGGCGCGCATCGCCGCGCGGCTGGGCCGGCGCCTCGTCGTCGCCCTCGACGAGTTCCAGGCCATCGGATCGTTCAACGGCGGCAGCGTCGAGCAGGCGCTCCGGGCCGCCGTTCAGCAGCAGCGGCAGGTCGGCTACGTGTTCGCGGGCTCGGAGCCGACGCTGATGGAACAGATGATTGGTCCGAAGCGGCCGTTCTACAAGGCCGGCCCCGTCATGCGCCTCCGGAAGATTCCGGGCGAGGTGTTTGCCAGCTTCCTCGAAGAACGGTTCCGGCGCTCCGGTCTTCCGGCCACGCCCGGCCTCGGTGACGCGATCGTGGACCTCGCCGGCAATCTTCCGTACGACGTGCAGCGTCTCGCGCACGAGACCTGGGACGACGCCTGGGCGGCCCGGCGGAAGCGGGTGAGCGTGGACGACCTGCACGCGACATTGCACCGCCTGCTCACCGAGCAGGACACGTTGTTCGAAGCCGTGTGGCAGCGGCTCACGCTCGCTCAACGCAGCACCATGCGCGCGGTGGTGCTCGAACACGGCGCCGGCCTCCTCGGCGCGGAGACCCGCACACGGCACCGCCTCGGTGGCGCCTCGAGCGTCCAGGCCTCGCTCACTGCCCTTCTCCGCGAAGACCTCGTCGTCCGCGAGGACGACGGACACTACGCGGTCGTGGATTCCCTGATGCGGGAGTGGGTCGCCAGGAAAACCTACTGAATCGGTCGATTGCGGCGGTCGTTACACTTGACCCGATGCATCCGTGGCACGACTGTTACGTGGATGACTCGGTCGTCGAAACCGCTTTTCCGGTCGTCATCGAGATCTCCAAAGGCAGCAAGAACAAGTACGAGCTCGACAAGGAGACGGGACTGCTGAAGCTGGACCGGGTGCTGTACAGCGCCGTCCACTACCCGGCGGACTACGGCTTCATCCCGCGCACGTTCTGCGACGATGGCGACCCGCTCGATGTGCTCGTGCTGGGCCAGGAACCCGTCACGCCGCTCACGCTCGTCGAAGCTCGCGCCATCGGCGTGATGCGGATGCGCGACGAGAAAGGCATCGACGACAAGATCGTCGCCGTCAGCGTCCGGGATCCGTCGTTCGCGGACTACACCGACAAGGATCAGCTACCTGGTCACGTCCTGCTCCAGGTCCGCCGCTTCTTCGAGGACTACAAAGCGCTCGAGCACAAGCAGGTGATCGTCGAGGACATGCTCGGGCCAGCCGACGCCTTCACGATCATCCGCGAGGCGCTCGAGCTCTATCGGAAACTGCGAAGGCGGGAGTTGGGTAAGTACTGAACAGGTACGACAGGTGCGACGGGTACGACAGGTCCAAGGAACCACCTTTCGCTCGTCAACTTTCTTGGTCTTACCTGGTCTTTGGGGCTGAAGAATCTGAAAACTAGAGAAGATGACACGCGACAGCTCGTTCCTCGGACCTGTCGTACCCGTCGCACCTGTCGTACCGTCGACCGTTCAGGGATGTACTCTCACCCCCTGCACGACGCGGTTGATCACGCCTCGCGGGGTGGCGACGTCCGGATTCAACCCCAGCCTCAAACTCAGGTGATAGGCGACGAGCTGCGGAAACACGATCTCGAACGGGGTCCTGAGGATGTCCGGCAGGTCGGGCGCATTCGCGGCGACGATGTGATCGGCCAGCGAACGGTCGAGCGGTGCGGACGCGATTGCGACGATGCGGCCCAGCTTCTTCGCTCGCAGCTCGAACAGCAGGTCCTCTTCATAGCGCCGCAGGTGCATGTCGGATGACAGGAGGCAGAGCACCAGCTCGTTCTCCCGGAGAAACGTCATCGGTCCGTGACGTACGCCGACGAACGTTTCCGGCATGGACACGACAGCACCGTCAGTCATCTCGAGTATTTTGAGCGACGCTTCGCGCCCCGCGCCGAACAAGGCCGGCGGCGTGAGCACCGTGACACGCGATGTTGGTGGCTCCGCCACGGCGTTCGCCGACGCGTCGAGCGCCGCAAGCGCGGCGCGCGTGCGGGCGGACACCGCGGTCACGGCCTGTTCCAGCTGATGGCCGTGGCGTAGCGCGAGCCCGGCGAGCACGAGATTCGAGAAGCCACTCGTGACAGCCAGACTGCGATCGTTGGTCCGAGGATCCAGCAGGATCGTGCTGACGCCCTTCGTTGTCGCCAGCCGCCCGTGCTCGTTGCACATGAGCGCCAGGTGCCGCACGTCGGGTCTGACGCGTTGGATGAGCTCGACGACGCCGACGCTCTCAGGGCTGTCGCCGGAGCGCGCGATTGAGATCAGCAGGCCGTCTGCCGGGAGTTCCGGCACGCCTCCCGACCGCGCATCGAGCAGCAGATCGGTCGTCGCAATCGCTCGCGCGCCCGGCCAGGCGGCCGCGATGGCGGTGGCCGCATAGGCCGACGACCCGGCCCCCGTGAGCACGGGCCGCTCGTCTTCCACGCGCCGGCCAGGGCAATGGGATCGCGGCGCTCCGGACCCGCCGAATCGTGTCGGGCCAGAGGTCCGGCTGGTGGAAAATTTCGCCGTGGGTAATCACTCCGGGCGCCGTCGGCATCGGCCATTGACTCTACTGCAAGGCCGCCGCGCCTTCTGCTAGACTCCGCCGCATGCGCACAATCCTTCGCCTTTTGACGCTCGCGGTCGCTCCACTCAGTCTCGCGGCATTCATGCAGGCGCCTCAGGCAGAGGCAGGATTCACGAGCCTGTTCAACGGCAAGGACTTCACCGGCTGGAAGCTGGCGAACGAGGCATCGTTCCAGATCGAGAACGGTGCGATTCTCGCGAACGGAACAGCGGGCCATGCCTACTACGACGGCCCCTTCCGCAATCACATGTTCAAGGACTTCGAGCTGCGCGTCGACGCGATGACGCGTCAGGGTTCGAACGGTGGCATCTACATCCTCACCGAGTTCCAGGAAAAAGGTTTTCCGCTCAAGGGCTTCGAGGTGCAGGTCAACAACACCCACACCGACCGTGTGAAGACCGGCAGCCTGTACCACGTCCTCGACACGGGCGCTCCATTGGCGAAAGACGATGAGTGGTTCACCGAGACGATCATCGTCAAGGGCACGAACATCCGGGTGCTGGTGAACAACCAGGAAGCCATCAACTGGACGCAGCCGGCCGGATGGTCGGGATCGTGGGCGGCGCTGACGCGGCAGGAGTTCGCGGACCGCAAGATCGGCGCGCCGGGAACGATTGCGCTGCAGGCGCACGACCCGAAAAGTTTCGTCTACTACCGAAACCTTCGCATCAAAGCGCTGGACTAGTTCATGTCCGGCGCGCTTCGCGCGCACGGCCGATTCCGGCGTCAAATCAGCGGATCGGGTATGCTTGATGGCGTCAGTCCAGATCTGAGCCCGCCAGCGTTCGAGAAGCGCCAGCCTTGAGCGCACGCCGACCGGCCCAACTTTTGGCCGTGGCTGCGTCCACCAATCCTGATGGTGCGCCAATTCGTGCGGAGGTCCCCGTGTCGCTCGGTCGATTCCACGTCGTTGCCCTTGGCGGATGGTTCGTGGCGGTCATTCTGACCGTGGCCGTTCGCACGGCAATTGGCCTGCCGCCCTCGTTCATCGAGGGAATGGCGGCATTAGCGATCGCGCTGGCGCCTGCACTGATGGTGATGACGGTCTTCCGTGGAGCGCCTCCACAGACCGTTGCCGAGATTCTGTACGACGCCGAACACTCGAGGAATGTCGCGCGAGAGCAGCTTGTCGCGAGCATCGCCAACCCCAAGTAGCGGCGTTGGCCGGATTGACAAACCTGCACGGAGATTGAGGACACTGTGGTACACCGACCCGGGGCGAGCAATGCGTTCGAATTTGTCGTGGTGGCGTCGCTGCGCGCGGCGCAACTGATGCGCGGGTGCACGCCGCGAGTCGATGGAACCGGAAAGGCCGTCACCATTGCCCAGCGCGAGGTCGCGGAGGGCAAGGTCAATCGCGCACCGATGGTGGCCAAGATCACCTAAGGACACCGAACGTGTCCACCTCGGCGGGAAGCGTCAAAACTCGAGACGCAGACCGCCGTTGACTGTCCGCCCCTCAACTGGCGCCCACGCGTCGACCGTCCATCGGCCGTCAACCGCCCGTTCCGACAAGAGCATCGGATCGAAGCGAGTCTGCCGAACACCCGTCAGGTTCTCGCCATTGATGAACAACCGAAACCGGCCGAACCTCCGCTCCGCGAGCAACCCGACGACCGCGTAGGGCTGGCTGACGGGTCGGTACGGGTTCTCGTCCAGCCGCTGACGGCCCGTGAAGTACCCACTCGACCCCGATGCGGCCGCGATCCTCGACCTCCCACATGCCGACGACCCCGGCGCTGTGACTGGGAGTCAGTGACACATCCTGCCGCACCTGGTCAACGGTCTCGCGCGCGTGGACGTACGTGTAGCTGCCCGTCACGACAAACGGCGCTTTCTGAAACCGAACCAGAGCCTCGGCGCCGACGGTGGTCAAGGGCTCGTCGAGATTGGCCAGCGCGTAGACCGGCGACCGGCTTGTGTGTATGGGATGACTGACCTTCGAGGCGAACAGCGTGGCCGTGTATGACATCGCGCCACGCGTGTGCGAGAGATCAAAGGAACCCCCGACACCGCGCTCGGCCTCCAGGGGCGCGGCGACCGTCAGGCGCGTGAGGCCCGCGGCCTCGGTCTCCTCGGTGAGGGCGGTCGGACCGACGAAGCCGGTTCCCACGGACGCCCGGGCCGACCAGCGCCCGTTTCGCGCCAGCATGGAAACGCGGGGACTGAAGAACGTGCCGTATTCGCTATGCCAGTCGATCCGGCCGCTCGAGGACAGGCTCACGGCGGGCGTGAAATCGACGTCGTACTGCACGAAGAAGCCGGGAACCGTGAACGCGTGGTCGAAACGCGGGACGTCGCGCGCGTCGGTACACGTCACGATCGATGGCCCCGCCCACGATCCATGTGTGACGGCCATCGGCCCAACGGGCTGCGATCTCGCCAAACACGGTCCCGTGCTCGTCCCGCTCGAGAACCTCGCCGAACGTGTGGTCGTGCGACTGACGCGCCGCAGCAAATCGCGCGGACACGACAATCCGATTGTTGACGAGGAACTGAGCGACCACACCTGTATCGAAGCGCCGTGTCTCGAGCGCTTCAATGTAATCCGCGCCCGTTGCCGGCAGCACTGCCCCGTCGATCGTGCCCCCGTCGCGGTTCTCGACGCCCGCACCGACCGTCGCGAACAACGTTCCGCCGCGCCCGTTGTCCCAGAACACTCGCGGCCGGATCACGCCGCGCTCGTATTCGGCCAGGTCGGCCCAACCGTCGCCATCGACGTCTTCGCCGCTCTGCCAGTTGCCGCTGACCAGGAGCGACCCGCTCCATCCGTTTCGAGCCGCCGTTGAGACGTAACCGACCGTATCCGTCGCGCCGCGGGTCGAGCGGTTGAACAACAGTTCACGTACAGGCTCCGCCGCCGGACGGCGCGACAGCACGTTGATGACGCCACCCATCGCTCCCGGCCCGTACAGCGCGGACGCGACGCCCTTGATGACCTCCACCTGGCCCAGATCCATGGGCGGAATCTGAAGCAGCCCCAGACCGCGGACCTCGCCGAACAGCGGTAGTCCGTCCGCCAGCACGCGGGTGTAACGTCCGCGCATGCCCTGTATTCGAACGCTGGCGGCCCCAAGCGACGGCGACGTCGACTGCACCCGCATGCCGCCCATTTCGTTCAGCAGCATCACGATGTCGCCCGGCGTCATCAGCATCTTCTCCTCGATCTCTTCGCGTTCGAGGGTCTCTACGCGCAGCGGCTCGTCCTCGATTCGTCGGCCAGAGCGCGTCGTGGCAATCACGGTGACGTGTTCTTCGACGGTCGGCTCGGACGGTTCGGACGCGGGCTCCTGGTCGAAACGAGCGCTGCCGGATGCGGCAAGGCTCGCAAGTAGCATCAAGAGGAACGTGTGCACGCTACGCGTTCGTTGCAGGACAGCAGGTGAGCTGCGGCAGAGACGCCGCCGGAACGCAACAGCCGGTTTCCTGCTCGAGCCGTTTCGCGTCCCGCTGAGCGGTCGCGAGGTGGGCCACGCAGTGACGTGCCGAGTCGAGCAACGTTTGCGCGACAGCCGGCTGGGCCGCGAGCCGGTAGTACACCCACAGACCCCGCTTTTCAGCCTCGACGACACCCGCCTTTCGTAAATACGCGAGGTGCCGGGACGCCTTCGGCTGCGGAATCTTCAGGCTGTCGTGGATGTGGCAGACGCACACCTCACCGCCCTGCAGCAATCCGACGATGCGGATCCTGGTCGGATCCGCCAGGGCTTTCAGCAGCCGGTCGAGCGCCACGAGGTCCTTGTCCATATTCGTGTTGACAAATATACAGGTCCCGCGGCAAGCTGTCTATATTCGCTAACGCGAATATAAGGAGCACGCGATGGACAATGACATCCGGACGGCAGTTCGAGACAAATACGGGGCGATTGCGTCGGGGGTTACCTCGGCAGGCTGTTGCGGCGGCAGTTGCGCCGACGCGATCACGTCCAACCTGTACGACGCGAGCGATACGGCCACGCTTCCGGCCGAGGCGGTGAACGCGTCGCTTGGCTGCGGCAACCCGACGGCGCTGATCGATCTGCAGCCCGGCCAGACGGTACTCGACCTGGGATCCGGCGGCGGCATTGACGTCCTCTTGTCGGCAAGGCGGGTTGGACCTGCCGGGAAGGTGTACGGTCTCGACATGACCGACGAGATGCTCGCGCTCGCGCGGGCCAACCAGGCGCGAGCTGGTGTCGACAACGTCGAATTCCTCAAGGGCGAGATCGAGGCGATTCCATTGCCGGACGCCTCGGTCGATGTGGTGATCTCGAACTGTGTGATCAACCTCTCGCCTGACAAGGACCGCGTGCTGCGCGAAGCCTTCCGTGTACTCCGCCCTGGCGGCCAGTTCGCCGTCTCGGACGTGGTCGTCCGTCGGCCGGTGCCGGCGGACATACGGAAGAACGTGGAACTCTGGGTCGGGTGCGTCGCGGGCGCGCTGGACGAGGCGGACTATCTCGCCAAGTTGACGGCCGCGGGATTCAAGGACGCGGCTGTTGAGCCCTGGCGGGTGTACGACCTCCATGATGCCCGGCAAATCCTCGCAGATGCGGGCCTCGATGCTGCGGTGGTCGCCGAGACGGTGAGTGGCGCGTTCGCCAGCGCGTTCGTGCGGGCGACGAAACCCGCCGCTTGCTGCGGCCCGGCCTGCTGCTCGTGACGGCGTGACGACGCCACTTCGCCTGCTGTTTCTGTGCACGGGAAACTCGGCGCGCTCGATTCTGGCCGAGGCCCTGATCAATGACGCCCGCGTTGGTCAGGGCAAGTTTCAGGGCCACAGCGCCGGAAGCCACCCTCGCGGCGAAGTCCAGCCGCTCGCGCTGGAACTTCTCCGCGAGCAGGGGTATTCGACCGCCGGCCTCCGCAGCAAGAATTGGAACGAGTTCGCGAGCGCCGAGGCCGGCCCTCTCGATTTCGTGATCACCGTGTGCGACCGGGCGGCGGCGGAAACGTGCCCGATTTGGCCCGGCCAGCCGATGACCGCACATTGGAGCGTGCCAGACCCTGCGTCCGTCACCGGTTCCGTGGACGACCAGCGGCGGGCCTACCGGGACGCGATGCGCATCCTGCGCCGGCGGATCGAGCTTCTGGCCGCCCTGCCCATCGACACGCTTTCGCGACTGGCTCTGCAGAAGCGCGTCCGCTCGATTGGCCGTATGTAGCCCGCGCACCGGTCCGTTTGGTATCTTGAAGGCCTGTGAAGTTCTTCAGTTCGAATGACCGCACGCACTGGGAAACGGTGTATCAGACTCACAATCCGAGCGAGGTGAGCTGGTTCCAGCCAGAGGCTCGCCTGTCGCTCGACCTCATCCGGTCGGCCGCGCCGAGCGTCCGCAACCGAATCATCGATGTCGGAGGCGGGGCGTCGACCCTCGTGGATGGGCTCCTTGGGGCCGGCTACATCGACGTGACCGTCCTCGATCTATCGCCGACAGCGCTCGCGAAGGCGCGTCAGCGGCTTGGCGGAGTGGCGTCGCGTGTCCTGTGGGTCGAGGCCGACGCGCTGACCGACACCTTGCCGGCGGCCTCGTTCGACGTGTGGCACGACCGCGCCGTCTTTCATTTTCTGACCCGTCCGGCGGATCGGCGCCGCTACATCGAGCAGGTACGCCGCGTCGTTCGTCCCGGCGGCCACGTACTGGTCGCGACGTTTGCCGACGACGGCCCCACGCATTGCAGCGGGCTGCCGGTCGAGCGATACGGCGCACAAACCCTTCACGGGAAATTCGGGGCGGATTTTCGATTGATTGTCAGCCATCGCGAAGAACACGTCACGCCGGCGGGCAAGCTCCAGCCGTTCGTGTATTGCCTCTGCGTGTTCAGTCCCCCAGCCGCGGGCCACCGCGCCGCCTAGAAAAAGGCAAGAGAGCTGTCCCCTCCTGTCGATTTCGAGCTCCCTCATTCGACGTCTGGATAGGACGCAATAAGGCGCCCCTCAATCGAAGGAGAGAGCGATGCGAGTCATGGTGATCGTCAAGGCCTCGAAGGATTCCGAAGCGGGTGTGCTGCCCGACGAGCGGCTGTTGACCGACATGCTCAAGTACAACGAAGAGCTGGTGAAAGCGGGCATCATGCTCGCCGGCGAAGGGCTGCAGGCCAGCTCGAAGGGCGCGCGCGTTCATTTCTCCGGCACGAAGCGCACGGTCACCGACGGACCGTTCGCCGAGACCAAGGAGCTGATCGCCGGGTACTGGATGTGGCAGGTGCGCTCGATGGACGAGGCGATCGAGTGGGTCAGGCGCTGCCCGAACCCCCACAACGAAGACAGCATCATCGAGATCCGGCCGGTCTTCGAAGCCGAAGAGCTCGGCCCGGGCATGACCGAGGAGCTCAAGCAGAAGGAAGCCGAGCTGCGCAGGAAAACCGGGGCCGAGCGCCGGTAGCTTGCTCCGCCCGCCCGGCGATGGTGTGATCGTCCGGAGTGACCGTTCCGGACGTCCATCGCACCATCGACGCCATCTGGCGCATCGAATCGCCGAAGGTCATCGCGGGTCTCGCGCGCATCGTCCGCGACATCGGCGTCGCCGAAGATCTGGCGCAGGACGCGCTCGTCGCGGCGCTCGAGCAATGGCCATCAGCCGGCATCCCCTCGAACCCGGGTGCCTGGCTGATGGGCACGGCCAAGCACCGCGCCATCGATCACTGGCGCCGGACCAGGCGAGTGCGCGAAAAGCACGAGGCGATTGGCCGTGAGCTCGACGCCGAAGCAGCGGCGCATCCCCGATCTCGCCGCGGGCCTGGACGACGACGTGGGCGATGACCTGCTGCGTCTGATCTTCACCGCCTGCCATCCGATCCTCTCGGCCGAGGCGCGTGTGGCGCTGACGCTCCGGCTGCTCGGCGGACTGACGACCGAGGAGATCGCGCGCGCGTTCCTCGTGTCCGAACCCACCATCGCGCAGCGCATCGTCCGAGCCAAGCGGACGCTGGCCAAGGCGCACGTGCCGTTCGAGGTCCCGCGCGGCACCGACCGCGGCGAGCGGCTGGCCTCCGTGCTCGAGGTGATCTACCTCGTCTTCAACGAAGGCTATGCGGCGACCGCCGGCTCGGACTGGATGAGGCCCGCGCTGTGCGAGGAGGCGCTGCGACTTGGACGCGTGCTGGCCGGGCTCGCGCCGGACGAGCCCGAAGTCCACGGGCTCGTGGCGTTGATGGAGATTCAGGCGTCGCGGCTCCGAGCGAGGGTTGGGGCGACCGGCGAAGCCATCCTTCTCCTGGCGCAGGACCGCGCACGCTGGGATCAGCTGTTGATCCGGCGTGGACTCGACGCGCTGGCTCACGCTGAAGCCTCGAGTCGCGCTCGCGGACCGTACACCCTCCAGGCGGCGATTGCCGCGTGCCATGCCCGTGCGACGAGGCCTGAGGACACCGACTGGACGCGCATCGCGGTGCTGTACGCCGAGCTCGCGCGCGTCGCCCCGTCACCGGTCGTCGAGCTCAACCGCGCGGTCGCGGCCGCCATGGCGTTCGGCCCGGCGCTCGGACTGCAGATGGTGGACACGCTGCTCGAGGACGCGTCGATGTCCCAGTACCACCTGCTGCCGGCAGTCCGTGGCGACCTGCTCGAGAAGCTGGGACGGCACGCCGAGGCACAACGCGAGTTCGAGCGCGCGGCGTCGCTGACGCGCAACGCGCGTGAGCGCGAGGTGCTGGCTGCCCGCGCTGGTTCAGGCCCTAAGCCCTGAGCCCTGAGCCCTGAGCCCTTGAGCTTCAGGCCTTTGCCGGCTGCCAGAGTCCCAGCGTTGCCCCGGTCGGGTCGGTCAGGATGCTGAACCAGCCCATGCCGGGAACCTCCGTGACGTCTGTCTTGATATTGGCGCCGAGTGATTTCGCTTTCGCGGTGGCCGCCTTGATGTCATCCACGTTGACGTACGCGAGCCATGCCGACGGGGCGCCTGGCGCCATCTGCTTCATCATGCCGCCGCCGGTACCGCCAGCCGGATCGATCGTGGTGTACATCACGCCATTGCCCATCGGCATGTCCTGAAGTTTCCAATTGAAGAGCTGGCCGTAGAACGACTTCGCCTTGTCGTAATCGGTCGTGGCAAGCTCGACGTGAACAAATGGATTCGCCATGAGTGCGCTCC
>CAVTYZ010000012.1:0-229622 GCA_963739035.1 uncultured Acidobacteriota bacterium | reverse complement strand
CGCGAGCTCAACGCCGTGTTTGTGCGTCGTGCGAAGCTGCACGTGCTCGAACCGTGTCTCTTTGCAGTTCTTGATGATGGTCGGGATGTCCCAGCTTTGCCCGATCTGGTAGGTCATCAGTCCGAGCTTCAGTGGATTCTTGTTCAGAGAAAAAGCGGCTCCACCTTGCACGGCTGATACGGGTACGCGCGACGCCAATGCCGCTGCCGTCGTGGAAATCGCCGTCGTCCGGAGAAATGTCCGTCGATCTGTCTTCATAGGGCCCTCGCGATTGTGATCCGGATCGCCGCCCAACGCGTCCGGTAGCCATCACGCGAACGGGATCCGTGCTGAGCAGTTCGTCGTTCGTCCACGGACGTGTGCCGGCTGGCGGTTTCGGCGCGTGTCGCACGGACGGTCGCCGGCTCCACGGGATCGGCGGTCTGCCCCCATTCGCGCCGAATGTAGGTCAGGACCGATGCGATTTGGTCGTCGTCCAGGGTGGAGCCAATTGGGGGCATCAGGCCAACCGGCCCTTCCTTGCCGTTGAGCAGAATCCGCGAGCCCATTTCCGGCGCAGCGAGCGTCAGCGCGGACCCCACGAGCGGCGGTGCCACGCGCTCGAGGCCTCGGCCATCGGGTTGATGACACGTCTGGCAGATGTTGCGGTCCACCTCGCGTCCGGCGTCGAACCGCTGTTGCTCCGCGACGGTCAGCGGTCTCACGGGGTTCGGCGCACCAGGCTTGCCCGGCCAGTCGATTCTGTCGAGCACGTTGGCGACGCGGGCCCGCAGGTCATCGTCTGCCGATGCCAACGCGACGAATGCCGCCGGCTCACGGCCGACCATCACTCGCTGTCCTCCGATTCCGCCACCTCGTCCTCCTGCCCCTCGGCCAGTGGGTGGTGCCGCTCCACGAAATGCATAGGCCCCGCCGGGACCTGCCCGGCCGCCGGGACACGTCGGGCACGGCGCGCCGGCACTATTCACGGCGGTCGTCGTAATCGACGGCGCGGCGCCCCGGCGCGCGGCTCCGGGCATCGGCGTATTCGGAATGAGCACGACTTCCGCGCCTCGCGGTACCGCGCCACGCTGCCACGCTGGCCGACTGGTGTCGGCGATGATCGCGAGGACCGACTGGATGTTGGCATCCGAACTCGCGCGCAACACGGTCGCGGCCACCATCGTGATGGCAGTTTCCGTATCGGATGATGGCGGCTCGCTCGCCTGAAGCAGGCCCTGCAGCACCATCATCTCGCTGCCTCTCATGCTGCTCAGCGCCGCGTCCATCACCACGGGATCATGGGCGCGTCCTTGCAATAGCCCCACGAGCGCGGTTTCCCTGGGCCCGGCGACCATCGCACCGAGCGACGCGGCGAGTTGTTGTCGCACGTTCCAGTCCGGATCATCGATGAGCTCGAGCACCGAGGCCTGAATCGGGTGGTTGGCCTCACCGAGCCATCGTTCCGCAATGCGCAGGGCATTCAGGCGTACGTCCCGCGACGGATCGGCGAGCGCCCTGGTCAGCGTCGGGACGTCGATCGCGTCGCTGGCGTCGATACCCACAATGCCTTCACCTTCGTGCGAGCGAGCGCGTTGCCGGTGGCCAGTGCTTTCAACCGTGGCGTGACGGTGGTTGAGCCGCGTTCCACGAGCAGGCGCTGGGCGGTATCGCGCCACCACCCGTTCGCATGCGACAGCATCTCGACGAGCTGCTGCGGTGTGGCACGCGACAACCGTGGACGGGTCGTGTCGCGCTGGGTCGTGGTGTGCATCACGCGCCAGATGCGGCCCGTGCCGACGCCAATCGGACTGTCGAGCCGGCGGCCCTCGATGTATTCCTTCAGATACAGAGTCGTCGACGCCCGATCCTGAATCACACCACGGTAGAAATCGACGATCATCAGCGTGCCGTCCGGCGCCGTCGAGAACGATACGGGCCGGAATCGTTCGTCAGTGGACCCGAGAAATTCAGCCTTGTCGTACGCGGAACGCGCGCGCAGTGTCGTGCCATCATCGGTGATCACAAGGCGCCGCACGAAGTTGGCCGTCGGTTCGGCGACAAAGACGTTGCCGTACAGTTCCGCCGGCAGCCGATCGCCGTTATACACCTCCGGTCCGCAGGCCGCCGTCACCTGGATCACCGTACCGTCGGAGGGCCTCAGGATCCCGTACTGGTACGAACGATTGGTTCCGGGATTCGGCCGGACGGGCCACACTTCATTGATGTTGTTGACATCGTTCGTGAGGATTTCGTAGCTGCCGCGGGTCCTGATCTGGATGGGGTTTCGGGCGTAGTCCGGCGTCGGAACGGAATCGACCTGCAGCGTGGCTTCGCTCGAGTTCCTGAACATCCGGCCGAAGTCGTCCTGACCGACGCCCCATTCCCCGCGAGACAGCGTCGGGCGACGCTCGAAGACTCCGTCCTTCACACGGAGCTGCCACGACACACTCGACCCGGCCGAGTGCAGGTAGTTGTCCAGACCCCACCGGAGGGTGTTCGCGTTGCCTTCGACGCTGCCTTCGCGGCGGCCGTGTTCGGCGCCGACCCTCTCCTTCGTGTCCATCTTGAAGTCGCCGTTGGTGTCTTTCATCAGCCAGATGTCCGGCGGTTCGTGGACGAGGATGCCGTGGTCAAGCGCCTTGACGGAGCGAGCCTGGACGAGCCCGTCCGCGAACACGGTGCGCTTGTCCATCGTGCCGTCGTTGTTGGTGTCTTCGAGCACGGCGATACGACCAAGTGGTTCCAGGTTCGGTTCTGGATCCGTCAGGTTGCGAACGTATTCCGGATACTCAACCACCCACAGGCGGCCGTCGGCGTCCCAATCGACGGCAATCGGGTCCTGCACGATCGGCTCGGCAGCCACGAGCTCAACTCGATATCCGGGTGGCAGGTAGAAATGCCTCATTTCGTCCGCGGGGGAGAGGAGCGGCGATGTCTCCGGTGCAGGTTGCACGCCGGGCGACCACAACCGGTCGGTCGGTTCTTGCGCGCCGAGCGCCGTCAATACGGTCAATACTCCGCAGGACACGATCACCGTCGCGATCCGAAGTCTGGGCATGAACACTCCCCGCAGGAAACCGAGACGCCGGTGTTATGGAAGGGCGCGAAATTATACAGCCACGCGAGACTCAATCGACAAGAGACGGGCATCACGCGCGGCCGTCGCGGTGGTGTTGCCGACACCTTCATATCGATCCTCGGTGCCGCCCGTTTCGCCGTCCGGTCGCCATGTATAGACATTCTATACACATAGATATAGAGTCTCTATACCATGGCGCTCAAACACCGGAGGAATCGCCTGAATGTGCTCCAGGGCACGCTGGACATGCTGATCCTGCAGACGCTGGAATCGGGGCCTCAGCACGGTCTACGGATCGCTCAACGAATCCGCTCGAAGTCCGAAGAGCTCCTCACAATTGAAGCGGGGTCGCTGTACCCGGCTCTTCACCGGCTCGAAGACCAGGGCTGGGTGATGTCGGAGTGGAAAGTGTCGGAGAAGGGGCAACGCGCGAAGTACTACATCCTCACCCGTGCCGGACGAAGACAGCTGATGGCCGAACAAGGCAAGTGGGCGCAATTGGTCAAGGCGATTGGGCTGGTGATGCGGCCGACCGACGGCTAGGCGTCCGAGACCGAATGGATTTTCAACGCTCGACGTCCTTTCCTCGTCTAATTGCCAACATGGGCTTCGACAACCTCTTCCAGGACCTCCGCGTCACGCTTCGCAGCCTGCGACGTGAGGCCCGTTTCACCGCGTTCATCATCCTCATCGCCGGGCTCGGCATCGGCGCCAGTTCCACCGTCTTCAGCGTGATCAACGCGCTCCTGCTCCGGCCTCTGCCGTTCGCGCGAGCCGGAGCAGCTGGTCTGGGTGTCCAACCGCAACACGAGCGGACTCTCGGGCCAGACGACGCAGGTCAATCACATGCTCGACCTGCGGGAGCGGACGCAGACGCTGTCGGCGCTGGCCGGCTACTTCGCGTTCTACGGGGTGGGGGACAACCTCCTGAGCGGAAGCGGCGAGCCCGAGCGTCTGAGCGGCGTGCCGGTGTCCGGCAACTTCTTCGACGTGCTCGGCATCAGGCCCGCCGCTCGGCCGGTTCTTCAACGCGGACGAGAGCCGGTGGAACGGACCGAAGGCGGTCGTGCTGGGGCACGGGCTGTGGCAGCGACGGTTCAACTCGGATCCGAAGATTGTCGGCACGGCGCTCACGCTTGAATCAACGAGCCGCACACCGTCGTCGGCATCCTGCCCGCCTCATTCGACTTCGCGTCGGTGTTCGCGCCCGGCAGCCGCTTCGACCTGTTTTTCCCGTTTCCGCTCGCGCCGGAGACCAATCGCTGGGGCAACACCATGGCGATGGTCGGTCGCCTCAAGCCCGGCGTCCCTGTCGGACAGGCGCAGGCCGAGATGAAGCTGCTTGGCGCCGAGCTCACGAAAGCCAATCCCGACCGGAACAGCTTCGAGGGCTTCGTCAAGCCGCTGGCCGAACAGGTCAACGGCCGAATCCGCCTCGCGCTGTGGGTGCTCGCCGGGTCGGTCGCCCTCGTCATGCTGATCGTGTGTGCGAACCTGTCCAATCTGCTTCTCGCGCGGATGGCATCGCGACAGAAGGAGATCGCGATCCGAGCGGCGCTCGGCGCGGGACGCCGGCGCCTCACGGCCCAGATGTTGACGGAAGGCATGGTCCTGTCGGTCGCGGGCGCGCTCGTGGGCGTGCTCCTCGCCGTCGCCGGCACCCGGGCGCTCACGTAACTGGATGCGGTCAGTATTCCGCTGCTCGGCGGTGTTCGGACGGATCTGACGACACTGGGGTTCACGGCGGGGATCGCGATCCTGACCGGCATCGTGTTCGGGCTCGCGCCGGCGCTCCTGGCCGGCCGCGGCGCGGCGCTGCACGCCGCGTTGAAGGACGCGTCGAGAGGCTCGACCGAAGGCGGCCAGCATCATCGGGTCCGTCAGGCGCTTGTCGTGTCGGAGATCGCGCTCGCCTGCGTGCTGCTCGTCGGCGCCGGGCTGCTGATCCGCAGCCTGATCCAGGTGCTCGACGTCGACATGGGGTTCCAGCCTACACGTTCGGCGACGATTCGCGTCGATCCCGAGCGCCAGGACATGACTCGCGCCGAACGGACCGCCTACTTCGACGAGGTGCTCCGCCGCGTGCGCGCGATCCCCGGTGTCGAAAGCGCCGGCATCACCGACGCGCTCCCGCTTGGACGGAACCGCAGCTGGGGCGTCCGGATCAAACCCGGGAACGAGCCCGGCAGCTGTCGTGGGGTTCTTCCCGCGACTCGTCAGCGACGGCTATGTCGGCGCGATGGGCATTCCGGTGCGCGCCGGCCGCGATTTCTCTGCGATCGAGACGTCATCGAGCGAGCCGGTGCTCATCATCAACGAAACGATGGCACGGACGATCTGGCCAGGTGAAGACGCCGTCGGAAAGATTCTGCGCGACGTCTGCGGCGCCGCGAACGGCGCGTGGTGGGTGTCGTCGGCGACGTGCGCCATCTCGCCCTCGAGCAGGGCTCCGGCAACGAGCTGTACCTGCCGATGAGCCAGTGCGGCGACCAACCGTCCGCGGATCTCGTGGTCCGATCCGCGCTGCCTCCGGCACAGCTTGCGAGCGCGATCCGGACGGCGTTGCCGCCAATCGCGCCGAATCTCGCCGGCAACGACTTTCGAACCCTGCAGCAGATCGTCGACAAGTCGGTCTCGCCACGACGCTTCATCGTGCTGCTGCTCGGCGGGTTTGCCGTGTTCGCGTTGCTGCTGGCCGCGCTCGGCATCTACGGGCTGATCTGGTACTCGGTGAATCAGCGCACCCGGGAGATCGGGATCCGGATCGCCATTGGCGCCTCCGCCGGCGACGTGCAGCGCCGCATCGTCCTGCAGACACTGCGGCTCGCGGCGTCGGCATGGCGATCGGCGTCGTCGCGTCCTGGCTGCTCGCGGAGTCGACCAGCAGCCTGCTGTTCGGGGTGACCGCCAGGGATCCAGGAACGTTCGTCGGCATGCTGATCGTCCTGACGCTCGTCGCGACTGCGGCCGGGTATCTGCCGGCGCGCAGAGCGTCACGGATCGATCCGATGGTGGCATTGCGATCCGAGTGATCCGAAGTCTGGGCATGAACCCTCCCCCACAAGAAACGCAGAGGCCGGCGTAGTCGCAGCGCCCGCTACTCGTTTCTCAGCGCGACGAGCGGATCCACGCGCGAGGCCCGCTGTGCCGGCAGGTAGGCCGCAATCGACGCCACCAGCACGAGGATAATCGCCGCCGCCGCAATCGTGACCGGATCGTTCGGCCTCAGGCCGAAGAGCAGGCCTGAGATTTGGTTTCCTGCGATCCGTGCGATCCCAATGGCCGCGGGTACGCCGATCGCAACGCCCGCAAACACCAGCAGCATGGCCTCTTTCACGACCATCCAGACGAGACGTGCCCGGCCGGCACCAAGCGCCACACGAATGCCCAGCTCGTTCGTGCGTTGGACCACGCGAAACGTCAGCAGGCCGTAGAGGCCGATGCTCGCGAGCAGAAGCGCCAGACCGCCAAACAGGCTCGAGAGCACGGCGATCAGGCGTTCCTGAACAAGCGCGGCGTCCATCTCCTCCGCGAGCGTGTGCACGTCGAAGGCCGGCAACGAGGGATCGACGCGAAGAACCTCATCGCGGATCCTTGGCAGAATGGTCCCGGCGTTCCCCGCGACTCTCACATGCAGGACCATCTGGCCGCGGCCGGTGCCTGTCTGCAGAAACGTTGTGTAGATGACCGGCTGGGCCTCACCGCGAGGATTGCTGTAGCGCGAATCCTTCACGACGCCGACGATGCGATAGTCCTGGGGACCGGCGTTGGCCGCGTACCTCGGGGCCCGTGGTGTCGTTCGGGTTCGGACGGCGCCCGCTGAAGCAGGTCTTGCCAATCGGGTTCTCGCCGGGGAACACGCGACGGACGAAGGCTTCGTTCACCACGCATACGGACGGCGCATTTTCCGCGAGGTCGCCTTCTTCGAATTCACGGCCAATCGCGATCGGGATGCCCATCGTGGCGAAGTAATTCGCGTACAGCATCGCCATGGGCACCCGGAGAGTCTCGCCCGAAGGCAGCGTCAGTTCTGCTCCCGCGCTCGCGAGTGGACTGGTCGGCGTGCTCTGGCCGATGCTCGCCATGCGAACGCCTGGAATGGCTCGAACCTTCTCGACGAGTTCGCGATAGATGCGGTCCAAGCGTGCCGTCGTCCCAGGGACGTTGCGCTGATCGCTGCCCTTGGGCTCGACGCGCACGACGAGCACGTGTTCTCTCGACACCCCGAAGCTGTCACCAGTGAGAGCCTGCAGGCTGCGCACGAAGAGGCCGGACGAGATCAGCAGCAGGAGCGAGAGCGCCACCTGCACGACCGCCAGTACCTTGCCCGGGCGCAGCACACCGCGTCCTCCGCCGAGAAGCTTGCCGAGATTCTTCAGCGTGGTCCAGAGATCAAGTCTCGTGGCGCCGAGTGCGGGCGCGAGTCCGAACAGCAATGCCGGTCGCGACCGAGACGAGTGCCGTGAACGTGAGGATGCGGAGATTTGGATTCAGGTCGAGGCTGATCGGTGACCGGCCTGATGACATGAAGACGACCAGCAGGTTCGTGGCCCAGCGCGCGAGCAGGATTCCGGCCAGCCCTCCCAGTCCGGCGAGCAGCACACTCTCGGCGAGCAGTTGGCGTGTGAGTCTCCAGCGACTTGCGCCGAGGGCCAGCCGCATGGCGAACTCCGGCCGTCGCGCGGCCGCACGCGCGAGTAGAAGGTTCGCGGTGTTCGCGCAGGCAATCAGCAGCACGACGCCCACGACCGCCATCAGGACAAACAACGCTTGCGAGAACTGCCGCCGCAAGCTCGAGAGGCCCGTCGCCGCCGGATTCAGCGCAAACGGATCTTCGATGGGCGGCCCGCCACCGGGCAGCGTCTCACGCCACACGGTTGCGAGCGCCCCGACAGCCGCGGCCTCCTGCACACCCGGCTTGACCCGCGCGAGCGAAGTGAGCCAGGTGCGGAAGATGATCGGATTGTCGAGCAGGTTCTCGAATGCCGGCATCGCCGTGGGCTGCATCATGACGGGAATGAACACGTCAGGATTCATGCCGACTTCCACGCCGAAGAATTCCGGCGGCGTGACCCCGATGATGGTGAACGGTGCGCCCGAGATCGAAATCGCCTGACCGAGGACCGACGGACTGCCTCCGAACCGGCGTCTCCAGTAAACGTCGCTGATCATCGCCACCGGATGGCCGTTTGGAACGCGGTCGTCTTCGGGGCCGATGGCCCGGCCGATGCTCGGACGCACACCGAGCAACGAGAAGTACCCGCCAGTGACGAGCTGTCCATCGGTCGTCGGCTCGACGCTGCCGTTCACGCTGACGTTCAGGCGCACGGTCGAGTAGGCCGCCAGATCCGCCACCTGGGTTTCGTCAGTCAGCCGCCGGTACTGTTGATAGGTCAGGTTTGGATCGATGACCCGGAGGCTTGCCGCGTCGCTCACCGGCAGCGTGCGCCACATCACGGCATCGATCAGGCTGAAGATCGCGGTATTCGCGCCGATGCCCAACGCGAGCGAGAGGACGACCGCCAGGGAGAATCCCGGGTTCTTCAGCAGCAGCCGCCACGCGTAGACGATGTCCTGGCGCATGGGGACAGCATGCGCCCAGGCCGCTGGCCGCGCAAGGTTTCGGCGATGGAATCGCTCGCCCGGGGCCGCTTCTCATCGTGTAAGCTCGTCGCGTCCAGCAGCCGTAGTCATGGCCAGGCGAGATCGTCTGTCCGATCAACCACGGGACGGGCACCCGCAGAATTCAGGAGTGCAGAGATGACACGTCACAGCATGCTCGCGAAGCGGCTTGGCATGACGGCCGTCGCCGTCGCGGCCCTGGTGCTCGGCCTTCGGGCGGCCGACCCGCCCGAGTTCAAGCCGGATGGCACATTCAAAGGGTCGGCTCTCACCGGCTGGCGCACGGTCGGCCAGGCGCAGTGGCGAGCCGAGAACGGCGAGATCATCGGCCGCGCGGCCCCAGGCGGCAGCGGCGGCTGGCTGGTCATGGACAAGGAGTTCCAGGACCTGATGTTCTACGCGAATCTCCGCTGCGAGGGCACGTGCAAGACCGGTGTGCTGCTTCGCGCCGAGAAGACGGCGGACGGCGGCATGAAGGGCCTGTACGTGTCGCTGACCGACGGGGACTTCGCGACTTACCGGGTCACGATTGACGCGCAGGGCGTCGAGACGAGCCGCGACCGCGTGGTCGCGGCGGCGCGTGGCGGTGGCGCCGGTGGACGTGGTGGCGCTCCGGGAGCTGGTGCAGCTGCGGCTCCGGCCCCGGCAGGCGGCGCGCCCGCTGCGGCTCACAGGCGGTGGCCGTCCCGGGGGCGGCGGTGGAGCGGGCGGTGCCGCGCCGGCAGCCGGCGGCGGTGGTGGCGGGGGCGGCGGTGGTGGCCGCGGCCGTGGCGCGGCAGCCATTACCGCGCTGAAGCCCGGTGAGTGGAACGCGCTCGACATCCTGGTCTCGGACGACACCATTCGCGCCACCATGGGCGGAGGCGGATCAATCGGCGGGCCGGGCGCCCCGAACTACGGGACGGTCGCGCTGTACATCGGCGGCACGGGCGAGGTGCGGTACAAGGACGTCGCGTGGAAAGATCTGATTCCGCTGACGCAGGCGCGCGAGCAGCTCTCGAGCCGGTTCACGGCCCTTCGCCTCAGCGACTTCTACTACGGCTGGTCGGCCGCCGCGTCCGACATCAATCACGACGGCGCCATGGACGTCGTCTCGGGGCCGTTCTACTACCTCGGCCCCTCGTTCGCCGAGCGCCGGATCTATCGCACGAGCCGCGTCTACAACGCGGGCACCGAGTACGCCCCCGACATGGTGAACTTCACCGCGGACTTCACGGGCGACGGGTGGCCGGACATCATGGCGTCGGACATGGTCGGCGGCCGGCCCATGGATCTGTACGTCAACCCGAAGGGGCAATCACGCCGCTGGGATCATTTCCGCGTGCTGCCGGTGATCTCGACCGAGCTCGTCCTGATGCGTGATCTCGACGACGACGGCAAACCCGAAATCATCTTCGGCGGCGGTGGCGCCTATTCCTGGGCGCGCCCCGATCCGGTGAACCCGATGGCGGTCTGGACCTCGCACAACGTCTCCAAGCCTGGTGAACGCGTGGTGGGCCACGGCATCGGCGTTGGCGACGTCAACAGCGACGGCCGTCAGGACATCGTCGTGCCGACCGGCTGGTACGAGCAGCCGCCGAAGGGGAGCATGGATCAGGCGTGGACGCTTCATCCGGCCGAGTTCGGTAACGGCGGCGGCGAGATCGGCGCGTATGACGTCAACGGCGACAAGCTCACGGACGTCGTCACGAGCCTCGCCGCGCACGACTTCGGACTCGCCTGGTTCCAGCAGAAGAAGGCCGCCGACGGCAGCGTCACGTGGGAGAAGCACGAGATCGCGGAGGACTTCTCGACGAAGAACGCCGGCGACATCGTGTTCTCGGAGCCGCATGCGTCGCGATTTGCCGACATGAACGGCGACAAGATTCCTGATTTCATCGTTGGCAAGCGGTACTGGTCGCACCTCGAGAACTACAACGGTCCGGATCCGTACGGCCCGGCCGTCGTGTACATCTATCGAACGGTGCGCAATCCCAAGGCGCCAGGCGGGGCTGAATTCGTGCCGGAGCTGGTGCACAACCGGTCCGGCGTGGGCTCGGCGTTCGAGGTGGCCGATCTGAACAAGGACGGCCGTCCCGACATTGCCGTGGCCGGCGCCTACGGCACGCACGTGTTCCTCAGCAAGCCCGCCGCGGCCGCGCCCGCGGCGAAATAGGGAAGTGGAGACCGGGTTTCCTGGGTCCTCCAGGAAACCCGGTCTCTCTACTGCTGGAGCCGTCCGCCTACAGTCAACCCACTCGGCACCCGCTCCGGAATCGTCTTGTCGAAGTTCGGGTCATTCAGCGCGGCAAGGAACGCGATGATGTCGCGCTGTCCGCGCCCTCGCATGTTCAGTTGACGTGCCAGCGGGTCGATCTGATCGCGGCTCACTTGCGGGTTGATGCCGCGTGCGCCTCTGCCGCCGCGCACGCCCACCCCCGCCGCTGATTCGCTCGTAGAAGTTGACGACGTCGTTCAGGGACGCGAAAACGCCGTTGTGCATGTATGGCGCGGTCGCGCTCAGGTTGCGCAGTGACGGCGTGCGAAAACCGTACGTCTTGCTCACGCCTGAATCCGACTCAGGAAGCTTCGGGTTGTCCGGCACCGCGAGCACGTGAGCCTGGTAGTCGGAAAACATCGGGCCGCTGTGACAGTTGATGCACCCGGTCGTCTGGAACCGCTCCATCCCGCGAATCTGGTCGGGACTCATCGCCGCCGTGTCGCCCCGCATGTATCGGTCGAACGGCGTGTTCGTCGCGACGATCGTCCGCTGAAAGGCGGCGAGCGCCTGCCCGAGGTTGCCCTCGCTCACAGGACTCGCCCCGGCGAACGCGCCAGCGAACAGCCGGCGGTACTCGGGAATCGCGTTGAGCCGCGCCACGACCGACGGTAGCGCGCGGTCTTCGGCGTAGGCCCCACCGCGCATCTCCTCCAGCGCTTTGATCGGCTCGAGCGCCTGCGCTTCGAGGCTTCGCACCCTGAGGTCCCAGAACATCGGCGCGGCCGCCGCCTGGCCATCATGACTTTCGGTGAGTCCGTTGAACACGACGTTCACGATGGTCTGGCTGTTGCGCTTCACGAGCCGTTCCGGGCGATCGGGAACGAACGCTCGTGCCGGGCCGAGCCCGGCGCCGTTCACCCCGATCGACGACGTCGAGACCGTCCGAGTATCCGAACGCGGGATGGTGGCACGTCGCGCACGCAACGTCTTTCTGCCCTGAGAGGATGGGGTCCCAGAACAACAGGCGTCCCAACGCCACACGTTCTGATGTTGACGACTCATTGACCGGGATGGGAGCCGCGACGGGGAGGGCGCGAAGGCGGCTCTGCGCCGTGGTCTTCGGCGTCGTCATCGCGACGAGAAGGGCAGCCACGACGAGAACGATTGCCTTCATGTGACCAATTTACGCCGGATCATCGCTCGAGTTCTGGTTGCCACAGTTTTTTCACGGCCGTCGATTAATCAGGCCCGGGTCCGCTCGTCGAGCACGTCCGCCCACTTCGCGACCGGGATCGTCGCGACGGCATTGCCGATAAGATTGGTCGGCGTCAGGCCCTCGGACAGTTCGAACCGGTGCCGGCGATGGCCGGCCCAGGAGACTTGCCATGAAACGCGTTGCCCTCGTCGTTTTCGGCCTGCTCGCCGCCAGCACGGCGTGGGCGCAAACCCCGTCGTACTCCGCGAACTGGTCCGAGCTCACCGGGCCGGACTTCGCCAGGGCCATGCAGCGTGCACAGAGCGTCTGCGTGCTGCCAATCGGCATCATCGAAAAACACGGACCGTCCGGGCCCCTCGCCACCGACCTCATCAACGCGCGGTTCGCGTCGCTCGAGGCCGTCAAGCAGGAATACGCGCTCGTGTTTCCTGAGTACTACGCGGGCCAGATCTTCGAAGCGAAGCACCAGCCGGGCACCGTGGCTTACAGCACGCGTCTGCAGTTCGAGCTCCTGCAGGAGACGACGGCAGAGATGGCTCGAAACGGTTGCACGAAGATCGTGATCGTCTCCGGTCACGGTGGGAACACGAGCTTTTCTGCAGTACTTCGCGCAGACGACCCTCGACACCCCGAAGAACTGGATCGTGTACGTCATCACTCCTGAAGGCCAGGGGCGGACTGCTCCGGAGATTCCCGGTCCGTCCAAACCCGGCGTTGACGGCCACGCCGGGGAGCTCGAGCTCTCGAACGTGATGGCGTCCCGTCCCGACCTTGTGCATCCGGAACGCGCGGGCCAGCAGTCGGGCGCCGACCTCAAGCGGCAGGATCTGCCGGTCGGCGTGTTCACCCCGATCTTCTGGGTACTCGAGCTACCCGAATCACTATCAGGGCGATGCCGCCGGCGCGAATGCCGCACGCGGCGCGGCGTCGATGAAGGCGCGCGCGGACGCGCTCGCGCGGGCGTTGCGTGCGATCAAGGCGGACGATACGAGTCTTCGCCTGCAGACCGAGTTCTTCGAGGCGGCCAGGCGCCCGCTCGACACCAAACAGTAGCCGCTCGATTCGCACTGGAGTTTGAAAATGATCGCGCTTTGCGACGCCGGTGATCGCAAGGAAAAAATACGCAACCCGTCGATGGACGACATCAGCGCAGGACGGAAAGTCAGCGGGTTGGGGCCGGTTCCTGGAACATCTCGAGGCCGGTATGCGCGAAGTAAAGCGACCTCTCGGTGCGTCGCGAGAGCCAGGGTAACGTCATCGTCGCTTGACCTGCCGGCGTCACTCTCGCCGTGCCCTGAATTTCGTCGCCCTGGACCTTGCCGCTGAACTCGTGTTCCGTGAGCCCCAGGCCATCGAGCGTGATCTCGAGGGTGAAGTGACAGGTCTCGGCCGCGAAGCGTCAGGTCCTTGAAGACCTCGCGGCGATCGCCGACGCGCACGACACCTTCGACCATCTGGAACTGTTGCTCGTTGACCGCCGAGTAGCGGAACTGTCGTCCCGCGACGTCGAGGTCCCACTGCCAGGCGCCGGACACGCGCGCGGGGACGATCCACATGTAGACCGATGGCCCGCCATCCTCATTGGTCTCATCGGGCTTCCAGTCACCCAGAGTCCAGGTGCTCGTCAGGACCCGTGTGCCGGGCCTCGCGCGTTCGAGGATGACGGGTCGAAGCAATTGCATGAGCTCCGGGAACAGCCACATGGTGACGACCGTGGCGTCGCTGAGGTCCGCGTCGAAGGCGTTCCGGTGAAAGAATTGGACGCGATTCGCGAACGCCGGCCTCCCTGGCGGCCTGATTCGACTGCCGCCACCAGCTTCGAATCGATGTCCACGCCCCAACCGCGCAGCTTCGGGTTCATGCGCGCGGCGGTGAGTGGGATCAGTCCGTTCCCTGAACCCAAATCCACCACGACGTCGTCGTCGCGCAATTGCAGCGAGCGTGAGCAGGCGTTCGACGCTTTCAGGCGTGCTCGCCTGAAAGAACGAGAAGCGTTCCTGTGCGTGAACGGCCGCCCCGGCGACAAACGCACGAGCGAATAGCAAACGACGTCGTCATAGACTGATCGCGAGTGCGGCATGTGTATCACTCTTTCGCGGCGATCCAGTGCCCGATCCCCGAGCCCAGGCTCAAGCCCCAAGCCCCCTACTACTCTCTTGCCCCTCCATGAAACGGCGTTGACGCATTCGGCTGAAAGAGTCGGAACACGGTCAGCGTGCCGCCGCCGCGGAAATTGCGGAGCCACGGCGCGCCGGGACCGGTGTAGCCGCCGACCGCGCCGCCAAGGCCCGAGGCCACCGCGATGTACTCGACGCCATCCAGCCTGAACGCGACAGGACCGCTGCGAATGCCGGAACCGGTCTGGTACGACCACAAAAGCTCGCCGTTCCGGTCGTCGTAGGCGACGACGTTGCCCTCGGCGTCACCGGTAAAGACGAGGCCGCCGGCCGTTGCGAGCATCGAGGCGGACATCGGAGATCGCGTGTTGAGCTGCCACTTGACGTCGCCGTTCGACGGGTCGATCGCCATCACCTTGCCGAACGCCTTGCCGGGCAGATACCGGAAACCGTTGGGGCCGGGCGGCAAGCCCTTCGCGCGTGCCTCGACGCCGTAGTTGAAGAACGTCGCGCAGTTTTCGATGACGGGAACGTACAGCCACCTGGTCAGCGGGCTGTACGCCATGCCCGTCCACTGTTTCCCGCCGGCCGCGCCCGGACAGACTTCCGATCCCGCGTAGCTCGGAATGGCCGCAGGATTCACGATCGGGCGGCCCTCAGGCGTGAATCCGGTCGCCCACGTCGTCTTCACGAACGGCTTCGCGAACAGGAACTGACCGTTCGTTCGATCGATCGCGTACAGGAAACCGTTCCGATCGGCGTGGATGATCGCGCGACGACGGCGGCCGGCGAAGTCGATGTCGATCGGGATGTTCTCGGTCACGCCGTCGTAGTCCCAGAGCTCGTGCGGCGTGAACTGGTAGTGCCACTTCAGCGTCGCCGTTCGTCGGATCGAGCGCGACGACCGAGTTCGTGTACAGGTTGTCGCCCGGCCGCGGTGCGCCGTCGTAGACGGGATAGGGCTGTCCGACGCTCCAGTAGACGAGGTTGAGCTCGGGGTCGTACGTGCCCTGCATCCACGGCGCGCCGCCGCCGGTCTTCCACGCGTCGCCGGCCGGCCACGTCTCGCTGCCCGGCTCGCCCGGGGCCGGCACGGTGTAGAAGCGCCAGAGGCGGCGCCCGGTCGCGGCGTCGTACGCGTCGATGAAACCGCGACTGGGGCTGTCGCCGCCCGCGCTGCCCACGATCAGCCGGTCGCCGACGACGAGCGGCGGCTGCTTGAAGTTCAGGTTGTCGCTGGTCTTGCCGAGCTCGACATCCCAGCGGACACGACCGGTTCTGGCGTCGAGCGCGACGAGATGCGCGTCGAGCGTGGCCATGTAGACGAGGTCGTTCCAGATCGCGACCCCGCGATTGCTCGGCCCGCAGCAGAAGCTCAGCTCGCTCGTCGGCGGCAGTCGCCGCTGGTAGTGCCAGAGCTCGGCGCCCGTGCGAGCATCGATGGCAAACGCGTGGTTCCAGGCGGTTGTCAGGAAGATCACGCCGTCGACGACGAGCGGCATCCCCGTCAGTCCGTCGGCGACGCCCGTCTGAAAGCTCCACACGGGCACGAGGTTCTGGACCGTCGATCGGTTGATGGTCCCGAGCGCGCTGAACCGCGTCTGCCCGTAGTCGCCGCCGTACATCAGCCAGTGGTCCGGATCGGTCGACGCGCGCGAGAGCCGGTCCGGCGAGACCCGGATGACGGGCGCCGTGACGTTCGTCGTGGGCTGAATGGCGCGCTTGCTGAGGGCCCGGAGCAATTCGACGAGCGCCGCGCGGCCCTTCGCGTCGATGCGCGAGGCGAACGCCGGCATCGGCGTGTTCGGGACGCCGTCCCGAATGACGCGATCGATCTCCGCGTCGGTCCGCTCGGCGTGCCACCGCGGATTGGTCAGGTCGGGGCCCGACCCGCCCTCGCTGAGGGCGCCGTGGCAGAGCACACAGTGCTCGTTGAACAGCGTCTGGCCCGGACCCGGCTCCGGTGTCTGGCCGCTGAGGGGCAGTGTCGCGGCCGCGGCGAGACAGGACGGCGGACAGAACCGGCCCCGCGAAAAGAGCGCGTTTCACGGCGACATTGTAGCGGGGCGCTCGGGCCCTCGCGAGCGAGCGTGCTGAGGGACGGCGCGTGCCAGACCCCCAGACCAATCCCAGACCAAGCAGGAGCACAAATAGCGCTGTGAGATACTTTGAGCGTATGAAAGCCAAGGAACGCCACCAGCTGAAGCAGAACGAGTTTGCGGAAACCACCCGCCGCGTCGGTCGACGCGCTGACGAGGAAACCAGAAGCAGATCGGTCTGGGCGCCGTGGCGCGCCGTCGTCGTGATTGGCGGCCTCGCTGGCTTTCTGATGTTCCGGAAGAGCCGCGCGTAACGAAGCCGGCGCGAAGCTCGGCACCGCCATGGCCATTGCCCAGGCGACGATTTCGCCGGCGTCCACGTTGCCGGGCGCGACGCAGCCGGCCGGAGACCTATCCGTCGGAGACCGCACGCAGCGAGGCGGCACTCAAGGCGTTCCAGGAAGTCATCGCGGCCTATCCCGGCACGCCCGCTGCGATCAGCGCGACGTACGAAGTCGGCTGGCGAGCTGCTGGACCTTGGCCGGCCGGCCGAGGCGGAGAAGCTATTCGCCGAAGTGGCCGCGAGCAACTCGGAGCTGTACTCGTCGGTCGCCCGGCTGGGCGTGGCGCAGGCGAAAGTCGCCACGGGGCAGTACGACGAAGCGATCAAGCTTCTGACCGAGCTGTCGGCCAATCGCGACGGCACGCTGCCGATCGACGGCGTGCTCATCCAGCTCGCGCAGGCGTACGCGAAGGCCGGCAAGAACCAGGACGCGCGCGCGGCCTACCAGCGCGTCGTGGACGAGTTCAGCGACTCGTCCTACGCGTTCGAAGCGCGCCAGCAACTGGCGTCGTCTGAACTAGGGGTCAGAGCCCTTTTCCACAGTTCACGCCCAAAAGGGGACAGAGCGCGGGTCCGTGCGGTCCGCAGCTCTGTCCCCTTTGTCGCGAGATCTGTGGAAAAGGGCTCTGAGCCCTTCACTCCTGAAACTTGTTGTCGCCGAGCGGCTGGCCGTTCATCGACCAGGATGCGGCCGGACGGGTCGAACTCCGGGACGCTTGCGGCGCTGCGAGCTTCGTGCGACGTCGTCTCGAGCGCGCTGACGAGAATCGGCAGCGCGATCGTGACGTCGGCGTGCACGGTGACCTTCTCGGACTCCAGCGACAGCTTGCCCCAGCTCTGCGCCTCTTCCAGGCTCGATCCACTCGCGCCGCCGTAGTACGGCACATCGGTGACGATCTGAATCGCGTATTTGTGGCCGCCGACGCGGTCGTCGTAGAACTCGGCCTGCACGCTCGCCTGGTTGATGAAGTTCTTCGGCGTCCCGCCGCCGAGCACAATCGTCGCCGTGGACGGCTTGCGAATGACGATGTTGGCCGACTCGAGGATGTCGCCGATGACGTCGGCGACGCCGGCGGTCTGATCGCGGTGCCGCGCCTGCGACAGGCCCATCCCAATCGACGAGTCGGCGATGGCCGGGCAGAAGATCGGCACCTTGGCGCGATAGGCCGCCGTGAGGATGCCGTTGTTGCCGGTCTCGTTCCAGAGGTGCTCGCCGAGCTTGTAGAGGAACTCGCGCGTGGTGTACGGGCCGGCGTTCGAGCTTCAGCACGAACGACGCGATCCACTCGTCGTTCTTGCAGAACTCGTCCTCGCTCGCGAGCGTGTCGTACACCCGGTCGATCCGCTCCGCCGCCAGCGCGGCGTCGTCGAGGTTGGGCGAGCCGATGAAGTGCCGTCGGCCGCGCGTTTCATGGAGATCGTGGTAGAGATTGGCGCCGGTCGAGACCAGGCAGTCGACGTAGCGGCGCTCGATGAGGTGCGCGATCAGCAGCCGCATGCCGCCGGCCGACAGCGCGCCGGCGGTGCCGAGAAAAATCGTCGCGTCGCTCGTGAGCATCTTTTCCCAGATGCGCCGCGCCGTCGCGAGGTTGCGCCCCTGGAACGAGATGCGTTCCATCCGCTCGAGCACCGCGTCGGCCGACAGTCCGGCTTCGGCGACGAACGGTTCGACCGGCTTGCGAAGGAAGCGTGACTTGCGACGTCCCATGATGGGTATTGTATTCGTGACTGCACCGCCGACCTGCAGGTCGGCGATCGATCACGCGATCCACTCGGTGCTCCGTAGTCCGCGACACCTGCCAGAGAAAATCGAAATCGCCGATCGGCGACAGGCGGATGCCGGTCAGTGTCGACTGTCGCGACCGCGACGTTCGTGCGCGCCCAGAGGCTGATCATCGGCGCGTCGGCGGCGATGAGCCGCTGCGCTTCGATGTAGTAGCGCGCGCCGCTCGTTTTCCGCGAGGGCGGCCGTGGCCTGATCGATCAGGCGATCGACATCGGCGTTGGCGTAGTGCGCCCGGTTGAAGCCGCTCGGCGGCATCTGCGTGGAGTGGAACACCCGCCGCAGGATGTCCGGATCGGCGACCGAGCCGCCGGTGAAGACGAGCGTGTAGAGCTGGACGTTGCCGCGAATCACGTCGGAAAACAGCGTGGCGAACTCGTGCGACCGAATCTCGAGCGCGATGCCGGCCTCGCCGAGCTGGTGCTGAAGCGCTGCCGCCTGCACGCGATAGCGCTCGACCGTCGACGTCTTCAGCGTCAGGCGCAGCCGCGGGCGCGGGGCCGGGCCCATCGGGATCGCGGATATCCCGCCTCGTCGAGCAGCTCGCGCGACCGGTCCAGGTCCCGGGTGAACGCGAACAGATCGTCGGCTGTACGCCCACGACATCGACGGGATGATGCCCGTCGTCTCTCGCGCCAGGTCCCGCTGGAGATAGCGGACGATGGCCTCGCGGTCGATGGCATAGGCGATCGCCTGACGCACCCGCCGGTCCCTGAGGATCGGATCGCGCAGGTTCAGGCCGATGTACGCGTAATCGGTGCCCGGGCCCGTGACGACCGAGAGCCCTGGCTGCTTGCGCGAGGCCGTGGACGAGGTCGGGCGCGACGTCGTTCACGACCAGATCCACGTCGCCCTTGCGCAGCTCGAGACTTCGCATCGTCTCGTCCGGAACGACCTTGAAGATCAGGCCGTCGTTCTTCGGCGCGCCGCGGTAGTAGCCGTCGAACTGTCCGCAGCGTCACGTGGTCGTCCGCGACGATCTCCTGAGAACTGATACGGCCCGCTGCCCGACGGGCGACTGCGCCATCGTGCCGCCGGTCCCCGCCGGCACGATGCCCATGTTGATGAGGTTGGCCGAAAAGGAACCGGACGGACGCTTCAGGCGAAACGCGACCGTGTAGCGGTCGAGCGATGTCCACGGCGGCGAGATCCTGGTACGCGCCTTTTCGTCCGGACACGAGCGCGGGATCGAGGAAGCGGCGGAACGTGTAGGCGACATCCTCCGACGTCATCTCGCGGCCGTCGTGGAACCGGACACCCGGCGGAATCTCGGCGACGTAGGTCTGCGGGTCCTGCATCTCGAACCGGGTCGCCAGATCAGGCACGTTCCGCAGGTTGTCATCGATGCGGAGCAGCGAGCTGAACATCAGCTGATGCAGCCGCTGCGAAGACTCGTCGAGCCCGATGGCCGGATCGAGATTGGTGGGCGAGCTGGCGAGCGCGAGCACAATCCAGTCGCCTCGGCGGCGCATCGGCGCGTCGACAACTGCCGGCGAGCGCGAGCATCAGCGCGAACACCGTCGCGACGACGCGCAACCGCGTCACGAGTCAGCCTCACGCTTGAGGGACGCGAGCAGATTCAGCGCGTCGATCGGCGTCATTCGATCGAGGTCGAGATCGCGCAGCGCCGTGACGACGGGATGTGTCTCGGCGGGCGCCTGAAACAGCGCGAGTTGCCGCTGACGCGTGCTGGCCGCGCCGCTCAGGCTCGGCCGCCCGCCGCGTTGAAGCTCGTCCTGCTCGAGTGACTTGAGAATCTCGGCCGCGCGGCGGACGACCGCCGCCGGCAGACCCGCCAGCCGCGCCACCTGGATGCCGTAGCTTCGGTCCGATCGACCCGCGACGATCTTGTGCAGGAACACGATGTCGTCGCGGAACTCCCGTGCGGCGACGTGGCAGTTGACGACCGACGGCAGCGCGTCCGCCAGATCGGTCAGCTCGTGATAGTGCGTCGCGAAGATCGTCTTCGGGCGCGCGCGATCGTTCGATGCCAGGTGCTCGGCGACGGCCCACGCCAGGCTCAAGCCGTCGAACGTCGCCGTGCCGCGGCCGATCTCGTCGAGGATCACGAGGCTGCGCGACGTCGCCGTGCGCAGGATCGACGCCGTCTCCTGCATCTCGACCATGAACGTCGACTGCCCGCGCGCGATGTTGTCGGACGCGCCAACGCGGGCGAAGATGCGGTCCACGAGCGCGAGTTTGGCGCTACGGGCCGGCACGAACGACCCGGCCTGCGCCAGGAGCGCCAGCAGAGCGACCTGGCGCAAGTACGTGGACTTGCCGCCCATGTTCGGCCCGGTGAGGATGATGAGCTGCCGGCCGTTCCCGTCCAGGTGCACGTCGTTCGGCACGAACGCGCCGGCCAGGTGTCGTTCGACGACGACGTGGCGCGCGTCGGTCGCCTGGAACTCATCGCCTTCGTGCAGGAACGGCTTCGTGAAGTTCGCGCGTCGTCGCGGTGTCGCCGAGCGCCGACAGCACGTCGAGCGTGGCGACGGCGCGCGCCGAGTCGAGAATGCGCACGGCCTCCGCCGCGATGCGCCGGCACAACGCCTCGAAGAGCTCCAGCTCGCGAACGCTGATGCGCTCGTCGGCGCTGAGCACCTTGTCTTCGTACTCCTTGAGCGCCGGCGTGATGAAGCGCTCGCCGCCGGCGACCGTCTGCTTCCGGATGTAGTCGGCAGGCACGCTCGACAGGTTCGACTTCGAGACCTCGAGGTAGTAGCCGAACACGCGGTTGTAGCGAATCTTCAGCGACGAGATGCCCGTCCGCGCGCGCTCGCCGTCCTCCATCGCGGCAATCGCGGTCTTGCCGCCGCGGCTGATGGCGCGCAGCTCGTCGAGCTCGGCGATCGACGCCGTCGCGAATCAAGCCGCCGTCTCGGGCGACCGCCGGCGGCTCGTCCACGAGCGTCGCTCACGATCGCATCACGCACGTCAGCGACGTCGTCGAGCTCGGCCGCCAGGCTGCGCGTGAGCGGCGCCTGCAGGTCCTGCGTGCACGCCCGAATGCGCGGAATGAGCGCGAGCGACTGGCCGAGGGCGGCGACGTCGCGCGGCCCGGCGGTGCCGAGCGACACGCGCGCGACCAGACGCTCCAGGTCGTGCAGGCCGCGAAGCGCCTCGCGCAGCTTGCCGCGTTCGGTGACGCGAAACGCGAAGTCCTCGACCGCGTCGAGCCGATCCTGAATGCGGGCGAGCGTCACGAGCGGCCGGACGAGCCACTGGCGCAGCAGCCGTCCTCCCATCGCGGTCACGGTGCGGTCGATGTCGTCGAGCAGCGAGCCGGACCGGCCACCCTCCGACGCCCTCGATCACGTTGAGGTGCCGGAGCGTGACCGGATCGATCAGCAGCGCGTCGGCCGCCGTGTGGAGCGAGATGTCGCGGACGTGGCCGAGATCGGTGCGCTGCGTGTCCTTGAGATAGGTGAGCACGCCGCCCGCGGCGGACACCGCGGCCGTGGCCTGCTCGAGCCCGTACCCGGCGAGCGACGTCGTGCCCAGTTGCTCGCAGAGCACGTCGCGGGCGCGAGCCGGATCGAGCGTCCACCCGTCGATCCGCGTCACGCGGCAGGGCGACCCGTCCGGCAGGCAGCCCGTCGATCGCGGCGCCGTCGGCGGCCAGCAGTTCTTTCGGCCTCAGCAGGCTCAACTCGGCGGCCAGCGATGCCAGCGCCTCCGCGCCGGCGAACTCCGCCGCCGCAAACTGGCCCGTGGAGATGTCGAGGAACGCCAGCCCCCAGGCGCCGTTCGTCGCCGGCGACGGACACGGCCGCCAGAAACGCCGGCTCCCGCGCGTCGAGATAGCTCGCGTCCGTGAACGTGCCGGGCGACACGACACGCGTCACCTCGCGCCGGACCAGCCCCTTCGCCTTGCGCGCGTCCTCGACCTGATCGCAGATCGCGACGCGGTAGCCCTTGCGGACGAGCCGCGCGAGGTAGACGTCGAGCGCGTGAAACGGCACGCCGCACATCGGGATGGCCGCGCCCTGCGCGTCCTTTGCGCGCGACGTCAGCGTCAGTTCGAGCACGCGCGAGGCGACGAGCGCGTCCTCGTAGAACAGCTCGTAGAAGTCGCCCATGCGAAAGCAGACGATCGCGTCTCGGTGCTGGCGCTTGACCTCGAGGTACTGCCGCATGGCCGGCGTAGCCGTGTCCATCGAGGCCGGCGAGGTGCTGGACGTCGTCACGGTGTCGAACAGACAGGCTATAACATTCTGCTGACGATGCTGACCCTCGCGCTCGAGACCGTCACGCGTCGCGGAAGTCTCGCGACGTGCGCGGGAACGACCTGTGAGGGGCGCGTCGGCGACAGCACGCGCACGCATGGGGAGCGGCTTCCCGGCGAGATTCTCGAGTGGCTCGGCGCTCGGCGGCCACATCAACTCGCTGATGTCGGATCTGTTCGCCGTCGTGTCAGGACCGGGATCGTTCACCGGACTGCGTGTCGGCATCGCGGCCGATTCAGGGATTCGCGCTCGCCGGGCGACCGCCTGGTCGTGAGCGTGCCGACCCTGGACGCGATGATCGCGCCTGGCTGCCCAGCCTCTCACAGGACGGCGCGGTGGTCGTCGCGTGGCTGGACGGGCAGCGGGGCGAGGTGTTCGCGGCGGCGGTCGACGCGCGCCGGCGCGGCTTCGCTCGACGACGTGCACACCGCTCCTCGAGCCCATGGCGGCGCGGCCCGAGGAACTCGCCGATCTTCTTGCCAGCCGCTTCGCGAGGCCGTGCAGCTCGTCGTCGTGTGTGACGACCGGACGACGGTGGACCGCGGTTCTCAGTCGGCGCCCTTCCGCACGCCGCGATCGTCGGATATGCCGATGTCGCTCGCCGAGTCGGCCGCGCGCATCGCCGCCTCGCCCCGGAGCGCGCCCGGCCGCCGCACGCGCTCAGGCCCTTGTACGTTCGCAGACCCGACGCTGTGCTCGTGCGGGAACGGGCTCACCGGCGAGCGAGAACGCGGCGCCTGATTACACCATCCGTCGGGCCGGCCGGCCCGGAAGATCTCGCCGCCGTGGACGCGCTGCAGCGCCAGACGTTCACGAATCCCTGGGGCGCAGAGGCCATTCGCTGGGAGCTCGAGAACACGGACGTCTCACGTCTCTACGTCATGCGCGATCCGGCCGGCGGTCTCGTCGCCTATTGCGCGTGCTGGATGGTCTTCGACGAGTTGCACATCAACAGCCTGGCCGTCGATGTCGGAGCGCCGGCGCGAGGGTCTGGCCCGCCGGCTGCTCCAGCACGTGCTGGCCGAAGCCGTCGACGCCGGGGCGCACCGCCGCGACGCTCGAGGTCCGCCGATCGAACACGGCCGCCCGCGCGCTCTACGAGGGGCTGGGCTTTGCCGTCGAAGGGATTCGGCGTGACTATTACCAGGATCCGCGGGAGGACGCCGTCATTCTGTGGAAAAGACACATGTCAGGGCAAAGGGCAGAGGGCAAAGGGCAAAGGGAAGGCAGAAGGAGAAAGGGAAGCAGGGAAGGCCACCTGTTTCCCTCTTTTTCCCTTCGACTTTTTCCCTCTCCTTTGCCCTTTGCCCTCTGCCCTTTGCCCTGTCGTTGTGTTACCTTGCACCGTCTACACAAAGGAGGCGGGCATGGCAGGCGCTCAGCTCTCACCTGATGATCCTGTTCGGGCGGTGTTGCTCGAAAGCCACGAAGAGTTCAGGCAACTGGTTTCCGAGCATCACCAACTCGACAACGCATTCAGCAACTCTCCAGCCTCGCGTATCTCACCGACCAGCAACAGTTCGAAGAAATCTCACTCAAGAAAAAGAAACTGGCGCTGAAGGATCGCATCCAGTCGATTCTGCGAGAGCACCACACCGAATCTCCGCCTCAGGCCCAGAGCGCAGTAGGTCGTCGTCGGCGCGATCGTCGCTCGCCGAAGGGGCGAACTGTGACGTCGCTCGGCGAAGGCGTCGCGTACAGCGCGAGTAGTCTGTCTTCAGCGAATGGGCATCGATCGCGCTGCGACGCCATTCGTCGTCGCTGGCCGCCGTGCCGCCGCGGTCGTTCGCTCTGGGTGGGCCCGCCGGCGCTGACGTGGGCGCTTGCCGCGCTGCCCGATGCTCATGGCGCTGTTCTTCCGCGATCCCGGACCGCACGTCGCCGACCGACCCGTCGGTCGTGCTGTCGCCGGCCGACGGGAAGGTCATGCACACGGGACCGGCCAGGCCGGAGGAGGCGCCCCCGGGCCGGTGGCAGCAGGTGACGATTTTTCTGTCGCCGCTCGACGTGCACATCAACCGCGACGCCGGTGCCGGCCGGGTGACCGAAGGTCGCGTCCACGTGCCGGGCACCTTTCGCGCCGGCGTTTCGCCACGATTCGCACCGCAACGAGCACTCGGAGATCTGGATCGATCATGATGGAGTAGCAGGTCGTCGCCCGGCAGGTCGTCGGGACGCCTGGCCCGCCGGGTGGTCTGCCGGGTCCGTCAGAGCGACGTGCTCGCTCCGGGCCAACGCATTGGATTGATGAAGTTCGGATCCCGCATGGACGTGTTCATGCCGGAGACCGCGGAGGTGCTCGTGAAACAGGGAGACCAGGTGCGCGGCGGTGAGACGGTCATCGCGCGCCTCATGGGCGTCCGAGCGTGAAAGAGATTGTGGAGCGTCCCGACTACAGGCGGACCCTCGGCATTTCGACGCGGCATCTATCTGCTGCCGAGCATCTTCACCGTCGGCAACATGTTTTGCGGCTACGCCTGCATCATGTTCGCGATGCGCGACGACCTGGTCAGCGCCGCGCCCTTCATCGGTTTTGCGGTCGTCCTCGACATGCTCGATGGCCGAATCGCGCGGATGACCAGGACGACCAGCGCGTTCGGGCTGGAGTTCGATTCGCTCGCCGACATCATCTCGTTCGGCGTCGCGCCGGCCGTCCTGGCGTTCGCGTGGGGCCTGTCCGAGCTCGGCCGCGATCGGGTGGGCCGCGGGTTTCCTGTACGTGACCGCGGCCGCGGTGCGGCTTGCGCGGTTCAACATTCAATCGCCGGGCACGTGCTCGACAAGCGGTACTTCGTCGGCATGCCCTCGCCGCCGGCGGCCGGGTGGTCGCGTCGACCGTCTTCGCCTGGCCGTATCCGCTGGTGGACAAGTCACTGGCCATCGCCGCGATGGCGGTCGTGCTGGTTCCCGCGGCGCTGATGGTGAGCACCATCCGCTTCCGGAGCTTCAAGACGATCAACTTCGGCTGGAGCCTGTCCTACATCAACGTCTTCGTGATCGCGGGTGCTCATCGCGCTCATTGCGACCGAGCCGCGCGTCACGCTGGTCATCCTCGCGTACACGTACCTGCTGTCGGCATTCGTCGAGATGGGCCTCACGCGTCTGCGGGCGCATCGGGAGGCAGCCGCCGCCCGCAACGCTGATCGTCACGGTCGTTCCGACGCCAGGCGCGCTGGCGAGCGCGATGGTCCCGCCCTGAAGCTCGACGCTCCGCCGCGCGTTCGCGAGTCCGAGCCCGCTGCCACCGGTCTTGGTCGAAAAGAACGGCTCGAACGCGCGCGCCAGCGCGGCCTCGTCCATCCCCACGCCGGTGTCCGCGACGGTCACGACGACGTGGCCGTCCGCCGCCTCGGCCGTGGACGCGGAGCGCGCCGCCGGTCGGCATCGCCTGAATCGCGTTCTCGACGAGATTGGTCAGCGCACGTTGCAGCATCGTGCGATCGCCGGACGCCGGCGGCAGGCCCGGCGGCGACGTCCGTTCGCACGTCGAAGCGATTCGGAAGCCCGAGTCGGTACGGGCCGACCACGTCCTCGATCACGCGGCCGATCGCGACGCGCTCGAGCTTCGGTTTCGGCTCGGCGGCAAAGTTGGCGAAGTCCGACGCAATCCGGCGGAGCAGCCGGACCTGGCTCGAGGACCGTGTCCACGCACTGATCGAAGACCGAGCCGAGCGGGCGGCCCTGATCGATGTGAACGCGTTGCAGGTGCTCTGCGGCGAGCTGGATGGGCGTCAGCGGATTCTTGATTTCGTGCGCGACCTGGCGCGCCATTTCGTTCCACGCCTTGAGCTGATTGGCGCGCGCGAGCTCGGCGCGCTGCGCCACGAGTGTCGCGGTCATCGTGTTGAAGTCGTCGACGAGCCGCCGCAGCTCGTCGGCGGTATCGGCGGCAATTCGGACATCGAGGCGGCCAGCCGCGATGAGCCGTGTGGCCCTGGTCAACCGCGAGACCGGATCGGAGACACGGCTCGCGAACCACGCGCCGAGACCCGCGGCGAAGAGCACGACGACGACCGATCCGACGAGCACGCCGCGATAGAGCTCGTCGCTTTCGAGCTCGATTTCGCGCTGGCGAGACGCCAGCGGCACGCTCAGGACGGCTTCGGGACCGCGGGCCGGCAGCGGACTTCGCCGCCGCGAGGTACTGACTGGTCCTCGGCGACGAAGGTCGGCAACCGCTCGAGCGCGATGCGCCGGTACAGCACTGCCGGCGTGCGCGTGGGAGTAGTCCCGAGTTGTACAGATCACGCTGGCTCGTCGCGACGAGCTCGGAGCCTTCGAAGAGATTGACGTCCTGGTCGATGAGCTGCCGAATCCAGACCATCAGGTCATCGGTGAGCGGCACGAGTCCGCTGGCCGACAGGCTCCTCGGCCGAGGCCACCTGCTCGAAGACCCGGCGCGCCGCGGTGACGACGGTCTCGGCCTCGGCTTCGACGTCGGCGCGAAACTTCGCGTCCATGTAGGCGCCGAACGCCACCGTGAACAGCAGCAGCGGTCCGATGGCCACGAACACGAAGAACAGAAACAGCTTGCGGTAGAAGCTCGTGCGGATCTCGTGAAGCAGCACGCGGAGCGGCGCATTCGGCCTGCGCCGCGATCGGGGCGTACACCATGGCCGCCGAGCTGGATGAGCACGAACAGCACGGCGGTGACGGCGACAATCTCCGCCAGCCGCTCCGCGTGCTCGAACGCCGTGAGTCCCGGATAGCCGAGCGCATAAATTCCCGGCCCGATTCTGGACGAAGTGCACGTGATATCGCCGGCCCTCGGCTTCACGCGTCGCCCAGAACGGGCTGCCGTCCCGGTACAGCCGCGTCGAACAGCGACGGGTCCACTGACCACGCCGATGCCGCCTCGACGTGAAGAGCGGCTGCAAGCTCCACCCGTAGACGACCACTTCCAGGCCGGGCAGGCGTCGGCGCGGCCGCGAGCGGGGCCATGCCGAGGACGGCGCCGTACGGATTGGGCGCGGACACGAAGGGCAGCGCGCGGAAGTCGGTCGGGGCGACGTGCAGCACGACGGCGCCGACCACCGGTACCGCTTCGCGTCGCACAGGCCACGTTGCGCGTGGAGCATCGTGCGGTCCGTCGCGCGCGAAACGCGTGACGTCACCTGACACCTCCCACAGACAATCCGTGCCCTCCCAGGTGCGCGCGCTTGCACGATAGAGGTAGTCCGGCAGATTCGAGCGTGAACCGGCTGATCAGCGCGCGGTCCGGTCCGTAGAGCTCGATGTCCGACACGACACGGGTCCGCGACAGGCTGGTGCTCGTCCAGACAAGGAAGGCCGTCAGGCTTTCGACTGGCTGACCCGCGCCGCAGCCGCACCTGGGCCGGCAGGTTCGACATTCGGTCGATCTGATCCTGCGTTTCGAGCAGACATCGCGCGGATGTCCTCGGACTGACCGGCGGTCTGAGGGGCGTAGTCGCGCTCGATGACAGTGCGAGTCGTTCGCTCGACCAGCACCGCCGTCATCGGGTAGACCGCGACGAAGGGCGCCAGCAGCGCGGCGAATCCGAGCACCAGGCGCATGGACTGCGTGGCATGCCGGTAGTAGCGCCGGAGCCAGGTCGCCAGGAGCGCGAACGCAACGTAACTCGTCAGGAGCACGGCGGCCGGGCCCCGTGGCACCCAATTCCCGGTTGTCGCGACAAACGCCGCGAGTGGCATCGAGCCACAGCAGGATTGCGACGACTGTCGCGGGCCGGCGCACCCCGAGTCGCCATCGTGGCGCTGATGCCGCCGAGCACCGCGGCCGTGCCCCAACAAATCGCGAGCACCAGGAGCAGCAGCGTCCAGATTTCCACGAGGCCCGTCGAGGTCGAGCGGGAAAATCGCGGAGCTCCAACTCGCCAGACGTTCGGGCTGAATTCTGCGCGCGACGAGCCAGGCGGTTCCGCCGATGCTCGCCGCGATCGAGCACAGCCGGCGGTCGACTGCTCGACGATGAAGCGAACCGGCGCCGCCGAAGGGAGCGTGCGCCCGCTTGCGCGCCACCACCAGCCGCCTGGAACGATCGCGACGCCGCGACGGCGGCCACGACGAGGATCGCCGTGCGTGCCGTGACCGGCAGGTTCGCAAAGGCTGCGAGCGCCGCGAGCGCCAGGCCGGCCGCGGCCACCGTGGAAACGGCGGCGAACGACCAGCCGAGCCACGCCGCGATCCGTCGGGCGCGCCGCCGCCGATCGATGAACGGGCCGACGCCGACGAGCACGCTCAGCGCGAGCGGCAGCGCAGCCAGGCGCGATCGCGCGCCTGCCGAATCTCCCGCCGGCCCGCGGCCGGATCGGCGGGCCGGAAGCGAACCTCGAGCAGCGTCCCTCCTGCCGGCGAGCTCACGACGAACCCGTCCGCCGCCGTGAGCGAGGCGGCCCCGGCGTACGGCGGCGGCACGATCGTCACGTTGCCGTAGGACGTGGGGAACAGCGTCGCGCCGCCCTGCGCCGCTGAGGCGAGCACGGTCTCGGCGACCGCGACCGCCAGCCGTCGCCCGCCGGTCTCGAGCGGCTGGATGAACATGAGCCGCAGTCCTGCGGATCCTCTGCGCGACGAAGAGCGTCGCCGCGCCATTCAGCAGATCAGGATCGACGCTGCCGGCCGGGCCGTCACTCCACGCGAGCACCCGGTTCGTCCCCGGACGGTCGGACACGTAAATCGTGACGGTATCCGGATCGAGTGCGTCAGGAGGGACGAGCGCGGCGAGGCGCGCAAACAGGGCGGGCAGAGCGTCGCGCGAGGCGATCGCGTCCGCGATCAATTGCGGATTGCGCGACGACGCTCTCGGCGAGGGCCTGAACGCGCGCGGCGCGGCGGTCGATCTGCTGGCGAACCTCGCGTTCGAGATGCCGAGACGGCGGCCGCATCGCTCGCGCCGAACCGGCTGAGCTCACATGCCGCGCCGCCGGCCGCCAGGACGAGAGCGAGCGCACCTGCGGCGCCGACGAATCGTAACGGAGGCGACACGTTCAGTGACCGTGGCGACGCATCGAATCGAGAATACACAAAAAGCCGCGGCGGCGCGCCCTTCGTGCCGGGCTGCTATACTCGCCGGCCGGCCTCGAACCCCGTCGTCGATGGAAACACTCCCGCTCCGGGCGGCGCTCAAGCACGGCGCCGTCGTGGCCATGGCCAACTGGCCGCTTGTCCTGATTCACTTCGCGCTCGATTCCTTCTATCGCGTCGCGCTCGCCGTCCCGATCCTCGGCGGTGCGCTCATGGTGGCGGCCGTCGCCGGCACGGAACCCGGGTCGCTGGTCGGGGAGGGGCTGCAGAGCACGGCGGACCTGGTTGTTGGCGCGCTGGCCACGGCACCCGCCGCCCTGACCTCGTTTTTCGTGGCCCTCGGACTGGTTGGCATCGGCGGGCAGGCCATCGTCTTCGCCTGTCGCATTGGCACGCTGACGGTCGTCGTCACGAGCGACGAGCGCGCCGCCGACGTGCATATGCTCCCGATTGGCGCCGAGTCGATTCGCACGGCCGCGACCTTCAGTGTCGAGAAGGTGTACGAGGGCGCTCGTCACTTCGGGCGCCGCGCGATCACGCTCGCGCTCTGGCTTGGTGGGCTCTACGTCATCGTTGGCGGCATCTATCTCGCGGCCGTCGTCTACGGGCTGTCGATGGCGGTCAGGGTGACCTGGATCTCGGCCTGGCCGCTGCTGGTGCTGGTGGCCACGGCCGTCGGCGTCGTGACGATTGCCATCGTGAATCTTGCCTACGATCTTCTGCAGGTCATCATCGTGACGGATGACTGCGCGGTCGGAACCGCTGCGGCGCGGCTGCGTACCTTCGTCGTCGAAGACTCGCGCCAGGTGATCGGGATCTTCGCGGTGATGGGTGGCCTGGTCGTCGTCGCCACGGCCGCGTCACTCCTCGCCGCGGCCGGTGTCGCAGTGATTGCGTGGGTGCCGTTCGTCAGCCTGGTCGTCGTGCCGCTTCAAACCGCCGCGTGGTTCGCGCGCGGATTGGTGTTCCAGTTCATGGAGTTGTCGGCGCTGGCGGCGTATCAGACGCAGTACCGTCGCTTTTCTTCCCTTCGTCACCCTGCGGCGGTTCGTCTTCCCGGCTTCCGACTGAAATAGACGAGCGAGTATCGGCCGCCTGCCGAGGCGATCACCATCGCGAGCGCGCTTCCATCGCCTGCGACCGCCGCTGCGCGCGTCGACGGCAACTCGAGCGCTCGCGGTGTCGAGACGCGCGATGGCAGAAACCGGTCGCGAAGCGCGAGCAGCACGAACTCGCCGGTGACAACCGGCACCACGAGGTAGTCACTGGTCAGCGTCGGTCCGGCGGCGGGCAACGCGTCGAGCGACGGCGTGAAGTACCGCCGGCCGCTCCGCCGGTCGAAGACGTGAACCATGTTGTCGAGGAAGGCGAAGTAGACCTGGCGCGCGTCGCCGACCGGCGCGCCAATCGGCCTGACCCGGACCGGAAAACACCAGTCCTGGCGGCCGTGTTCGAGCTTGTAGGCGCAGGCCAGGCCTTCCGCGACACTGGCGTAGACACGGTCGCCGAGCACGGTCATGGAGAGCGCCGTGAGATCGGTTGGCTCTCGCCACACCGGCGTTCCGGTCGTCCGGTCGAACGCGGCGAGCGTCCGATCGTCGAGCGCCACGACAACCAGGGCCTCGCCGGCGGCGGGCGGGGCGATGGCGTTGGCGCCAAGGTTGGCGGCCCAGAGTGGAGCTCCGTCGGCAACCCGGCGGGACGTGAGCGTCGTCCCGGTCGCCAGAAGCACCGTATCGCCGACGACGACGGGACGCACGAACGGCGCCTGTGAATTCGGCCGTCCAGACGTCAGCTCCGGTCGAGGCGTCGAGCGCGACGAGTTGACCATGCGAGGGCGCGAGCAACAGCTGGCCGGCGACAACCGGCGCCGCGTCCGATGCGCGTTTCGAGGTCCACAGCACGCGGCCATCGTCGAGCGCGCGCGCCTCAGTGGCAATCTGGCTGCCAGCAAGGATGAGATTGGACCCTGTGAACGTCAGGCTCAGTGGGCCATCGCCGGAAAACGGGACGGTCCACGCGGAGGCATACGAATCGGCGTCCTGGTTTTTTTCGGCAGGGGACGTCGGAGCCGGTTGAGAACTGGAAGCCGGCGCTGGAACTGGGAAACGGCGCGGGAACCTTGGTGCCCTGATCGGCGGCGACCGGGTGCTCGACGGGTAGCAGGAGCCCGACGGCGACCGCGACACCCCAACATCTCGTGGTCCGCCCGAGGGTCACACGCTTATAATAGCGATGTTCTTCGAGGAGCTTTCGGCCTCGTCATTGCAGTCCGGCGTCTCGTGACACATCAAACCATCGTCGTTCTGGATTTCGGCTCGCAGTACACACAGCTGATTGCGCGCCGTCTGCGCGAGCTGGCCGTCTACTCGGAGATTCTGCCCCCGAGCACCTCCGCGACGGAGATCAAGCGACGGAATCCGGTCGGCATCATCTTTTCTGGCGGTCCGCGGAGCGTGTCCGAGCCCGGCGCGCCGCGCACCGACCCTGGAATTCTTGCGCTCGGCACGCCCACGCTCGGGATCTGCTACGGCATGCAGCTCATGACCGACGAGCTTGGTGGTCAGGTCGCGAGCGCGCCGCATCGCGAGTTCGGACTGGCGACGGTCACGCTGGCGGCCGAGGGCCGGCTCTTCAAGGGCCTGCCTGGCTCGCTTGCGAGTCTGGGCCAGCCACGGGGATTTCGTGGCGGCCGCGCCGGCCGGCTTCGACGTCGTCGCCACGTCGGCCAACGCACCCGTGGCCGCGATGCAGGACACGGGCCGGGATTTCTATGCGCTGCTGTTCCACCCCGAGGTCGCCCACACGGACAGCGGCACCGATATCCTTCGCAACTTCGCCTACGACGTGTGCGGGTGCACCGGCGACTGGACGATGACGTCCTTCGTGGACGAGAGCATCGGCCGCATTCGCGACACCGTCAAAGACGGGCGCGTCGTGTGCGGGCTCTCGGGCGGCGTGGACTCGACGGTCGCCGCCGTGCTCCTGCACAAGGCGCTCGGTTCGCGTCTGACGTGCATCTTCGTGGACAACGGGCTGCTTCGCCTGAACGAGGCCGAGCAGGTGCGGACCCGATTCGCGCGCCTGGGACTGCAGCTTGGAGTTCGTGGACGCGTCCGACTTGTTCCTGGAGCGGCTGCAGGACGTGACCGATCCCGAACGCAAGCGGAAGATCATCGGCGCGGCGTTCATTGACGTGTTCGAGACGCGGGCGAAGGAGCTTGGCGACTTCGACTTCCTCGCCCAGGGCACGCTGTATCCCGATGTCATCGAGAGCGTGTCGGTGGTCGGCCAGTCCGCGACCATCAAGAGCCATCACAACGTGGGCGGGCTGCCCGATCGCATGAAGTTCAAGCTGGTCGAGCCGCTTGCGCGCGCTGTTCAAGGACGAGGTCCGGGCGGTCGGTGCGACGCTCGGGCTCGACGACGAGTTCATCTGGCGGCAGCCGTTCCCGGGTCCCGGGCTCGCGGTCCGGGTCGTCGGGCCGCTGACGCGCGAGCGGCTCGATCTGCTGCGGCGCGCAGATGCCATCGTCGCCGACGAGGTCCGGAAGGCCGGATGGTACCGTCGCCTCTGGCAGTCGTTTGCGGTGCTGCTGCCGGTCCAGAGCGTCGGCGTGATGGGCGACGAGCGCACCTACGAGTACACGGTGGCCATTCGGGCGGTCGAAAGCAAGGACGGCATGACGGCGGACTGGGCACGGCTGCCGCACGATCTGCTCGGCAGCATTTCCTCGCGGATCGTCAACGAGGTTCGCGGCATCAATCGCGTGGTCTACGACATCAGCTCGAAGCCGCCGGCCACGATCGAGTGGGAGTAAGCGAAGCGCGACGGGCAGGAGCGGCGCTGAGCAGTGCGAGCGGGGTGGGGCCCGGGAGCAACCAGGAAACGATGGCCACAGACTTCGTCCACCTGCACCTGCACACCGAGTTTTCGCTGCTCGACGGCGCGTGCCGAATCGGGGAACTGCTCGATCGCGCGGCCGAGCTGAAGATGCCGGCCGTGGCCGTCACCGAGCACGGCAACATGTTCTCCGCCGTGACGTTCCACGACGCGGCCGAGAAGCGCGGCATCAAGCCGATCCTCGGGCTGCGAGGTCTACGTCGCTCCCGGCAGCCGGACCGACCGGTCAGGACAGCCGGGTGAAACGGCGAACCACCTCGTCCTCCTTGCGGAAACGAACGAGGGATTCCACAACCTCATCAAGCTCGTGTCGTCCGGCTACACGGACGGGTTCTACTACAAGCCGCGCATCGACAAAGAGCTGCTCGCGGCGCACTCGCGCGGGCTCATCGGCCTCAGCAGCTGCCTGAAAGGCGAGGTGGCGACGAGGATTCGCACCGACCAGACGCGCAAGGCGCTCGAGGCGGCGGCGAGCTATCGCGACATCCTCGGGCCGGGGAACTTCTTCCTCGAGATGCAGTACCAGGGCATCGACGAGCAGCGGATCGTGAACACCGGTCTCGTGCCGCTGTCCAAGGAGCTCGATCTGCCGCTCGTGTGCACGAACGACGTGCACTATCTGCGGCAGAGCGACCGGCATCCGCACGACGTGCTGCTGTGCATCGGCACGGGCAAGAGCGTCAGCGACGAGAAGCGGCTGCAGGTACCACGGCGACCAGTTCTTCCTCAAGACCGGCGACGAGATGTGGCAGGTCTTCGGCGACTACCCCGAGGCGCTCGCGAACACGATGCGCATCGCCGAGCGTTGCCACGTGAAGTTGCCGAAGGGCGAGGCGCACCTGCCGAACTTCGCCGTGCCGCCGGGCTACACCGTCGACTCCTACTTCGAGCACGTCGCGCGCGAGGGATTCGCCGCGAGACTTCCGCGACTCCACGAAAACGCCAGCCGCGGCGAGCTTCGCCGGCCGATCAGCGACTACGAGAGCCGCCTGACCTACGAGATCGAGCTGATCAAGCAGATGAAGTATCCGGGGTACTTCCTGATCGTCTGGGACTTCATCCGGTATGCGCGCGAGCAGGGGATTCCGGTCGGGCCCGGGCCGCGGGTCGTCGGCCGGCAGCCTCGTCGCCTATTCGCTGAAGATCACCGACGTCGATCCGCTGCATTTCGACCTGTACTTCGAGCGGTTCCTGAACCCGGAGCGCGTGTCGCTGCCCGATATCGACGTCGACTTCTGCGAGCGCCGGCGGGGCGAGGTCATCACGTACGTCACGGAGAAGTACGGCCGCGAGAACGTCGCGCAGATCATCACGTTCGGCACGATGAAGGCCAAGGCGGCCGTGCGCGACGTCGGCCGCGTCATGGAGATGCCGATCTCGGACGTGGACCGGGTCGCCAAGCTCATCCCGAGCCAGCTCGACATGACGCTCGACCTGGCGCTCGAGGAAGCGCCGGCGCTCGCCGACCTCGACAAGAACGACCCGCGCGTCCACGAGCTGCTCGAGGTCGCCCGGCGGCTCGAGGGCATGACGCGCCACGCGTCGGTGCACGCCGCCGGCGTCGTCATCGCGCCGAAGCCGCTGACCGAGTTCGTGCCGCTGTATCGGAGCCAGAAGGACGACGGCGAAATCACGACGCAGTGGGCGATGAAGGAGATCGAGCGCGTCGGTCTGCTGAAGATGGACTTTCTCGGCCTGAGCACGCTCACGCTGCTCGACGACGCCGTCAAGCACATCAAGGAGACGACGGGCGACGACATCGACCTCGATGGAGCTCCCGCTCGACGACGCGAAGAGCTACCAGATCTTCCAGAACGGCCAGACGCACGGCGTGTTCCAGTTCGAGAGCTCGGGCATGCGCGACACGCTGCGCAAGGCCAAGCCGCAGTGCCTCGAGGACCTGATCGCGCTCAACGCGCTGTATCGGCCGGGGCCGCTGCGCGGCGGCGTCGTCGACGACTACATCGCGCGCAAGCACGGCCGCGTCGAGGTCAAGTACGACCTGCCGCAGATGGAGCCCGTCCTCAAGGAGACGTACGGCGTCATCGCGTATCAGGAGCAGGTCATGCGGCTGGCGAGCGAGCTGGCCGGGTTCACGCTGGGCCAGGCCGACGAGCTGCGGCGCGCGATGGGCAAGAAGGACGCGGCGAAGATGCAGGCGCAGCGCGACGCGTTCATCGAGCGGCTGCCGCGCGCGGACATCCCCGAGAAGAAGGCCGCCAAGATCTTCGAGTTCATCGAGTACTTCGCCGGCTACGGCTTCAACAAGGCGCACTCGACGACCTACGCGCTGCTCGCGTATCAGACCGCGTATCTCAAGGCGAACTACCCGCGCCATTTCATGGCGGCGCTGCTGACGATCGAGTCGCAGAACTCCGACAAGGTCGCGCTGTACCTGGCCGAGTGCCGCGAGCTCGGCGTGCCGGTGCTGCCGCCGGACATCAACGCCAGCCGCTGGCAGTTCGTCGTCGAGCCGGACGGCGTGCGGTTCGGCCTGGGCGCGGTGAAGGGCGCCGGCGAGGGCGCGATTCAGTCGATCCTGGCGCGCGCGACAGGCGCTCGGCGGCCGCATCACGTCGCTCTTCGAGCTGGCCGAGCACGTCGACCTGCGGCTCGTGAACAAGAAGGTGTTCGAGAGCCTGGTCAAGGCCGGCGCGTTCGACTCGCTCGCGCCGGGCGGCCGCGCGGCGTATCTGGCGTGGCGGCCGCGGCTGCTCGCCGCGCTCGACCGCATCCTCGATCACGGCGGCCGCCATCAGCGCGATCGCGACCAGGGCCAGTCGCGGCTCTTCGGCGGCGACGCAGAGGCCGACGACCGCCGCGACGAGGACGCCGCCCTGCCCGTCGTGGCGGCCTGGACCGAGACCGAGGCGCTGGCGTTCGAGAAGGAGGCGCTCGGCCTCTACATGACCGGCCATCCGCTGCAGCGCTACGCGGAGGCGCTCGCGACGGTCGGCGGGCGCACGGCTGGGCGAGCTGACGCAGTCCGAAGCCGACTGCGCCATCGCCGGCATCGTCACCGGCCTCCGGCCACTCAAGACCCGAAGGGCGATCGCATGGCGGTGTTCATGCTCGAAGACGAGTCGGCCAAGGTCGAAACCGTCGTGTTCCCGGAGGCGTTCACGCGATTCGGCGGCCTCGTCGTCGACGACGCGATGCTGCTCGTGCGCGGCAAGTACGAGCGCGACGAGGAGTCGAGCCGCCTGGTGGTGACCGAGATCACGCCGCTCGAGGTCGTTCGCGAGAGGGCGGTGCGGGACGTGGAGATCGTGCTGGCGGGCAAGGGGCTGGATCGCCCGGTCATGCGCGAGCTGGCCAACGTGCTCGATCGCCATCCGGGCGATCGCCGGGTCTCGGTCGTCGTGAACTGAACGGCGGACCGGCGGACTGCGCGTGCGCGCCGCCACGGCCCGGCGGATCCGGCCGACCGATGGATTCGTGCGGGACGTCGAAGCGGTCTGCGGCACGGGCACGGTCGTCCTCAAATGAAGCGGAGCGGAACGCCAGCACGAACGAGACGCTGGACTTCGAAGAACCCGTCGCGGTCCTGCTGAAGGAAATCGAGGCGCTCCGCATGATGCCGCAGACGCCCGAGCGGCTGGCGTCGATCGCGCAGCTCGAGGCGCGCGCCGGACGCGCTTCGCGCCGAGATCTTCGCGACCCTCAAGCCGTGGCAGTGCGTGCAGGTCGCCCGGCATCCGAACCGGCCGTCCACGCTCGACTACGTCGAGCGGCTGTTCACCGAGTTCACCGAGGTGCACGGCGATCGCCGGTTCGCCGACGACAAGGCGATCGTCGCCGGGCTTCGCGCTTCTTTCACGGCGAGCCCGTGGCCATCATCGGCCACCAGAAGGGCCGCGACACCAAGCAGAAGATCTACCGGAACTTCGGCTACGCGAAGCCCGAGGGCTATCGCAAGGCGCTGCGCGTCATGAAGCTGGCCGAGAAGTTCAAGCGGCCGGTGATCGTCTTCATCGACACGCCGGCGGCCTATCCCGGCATCGAGTCCGAGGAACGCGGCGTCGCCGAAGCGATCGCGCTGAACCTGCGCGAGATGGCGCTGCTCGACATGCCGATCGTCGTGGTCGTCTGTCGGCGAAGGCGGCAGCGGCGGCGCGCTCGGCATCGCCGTCGGCGATCGCGTCCTGATGCAGGAGTTCAGCGTCTACAGCGTCATCCCGCCCGAAGGCTGCGCGGCGATCCTGTGGCGCGACGCGAAGCGCAAGGTCGAGGCGGCCGAAGCGCTGAAGATCACGGCGCCGGATCTGCTCGCGCTCGGCTTGATCGACGAGATCGTCAAGGAGCCGGTCGGCGGCGCGCACCTGGATTCCGATGCCGCGGCTGCGCTCGTCGACGAGGCCATCATGCGCCATCTCGCCGAGGTGCGCGCGTTGACGTCGGCCGAGCGGCTCGACGCGCGCTACGCGAAGTTCCGGGCGATGGGCCGGCTCGGGCACTCGTTCGAGGACACGAGCTCGGGTGCGACAGGTGCGACAGGTCCAAGGAGCGAGCTGTCGCGCGCCAACTCTTCTGACTCAGAAGCGGTGCGGGCGAAGCCCCCCGGAATGAAGGAATGATGCAACGCCGCGTCTGGGAGGACGTGCCCGTCGACGCGGCGGTCGTTCGCGAGATCGCCGCGGCGGTCGGCGTGCCGCCGGTGATCGCGCGGCTGCTGTGCCAGCGCGGGCTGAGCGACCCGGCGGAGGCCCGCCGCTTTCTCTCGCCCGACCTCGGCCAACTGCACGATCCGTTTCTCCTGACCGACATGCGCCCGGCCGTCGATCGGCTGCTGGCGGCGATCGCGCGCGGCGAGTCGATCGCGATCCACGGCGACTACGACGTGGACGGCATCACCGCCACGGTCATCCTGCGGCGCGCGATCGAGCTGGCCGGCGGCAAGGTCACGCACTTCGTCCCCGACCGTCACAAGGACGGCTACGGCCTGCAGCCGGAAACCGTCGAACGGCTGCACGCGGAAGGCGCGCGCGTGATCGTCTCGGTCGACTGCGGCATCCGCGCCGACGAGGCGGCCGCGCGCGCGCGAGGCCTCGGGCATCGACCTCATCATCACCGACCATCACGAGCCCGACGCCGCGCTGCCGCCGGCGCTCGCGGTGATCAACCCGAAGCGGCGCGACTGCGCCTATCCGGACAAGCACCTGGCCGGGCGTCGGCGTCGCGCTGAAGCTCGTGCAGGCGCTGCTCCTCGCGAGCGGCCGGCGGTCTCGCAGCCTTGCCGCACTTCGTCAAGGTCGCGGCGATCGGCACGCTGGCCGACGTCGTGCCGCTCGTCGGCGAGAACCGCGTCATCGCGCACTGCGGCCTGCAGCGGCTGTCCGCCGGTCCGCACGCCGCGGGCATCGAAGCGCTGCTCGCCGACTGCGGCCTGCTCGGCCGGCAGCTCGACAGCTTTCACGTCGGCTTCATGCTGGCGCCGCGCCTGAACGCCGCCGGCCGCATGAGGTCGCCCGACCTCGCGCTCGACCTGCTGCTGCTGCGCGGCCGCGACGCCGAGACGCGCACCGCGCGCGAAGGATCTGGCGCGGCAGCTGTCGGAGGAGAACACCGAGCGGCAGGAGCAGGAGGCCGCGATTCTCGCCGAGGCGCGCCGGCTCGTCGACGGCGACCCGGACATCGGCGGGCAGAACATGCTCGTCGTCGCCGGCGAGGGCTGGCATCGCGGCGTCATCGGCATCGTCGCGTCGAAGCTCGTGGACGCGTACCACAAGCCGGCGCTCGTGCTGTCGATCCAGGACGGCGTGGCCACCGGGTCGGGCCGGAGCATCCGCGCGTTCGATCTGCTCGCGGGCCTCGAAGCCTGCGGCGACGTGTTCCTGCGCTTCGGCGGGCACAAGCTCGCCGCCGGCGTCACGCTCGAGGCCGGCCGGATCGACGAGCTGCGCCGGCGGCTGTCGGCCTACGCCAACGAGCGGCTCGGGCCGGACGATCTCGTGCCGCGGCTGCGCATCGACGCGCCGCTCGGCCTCGGCGACATCTCGGGCGACGTCGTGCAGGCGCTCGGCCGGCTCGGGCCCGTTCGGCGCGGCCAATCCCGAAGCCGGTGTTCCGGGCGTCGCCCGTCGATTCTGGCGGCCGCGCCGCGGCGCCTCAAGGAGCGGCACCTGTCGCTGGTCTTCCGGCAGGGCAACCGGTCGTTTCGCGCGATCGCCTGGCGCGCGGCGCGAGCGCGAGGACTACCTGACGGCCAACCGGTTCGGCCTCGAGCTGGCGTACTCGCTCGATGCAGAGCGAGTACCGGGGCGAGCGCGTGACCGAGCTGACCGTGGCCGACGTGCGAATGCCTGTCGAACCGCTCGACCGGGGCCTTCGCATGAGATGGCAGAAGGTCGCCCGGATCGTGGTGGCGTCCGTCGGCGTCGGCACGGCCGGCGGCCGTCTATCTTCCTCACGCGTGAGCGGACAGCCGCAGGCCCCACGCAGTCACGAGCCCGAGCCGATCCGGCGGCGAAGATGCAGTCGGGTGCCGGAAAGGACCTGCGCTATCGCGGCGACGAGCTGCTCGGCACGGTGACGTACGACCAGGCTTCGAAGCTACGAGAACAGCCGCGTGGTCTGGGAGAAGTTCGAGTACCGCCTTCATGACGGCACGCGACTCTCGGCCGGACCGCGTCGAAGCCCGCGGCGACTCGATGGGCGGCGGCAAGCCCGACGAGATGACGCTCAACGGCCAGGCGTGCAGCTCGAGACCAAGGACGGAACGGAGCTGAAGGGGCGATCGGGCACCTACAGCGAAGTGACAGGGCTTGCCGAACGTGCCGGGGCGCGTCGTCGTTCACGCGCGGCCGGATGTCCGGCACGGGCACGGGCGGCAACTACGAACGGGACACCGGAATCTTCCGGCTGCTCGCCGACGCCAAGGTGAATATCGCGTCGGAGAACGACGAATGAGGAGCCGCTGCGGGCGTCGGCGGCGCACGATGACGTACACGCCGCGACGCGCAGTCGATGCTGTTCGACGAGAACGCCCGTCTCGAGCGATCCGCGGACACGCTGACCGGCGATCAGGCCACGCTGTACCTGTCGCCCGACGAGGAGCGCATTCGCCTGATCGAGCTCCGCGGCCACGCAACGGTCGCGCCCGTGAAGGGCAGACGTCCGACCTGCCCGAGATGCGCGCGGACGACATCGACCTCGCGTTCTACGACGGCAGTCAGGCGCTCCAGCAGGCCCGCCTGATCGGCGGCGCGACCATGCACCAGCCGAGCGGCGGAAGGCCGGCGATCGATCGAGGCCGACCGCATCGATTTCACGACGGCGCCTGACGGCAAGACGCTCACGAAGCTCGATGCCGCGCCGCGCCGACAGCAAAGGGCGCGTGATCGTCCGGCTGCCGGCGGCTCCGGGCGCGCCGGCGCGCAGGATCACGGGCGCCACGCTGGCGTCGACCGGTGACGACAAGCGCGGCCTGACGTCGGCCGTCTTCGACGGTGGCGCCGAGTTCGAGGAGACGGGCGGCGGGCGCGGCGGGGCGGCGACCAAACGCGTCGGGAAGTCGCGAACCCTGCGGCTCGTGCATCAAGGGCCAGCTGGACCAGATTGAGGAGGCCCGGTTCGAGCAGGCCGTCGAGATCACGGACGGTGACATCCGCGGCTTCGGTGATCGTCGGCGTCTATCGCGCGGGCAGCGGTGAAATGGATCTTCAGCCGAACCGCCAGACGCCGGGAAGAAAGCGAGCGTCACCAATGGCGACGCGGGGATGAACGTCGAGGCCGTCGAGCTGATCACGGCGTACCTCGATACGGGCAGCTTGTATGCCCGCGGTGACGTCGGACACGGCGACAACGCCGTCGAAGACGTGCGGGCCAGTCGTCGGAGAACTCCATCTTCAACAGCCCGGGACCCGATCTATGGGTTCGCGGCCGAGTTCCGCTACGATGACGCCGCGAAAACGGCGACCTACATCGGACAGGGGACCACGCTCGCGCGCGTGCAGCAGCCCAACAGCGGGAGATCGTGCAGGCCGACCGCATCGATTACGCGCGAGAACGGCAGGACCTCATCGCCAAGGGTCACGTCGACTCGGCATTCGTCATCGCGCCCAGCCCGGCAGACGGGAAGGACTCGAAGGCGGCGTCCGGCAACTACCGCGCGTCTGCCGATCTGCTCGTGTACACCGAAAGCCCGGACCGCGAAATACACAGGTTCCGCCGCATCTGAAAAGCTGCCGACGGGGGCGAATACGACGGCCGACGCCATGGACCTTGTGCTCGCGAAGGAGTCGCGCACGCTCGATCGGCTCGAGGCGACGGACCGCGTGCACGCGGTGCTCGAAGGCGGCCGTGAGGCTCGGGGCGATCGTCTGGTGTACGAAGCACGCGAGGATCTCTATCAGCTTTGGGGCAAGCCGCTCACGCATCATCAACCGCGAGAACGACGGCACGTGCTACGCCCAGGAAGGCAGCATGGCGCGCTTCCGCGGGGAGCTCGGCGCACCGGACTTTCCTGCGGATCAGAACGCCGCGGGCGGCGCGCCGCGACGCTCCATTCCCTGCCCGACCCCTACTGCCAAATAGATGGCGACGCTGCGGACCGAGAGGCTGACGAAGTCCTACGCCGGCCGCACCGTGGTGCGCGACGTGGACCTCGACGTCTCATCGGGCGAGGTCGTCGGCCTGCTCGGCCCGAACGGCGCAGGGAAGACGACGACCTTCGGGATGGTCGTGGGGCTGACCGGGCCCGACTCGGGCCGCGTGCTGCTCGACGATCGAGACGTCACCGCCGATCCGATGTACGTGCGCGCGCGGAAAGGCATCGGCTATCTTCCGCAGGAGCCGTCGATCTTCCGCGGGCTTGACGGTCGAGCAGAACATCCTCGCGATCCTCGAGACGCTGCCCGATCGATCGCGCGACGCGGCAGCGGCGGCTGTCGGAGCTGCTGTCGGAGCTGGGCCTCACGCCGCTGGCGCGCTCGCGCGCCTACACGCTGTCGGGCGGCGAGCGGCGGCGCGTCGAGATCACGCGCGCGCTCGTCAACCATCCGAAATTCATCCTGCTCGACGAGCCGTTTGCCGGCATCGATCCCGATTGCCGTCGCCGACATTCAGAAGATTGTGGTACACCTCAAGGACAGGGGGATCGGCGTGCTGGTCACGGATCACAACGTCCGGGAAACGCTCAAAATCACCGATCGCGCGTATATCGTGCACGATGGCGTGATCTTTCGCAGCGGAACGCCGGGCGGCCTGGCGGCAGACGAGGACGTCAAGCGGATTTACCTCGGGGCGGATTTCCGGCTGGATTAAGATGGACTGGCATCCGGGTGTTGTTCGTTTAAATGGCGATTCAACAGAAACTTCACGCGCGTCTCGTCCAGAAGCTGATCCTGACGCCGTCGCTGCAGCAGGCGATCAAGCTGCTGCCGATGACGACGATCGAGTTGGCCGAGCTGCTCAACCAGGAGATGGTCGAGAACCCGATGCTCGAGGAGGTTCCGGCCGAGGATCCCGTCCAGGAAGCGACGCCGGCCGAACAGGCGGAAGAGCAGAAGAAGGACGACGGCAAAGACGACGCCTGGGACGACCAGGACTACGAGTATTTCTTCGGCGAGTACCTCGACGATGGCTACCGGCCGCGGCAGCCGCAGGAAGTCAAGGAACTGCCGCCGATCGAGAACACGCTCTCGAGCAAGGGGTCGCTGTCCGACCACCTGATGTGGCAGTTGAACCTGCAGCAGAGCGAGCAGGACGTGCGCGATATCGGCGCCGGCGATCATCGGCAACCTCGACGAGGACGGCTATCTCGTGGCGTCCGTCAACGAGATCGCCACGCTTGGCGGGTGGGATGTCACCGCCGTCGAACGCGCGCTCGAGTTCGTGCAGTCGTTCGATCCGGTGGGCGTCGCCGCGCGCGACCTCCAGGAGTGCCTGCTGCATTCAGATTCGCCACCTCGGGCTCGCCGGCACGCCGGTCGAGGTGCTCGTCCGCGATCACCTGCGGCTGCTGCAGAACCACAGGTTTCCGGAACTGGCCAAGGCGCTCGGCATCGAGCCGGAGGAAGTCAAAGCAGCACATCGAGGTCATCAAGCGCCTCGATCCGAAGCCGGGCTCGCGCTACAGTCCGGCCGACTCGCAGTACGTCATCCCGGACGTCTACGTCATCAAGACCGACGACGGCTACCGCGCGGTGCTGAACGAGGACGGCCTGCCGCAGCTGCGCATCAGCCCGGTCTACCGGCGGCTGCTCGACAAGGGCGGCGAGGTCTCGGACGAGACGCGCGCGTATGTGAAGGACAAGTTCCGCGCGGCGCTGTGGCTGCTCAAGTCCGTCGATCAGCGCCAGAAGACGATCGTGAAGGTCGCGACGAGCCTGATCAACTTCCAGCGCGCGTTCCTCGATCAGGGCATCGAGCATCTGCGGCCGCTGGTGCTGCGCGACGTCGCGAACGACATCGGCATGCACGAGTCCACGGTGTCGCGCGTCGTCAACAACAAGTACATGCACACGCCGCAGGGCGTCTACGAGCTGAAGTTCTTCTTCCACAGCGGCATCAGCAGCTCGTACGGCGAGAACGTCTCGTCGGTGACGATCAAGGAGCGCATCCGGAAGATCGTCGGCGCCGAGGATCAGAAGCGGCCGCTCAGCGACTCGAAGATCATGAACATCCTGCAGAAGGAAGGTCTCGTGCTCGCGCGTCGGACCATCGCGAAGTACCGCGAGGAGCTGAGGATCCCGACGTCGAACCAGCGGAAAGTGGTGTACTGAGCCCTCCGTGGCCGCGGCGAGCCCCCACCGAGCCAGACAGCGCGCATCAGCCGTGAGCGCCGCGCACGACTGCGCGGTCGTCCCGCGCGCGTCGGCCGCCTTCGTCGTCGTCACCGGCCTGTCCGGATCGGGCAAGTCACACGCGATTCGCGCGCTCGAGGATCTCGGGTACTTCTGCGTCGACAACCTGCCGGTCGCGCTGATTCCGACCTTTGCCGATCTCACGCTTCGCGCGCCCGGCGGCGTCCGGCGGGCGGCGGTCGTCGTGGATGTGCGCGAAGGCCGCGCGCTGGCGACATTTCCTGCGGCCTACCGGCGGCTGAAGAAGAGCGCCGGATCCCAACCAGGTCGGCTCGTGTTTCTCGACGCCGGCCACAGCACGCTGCTGCGGCGGTTCAGCGAAACGCGCCGGCCGCACCCGCTCGCGCTCAACCGCACGGTCGCCGGAGGGCCTGCTGGAAGAACGGCGGCTGCTCGAGCCCATCCGGCGAATTGCCGATCAGGTGCTCGACACGAGCGCGCTGACGGTACACGAGTTGCGGCGGCGCATTCTCGAGACCGTCGGCGGCACCGAGACGAGTGGCGCCGCTCGGCGTCACGCTGCTCAGCTTCGGATTCCGCCACGGCGTGCCGGAGAACGCCGACCTCGTGTTCGACGTGCGGTTTCTGCCGAACCCGCACTTTGTCGCGTCGCTGCGGCGGTGGAGCGGCCGGCACGCCCGCGTGGCCGAGTACGTGCTCGCGCACTCGAACGGCGCGGCGATTCGTGCGTCTGACGAACGGACTATCTGCGATTTCTCGTGCCGCACTACATCGCGGAGGGCAAGACCTATCTCACCATCGCGGTGGGATGCACCGGTGGGCGGCACCGTTCGGTCGCGATTGCCGAGGAGCTCGCCGGACGTCTCCAGTCACTCACGGGTGTCGACGTGCGGGTGCGCCATCGCGACGTCGCGGCAAGTTGAATCTTGAGTGTTGAGTGTTGAGTCTCGAGCCCTGAGCCTTGAGCCAAGACGATCGAAGGAGTCAGAGCATGCACGAAGTCACGCGCGTCGAGAAGCCGTGGGGATACGAACTGCACTGGGCGAAGACCGATCGCTACGTCGGCAAGGTGATCCACATCAACAAGGGACACGCCCTGAGCCTGCAGTACCACAACGTCAAGGACGAGACGATTTACCTCTGGTCAGGCAAGCTGCTGTTCGAAATCGAGATCAACGGCGTGCTGACGAAGCGCGAGATGCAGCCGGGCGAGGCCGTGCACGTCACGCCGAAGACCGTGCACCGGATGACCGCGATCGAGGACGCCGACGTGTTCGAAGCCTCGACGCCGGAGTTACAGGATGTCGTCAGGCTGGAGGATCGGTACGGGCGGACGGATAAGTAACTATTGCTGGATTTGCGATCTGCGATTGAGGATCGCATTGAAAGATTTGCGATTGAAGATTGTGGATTTCGGAGTTCTCAATCCACAATCCTCAATGCCTCAATCACAGATGCAATCCACAATCACAGATCGCACATCCCCAATGTCCGGTATCAGAACGGAATGTCGTCGTCGTTCGGCGCATCGACCGGTCCGCCGTATTCGCCGCCCGCGTCTCCGCTGTCCACCTGTCGATCGCGGGTCGGACGTGGGCCGCCGCCCCCGCCGCCGCCGAGCAGCACGATGCGGTCGGCGCGAATCTCGGTCGTCCGCGCCTGCTTGCCTTCCTTGTCGGTCCACTCGCGCGTCTGGATGCGGCCCTCGACGTAGATCTGCTTGCCCTTGGTCAGGTACTCGTGGAGCGATTCGGCCGTCTTGCCCCAGATGACGACGCGGTGCCACTGCGTATCTTCTTTCTTCTGGCCGTCGCGATCGGTCCACTTTTCGGTCGTGGCCAGGCTGACGGTCGCGACCGGCGTGCCGCCGGCCGTGAAGCGCATCTCGGCGTCGCGGCCGAGATTGCCGACCAGAATGGCCTTGTTCACACTGCCCATCGTCACCGATCCTTCGCGGCTGAGCGCGGTCACGTTCCTGCACGGGGCCAGCCGCTGCTGCGCCATCATAGCCGACGGTCGTCTCCGGGAAATTCCTTGACGACCTGCTGGAAGATCTTCGTGCGCGGCGGCCTTCTGCCCGATCTGCAGGTAGCACGAGCCCTGCTGGAACATCGCCTCGGGCACTCTTTCGTGATCCCTTGTAGTTTTTGACGACCTTGTCGAACGCGTCGATCGCTTCCTTCGCGCTTCTTGTCGTTGAAGTAGGCCATGCCGATCCAGAACTGCGCGTCGGCGGCATTGGGCGCGGTCGGGATTGTCGGTGACGATACTGCGTGAACCCTTCGATGGCGAGCGGGTAGCGGTTGGCGATGTAGTCGCTCATCGCCGCCTGGAAAATCGCCGTGGGCGAATCCGGCAGCTGCACGGCGCCAATCTGCCCGGGCGCGGAGCCCGGCGGCGCGTTCGGGTCGGTCGGGTTGACCGGCGGCTGCAGCAGGCCGACGAGCGTGTTGAGCTGCGTCGCCACCATGCCGAGCCCCGAGCGAATCGCCGGCAGCTCCTGTCCGAGCTGCGAGACGCGCACGGTGTTGTCGTCGACCTTCTCGCGGACGGTCGTTCACGGTGTTCGCGAGATTGCTGATCAGCATCCGGACGTCGGCGACCTGCTTCTGGGTGGACGACGACTGATCGTCGAGCCGCTTGTTGATGACCTTCAGCTGTTCGGCGAGCTGGTTCGTGGCGAGCTGCAGGCGGCTCGACCTGCTCCTGCAGCATGCGCAGGTCGGCGTTCATCTGAAGCTCGGCGCGGTTCTGCGCGGCCGGCCGTGCCCGCCAGCGCCAGCCACAGCATCACGGCGGCGATGAGGAATCGTGTTCGCATGGTGCCCTTTCCGGCTGGCCTCACTTCGAGGTGAGCATGGTATGCGCGCGCCGGTTCTTCACCCACGCACTCTCGCTGTGCGCCGGGATCGAACGGAAACTCGTTGCCGTAGCTGACGGTGCGGATGCGATCGGCGGGGATGCCGAGCGAGACGAGATAGTTCTTGGCCGCCAGCGCCCGCCGGTCGCCCAGCGCGAGATTGTATTCGGCCGTGCCGCGCTCGTCACAGTGGCCTTCGACCGTGATGACCCAGGTGCGGTAGGTCTTCAGGACTTCGGCGTTGCCATTCAGGACCTTGCGGGCCGTGTCATCCAGCGAATCGCTGTCGTAGGCGAAGAACACCGGCTTCAGCGGCGAATCCGGGCCGTTGATGACGTCGAGCGGCTGCGAATCCCACGCCATCAGCGGGCTCGAGGACACCCCGCTGTCGCTCGACACGGCCGGAGGCGCTGGCGGCTGACCCGGGCTGCGCGGCGGCGTGTTCGTCGCGCCGGGGAACGCGGACGGACTCGCGGGCGGCGGAGGAACGGGAGCGGTCGGCGACTGGCGGGCGCTTGCCACCACAGCCCGCAAGAGCGGCGAGGGTCGTCGCCAGCATGAGGACCAGCGCAACGAGCGGCATGTGCGTGCGGATCGGTGCTCGTCGTGTCACGTTGCTCTACCTTTCTGCTCGTGATCGGCTGCCAGTTGGGGTAAGTGTTGTTGCCGAGATCGGTGATCTGGCGGAGTTCTGCCCTGTGCGATCGACGATCGCGAGCTGCTGCCGGCCCCACCGCGTCGTGAAGAACACGATGTGCCGGCCGTTGGGCGCCACCGACGGGCTTTCGTTCGAGCCGATGCCATCGGTGAGTTGCCGGACGGCTCCCGGATTCGAGAAGTCGTAAATGCCGATGTCGTGGCCGGAGCTCGACTCCATCGTGAACGCGATGAAATTCAGCGGCGACCACGTCGGCCGATCGACCTTCTGGCCGACGAGCAGTTGCACGCCCGTGCCGGTCGCGCTCATGACGTACAGCTGATTCGGTGCCCCGCGCGGTCGGAGATGAACGCAATCTGGGTACCCGATCGGCGACCAGGTCGGCGCGATTTCCTGCGCCGCGCTGTTGGTCAGGTTCTGCAGCCCGCTGCCGTCGCGATTGACGACCCAGATGTCGAAGTTGCCCGAGCGGTTCGACGCGAAGGCGACGCGCTCGCCGTCCGGCGACCAGGCCGGTGTCTGGTTCGACACCGTCGCGGCCCCGCGAGCCGGCCGCAGCGGCGGGCCGGCCCGGCTGCGCGAGGTTCGCGAGAAAGATGTCCGGGCGCCCCGCTTCCCCACGACACGTACGACAGCATCCCGCCGTCGGCGACCAGGCGGGACAGCAGTTCAAGCTGCCGTTGACGGTCATGCGCATCTGGTTCGCGCCGTCGTAGTCGGCGATGTAGACCTCCTTGCTGGCGGCCTGCGTCTGGCGTCGGCCGGCCCGTCACGCGCGCTGCCGTGCCGATCGGAGACGAACGCCAGCTTGGTCTGCGCGACGCCGTCGAGCGCACGCGTGTCCTTGTGAATGTCGTCGGCGATGTAGTGCGCGCACGCGCGCGGATTCTGGAACCGGCACGTGTAGGCCTTGCCGAACGTCTGCCGGCCCTCGCTGTCGGCCCGCGTCGCGAGAATCCGGAACTCGACCTCGAAGTCGTTGCCGCGCCGCCGACGCGACGCCGGCGAGCACGAAGTCGGCGCCGATTTCGCGCCACTGCGCGTAGGGCAGCGACTCGGCCGGCCGTCACCGGAATCGACGCCGCGGACTTCTGCGGAATCATGTAGTACTCGCGCTCGAACTCGAGGTCGTTCCAGAGCACGTCCGTCGAGAACCTTCGCCGCCGCGGTGACCTCCTGATCCGTGCGCCTGAACGACCAGACCAGGCAGACCCAGCTTCGGGTGGTTCGCCGGGTTCGACATGATGATCGAGACTTCGGTCTGCGATCCTGGGTCAGCGGGCCGAGCGGCTCGGCACGGAACGCGCCGGCCGCCGGCGGCGCCAGCGCCGGAGTACTCAGGATCAGGAGCCACAACAATCCACGCAATGGCTTCGTCATTTCAACGCCCTTCATCAAGTTCCGGGGGCTTCGCAGTCAACGCCCTTCATAGGGAAACGTCAGGTTCACCGTGAGCTTCTCGGACCTGTACTGGGAGGGGAGCGCCGGCAGCTTCGCCGCCAGCAACGCGCGCTGCGAGGCGCGGTCGAGCAACGGGCTGCCGCTCGGCTTGATCACCTGCAGGTCCGCAACCGTTCCGTCCCTCAGGATCGAAAAACGGATGACGGTCGTCCCGCGTTGCTGCTGCACCTTCTGCCAGTTTTGATCGATTTGCTGGGTCAGGAGCGCGATGTATTCCGGGCAGCAGAAGTCGGCGAGATTGGTCTCGCCGCCGGTTCCGCCACCGCCGAACGTCAGTCCTTGTCCTTGTCCTCTCGCCCCTGTATCGACCGGAGTGTTGCCTTGCGTCAGTTGCGGCCCGGTCGTCGGTGGGCGGACGGCAGGCTCCGGTTTCACGGGCTTGGTGGTCGGTACGGGCTTGGTGACGGGCTTGGCGGCCGGCGGCGTTTGACAGCGACCGGATCCGGTTTCACCGGCAGGCGTCGGCCGAATCGGCTCGGGCCGGCGGGGTGGGGGAGTCACCGCCTCGACCGTACGTCCGCCGATGCTCGTCGTGCCCGGTCGATCGCGGACCCGCGGTTCCGCCGAGCGAGATGGTCATCATCCGACGTGGCGGATCGGCGAACCAGTCGCGCGGAACGACGAGAAACAGGACGCACGACGCCGACGTGGACCCCGACGGACCACCCGAGCGCGCGGTTCATCGCCCGCATGTCCGCGGGGCTGGGCTGAAAGGCGGGGTTGACGCTCTGGCTCACGTCGGTTCACTGCGCTCCGATGGCGGGCTGCGTCTGGACGCCGACGTTCTCCACGCCCCCTTCGCGCAGCTTGTCCCAGACCAGGACGAGATCACCGAAGGTGACGCCGGCGTCGCCCGCGAGCATCACCTTCTTGCGCTCGCGCTCTCCGACGGCCTGCCGCACCCGCTCGGCGAGCACGCTGAACGCCGACGAACTCTTCGTCGACCTGCACGCGCCGATCGCGACGGAAGCTGATCGGGACCGTGACGACGACCGGCGCGTCGATCGCACGCGACTGTCGCGACTGCGGCAGGTTGACCGGGAAGCCCTGCTGCATCATCGGCGCGGCGACCATGAAGATCACGAGCAGCACGAGCATGACGTCCACGAGCGGGACGACGTTGATCTCGGCGAGCGACGACGACACGCGGACCGCATCGCGCGCGGCGTCCGCCGCCGCGACGATGCCGTTCGACATCGGCTCGAGTTTCGGCATCAGCGGAAGTTCCGCTCGGCGATCGTCAGGAACTCCATCGAGAAGTCGTCCATCTCGTTGGCGAACTTCTTCACCGACGCTCGTGATGTCGTTGTAGAAGTAGACGGCCGGAATCGCGGCGAACAGACCCGCGGCCGTCGCGACGAGCGCTTCGGCAATCGGCGGCGCGACGACGGCGAGGCTCGTCGATCCGGCGGTCGCGATGCCCTGGAACGCGGCCATGATCCCCCAGACGGTGCCGAACAGACCGATGTACGGCGTGATCGACGCGGTCGTCGCGAGAAACGCGACGCGGTACTCCAGTTTCGAGATCTCCGCCGTCGAGGCGCGCAGCAGGGCGCGGTCCACGGCGTCCAGGCTCTTCAGCGTTGGACGCGCCGCGCCTTCGGCCGGCTTGTCGTCGGGCGCCGCGCGCAGCTGCGCGTTCAGCTCCGCGTAGCCGGCCTGAAACAGTCCGACGAGCGGACTGCCGCGAGAGCCCGGCGCACGCCGCCTGCACTTCCGAGAAGCGGCTGCTCTTGCGGAAGACGTCGAGAAACTGCGCCGTCTGCCGCGTCGCGCGCTTGAGCTGCCGTTGCTTGAAGATGATGATGCCCCACGACATCGCGGAGAAGAGCAGCAGCGTCGCGAGCACGACCTGCACGACGAGACCCGCGTTCGCAACGAGCGAGATGATGTCGGTTCTTGGCGCGGTCTCGGCGGGAGCAACGGCAGGATCCTGCAGAGCCAGGATCACGGGTCCAAGCAAGCGCAACACGACCTCCACACAAACCGTGGTGATGCGCCGCTGGGAACAGCGCGGACGCGCAAGCGTAACACGCGCGCCAAATCGCTGTCAAAGGTCTGATACGATGGGAGTTCCGGTTTCGCCATGCTTCGCTTTCTCGGCGTCCGCCACCTGGCGGTCATCGACCAGCTCGACGTCGAGTTCGAACCCGGCCTCAACGTCCTCACGGGCGAAACCGGCGCGGGGAAGTCCGTGCTCGTCGGCGCCATCGACCTGCTCGCTCGGCGGCCGCGCCAGCGCGGACCTCGTGCGCACCGGCGAAGACACGGCCACCGTGCAGGCCGTCTTCGAACGCGCCGACGGCCGCGAAGCAGATCGTGCGGCGCGAGATCTCGGCGCAGGGCCGCAGCCGCGCGTTCATCGACGATGCGCTGGCGACGGCGGCCGCGCTCAAGGACATGGGCGCATGGTCTGCGTCGATCTTGCACGGTCAGCACGAACATCAGACGCTGCTCGATCCGGCCGAACATCTGGTCCATCTCGACGCGTTTCTGGATCGCGGCGATCACGTCGCCGGCGTGGCGGCAGCGTTCGAGGCGTGGCGCGCGGCGCGACGCCGCGCTCGATCGCTCGCGCCTCGACGACCGCGAGAAGCGCGCGCGGATCGAGATGGCGTCGTTTCAGCTCCACGAGATCGACAAGGTCGCGCCGGCCGACGGGCGAGGACGCGCAGCTGGAAGCCGAGCGTGCCGTGCTCGCCAACGCCGATCGGCTGGCGAGGCTCTCGACCGAGGCGTACGCGGCGCTCTACGACGGCGACGACGCGGCGCTCGTCAGGCTCGCCGGTGTCTGGAAGCGCGTCGCGGATCTGGCGGCCATCGACGCGCGCTTCACGCCGTACCTGTCCGAACGCGACGCGATCAAGTCCAGCCTCGACGACCTCGCGATCTTTCTGCGCTCGTACATCGCGGACCTCGACGCGTCGCCCGAGCGGCTGCAGGCGGTCGAGGATCGTCTCGCCGCGCTCGAGCGCCTCAAGCGGAAGTACGGGCCGGCGCTCGACGACGTGCTCGGCGGCGCAGACGAACTCAGCGGCAGAGCTGGCCGCGCTCGGCGCGAGCGAGGAGCGAGCCGCGGCGCTCGCGATCGCGGAGCGCGAGACGCGCGACGTGTTCTTCGCCCGCGCGTCGCGTGCTGTCGTCGCGAGCGCCGGCGGCGGCCGACGGCCTGGCGCGCGCAGCTCGAGAGCGCGCTCGCCGAGCTCGCCATGCCGCAGCTCGCGCGTGCTCGTCCGCGTCGAGTCGAGCCGACCGGCCCGAGGCCTGGACGCGACGGGGCATCGACGCGGTCGAGTTCCTGCTGTCATCCAACCCCGGCGAGGACCTTCGTCCGCTGGCGCGCATCGCGTCCGGCGGTGAGCTCTCGCGCGTGATGCTCGCCCTTCGCACGCTCGTCGAGCGGGAAGAAGCCGGAGCGAACGCTGGTCTTCGACGAGGTCGACGCCGGCATCGGCGGCAGCGCGGCCGATGCCGTCGGCCTTCGGCTTCAGCGGCTCGGTCGAGCGCCAGCAGGTGCTCTGCATCACGCACCTGCCGCAAATCGCCGCGCGGCCCGCGACGCACTTCCACATCGCCAAGGAGGTTCGCGGGGGCCGGACGACGACCCGGGTCACGCGGCTCGACGCGGGCGGCCGCGAGCTCGAGATCGCCCGCATGATCGCGGGCGCCGAAGTGACGCCGCAGGTGCTCGCGTCGGCGAAAGAGCTCGATCGCGACTCGGACGCAGGGCGAAACAAAAGCAAAAGCGAAACGGTCATCCGTGCCGGGGCAGGCGAAAGCGAAAGGTCGGCGCGTGGGGCGTAAGTACTTCGTCGAGACGTTCGGCTGCCAGATGAACGTCCACGACTCCGAGCGGCTCGCCGGTCTGCTCGAGCAGCGACGGCTACGAGCCGGCCGCCGACGAGCCCTCGGCCGACCTCGTCGTCATCAACACGTGCAGCGTGCGCGAGAAAGCCGAGGACAAGCTCTACGCGCGGCTCGGCGACCTGAAGCGCGCGGCACCATCGACGACGATCGCTGTCACCGGCTGCGTGGCGCAGCAGGAAGGCGAGCGCATTCTCGAGCGCGCGGCCGCACGTCGACGTCGTCGTCGGCACGCAGAGGCTCAAGGCGCTGCCGGCGATTCGTCCGCGAGGTGCGCGAGCGATCCGCAGCCGCGCGTCGATGTCAACCCGCACGACGACGTGTCGTTCCCGCTGGGCGTCGTCCGCCGCGGCGGACCCCGTGCGCGCGCTCGTGACGATCATCGAGGGCTGCAACGAGTTCTGCGCGTTCTGCGTGGTGCCGTACACGCGCGGCCACGAACGGATGCGGCCGGTGGCCGACATCCTGGCCGAGGTCCGGGACGCCGCCGACACCGGGCATGTCGAAGTGCAGCTGCTCGGACAGATCGTGAACCACTATCAGGCGCCGGACGATCCGGCCTGCGACTTCGCCGGCCTGCTCGAGCGCGTCAGCGACGTTCCGGGCATCGAGCGCATTCGCTTTGCGAGCCCGCACCCGCGGCACGTCACGCGATCGGCTGATCGACGCCATCCGGGACCTGCCGAAGGTCTGCAAGCACCTGCACCTGCCCGTGCAGTCCGGCTCCAACCGCGTGCTCGCCGCCATGCGCCGCCGCCACACGCGCGAGCAGTACCTCGATCAGGTGGCGGGCTTCGCGAGGCGGTGCCCGACATCGACCTGTCCACGGACGTCATCGTCGGATTTCCCGGCGAGACGCGACGCGGACTTCGACGCAGACGCTCGACCTCACGCGGCAGGCGCGCTATCACTCGATGTTCTCGTTCAAGTACTCCGCCCGTCCGAACACCCTGGCGATGAAGCGGCATGCCGGACGACGTGCCGGAGGCGGAGAAGACGCGGCGGATCATGGCGCTCCAGGCGCTGCAGCGAGAGCTCCAGTTCGAGCTCTATCAGGCGCGCATCGGCTCGACGCAGGAGGTCCTCGTGGATACCGTTGCGGCCGGCGAGCCGCGGTGAGCTTGGCGGCCGCACGCGTGGCAACATGGTCGTGAATTTCAGCGGGCCGCGCGAGTGGCTCGGGCGCGCTCGTGCCGGTCCGCATCGTCGAGTGCCACGCCGTTTCAGCTCCGGGGGGACACCATGCTGATCGAGATGCAGGTCAAGGGTCTGATGATCGACCCGGTGCAGAACATGCCCATCATCATCCTGCGCGACGCCGACAACCAGCGGGCGCTGCCGATCTGGGTCGGGCCGGTCGAGGCCAATGCGATCGCGCTGCAGATCGAGAACGTCTCGCCGCCGCGGCCGATGACGCACGACCTGCTTCGCAACCTGCTCGAGGAGCTGGGCGCGACGCTCAACCGCGTCGATCATCGCGGACCTTCGGGACGGCACGTTCTACGCGTACCTCGAGCTTGCTGCGAGACGGCGAGGTCACTGTTCGTCGACGCCCGCCCGAGCGACGCCATTGCGCTGTCCATGCGCGCCAAGGTGCCGATCTTCGTGGACACCAAAGTCCTCGACCAGGCCAAGTCGGTGGAAGTCTCGAGCGACCGGACGGAGCGCGAGCACCTTCAGAGCTGGCTCGAAAGCTTGGATCCGGACGATCTTGGCTACAAGATGTAGTGCAGCTTTCTTGACACGCCCCAAGTCCCTCCCTACAATGCCCGTGTTCGTCATCAGTTCCGTAGTCCAGCAGGCAATGCATGGTCATTTCGATCGCCAACCAGAAAGGCGGCGTTGGCAAGACGACGACGGCGATCAATCTCGCGGCGGCACTGGCGCTCAGGAAGAAGCGAACCCTCCTCATCGACCTCGACCCGCAGGCCAACAGCACGATGTCCTACCTGGACATCACGGCCGTTGACCGTTCCGTGTACGACGTCTTCACCGACCCGCAGCTCGAAGTCTGGCTGACGTCATCAAGCCGTCGAGCCAGCCGAACCTCTGGATCGCGCCCTCGCGGATTGCGCTGGCCAAGCTCGAGGCGCGGCTGGTGGGGGAGTTGGACTCGCATTTCAAGCTCAAGGATCAGCTGGCGTCGGTCATGAGCGACGTTCGACGCGGTCGTCATCGACTGCCCGCCGGCGCTGGGCCTGCTGACGGTCAATGCGCTGGTGGCGTCGACGCACCTGCTGATTCCGATTCAGTCGTCGTATTTCGCGCTCGAGGGCACGGACGACCTGCTCGAGACGATCGAGAAGGTCCGCGCCCGGGCCAATCCGAACCTGCGGATTCTCGGCGTCGTGATTACGATGCACGACAAGCGGACGGCGCTGGCGCGGGACATCCGGAGCCAGATCGACAAGGTGTTCGGGAAGAAGGTGTTCCGGACGGTCATCACCAAGAGCGTGCGGCTCGAGGAGAGCCCGGCCTACAAGGAGTCGATCTTCAAGTTTGCGCCGGACTCGTCCGGCGCGAGCGAGTACTACCGGCTCTGTGAGGAGGTCATCGATCGTGTCTAAGCGTGGATTGCCGTTGACGCTGCAGATGAGGCACGACGAGCACTATGTGGATGCGCTGGCCAGTTCGGCCGGAGCGCCCATCGGTCGGCATGGTGCCGATCGACAGAGTCGACCCCAATCCCGACCAGCCTCGCCAGGTCATGGGCGACCTGTCGGAGCTGATGGAGTCGATCAGCGAGAAGGGCGTCATCGAGCCGCTCGTCGTTCGGCAGCGCGGCGACCGCTATCAGATTGTGGCGGGCGAGCGGCGGTACCAGGCGGCGGTTCGGGTCGGGCTCCGCGAGCTGCCGGTGGTCATCCGCGAGGTGGACGACACGGAGATCATCGAGGTCGCGCTCGTCGAGAACATCCAGCGGAAGGACCTCGGGCCGTTCGAGGAAGCCGAGGCGATGAGCAGCCTCGCGCACAGGTGCGGCTACACGCACGAGGACCTCGCGAGGCGCCTTGGGAAGTCCCGGACGAGCGTCACGGAGTCGCTGGCGCTCGCCGACATGCCCGACTGAGGTCCGAAATCTTTGTCGGCTGGCCGACATTTCCTCTAAGTCATTGCTTTTACAGGTAGTTAGGCAGCAGACACCTCAGAAAATGATCGCGTTCGTCGAGCAGTTGACGCGGAACGGCGCAGCGGCGCAGGTCACCAGGGAGCAAGCCCGCACGGTGGCGGCCAAAGAGCAGCCGAAGGTTGGCCGGCCGAAGGCGTTCGTTTTCCAGTACCGCCCCGAGACCAAGACCTTCAACCTCAAGCTCCAGTTCCGGAAGGCCGACGTCGACCGAGCGAAGTCATCGCCGCGCTCGAGGCAATCATCGCGGAGCTCCGGCAGCAGCGATAGCCTGGCGCCAGCCATAAAGCCGTTCACGGCTGATGGGTGCGTCAGCATCCGGGTCGGAGTATCTGCGGACGTATTCAGTGACCTGCATAGTGATGCGGCCGGCGCGGAGCCTGAGTGCCACCGGCTGGTTCGAGAGCGGGGTCGAGGCCGTGAGCGGACGTCCTGGCTGATGGGAGGCAGGACTGGCTCGCGGTGGGTCCGATGGGCAGCGAGCTCCTGGAGGCGCGTGATCCCGTGACGCTCGGGTGACGTATTAGTTAACATAACACTTCTTATCAGACGTTATCGATCTGCCTCGGAAAACCCGCCTGTGGACGTTTTGTGGACGGCTTCGCACGTCCTCGCCGACCTGCGAGGCCCCGAGCTCACAGGTCGCAAGCCCCGAAGCCTCTCCCAAGCTGCTATCGTTGACCTGACGTGAAGCTCATCGACCGCTACATCGTCCGCGAGGTCCTGACCCCGTTCCTGTTCGCGCTCGGGATGTTCACGTTCGTCTTCGGCATCCAGCCGGCCCTGAACCAGGCCCAGAACCTCCTGGCCAAAGGCGTCGACCTCGGCACCGTCGGGTTCCTGCTGCTGACGCTGCTGCCGCAGGCGCTCGGGCTGTCGCTTCCGATGGCCTTCCTCGCCGGGCTGCTGATGGGGCTCGGCCGGCTGTCCGGCGACCGCGAGGCCGTGGCGCTGCTGGCGTGCGGCGTGAGCCCGCTCCGGATCCTCCGGCCGGTGCTCCTGCTGGCGGTCGTGGCGGGCGGCCTGAACATGTACGTCCTGATGCGAGCTCATCCCGGACGCCAACCAGGCGTTCCGCGTGCGGACGACCCAGATGCTCGCGACCAAGAGCGAGTCGGACATCAGGCCCGGAACGTTCTACGAGGGTTTCCCGGGCAAGGTCCTCGATCATCCAGGAGCAGCGTCCCGAGGGCGGCTGGAAGAACGTCTGCTCTGGCGGACACCAGCGAGCCCGGGCCGGCCGATCGTGACCGTGGCGAGTGTCGGGCTACCTCGAGGTCAACCAGGCCGAGCGGCAGGTCGCCATCGTGCTGCCCGGCGAGTCCGTCCGGTACACGCCGGGCGCGGAGCCCGGGCGTCTACGACATGGCGCGCGCCAAGGACCTGCGGTTCGCGATCTCCGCCGAGTCGGTCTTCGGCGACGGCAGCATCGTGCAGCGCGGCAACCGCGAGATGCGGATTGCCGACCTGCGGAAGGAAGAGGCTCGAAAGCGCGCCAGCGGGCATCTCGCCTCATCCCGAGATCATCCAGCGCCACCAGATGTTCTCGTTCCCGGTGGCGTGCCTGGTGTTCGCGCTCATCGGCCTCGCGCTCGGCGTGCACTCGCGCAAGGAAGGCAAGCTCGGCGGGTTCACGCTGGGGCTCGGCGTGCTCTTCGCCTACTACGGCATCATGGTGTTCTTCGAGGGCATGACCAAGGGCGGGCGCTTCCCCGCCGAATGGGCGCGCTGGATGCCGAACATCATCCTCGGCGTCGTCGGCCTGCTGGCGCTCCGTTGGCGCACGCGTGCCGTCGGCAGGCGGCGTGGCGATCCGGCGTGCCCGCGGTTCGTCGCCGGACGCTGTTCCGGCGATCGCCCGAGCGGCGCCGTCCTCGACGCCGGCCTCGCGGATCGTCGTCGTGATCCGGGTGCCGGACGTGCAACTTCCCCGCCCGAGGCTGCTCGACCTCTACGTGAGCCGGCGCGTATCTGAGTGTCGTCGCGCTGTCGTTCGTCGGGCTGCTGGGGCTGTATTACATCGGGACCGTCATCGACAAGATCCGAGCGCCTGTTCAAGGGCCAGGCGGACGGCTGGATGCTGGCGTCGTTCCTCTACTACTCCACGCCGCAGTTCCTCGCCTACGTCGTGCCCATGGCGATTCTCTTCGCCGTGCTGGCCACGATCGGCGGCCTGACGCGGACCGGCGAGCTCGTCGTCATGCGGTCCTGCGGCGTCAGCCTCTACCGGGCCGCCGTTCCGCTCCTCGTGCTGGCGCTCGTCTGGAGCGGCGGGCTGTTCCTGCTGGACGACCGCGTGCTGGCGCAAGCGAACCGCCGCGCCGAGGACCTGGATCGGCAGATTCGCGGCGGGCACGGCGCCACAGGTTCAGGTCGCGACGACCGCCAACTGGCTCGTCGACACGCGGGGCCGCATCTACCACTACTCGCTCTTCGAGACGCCGCGGCATCCTTCACGGCGCTCTCGATCTTCGAGCCGGCTCGCACGTTCGTTCGAGCTCACCAGCCACACGTGGGCCGCGAAGGCGACGTTCGCCGAAGGGCGCGTGGCGCGCCGAACGCGGCTGGGTGCAGAAGTTTGCGGCCAACAACCGCGCCACCCAGGAATCGTTCAGACCCCGCCGGCTCGATCTCGATCCGCCGGACCCTTCTCCGGCGCTCCAGAACCAGGACACCGGAGATGATGACGTTCGGCGAGCTGCGCGAGCACATCAGCGAACGCGCGACGCAGGGACAGGCCGTCGTCGCGCCAGCGTCTGAGTTTCAGGAGCGCGTCGCGTTTCCGATGGTCGCCGTCGTCATGACGATTCTCGGCGTGCCGTTCGGGGCGACGACCGGGCGCCGCGGATCGCTCTACGGCATCGGCCTGGCGCTGATCATGGGCGTCGGCTACTGGCTGGTGAACACGTTCTTCCTGGCCGTCGGTCAGGCGGCCCTGATGCCGGCGCCGCTGGCCGCCTGGGCCGCGAACCTCTTGTTCCTCGCGCTCGCGGCGTACATGACGCTGACGGTGCGGACGTAAGCAGACACCGGGTTTCGTATGCGTCGTCGGAAGCCGTGTCCTGACGGCTCGGCACGCCGAGCGCCACGTTCGAGATCCAGATCGTGCCGCCGGTCCCGGGCAGCGTGTTCAGCGTGTCTGACGACGAGAAGAAGCGTCTGCACTGGCGAGACGACGGGTCGCTGCGACGTGTACGGTTCGACCGGGTCGAAGTCCTGAAGACTGGCCGTGATCGTTCGCGGGGTCTCGTCGAGATAGACCGATCGCCGCCAGCGGTGCCCGTCGCGGCCGCCGGGCAGCCGCAGCTGCAACGACACCCGCATCGGACGTGACGCGCGGCCCTCGAACTCGCACCCGGTCGATTCCTGATTCGGTGGTCGATCGGAACGGCCGCCGCCGCGTACTGCCCGCGCGCGCACGCCGGGTGCGAGCGAGAACGAAAACGCAGCGCTGTCGCCGTCGGCGGTCAGGACGCCCGACGAGGTCGGCTCCCGCTCGATCAGTCCACGTGTCCGGCGTGGTGGGTAATCGCGCAGAATCTCGCCGGCGTCGTCGGATCGGCGCTGGCGGCGCTGCAGCGAGTCCGGTCGATCACGATCGGATTCGACACGATCCAGGGCGACGGCGCGCGCCGGGAAGCGCGACCTCGACGCGATACACGCCGGCTCGCCCGCGTGTCGATGTCGACGCTTCCCTGCCCTGTCGCGACCGGCCGGCCGTTCTGCGAGCAGCGAGAGACGCGCGCCCGGCGCCTGCGGCAACGCTCGCACGAAGTGTGGTCGGCACGGCCGGCGTCCCTGGAGCCGGTCACCCGACTCGTGCGGGCTCGGTGCCGCGATCACGCGACGAAGTCGAGCGTGGCTGGCCCGGCGAACGCGCGCACGATCGAGAACGACCGGCCGGTCGTCAGCGCGCGGAGCACCGCTGCCGCGTCCGCGGGTGCCTGGTGCGACAAAGGCGCGTCGAGCACGACCGCCTGCGCGACCGTCCGGAACATCGCCTCGTAGGTCGGGCGCGCGAATGACCGAGCGCTGCGCGGGGCTCTTCCGTGTCGCGCCAGCCGATGTTCGCGTGCGCGTCGAGCGCCGCCAGCGTGAATGTCGGCCGTTGGCGCGCCGCGGCATCGAGCCGGCCGAGGCTCGCGCCGGGCCGCGAGAACAGCGACGCGATCGATTCGGGCCCGCGAATCAGCGACCGGAGTGCCGTCGCGACGAGACGCGTCGGCGGATCGTCGCGCCACTCGGAGTCGACGTTCAGCCATTCGATGCCGTCGGCGGCCACGTTCTGCCCGCGCCAGCGGAGCGCCGGGTTCGGCGAGTCCGGATGCGCGATGACCGCCGCGCCGCCGAGGCGGTGGATGTCCTCGATGACGTCGCGCGGATCGCCGGCCAGCGGATACGGCGCGGCTCGCGTCAGGCCGAGCGCGACGACGTGACCGGCCGACGTGTTGATCTCGACGGCGTCGATGACGAGCACGCCGTGCCGGTACGACGGCGGGTCGGGCGGGCGCGTGCCGTCGCCGTGATCGGTCAGCACGACGAACGCGAGCCCGGCGCGTGCGGCCGCGGCGGCGACCTCATCGACGCTGCCGGTGCCGTCCGAGCGGTCGGTGTGGACGTGGTAGCGCGCCGAAGGCGATCGTGTCCGGCGAGCGAGTGCGTCGAGCGCTGACGGCGCGGGCGGCAGCGTGAACGACGACGTACACAGCGCGACGGCGGCCGTGAGGGCCGCCGTCGCGAGTGCTGGTAGTGCGCGAGGCAGCCGCACGCACGGCCTCGGTCGCCGCGGTCTAGATGCCGGCGGCGGCCTTCAGTGCGCTGGCCTTGTCGGTCCGCTCCCAGGTGAACTCGGGCTCGGTGCGGCCGAAGTGGCCGAACGCCGCGGTCTTGCGGTAGATCGGCCGGCGCAGATCGAGCGCCTCGATGATGCCGCTCGGCGTCAGCTTGAAGTGCGCGCGCACGAGCTCGGTCATCTTCTCGTCCGAGACCTTGCCGGTGCCCTGCGTGTCGACGAGCACCGAGACGGGATCGGCGACGCCGATCGCGTACGCCAGCTGCACCATCGCGCGATCGGCGAGGCCGGCCGCGACGACGTTCTTCGCGATGTAGCGCGCCATGTAGCAGGCCGACCGGTCCACCTTCGTCGGATCCTTGCCCGAGAACGCGCCGCCGCCGTGCGGCGCGTAGCCGCCGTAGGTGTCGACGATGATCTTGCGGCCGGTGACGCCGGCGTCGCCGTGCGGACCGCCGATGACGAAGCGTCCGGTCGGGTTGACGTAGATCTTCGTGTTCTTGTCCATCATCGCGGCCGGGAATCGACGCTCCTTGATGACGCGCGCAGGTCAGGTCGTCCTTGATGTGCTCCTGCGTCGACCTTCTCGGCTGTGCTGCGTCGACAGCACGATCGCGTCGATGCGCACGGGCGGTCGCCGTCGTACTCGACGGTGACCTGCGACTTGCCGTCCGGCCGCAGGTAGTCCACCTTGCCCGCTGCGGCGTCGCTCGGACAGCCCGCGGACGAGCTTGTGCGCGAGCATGATCGGCAGCGGCATCAGCTCGTCGGTCTCGCGGCAGGCGTAGCCGAACATCAGGCCCTGGTCGCCGGCGCCGCCGGTGTCCACGCCCTGGCCGATGTCGCGCGACTGCTCGTGAATCGCCGAGAGCACCGCGCACGTATCGGCGTCGTAGCCGTACTTGCCGCGCGTGTAGCCGACGTCGCGGATCACGTCGCGCACGATGTGCTGGTACGTCGAATGGATCCGTTCGTGGTGATTTCGCCGGCGACGACCGCCAGGCCCGTGGTGACCAGCGTCTCGCACGCGACGCGCGCCACCGGGATCCTGCGCGAGAATCGCGTCGAGGACGCCGTCGGAAATCTGATCGGCGATCTTGTCGGGATGCCCTTCGGTGACCGATTCGGACGTGAACAGATGGCGGCCGCGTGCCATCGAGTCATGCTCCTTACCGGCAGGGGCCTCGTCCACCTGCCAAACAGCTAACGGTACCAGACGGCTCTCGACCGGGTCAATCACGGCCACGTCGGTGGATTTGGAAACCCATCCGACTGTCGATAGCACGCTGCCGCGAGCCGCGCCTCGAGCACGTGCGTGTAGATCTGCGTCGTGGACAGGTCGGCGTGGCCCAGCATCATCTGGATGGCGCGCAGGTCGGCGCCGCGCTCGAGCAGATGCGTCGCAAACGAGTGCCGAGCACGTGCGGACTGAGGTGGCGCGGATGCCGGCCGCGTCGTCCGTAGCGCCTTCAGGAGCTTCCAGAAGCCAATCCGCGACAGCCGGGCGCCGCCGCGCGCGTTCACGAACACCCAGGGCCGTCCCGGCGCTTCATCAGCGACGCGGCGGGCCTCGCGAGGTAGCGCCGACCCAGCCGACGGCCGTCGTCGCCGAGCGGCACGACGCGCTCCTTGCCGCCCTTGCCGAGGCACTGAAGGTAGCCCTGCTCGAGGTGCAGGTCGGACGAGCCGCAGGCCGACGAGCTCGGACACGCGAAGCCCGTCGCGTACAGCACCTCGATCAGCGCGCGATCGCGCAGGCCGCGCGGCGTCGTCACGTCGGGCGCCGCGAGCAGACGGTCCACGTCCTCGAGCGAGAGAAAGCGCGGCAGCGCGGCGAACGTGCGCGGCGCCGCGAGATCATCGGCGGGATTCTGCGCGAGATCGCCGGCGAGCCGCTGGAAACGGAAGAACCCGCGGACGGTCGCGACCAGCCGCGCCGTCGAGGCCGGCGCGAGCCCTTCGGCCATGGTCTCGCGCACGAACGCCTCGAGATCGGCGCGTGTCAGCGTGGTGACGTCCAGACCGTCGCGCCGACGCGTACCGATCGAGCCGCGCGAGGTCGCGGCGGTACGCGGCCAGCGTGTTCGCGGCGACGCGGCGCTCGACGTCGAGGTGCCGGAGATAGCGCACGATCGCGGCGGCCGGCTCCGCGCCGGCGGATGTCCTGGTCCGCGCATGGCATCACGCGCGCGGCCCATCATCGCCCGGATCCGGCGTCGCATGCGCATCAGCCGCTCGTTGCGGGTCACCGTCGCGCCCGGTCCGCGCAGGCTCGCACGGCGGTCGGCCGTTGACGACGCTACGCGCGTGCGCGTACGCTAGGCGTCTCATGTCTCACTCCAAGTGGCAGGATCTGCCGACCGAGAAGATCAACCCCGACACGCTCGGCATCGACACGATGCCGGTGCTCGACATCATCGACCTGATCAGCGCGGAAGACCGGCGGGTCGTGTCGGCCGTCCACAAGGAGCGCGAACGGATCGCGCACGGCGTGGACATCATCGTGAGCGCGCTGCGAAAGGGCGGCCGCGTGTTTCTCGTCGGGCGCCGGCACGAGCGGCCGGCTCGGCATCCTCGAGGCGGCCGAGATGCCGCTGACGTTCGGCACGCCGCCGAAGCTCGTGCAGGCCATCATGGCCGGCGGCCAGGAGGCGGTGTTCAAGACGCGCGAAGGCGTCGAGGACAACTTCGAAGAAGGCGCGCGGTCCATGGCGCGGCTGCGCGTGTCGAAGCGCGACGTGGTCATCGGCGTGTCGGCGAGCGGCATCACGCAGTTCGTCCGCGGCGCGCTGACCGGCGCGCGCAAGAAAGGCGCGCGCATCATCTTCGTCACGTGCTGGCCGGGCACCGAGCTGCAGAACTTCGTCGATCTGATCATCGCGCCGGCCGTCGGGCCGGAGGTCATCGCCGGGTCCACGCGGCTCAAGGCCGGCACCGCCACGAAGATGGTGCTCAACATGCTCACGACGATCGCGATGATCCGCGTCGGCAAGACCTACGGCAACCTGATGGTGGACGTCCAGACCGGGTCCGAGAAGCTGCGCGATCGCGCGTGCCGCATCGTCGCCATCGTGACCGGCATCGATCCCGGACGAAGCTGCCGAGCTGCTGCGCACCGCGCGGTGGAACGTGAAGGCCGCGATCGTCATGAAGAAGGCCGGCGTCACCTATCCGCAAGCGCTCCGCCGGCTCCGCGCCGCCGACGATTCCATTCGGACCGCGCTCGGCGAGGACCTCGAGCCCACGCTCCGCAGGCTCCTGGGCCAGCACTGACGTGGACTTCTCCACGGCGCGCCAGTTGATTGCCGACGCGATCGATCGAGCGGTCACGCCGGCCGCCGTCGTCGAGGTGGGCCGAGCGGCCGGGCCCATCTGGCGCGAGACCGTTCGGACGCCTCACGCTACGACGCCGACGCGCCGCCGGCCGCGCCTCGACACCATCTTCGATCTCGCGTCGCTGACGAAGGTCATGGCGACGACGTCGCTCGTGATGCGAGGAGTCGCCGAAGCATCGGCTCAGCCTCGACACCAGGCATCGGTTCGCTCCTCGAGGGCTGGAGTGACGCCGAGCGCGCTCGAGATTCGGGTCCGCCACCTGCTCGAACACTCGGCCGGCTTTCCCGCGCACCTGCGGTTGTGGGAGTCCGCCAGCGGGCGGACCGCCTACGAGGCCGCGCTTCGTGCCGTGCCGCTGGAACGGCCACCCGGCGCGGCGTCCGTGTACTCGGACATCGGTTTCATGGTGCTCGGATTCGTGCTCGAAGCCGCGCGAGGGCGCGCCGCTCGACGAGCAGTTCGACGAGCTTCGCCGGGCGTGGAACGGGACGACGACCTTCAGGCCGTCGCCCGCGCTCGCTCGCGCGTATCGCTCCCACGGAGTACGACGCGGGGCGCGACGCGTGGTCCGCGGCGAAGTGCACGACGAGAACGCGCGCGCGCTCGGTGGTGTCGCCGGACACGCGGGACTCTTCGGAACCGCCGGCGACGTCGGCGCCTTCGCCAGGCTCGTGTTGCGGACGTTTCACGAGCCGACGGGCTGGGGACGCCGTCGCTCATGCGGACGTTCGCCGCCCAGTGCCAGGTGCCGTCGAGCTCGCGCGCACTTGGCTGGGACACGATGCGGCCGACGTCGTCATGTGGCGCGCTCATGTCCGCCCGACGCGATCGGACACACGGGCTTTACCGGCACGTCGCTGTGGATTGATCACGCGCGCGATCTGTATGTCGTGCTGCTCGACGAACCGGATCCATCCGACGCGGACGAACGACGCGCATCTTTCGCTTCGCCCGCGCGTCCACGATGCGATCGTGACGACGTTCGACGCCGGGCGCTGAGGTGCGGCTATCGGCCGCGGCCCGGTGCCATGGGCAGGCCCCTGCCCTCGCTGATCCCACGGCCGGGCCCCGGGCTGACCGACTCGGCCTCGTTCCGGGACCGGACGGGGCGACTTCGTCGCGCCGAATCGGCGGTCGAACGCCCCCGCGGCGAAAGCCGCCGCGCCCACCTCCGGGATCTCCACCAGGCTGTGGCGAGCCGGCTCCCATGCGCTGGAGCGCGACGATGTAGTCGAACGGAAACTGCGAGTACGACGTCTGGCCCCGATACACGACGATGGACGTCGCGGTGCTCGTGCTCCGCACGCCGGAGATCCCGGCGCGCGCGCCGAACGGGTTCTGGCCGCCGGGCTGCGGCTCCAGGCCCAGGCTGCCCGGCCTCCGGCTGACGGCGACGTCGAATCCCGGCCCGACTCCGCCAACGGCCAGGAACTCCCTGTTCGTCATGGGGTCGAGGTATTTCTTGCGCAGGTAACGCTGCGATACCAGGACATCGAAGCTCGGCGGCAGCGTCTGATTGTTCTTCCGCCAGTAGAGGGCGATGGCCCGGGCGTACTCCTCGCCGCGGAAGATGAGCTCGGCCTCCTTCTGACGGACCGTCTGCTGTCGCCAGGCCGGCAACATCGCCCCCATCCAAACTGCGGAGACCGCAATGCCGATAAGAAGGACGACCATGATGTAGCCGCCGTCGTCCAACTTCTGGACTGGCGGAGTCGGCTGTCCACGCGCGCCTTGACCGGCTAAATACATGAACGTACTATCCTTATCGGCCCGAATGGTTGACCATCGTCTTGCCGGCGTTCCTCACCGCGAAGGGCGCGTTTCTTGGCGTCCTGATGCTCGGCGGACTCGGCGGCCGGGTCGTGCGACCGGGCACCTTTGACGGCTCCGTCCGGCTCCGCGATCACGCTGGTCGCATCTCCTGGCCAAATCCCCGCCAACGGCGCTTCCGACATCACGGCGTTCGTGATCGAAGGGGCACAGGGTGCCGGGTCGGACGAAGAGCCGGGCACAGTCGTCCCGGGTGCGGCACGCCCGTTCACAACGGCACCGAAGTGTTCTTTACGACGACGCTCGGCCGGATTGAGCCGGCTGACGCACGCACGACCGTCTGGCCGGGCCACGGCGCGGCTGGTCGGGAGCGGAGTGTCCGGCACGGCGGTCGTGCGGGCGACTTCCGGCGGCGCCACGTCGACCATCGAAGTCGACATCGGCGCCGCGACGGCCACGCGGATCGTCGTGACCGCCACTCCACAGACGTTGCCGATTGGCGGGGGCACTTCGAATATCGCGAGCTCGGGTCGAAGACCAGCAAGGCAACGCCGTGCCCTCGGTCCTCGTCAGTTTCTCGACCACGCAAGGGCTCCGTGAAGCCAACGTCCGACCTCACCAACGATCAGGGCGATGGCCACGACTGTCTTTCGACGACCGAAACGGCGACCGTGACGGCCACGAGCGGCGGTTCGGCCACAGCCCTCACCGGCACCGTTGTCGTGATCGTTCCGCGGACGCGATCCCAAGCGCGCGCTGAGTCCGCCTACCACTCGCCGTACCGGCTGCCGTCGAGCGCGGTGTCCGGTGCTCCGCTTTTCACGTTGATGATGCCCGCCTGAGAGGCCACGGAACCAGCGTCGCGTTCGGCCTGCTCGGTCTGCCACGTGTCGGTCGATGCCGTGATGGGGTCGCGCGGAATCGCACGCAGGTAGCGCTCGGACACGAGCGCATCGAGTGTTTCGGGATACTTGCCCTTGTCTGCGTAGTACTGGTCGATCGCGTCCCTCATGAGGTAGAGATCGCTTCGAAGCGCCGCTTCCTTCGCGTACTGGACCGAGTTGCGGTACTGCGTGAGGGCCATTCCCGCGAGAATCAGGATGATCGAGAGGACGACCAGAAGCTCGATCAGCGTCCAGCCGGCGTCCTCGCAGCGTGTGAGTTGGCGTCGCCGCATGACTACCAGTCGCGGTACCGCGTGCCGTCGAGCGCGCGGCCTGGCGCCTTGGAATACACGTCGAACACGCATTGACCGCTCCACGTGGTCGCGTCCGGCGGATCAGAGTAGGCGCGCAGACCCCAATCCGCCCGGCCGGTAATCGGATCGAGCGGAACTCGCCGCAGGAACTTCACCGGACGGCTGCTGGCGTCGTTCGAACGCGGTACGCCCTCGACAAGAGCCTCGAGGCTCGGCGGATAGTTTTCGCAGCCGAGGCGCAACGCCGTCGCCGCAATGCCTCCCGTGTCGGCCAGATCCTTGAATTTGTCGATCGCCGTACGCATCGACCGCAGTTCCGTCCGCAGGTAGGTCTCTTTCTGGCGACGAATGGACACGCGCGCCAGCGGCAGCGCGGCGGAGGCGAGAATCATCATGACCGCCGTCGCGATGATCAACTCGATGAAGGTGTAGCCGGGTGCATTACGCCCGAGCCAGGCTCGCATCACCGCATCCTCGGTTACTTCACGGCTTACTTCACGACGAGGCGAATGTTCGTGAACTCGATCGGCACGGACTGGCCGGAAGCCGCCGTCGCGATGCCCGTGATCGTGACGTCGGTCATGCCCGGCGTGCCCGCGACGAATGCGATCGCGCCCAGCAGTCCGGTGCCCGACACGGTGGCCTGCCCTGAGGGCCGCACGAATGCCAGATCGATCCGGCCGCCGTTCGGGTCCACCTGCGGCGCGAACGTCGGCACGGCGCCCCCCTGCGACATGAACGACCCCTGCGTGACCGTCGGCGTGCGAAGCACGGCCGGGTTGTAGGTGATGGTCAGGGCAATTGCCGAGAGCGGCGGCGCGCCGGAGATCGTGATGGGCACCGTGTGCGGTCCCCCGCCCGCGGCCAGCGTCCCGTCCGCCGACAATGTGGGCGCGGTCAACGCGATTCTCACGCGGTTCTCCGGCACGGCGGGTGCCGGCGCGGAAGGTGGCACAGCTTCGATGGGCACGACACCGGGTGCGCGGGAGGAGACTGGCGGAACCTCCGGGCCGGGTGGTGACGGGAACGGCGCGACGGTCACGGCAGCAGCTCCGGACGGCTGCAGGGGGCGTCCAGGCGACAACACGGCCGGCCCCGGCACCGAGGACGCCGCGCCGGCAATCGCATCCGGTGAAATCAGCGGTGGCGTCGGACCACCCACACTCTGACCGGCCCCCACGTACTGTGGCCGCAGGTCATCGGGCGTGAGCTCATGCCCGCGCACGATGTGCGGCGTGATGATCATGATGATGTCGGTCTGGTCGACCTGATCGTCGGTGCTGCCGAACAGGGTTCGCAGGAGCGGGATGCTGGAGATGCCGGGCAATCCTCGCAACGTCTTGCGGTCGTCGTCCCTCAGCAACCCCGCCAGGACGTTTGACTCGCCGTCACGCAGCCGGATCGATCCCTGTGACCGGCGACGGACAATCGTCGGAAACAACTGTCCAGCCACGAGCAGGTTGTTGCCGAGGCCGCTCTTCTCGAGCACGAGACTGTCCAGGATGATCTCGTCCTGATAGGTCACCCGCGGCGTGAATTGCAAATTGATGCCGACTTCCTGGTAGGTCACCGACGTCGTGGGAACGTTCGCCACGCCGCCGGCGGCGACGGAATTGAACGTCGTCTGCGGAATCGGGATGCTGTCGCCGAGGCTCAGCGTCATCTGCTGGCCGTCGCGACCACGACTTTGCGGTTTGGCCAGGACCCTCGTCGTCGAGTTCGACTCCAGCAGTCGTATGAGCGCCGTCGGCGATGTGATGTAAAAGTCCGCAGGACTCACGCCGCGCGAGATGGTGTTCGCGTTGAACGGGGGTGGCATTGCGGGAAACGCATCGGGCACGCCACCGGTGTTCGGTGGAGCCAGCTCGGGCGAAAATGTCACGCCGAGCGCGAACTGGCTGAGGTCCAGACCGAGCTTACGGATGAACGACCGGTTCACCTCGAGCACTTCGGCTTCGATCATGACTTCGGGCCGCGGCCGGTCATTGGCCCGGATCAGGTGCTCGATCTGCTGCATCATGGGCGCCGTCGCCCGCACGACGATGGCATTGGCGGACTTGTTGACGCTGACACGCGGCGGCACCGGCGCGCCGGTGATGAGCAGTTGCTGCAGAATCGGCAGCAGATCCGCCTGCGGATCGACGTGCGAGATGTAGAACGTCTGCGTGTACTGGTCCTCGTACTTCTGACGATTCGGAACGTTGTCCTGATACACGAAGATCGTCTGCGGGTTGATGACCTTGAACGTGAGACTGTTCGCCTGCATGACCTGCGTCAAGACGTCCTCGAGCGACATCTGACGGGTGTCGACCGAAGTACGGCTGGTTGAGCGCCTGGGACGTCAAGAGCGGCGAGTCGTACGTGATGTTGATGCCGGTCAAGTTCGAGATCGTCGTCAGCAGATCGCGGACCGCGGCCGTGGATCGCAGTTCGGGAACCTGAAGTCGAGGATCGATGCGCGGCACCGGCGAAGTCTGAGACGCCTGTTGCCGGAGCGTATCGATGGATGTCTGCGGCCGGGAGGCGTCGGACAGTTCGCGCAGTCGCCGCTGGAGCTCGAGCGCCTTCGTCGTGGCGACAGTGCTCGTGGGGTCGAGGTCCGCTGCGAGGCGGTATTCAGCGAGCGCACCGGTCAGTTGGTCCTGAGCCTCGAACTCCCGGGCACGTCTGACGTGGTCGTTGGCCGCCGTGCGGGTGGTCCGCTCGAGCGCGATCCGCAGCTCGATTTTCTCGGGCTCCTTGGCGAGAGCCTGCCGGTACAAGCGCCACGGCCGTGTCGTAGTCGCCGCTTTGCACAGCTGACTCGGCACTACTGATCGTCCGCCCGGTCGTCGCACACCCTGCGGCGACGAGGAGGGCCAGAGCTACCGCGGTCCATCGGGATGGCATCATCAGCAGGTCAACGTTCCTTCCCCTGTGACGGGTTCGATCGATCTCCCGTCTTCTCGACCATGCGAGGTCAATTCCCCAGTCCCAACGTCCGAATACCGGATCCGTCAACGTAGGATACGACCACGGACTGTTCCCCCACTTTCACCAGCCGGTAGCGGCCGTCCACGATATCGCCCTCGAATGCGTGAAAAAGGGCGCCGCTTGCCGGGTCCTTCAACGTCGCCATCGTCCGCTTCGTTCCGGGACCGACCATCAACCCGGCGAGCCTGAGGCTGATGGGCGGGGGGCCCGGAGGAGGCGCCGGCGTCTCAGCAATCGAAGTGACCGGCGGTGTGAACCGCACCACCGGCTGTGCCGGCGCGGGCAGCATTCCGAAACTGAACGGATTGCGCCCAATCTCCGCTGCCGGCGGCGCCTGCTCGAGGTCCCCCAGCTCGACCGGTTCGGGCAGGGTGTAGGCCTGAGTCGACGGCTGGGGCCGGCCCGTCGGAACGTTTGACGTCGGCGCGACGGGCGCAGCCTGTGGCCACTGATACCACGCCACGATGACGAGTCCGAGCAGGACGATCCCGAGCCGGCCCAACTGCCGGCGGCGCTCCGGGCCGGGCGGAGGGAGCAGCTTCATGACGTGGGCTTCGTCAAAAAGTACGTCGACACGACGAGCGAGACCTCGAGCGCCCCGCTGGCGGCGCCCTGATTCGCTTGCTGCACGAGCTCGACGCTTTCGACCACGACGAACTCTTCGGCGGTTTCCACGGCGTGCAGGAATCGGCGAATGCTGGGATAACTGCCCTGCAGGGTGATCCGCGAGAATGCACGCGATAAGGCGCTGTCCCGGACTTCGCCCCAATCGAACTGGGAGCCCTGGAACTCGAGCCCGGCGTCGCGTGCGGCTTCAGTGACCCACAGGTTGAGCGTCTTCTGGGCCGTGGTCAGGTCGCGCGGCAGCACCTCGTGGTAGAACCGGCGGAGGTCGTTGTCAGCGGTCTCTCTACTGGCGCGGGCCTGCTCGGCGTCTCGCTGCTGGCGGCGCGCTTCGCCGAGCTGGAGCGTGGCCTGGGTGGCGTCCGACTCGGCCATCGCGACGGCCGTCCGGAGCGGAAGGACTCCCAACACGAGGACCGCGACGTTGGCAACCACCACGACGACAAGCGGAAGGAGGATGGCCTTGCGCTCATCGAAGATGCGGCGTGCGAGCTGCGCCAGCGTCATCGGGTCGCTCCAGCCGGGATTGTTCTGGCTGCCGCCGGCTTTGCGGCCGCAGGCGAGAGGTACGCGGCGTCAACCTTGGCATTGAGCGAGCCGTCCTCGCGACGCTGCATGTCGACCGTCGCCGCGTCATAAAACCGGCCAGTCTGCAGCAGAGCGTCCACGAACCCGGACACGTCCGCGAGATCCCGCGCCACCACCGACATCGAGACCTTGAACACGCCTCGCTCGACGCGCGGAGAGACCGTGACGAGTCGCACGTCAATCGGGAGTGTCTTCTCAATCAACCCGAAGAACTCGGTCCACGAAAACGTCCGCTGGCCGATGACATCGTTGGCCTCGCCGGTCGACGCCGCGAGGCGTGCGAGTGTCGTGCGATCCACAGTCCGCTGAAGCTCGGTCGTCGCCGCGCGAACGGAGGCGGCGTCGGCCAGCTCCCTCTCGATTCGCCCACGCAGCTCGCGGCGCTCCGAGGAGCGAGCGGTGAGCTCGAGACCGTTGTAGACCGTGAGGACGAGCGCACCGAGGGCAACCGCGCCGATCGCGAGGCTCGCGAGGCGCTCGCTGTAGAACGGGCGGGTCGCGAGATTGCCCTTCAGCATCAGGCGGCCCGCTCGCGAATCAGGATGCCGACCGGTGCCGCCAGGGTGTCCGCGAGGTCAGTCGAGCCGCTCGGTCACCGACGCCGGCCGCGCTGGCAATGTCGAACGTCCCGACCGACACGTTCAGTCGTGCGCTGACTTCCGCACGCGCGGCGTCGGTTCCCGCGCCACCGCCCGACAGCCAGACTCGCGCGAATCCGCCGCCGCCGAGCCGATCCTCGTGGTACATCGCCGTCTGGTGGACGAGCGCGCCGAGCGACTCCTCGTCCACGGCCGTGCGGTGCCGGTAGAACATGAGCTGGTCCCCGCGGAGGATGGCCAGCGACGTGGCCTCCGCCGCCAGGTGCACGAGGAGCCAGTCTCCGGCGACTTCCCCACCCACGCCGACGATCGCGTTCATCACGTTGAAGCTTGCCAGGTCGACGATCCCCGCGTGGACGCCAGCCGCGGCCGCGACTGCTTCGTATTCCGCCACGACGTCCCGGCGCGACACGACGCCGGCCATCATGACCGGCCGGCCCGATCCGCCGATGGGAAAGTAGCTCACCTGAGCCTCTTCGATGGCGAACGGCGTCGATTTCTTCAGCTGCCACCGCATGAAGCGATCGAGGTCGTCAGGTCGCGGCGGGACGGCATCAAAGGACAGCAGCGACACCCGCGCGGTGCTGTCGGGGATCACGAGCGCGGCCTTCCGGGCCGAGCGGAGTCCGGCGCGGTCGAGCGCCCTGCCGAGCGCCTCGACCACGGCCTCGGGCAGGCGAATATTGCCGCTCGCGAGCGCCGGGACGACGGCGCCCTCGGGCAGAAGCTCAGTCGCCTGACCCGACACGATGGGTCCGGCGGCGGACTGATGGACGCTGACCGCCGTCACGCGGCGGCTGGCGATTTCAATGGCGACGGTGGGCGGCGCGGGCGCGAGCCAGTTGGGGGTGCGTGCCGCCATGTCACTCGACGAACGTCACTTTGTTGATCTCGCGCAGTGTGGTGACCCCGTCGAACACACGCCGGACCGCGCACTCGCGCAGGAACGTCATGCCGTCCTCCCGGGCCGCGCGCTTGATTTCAGACGTGGGCCGACGCTCGAGAATCATGTCACGGATGCGGTCCGTCAGGTCCATCAGCTCGCAGATGGCCGTGCGTCCTTTGAAGCCGGTGCCGCCACACTCGATGCAGCCCGCGCCCTCGTAGAACGTGTGGCGTCTCGCGACATCCGGCGGAATCGCCGCTTCGGCAAGCAACTCCGGCGTCACCAACGCCTCGCGCTTGCAGTGCCGGCAGATCTGCCGGACCAGCCGCTGCGCGAGCACGCAATTCAGCGCGGCAATGAACTGATAGGCCTCGACGCCCATGTTGAGGAACCGGCCGAGCACATCGATGACGTTGTTGGCATGGACGGTCGTGAAGACCAGGTGGCCGGTGAGCGCCGATTGAATGGCGATCTGCGCGGTCTCAGGGTCGCGGATCTCGCCCACCATGATCTTGTCCGGGTCATGGCGGAGAATCGAACGCAGGCCGCGGGCGAACGTCAGGCCCTTCTTTTCGTTGATGGGAATCTGCGTGATGCCCTTCAGCTGATACTCGACCGGGTCCTCGATCGTGATGATCTTGTCCTCGACGGATTTGATCTCGGACAGCGCGGCGTAGAGCGTCGTCGTCTTACCGCTGCCGGTCGGGCCCGTCACGAGCACCATGCCGTACGGCTCCCGGATGTACTTCCGGAACCGCCGCAACTCCTCCTCCGGAAAGCCCAGGATGTCGAGACGCAGCTCCGTGAACTGCTCGCTCATCGACTCCTTGTCGAGAATGCGGATGACGGCGTCCTCGCCGTGCACGCTCGGCATGATGGACACGCGGAAGTCGATCGTCTTGCCGCGGACGCGCAGCCTGAACCGGCCATCTTGCGGGACGCGCTTCTCGGCAATGTCCAGTTCGGCCATGACCTTGATGCGCGAGATGATCGTGCTGTGATGCCGCTTGTCGATGGCCTTCATGGCCGGCTGCAGCACACCGTCGATGCGGTACTTCACGCTGACGGCGTCGTCCTGCGTTTCGATGTGGATGTCGGAGGCGCGCCGCTGCAGGGCCGTGAAGACCATGGAATCCACGAGCCGGATGACCGGGCTCGCGTCGCCGGTGAGCTTCTCGACCGTCAGGTTCTCATCAGAGAGGTCCTCCTCGCGGAGAATCGTCATCTGGAAGCCTTCGGTCGCTTCCTCGAGGACCCGTTGGGAGCTTTCGCTCTTCTTCAGGATGGCCTGAATCGCGGACGCCGTTCCGACACAGACGCGGATTGCCGTGCCGAGCTGGACGCCGACCTCGTCGATCGTCTGAAGGTCCCGGGGGTCTGACACCACGATCAGCAGCGTCTGGCCGTCGCGCCGATACGGCACGAATCCGTACCGGAGCATCAGGTCCGCGGGAATGCTGCGGAACAGCGCGTGGTCGATGTGAAAGTGCTCGAGGTCGACGAACTCGAGCTCGTAGCGCTCGGCGAGACGGCGGGCTTCGACTTCGTGGTTGTCGATCGAGTCGGCCGTCGCCGAGGGGTTCGGCGGCACGCGCGTGATGGTGGGCAGAGTTTCGGCCATATCAGGTGGTGAGCGAGCTCAATTGGAACAGCGGCATGTACAGCGACAGCAGGAGTCCCGCAATGACGATGCCCATCACGATCGAGCAGGATGGGCTGGATGAGATTCGAGAAGCGCGTCAGACTCGTCTCGTTTTCCTCGTCGTAGAAGTCCGCCACGCTGTTCAGCATGTCGGCCATCGCGCCGGTGGACTCACCGACTTCGACCATCTCGACCGCAATGTGCGGAAACATGCCGCCGTCGGTGAGCGACTGCGCCAGGCTGCGTCCCTGGCGGACTTGCGCCGCAACGACCGACAGGTGGTCGCCGATCGATCGATTGCCGGTCGCGCGCGCGGCGATATCGAGCGCGTTGACGAGCGGAATGCCGCCCGTGAGGAGCGTGGCCATCGTGCGTGACACCTGGGCGGTTGCGAACCGCCGCGCCAGCGGCCCGAAATACGGCAGCCGCAGCGTCAGGGCGTGAAGCCGCCGCCGCTGCGCGGGCTGTCGCACCACCAGCATGATCCCGACGACGGCCGCCGCGACCGCCAGGATGATGACGCTCCCGCTCTTGACGAGGTTGGTGGAGATGGCCACGACGACGCGCGTGGAGAGCGGCAGTTCGGCGGCCGCCCCGTACTGCGCGTAGAAGTCCGCGAACTCGGGCACGACCTGGAACACGATGAGGCCGATGACCACGATCGAGAGCGCGACGAGCACGACCGGATAGATCAGCGCGGAGACGACGTGCGAACGCACCGAGGCCAGCACCTTCATGTGCTGGACGTAGCGTCGGATCACCTGCTCGAGACTGCCGCTCTTCTCGCCCGCCATGAGCGACGCCGTGTACACGCCCGAGAACAGCTGCTGTGCATCCATGGCGTCCGACAGCGACGAGCCGGAGCGAACCCGACCGTGCACGTCGTCGAGCGCCGCACGAAGCGTCGGATTCGGCACACGCCTGCGGAGGATGTCGAGCGACTGCACGAGCGGCAAACCGGCCTTGAGCAGCGTGGCCAGCTCCTGATTGAAGATGATGAAATCGGAACTCGGCACCTTGTGCCGACGCGGCACGGCCATCCGCATGCGGCCCAGGCTGACGCCACCACGAACCGAGAGCAGATAGAGGCCTTTCTGCTCGAGCTCGTGACGCAGCTGCGCTTCGCTCTCGGCGCTGTACGTCGATTCAGAGATGTGGCCCGTTGCGGTGGCCACGCGACAGCGAAATTCCACGCGATAGAGGCGCCTCCCGAGCGCCAATCCCGGTCCGCCCCAGAATACCAGGCCCGCGTCTGGGCCTTTAGACCCCTCGACGGACGAAGTGGCTTGCTCCCGTCGAATCGTCCAGGCTTATCGAATGGCCGCCAGGATGCGTCGAACGTAGTCCTGGGTCTCGCGATATGGCGGCACGCCGCCGTATCGCGTGACAGCGCCCTCGCCGGCGTTGTAGGCCGCCAGCGCGCGCCGGATGTCAAATCTCTGCAACAGCGCCCGAAGGTGCTTCATGCCGGCCTCGAGGTTGTGGGTCGGGTCGAACGGGTCGTCGAACCCGTACTGCCGGACGAGCGCCGGCATGATCTGCATCAACCCCACGGCGCCCCGTGGCGAGATCGCGAGCGGCTGGTAGTTCGACTCGGTGTCGACGACGGCGTGGGCCAGCTTGCGGTCCAGGCCCACGCGTTCGGCAACCTGATCGACCAGTCTGCGGATGGCCGGCCGGTCGAGTTGAGGCTGTGGTGCCGAGGGTGACTCGGAGAGCGCGCGGCTGGCCACGCTCCTGGCCAGAGCCGCCTTGTCGAGAATCAGTTCCTGGACGAGCTCGCGAGCGACGCGGATTTCACCGCCGCCCGGCATCGACAGCACGACCGACTCGCCGTCGAATCGGGCCGCGCTCACGGCCAGGGTCGCGGCCGTTGGTGAAGACGGACAATCTCGGCGGAAGCCGGTGCCGGCAGCAGCGCGGCCGCCATCACACCGGCCAGGCTGAGCCTCCGTACGTGCGACGGCGTGCACCCGCGCCCAATCAACTGGGATGTCCTCTGCCCTACTTATCGTTCCTCCACGAATACGTGATAGACCCGCATGCCTAACTCACGGGCGTCCTTGCCACCGGCCGGCAGCTTGGCGGGCACGAACGTCTTGTCGAGGTCGATGCGGATGTCGGTCATATCCGCTGCGCCCAACTGGGCCGCGCTGATGGGCAACCGGACCAGCGCGGGCGGGAGAGAGTCGGCCGCGAATGTCGTGACGGGCTGGTCGCCGACGGTAATCGTGACGTGCTGTGGACCGTCAGCGAACAGATCGGGCCGCGCGTCGTACTCGAGAAACAGCGTGACGTCCTTGCGCGGATTGCGGACCGACAGGACGCCCGTTTTCTGCATCCACTTCCAGGAAATCGACGGGTTGTCGGGCGAGAACTCGTCCGGATGCCAGCCGGTCTTGTAGATGACGAAGACGCTTTCAGACGTGGGCAGCAGGTGCAGCGTGCCGAGCTTGTACGACTTGGAGAATGCCTCGGCTTCTGACGGGGGGTTCGGCCCCTGGAGCGGCAGCCGTTCGTCCTCTCGGTAGAGACCGACTTCGATGGTCGCGTCTCCGAGGTACGGAACGACCGGCACGAACCGGGTGCGCGTGTACTCGACGGCCTGGCCGGGCTTCCAGGTTGACGTCGCCTGCGGCGGATCGTGATCGTCCTGCCAGAGCACGTCGCCCGACGCGTTCTTCACATGGACGAGGACGCGGTAGTCACCGTTGATCGACGCCGACGGAAGAAGTTCGAAGCGATACGTGATGTCAACCGGGCGCGCCGAGCGGCAGTCGCGGCTTGCCGATCGAGAGCGAGGCCGACGCGATGGGCGGCGGCGGTGTGCCTCGGTCGCAGGCAATCGACGTCAGACGCGATCGCGAGCCCGGCGATGATCTGAACAGCATGTCGTGAGGACGCCGTCACAATCCCGCATCGTACTGTATTGCCGCATGCTGTTCAATATGTTAGCCTTGCGGCGTTTTTCGATCCTCCAATCCACATGTCTGCGGACGCACTCGGCATGATTGAAACGCGGGGCCTCATCGGCGCGATCGAAGCCGCCGATGCGATGGTGAAGACCGCCAACGTGGCGCTGATCGGCAAGGAGTACATCGGCGCGGGATACGTGACGGTGCTCGCGCGCGGTGACGTCGGCGCGATCAAGGCCGCGACCGACGCCGGCGCCGCCGCCGCACGGCGCGTCGGTGAGCTCGTCTCGGTCCACGTCATCCCGCGGCCGCACGCCGAGGTCGAGCGCGTACTGCCGCACGCGTCGCGCACGACCACCTAAGACGGACCACGCCGCACGACGCCAATGGCCGAGACCGCGGCTTCGACCAATCGCCTGTCGACCGAGCCCGGAAAAGACAAGGACCTCGTCTCCGTACAAGAAGCCCGTCGGCTGGCGGAAGCGGCCAAGGCTGCGGCGCCCGTGCTCGCCGAGTTCTCGCAGGAACGGATCGACGCCATCGTCGATCGGATGGCTGAAGCGACGCGATCACGGGCCGAGGAATTCGCGCGCCTGGCGGTCGAGGAAACCGGCTTCGGCGTCGTCGCCGACAAGGTCCAGAAGAACCTGTTCTCGTCGGACCGGGTCTATCGGTTCATCCGTCCCCTGCGGACCGTGGGAGTCGTCGGCCGCGACGAATCCCGCAAGATTGTCGAGATCGCCGAGCCGTTCGGCGTGGTCGCGGCCATCGTGCCTTCGACCAACCCGACGTCCACCGCGATCTACAAGATCCTGATCGCGTTGAAGGCACGCTGCCCGATCGTCATCAGTCCGCACCCATCGGCGGTGCGATGCATTACACGCGTCGCTGAGGTGATGTGCGAAGCCGCGGCGGCGGCCGGCGCGCCTCGCTGGCTCCATCAGCTGGATGCAGACGGTCACGCTTGAAGGCACGCAGGAGCTGATGAAGCATCGTGCGGTGGCGGTGATTCTCGCCACGGGCGGCATGGGTCTGGTGCGAGCGGCCTACAGCGCCGGCAAGCCGGCCTACGGCGTCGGTCCGGGCAACGCGCCGTGCTTCATCGAACGGACGGCCGATCTGCCGAAGGCCGTGGCCGACGTGATCGTCGGCAAGAGCTTCGACAACGGCCTGCTCTGCTCGTCGCCGAACTCCGTCGTCGTCGATGGCGCGGTCGCCGACGAGGTGAAGCGCGAGTTCGCGCGGCAAGGCGCCGCACTTTCTCTCGCGGCCCGACGCGGATCGGCTCGCGGCGGCGCTCGTGACGCCTCAACGACTGCCGAATCCGTCGCTCGTCGGCAAGTCGGCGCTCGAGATCGCCAGCAAGGTCGGCATCGCGGTTCCGCCGTCCACGCGAGTGCTGATTGCCGAGCTGGCCGGCGTCGGTCGCGACTACCCGTTGTCAATCGAGAAGCTGTGCCCGGTGCTCTCCTACTACGTCGTCGCGGACTGGCGCGAGGGGTGCGAGCGCTGTATCCAGATCCTGCGCTACGGCGGGATGGGACACACGATGTCCATCCACTCGAGGAACGAGGACGTCATTCTCGAGTTCGGCCTCAAGAAGCCGGCGTTCAGGATCGTCGTCAACACGCCGACGACGCATGGGTCCGTGGGGATGACGACGGGACTGGATCCCGCGATGACGCTGGGGTGCGGTGGCTACGGCGGCAACATCACGTCGGACAACATCGGCCCGAGGCATCTGCTGAACATCAAGCGGCTCGCGTATGAACTGCGACCTGTGAACGCCGCGACGACCGGTCGGTCGCTCGATGCGCCGGCGCGAGCGCCGCTGCCAAAGGTCGCCGTCCTTCCTTCGACGCACGAGGTGGACGCGTCCGCGATGAGGCAACAGGTCGCGTCCTTTCTTGCTGGTCCAGCGAGTGCGGCTCCGGTTGCCACGCCGCCGGTGTCTGACTCGCAGGCGGTGGCCGCGTTTGTCTGCGAGGACGACGTGAAGGAGGCGCTGAAGGCGGGCCGGAAGATTCTCGTCGGCGAGCGGACGATCATCACGCCATCGGCCCGCGACCTGGGAGAGGCCCGCCGAATTTTCGTGCTCGCGAGCTGGCCCCGGGCCTGATTCGAGCCGATAAGACTTTCAGTTTTGACATGGCTCACACCGCCGCTAGTACAACAAACGCAGGCACTTACAGATTGACCGCTCCGCAAGGGGATGTTACCGTGTGGCCTGTGACTTGCACTGCAGGCGTCTGGAGCACGCGGCCGTAAACACGATGACGACTATCGCCCCGACTGCTGGTCGTTACCTTCGCTGGCCTGCTCGTCGGGTGCTCGTCGCACAAGCCGCCGGCTGTAACCGCGGCACCTCCGCCTTCCCTTCCTGTTCTGCCGATCGTTCGACACGTCCGGCTCTGAAGTTCCACTGGCGCCCGATCCGATCGCCGCGATCATCGTTCGCGTCGAGAACGCCTTCGCCGCTGGCGAGCGGGAACTGGCCGCCGGGCGCCTGGTCGCGGCGCGCGAGCAGTTCGACGCGGCCGTCGATGCCATGCTGGCGTTGCCGGATGGCGCGCGCGCCAATCCCCGGCTCGCCGCCCAGTTCGAGCGATTGCTCGACCGAGTCAGCGCACTCGACGTTCAAGCCCTTCGGGAAGGCGACGGCTTCACCGAGACACGCTCGGAGCCGGCGGCGATCGATGAGCTGCTGAACGAAGCCATGTTCGAGCCGCCGAAGCCGGCGGCGACCACGGCGGAAACCGTCGTGCTCGACCTCGAGCGGACCGAGTTCGATCTGGACATTCCAGCCAGCGAGAAAGTGCTGTCGTATGTCGAGCTCTTCCAGGGACGGCTGCACGACTTCATGGCGGCTGGTCTCGACCGCAGCCTTCGCTACCTGCCGATGATCCGCGAGGTGTTCGCGGCCGAAGGCGTGCCTGCCTGACCTCGCGTACGTGCCCCTTATCGAGAGCGCGTTCAAGTCCACGGCGTTGTCACGCGCGCGTGCCCGCGGCATGTGGCAGTTCATGCCGGGAACCGGCGTCGAATACGGACTGCGGCAGACGTGGTTCGTTGACGAACGCGCCGATCCCGAGAAGGCCACGGTGGCCGCGGCCAGGTACCTCAAGTCCCTGTACGCGTTCTTCGACGAGGATTGGAACCTGGCGCTCGCGGCGTACAACTCCGGCCCCGGCCGCGTCCAGGGCGCCATCCGGCGTGCGCGGACGAGCGACTACTGGAAGCTGACCGCCGGTACACGTTTCCTCCCGCGCGAAACGCGCGAGTACGTGCCGATGATCATGGCCGCGATGATCGTGGCGAAGAATCCGACGCTCTACGGCTTCGAGGTCGGCACGGCGAACCGGCTGGCCTACGAGCGGGTCACCGTGCCGAACGCACTCGACCTCAAGATCGTCGCGGAGTGGATCAACGTCTCGGTGGACGAGTTGCGTGACGCTCAATCCCGAGCTTCGACGCACGACGACCCCGATGGGAGAGCACGAGCTGAAGGTGCCCCTCGGCACCGCGCCGACACTGCGCGCCCGGCTCGCGACCATCGACTCGTCGTTGTTCGTTCAGTTCACCTTCCACACCGTCAAGCGCGGCGAGACGATCGCGACCATCTCCCGCCGGCACAAGATCACGCAGGCTGAATTGCGGCTGGCCAACGATCTCACGCCGCGTTCGCGCATTCGGCTCAACCAGTCGCTGATGATTCCGCAGCGCACGACAAACGCCCTGCCTTCAGCGACGACTGCTCGCGCGGCCGCCGCGCCGGTCGCGACCACGGAAGCCTCGGGCCCGCTGACCTACCGTGTGCGGCGGGGCGACACCCTCTTCAGAATCGCGCGCCAGTTCGACACGACCGTGGATGTGATCAAGCGCCTCAATCGCCTTCGGTCCGACAACATCAACGTCGGCGACCGGCTGACCGTTCGACAGTAGGATTTTCCGCAATCTGGCCGTGGCAGAAACTGCCACGGCGTCGAGAGACATTCACTCAGACACGGTCCACGCCGGCGGCAGGCTTCTTGCGCGCGTAGGCCGCATGCTCGCGCGCTTGCGTGCGGCTGCCGTGTTCGGCATCCACGCGGTTCCGGTTTCCGTTGAAGTGGACGTCTCGCCGGGATTGCCGGGCATGACCATGGTCGGGCTGCCGGACACGACGGTCCGGGAGAGCCGTGACCGCGTCCGGACCGCTATTCGCAACGCCGGATTTCCTTTTCCGCCGGACCGGGTGACCGTCAGTCTCGCGCCCGCCGACGTGCGCAAGATTGGCGCGGCGTTCGATTTGCCGATTGCACTCGGCATCCTGGCGGCCTCGGGGGCGCTCCCCCACCGCGAAGAGTCGCGCTTCACGATCGTCGGCGGCGTGTCGCTCGACGGCAGTGTTCCGCCCATGCGGGGCCTGCTGCCGATCGCGGTCGCCGCGCGCGACACGACGGGCGCGCTCGTGTTCCCGCGCGCCAACGTGCACGAGGCGTCGGTGGTCCATGCGCTGAAGCTCTTCCCGGTCGGCTCGCTCATGGAGGCGGCCCGCGTGCTCGTGTCGCCCGATCCGATGGCGACGCCTCCGGCGCCAGCGACCGCGTCGGCGGACACGCGACACGTCGAGGATCTCGGTGAAGTTCGTGGACAACTCGTGGGACGCCGGGCGCTCGAGGTCGCCGCCGCCGGCGCCCACCATCTGTTGTTCGCAGGTCCGCCTGGCGCGGGCAAGACAATGCTGGCGCGTCGCCTGCCCGGCATTCTCCCGCCGCTCGATCCGGACGAGGCGTTGACGGTGACCACGATCCACTCCGTCGCTGGCCAGTTGCCACCCGGCGGGGGCCTCCTTCGTCACCGGCCGTTCCGGAGTCCTCATCACACGTGTTCGGACGTGGCGCTGGTTGGCGGAGGCAGCACGCCGCGCCCGGGCGAACTGAGCCTGGCGCACGGCGGCGTGCTCTTCCTGGATGAGCTGCCCGAGTTCAGCCGGCGGGTGCTCGAGACGCTCCGGCAACCGCTCGAGCATGGCCTCGTGCACATCGCGCGCGCGAACCACTCCGTGACGTTCCCCGCCAACGTCATGCTCGTTGGCGCCATGAACCCGTGTCCGTGCGGATTTCTCGGCAGCGCTCATCGGCCGTGCCGCTGTCCGCCGCTGGTCGTCGAGCGCTATCAGCGGCGTCTCTCCGGCCCCCTGCGCGACCGCTTCGACCTCTGGCTCGAAATTCCCGCGCTCCCCTGGACGGACATGCAGGGCGCGACGCCAACCGAGTGCTCCGCCGTCGTTCGCGAGCGCGTCATGGCGGCGAGGGCCAGACAGCATGCGCGACAGGGCTGCACCAATGCGCGACTCGACGGGACGAAGCTTCAACGAGTCTGCGAGCTCGACGGGACGGACGCCGATCGATTGCTCGGCCGCGGTGTCGAGCGTTTCGGGCTGAGTGCGAGGGCGGTGACTCGAGTGCTTCGGGTCGCGCGCACGCTTGCGGATCTTGACGAGGAACCCGTCATCCGGATCGGACACGTCGCCGAAGCACTCCAGCTCAGAGGCCCGGATTTGGGCGCCTGACTGAGACGATTCTTGTCGGTACCCTGCGAATGCTGTGGTAAGTTCCTAAAGTTTGCGACGAAAGTGTCGATGGAGCACTTGTCTGTCGCCTGAGGTCTGATGAAGTCACCGCGATACACGGTTCTCATCGCGAACGGCAGCACGGGCGCGATGCGCCGGTTCACGCTGTCAAAGCGGGCTGGCCTTGCGGCCCTTATCGGCGTCGTCACCATCCCGCTGCTCGTTGGTCTGGGCGCGAGCACCGTCAGCCCGGTCGAGTTCGAAGCTCTTCGCCAGTCGAACGAGAGCCTTCGCCTCGAGAACCAGAGCTATCGCGCGGCCACTGGCGAGCTGGCGGACCAGATCGCGTCGCTTCAGGGTGCCCTGACGCAGCTCGGCGACCAGGCGCAGCTCGATCCGACGGCGCGCCAAGCGCTGTCCCGGTTGCCCGCCGTCATCCGGTCTCGTGCGATGGGCGGTGGCGCGCGTCGGATCCGTCCAGCCGATGGATGGCTCGTCACCGGACAGCACGTTCGGGATGCTCAGGAGTCTGCTCGGCGCCGTCGAGGGTCGCCTCGAGTCGCTCAAGACGACCGTGGAGCGTCAGCAGGCGCTCGCGCGATCGGTGCCGTCCATCTGGCCGCTCGCGGGCTGGCTTTCGTCCACCTACGGCCGTCGGCCCGATCCATTTGACGGCAGCACGGACTTTCATCAGGGCCTCGACATCGTTGCCGATCGCGGTACGCCGGTTCGCGCCACGGCGGACGGAACCGTGGGTTCAGCCGGTTACAGCGGGAACTACGGCAATCAGGTGCTCGTCGATCACGGCTTTGGCATCGGCACGCGGTTCGGGCATCTCTCGAAGGTGGTCTGTGCACGCCGGCCAGTCCGTCCGTCGTGGCGAGATCATCGGCTACGTCGGGGCCACCGGCCGTGCCACGAGCGCGCATCTTCACTACGAAATTCTGCTGAACGGCCAGCCGATCAATCCGCTGCGCCTGCTCGCCAGGCCCTAGCGGCCGCGTTCGACCTGACGGTCGGCGACTCAACCTTGCGAGCCATTCGAGGGCCGATCGGGCTCGAGCCTTTGCCCTCTCGGGCGCCATGGCCTAAAATCGGTACGAATCCACCTGGCCCCGGCGACGAGCCAGTAGATCACGTCCCTCGCCGAGGTAGGCAACCCCCGCATGATCAACACGCTGCTCGCCAAGGTCATCGGCACGCAGAACGAACGGGAACTGAAACGGCTTCGGCCGATCGTCGCGCGCGTCAACGAGCTCGAGAGCTCGGTGCGCGGCCTCGATGACGCCGGGCTGCGCGCGAAGACCATCGAGTTCCGCGACCGCGTGACCGGCGGCGCGTCGCTCGATGAGGTGCTGCCGGAGGCGTTCGCCGTCGTGCGCGAGGCCGGCCGGCGCGTGCTCAACATGCGCCATTTCGACGTCCAGCTCATCGGCGGCATGGTGCTGCACGGCGGGCGGATCGCCGAGATGAAGACGGGCGAAGGCAAGACGCTCGTCGCGACCCTGCCCGCCTACCTGAACGCCCTCGAAGGCAAGGGCGTCCACGTGGTCACGGTGAACGACTACCTGGCCCGCCGCGACTCCGAGTGGATGGGCAAGATCTATCGCTTCCTCGGCATGTCGGTTGGCGTCATCCAGCACGAGCTGAACGACGCCGAACGACAGGTCGCGTACGCGGCCGACGTCACCTACGGCACGAACAACGAGTTCGGCTTCGACTACCTGCGCGACAACATGAAGTTCGAGCTGGCGCAGTACGTCCAGCGCGGACATCGCTTCGCGATCGTCGACGAGGTGGACAGCATCCTCATCGACGAAGCGCGAACGCCGCTCATCATTTCCGGTCCCGCGGAGGACTCGACGGACCTCTACTACGAGGTCGATCGAATCATCCCGAAGCTGACGCCGGGCGCGGTCACGCAGGGGCACACGAAAGCTGAAGATCGAGAGCGGCTCGAGGCGAACGGGCGACTACCTCACCGACGAGAAGCACAAGACGGTGCAGCTCACCGAGAGCGGCATGGCCAAGGCCGAGAAGCTGCTCGCCCACCGGATCGCGCCGGGTTCGGGTGGTCTCTACGACCCGGCGAACATGCCCCTGCTCCACCACGTTCACCAGGGCCTGCGCGCCCACACCATCTTCCGGCGCGACACCGAGTACATGGTGAAGGACGGTCAGGTCGTCATCGTGGACGAGTTCACGGGACGCCTGATGCCGGGACGGCGATGGAGTGACGGCCTCCACCAGGCCGTCGAGGCCAAGGAAAAGGTCAAGATCGAGCGCGAGAATCAGACGCTCGCCACCATCACCTTCCAGAACTACTTCCGCAAGTACGCCAAGCTCTCGGGCATGACCGGCACCGCGGAGACGGAAGCCGAAGAGTTCGCGAAGATCTACAAGCTCGACGTCATCGTCGCCCCGCCGAACCGGCCGCTCGCCCGCAAGGAAGAGCCGGACAGCGTCTATCGAACCGAGCGCGAGAAGCTGGAAGCCATCCTCGCCGACATCGTCAGCCAGCAGGAGTCAGGACGGCCGACGCTCGTCGGCACGGTCTCGATCGAGAAGTCCGAGAAGCTGAGCGGCATGCTCAAGCGGCGCGGCATCAAGCACATCGTCCTGAACGCGAAGTACCACGCGCAGGAAGCCGAGATCGTCGCGCAGGCCGGCCGGCGGGCCGCCGTGACGATTGCCACGAACATGGCCGGCCGCGGCACCGACATTCTGCTCGGCGGGAACCCGGAGTTCATGGCCCGACAGCAGTGCCTGGCGGATCAGGTCGCCGAGCGGCTGCCGAAGGGCCAGGAGAAGTTCGTCGACGACGACGAGTTCGTCTACTTCTATCATCTCGAGAGTTTCTATCGCGTGCCGCGCGCCGACTACGAGCGCATTTCGAACGCGTTCAAGGAGCAGACGGGCGCCGAGCACGAAGAGGTCGTCGCGCTCGGAGGGCTCCACATCATCGGCACGGAGCGCCACGAAGCGCGGCGCATCGACAACCAGTTGCGCGGGCCGCGCCGGCCGTCAGGGCGATCCCGGATCCTCCCGCTTCTACCTGTCGCTCGAGGACGACCTGATGCGCATCTTCGGGTCGGACCGCATCGCCGGCCTGATGCAGCGCCTCGGCATGGAAGAAGGCGTGCCGATCGAGCACGGCATGGTCACGAAGGCCATCGAGCGCGCGCAGCGGCAGGTCGAAGCCCAGAACTTCTCGACGCGCAAACATCTCCTCGAGTACGACGACGTCATGAACAAGCAGCGTGAGAACGTCTACAAGCTGCGCCGCGAACTGCTGGAAGGCAAGATCACGCTCGAGGAAGAGACCCTCGACACGCGCGCGTACGTCATGGCGCTGGCCGAGGACATGACGGAACAACTCGTCGCAGACGCACGCGAATCGCGAGCAGGACGCGGAGGAATGGGACATGGACGCGATCGAGCGCGGCGCGTCGGAGTTGTTCGGCCTCGAGCCGGAAGCGGTCGACGGTCTGGCGCTGCGCGACAAGAGCCCCGACGAGATGGTCGACGAGCTCTACGACCTGGCGAAGGCGCGATACGAGGAGAAGGAAAGGATCCTCCCCGATCCGGCGATCCTGCGCCGCGTCGAGCGCGACGTGATGCTCCAGATTGTCGATGCGCAGTGGAAGGACCACCTCTACAGCCTCGACCACCTCAAAGAAGGCATCGGTCTGCGCGGCTACGGACAGCGGGATCCGCTGGTCGAGTACAAGCGCGAGAGCTTCGATCTGTTCCAGGCGATGAAGGCCCGCATCGACGAAGAGATGGTGCGGTACCTGTGGCGCCTGCGTCCGGTGATCGAGGCCCAGCCCGGCAGCGGTGCGCCACCACCGCCGGTCGCGCGCCCCGCTGCCGAGAAAGCCGTCGCCGATGACCCTGAGCGGCGGGTCGTCCTCGACGGCGCCGTCGCCATTCTCAGCGAGCGCCGCACCCCGGCCCGCCCGCACCGGCGGCGACGACGCGCCCGTGACGACCGTCCGGCGCGACGAGCCGAAGGTCGGCCGTAACGATCCGTGCTGGTGCGGCAGCGGCAAGAAATTCAAGAAATGCCATGGGGCGTGACCCTCTGGCGTGACGCTGATGGAGCCCTATGACAAGTTCCCCTAACGGCGCCGCTCAGATCGGGGCCGGACTCCCCGAAGCATTGACCTTCGACGACGTGCTGCTCGTGCCACGGCACTCCCAGGTGCTGCCCAGTCAAGTGGACGTCGGTTCCCAGCTCACGACCCGCATTCGCCTCAACGTCCCGATCCTCAGTTCCGCCATGGACACCGTCACCGAGAGCCGTCTGGCGATCGCGATGGCGCAGCACGGCGGCCTCGGCGTGATTCACAAGAATCTGTCCATCGAAGAACAGGCCTCGGAGGTCGATCGCGTCAAGCGGTCGGAAAGCGGCATGATCGTCAACCCGATCACCCTCTCCCCCACGCACCGGATCTACGAAGCGCTCGATCTGATGAAGAAGTATCGCATCAGCGGCGTGCCGATCACCGAGGACGGCAGCAAGGAAGGCCGACTGGCCGGCATCCTGACGAACCGCGACCTGCGGTTCGAGACCAAAGTCGATCGGCCGATCAGCGAAGTGATGACGCGCGAGAACCTCGTCACGGTTCCGATCGGGACGACGCTCGATCAGGCCCGCGAGATGTTCCATCGGCACAAGGTCGAAAAGCTGCTGGTCGTCGACGCCGAGTTACCGGCTCGAAGGGCCTGATCACCGTCAAGGACATCCAGAAGCTCGTCAAGTATCCCAACGCGTGCAAGGACAGCCTGGGCCGGCTGCGCGTTGGCGCCGCGATCGGCGTCAGCCGGGACACGATGGACCGCGCCGACGCGCTCGTCAACGCGCACGTGGACGTGCTCGTCATCGACACGGCGCACGGCCATTCGCAGGGCGTGCTGGACATGGTGGCGAAGGTGCGCGAACGGTACCCCGACGTGGACGTGGTCGCGGGCAACGTCGCCACCGCCGGCGCGACGCGCGCGCTGATCGAGCGCGGCGTGAACGCGGTCAAGGTCGGCATCGGCGCCGGATCGATCTGCACGACGCGCGTCGTGGCCGGCATCGGCGTGCCGATGATCACGGCCATTGCCGATTGCGCGCGCGCGGCGGCCGACGCCGGCGTGCCGCTCATCGCCGATGGCGGCATTCGCTATTCCGGCGACATCACGAAGAGCCTGGCCGTCGGAGCCAGCTCGACGATGATCGGCAGCCTGTTCGCCGGCACCGACGAGAGCCCGGGCGAGATCATCCTGTACCAGGGCCGGAGCTTCAAAGAGTACCGGGGCATGGGATCGATCGGCGCGATGCGGCGCGGCAGCCGCGATCGCTATTTCCAGGACGAGTTCGACCTCGAGAGCGGCGGCACCGGCGCCGAGAAGCTCGTGCCGGAAGGCATCGAAGGCCGCGTGGCGCACAAAGGCAGCGTGTCGGCCATGATTCACCAGCTCGTGGGCGGCCTGCGCGCGGGCATGGGCTATTGCGGCTGCCGCGACGTGCAGACGCTCCAGCGGGATGCCGTCGCTGATGCGCGTCACCTCCGCGGGCGTCCGCGAAGGCCACGTGCACGACGTCATCATCACGAAGGAAGCGCCGAACTATCGGGTGGAATCGCGATAGTTCGGATTGAGGATCTGCGATCTGCGATTGCGGATTGCATTGGCGATTGAGCTATTGAGGATTGTGGATTGACGGTTCTCGATTCCTCAATCCCCAATGGCTCAATGATCCGATGCAATCCTCAATCACAGATTGCAGATCCTCAATGATCTGAGATCTGATCCGTCTCTCGTCTCCCCCGGCATGCTCGATCTCGACCGTGATCGCATCCGGCGGCCGCCGGGCCCACCGGTCCGGCCACTCGACGACCAGCACGCTGTCCTCCCAGAGATCTTCGAGCGCGAGATCGTCCACTTCGGCCGGCGACAAACGGTAGAGGTCCACGTGCTGCATCCGCACGCGGCCCTCGTACTCCTGCACGATCGTGAACGTCGGGCTCGAGACGGCCTCGGGATCGCCGCCGAGTCCCTCGGCCAGGCCGCGTGCGAAAGCGGTCTTGCCGGCGCCGAGTGGACCGATCAGAAGCACGGCGTCGCCGGGCACGAGGCGAGCGCCCAGGCTTCGGCCGACTGCGGTCGTCTCGGCCTCGCTGCGGGTGGTGTGCGCGGTCACGACGACGGCGGAGGCGTCTGACGTCGGCGTGAGGTGACCTCGAGGAACGCGTCGCCGAGCCGATCGGCGATGTCGCCGGCGACGAGCGCCGCCTCGCCCTCGTCCGCCGCTGCCTGATCGCCGGCCACGCCGTGCAGATAGACGGCGATTCGGACGGCGGCGTCGGGGTCGAGCAACTGTCCGAGCCACGCGCCGATCATGCCCGCCAGCACGTCGCCACGTACCGCCGGTCGCCATGCCGGGGTTGCCGGTGAGATTGATGGTCGTCTTGCCCGTCCGGCGACGCGATGACCGTCCGGTGGCCCTTGAGCACGACGTGGACACGATGCGTGGCAGCGAACTCGCGCGCCACCTCCAGCCGGTGCGCCTGCACGTCGTCGGTGGACAGGCCGGTGAGTCGGGCCATCTCACCCGGGTGCGGCGTGATGACAATCGCGGTGCCGTCGCGGCCCTCGAGCCGGGCGGGCTCCGCCGCAAACGCGTTGAGCGCATCGGCATCGAGCACGAGCGGCACCCCCGATTGCTCGACGAGCGCGTGAACCAGCGCTTGCGACAGACGGCGATCGTCCGAGGCCGGGTCCGACCACGAGCACGTCCGCGTCGAAGGCCAGCAGGTGATCGAGCGCGTCGGCCGCCACCGTGCCGTCCGCGCCCTCGGCAAGCGCGAGTGTCATGTACTCGGCGCCGAGTGCGGCGACGACCGGCGACGACGACCGCGGCGTGGCCACGGTGACGAGCCCGGCGCCGGAGCGGAGCGCGCCGCGAGCGGCAAGATTTGCCGCACCGGTGCGGCCGGGCGATCCGGCGACGACGAGCACGTGCCCGTAGTCGCCCTTGTGCGAGTCCGGGCTTCGCGGCTCGATGAGCGCGCGCACCGCTCTCGCGCGTCAGCAGCTCCACCCACGGGCCGTCCACGCCTGCGAATCACCGACGACGGAATGCCGATGTCCGCGATCACGAGCTTGCCGGCCAGCGCTTCGGCCGGCGGCAGCACGAGCGGAAGTTTTGGCGCCGCGAGCGTCACGGTCAGTCGTGGCGTCAACCGCCGGTCCAGGCACCTCGGCGGTGTCGGCCGACAACCCGCTCGGGAGATCGATCGAGACGACCGGCCGGTCCGAGGCGTTCAGGTCGGCGACGATCGTCTCGGCGAGACCGGTCAGCGGGCCGCTGATGCCGGTTCCGAAGAGCGCGTCGACGATGAGATCCGACCCGAGCACATCCGATCCGTGCAGCTCCCACGCCCCGGCGTCGGCAATCTCCACGACGTCGCCGCCGACGTTGCGCAGCACCGCGAGATTCGTGCGCGCATCGCCCTTCACGTCCGCGGCCTGGCCCAGAAGGTAGACGCCGACGTCGAGGCCACGCTCGAGCAGCGTCGCGGGCGACCACGAAACCGTCACCGCCGTTGTTGCCGCGTCCGCACAGCACGGCGACGCGCAGACGCATCGAGGTCCTCGAAGGACGACTCCATGACCGCCACGACCTGGCGGCCGGCGTTCTCCATGAGGACGAGGGACGCGATGCCGACGTCCTCAATCGTCCGTCGATCGGCTTCCCGCATCTGTCGGGTATTGAGTACCGACGCGATCTGAATCGGTGGCCGGTCAGACGATAGACTACCGCAATGGCCGCAGTCGTCCATGTGAACGGGAGAGATCCTGACCGAAGAGCACGCGACCGTGTCGGTCTTCGATCACGGTTTCTTGTTTGGCGAGGGCATCTACGAGACCCTGCGAACCTACCGGCGCACGCCGTTCCTGCTCGACCGGCATCTCGCCCGCCTGCGCCATTCCGCGTCGCTCATGGCGCTCGACGTGCCGTTTTCGGACGACGAGCTCGCCCGCCGCGTCAGCGACACCATGGCCGCGCATCCGGCGCTGGACGAGGCCTACATCCGCATCCTCCTGACGCGCGGCGTCGGCGATCTCTCGTACAACCTGACCGCGACGCCGACGCCCTCGCTCGTCATCATCGTGAAGCCTTTCGTTCCGCATCCGGAACGGACCTTCACGCAGGGGATCCCGATCGTCGTCGTCGGCATCCGGCGTAACCATCCGGACGCGCTGAATCCGATGATCAAGTCCAACAACCTGCTGAACAACGCGCTCGCGATGCAGGAGGCCCTGAGCCGGGGCGGCCAGGAAGCGCTGATGCTCAATCAGGCCGGCCAGCTCGCCGAGTGCTCGCAGTCGAACATCTTTCTCGTCCGCCGCGGCGAGGTCGTCACGCCTCCGCTGTCGGCCGGCTTGCTGCCGGGCATCACCCGCGAGTTCGTGCTGGAACTGGCGGCCGAGCTGAAGCTTCCCGCGCGCGAGACGCCGCTCGGCCTCGACGACCTCGAGGCGGCCGATGAGGTGTTTCTGACGGGCACGACGCGCGAAGTGACGCCGGTGGTGACCGTCGACGGACGTGCGGTCGGTGACGGAAGAGCCGGGGCAACGACGAGGAAATTGCTCGACGCCTTCCGGCGGAGGAACCGGCACGTCGCCGCCTAGAGCCCTCAGGCCGGCTGTTCGTCGTACGCCTCGACCGGCGGACACACGCACATCAAGTTGCGATCGCCGAAGGGATTGTCGATCCGCGAGACCGGCGGCCAGAACTTTGCGTGGCGCAGCCCGGGCACCGGAAACGCGGCCTGTTCGCGCGAATACACGTGGGGCCACTCGTCGGCCGAGACGTCCTCGGCCGTGTGCGGCGCGTTCTTGAGCGGATTGTCCGACGCGATCCGACCGGCCGTCGACGATCGCGTCGATCTCGGCTCGAATCGCGAGCATCGCGTCGCAGAACCGATCCAGCTCGACCTTCGGCTCGCTCTCGGTCGGTTCCACCATCAGCGTGCCCGGAACCGGGAACGACACCGTCGGCGCGTGAAACCCGTAGTCCATCAAGTCGCTTGGCGACGTCCTGCTCGTCCACGCCGCGACTGCTGCTTGAACGGACGCAGATCGAAGATCAGCTCGTGAGCGACGCGGCCGCGCGAGCCGCTGTAGAGCACCGGGAAGCTGCGCTCGAGCCGGGCCTTGATGTAGTTCGCGTTGAGCATCGCCACGCGCGTGGCTGACGTCGCGCCTGTCGCCGCCGAGCATGCGCAGGTAGCCGTACGAGATCAGCAGGATGCTCGCGCTGCCCCACGGCGCCGCCGACACCGGGCGCGATCGCCTTCGTGCCGCCGGTCGGCACGATCGGATGGCCCGGCAGGAACGGCGTCAGGTGCGACGCCACCGCGATCGGTCCCATCCCCGGGCCCGCCGCCGCCGTGTGGAATCGCGAACGTCTTGTGCAGGTTCAGGTGGCACACGTCGGCGCCGATCGCGGCAGGGCTCGTCAGGCCGACCTGCGCGTTCATGTTCGCGCCGTCCATGTAGACCTGGCCGCCATGCGTCGTGCACGACCGCGCAGACCTCGCGGATGCGCGTCTCGAACACGCCGTGCGTGCTGGGATAGGTCACCATCAGGCACGACAGTCGCTCGCGATGTTGCGCCGCCTTCGCGCGCAGATCGTCCACGTCGATGTTGCCGCGGTCGTCGCAGGCCACGATGACGACGGCCATGCCGGCCATCGAGGCGCTCGCGGGATTGGTGCCGTGCGCCGATTGCGGGATCAGCGCGATGTCCCGCTGCGCTCGCCGCGCGAGGCGTGGAACGCCTGGATCACGAGCAGGCCCGGCGAGTTCTCCCTGCGCCCCGGAATTTGGCTGGAGCGACACGCCGGGCAGGCCCGTGATGGTCGCCGAGCGCCTGTTCGAGCTCGTCGAAGATCTGCCGGTAGCCCCTGGTCTGTTCGGCCGGCGCGAACGGGTGCATGCGCGCGAACTCCGGCCAGCTCACCGGCAGCATTTCGGCCGCCGCGTTCAGCTTCATCGTGCAGGAGCCGAGCGGAATCATCGCGGTGTCGAGGCCGAGGTCCCGCCGCTCGAGCCGCCGGATGTAGCGCATCATCTCGGTCTCGGAATGGTGTGTGTTGAAGACCGGGTGCGTCAGGAACGGCGACGTGCGCGCGAACGGCGCGGCAAGACGTTCGTGGCGCGCTCGCGCTCGAGTGCGCCCGGCATCCGGCCTGCCGCCTCGCCGAACGCAGCGACGATGTCGGCGAGGTCCTGCCTGACTGACCGTTTCGTTCAGTGAAATCTGGACGACGCCCGGCCGACGGGTAGCGGAAGTTGATGCCGCGAGCCTCGGCCGCGGCCCGCAGCCTGGCGACGCGCGCCGGATCGCCCTCGAGCCGCAGCGTGTCGAAGTACGCCGCGTTGGTCTGGCGCCAGCCGGCCGCCGCCGACCGCCTCCTCCAGCCGGCGCGCCTGCTCGTGCACGCGCGACGCGATGGCCGTCAAGCCCGCAGGCCCGTGGTACACGGCGTAGAACGCCGCCATGTTCGCCAGAAGCGCCTGCGCGGTACAGATGTTCGACGTCGCCTTCTCGCGCCGGATGTGCTGTTCGCGTGTCTGAAGAGCCATCCGGTAGGCGCGCCGTCCGCGTGCATCCACCGATACGCCGATGATGCGTCCGGGCATCTGCCGCACGAATCGCTCGCGTGTCGCAAAGAACGCGGCATGCGGCCCGCCGTAGCCGAGCGGCACGCCAAACCGCTGGGCATTGCCCACGACGACGTCGGCGCCCGCCTCGCCGGGTGGCGCGACCATCGCGAGCGACAGCAGGTCCGTGCCGACGGCCACGAGCGCGCCCGCCTCGTGCGCCCGTGGCCACGACGGGCGCGAGATCCACGAGCGCGCCGCGATCGTCCGGCGACTGGAGATACACGCCGAACACGTCGTCGTCAAATCGCATGGCCGCAGGGTCGCCGACGCGCAAGCGTCAGGCCGAGCATCTCGGCGCGGGACGCGAGCAACGCGCGGACCTGCGGAAAGACGTGCTCGGCGACCAGAAGCACGTTGGCGTCGGCCTTCTTGCTGACGCGGCGCATGCAGGCCGATGGCCTCGGCCGCGGCGGTCGCTTCGTCGAGCAGCGACGCGTTCGCCACGTCCATGCCCGTCAAGTCGGTGACCATCGTCTGGAAGTTGAGGAGCGACTCGAGGCGGCCCTGCGCGATCTCCGCCTGATACGGCGTGTACGGCGTGTACCAGCCGGGATTTTCGAACACGTTCCGCTGGATGACGGCCGGCGTGATCGTGTCGTGATAGCCGAGGCCGATGTAGCTCCGGCACACGCGGTTCTTGCCGCGATCGTGCGAAGACGGTGATGGTACTCGAACTCCGTCTCGGCGTCGGGAAGAGGCCAGCGGCGTCGTGCGACGAATGTCGGCCGGGACGATCTCGTCCATCAAGCGCGTCGAGGCTCGCGGCGCCGACCGTCGCGAGCATGTCTGGAATATCTTCGGCGCCGGGACCGATATGCCGGGATTCGAACGAGTTCAGTTCAGGCTGGGGTGTCTTCGTGATCAATGTGTCTGGTGGACTATTGCGACCAGTGCGCCGTACGCGGACGGCATCGAGCAGGCTCGCGGTTTCGTCCGGCGCGCTCGGCTTGAGCCGGATCATCCATGTCTCGTGCGGCGTCTTGTTCACCGCCTCGGGATGCGTGTCGAGCTGACGGTTGACCGCGACGACTTCACCGGAGACCGGCGAGTACAACTCGGACACGGCCTTGACCGACTCGATGGTGCCGAACGACTCGCCCTGTTTGACAGTGCGACCGACTTCGGGAAGCTCGACGAACACGACGTCGCCGAGCTGCCGCTGGGCGAAATCGGTGATCCCGACGAGCACGTCCCCGCCGTCCTCCCGCAGCCACTCGTGATCTTTCGTGTACTTCAGGTCTGTTGGAAACATTCCAGCTCCGCACAACTGGCACCCAAGCTTTCAACCCTGGGCGGCGTCCTCCGCTCCGGCTCGTGTCGCACATCCGTCACCGCGGCCTCTTGTAGAACGGCTCCGCCACGACGACCGCACCGCACGCGCGGCCGCGGACGTCGATTCGAGGCGGGTGCCGACCGCCGTCAACTCCATCGGCACCATCGCGAAGCCGATCGCCTTCTTCAGAAACGGCGTCTGCGTGCCGCTCGTCACGACGCCGCACGGCGCGCCGTTCGCCAGCACCGGATAGCCGTGGCGAGCAATCGCGCGTTCGGTCATCTCGAACGCGACCAGCTTTCGCGTGAGCCCGCCGGCCTTCTGCGCCCGCAGCGTCGCGTCACCCGAGGAAATGGTCCTTTTTCCAGCCCACGATCCAGCCGAGGCCCGCTTCGAGCACCGATCGTGTGCTCGTCCATATCGGTGCCGGACAAGTCGCATGCAGGCTTCGAGGCGCAGCGTGTCGCGCGCGCCAAGGCCGCAGGGGCGAATGTCCGACGCTCTTGCCCGCGTCAATGAAGCGCGCGCCAGACTCGCGGCGCGTCGGCCGGCGGGACGAACAGCTCGAAGCCATCTTCGCCTGTGTAGCCCGTGCGCGAAATTGTCGCCCGGACCGACGCGACTTCGCCGCGTCGCGAACCAATAGTACTCTGATAGCCAGCCAGATCGACGGACGTCAGCTGCTGTGTGATGCTTCGACGCTTCGGGGCCCTGGACGCAATCAGCGCGTAACGCGCACTGGCATTGACGAGCGCGACGTCGCCGCCCGCCGCAGCGGCCTGCTCTTGATCCAGGCCCAGTCCTTGGCGATGTTCGCCGGCGTTGACGACGAGCAGGTAGTGGTCGTCCGCGAGCCGATACACGAGCACATCGTCGACGAACGTGCCCCGGGGGTCGTGAGCGCCGAGTATTGCGCCTGGCCGATCGCCAGCCGCGACGCGTCGTTCGTCGTCAGCCACTGGACGAGCGACAAGCGCGTCGGCGCCGGCCACCTCGATCTCGCCCATGTGGCTGACGTCGAACAGCCCGGCGCGGGTGCGAACGGCCATGTGCTCGTCGGTGATGCCGGAGTACTCGACGGGCATGTCCCAACCGGCGAACTCGACCATACGGGCGCCGCTGGCCAGGTGCACCGCGTGCAGCGGGGTCTTGCGGAGTTCGGTTGGGGCGCTCGACGACATGGGTGGTAGATCCCGCGGCCGGCAATCTCGACAACATGCAGGACCAGTCAACGTCCTATCCGCCAGTCTGGCGGGTCAAGCCGCTCAAGGACGACTCGTTGGCGCTATCCTACGGCCGGAGGTGCGGAATGCCCCAGAGACTCTTGTTGCTCGGCGTTGTCTCGCTGTCGGTGGTCGTTACGGGCGAGCCGTAGCATGGCAGCTCAGAGTTCCACTGAAAGCGAGTGTTCACTGGCTGGCAAGGGAGCGTTCTCAATTGGTTGGACCGAGACGGTCAATGCACAGCGATACCGGTGCCTCGCGACGTTCGACGGGTCATTGAAACGGACGGGCTCCGCATGGGTTCGAGTTGACGCAGAGGGCCGGCCGCAGGTTCCCTAGCTTCGCAAGCGAGCCTCACACGCGCTGTTCGTTATGCGCTGACGGCCAGGGCGCACCAGCTTCACGCCGTCACCAACACGAATCGTCCCGCCGTGCGCCACGTCCGCGTTGAGCGCCAGACGCCCGCCGAACCGGCGGCCAATGTCACGCAGCACCTCGGGATCTCGACCGAGCGTATCGGGATCCACGGTGGTCATCGGGCAACGCGCCCGCAAGGAGTCGAGTCGCACGACGACGTCGCCGATGTGGAGCTCCGAGCCCGGCCAGGTCCGCTCGTCGAGCTCGTCGACGCCGCCAATCAGAATGTTGGGGCGAAGGCGCCGGACATCGCGGCCGAATGCGGCGACCGCTCCGTCAGTCGCGACGAGCAGCGGGAGCACGTCGAAGCGCTCCGGACCAGCCGACTCCTCCAGCCACGCATCGTCGCCCGCAGCGGCCCTCACGAGGGCCAGGGCGCTTTGGCTGGCCCATGGGTGGCCGTTGATCAACGGGCGTTGGTCGGCGCCCATCGTCCCGCGGAGACCCAATAGCCGATAGTGGAGCCGCGAGGTGCGCACGCCTTCCGGGCCGCGAACGTGCACCAGCCGGTCGCCAGACACGCCATCCGCGCTGATTGTGGCCGTCGATAGTCGTTCGCCGGCCAGCGTCTTCACGGGGTAGCGCCAGAGACCTGCAACGTAGAGAAACATCCGCGCCACAGCTGTGACGCCAAGGGACCACTCCGGGTTACATCGTCAGACGACGGCGTCGCAGCGGACGGACAGTGCGTGGCGCTCCGGGCTTTCTGGCGCGCGCGGCGTGAGGGCGTGATTGAAGGTCAGGTGCGCCTGCAACGTGTGGTAGCTGATGTCGAGGATCTGGCAGGCCCGCCGCTTGTTGCCGCCGCATCGCGCCAGCACGAGATGGACGTACCGGCTGCTCCACGCGCGGAGCGAGTCGTCGGGATAGCGCGCCTCGCCCAGCACCTTCCGGCCCGCATGCCGCAGCGAATCAGGCAAGTCGACGAGCGAAATCTCGGGCCGGGACGCGAGCGCCACGGCACGCTCGAGCACGCGTCCAAGCTGGCGCACGTTGCCCGGCCAGTCGAACGCGACGAGCGCTTCCGTCGCGTTCGGCGCGACCGTCATCGTGATGGTCGGCGAATACAGCCCGAGGAAGTGGCGGACCAGCAGCGGGATGTCTTCGCGCCGTGACCGCAGCGGCGGCACCACAATCTCCACGCCCGACAACCTGTAGTAGAGGTCCGCGCGAAACCGGCCGGCCGCCACCATGTCATGCAGGCTTCGGTTCGTCGCGACGACGATTCGCGTGTCGATCTTGTTGGAGCAGTAGCCGCCAATCCGTTCGACCGTCATGTCCTGCAGCACACGAAGGAGCTTGGCCTGCGCGCTCGGTGACAGGTCGGCCACCTCGTCCATGAAGAGCGTGCCCTGGTCGGCCTGCTCGAACTTGCCTCGACGGCCGCGAACACCCGTGGCAGTTCGTTCCTCGATCCCGAAGAGCTCGGCTTCGACGAGCGTCTCGACGAGCGCCGCGCAGTTGACCGCAACGAATGGTCCGCGATGACGCGGGCTTCTCGCATGAATCTCACGCGCCACGAGCTCCTTCCCTGCGCCGCTTTCGCCCTCGATGAGCACCGTGAAGCTCGTTCGTGCCACGCGCGTGACGCGTGCGCGAAGTTCCTGCATGACGCCGGCTCTCGCCAACCATCATTGCCATCCCATCCTGCGCGCCCGCAATCAACTTCGATGCCAGGGCGATCGTCTCCAGCCTGCGCGGGCTGTCACATCGCGGAGCTGCCTGCGCGGGTAGCGGCTTCCCGGCCGGCGCGCCCCGAGCGCAACACGGTCGCGCGTCCACGCTACTCAGTCAACGCCAGCTGCGCGTCCCCGGGTCGTAGCGCGAGCACGCGCGTGCGGCCGGTCACGTTGCCGACTCGCACGGCGTATTGCTGTCCTCGTGCGGAGCGGAGATACACGCTGCCCGCCGTTCCGGAACCTTCCGGAGAGAAACTGGCGATGTCGCTCGCGCCAAACCGGACGGGGTCCGACGAGCCCGGTTCGCCCTCCGGGCCCCTGAGGCCCGGATCGATGGCGATCGTCACCCCATGGAACAGCTCGCCCACGTCGTAGGGCCCGTCCGGACAGCGATCCACTCCGGCGGCGATCTCGGCCCGCCGCAACCCGTTCCCGTTGCCGTCCTGACATGCACGGAGCTGCCATCGGCCGTTGACGAAATCGAACACCAGACCAGCGGACGTGGTGCGGAACACTGCGTGCTGTCGCGCCAGCCGCAGCCGGGCGGCGACGAATCCGGCCGCATCGCGCGCCCGGCTGCTGTCGATCGAGTACGCGGTGGCCGGTACCGCCATGCTCATCAGAATCGCAATGACCGCGAGCCCGACGAGCAGCTCGACGAACGACGACCCGTCCGACGAACGCATCACCGTTCCGCGGTCTTCGGCGGAACGACGGTCACGAGTGGCTTGAGCCTGAGGAAGTTCCGCTCGCCGATGCCCTGGATGTTCATCAGCTCTTCGATTTTCTTGAAGCCGCCGCTCTTCTGCCGGTATTCGAGGATGCGAGTGGCCATTGCAGCGCCCACACCCGGGCAGCTTCTCGAGGTCGGCGGCGGTTGCGGCGTTGAGGTTGAGCGGCGCCGGCGCGGCCGCAGGCGCCTTCGCGTCCTGTCCCGCCGCGTTGATCCGCGTCTGTCCTCCCATGCCAACCATCACCACGCACGCCAGCGCGCCCGCCCACAGTCCGATGCGTACCATGACGTCTCTCCTCCCGTGCGCGGCGTGAATGCCGGCACCTGATGGCCGTCGCTGCTCCGCGCGACGCGCGCAGACGACTCGTCACGGCCGGTCCGGGGCATCACGCACGCAAACGGCCGGCCAGGTCGCGCGCCGGTCGGTGTTGTCAGGTGAAGTCGTTGCGAAGACGCGAAGATGTCAAACGCGCGCAGAGGGGCGCGCGTGGTCGTCGACCAAGCGGACTGACGCCTCGGGTTAACGTGCCGAGACCGATTGTCGGCTGAGCCGCAACCAGCGTTCCGAACCGTCGGCTCCCCGGACCGTGCGCCTCACTCCACGGTCAGCGGCGGCAGTTCGCGCATCCGGCGGGGTCGACGATGATGCGCGGATTCGCGTCTCGAAGCACGTCGCGATACGCCACGGCGAAGATCTCCCAGGACGTCACGAACAGCCCCGCGAGAATCGGACCGATGATGAAGCCCGACCGGGCCGAACGCGAGGATGCCGCCGAGCGTCGAGAACAGGATCACGAGGTCGTGCATCTTCGTGTCGCGGCCCACCAGTCTTGGTCGCAGCAGGTTGTCCACCGATCCGACGATGAGCGCGCAGAACGCGGCGAGCAGCACCGCCTTCATGACCTCGCCGTTCGCCGCGAGGATGATGCACGCCGGCACCCAGACGAGCGCGCCGCCAATCGCCGGCAGAATCGACAGCACGACCATCACGAGCGACCAGAAGAGCGCGTCCGGAATGCCCACGACACGGAACGCGAGGCCCGCCAGGCCGCCCTGAATGATCCCGATGATGATCGTCCCCTTGACGGTGGCGCGAGTGACCGACATGAACCGGCTCGTCATCTGTTCCCGGTCATCGTCGTTGAGCGGCAGGTGGTTCAGGAGCGCCCGCAGCATGCTCCGCCCGTCCATCAGCAGGAAGAACATCGTGTAGAGCATCAGGAAGAAATGGAACACGAAGGTGACGGTGCCGCGCGTCGTGCTCGACAACGATGCCGACCAGGAAGGTGCCTATGGCGCTGACGACGTCGCCGAGCCGCGTGAAGATCTGATCGCGGTACGGCTCGAGACGCTCCATGCCGGGCACCCGCCGCAGCTGTTGATCGAAGTACGTCGGCTCGTTGATCAGCCGTTCGATGACCGGCGTGATGCTTTCGGTGACGCGAAGCGCCTGATTCACGACGACGCCCGAGGATCGCGAGCATCGGGACCACGACGACGACCAGTGTCAGCAGCAGCGTCAGCGCCGGACGCCAGCGGGCGGTTGCCTCTGACGGAGACCAGAGATGCGCGCGTAGAGCGGGTGCGCGAGCCCTGAGAAAATCGCCGCCAGCAGAATCGTCGTGAGAAACGGCTGCAGCATCGCCACGAAGCCCAGCGAGATGGCGATGACCAGGAGCAGCAGAAAGGTCTTGCGGAAGCGGGCTTCGGTCATAGGTGGCGTGCGGCCTCGACTACACTACCCGTGCGAAGGAGTGCTGGCAAATGACGTTTGGGTTTCTGATTTTTCCCGAGGTCGAGGAGCTGGATTTCGTGGGACCGTGGGAGATCGTGGGCACCTGGGGCAAGTTCTACGGTGGTCCGGATCCGCGCCTGGTCGATCGCCGAGACCGCCGAGCCGATCGCGTGCGCCAACGGGCTTGTCCGTGAACCCGCACGTGACCTTCGAGACCGTGTCCCGACCTCGACTACCTGCTCGTGCCCGGCGGTCGGGGATCGCGTCGTGAGGTGGACAACCCGCGGTTCATCGACTTCATCCGGCGGCAGGCCGCCGGCTGCCGTGCGGTGCTGTCGGTGTGCACGGGATCGTTCCTGCTCGAGCGCGCCGGCGTGCTCGCGCAACAAGCAGGCCACGACCCATTGGGGCGAGCTGCCCAAGCTGCGCAAACTCGAAGGACCTCGAGGTCGTCGAGGAGCGGTTCGTCAGGACCGGGAATGTCTGGGTCGGCGCGGGCGTGTCCGCCGGCACCGACCTCGCGCTGGCGTTCATCGCGAGCGAGGCGGGCGAAGAGGTCGCGAGCCAGGTGCAGTTCTTCGCCGAGTACTACCCGTCGCCGAAGCGATACGGCCGCGCGCACCAGGACGAGCAGGCGCCGGCATACGTGAAGGCCGACGACGAAAAGCACGTCGGGTGAGTTTTACGAAGATCGTAAAACTCACCCGACGTGTTTTTCGTGACGACGTCCGGTACCACGCCACCGTCCGGCGCAGCCCCTCTTCCAGTGACACCGACGGCGTCGAAGCCCAGCAGCCGTCCGCGCCTTCGTGATGTCCGCCTGAGAATCGCGGACGTCGCCTTCGCGCGCCGGACCGAACGTCGGTTCGATCTCGCGGTCGAGGATGCGTTGCAGCGTCCGCACGAGGTCGAGCAGGCTGATGCGACCGCCGGCCGCGACGTTGATGACCTCGCCCGCGACGCCCGGCGCCTCCGCTGCGGCGAGCACGCCCGCGACCACGTCGCCGACGTAGGTGAAGTCGCGCGTCTGCCGGCCGTCGCCGAGCACGAGCGGCGGCCGTCCCTGGACCAGCGCCTCGATGAACAGCGAGATGACGCCCGAGTACGGCGATCCCGGCTGCTGCCGCGGCCCGAACACGTTGAAGTACCGCGTCGTCACCGTCTCGAACCCGTAGAGGCGCGTGAACATCTGGCAGTACTGCTCGGACGACGAGCTTCTGGAGCGCGTACGGCGACGAGCGGCTCGGCCGGCATGTCCTCGCGCTTCGGCAGCGTCGGCGGCGTTGCCGTAGACCGACGAGGAGCCCGCGAAGACGAGCCGCTTGACGCCGGCATCGCGCGCGGCCACGAGCAGCTCGACGGTCGCGGTGACGTTCGCCCGATGCGATCCGGCGGGATCCTGGACGGACCGCGGCACCGACGGTCTGGCGGCCTGATGCAGCACGATCGAGCACCCGGCGACGGCCTGCGTCGCGACGTCCGGGATCCGCGAGATCGCCCTTCGACGAGCTCCACGCCGGCCGGAACGTTTTCCCGCAGGCCTGACGAGAAGTCGTCAGCGACGCGCACCTGCTGGCCGCGACGGACGAGCTCCTGGACGAGATGTGACCCGATGAATCCGGCGCCGCCGGTAACGAGCCATTTGTTATTGGTCATTTGTTATCGGCTATTGCGGATTGGTTATTGGTCATTGGCCATTGCCATGTGCTCACGCGGTCGGTCACCGGCGCCAGGTAACCCGGTCAATAGCCAATGACCAATGGCCAATCGCAAATAGCAAATAGCCAATAACCAATAGCAGATGGCTATCGCGGCCAGCCGGCCTGCGGGAGGCCCGGCGTGACCTTCAGCGCGTTCTGGTAGTAGACCTTCTTCAGGACGACGTCCGGCAGGTCCATGCCGTAGAGCTTCCAGAACGCGTGATAGTCGCGGTAGTAGTCGAAGTACTCGTCCGCCGTCTCGAACACGCGCCAGTAGTACGGGAACTCGTCGGCGGCGAAGGAGTCCTTGCCGAACAGAATCCGGTCCTGGTACTTGAGGAAGAACTCGCGCGCGGCGCGCGGCTGGCGGCCGAAGTCGTAGAGCACGGCGCCCAGCTCGAGCACGAGGTTCGGCTGTGGCGTCGAGCTGCTTCGCGGCGCGCGCCAGGTCCGGGCCGTACCAGTTGAAGTGCGCGCCGATGTAGCGGGTCTTGGGGTTGGCCGCGTACATCCGGTCGCGCTCGCCCATCAATTCTTCGAACGTCGGGCTCGCCCGGCTCGTAGTTGCGCCGATCGGCGAACAGCGACAGCTCGAGCCAGCGCTCGTTCTTCATGTCGAGCGGCGAGAAGAACTCCTGCGGCTCGCCGGTGTGGATGATGACCGGGATGTTGAGCCGCGCGCAGAGATCCCAGACCGGCTTCAGCGCCGGGTCGTCCACCTTGAGCCGCGTGCCGTCGAACTTCTTGTTGTCGAGACCGAGGCCCTTCGCGATCTTCGAGTCCAATGGCGCCGTTCTTGACCGCGGCTTCGAGATCGGCCACCGCCTTCTCGGCCCATCCCGGCCCGCCCGCGCCGTTCCAGTTCACGTTCGCGAACACGCGGAACCGATCCGGCGTACTTCGAGCTCCGGATGAAGTCCACCTTCGTCTTGCACGGCATTGGGGTCGGCGCCGCCGCTGAGGTTGACCAGGACGCGCAGGTTGTTCGCGTCCATCTGCGAATCATCTCGTCGAGGTTCTCGGCGGTGATGGTCGTGTGGTTGTGGCTGTCGATGACCGGGAACTTGGCCTTGGGCACGAGATGCTTGGCCACGACGAGCGTCGTGCGCGGCCGGTAGTCGAGGATGGTCGGCGCCGGGAACTCAGGCGCCTGACAGTTGCCCGGACCGCGTCTCGGTCGTGCCGGCCGGGCATTCCTGTCCCGGCTGGATCTGGACGCCGCCGCGGCCGCGCCCGCCTCGACCGCCGCGGCCGCCGCGTCCGGCGCCTTCGCCGCCGCCCACCTGTGGTCCTGGCCGGCAGGAGCGGGCGGCGGAGGCGTCGTGCCGCCTGCTGCGGCGAGGACGTACCCGCTCATGAGCGCGATCGTGAGAAGCGACCAGGGGAATGCGACGCCTCGGCATGTGACCTCCCGGAAAAGTGTTCCGCCGCAGCGTGACCGTAAGCCGAATTCTGTTCCCGCCTTCGCTCGCCTTGCGGCGAGCTACGGCGGACGACAACCATTCCTCTAGACCCGGCATTGCTGGCGGGTTCAAGCGGCCTACCCGGAGGCTTCGGACGGGCCGTCCTCTTCACCGGCGCACGCGGCGTGCGCGCAGTCCTTGGCGCCTCCCTATTTGGCCTTGCTCCGTGCGGGGTTTTGCCTGCCACCTGCCTCACAGCAGGCGCGGTGCGCTCTTACCGCACCTTTTCACCCTTACCCCTCGACTCGCCTCTTCGAGGCTCGCTCGGAGGCAAGCCCCTGACACACCGGTCGTGCGGGCCTGCCCTGCGCGAGCCCGAAGGGGCGAGTCGAAGGGCGGTATATTTTCTGTGCCACTGTCCTTCGAGTTGCCCCGACCGGGAGTTACCCGGCGCACTGCCCTCTGGAGTTCGGACTTTCCTCCCTCCGCCTTCGCTCTCCGCCTTGCGGCGTCGAGCTTCGGCGAGACGGCGGTTGTCTGGTCCGCTGCGGCGGAACGGACACGATTCTAGCAGCGGCGGTTCCGGGTTCCCGGTGACCCGGATCCGGCGGTCTACTCCCCGTCCTGCTTGATGTTGTACTGCTCGAGCTTCTTGTAGAGATTGCTGCGGGGCGTGTCGATGACGTCGGCGGTCTTCGAAATGTTCCAGCCGAACTCGCGCAGTTTGTCGACGAGAAACGCGCGCTCGGACCACTCCTTGAACTCGCGCAGCGTCACCGGGCGCTCGCCCTGGCGTGGCCGTGACGACGGGGGCGCCGGACGCCGCGGCCGGCGTCGGACGCCCCTCGGCGGGTCGAACCACGCGCCGGACGTCCTCGGCCTCGATGAGGTCGCGGTCGCGTCATGATGAGCAGCCGCTCGACGACGTTGCGGAGCTCGCGGACGTTGCCGCGCCAGCGCGCCTCGGACAGCGCCTCGAGCGCGCTCGGCGAGAAGCGCGCGAGCCGGCGGTTGCTCTCGCGGCTGAACTGCGCGACGAAGTGCTGCACGAGCGGCGGGATGTCCTCGCGGCGCTCGCGCGAGCGGCGGCACGGCAATCGGGATGACGCTCAGCCGGAAGTAGAGATCCTCACGGAACCGCCCGGCCTCGATTTCCTCCTCGAGGTCCTTGTTCGTCGCGGCGATCACGCGGACGTCGACCTTGATCGTCCGTGACGAGCCAAGCCGCTCGACCTCGCCTTCCTGCAGCACGCGCAGCACCTTGGCCTGCGTCTTCGGGCTCATGTCGCCGACTTCGTCGAGGAAGATCGTGCCCTTGTCGGCCATCTCGAACTTGCCGATCTGCTTCTCGGTCGCGCCGGTGAACGCGCCCCGTTCGTGGCCGAAGAGCTCCGATTCGATCAGCTCCTCGGGAATCGCCGCGCAGTTGACCTGCACGAAGCGCTCGCGCGCCCGCAGGCTGCCGCGATGGATCGCCCGGGCGACGAGCTCCTTGCCGACGCCGCTCTCGCCCAGGATGAGCACGGTGGCGTTGGTCGGCGCCGCGCGACGGACCTGGTCGAGAACTCTGCGCGATGGCCGCGCTCTCGCCGACCAGCTGATGCCGGCCCTCGAGCGCGGACCGCAGCGTGCGGTTCTCGCGGCGCAGGCTCCCGAGCTCGACGCCTTCGCGCACGGCATCGAGGACGTAGTCCTTCGACAGTGGCTTTTCGATGAAGCGGAAGGCGCCGAGTCGTCCCGCCTTCGAGCGCGGTCGCGGCCGTGCCGTGCGCCGACACCATCACGACCGGCAGAGCGCTCGTTCGACGCCGCGAAGACGGCTCAGCACCTCGAGCCCGTCGGCGCCCGGCATCTTGATGTCGAGGAAGACGAGGTCGGGCGACTCGCGCTCGGCGACCGCCAGGCCTTCCTGGCCGGACGCCGCCACGAGGACCTCGTGGCCCTCGTACTCGAGAATCATCCGCATCGTGTCGCGGATTGCCGGTTCGTCGTCGACGACGAGAATCCGGGCCTTCATGGCTCCGAATCGGGGGTCACGACAGCGAGCACGCGTTGCCCGGGCGGCGTGCGATCGTACAGAAGCAGCACGGCGGCCTGGCCGGTTTCGAGTGTGGCCAGCGCCGACAGGTAATCCTGGACCGACGTAACTCGGCGACGGTTGACCTCCAGGATCACCTGATTCGTCCGAACAAGCGCCAGCCGGGCCGGGCCCGTCGGGTCGACGTCCGGCGACGAGCACGCCGCGGACGGTGTCGGGAATGCTGAGCCGGCTCGCGGTCTCGTCGTCGAGCTCGCGGACGCGCAAGCCGAGCGGCGACTGCGGCTGGGTGATCGGACGAAGGTCGGGATCGGTGCGGCGTTCGTCGCGACACCGTCCGCGGAAGAGGCCGGTCCCGGAGCTTGACGAACACGCGCTTGAGCTCGCCGTCGCGCCAGACCTCGAGCGACGTCAGCGTGCCGGGCTGCCGGCTCGAGACGTGTCGCGTGAGATCTTCGTCCGAATGCGACGGGCTGACCGTCGGCGCCGACGCACCACGTCGTACGGGCGGAGGCCCGCGCGTTCGGCCGGCGTGTCGGGCGCGACGTCCTCCACGAGCGCGCCCTCTCCCGGCGCAAGCCGCGAGCGCGCGGCGCAGCGCAGGCGTCACGTTCCGCAGCCCGACGCCGATGTAGCCTCGCGCCACGGTGCCGTGCTCGCGGAGCTGCGGCAGCACCGCCACGACCTGGCTGATCGGGACGGCGAATCCGATGTTCGACGCCTGCGCGCTGATGGCGGTCGTGATGCCGACCACCTGCCCGCGGGCGTTAATCAGCGGGCCGCCGCTGTTGCCGAAGCTGATGGCGGCGTCCGTCTGGATGTAGGCATCGAGGCCCGAGTCGAAGAGCTTGCGGCCGAGGAAGCTGATGACGCCCGACCGTCACCGAATGCGTGTAGACGCCGAGCGGGTTGCCAATGGCGCACACCCATTCGCCGACGCGCAGCGCGTCGGAGTTGCCGAGCGGCGCTGACGGCAGCGGGGCCTTCGAGTGGACGCTGCAGCAGCGCGACGTCGATGGCCGGGTCTACGCCGACGACATCGGCACGGAAGAAGCGCGGCCGTCGCTCAACGTCACCGTGACGCGATCGGCGCCGCTGATGACGTGGTGATTGGTGAGCACGTAGCCCGTCGGGTCGATGATGAACCCGCTGCCGGAGCCCTCGCGCGGCGCGCCGGACTCGCCGCGTCCGGGTCGTCGGCTGGGTCGCGGCGCATCCAGACCAGCGCGCGAGGCGGTGTCGACGTTGACCACCGCCGCGTTGATTCTTTCGGCGACCGCACCGAAGTCCGCCGGGCCGCTGACTGACCGGTGGCCCGCGGCGGCGCCGTGGATGCGAGTCTGAATAGGACTGAGATCGGTGGCGGCGCGCGGCGCCGGGCAGCGCATCGGTCGGGCTGGGCGGCCGCGTGCCCGCGACGACGAGCCCGAGCAGAAAGCTGACGACGGCTGTGAGTCCGATGAATGCGACCGCCCTGCCGGTCATACTGAGTTCATTATAAGGGCCAGAAAACCGGCCTCATCGAGCGTCCGGCACGCCAAGATCCCGCGCCTTGTCCGCTTTCGAACCCGGCTCCCGGCCGACGACGACCCAGTCTGTTTTTCGGCTGACCGAGCCGACGACTTTTCCCCCGAGCGCTTTGATGCGCTCTGCCGCGTCCTCGCGGCTCATGCTCGTCGAGCGTTCCGGTGATGACAAACGTCTTGCCGGCCAGCGGCTGAGGCGGCTGTGCGCCGCCCCTGGCCGATTCGTCCACCATCCGCACGCCCGCCGCCTCGAGCCGGTCGATGAGCGTCTGATTGCGCGGTTCGTCGAGAAACGATCGCACGGAGGTCGCCACGACCTCGCCAACGTCCGGCACGACCTAACAATTCTGCGATGCGACGCGGCACGAACGCGCGCCATCGATCCGAACGCCGCGCGCGAGCGCCTGCGCGCCGCCCTCGCCCGACGTGCCGGATTCCGAGACCGTGCAGCAGCCGCCAGAGCTCGGACTGGCGGCTGCGGTCGATCTCCGCGACCACGTTCGCCGCTGACTTTTTGCCCATGCGCTCGAGCGCAGCGAGCCCGTCCACGCCGAGCGCGTAGAGGTCGGCATAGTCGTGGACGAGGCCCTTCGTCACGAGCTGGTCGATGAGCGACTCGCCGAGCCCCTCGATGTTCATCGCCCGGCGCGATGCGAAGTGCTCGAGGCCGCGCCGGATGCGCGCCGGGCACGAGACGTTCTCGCAGCGCCGGACGACCTCGTCGTCGGCCCGCACCGAGATCGCTGCCGCACGCCGGGCACGCCGTCGGCATCTTCCAGGTGGATTGCCGCGACTCGTCCAGGGCCTCGGCGAGTCCGACGACTTTCGGGATGATGTCGCCAGCCTTCTCGACGATCACCTGGTCGCCCTCGTTGAGTCTCAGGCGAACGATCTCGTCTTCGTTGTGGAGGGTGGCCTTCGAGACCGTCGTGCCGCTCAGCAGGACCGGCTCGAGCACCGCGAAAGGCGTGACGGCGCCGGTCCGGCCGACGTTGACGTCGATCCTGACGAGCTTCGTCCTCGCGCGTTCGGCGGCGAACTTGAACGCCACCGCCCATCGCGGAAACTTCGCGGTCGTGCCCAGCGATTCCCGCATCGCCACGTCGTCCAGCTTCACGACCACGCCGTCGGTATCGAACGGCAACGATCGACGTGTCGTGTCCCACTCGCGGCAGCAGGCGATGACTTCGTCGATGCCGGAACACCGGTGCCAGTGCGGTTCGACGGGGCACCCCCACTCCTTCAGCTGCTGGAGGACGTCGCGGTGGAACGCCGACGAGCAACGTCTGCGCCGGCCGGCCTGACGATCTGATACGTGAACGCGCGGAGGCCACGCCTGGCGACAGCCGCGCTATCGAGCGTCCGGATCGCGCCGGCGGCCGCGTTGCGGGGGTTGGCGAACCGCGGTTCGCCGGCCGCCTCCCGCTCTGCGTTGACGCGCGCGAAGGACGCGAGCGGAAGGAATACCTCGCCACGGATCTCCACGAGGGCGTCGGGCGCTGTTCCCCGCAGGGTCAAGCGGGATCGTTCGGATGACCCGCACATTTGCGGTGACGTCCTCACCTTCGATGCCGTCACCGCGAGTCACCGCGCGGAGCAGACGGCCGCGCTCGTAGGTCAGCGCGATGCTGAACCCGTCGATCTTGAGCTCGGCGACGTAGCTCAGCGGTGTCCTCGACGGGTCGATCGAGCGTGCGGCAGATACGGGCGTGGAACTCGCGGAGCTCGTCCTCCGAGTAGGCGTTGTCGAGGCTCAGCATTGGCGCGAGGTGGCGTGCCGTCTCGAATCCTTCCGCCGGTCGGCCGCCGACCCGCTGCGTGGGTGAATCGGGATCGACGAGGTCCGGATGCTGCGGCCTCGATCGCCTTGAGCTCGCGCATCAGCGCGTCGAACTCGACGTCCGAGATCTCGGGCGCGTCGTCGACGTAGTAGCGTTCTTCGTGGTGGCGAATGAGATCGCGAAGTTCTCGGACGCGGTCGGACGGATTCACACGTACATGCTAGCGGTCGCGGTTCACGATGTACTCGGCCAGGGCGATCAGGCGATCCCGCTCGACCGACGGGCCGAACGACGTCAGCAGGTGCTGTTTCGCGCTGTCGACGGCGGAGACGGCGCGCTCGAACGCGGACTTCGACCGCCCCGTGGCAGGCCAGCAGATCTTTGATCGCGCGCCACCGCTCGGGGGTGACCTGGCCGTCGGCGATGACGCTATGCACGAGCTCGGCGGCTTCCGGGCCGGCACGCTGCAGCAGCAGGATGATCGGCAGCGTGACCTTGCCCTCACGCAAGTCGCCGCCGATGGGTTTTCCGAGCGCCGACTCCTCCGCCATGTAGTCGAGCACGTCGTCCACGATCTGGAAGGCGATGCCGAGATTGAAGCCGGTACTCGCGCAGCGCCGTCAACTGTTCGGGGGTCGCGCGACCCAGCAGGCCGCCGATCTCCGCGCAGCCCGAGAACAGATAGGCGGTCTTGCGGCGGATGATCTCGAAATGCTCTTCCTCGGTGATGCTGGCGTCTCCGGTCTTCGTGAGCTGGTACAGCTCGCCCTCGATCATCTGCAACGTGCAGTCGCACAGGAGCCTGACCACCTCGAGGCTGTCTTGCGTGAGGGCCATCGCCATCGAGCGGATGTAGAGGTAATCGCCGAGCAGCACCGTGATGTCGCTGCCCCACCGCGAGTGCGCGGTCAGCCGGCCGCGGCGCGTGTCCGCGCCGTCGATGATGTCGTCGTGGACGAGCGTGGCCGTGTGAATGAACTCGACGACGGCCGCATTGAGGATGGCGCGGTCACCGGTGTACCCGCAGAGGCGTGCCGCGATGATCAGCACGGCCGGCCGCACGCGCTTGCCGCCGCTCATCTGGACGTACTTGCCCATCTCCGGAATGAGCTCGACGCGCGACTCGAGGTGACGCGCGAACTCGCGCTCGACGCGCTTCAGTTCTTCGCGGACAGGTTCGAGTATCTGTGCGAGATCCGGAGACGGATGTCGGCGCGGAATTCACCGGGAGCGGTCTCGCCTGTGGGCTCACTAAATGAAACCTGCGGGCATCAGACCATAGGTTTTGATCAGGTGTCAACGCAGTGAACGCGCCGGAACGAGCGCAAGGAAATTGCGGACGACAATGGCCGCCAAGCTCGACGGCGGGAACATCGCGAACGGCGGCGATCGACTTCAGCGTCTCGACGACCCAGGCGGGCTCGTTTCGCTGACCACGGTACGGGACTGGCGCAAGAAACGGCGCGTCGGTCTCGACGAGCAGCCTGTCGCTCGGGGACGAACCGCAGCGACCTCGCGGAGCGACTCGGCACGCGGGAACGTCACGATGCCCGACAGCGAGATGTGGAATCCAAGATCGAGCGCCTGCCGCGCCTCATCGAGCGTTCCGGTGAAGCAATGCATGACGCCGGATACGCCGGCTGCGTTCTTCAGGACCGCCATCGTGTCATCGGTCGCCTCGCGGGTGTGGATGACGACCGGCAGGGCGCGCGAGACCGCCAGCGCGACCTGGGCCTCGAACACCGCCTGCTGGACGGCGCGCGGCGCGAAGTCGTAGTGGTAGTCGAGGCCGATCTCGCCGATCGCCGCGGCCCCAGCCCGTCGACCGCGCGCGGCCGCTGTCGTGGCCGCATCCGCCGGATCGTCGAGCGAAACCGCCGGCGCGATGCGGGTGGACGCCCGCCGAGAACCGAACCTCCGGCCAGGCGGCCTGCACGACCTCGCCGCGATCGACTTCGTCCGGCTCGTCAGCCGAGAGGATGCAGAGCGCCGACGCCAGACCGGCGTCCCTCGCCCGCGACACGACGTCGGGAAGGTCGTCGACGAACTTCTCGTCGGCCAGGTGGCAGTGGGAGTCGATCATGAACGGGCCAGGTTCCGGGCTCAGGGCTCAAGGCCACGCAGGACCCTGAACGTCTCGAACTCTGGAACCTCGAACCCTACCGAATCCTGTCCCCGGCGCGACTTCCCCATCGAACGACAGGAGGATCGGCTTGCCGCCATCGGGGCTTGCCGCGAGGAGCATGCCGTTGGACTCGACGCCCATGAGCTTCGCGGGCTTGAGATTGGCGACAATGGCGACGTGGCGTCCGACGAGCGTGTCGGCCTCGTAGGCTTCCGCGATGCCCGCGACGATCGTCCGCCGTTCGGCGCCGAGATCGATCTCGATCTTCATCAGTTTCTTCGAGTTCGGCACGCGCTCGGCTGCCACGATCTTGGCCACGCGCAGGTCGATCTTCATGAACTCGTCGATCGAGAGCCGGGTGTCGGCGGCCGCAGAGACCGCGGGCGCCGCGGGAGTCGCTGGCGTGGCGGCCGGGATGGGCGCGCAGCGCCTGGAAGGTCCTTTGGGTAGTTCAGTCACTCGTGTCTCCTTGATCGGTTCAGCGGCGCGTTCCGGCTTCGAGCCGTGGCCACAGCGCGTTCCCTTTCGTCACCTGGCGGTCGCCGCTCGACTGCCAGCACGGCATCGTTCGACAAGCGCAAGTCGGCGTGCGGCGCCAGCGGCGCGCCGAGCCGCGTCGAGAATTTCGTCGGCCGATCCCGGCATGACCGGGCTCAGCAGCACCGCCGCGAGGCGCAGCGCCTTCGGCCGCGGTCCACAGCACCGCGTCGAGCTCGGCGTCCCGCCCGGCTTTGGCCAGCGCCCACGGCTCGGACGCCGCGATGTATTCGTTGGCGGCATCCACGACGCGAAAGGCGCTCTGGCACGGCGTCGTCGAGCGGTAGCCCGTCCATCGCTGTGCGCGTACTGGCAGCGCGTCGAGCCGTCGCGGTGTGCATGCTGATCGCGCCGCAGCCGGTGTACCGGCGAGTCGACGCCTGCGCGGTAGCGCTCGGCCATCGCGGTCACGCGGTTCACCAGGTTGCCGAGGTTGTTCGCGAGATCGACGTTGTATTTCTTCTCGAATCGACCCCAGCGTGAAATCGCCGTCCGAGCCGAACACGATTTCCTTGCGTCAGTACAACCGCAACGGATCGGGGCCCAGCCGTGCCGCCGCCTCGAGCCGGATCGACGATCGTGCCGAGCGACTTGCTCATCTTCCGCCCTTGGTCATGACCAGCCGTGGCCAAACACCTGCGCCGGGGAGCGGCAAGCCCGGCGCTCATGAGCATCGCCGGCCAGATGACCGCAGTGAAATCGCGTGATGTCCTTGCCGATGACGTGCAGATCCGCCGGCCACCACTGCTCGAACAGCGTCTGGTCGGTGCCGTAGTCCGACGGCGGAGGCGTAGTTGATGAGCGCGTCGAACCAGACGTACACGACGCTCGACGGGTCGAACGGCAACGGAATGCCCCACGCCTGCCCGGCGCGGCTGACCGAGATGTCCTCGAGGCCGCTCTCGATGAGCCGAAGCATCTCGTTGCGGCGCGACTCCGGCTGGATGAAGTCGGGATGGCTCGCGTAGTGGTCGCGAGCAGCGGTCTGCGGTACTCGGACAGGCGGAAGAAGTAGTTGCGTTCCTTGATCCACTCCGGCTCGTCTGGTGGATGAAGGGACAGCAGGCCGTCGACCAGGTCCTTCTCCTGCTTGAACGCTTCGCAGGAGACGCAGTACCAGCCCTCGTACTCGCCCTCGTAGATGTCGCCCGCCTCGATGCAGACCGCGTGTGCCATCTTCTGGACGGCCCGCGCGTGCCGAGGCTCGGTGGTGCGGATGAAGTCGTCGAACGAGATATTCAGGCTGCGCCAGACTGTCGCGAAACTCCTTCTCCATCCGGTCGCAGTACACGATCGGGTCGAGACCGGCCTCGCGGCCTGCCGGAAGACGTTCTGCGAGTGCTCGTCGTTGCCCATGACGAACCGGACGTCGAAGCCCGCCAGCCGCTTGTAGCGGGCGATGACGTCGGCCGCGATCTTCTCGTAGGCGGTGCCGAGATGCGGCCGGCTGTTGACGTAGTCGATGGCTGTGGTGAGGAAGAAGCGTGACACGGGACAGAAAAGTCTACGCCAATCGGAAGTGCGCACGTTCGACGTGCGGTCGTATCGAAGGCGACAGGAACGAGCCGCTCGGACGCCTACGAACCATGTTTGTGTCGCCAGGCCGCGAAAGCCTCGGACTGCACGTCCTTGAGCGGCCGGCCGGTCGCTTCGGCGATGCGCAGGCAGTCCTCGAACTCGGGCACGGCGTTCGAGCACGACGCCGGCACGCTCGGCGACCTTGATTCGCACCGTGCCGCCGCTCGTGGCGACCTCCACCCAGCGGCGATCGAGCGTTTCCCGCGCGACGGACTCGACTCTGACCCCAATCGTCGTCGTCTCCCGAAACAGGACGTCGATGACCGCCTGCCGGCGGTCTTCCGGAGCGAGCACCGTGACGAGCGTGCCCGGCCTGCCCTTCTTCATGAGCACGGGCGTCAGGAACACGTCGAGCGCGCCCGCGTCGAAGAGCCGATCGGTCGCCGGCGCGAACCACTGCGGGTTCATGTCGTCGATTTCGCATTCAATCTTCAGCACGCTGTCGGCGGTTGACGTCCGGGCACCGTCGTCCGCTCGCCAATCAGCGACGCGGACGACGTTGGGCACGGCTCGCGAAGTCGCGCGTGCCGGCGCCGTAGCCGATACGGTCGATCGTCATCGCCGGCGCCGGACCGTAGTCCTTCGCGTAGTCGGACACGAGCAGCGCGCCGGTCGGTGTCGTCAACTCGACCTGCGGACCGGCGCTGTAGATGGGCACGCCCTTCAGCAGCAGCACGGTGGCCGGCGCCGGCACCGGAAACGTGCCGTGCGCGATCTCGACTGTGCCGCCGCCGACGTTCATCGGCGACGCGACGATGTCGTCGATGCCGAGCCAGTCCATCGCGAACACGACGCCGCAGATGTCGATGATCGAGTCGACCGCGCCGACTTCGTGGAAGTGGATCGTGTCGATCGGCACGTTGTGGATGGCGGCCTCCGCTTCGCCGAGCCGCCGGAAGAGCGCGGCGGCTCGCGCCTTCCCGGCCGGCGACAACGCCGACTGTCCGATGAGGTGGACGATCTCGCTCAGCGACCGATGGACATCGTCGCCATGGCTGTGCGCGTGGGCGTGGTCGCGGATGGTCGTGATGATGCGCGTGCTGCTCGTGCCGCGCCTCGCGCGACGCCGGAGGCGGCACGACCTCGATGCGCGTGGCGGCGATGCCCGACCGCATGACACGCGACTCCGACACGGACGTGGTCCACGCCAAGCGAGCCCAGCGCGGTGCGCAGCGCCTCAATCGGTACCCCGGCGTCGACGAGGGCGCCGAGCAGCATGTCGCCGGCCGCGCCCGAGAAACACTCGATGTACATCACCCGCGCCATGGTCCCAGTCTCGACTCCCTCATGGAACGGTCCTCGACATCGGCCAGAACCAGATGATCGACGAGATCCACGCCGACGACCTCGCCGGCCGACCGGAGCCGGACGGTCAGGAGCATGTCCTCGATGCTGGGATTGGCGTCGCCCGACGGATGATTGTGAAAGACGACCACGGCCGCGGCGCCCGGCCACGAGCGCTTCGCGATAGATCTCGCGCGGATTCGCGACGCTCGCGTCGAGCGACCCGACCGAGACGAGCCGGACGGAAATCAGTCGGTGGCGGGTATCCAGGAGCAGCACGCCGAACCGCTCCACCGGATGCGCGCCGAACTGCGGCAGCAGGTACGCGGCGATGTCGCCCGGACCGAGGAACTGCGGCCGGGCCGGCGCCGCCGAGAGGAGCGTGCGCCGGCCGAGCTCGACGGCCGCCTGAATCCGGCTCGCCTGCACCGGGCCGATGCCGGGAATCGTTCGTCAGCCGGTCGCGATGGAGCCGCGTCAGGCCGTGCGCGCCGCCGGCCAGCGCGAGAATCTGGTTGGCGAGCGTGAGCGCGCTCGCGCCAGCCGCGCCGTGGCCGATGAGCACGGCGAGCAGCTCGTTGTCGCCGAGCGCGCCGACACCGCTCCGCTCCAGCTTCTCGCGGGGCCGATCTCGTGGCGCCAGATCAATCATCGGCGCCCATTCGGGTCGAAACGGCCTGCTATACTTTTCATGCGAATGCGTCGGCGTCTTGTCTCGTGCGGTCGCCCTTGCGACCGCCGTCGTGGCCTGCTCGGAACCTCCTACCAAGGAACGCGATCAAGCCCTCAAGGCGCCATGGAGGCGGCACGTGCCGCCGGCGCGCGGCACGTACGCGCCCACGGAACTGCGGGCCGCCGAACAGGCGCTGGCCGGCTACGACGCCGCGGTCGGTCAGCGTGATTACCGGCTCGCGCTGAGCCTGGCGATCGACGCGCGCGAGAGCGCCTACGCGGCCGCGCGCCAGGCCGCCGACGGGAAGGCCCGCGCCCGAACGGAAGCCGAGCAACTGGTCTGCCGCCGTCCAGAAGGGCGTGACGGCCATCGAGCAGCGGTTGAGCGGCAAGAGCGGTCCGCGACCCACCCGGCCGATCGCCACGCGCCTCGGCGCGACCCTCAAGTCCTCCACCGCCGCACTGCAAAAAGCGCGCTCACGTATGGAGGCCGAGGACTATCGGGGTGTCGTGACCGTGCTGACCCCGGTTCGTGAGGCGCTGGACGGCGATCTCGCGGCGGCGCCGCCAGGCCGCGGGCGCGCCGGCCCCTGATCGCCAGCACGGTCCGCTGCAGAATCTGCGCGTAACCGGATACGTTCGACGAATCTGATCGAGAAATCGAGCGGACCGTGCGCCGGTGTCTAGCCACGCACGTGCACCTGCAGCCGGATGGGGTCTGAGCCCAGGTTCTCGAACCACGACACGCCCTCGGCGACCAGATCGAACACGAGTTCGAATCGTCCCGGCCCCGGCAGATGCACTTCAATTGCCTGGGTCAGCTCCCCGCCCGGCGCGACCGACTCCGTGAGGTCGTGCCGCGAGTAGTCGATTGACATCAGCCGTCCGTGTTCGTCGTACAGGTGCGATCCCAGGCGCACGACGCCGAAGATCTCGCTGTTCTGGTGCAGCCACCGCGCTTCGCCGGTGTTGCGCAAGCCGACCGTCAGCCGAAGCGGCCGCGCCGCGTCCACGACGTACGCGTCCGGGACAATGCCATCGTGTGGGCCAAGCCCGATGTGGCTGCGGCTGTCGCGCTCGAACGGGCCCTTGTGCAGGAAGAAGATGGCGCGATTGTGCATCGCGTTGTACGTGTGGTTCCAGAGCGACGCGCGCAGCTCGTCGCTGGTCCCCTCGCCGAGGAGCGTCGCGGTGTTCGGCGAGCGACATGCGCATGTCGCTCACGACGCTGAGCGTCAGGTCCGTGAATCCGGCCGGGCGCGCAAACGCGAAGATGTCGTCCACGTTGATGTCGTTCTCGAGCACGCGGTGGTTCCGCATCTCGTACTGCGACTGCGCGGTCTGCGAGTGCCGGCGTCCGGGCTCGCTGAATCCGGCGATCCCCCCGGGCTTCAGCACCCGGCCGAACTCGGCGATCACTTCCGCCGGATTGGGCACATGGTGAAACGCGTCGAAGCACACGATGCGATCGACCGATTCGTCATCGAGCCCGATGCGGTGGCCGTCGAACCAGAGGAACTGCGGTCGCGAACACCGCCGTGCCGATGAGCGGCAGTTCCGCGAAGAGGCGCCGCCCGATATCGAGGGCGGTGCGCGAGGCATCACAGCAGATCGGCTGGCAATTGAACTGCGCCAGAATGCGCGAGAGCCAGCAGGTCCCGGCGCCGAAATCCAGCACGCTCATCGTCCGGCCGAGCTCGAGGCCGCCGAACAGCAGCCCAAGGTTCTCGAGCATCTGCGGGCGTCTCGTGGAGGAACGCGAACGGCTTGCTCATGAGCGGCGTCGGGTCGCTCGACGACGCGGAAGTACTCGTCGGCGGTCGCGCACAGTTCCTCGACCGAGTACCGCCGCATGACCTCCTTGGGGTCGATCATGTCGCCGCCCGTCAGGGCGCGAGCCACTGCACGGTGCCAATGAGTTCCGCCCACCCCGTCAGCCACACCGCCTCGTCTGTCCACTCGACGTGTTGAGCGCCGCCGGGCGCGACGACCTCGACCGAACGCGAGGCGCCGCCCGCAAATGCCGCGGCGACTGCGGCCGCGCACGAGCCGGTCCCCGACGACTCGGTCGGGCCGACACCGCGCTCCCAGATCAAGATGCGGACGCGATCCGGCGTTTCGACCGTCGCCAGCTCGACGTTCGTACCGGCGGGAAAGGCCGGATGGACCGCGAGCGCCCGCGCCGATGCGTGTGCAGTCGCGATTCGGTGGCCGGACCGAGCACGACGCACTGCGGGTTGCCCATGTTCAGCACGACCGCATCCACGGTCTCGCCGGCGGCCGTCAGGTGTTTCCCGCCGCAGACTCCGACGGCTGTCCCATGTCGGCTTTCAGCGTGTGGCGCACGCCGTTGGACTCGAGGAGCTGCAGCCGCCGGGGGCCAGCGGCCGTGTCGATTTCGATCCACTCTCCGTGCCTGATGGACCGGCGGTCGCGCAATCCATGCCGCCGCGCACCGGACGCCGTTGCCCTGACAGCTCGGCCTCCCCGCCGTCGGCATTGAACAGCCGGGTTCGGGCCCCGGCCGTCGTGTCTTCGACCACCATGAGCCCGTCAGCGCCGATGCCGCGGTGGCGGTCGCAGGCGCGCCGCGTGAGCTCCGCGAGGTCAGCGTGCCCGGCGACGCCGCGCTCGTGCGCCAGCAGGAAATCGTTGCCGAAGGCATGGGCCTTGACGAGAGGAACGACGCGTGCGCGCACGCTCATCCGCACGATCCTAATCGACATCTGGAGTTCGCCCCGCGAACCCCAGGACGCTCTACGGGACGGTGAACCCGTGGAAGACCCAGGTCATGCCGGCCGTGAACCCCCAGGACGGATCGCGCTCGGTGACGCCGATCGTCAGCGCCCCATCGATTCGGACCGGCCCCTGGGTGAACCTCGCACCGACGCGCATCATCGACCGGCTGTCGGTGCCGATCGGTGGCTCACCCGGATCGCGTGTTCTGCCGGCCGTTGATTTCGCCGACGAGCTCGACACCCTGCGCCACCGCCCGCGCGACCGAAATGCCGTAGTCGAGCACGTCGTTCTGCCGGTCGCCTCGAACCGGATCGGCCAGGATGCCGAGACCGACGTTGCCGACCACCCGGACGGACTGGACGGTCTTGCCGATCGCGATCCCGAAGTGAAAGTCCGTGGTGTCGAGGCCGAGGCCGCTCTCGTTTCCGGCGTTTGGCAGCCGCGTCCAGAATCGCATGGCCACAGCGGGCCGGTCCGGTGTTTCCGAGACGAACCGGACCTTCGCGCCGATCGAAATGTCCTCGATGTCCTGCGTGGATTCGCCCGTGATGTCGAGCATGCTCGCGAGGGGCGCGAGCGGATCGTCCTCGACGATGGTCGAGGCGATTCATGAGCCCGCCGTCGATCTGGATTTCGGCAATCGAGCTGACGCCGATGCTCAAGTCCGAATGTGCCCATGCGCCACAGATTGCCGCGCAGACCCGAGACGGGATAGATGGCGTCCCGTTCGTGATCGACTCCCGCCTCGAGCAGGAGATTTCCGACGGGTACGGTTTCGGGATCTTCGGTGACCAACGGCCGGGACTGGGCCAGCGCCGGACGCGCCAGCACGCAACACACCAGGAGGATCGCAGCACACCTGAGACACTTCATCGTGAATCGCTCCTTCATAGCACCGGGGGGCTTCGCCCTTCGACAAGGACCCCCGACGTGGCGAGCGCGGGTCCCCTACGCCTCGCTCCGTTCGCGCTGCTCACTCGCTGTCGCTACGTTGCGCTTCAAAACGTCGCGCCGGCTGTCCACGAGAATCGTCACCGGACCGTCGTTCACGACGTCGATGACCATGTGCGCGCGGAAGCGGCCCGTCTCCACCGGGACGCCGGTCTGCGCGCAAGCGTCTGACGACCTCGTCATAAACCGCCTCGGCCTCCATCGGGCCGCTCCGCGGCGTCGAAGGCCGGCCGGCGGCCCTTGCGCACGTCGCCGAGCAGCGTGAACTGGGAAATCAGGAGCAGCGCGCCGCCGGCATCCGCCACCGACCGGTTCATCCGGCCGTCGTCGTCCGGGAACACGCGGACCTCACACACCTTCGACGTGACGTACTCGATATCGGATGGACCATCGCCAGCCGCCACCCCGAGAAACACGACGAGACCGCGATCGATCCGCCCGATCACCTCGCCGTCAACGGAAACGGACGCGCGGGACACGCGCTGAAGGACGGCTCGCACCCGGTGTCAGGCCTGCGACAGGATCTCGGTCCTCGGGATTCAGCCGGGCGTCGAGCAAGTGACTCGGCACGACGTGCCCAAGGGCGGTGATCATCGAGTTCTTGATGTCGGGGTGCTCCATCTCCAGCTCGGTGATCAGCCGCTTGATGCGCTGACGCTTCAGGCTGAGATCGCCGCACGCCGGACAGCAACAGCCGATCACCGGCAGCCCGACTTCCTGCGTGTACGCCCGGGCCTCGGCCTCGGTGACGTAGACGAGCGGGCGAATCACGATGTGCTGCTTGTTGTCCGAGACGAGGCGGGCCGGCATCGCTTTGAGGGATCCCTGGAAGAACAGGTTCAGGAGCGCGGTCTCGACGAAGTCGTCGAGGTGATGGCCGAGGGCGATCTTCGTGGCACCGACATCCTTGGCCAGCCTGTACAGCACGCCACGCCGAAGGCGCGCACAGAGCGAACACGGCGTGTCGCCGTCATCGAGGATGTCGTCCATGATCGCGCCGATGGTGTGTGTTCGACGCGGAGCTTCCCAGCCCCGTTCGGCGCACGCGAGTCGTGACCAGATCGTGCCGGAAGTTCGTGTACCCGGAGTTCACGTTGACGGCGACGAGCGAGAAATCGATGGGGGCGCGCTTCTGCAGTGCGTCGAGGATCTGGATGAGTGCCCAGCTGTCCTTGCCGCCGGAGAGGCCCACCATGACGCGGTCCCCCTCCTCGATCAGGCCATGCTCGATGATGGCGCGGGAGACCTTTTTGGCGATCTTGGCTTCGAGTAAAGAACGGTAGCTCACAGGATGCTCTTGGCCGTAGGATACACGGACATATTCAGCTCAGGCTTGGCGGCGTGAGGAGGCGCGAGTCGGCGGACTCCTGGATGCGACGGCGAGACTTTCTTGCAACCACGGCTGCGGTGCTCGGCGACACCCGTGTCGCGGCTGGCGGCGGCGCCGGCCGCCGCGGAGCGGCGTCTGCTCTACATCGCCGTGCCCGGCATCCGCAACTACGTGCAGTACGGCGGCGTGGGCGTGCTCGTCTACGACATCGACGCCGGCTACAAGTTCGTCAAGCGCATCCCGACGTGGGCGACACCGGCCGGCCAGGACCCCGAGAACGTGAAGGGCGTCGCGGCCAGCGCGACGCCCGGGCCGCCTCTATGTCAGCACGATCCGCCGGCTGTGCTGCATCGATTTCGCCACGGAGAAGATGCTCTGGGACGTCACGCCCGACGGTGGGTGCGACCGGCAGACCATCTCGCCCGACGGCAAGCTGCTCTATGTGCCGTCGTTCGAGGGGCCGCACTGGACCGTCATCGACGCGATGACGGGCGCGACCATCACGAAGCTCGCGATGAACTCGCGCGCGCACAACACGCTGTTCTCGCGTCGACGGCGCGGAGGTCTACCTCGCCGGACTGGCGTCGCCGATGCTCTCGGTGGCGGATCCGCGCACTCATATGGTGATTCGGACCGTCGGTCCGTTCGCCACATTCGATCCGGCCGTTCACCGTCGAACGGATCGCGGACGCTCGCCTACGTGAACGTCAACGAGCTGCTCGGATTCGAGATCGGCGACCTCCGCACAGGTCAGAAGCTGCACCGTGTCGAGGTCCAGGGCTACAAGTACGGCCCGGTCGCGCGCCACGGCTGCCCCAGCCATGGCGTGGGCCTGACGCCGGACGAGCGCGAAGTCTGGGTCAGCGATGGCCACAACAGCGCGATGCACATCTTCGACAACACGGTCATGCCGCCGAAGCAGATCGCCACGATCAAGGTCCGCGACCAGCCTGGCTGGGTCACGTTCAGCATGGACGGCCGGCACGCGTATCCGTCCACCGGTGAAGTGTTCGACGTCAAGACGCGCGAGCGCATCGCGGCGCTGAAGGATGAAGAAGGGCGCGACGTCGGCAGCGAGAAGCTCGTCGAGGTCGTCCGCGACGGCGCAGAAGACCGTCCGCGTCGGCGACCAGTTCGGCATCGGTCAGAAGCGATGAAAAAAGTGGCCGGGTGAATTTTCCGCTAGGCTGAAAATTCACCCGGCCACTTTTTTCAGCCAGCAGCCGGTCGACGGTGGCTGGCCATGTGAGCCTGGCCAGCGTCCTGCCGGCCCTCGGATGCCCATCCGCTCGGCGTCCGCCGGGCTGTCCATCAGCGCCGCGAACGCGCGCGCGAGCGCGCGCGGCTCAGGCGGCGTCACCAAGCCGTTTCGACCGTCGCGCACGAGCTCGGCCGGACCGCCGCTGTCGGTCGCGGTGATCACCGGCCGCCCGCTCGCAAACGCCTCCACCGTCACAAACCCGTAGTCTTCGCTCCTCGGCACGAACACCACCGCCCGGCACCGCGCGAGGTGATCGACGAGCTCCGATTCGTCCAGCCGGCCGGTGAACGTCACCCGCGTGTCGAGTCCGAGCTCGCGCGCCAGAATCCGCAGGCGCGACAGCTCCTCCCCTTCCCCGCCAATCACCATGCGCACGGACGCGGCCTCGCGCTGCGCGAGCGCGCGAAGGATGAGGTCGGTGCGCTTCAGTGGCGCCAGCCTGGACGCGAAGAACAGATAGTCGCCGTACGACTCCGATCGATACGGCCGCGGCGGAGGCGGCGGGTACAGGACCTCGGACGTCACGCGATTCCACCGCGTGAGTCGCTCCTGAATGGTTCGCGACTGGGCGAACACGCCGGTCAGCCGTCCGAGCAGATACGAATCGGCGCGGTGGATGAGGGCACGCCGCACGCCTCTCCTTCAGCCGTCCCTGTGGCGACAAGCCGGCTCGAGAAGTCTTCCCACAGGTCGTAGTACCTCGCGCATCGTGTGATTGAGCCACGAGACGTGGCGCGGGTGTCTGACCGCGTAGCTCGGGAACCGCAGCGAGATCACCTGGTCGACAGCCTCGCCCGAGCCCGGTCTGGCGCACCTCCGTCATCCAGTTGGCGAGATACGCCGACGCCTGCCGCCCGAACCGGTTCGAGGGCGTCGTCACGATCGGCCGCCTGATGACCTGCCTCGCGCAGCGCCTGCTCGAGCGACCGGGCGATGACGAGGTGCCCGCCTTCCACGAGCGGTGGCGCCGACGTGACGACGAGCACGTTGGCCATGGCGTCAGGCGCCCCGAATCTCGCGCGCCAGCCGCGAGGCCAGCGCGACGATCGTCAGCGTCGGGTTGGCGTAGCCGCCGGTCGGGAACACCGACGAGCCCGCGATGAAGAAGTTCTGATAGCCGTGGACGCGGCAGTTCCGATCGACGACCGAGTTCGGACCGATCGGTGCCCATCCGCGTCGTGCCCATGATGTGCCCGCCGCCCTGCGACGCGCCGATAGATCAGGTCGTTGTCGATCCGCAGCCTGCCGCGCTGTTCGCGGAATCAGCGTCGTGCCCAGCTCGCGCAGCGTCAGCTCCGCGTTCAGGAAGTCCTCGGCGTCGAGCACGCAGTGGGCGACCGGCCGATGAAGGCCGGTCCGATCCCGCTCGGCGCTCAGCGTCAACACGGTTGCTGCGCGGAAGGCCGCATCTCGGCCCGCAGGTTGAGGCGGTAGACATACTGTGCGGCGCCTGGGTCCGAGCTTCCAAGGTACGCCCGCATTTCCGGATACTCGTCGTCGTGCGAGAACTCGAGGCTGCAGCCGTAGCGCCCAGTTCACGGGCGCGCGCCGCGCGACAGGACGAGCGTGGGCACGAACTCGGCCGAACGTCTCGGGGGGCCGGTGCCGGTGCGAGGTTCTCGTCGATGATGCAGTGCGGCGGCGCTGACGAAATGCGGGTGCTCCATCAGGAACTTTCCGACGTGGCCGCTCTCGTTGCCGACCGGCACGCCGCCGTCCGCGCGCGGCTGCAGAAGGAGTTGCGCGTTGCCGATCCCGCCGCCGGCGATAACGACCGGCTGCTCCGGGCCGAATCGTGAGCAGCCGCTCGTCCCCGGAGTCGTGCTGGAAGTACCGCAGCCGCGTCACGCGCGGACCGTGACGCGTTTGCGTCGATCCCCACGGCCGTGCATCCGAGCGCCACGTGGATGTTCGCCGACTGTCGCAGCACATCGGCGTATTTCTCGCGGAAGCGGGTCGGCGTTTTGACCGAGAACGGCCGGTAGACCCACGTCGGCGACAGCGACTTCTCGTAGTCGATGATGCTCGGATGCCGATCGAGGACGCCTGCGGCTTCGCGATAGGACGGCACGCAGATCGGTCCGTTTGATCGGCCACGACACACCGACCGCCGGGTTGTCGAAGTCCTCGTCGCGCAGCGTCGTGCACCAGCCGCTCCAGACCGCCGACGTGCCTCCGAGCGCGCGAATCGCGTGCGCCTTCCAGTGACCTGCCGGCGTAGTGCCCGTACCCGATCGACGGCGCGCAGTCCTTGCCGCCAGCATGGGTTTCGAGGACGAGCACGCGCCGGTTCGCGGCGGCCAGATCGAGCGCGACGGTCAGGCCCGCGGGGCCCGAACCGACGATCACGCAGTCGGTACTGGTTGCCGGCGAGACGCCGGCCATCGGTGATCAGCATGCGGTCACGGCGCCCGGACCCCGGGACCTTCACGTCGACGCCGAGAAAGCGCTCGTCGTCAGAGGCCGGGTCGACGAGGTGCGGCACGAACCCGCGTTCGGTCTGGACCGACACCACGAACGCGATATCCGCCGCGCGACAGCTTCGACGTCGCCGGAAGAAACAGCTTCGTGGTCTCGCCGCGTCGCGAGCGTCAGCGTCTGGCTGCCCGCGCCCGCGTCGAACCGGACGACGTTCGGCTGCGGGGCGTGGATCGTCAACATCAGGCCGTGCAGGCGTTCGCCGGCCCGCACCACGATCTCCGCATCGGCAGCGCCGGCCACCCAGAACCCCTCCTCGGTCGGCCACGCCGCGTCGTCCATGAAGTACAGCAGGATTCGGGGATCGTTGCCGAACCCCACATGGCCACGACCCGGATCGACCATCACCGGCAGGTCGTTCATCATCGTGAGCTCGATGGGCAGCCAGCGATACACGCCGCTCGAGCCAGTTTGCCAGGGATGAGCCGACGTGAAGTACGGGTTGAAGAGCAGGGGCGCGACGAAGATCAGGCCGGCCCACGACGCGAGTCCCGCGCGGATTGAGCGAATCGGCGGGCATGACAAAGAAACAGCGCCGGGTACAGGCAGAGGAAGTACCGATTTCCCGGCGCGCCTCCCCCGCCGGCCCAGGTGAACGGCAGCCAGATCAACATGCCGACGATCGCAATGGCGATGGCGCCGAGCGTCAGCCATTGCTGGAGCAGCACGCGGCGCCAGAACACGAGACAACACGCGGCCGCGACCAACGCCGGCAGGTAGTACGGCAGCAGTCCCGTGTAGCGGCCGAACACGAAGTAGCGGGCGTTGTCAGCCATGACGCGGGTCGCACCGACCGCATCGTCACCAAATCCGGTGGTCACCGAGTCGGTCGCATACGCGCGAACAGCGATTGGTCCAGTTGGCGTCCGGCGCATCGAACGGAAATGCGCGATAACACGTCTTGCGATCGCCGCCCTGGTAGTTCACGTCGCCTGTGACCGCCGCATTGGCGCCAAAGGCCAGCGCGATCGTCAGCGCCGCGAGGAGACCAAGGCCAAGCCCGCGCCGCCACTCGCGGCGCCAGAGATGAAACACGACGACGGGACCGACGAGCGCCGCGGGCAGCAGCTTCGAATACGCCGCGATGCCGAGAAGCACCATGGCCGCGACGTCGGAGGCGGAGCTTCGCAGCCACCGGCTCCACCACCCGGTCGCCGGCGGCGCCACGTATTTGTAGAGCCAGAGGAAGTACGCGTACGCGACGAGCGCGAGATTGAACACCTCGGACGTCAACCACACGACGTACAGCGGCGCAACCGATGCCGCGAGAAATCCAAGCGCGGTCACGAGCGCGACGTCGCCGGACGTTCTCGCGGCCAGAAAGTGATACGCGGCAAGGAAGACGACGACGAGCAGCAGCACGTTGAAGAAGAGAAGGCCGTTGATGCCGGCCAGCCGCACGAACGGTGCCGCGGCGACCGAATACGCCGCCGCCTTGCCGTAGTAGTAGCGGTCGACACGCGGATCCGGCCCGTACCTGACGTGCACGAACGGAAACTCACCGCCGAGGTCGACGTCGATCGTGCGGCCGGCCTTCAGGAAGATTCCCTCCGGGCCGTCGTTGTAGATGGTCCAGAAGCGCTGCAGGTCGCGTCGTTCGAATGCCAGGTCCCCATCGAACGCCGCACTGAGCGCCATCGACACGTACGTGGACTCATCGCCCTTGACGCCGTCGGCCGTGCGCACGATGTCGATCGACAGCGCGGCCACGCCCGCGAAGAGGAGAAGGAAGAGCGCCGCCAGGTTGCCTGGCGCGCGGGAGGGAACGGCACGCGGTGCGATCGGCGCGGCGCGATCCTCCCCGCGTGGCGATGCCGAAAACACGGCTATATAGTATGGCGTGTTGCGCGTCCTCGTTGTTGCCCCGACGCCGTTCTTCGGCGATCGCGGATGTCACGTGCGGATCTACGAGGAAGTGCGCGCGCTCGCCGCGCGCGGTCGTCGAGAGCGAGATCGTCACCTATCCAGTGGGCAGCGATCCCTCGGGACTGACCGTGCGCCGCGCTCCACGGCTGCCGGGCGTGGGCGTCCGCGCCGTGGGTCCCGGTTACACCCGACCGATTGTTGATGCCACGCTCGTTGCGACCGCGCTCTCAGCCGCGCGACGATTCAAGCCGGATTTGATTCATGCGCACCTCCATGAGGGCATCGCCATTGGCGCGGTGCTGCGCCGGCGCCTGCGCATTCCGCTCATCGCCGATCTGCAGGGCAGCCTCGTCGGCGAGCTCGTGGACCATGGGTTTCTCTCGAACGGGTCGATGAGCGCGTCAATCGTCGGGCGCATCGAGCGCTGGCTGGTACGTCAGCCCGACGCGATCCTCGCGAGCTCGAGCTCGGCGGTGCGCCTGCTCGAGTCGCAGGGCGCGGATCCCCGACGCATCGTGTGGTTTCCCGACGGCGTGGATCTGGGCGAGTTTCGTCCGCTCCCGATCGACCCTGCGCTCGCGGCCTCCTTCAACCTGCTCGGAAAGCGGACCGTCGTCTTTCTCGGACTGTTGACACCGTATCAAGGCGTCGATCTGCTTCTCGAGGCAGCGCCGGCGGTCGTCGGCGCCGTTCCCTCCGCGCATTTTCTCGCTGATGGGCTACCCGGACGAGGATCGGTACCGTGGCATGGTGGAAAGGCGCGGTCTTCAGTCATTCGTGACGGTGCCGGGACGGATTCCGTACTCTGATGCCGCCCGTTACCTTTCGCTGGGTATGGTCGCGGTGTCCCCCAAACTGTCCGCGACCGAGGCGAACGGCAAGCTCCTCAACTACATGGCGTGCGGCCTCGCCACTGTGGCCAGCGATACGCCAGTGAATCGCGAGCTGCTGGGCGACGCGGGCGTGTACGTGCCGGTCAACGATGCCCCGGCTCTCGCGCAGGCGCTCAGCGGACTCCTGACGGACGACGACCGGCGCGCCCGGCTCGGTCAGGCGCTGCGACAACGTGCCGAGGCCGAGTTCTCCTGGCCGGCGCTCGCCGACCGGCTCATCGGTATCTACGAACGCGGTGATGAAACCGGGTTTCGCAGGCAACCCGGTTTCTTGAACACAATGCAACGCGACCTTGACCGCCTGAGTCGCGACGAATTCGACCTCCTGATCGTCGGGGGCGGCATTTCCGGCGCGTGCCTCGTGCACGACGCGGCGCTGCGCGGGCTCTCGGTGGCGCTCATCGAGAAGCGCGACTTTGGCGGCGCGACCTCGTCCGCTTCGTCGAAGCTCCTCCATGGCGGCATCAGGTACCTGCAGCAGGCGCGTATCGACAAAGTGCGCGAGTCCGCGATGGAGCGCGCCGCTTTCCAGTCCATCGCCCCTCACCTTTCCCGGTACGTGCCGTTCCTCATCCCGGCCTATCCCGGGCTGGCGCGCGGACGCGCGACCCTCGCCACAGGCGTCGCGATCTACGAGTGGCTCACCTCCGGCCCGAACGCGCGCATTCCCGATCAGCGCCAAGAGGGTCCCCCGTGCGAGCCGGGACCAGGTCGCCACGTGGCTTCGTCAGGTTGACGCGCTCTCTCCGCGTGAGCGACCGACCGGTGCGTCGGTGATCTACGAATCGCACCTCCACAGCAGCGAGCGCATGACGCTCGCCTTTCTGAAGACCGCGAGCGCGAACGGCGCGGCGATCGCCAACTACGTCGAGGCTGGAGGCGTTCGTCCGACAACGGCGACCGCGTGTCGGGCGTCCTCGCGCGCGACGCGCTCACCGGGCGCGAGATGAGGATCGGCGCGCGGCTCACGATCAACGCCGCCGGCCCGTGGATAGGCGGGCTCGACCAGAAGCTTGGCGTCGGGTCGCTCGATCGCCAGATCACAGGCTTCTCTCGCGGCGCGCACATCGTCACTCGGCAGATTCTCTCGCGACGTGGCGATCGCGTTGCCGACCGCACGCCGGACTCAGGCCGTCGTGACGCGCGGCGGCCGCCACGTGTTCGTGATTCCGTGGCGAGGCTGTTCGCTGATCGGGACCTCGGATCGCCCGTTTACCGGCGCACCCGACGACGTGCGGCCGACCGAGGAAGACGTCGACGATCTGCTGCGCGATGTGAACGACGGCCTGCCTGGCGCCGGACTCGACGCTGGCCGACGTGCGTCACGCATTCGCCGGCCTCTATCCGCTGACCGAGTCCACGCTGAGCGACGACGTGTATCAGGGGACGGGCGACTACCAGATCGTGGACCACGCGGTCGCGAGACCGCGTGGACGGCTTCATGTCGGTGCTCGGTGCCAAGTTCACGACCGCCCGCCGGCTGGCCGAGCGGGCGACCGACCTGGCGCTCCGGAAGCTCGGCCGCCCGGCCGTCCCCTGCGCCACACGGTCAACGCCACTCGTCGGCGGGGACATCCGGGACCTGCCGGCGCTGACCGCGCGCCGCCCGAGGCGCGATGGCGGGGCCTGGGGGCTGACGTCGTGGCCAACCTCGTGGCCAGTTATGGGGCCGAAATCGACGAGGTGACCACTCTGGACGCCGGTCGCCTCGAGGCGCTCGAACGGTTGACGCCGGGGCGGGAGTCGGTGGAAGCCGAGGTGGTTTTCGCCGTTGATCGGGAGATGGCGGTCAACCTGGAGGACGTGGTTTTCCGCCGGACCGGGCTCGGGACCATCGGCCACCCCGGTTGCCCTGCCTTCGGCGGTGTGCGGATATCATAGGAGTTCGGCTCGGCTGGGGAGCGGACCACAAGGTTCAGCAGATCCGCCAAACAGAACGTCAGTTTCCGATCAGCGCCGGTCCCGGGGCGGCCGCGTGACACGGCTCTCGACGGATCCCCATGGCCGCCGTACGACTGGTGCCACACAAGCGTTTAGTGCTTGCCCTCCTCGTTGCCGTAGGCCTGTCTCCGGTGGCTGCGAGTCCCCTGCCGGGACGACGCCTCCGCCGCCACCGAGCGGGCCGACCATCGCCTGCCCGGCGATGTCGCGGTCTCGTCGCGACTCGGGCGTGCCGCAGCCAGTGCACTTCGCCCTGCCCTCATCCACGACCGAGCACCCGCCGGTCACCGTCAAGTGCTCGCCGGAGCCCGACTCCGAGTTCCCGGTCGGCTCGAACGCCGTCGTCTGCACGGCCGTTGACACCGTCGGCCAGAGCAGTTGCAGTTTCAGCGTTGCGGTGTCGCTGCCAGAGCGGCGGCTGAAATTCACGAAGTTCATGGCGTTTGGCGACAGCATCACTGAGGGATTCCTCCGCGAGCCACCCGACTTCGGCGACGATGTTCAGGCCGCAGTTCCTCGATCCCGTCGAGAACTATCCGTACAAGCTCGAGCAGATGCTGCGGAGCCGGTACGGCTCGAGCGAGATCGTGGTGATCAACGAAGGCCTGGGCGGCGAGACCATCGAAGAGGGCACCGAGCGCTTTGCGAAGGCGATGGAGATGCACCACCCGGAGGTGGTGTTGCTGCTCGAGGGGTACAACGGACTTCGCGAGACGCCACTCAGTGCGGCGCGGTCCGGCTTGCGTGGCATGGCGCGCTGGGCCCAGACTCATGGCGCCGATGTGGTCCTGGCGACGCTCTTTCAGATAAGCGAGGATCGCGAGGACTCTCGACCAGGATCACAGGCTGCGATCGACGATTTGAACGACGCGATCCGTGGCCTGGGATCGACGCCTGGGGCTTGGCGGCGTGGCCGATCTCGAGCAGGCGTTCGGCACCGGCGTCGGGCCTGCTCGGATCAGACGGGCTGCATCCAAATCCTGCCGGGTATCAGCTGGTGGCCGAGACCTTCCGCGACGAGATCGTCCGCCGGTTCGAGGAGATTCCGGCGCCGGCTCCCGCGCCGGCACCGCCGGTGATTACGCCGACCGGTCGAAAGCGGACAGTCAGGCCGGCATCAGTCGACCCGCACGTCCGGCCACTGATCGTTGCTCGTTGACCATGTCAGCCGCATGGCCGATTCGGACGGCGTGCCCATCCGCCACGCGAAGATCTCGTAGTCCGCGCGGTCGTGTTCGTGCCCTTCCGCGGCCGCGCCCCAGATGAGCCACCGCGCGTCGTTCATCACCACGAGCGTCACCACCGGGAAGTACTCGTGGCTGTAGGCGCCGGGCAGATCGATCAGCACCTCCGGCTTGCCGCCCGGCGACGGCGTGTGCATGACCCGCGTGCCCGCCGAGGCCGCTGCCTTCGATCCACACCACGCGGCCCGTGTCGCCGATCCAGTTGATTTCGCACGCGCTTGGGTTGGCGAGACGCGTTCGAACGTCCGAGCTGTCGAGCGACAGGATGCCGACGCCTTGCCGGCGTCGCGAGACGCCCTTGAGGGCCAACGCGAGCCGGTTGCCTGAACCGAGCACGGGCTCGTCGATCCGGCCCGCGAGCGGCGCGTCAGCGCCGTCGTAAACCAACCGTTCCTCGCCTGAGGCGACGTCCATGGCCATCACCTTGTTGTCCCGGGTGAACGTGATCGATCGGCCGTCCGGTGTCCACATCGGGTGGTAGGCGCGCTCGATCAGGCGGCGCTGATTGCCGCCGTCCGCGTTCATGATCATCAGGTCCCAGCCGTCCACTTCGCGAAACGACACCCACGGCCGCCGGCTGCGCAGGAACGAAATCTGCCGTCCGTCGGGCGAGTACCGCGACAGGTAGTCCACGTGCGGATGATTGGTCAGGCGCACGATCCGGCCGGTGGCGAGGTCCGCGCTGTACAGCTCGTGGTTGCCCTTCGCGGTTCGATGACCAGACGAGCGAGCCGCGGAGATCGCGGCCCAACGTTTTGAGCGCGCTTGTTTCCTTGCTTTGCTCCTCGACTGTGCCCGCCGCCGGAGTCGATGGCGGAATCCATCGTGTCGAGAGCCGCGCGGCGAGAGGATGATCGAGCAGAAACGCGGCGGCGATTCCGCCGAGCGAGCAACACCCCCACCACGACGACCGCAATTCCCCAACGCCTCACGATCTCATCTAGTGGAGTAGATCCCGCCTTCGTCCACGCGGAACACGGCTTCGATACGCAGATCTTCCGAGATTTTGCGGGTGAAATCCGGGCCGAGGGTGGGCGACCGGCTGGCCGTTGACGATCCATCGTTGGAAACGATCACGCCAGGGGCCGGTGATGGCGAGGCGAACGGCCGTGTCGTCGAAATACCAGCCCTCGTATCCGCGGTCGTTGACGCGTGGCCGTCGATCTCGAACGTCGCGCCGGTCGGGCGCCGTGAAGGTGACGCGCCGGCTTTGACCCTCGCGGCAGATACTCCGACGCCTGGCGCCGGAGCACATCGGCGCGGCGGCGAAGAAACTCGGCCAGAACGGGAAGGTAGTCCTGATCAGGAACCTGCAGCGACTGGGCAATCGCGCCCGTAGTGATCGAACCGCTCGAAGAGGAAACGCTGCGTCAGTCGATGGTTCAGTGCGTCGCCGAGCGCCTGCTTGAACCGCACGGCGATATCGCGGATCTTCCTCCAGCAGTCGCGTCACGAGTCCCGACCGCAGCTCGCGCTTTGTGAGCAGCGTCGCGAACGTGTCGTGCTCCCAGGGCTCCGGCGCCTGCTGGTACAGGTCCATGAAGCTGTGGTCCATGTCCCAGTTCACCCAGAACCAGCGTGGAGGGGAGGCCGTTTCGTCGCGAAGCATGGCGCCCTGAAACGCATCCGTCGTCGCGCAGAACAGCACAGAGATGAACCACCTCGTCAGGTTGTCGACGTCCACCACCTCTTCGACGTCGGCGACGGTCAACCGCGGATGCTCGCGCTGCCAGCGCCAGACGTCATCCAGGCGTCGTTGTCGGCAATCGTGAACGCGCGGTGGCCGAAGTGCGCGTCCTGAAACCCGCGGCTGGTGATGTGCTCCGTCAGCACGTAAGCCCCGAGCGGGTCGCCGTTCAGGAAGACGCGCGCCGGCTGTGTCTCCGGCACGATGGCGCCGACGGCTTTGGCGATGTCGAACGCGAGCGGGTTGACGAAATGCCACCACCGGCCACGCAGGTCCTGACGCAGGTCGTTGTGGACGACGAGCTGACGCAGCGGATCGGAGCGCCCGCCGAACAGCACGCCGGCGCCGAACGTCGTCGCGCCATATCGGCGCTCGAAGTACAGCCGGAAACTCTGCACCGGTGAGTTCTCACGGCTCTTGCCGCCGTGAATGCGAAGGCCGACGCGCGACGCAGAACCGCAGCTCGCCCTTGTCGAAATACGAGACGTAGGCCGGCCGTTCCCACTCGACGCCCTTCTCCAGGGGATGCGTCAGTAGCCCAGTCTCCGGGGTCGTTGAGCGCATCGTCCTGTGTGGCGAGCGAGAGAATCGGGACGCCCAGCCGCAATTCGCTTTCCGGCACGAGCCGGGTGCTCGGCATCCGCGAGGGCGTGCGCTGGATGGCGAACGTGAGGTCCGAGAACGAGATCGAAGCGGTCGACGGCGAGGCCGGCACCGACCAGAAGGGCCACACCACGCGCGGCCACCCAGACCCGTCTTCACGTCGCGCGGGCCGCGGCAACGTCACGGACGGGCCCGCGCGAGATGGACGTCCACGTGCGGCGCGATCGCGCGATTCTCCAGGTCGCCGCGCAGCGCGTCGAGGTCCGGCCGGGCGCTCCGAGGGAAGCTGTACGACACCACGACCTCGTCCTGCGACGCGTCGTCACGCCCTCGAGCCGGCCGCCGCGGAGATGCCGCTCGGCGACCGCGCTCGCTGACGACGGACTGTTGCGTGCCGTACTGCGCGACCGGCACCGTCACGGTCACGATCTGCCGGCCGCCAATCGCCGCCCGTCGTTCCGTGCGGCAGCGACGCGCTGCAGCGCGAGCGCCGCGAACGTCGCCGCCAGCAGCACGCCCAGGAACTGCAGCTTGAACGTCGCGCTCGCAATCGCGGCGGCGACGACCACCATGAGGATGCCGATCTCTTCCGGCTCCTTGACGGGCGTTCGAAAGCGGACGATCGAAAGCGCGCCGAGGAGGCCGATCGAGAGCGGCAGCGAGAACTGAACGGTCACGAAGATGGCGGTGATCGACAGGCCAAGCAGTCGCAAAGGCGCGATAGATCTGGCTGCCCGTGTCGCTGTGCCGGCAAAGAAGTGCTGATACAGCACCGCGATGAGGAGCGAACTGGCCACGGCCGCAGCCAGCAGCACGAGGAACGGGGCGGCGCCTAGCTCGGACATCGTCCTTCGGCGCGCTCAGGACGCCCCGAGTCTGCCGAGGGGCGGCGCGTAACGAATTGCGAGTGTACCACAGCGTTCACAGCGCACCGTGCCGGCGCGTGTAGATCCACACGAGCGCCGCGCCGCCGAGAACGTACTCGATGCCCTGAGTGATCGCGTGCGCCAGCAAGCCGAGATCACGGCATGTTCACGCGGGTAGCCAAGCTCCTCCAGTGTCAACGTCCAGGCCGCCTCGTACGTGCCGAACCCCGCGAGACCGTGAACCGGAAGCGAGGCGGCCACCTCGGCGGCGACGCTGCCGAGGAAGATGCGAAGCACGCCGAGCTGCGCCATCGTGTAGCCAAGAGGCACCAGGAGCGACATCACGAGACAGTACGCGCTGCCATACTTGCAGAGCCTGACGACGAAGCGACAGGAGCAGCGCGGGAACGAGCACGCCGTTGCGCCGGGCGCTGTTCGAAGCTTGCGCCGAGCGCGCGAAGACGCGTGGCGGCCGTCGCCCGCGGTCCACGTTGCCGTGCCGGTTCGGTCGAGCCACTCGCCGAGTCTGCGGGAAATGGGCCGCCGCAAGGCCACGGCGACGATGCCGCTGCCGGCAAGCGCGCCGCTCGCCGTCCACGCGATCGACGCCGGCACCAGCGTGCCGCCACCAACGATCAGCAACGCCGCGAGCACCAGCGGCGAGAGCGCGACGAGATCGAGAAGAAACGCGATCGCCAGCGTGGCGACGCCGTCTTCGAGCGGGCCGCCGCCCTCTCGTCGTCACGAGATAGACGTACGAGAGCTCGCCCAGTCGCGCCGGCAACAGGTCCACGAGCAAATTCCGAACGAGCGTGATGCCGAGGACGGCACGAAACGGCAGTGTCCGGCCAAGAAGAACCCAGAAGCGCGTCGTCCGCGCGGCGACGCCGGTGGCGAACAACCCGAGAAACGCGAGGAACGGTCCTGGCGATGCGTTCCGTGCCGTGTCGGAGAATCCGAGACGCGTCAACGCCACGAAGGAAATACGCGAGGAGCCCGGCCGCGACGAGCGAGCGACGCCGCCCAGCGGCCAGGCCCACGAGCGCCCTGCCGGCGGGTCACGACGCCGCGCCCGGCAGGAGCGTCGCGTGTGCGCTGGACGACCGCCGGCGTGCCCGCCGCGACGCTGAAATCCGGCAGGCTGCGCGTCACGACCGCATTGGCGCCGACGACGACACCACGTCCGATCGAGACGCCGTCGAGCACGGTCACCGCCGGTGCCAATCCAACTCGCCGGCACCGACCGTGATTCCTGCTGACGGCCGGGCCTGGTCGAGGATCGGTGTGCCGATGTCGTCGAACGCGTGGCCTCCGCCGACCAGGTATGCGTAGGCGGCGAGCAGTGTCTCCCGTCCGATGCGGACGGTGCTCGCCGAGAACACCGTGCAGAACGGGCCGATGTTCACGCGGTCCTCGATGACGATGTTGCCGTCCTTGGTGTTGAGGCTGCTGTGCCGGCCGATGAACACGCCGTCGCCGATCGTGATCCCCTTGTTGGACGTCCCCTTCGCGTCGAGCACGCATGCCATCGTCGATGACGACGTCGTTGCCGATGCGTGATCTTGTGCGGATGCCGCAGCGCCACTCCGGCTCCGAAGAATACGTTCCGGCCGCATCGCGCGAAGAGGCCCGGGTACAGGCGTGACCGGAGAAACAGGCCGAGCGCGCCCGGCATCCGGCCCGCCACGCTCGTCACGAGCTCGTAGTGCAGCAGCGCGCCCCAGCCGGGGCGGCCGACCATGAGGGCCTGGTACTTCTCGCCGGGCGCTGCGCGTCCGGTCGAAGATCTCGCGGGGCACGTCGTCGAGCTTGTCTGCCATCAGTGTCGGGTCTGCCTACGTTGTCGGCCGTTGCTGCCTGAGGATAGAGACGTCGAACGCGGCGGGCAACAGGGTCAGGACCAGCACGGCGTCGACGACGAGCATCGTCGCCACCGCATCCGAGCGTCCCATCCCGAGAAGGCCCGCCAGGTAGACGAAGGACGCTTCCTGCACGCCGAAGCCCCCGAGCGAGACCGGAAGCCGCGCGACCATCAGCGCGACCGGAATGGCCGAGACGAACAGCCAGAGCGGCGCGTCGAGGTCGAGGCCGCGCGCCACGACGAACGCGACGAGCGCGGGGACGAGCGATTCGACGATGGACAGCGCGAAGAACGCGGTGAGCGCACGCGGGATGGCGGGCATACGCCGCGTACGCGGCGGCGACCTTGTGCAAGCACTGACGGCGCCGCGGTTGCCTGAGGGCGCTCTGCCCATCGCGACGGCGACCCAGAGCGACGCGCGCAAAACCGATCGCCACCGCGACCCCGACGGCGCTGATGGCCAGCACGATCGGGCGAAGCGCGACGTTGGCCAGCGTGCCGGCGATGAGCGCGCATCCGCCGAGCGCGACCGACCACCACGCCGACCGCGCCGAGCGTGCGCTCCACGACGATCGACGCCGTGATCTCGGCCGCGCCGTACTGCCGGCTCGCGACAAGGCGGACGGCGTCGGCGCCGAGGGTGACCGGCAGAAACAGGCCCGGCGAACGAGCTCGCGAAGTACGCGCGGACGGCGGCGACGAGCGGCATGGCGATGCCGCGGGCGCGAAGCAGGATCCACCACTTGAACGCCATGAGCATCCGGTCGCCGGCCGTGAGCAGCGAACGCCGCGGCCAGCATCGGCGAGACGCATGGCCGAGAGGCGCGACAGCAAGCTCGCGAGGCTCCGCCACCACGAGCGCCGAGCAGCGCCAGCAGTCCGAGCGAAACCGTCAGTCGAAGCGCGAGCGACAGGGCGCGCCGGCTCACGAGGTCAGGCCGCGCGGCTCGGCCGGTCCTCGATGAACCGGCGATGCCAGAGCGCCAGGTTCATCAGCGCCCACAGCACGTGGTTGTGGTTGTGCGTCCGGCGGAGATGCTCGTCGATGAGCCGATCGATGCACGGCTGATTGAAATACTGCTGGACGAGCGGCGACGTCCTGAGCAGCGTATCCATGTAGTCGCGCAGGTCCGTCGCGCAGCCAGTTCTTGATCGGGCAGGCTGTAGCCCTGCTTGCCGCGGTTCAGCACGAACTCCGGCAGGATGCCTTCCATCGCCTTCCGGTACAGCGCCTTGGTCCGCAGGCCGGGGAACTTTCGCTCACTGGGAATGCTGGCCACGAACTCGACGAGCGCGTGATCGAGAAACGGCACCCGCACCTCGAGCGAGTGCGCCATGGACATCTTGTCCACCTTCATCAGCACCGAATCCGGCATCGTCAGACGCAGGTCCACGTAGCATTCCTGCGCGAGCCGATCGGCGGCGCCGACACGCGCCCGCTGGCGCCGAATCGGCTCGAAGGGATCGCGGCGAACGCGCGCGAGGAACTCGGGACGGAAGAGCGCCTGGTCCTGCTCGGCGGACGAGAAGTACTGCCAGCGCATGTGGCCGCCGTCTTCGGGCAGCGCGCCGCCCTCGATGAAGCGCCGCAGCATGTTGACGGCGCCCTTCTTCTGCTCCTGGTCGGGCAGCCGCCTGGCCGCGGCCTCGACCGCGCGGCGGACCACGGCGGGCATCCGGCCGTAGAGCATGTGGTTCAGCTTCGACGCGATGAATCGGTCGTAGCCGACGAAGACTTCGTCGCCGCCCTCGCCCGAGAGGCACACCGTCACGTGCTTGCGGGCCTGTGCCGACAGCACGCCGAACGGAATCGACGAGAGGTCGGTCATCGGCTCGTCGAGGTGCCAGACGGCGTGCTCGATCGCCGCCGGCGTGATCGGCTCGATGACGATCTCGTGATGTTCGGTGCCGTAGTGCTTCGCGACGCGGCGCGCGTAGTCCCATTCGCTGAACGATCGGATCGCGATAGCCGATCGTGAACGTCGGGATCGGGTTGCGTCGGACGCCTCGCGGGCGAACGCGAGGACGGCCGTCGAGTCGAGGCCGCCGGACACGAACACGCCGAGCGGCACGTCCGACATCAGCCGCTTGCGCGACGGCCTCGCCGAGCAGCTGGCGGACGCCGGCGATTTCTTCCTCTTCGGAACGCTCCTGCGGCTCGAACGAGACGTCCCAGTACTGCCGGATCGAGAGCGCGCCTGTTCTCGACGAGCAGGAGATGGCCGGCTGGCAGCTTCCGCACCTCGCGGAACATCGTCGCCGGCGCCGGCACGAACTCGTAGCCGACGTAGTGGTAGATCGCGTCGAGGTCGGGTTCGCTGGCGCACGTGGCCGGAGGCGAGCACCGCCTTGATCTCCGACCCGAACACGAGTCGCGCTCCGTCCCAGGCGTAGTACACGGGCTTGATGCCGAGCCGGTCGCGGCCGATGACCGAGCGTCTCGGTTCGCGCTGTCCCAGATCGCGAAGCCGAACATGCCCTGGAAGCGGTCGACGAAGGACGCGCCCCACTCCTCCCAGGCGTGGACGAGGACTTCGGTGTCACAGCGGGTCGTGAAGCGGTGGCCCCTCGCCTCGAGCTCCTGGTGCAGGGCGGCGTGGTTGTAGATCTCGCCGTTGTAGACGACCCAGACCGTCCCGTCTTCGTTCGAGAGAGGCTGGTGGCCGCCTTCGAGGTCGATGATTTTCAGGCGGCGGACGCCGAGCACGGCGTGCCCGCCGTCGTGGATCCCCTGATCGTCGGGCCCGCGGTGCACGATCGTGCCGAGCATCCGCCCGACCCGCTCCGCTGCCCGGGCCGCCCATGCGCGTCGAAGATTCCAGCAATGCCACACATGGGGTCAGAGCCCTTTTCCACAGAAACGGGCCGAAGCGGGGACAGAGCTCGCCGAACGGCAACTCGACGGCCGCTGGCTGGGGGCGAGCTCTGTCCCCAAGAACGCCGTTTCTGTGGAAAAGGGCTCCGACCCCTCACAGATATCCGTTCTTCTTGTACCACTCGGCCGTGCGGGCGAGGCCGGTGGCGAGATCGACGCGCGGGGCGTAGCCCAGCCCGGTCTTGGCGCGGTCGATCGAGAAGGCGCGATTCTGACGGAACCAATCGGCGCGGCGCCGGAACAGCGGCGGCTCGATGCCGAAGCGGCGTGCAGACGGCCTCACAGGCGGCCGACGCCAGCCAGAGCGGCGTGAACGGCAGGTGCGTGATCTGTGACGTCGACGCCCGAGACTCACGCCGACCGCCTTCACCAGGTCGTTCAGCGCTGTAGTAGCGCTCGTCGCCGATGAGATAGACCTCGCCGCGGCCCGGGCGGTTCGCCGGCGAGCTCGAACGCGTCCACGAGGTTGTCGATGTACAGCGGGTGATAGAACGTCTTGCCGTCTCCGAACATCAGGAAGCGGCCTCGTCGCGCGTGACGGAACAGGAACAGAAAGCGCGCCGGATCGCCCGGACCGTAGATCGCCATCGGCCGCAGGGTCGTCGCCGGCAGTCCCTTGCGCGACGAGCTCGCGCGACCGCCTGCTCGCCCTGATACTTCGTCTCCTGGTAGTAGTCGGCGGGCGTGATCGGCGAATCCTCGTTGCCGGGCGGCGAGCTGATGTCGCCGTGCACGCCCTGCGTCGAGCAGTACACGAACTGCTTCGACGCCGTGTCGCAGCGCCGCCTCGGCCGCGATGCGTCGTGCCGGTGACGTTGATGTCGTAGTACACGCGTCTTCGGCAGGTTGATCTGACGGAACACCGCCGCGACGTGGAAGACGCGCTCGGCTCCCGCGGTGAGCCGATCGACGAGCGGCGCGTCAGTCACGCTGCCGATGGTGATTTCGGCGCCCGTCGCGCCTGAGCTCGTCGGCAAACAGTCCTGGCGACGAATCCAGAACCCTGACGGTGTGGCCGCGAGAGAGAAGGCGTCGAACGAGGTGACTCCCGGTGAAGCCTGTGCCACCGGTGACGAGCGTGATCATGCGATGGTCTGGGCGCTCCTGCTCTGGTTGCGGCTGGCCGGGCCGAATCGTCGGCCTGCCGGATCTCCCGAATGACGTAAATCGGTTTGCTCTGCGACTCGTGGTACGTGCGCGCCTGAAGCTCGGCGAGGAGCCCGATCGTGATGAACTGAAAGCCCGTGAAAATCAGCAGAATGCGCGAGCAGCAGCAGCGGACGATCGCCGATCCCCTGGCCGTTCGACGAGCTTGAGATACGCGAGCCAGAGCGCGATGCCGCCACCGGCCAGCCCCATCGTCATGCCGACGAGGCCGAAAATCTGCAGCGGCCGAGTCGAGTAGCTGAGCAGGAACTTCACGGTGATGAGGTCGAGAATCACGCGAATCGTTCGCGAGATGCCGTATTTCGATCGGCCGTGTTCGCTCGCGCGCGATGATTGACCGGCTCCTCGGCAATGCTCGAACGCCCATCTCGCTGGCGAGCGCAGGCAGAAACCGGTGCAGCTCGCCGTAGAGGCGAAGGGGTTTGACGACCTCGGCGCGGAACGCCTTCAAGGAGCATCCGTAGTCGTTCAGTCGCACGCCGGTCGCCCACGAGATCAGCCGATTGGCCAACATCGACGGAAGCCGGCGATTCAGGAACGGATCCTTGCGGTCCTTGCGCCAGCCGCACACGATGTCGAACTGGCCGTTGTCGAGCTTGTCGACGAGTCCCGGGATGTCCTGCGGATCGTTCTGCAGGTCGCCGTCCGACGTCACGATGACGCGTCCGCGCGCTTCGGCAAACCCGGCGGCGAACGCCGCGGTCTGACCGAAGTTGCGGCGGAACCGGATCACGCGCACGCGCTGCGATCGCGCGCCTGCAGCCGGGACATGATCTCCCATGACTGATCGCTGCTGCCGTCGTCCACGAGGATCAGCTTCGTACGGGCGACCCGCACGGTGTCAGCGCCTCGGTCAGCTCCCGATGGAGCGGCTCGAGGTTGGGCGCCTCGTTGTAGATGGGGATGACAACCGTCAGGTCCGGTCGCGCTGGCACTAGTGCCTCATTCTACGCTCTGCGACGCCGGCGCCACAGGATGTAGGTCGACGCCGCCGAGCGCAACGATGACCGCCGTCCAGACCGAGATGGTCGGCAGATTGTTGCGGATGTACGTGCCCGCCTCGTCGCCGTATTCGTAGGCGAGCCAGGCTTCGCCGCCGTACCGGAACGTCCCGCGTCCGATCGCCACCGCCGCCAGGAAGCTGCTGGTCGTGAATGTTGGCGATGCCGGACAGCAGCACGAACACCTTGAAGGGCATCGGCGGCGGCAGGATGGAAGGGACGATGATCGCCAGGAGACCGAACCGCTGAAACAGGCGGAGCGCCCGGTCGATGTGGTGGCCTTTCATGCGCCGGCGCAGGAACGCGTCGCCGCCCTTTCGCGCCACGGCAAAGAGTGCGTAGCACCCCGCGATGGACCCGACGGTCGTCGCGGCCGCGTAGTACGGCCAGAGCACGGGATTGTGCACGACCGCCAGCACCAGCAACGCGTCGGCGACCTCCGGTAGCGAGAGGAACGACGAATCGAAGAACGCGACGAGCGCGAGCCCTGGCGCGCCGAGCTGCGCCGCAAACGGACCGATGGTGTTGGTGAGGCGGTGGAAGAATCCGGTGACGCGGTCCATCCAATGTACTCTAGAGGCCCGTCCCCGTGGAACGCGTCGCGAAGAGCAATCACGCCGATTATAGCGGACGCTGGCGGACGATGGCCGCCGTCGTGGACCTGGATGATTCTGGTGGCGACGGTGACGATCGGCGCCGGCGCCGCGGGCTACTACGCGTGGCACGATCTGACGCTCAGTCACTACGACGCGCGCGCACACCTCGTCGTCGCTCGCCGCAGTCGCGGACAGCTTGACGCCGGGCTGGCGACAGTTCGGCGCGGTGTGGCTTCCTCTACCGCACGCGCTGAACGCGCCGTTCATGTGGATCGACTGGAACTACCGGATCGGTGTTCTCCGCCGTTGTCATCTCCGTGCTCGCGCTGTCGGTCAGGCCTCGCTGCGATCACCCGGTTCGTCCACGCGAGAACAGGTTCACGTGCCGCCGCCCTTTCGGTTCCGGCAATCGTGCTCACGAACCCGAATGTGCTCTACCTCCAGAGCACGCCGATGACCGAACCGCTTCTCGTCGGCCTCTCGCTTCTCGCTGTGGCCGTGGTTGACGCGTGGCTGCGAACATCCTTCCGAGGCGCACCACCGCATCGCCGGCGTGACATTGGCGGCGCTGGTCATGACGCGATACGAGGGCTGGTTCATTGCTGCGGCGCTTCTCGGTGTCGCGTTCCTGTTGCCCGTCGGGACAGCTGGCTCGCCGTGCTTCACCTGGCGGCCTATCCGGGCTTGACGATCGGAGTATTTCCTGTCTCTCGGACTGGGCGGCGACGGGCGTGTGGTTCGTGACGTCGGGATTCTTCGTCCCGGACAACCCGGCGTGGCATCGGCCCGGGCTGGTTCGTCGACGTGCTCGACGCGACCGTCACGCTTGGCAGCCGAACGCTCGTGCTTGTTGCTGTCGCCGGCGCGCTGGTGCTGCGTGCTCGCCAGCCGGCGGTCGCTGGCCGCGTTGACTGCCGCTGTCGCTCTTGCCGCGGCCGGCGCATTGCCGGTCGCGGCCTTCTACGAAGGCCATCCGTATCGCGTCCGGTACATGGTCCCGCTCGTGGTCGCGGCGGCCGTTCTGGCCGCGTTCGCGCTTGCGCGTGTCTCACGTCCGCTCCGCGGATGGGCGACCGCCGCGTTTCTCCTGACCGTGTGGATGCAGCGTCCGCCGCTCGACCCGCAGGCGCCGATGCTGGTCGAGGCCCAGTGGGAGACGCCGTTCCGGCCTCGACGAAGCGGTCGTCAGCCGGCACCTGGATGCCGCCTACGACGGTGAGCCGATTCTCGCGAGCATGGGATCGCTCGCGCACTACATGCACGAAGCTGTCGTCGCACGGCCTCCGTCTCGATCAGTTCGTCCACGAAGGCAATGGGGATCTGTGGATGGCGGCGCTCGACGCGCCGCGCCGCCACGTGTCCTGGGTGTTGATCGAGGAACGCGCCGAGGGCGGCGACCAATTGGCGGCGCGCGCGCGAACGGACTGCGAGCTTCCTCTCCGGTTTCGCCCGCGCGGCCGAGGGCGGCGGACGTCGTCGCTCTATCGACGCGTGCCGTAGTCGTCGGCCATAATTCTCCCGTTCATGCGCGCGGCTATCGGGCAGATTCGCTCAGGAGTCCGGGAGCACTTCTCGTCTCCAGCGAACGTCGCTCTCTGGATGTGGTCATCGCCGTCGCCGCCGGCTTCGTCTCTGGGGCATCACGTGGGGCTTTCCTCGTCCGGATCTCAACCCGGACGAATCGCTTGTCCTGCGGACGGCGATGAACATGACGTGGGCCGATCCCAATCCACATTTCTACAACTACTGCGGATTCATCTTTCACGTCAGCTTCCTGTCGAGCGAGCTCCTGAAGTGCTGTCGGCGTGGAGCTCGGCGAGATCGGCGGCTGCTGCTCCATCGTCTCTGGACCGTCCTCTGGGGCACGCTGACCGTACCGGTCGTGTTCGTGCTGGCGCGGCAGGTCGGCGGGTCGGTCCGCGGCGCGTTTCTCGCGGCGGCTCTTCTCGGCCATTACGCCGCTCGCACGTGTGGGAGTCGCATTTCGGAACGACCGATGCGCCTCTGCTCCTGTTCATGACCTCGTCTCTCGTCGTCAGCATCGGCGCGGCGGAGCGGCCCGGTCTGGCGACGGGCGGTGCTCGCCGGACTGCTGACCGGATTCGCAGCACGGGACGAAGTACCCGGGCGCTTTCGGAGCGGTTCCGTTTGCGGCGGCGATCGCCATTGCGATGTACGACCGGAAGCTGCCGACCTGGAAGGAGCGCCGCCCGGCTGATCGCGGTGTTCGGCGCGGCGGCCATCGCCGGCAGCTTCATGGTGTCGCCGTATCAGTACATCGACGGCATCCAGACGATTGAAACGTTCCTGTTCGAGCTCGACAATGTCGAAACGGGCACTTCGGGTTCGACCTGAACGTTCCAGGTTGGCAATACCGGCCCTACCTCTACGAGTTCGCGGCGGCGTTTCCTTTCGGTTTCGGCGCTCGCGCTCGCGCTGCTCGTGTACGTCAGCGTCGCCTGGTTTGCGTGGCGCCCGAGCCGCGCGCGCCTCGTGGCGCTCGCGTTCGTGGCCGTGTTCTTCGGCATCACCGGCTCCTGGCTCTTCGTGCCGGTCCGCTACTTCATGCCGCTGTTCCCCGTCTTGCTGGTCGCGGCGGGCCTCTTTCTGGACATGCTGATTCAGCGGCGTCGCTGGTTCGGCATCGCCGTGGCGGTGATCGTCATGGCGTACACCGCGGCGTTCACGGCAACGACGACCCACCGGTTCACGTACGACACCAGGAATGAGTCGGGCGAGTGGGTTGAGCGGAATGTGCCGCCGGGATCCGTGCTGCTGCTGGCGCATTCGAATCTGCGGTCCTACAGTCCCCTGCCGGACCCGGAGCGTGTGCCGTCTCGGACTCGTCAGGCTTGGACGATCTCGATCGCACCGTCGAGGAGTATCAGAAGGACTTCGTCGGCAGCCCGACGGGCGCGAAGGTCTACATCTCGGCGAGCGGACTCGAATACCTTCGGTACTACCGGACGAAGGAACCGGACAGCGTGGCGGCCTGGGACCACGTGCGACAGAATCCGTCGCGGTACCGGCTGGTGCGCGCCTTCGAGCGCTGGTACCTGAACAAGGACTTCTACTCGTGGCTCGACCCGATGTACGCGTCGTACTTCGTCGCGCCGCGGATTGAGATCTACGAAGCGGCTGCCGTAGCAAGAAACAAGTCAGATGAATGTTAGCTTATTTACTTGACTGACAGTCAGTCTAGAACCTGAACGAGAGAACGTGACGTTGAATTGGCCGCCGGCGAGGTCGATCTTGTCGGCGACGAACTCGCCATCGGGCAGGTCACCGACGCCCCACTGGTACCGGCCCTCGAGACCCATGCCATAGATGTCGCCGCCGAGCGGGATCCGCACGCCGCCGAGCAGCAAGCCGCCGAACGCGGTGCCGGTATCGACGAACGTGCCAGGGAAGATGTCGAGCGTCCTGGGATCGACGAAGTCTCCGATTTCGCTGTAACGGAAGCGCAGCGCGCTGATGCCCGCGCCGACGTACGGTTGGACGTCGCCAGGACCGCCGAACGGCATGAAGCGGACGAGCCCCGTCAACGGGACGACGCGGAGCTTCAGCTCCTGGAAGATCTCGAAGTCGTTCTCGTCGACCACGTCGAGATACACCGTAGGAACGCCGCGCTTGTAGAACCCCAGACCCGGCGCCGACTTCGACGTGGCGACCGAATGCCACGTTCCACTCCCCGAAGATCTGAGCGGTATTGAAGTCGCTGATTCGAAAGGCCAGTGCGTCGGTCAACTGACGGGTTCGCCCGGCATCGGCTCGCCGAAATAGTTGCGCACGAGGATGTCGCCGGAGGCGCGACCGTCCAGTCCGCGCGGAAACACGCCGCCGACGCCGATTTGCACCGAGTGAACCGTCTGTGCCGATGCCGCAGTCGCGACAAGGAGTGAAAGCCGAGGGCTGGAAACAGCAGGCGGACAGGTGTGCGCGGCATGATCAGCTCCATACGGCGGCCGGCGTGCGGGCTGCCTGTGTCGTCGTGAACAGCAGGAACGGTGCCAATCGGCATCTTCGTGGTTCCATGGCCCCGCGCTCGCGTCGCAGTTTTCGCGCGGTGTCGCCGCAAGGGGGCGATCGACGAGCAGCAACCAGTGCCAGCGCCACGACGCTAGCGCGCGCAACGGAAACCCACGTACAGGTTGTGGCGGCCCTGCCTCGAGAGCGCCGCCCGACGTGGAAAACTTCGCGCCGGTGTGTCCCACGAGCCCCCAGCCACGACGCGGAGCTCGTAGGTCGTGGTCGATCGGTTGTGCACGCGTGGATGTCCACTCCCAGACGTTGCCGATCATGTCGTAGAGCCCGAACCGGTTCCGGCCGAACGATCCCACGGGCGCCGAATATTCGAACCGGTCCGACCCGCGCAGCCCGACGAGGTTGGTCTCGCGCGTCTCCTGGTCGCCCCAGGCCGGCGGAGCATCGCCGGCCGGTTCGAGGGCGGACGCGTACTGGAACTCGTCCTCGGTTGGCAGCCGCGCGCCGGCTGCGCGCGCAGAACGCCTGCGCCTCGTCCCAGGTGACGTTCACGACCGGGTGGTCGGACGAGGAGTACCACGACGGCTGCGTCGGCATTCGCCGGCCACTCGCCGCCGCGAAGGCGTTGAAAGCCGCGACCGTCACCTCGTGCGTGAGCATCTGAAATGCCGCGCCGCCCGGCGGCGCGCTGACAGGAGCCCACGCCAGTCGATCAGCCGGTGTCGCGGACGCCGTCGTCTCGGCCGGGCGCGCCACGCGGCGCATCCTCGCACGCGGCTTGCCGCGATAGACCGCCTCGACGAACGTGGGACGCTCAACCCGAAGCCGAAGCGTACGGTCGGTCCCTTTCGATTCGCCGTCCACTTCCCAGTCGGTCGAACGCCTCGCCGCTCGCCCGAAGCTCGATGTCGAGGTCCGGGAAGTACAGTCCCTCGAATCCGTCGCGCGCCGTCTCGCCATCGATCGTGATGGACTCGTCGGCCGGCAGCCCGAGCGCCATCGGCTGGCTCGGGCCGGTGTTCAGCCAGCTCTCGGTCAACTCCCAGAAGAACGCCGGCCGGCGTTCGAGGAACGTCCGATACTCGCGCAGGTACCTCGCGCTCCGTGACACCGAGCTGCTCGTCCGGCTCGACGGTAGTAGTCGAGACGCCGTTCGAGAAACTGCCGGCGTCAGGTGGTGGTTCATCGCGGCGACGAAGAGCCGCTTGTAGTGCGTGCGAAACGCCTCATCCTCGGCGAAGAGCGTGGTCAGAATATTCGCCCGGGGCTCGGTGTGGCTTCGGCCACGCTGCAGTTCGTCCACGCGGTTCAGCAGGTCCTGCATAGCTGTCGAGATCGAACGCGCGGAAGCTGCCGTCCATATCCCAGTTGACCCAGAACCAGCGTGGCGGCGTTCGCGACGAGTCGAGGTATTGACCGGGCCCTTGATAGGCGTCGCGCGTGGCCGTGAAGGCCGTGGCCAGAAACCATCGCGCGAGGCCGTCGACATCGGCCTTGGCGGCGACGTCCGCCATTGTCATGGGCCGGTGCTCGACCGACCACTCCCAGAACGACTGCATGTCTTCGTCGGTCCAGTCGATGCGGTCGTGGCCCCAGTGCGCCTCGAAGTACTGCGCGTCGAACCGCTCGGTCAGGACGAACACGCCGTAGAACTCGCCGTTCAGGAAGAAGCGGACCGGCGATGTTTCGGCCGTGATGGCGCCGACCTCCCGCGCGATGTCGTAGGCGAGCGGATTCGCGAAGTGGCGGCCGTCACGAACGTCGTTGTGGATCGACGAGGTGGCGGATCGGCTGCGCGCCCTGGACTGAACAACACGTCGGGCGGGACTTGCCGCGCGCCGTACTCGCGGCGGAAGTACAACCGAAATCCCTGTCGGGGCGACGACTTCCGACTGCCGCCGCCGTGCACGCGCACACCGACGCCGGTCGCGAATCGAAGCTGGCCGTCGTCGAAATATGCGACGGTCCCCGGGCGCTCCCAGTCGCGGCCGTGCTCGAGGACGTTCGCCAAGATGCCCCGCTCGGGATCGTGAAGGTCCGCCGGGTCCATGACGAGCGACAGCGACCGGATGCCTGGACGCGATTTCTCCGGCTGGCAGCGCCGACACCGCGGCAGAAATCCGTGGAACCGTGTCGGACGGCCACGTCGCCGACGGGAGGCCGGCCAGACGCTCGACCACGGCCAGGCCGCCAGCGAGGCCAGCGACCAGTGCCAGCAGCCGCCAGGAACGCAACGGCTGTGGCCGGGTGGTCACAACGGACCGGGCCGGTTGAAGAAGACGTTGAAGGTCGCGTCGCGCACGGCGTCGCGAATCTCGCCGGGAAGAGCCAGCAGTCCGCTGTCGCTGACGCCACGGAAGCTGAACGACACCACGGTCTCGCCTCCCGACTGCGACACGCTCTCGAGCCGCGGTCGGGCCACGTGCTTCTTCAGGACCGCCGTGACCGCCGCGGCGTCCACCGGTCCATGCGCGGAGGGCGCCGCGATGACGATCGACGCCGTCCCCGGCGCCGCCGCTGAGCACGCGAACCGAGGCCTGAACGATCAACGCGACGAACGCGACCACGAAGATCAGCCCGGCGAAGGCGAGCTTGAAGGTCGCGATGGCGATCGACAGCGCGATGACGAGCATGATGAATCCGATCTCTTCCGGTTCCTTGATGGGGGTGCGGAACCGGACGATCGACAGCGCGCCGAGCAGGCCGAGCGAGAGCGGCAGCGAGAACTGGATACAGACGAAGATCGCGGTGATCGAAATGCCGAGCAGCGGGAATGCGCGGTGGATCTGGCTGCCGGTGGCGCGGTTCGTAAAGAAGTAGACGTAAAGGTACGAGATCACGAACGACGACGCCAGCGACGCCGCCATCAGCACGACGAAGGCGGCAGGACCGATCTGCTGTGCGCCGGTGGCCCCTGCTCCGCCGAGCGCGGCCATGAGCTCGTTCAACTGTTGCGGCATGACGTCGCCAGGCTCCTAGTGGAGGGCGCGGCGGAGCTGCAGCAGCAGCGCCGCGTACTTGGACATCGACTGTTTGCGAAGGCCGAGCGTGATGAGCGGCCGGAGATGGCCCGGCAAGCATCTCGGCCAGCTCCTTTGACCTCGACGACGGCGACCGGGAGCGGTCCGAGGTCTCTCGCGAAAAGATATCGGTGATTCACGGAGACGGCCGTGATCTCGCTGTCGAGGCTCGACGCGCGTTCCGGTCGAGCACGTCCACGAAGCGGCGGCGGCGATACCGCAGCGCCAGCATCGGGTGCCAGTCCGGTCCGAGCAGGATGCCCTTCGCCAGCGAGCCGGTCGGGCAACGTGGAAAACACGGGATCGCCCAGCCGGCGCGAGACGAGCGACTCGGCCGCCATCGGCAGGAGCACGCGCACCTTGTCGCGCCGATTACCGACGCGCTGCTTCGCTTCGAGAAACACGGGCCCTTCGCCGGTGCCTCCGGGCGGCGAGTACCATCGCACGCGAATCTTCGTCTTCAGATAGTCGCTGTTCAGTTTCTCGTCGAGCGAATCGAAGCCCGGCGAATCGTAGTAAATCGTCCACACGTCAGCGTCCGGATACTGCGAATCGGGCCTGCACAGCGTGCCCAGCAGCCGCGCGGCGATGTCCGCACGCGAGGCCGGCAGTACGAATTTCAGTTCGCGTTCGAGATCGTCGACGAGCCGTGATGCGGAAGGCGCCGGTCGGTCGGTGGTGGCAGCCGTGGCCATTCGTTCGAGCGGCGATTGTATACCAGCGACGCGCCTCAGGCCTGCAGCGGACCTGTCCGCCGAAGCGCCCTAGGCGCGAAGGCGGAACGGACGAATCACCGACAGCATTCCATCGTGCAGCGGACCATTGGTCGCGACCACGTGTCCGGCGAACAGATCGAGTGGTCCACCGTCCATGTCGGTGACCCTTCCGCCGGCTTCCTCGACGAGCAACACGCCGGCCGCCATGTCCCAGGGATGGAGACGCTCCTCCCAGAACCCGTCGAGGCGGCCTGCGGCGACGTAGGCGAGATCGAGGCGCCGCCGATCCCAGGCGGCGCACCGCGCGCGCTTCGTCGAGAAACGCGGCGAACACGTCCACTTGCCGCCGGCGTTCTTCGCGCACCGTGTACGGAAACCCCGTGCACAACACGCCGTCCACGAGCGCTGTCGCGCGGGTGACGCGGAGCGGCTGGCCGTTGAGGCGCGCGCCGAAACCGCGTTCGGCGGTGAAGAGTTCCTCGCCGATGGGGTCGTAGACGACTCCGACCTGGAGGATGCCGTCGATGCGGAGCGCGATGGACACCGAGAACAGCGCCAGCCCATGCGCGAAGTTCGTCGTGCTCGTCGACCGGGTCGATGATCCACTGCACCGGACAATCGCGAAGCGCAGGCGCCGGAGCCGCTTCTTCACCGATCACGGCGTGTGTGGGAAAGCGTTGTGCGATCAGCGCGCGAAAGGCTTCTTCAGAGGCGAGATCGGCCGCGGTGACGAGATCGATGCGGCCCTTCTTGTGGACCTCGAGGCCGCTCCGGAAGTACTGCCGGTGAATTCGTCCGCACGCCAGCGCGCCCTCGATGGCGGTGGCGAGAAAGAGGGGATCGAGGTCCAATCAGGCCAGCTTCTTGCTCATTCGCACGTCCATGCCCCCCTCCGGCCGGCGGGTGATGGACACGTCGTCCATGAAGTTGCGCATGAAGAAGATGCCGCGGCCGCTCGACTTCAGCATGTTCTCGGGATCGAGCGGGTTGGCGATCTCCGCCGGGTCGAACCCCTCGCCCTCGTCCAGCACGCGGACGACGAACTCCTCGGGTTGTGTGCGCGGCCGCAGGATGAACTCCACGACGACGTGCTTCGAGCGGTCTTCGCGATTGCCGTGTTTGATGGCGTTGATGACCGATTCGCGAACGGCCACGCTCACCCAATGCGTCAGATCCTCGTCGAGGCCGGCGATCGACGAAAGTCGATCGCTGAGCACCTGGACCAGGTCGAGCAACTCAAACGAACTGGGCAGCTCGAGGCGGACCAGGTGGTCGTCAGTCAGCATGACCGCGGAGTAAGTAACATATTAAGCTGATCGGGTTCAAGGACGGCTGCCCGTCCGACCCGTCGCAGTCTTGACCAGCACCGTGACACATCATCGTCTCGATCTCAACACCTGTGCGCGCCGTACGAGGCCTCGTGCCCGTGCCGGGCGACAAATCCATCTCCCATCGCTACCTGATGCTCGGATCCATCGCGCAGGGCGTGACGTCGGTCACACATCTGTCACCGGGCGCCGACGTGGCGGCCACGATCGCGTGCATGCGCGCGCTCGGCGTCCGAATCGACGACACCGGGCCGGGCGCCGTGACCATCCACGGCCGCGGGCGCGCCGGGCTCCGGGCCTCTCCCACGCCGATTGATGCCGCGAACTCCGGCACGACGATGCGCCTGCTTGCCGGAATCCTGGCGGCCTGCCCGTTTTCAACGACGATGATCGGCGACGCGTCGCTGTCGAAACGGCCGATGCGCCGGATCATCGAGCCGCTCGGCGTCATGGGCGGATTGATCGAGGCGACCGACGGGCACGCGCCTCTCATCATCCGCGGAGGACGGCTTCGGCCCATCACGTGGGAGAGCAAAGTCGCGAGCGCGCAGGTGAAAAGCGCCATCATGCTGGCCGGCCTCGTGCCGCCTGGCGTCACAACCGTCGTCGAGCCGCTCGCGACACGCGATCACAGCGAGCGCGCGTTTCCGGCGTTCGGCCTGAATGTGCGGACGTCTGCCCCGCCTGACGGATCGCTCACCCCACCCTCCGGCCCGGTGACCGTGTCGGTCGAGGGCGGGCAGGAGGCAAGCGCGCCGGGACGAACACTCGATGTGCCGGGGGATCCCTCGTCCGCGGCCGTATGGGCCGCCGCCGCCGCCGCAATACCCGGGTCCTCGGTCGAGCTGACCGGTGTGTGTCTCAACCCTCATCGGCTTGGCTTCATTCGCGCCCTGGAGCGCATGGGCGCGGCGGTGTCGATCACGGTCGACGACGAAGTTGCGGGCGAGAAAGTGGGCCGGATTCGTGTCGGATATGGACAGCACCGGGACGCCACGATCCTGCCCGACGAGGTGCCGAGCCTGATCGATGAGTTGCCCGTGCTGGCGGCGCGTGCGGCGCTGGGCGGCCGGCTGGAGGTGTCAGGCGCGTCGGAGCTGCGAGTCAAGGAAAGCGACCGCATTACGGCGCTCGTGACCGGACTCCGGGCCATGGGCGTCACCGCCGACGAGCGGCCGGACGGGTTCGTCATCGACGGATCGAAACGCCCGACCGGGGGCACGGCCGATGCGGCGAGCGACCATCGGCTGGTGATGGCCTTCACGCTAGTCGCGCTCGGATCGTCCGGTCCGTCCACGGTCACCGACGCTGGCGCCGTCGCCGTGTCGTACCCCGCATTCGCGGACGACCTGCGGAGGCTGACCGAGTGAAGACCGACAAGATCTACCTCGTCGGCTTCATGGCGAGCGGCAAGACGACGATTGCGCGCGCGCTCGCGGAGCGCCTGGGATGGCGATCGGAGGACGTTGACGACCTGATCGAGAAGCGCGAGCGGCTCACGGTGGCGGAGATCTTCGCGCGGCACGGCGAGCCGTATTTCCGCGCGGCCGAGCGCGACATCCTCAAGCTGGTGCAGCCGATGCGCGACCTCGTCGTGGCGACCGGCGGCGGCACGTTTGCCGATCCCGACAATCGCATCGCGATGAACCTCGATGGCGTGTCGGTCTGGATCGACCTGCCGCTCGCCGATCTGATCCCCCGAATCCCGCTGGACGGCCGCCGGCCGCTCGCGTCGGACCGCGCGCAGCTCGAGCGCCTGTATGCGTCGCGCGTCGAAGCCTACCGGTCCGCGCTGCTCCGTGTGGGCGCGTCGCACATGTCCACGTCAAGAATCGTGGACCACATCCTCGAGGCCATTCACCACCTGCCCTCGGTCGTTCATCAGCCGACGCCCCGCGTGTGAGTCCGTGCGCTACCTGATCATCAGCGACATCCACGGCAATCTCCACGCGCTCGACTCCGTGCTGCGCGACGCCTCCGCCCTCGGCTACGACGCCGTGGTCTGTCTCGGGGACCTCGTCGGCTACGGGGCGGACCCGAGCGCCGTCATCCAGCGCGTCCGCGAGCTCGTGCCGGTGAAAATCGTGCGCGGCAATCACGACAAGGTCGCCGCGGGCCTCGAGCCTGCCGTGCTGTTCAACGAAGTGGCCCGTCGCTCGATCGAGTGGACGCGTCAGGCGGTCAGCGAGGAGGAGTTGGCCTATCTCGCGGCCCTGCCCAAGGGGCCCGCGGTCGTCAACGAAACCCTGGAGATTTGTCACGGGTCGCCGTTTGACGAAGACCACTACGTGTTCGATCAGGACGACGCCGCGCGCTCCATCGAGGCGTCGTCTGCGCGTGTGTGCCTGTTCGGCCACACCCATCTGCCCGCCGTCTTCACCGCGGCCGACGATCCGGCCACGACCGGCAACGGACTGGCCGCGGACGAAATGCGCCTGCCCGCCAGCGGCCCGGCCCTCATCAACGTCGGCTCGGTCGGCCAACCTCGTGACGGCGATCCTCGCGCCGCCTACGGGGTGATCGATCTGGACAAGGGGACGATCCGGCTGCGTCGCACTGTCTATGACGTGCAGGGCGCGCAGAAAAAGATCATGAAGGCGGGACTGCCGCAATGGCTGGCCCTGCGGCTCGAAAAGGGACAATAGCGCAGCGCCATTGAGGAATCTGCGATCGGCGATTGCGGATTGCATTGAACAATTTGCGATTGTGGATTGAGGATTGAGAAGCGGTGCGAGCGTGTCTTCGCGCGACTAGCGTTGGCATGACGCGTGCTCACCCAGCGCTTCGTGACGCCCCAGGAACTTCGCGACCGAACGATCGGCCTTCGGTGTCGGATGTCGTGAAGTTCTGCCGCGAGCCTTCGCCGAGACCCGGACGCACGCGATCATCGCCAATCAACTCAGCGCGTCGGCCACGTCGGTCGGCGCGAACTATCGAGCTGCAAGTCGAGCGCGCACGAAGCGCGAGTTCGTCTCCAAGCTCTGCATCGCGCTCGAGGAGGCAGACGAGACTGTCGGGCTGGCTGGAGCTCTTGATTCGTTCAGATACGGCCAAGGGTCAAGGTCGTTGATGACTTGCTGAAGGAGGCGAAAGAGCTGGTTCTCGATCCTGGCTGCATCGCGGCGGACAGCCGAGCGCGACGATGAAATGACGACCCGATGCTCAAGCGTGCTGCAATCCTCAATCGCCGATAGCGCCAATAGCTCAATGCAATCCTCAATCGCAGATCGCAGATCCTCAATGTGATCCGCCGTCTGCTCGCGTTTCTTCAGTTCCGCCGCGTACGCATCCTTCGCCGCCCGCGATCCCAGAATCCAGCCGATGACGACGCCAATCATGAGCACTGCCGGGATGAACAGGAAGTGGCTCGACGGCATCTCGGCGAAGTTCATGGACGCCTCGCCTGCAGTTTCGCGGAGACGTCGCGGAGCTCGCGTTCGACGGCCGTGAGCCGGCGCCACAGCACGAACACATAGACGACAAGCGCGAGCCAGACGACCGAGTAGGCCACGAAGACGAGGGGCGCCGCCGGAATTGCTCCTGTTCGAGTTCGCCGGGTCTGACGGGACACTGAACCTCCGTCCTGAGCGGCCGGAGGCGGAGCCTCCTGAGCGGCCGGAGGCTGTGGTGCCTGCCGAGCCGCGACGCGGGCGCCAGGACCACGAGCGCCAGGCCCATGAACGCCGCCAGCACCCGTCCGCGCGCGCGCAGGCACGCACGCCATCAGTCATCCACAGCAAGATAGGCCTCCTCGAGGCGCGTGCGGGCGTGTTCGAGCCGCACGCGAATCAGCATCAGCGCGATGAACAGAATCGTGAACGCCGCCCAGCAGAAGTACAGCGGGATCCCCATGTCCACCGGCAGCGTCGGCACGACGCTCGTCAGCGGATGGATCGTGCGCCAGAGGTTGACCGACCAGTAGACGAACGGCACGAGCGCCATGCCGAAGAATCCGACGGCGGCCGCGAGCACCTCGCTGCCGGCGCCGCCGAAGCGGCGCAGCAGCAGGTAGGCGTTGAACACCATCCACATGATGAACGTGCTCGTGATGCGCGGGTCCCAGATCCACCAGGTGCCCCACGCTTTGCGCGCCCAGAGCGGTCCGGTGACGAACACGAGCAGCCCGAAGACGACCGAGAGCTCGGCCGCCGCGACGGCGACGCGATCGGCGCCCGGCCGGCGCGAGAAGAGATAGATCGCGCTCGCGACGCCGCACGTCAGCGCCGACACGCAGCATCGTCATGGCCGACGGGAAGTGGAAATAGAAGATCTTGTAGACGAGCCCCATCGTCGACTCGTACGGCGCCGAGTCGATCAGGAACGGCGCCGCGCCGAACATGACGAAGGCAAGTCCAAGGAGGATCGGAACGAGTCGATGGGTCACGCGCGTGTCTCTACTCACCCATCACGGGCGCAAACGTCCAGAGCGACAGCGTGATGAAGACGGCATCAAAGAATACCAGCATCGAGAGCCAGGTCTGGGCGAGCACCAGATTGGGCTCCGCGCGCGAAGATCGCGGCCGTGCCCTGCATGCCGCCGACGAGCGCCGGGAGCGTGATCGGGTAGAGCACGACCGGCAGCAGCACGTCGCGTGACTCGGCGCGGCCGAGCATCGCCGCGAACAGCGTGCCGACGGCGACAAACCCGACGGTCCCGGACACCAGGAGCGCCGAGAAGCAGGCCCGGCGCGCGCTCGAGCGGCGCGTCGAACAGGAACGCCACGAGCGGCACGAGCACGACCTCGATGCCGGCCAGCAGCGACAGCACGCCGAGAAACTTGCCGAGATACACGGCCGACCGCTCGACCGGCGCCAGCAGCAGCGCGCGGAGCGTTTCGGCCTGCCGCTCCCGCTCGAACGTCCGGCCGAGCGCCAGCGTGCCCGAGAAGGCGATCGCCACCCAGAGAATGCCCGCCGCCGAGTTGTCGATCGGCCTCGCCTTCCCGAACGAACGCGAACGAGAAGATGAGAATGCACGACACGGCGAAGAACAGCGCGGTGTACAGGAGCTCGCGGCTGCGCGACTCGACGCGAAAGTCCTTGCGGGCGATCAGCCACGCGGCGCGAAGGACGTTCCTCATGCCGCTGACTCCGCGAGGGCCCGCCGATACCGCTCGCGGAGACGGTTCGCGTCCGCCCGGAACCGGAAGAAGGCGGCCGTCCCGGAGACACACGGCCACGTCCACGATGGATTCGGCGCTTTCGAAGTCATGCGTCGCCATCACGACGATGGCGCCACGCGTCGCGAAGAGTTCTCAGACGGCCGACCAGCAGACTCGACGACTCGTCGTCGAGCCCCGTGAAGGGTTCGTCGAGAAGCACAAGCCGTCGGGTCGTGCAGGAGCGCCCGTTCGAGCGCGAGACGCTGGCGCAAACCGCGCGAGAAGCTCGACACGCGATCGTGCGAGCGGTCGGTGAGCCGCGCTTCCCGAAGCCCTTCGTCAAGACGGCGATCGAGGTCCGCCAGTCCGTAGAGTCGTCCGAAGAACGCGAGGTTCTCGCGCGCGGAGAGGTCGCCGTAGAGAAACAGGTCGTGGCCGAGCATGCCGATGCGCGCACGCAGCTGGTCACCCCAGGCTCGCGAAGGTCGATCTCCATAGAGCACCTCCCCGGACGAGGGGACGGATGAGCGTCGAGAGCACGCCAAGGAGCGTGGATTTGCCCGAGCCGTTCGGACCGAGCAAGCCGACGATCTGGCCGGCGCGACAGTCGATCGACACGCGAGCGAGGGCGCGCCGGCGGCCGAAGTGGCGCGAGACACCTTGCACGCTGACGACGTCGAAATCGACGTCGGAATCGAGGAAGGGGCGCCGGCATCGGTCGGGAGCGGCGTTCAGGCGCCGGACGGCGCGTGCGCATGCCGGTTGCGACGAGGCCCGCCCACAGGCCGGCGAACACGATCACGCCGGCCGCCGAGAGCGCGACGTAGCGCGGCCACCGCGCTTGATACGGCAGGCCCGTGATGTCGAGCGTCAGCGTCTCGCCCGCGCCCATCGCGGGGCCGGACCCGACGACCAGCAACTGGCCCTGCTCGGTGACGACCCGTTGTCCGCTGAGTTGAGGCGACCGCAGATCCAGGTCGCCCGTCTTGAGCGCGAACACGATGAGCTGCTGGAGCGGCGCCGGCCACTTCTGCTCGAGCCGCGCGACCGGCCCGCTGTACGGCAACTCGAACCGCACGGTCACGCGCGTCGTCCCGGGCGCGAACGGTCCTCGGACCACGACGCGTGGTCCGTTGGCGGTCGCCTGCGGCGACGAGTCCTCGACCGTCGGCGCGCCGACGGCGCCCTGAGGAAGCTCGAACGTCAGCGGTCCGCCGATATCCACCGGCGACGAGCTGGAGTTGAGAATCGACAGCACGTAGAAGATGAACAGCTTGTCGTCGCTGAACTGCGCAATCACGCGCGACTCGGGACCGAGGACGACGGCGCCAGACATTGCTTGCCCGCCGAGCTTCGGCGGCGTCGGGTCCCGCCGAAGCCGCGTCGCGCGTGACGGCGTCCGGCGGAGGTGGCACGTCGACAGAATGAAGCGAAACCCGCTCTGGCCGATCGTGACTTCCTGCGTCTCGAGCCGCTCGCCATCGACCACCGCGGACGGCCTTGACGCGCGCTCCTGTGGCGAGGCCCTTGATCTCGGCACGTCCGGCCGCGTCCGTGCGGACGTCCGTCGTCTTCCCGTCCACGACGAACGTCACGGTCGCGTCCGCCACGTTGTTCGCAAAGCTCCCGCGGACGACGCGGACGGAGATGCTGCCAGCCGGCAGGTCGGCGCGTCGGCAGCGGCACGCCCGACATCCGTCGAAGATCGGGCATCTGCGCCCCCGCGTGCGCGAGCGAGCACCAGGACGACGGCAAGACAGGAGCACTCGCGCACGAACCGCAGTCGCGCCATCACAACTTCGCTCCACATTGCTTTGCAGAACCGCGCGTCGGAGTCGATGGGCGTATCGCACGACGGGACATGTCGTCCGCGGAGCCGCCTGTGGCGGCTTCTTCTCGGAAGGATTCGCCTCCGAGACCTCGACAGGACCGTCGAGCGCCTGCATCAGCTCCAGGGCGCGTGCGCGCAGTCGTCCGCCGATCTCCGCGAAGTCCTGATCGCTCACCTTCCGCATGGCGCGATCGAACTCGAGCTCCTTGATCGATCGGAGCACGAGCGCCTTCTCCTGTTCCAGAAACTCGCGCGTCCGGCCGGTCGCTGGCTTCGCGGCGGGCTCGCCAGCCAAGGAATCCCGCGATCGCCGAGTGCAGTGCCGCACCGACGAGCCCGGCCGCGACGATCGACGCGCTCAGCAGCGATCAGCGCCGCCGGATGCGTGTTGCGGCGACACGATGACCGCCCACGTCGCTCCAGCGAGCGACAGCAGGATGTAGAAGTGCCAGGGTTGAAAGCCGGAATCGCGGCGCGCCGCGCCGCGGTCAGTCGAGCTCCCGGAGCTCATCATCGAGACGATCCTGGAGGGCTGATGACGCCGTGACCGCGACGGGCGCGTCGGCACGCCGCTCCGTCGGCCCGACGGCGGCTCCAGCGCATCGCCATGCCGCCGACGAGCACGATGCCGCCGAGTCCCACGCCGTACGGCAGCAGCCAGGCGAGGCGATTGAAGCCGCGGTCGATCGGCTCGGTCAGCACTTCCTGGCTGCCCCACTTCTTGATGAAGAGCTGAATGATCTCGTCGCGGCTTGCGGCCGTCCGCGACATGGCCGGCGAGCTCCTTGCGCATGTCGGCCGCCATGGGGGCACGTGCACTCGCCAATCTTCTTGCGTCCGCACCCGCCGCACATGCAGACGAGGTGCGCCCTGCAGGTCCTTCTCGAGCGGCGTCTTCGGGACGAGAATCACGGTCTGCGGCTGTTCCACGTGCTGGGCCGCAAGCCGGACGCCGCCAAGCGAGAGCGCCAGCAATGAGAATCAACGACGTCGGCACGGAGCTCGACGGCACTCGCACCGTGCGCGAAGGCGAACGCGCGCTCAGGCAGGAGCGCGATGATCGTGCCGAAGACCATCACGCCGACGCCGAACCACACCCAGTTCACGAGCGGATTGATCGTGATCTGCAGGTGCACTTCCTGGCTGCCGACCTCGAAGTTCGCGAGCACGAGGTGCAGGTCGTGCGCGAAGCCTCGCCGCAGCGCGACTTCCGTCGTCGGCTCCCCTTCGCGCCCGACGAAATACCATCGCGCCGGATACATCTCGGCGAACGGCTGGCCGTCGCGCGTGACCGTCACGTCGGCCGTCACCATCTGCTTCTGCGAGTCCTGGGTCACCTTCAACGCGTTGAACAGAACCTGGTACGGGCCCGCCACGACTGTCTGGCCCGGCTTGAGCCCGACTTCCTCCTGCAGCTTGCCGCTGAGCCCTTCGCCGGCGAAGCCAAGGAAGATGAGCACGATGCCCAGGTGGACGACGTAGCCGGCGTAGCGGCGTCGAGAGCGGCTGAACAGGCCGACGAGCGCCGTGAACACGTCGGTGCCCGGTGGCCGTCTGGCGCACGAACGCGCCGCGGACGAACTCCTGCATGATCGTCGTCGTCACCCAGGCGCAGAGCGCGAAGCAGACGCCGGACGCCCAGAGCGGGACGCCCAGCGCGACCACCGCCCCGCCGACGGTCAGGGCGATCGCGGCGGCCACATGAACTGCGTCCGCAGGTTCGCGACAGAGGACTTGCGCCACGCGAGCAGCGGGCCGACGCCCGTCAGGAACAAGAGGACGAAGCCGACCGGCGTCATCCACTTGTTGAAGAACGGGCCGGCGACGGTCAGCCGTTCGCCTCGAATGGCTTCGCTCAGCGTGGGAAACATCGTCGCGAAGAGCACGAAGAACGCCGCGAACAGCAGCACCCAGTTGTTCGCGAGGAATGCCGCTTCGCGCGACGCCCACGAGTCGAGCTCGTTGCGGGCGCGCAGCAGCGGCATCCGGTAGATGACCAGGCCGAAGCTCACCACGAGCGTGAAAATCATGAACCCGGTGAACATCAGGGCGAGCTCGCGGTCCTCGCCGAAGGCGTGCACCGACTGCACGACGCCCGAGCGCGTCATGAAGGTGCCGAAAATCGTCAGGAAGAACGTGACGATGACGAGCGAGATGTTCCAGATCTTCAGCATGCCGCGCCGTTCCTGCACCATGACCGAATGCAGAAACGCCGTCGCCGTGAACCACGGCAGCAGGCCGGCGTTCTCGACCGGGTCCCAGCCCCAGTAGCCGCCCCAGCCGAGCTCCTCGTACGCCCACATCGCGCCGAGCGTCAGGCCGACGGTGAGGAACAGCCACGGCACCATCGTCCAGCGGCGCACCGCGCGCAGCCACGAATCGTCGAGCTGTCCGCTCGCGAGCGCGGCGATGCCGAACGCGAACGGGATGGTCATGCCCACGAAGCCGATGTAGAGCATCGGCGGGTGGATCGCCATGTAGTAGTTCTGGAGCAGCGGGTTCAGGCCCGCGCCATCCGCGTGCGTCGTCGCGAGGAACGTGGCGAACGGGGGATTGTGGACCACCATCAGGAAGAGGAAGAACATCTCCACGACGGCGATCGTGGCGACGACCCAGGGAATGAGCGACCCGGTAGCGCTCGCGATTCAGGTGCACCGCCGACGCTGCCGAACCCGGCGAGCAGCGTGACCCAGAACATGATCGAGCCGTCGAGCCCGCCCCAGTACGACGCCAGCTTGTAGAAGAGCGGCTGCGCGGTATTCGAGTAGTGCTGGACGTATCGAATGGTGAAGTCGCCGGTGACGAACGCGTGCACCATGACCGCCGACGCGACGAGCATGATCGCGGTGACGACGTGGAAGAGGCCGATGCCGCCGAGGATCAGGGCGTTCTGGCGGCGCCTGGCGCCCGCGAAGGACGCCGCGAACGCGCCGCTCGCGATGACGAACGCCGCGAGCAGGAGAAACGAGCCGAGGCTGGCCACTAGTAACTCGCGGGTGCGCGAGGCGGCCTTGCTGGTCGGGGTCGTACCGCGACGGACACTTGGCCGTGACGCCGTTGCGCTTGACGTGGAACCCGTCGGACGCGAGCGTGCCGGTCAGCACCACCTCGGCGCCATCCTTGAACGTGTCCGGCACCGTGCCTGTGTAGGTGGCGGTGACCGTCTGATCGCCGTTCTTGACCTTGAACCGGTAGTCGAGGCTGTTCGGCCGCTTCTCGATGGAGCCGTCCACGACGAAGCCGTGGAGGTTCATGCGTCTTGCCGTACCACTGTTCCGGACTCGGCATGACCTCGTGCACTTCCTTGTAGTACGCGGCGCTCTCGGCCATCGTGGTGAACAGCAGCGCGCCGAGCGCGCGTGCCGACGATCAGCACAGAGAGAATGGCCCGAGAGGTCCGTGGTGCTCATTAACGGTGGCTCCGTCACCCATCAGGATACGGCCCGGACGCGGTCGAATCAACTGCCGCTCACGCAGATCGGCCACGGCGGCGAGCGGCAGCCCGACGACGTTCGAGTAGGAACCATCGATTCTCGGGATGAACCGGGCCGCCAGCCCCTGAATGGCATAGGCGCCGGCCTTGTCCATGGGCTCCCCCGATCCCGACGTACCACCCGATTTCGCTGTCCGACAACGTCCGGAACCAGACCGTCGTCCGCTCCAGTGCGTCCGGACGCTCGCCAGTTCGACGCCACGGCGACGGCCGTCATCACCTCGTGCGACCGGCCGCTCAGACGGCGCAGCATGTCCCGCGCGTCCGCCTCGTCGCGGGGCTTGCCGAGCACGATCGTCGCCCGAGGACGACACCGTGTCGGCCGCGAGACGACGCCGGCCGCGGATGGCGGCGGGCGCCGGCGGCCGCCTTCAGCCGCGCCACGCGTTCGACATACGCGGCGGCGGTTCGCCGTGCGCTCGCGCGACTCATCGACATCGACCGGATCGACGTCGAACTCGAACCCAGCCGCGGCGAGCAGTTCGGCGCGTCGAGGCGAGGCAGAGGCCAGGACGAGACGAGCGACTCTCGCATCGGGGGATTTGAAATTTGAGATTGATGATCCATTGGGGATCGGGAATCCGGAATTGATGATTTGGGTCGAGCTCTCGATCGCCAATCATCAATCATCAATCCCCAATCATCAATGGATCATCAATTTCAAATCTCAAATCCTCCGATCCACGTATCATGGAGTTTCCCATGCAGCGTCTTGATCAAGCGGCCATCGCCGCTCTCAAGTCGTTCCTCGACACGCAACCCACGACCGCGGCCAAGGTGACTTCGCGTGGACGATCGCGGCGGGTCCGACGCTGGCGCGGGCGGCGACCGTGACGTGGTCGGAGACCGGCACGCTCCACGTCTGGCGCGGACCGAAGCGTGGCGCCAGGAGCTCGCGCGCGCGCGGCCGCTCATCGCACGGCGTGTCGCCGATCTCGTCGGTCAGGACGTCGTGCGCCGGATCGCCATCGCCGTGGTGCCCGAACAGCGGCTGGCGTCGAACGTCGTACCGCCGTCGCGAGGCTGACGATGGACATGCGCGACGCCGTCATCGTCAGTGCCGTGCGGACTCCGACCGGGAAGTTCCTCGGCTCGCTGAAGGGCTTCAGCGCGACCGACCTCGGGGCCATGGCCGTGCGCGAGGCGGTCACGCGCGCCGGCATCGATCCCGCCGCCGTCGACGAGTGCATCCTCGGCAACGTCGTGAGCGCGGGGCTTGGCCAGGCGCCCGCGCGCCAGGCGGCGCTCCGCGGTGGGCTCGATCCCAGCGCGTGGCGGCGCTGACGATCAACAAGGTGTGCGGCTCCGGCCTCAAAGCCGTGATGCTCGCCGCCCAGGCCATCGCGCTTCGGCGACGCGGACATCGTCGTCGCGGGCGGCATGGAGTCGATGAGCAATTGCCCGTACCTGCTGTCCGGCGCGCGCGACGGGCTGCGCATGGGCGACACGAAGCTCGTCGGACTCGATGGTTCATGACGGTCTCTGGGATTCGTTTCACGACATCCACATGGGCCTGACCGGCGAGCACGTCGCGGAACGATTACAAGGTGACGCGCGAGGAGCAGGATCGAGTACGCCGTCGAATCACATCGGCGAGCCGCGGCCGCGACGCGTGCGGGCTGGTTCAGGGACGAGATGCTGCCGGTCTCGATTCCCGCCAAGCAGGGCGCGACCGTCCTCGATCGCGACGAATCGATTCGCGAAGACACGAGCGCTGACGCCCTGGCACGTCTGAAACCCGTGTTCAAGAAAGACGGCACGGTCACTGCCGGTAACGCGCCCGGCGTGAACGATGCGGCAGCCGCGCTCGTCGTGATGGGTGCGGACGTCGCCGACCGCCTCAGGATTCGGCCGATCGCACGGATTGTCGGGTACGCGACGTCTGGGCTCGAGCCGAAGCTCGTGATGATGACGCCCGTCGAGGCCGTGCGCGCCCTCGTGCGGAAAATCGATTGGTCGCTGGACGACGTGGATCTGGTCGAGCTGAACGAAGCCTTCTCGGTGCAGGCCGTGGCGGTGACGCGTGAGCTCGGTCTCGACCCGGCTCGGGTCAATGTTCATGGCGGTGCCGTCGCGCTCGGACACCCCATTGGCGCCAGCGGGGCGCGTATCTTGACGACGTTGATTTACGCGCTGGGCCGGGCCGGCAAGTCGCGAGGCATCGCCACCCTCTGCCTCGGCGGCGGAAACGGCGTCGCGCTGGCCGTCGAGCGCGCATGATTTACACCGTCGCGGTGGCCGGCGCCGGGACGATGGGCGGCGGTATCGCGCAGGCGTTTGCCCAGTCGGGGCACGACGTCCTGCTCTACGACGCGTCCACGCCGGCGCTCGATCGCGCGCGTCATGGCATCGAGCAAAGCCTCGCGAAGTTCGTTGAGAAGGGACGAGATCTCCGACGACGACCGTGATGCGGCTCTGGCGCGCCTGAGGCCGGCCGCGGCGGTTGGCCAGCTCGTGACGGCGGACTTTCTGGTCGAGGCCATTGTCGAGTCCGAGAGCGCGAAGCGCGAGCTGCTCAAGTCGCTCGACGCCCTGCTCCGCCCGTGGGTCATTCTCGCGTCGAATACCTCGTCGATTCCGATCTCGAGCCCTCGCGTCGGCGACAACTCGCCCCGACCGCGTGGTCGGGATGCACTTCATGAACCCTGTGGCGCTCATGCCGCTCGTCGAGGTCGTGCGCGGTAAGGACACGTCGGACGAGACGATCACGACAGTCATCGAGGTCTGTCACGCGCTTGGAAAGACGCCGGTCGAGTCGGCCGATCGGCCGGGCTTCATTGCGAACCGCGTGCTGATGCCGATGATCAACGAGGCCGTTCACGCACTCGCCGAGGGCGTCGCGTTCCGCCGACGCGATCGACACCGTGATGAAGCTCGGCATGCGCCATCCCATGGGCCCGCTGGCGCTCGCGGACCTCATCGGCCTCGACGTGTGCGTGGCCATCATGGACGTGATGGCGGAAGGGCTTGGGGATCGGAAGTACGCCCCCGCGCCCCTCTTGCGCGAGAAGGTGGCTGCGGGCGAGCTTGGCAGAAAGACGGGCAAAGGGTTCTACGTACTATTGAGGATCTGAGATTTGAGATTGAGGATTGCATTGACGATTTGCGGATCGACGATTGAGGATTGAGAGCTCTCAATCCGCAATCCTCAATGGCCGATGCAATCCATCAATCTCAGATCGCAAATCCTCAATGCCTGCGCCTTCTCCACCAGATGCCCGCCACGACCGGCACCAGAATCACCAACTCGCGCACGAACGAGGTGATGTTCTGGCGCCAGAACGCCTGGTGATCCCAATGCCGTTCGATCGCGCCGAAGACGTTCAGCCCGGTTGCCAGTGCTCCGTTCGAGAACGGCCAGAACAGCATCACGCCGATTGGCGGTCCCAGATCGAACGAGCATTGCGTCGAAGAGCGGGTGGCTGAACCAGGCCACGAACGCGACGAGCCAGATGCGCGCGGCGTTGTGCGCGATCGGCCAGCGGCGCCACGCGGCGACGGTGGCGACGATCAGGGCGGCGCCGATGCTGTGGGTTTCCTGACTGTGGCGGCCGATGAGCAGATCGAGATCGGGCGCCATGCCGAGCGCCGCGAGGATCGCGGTCTGACGGATCGAGATCGCGCCGTGAACGATTCCGGGCGCGACAGCGACCATCCGGCCGCGGCCGCGCCCAGGGCATGTGCAATTGGTGAAGGCAAACGGTCCGGAACGTTCCGCTTACATGATCGGCGTGGAACCGCCTTCGGGCATGAGCGGCAGCATCGGCTCGGCCGCCGGCGCGGGCAGCGATCGGCTTCGGCGCCGGCTTCCTTGGCGCGGCCTGCTTCACAGGCGCCGCCTCTTCGCGGTGCAGCCTTCTTCGGGTGCGACCTTCTTCGGTGCGGCCTTTTTCTTTGCGGCCGCTTTCTCGCTCTGGCCGCTTTCTTCGGCGCGGCCTTCTTCTTCGCGGTGCGCTTCGCCGCTTTGCCCTTCGCCCGCCCCGCCTTCTTCTTCGAGCGCGCAGTCTTCTTTGCCATCACGACCTCCCGATCGGACACGCGACACGCGCGCCGAAAATTCGCGCACATTGTGACACAAGAAAAACGAACCGAATAGATTCGAAGGTTCGAAGGTTCGAGTGCGAAGGTGCGGAGGTTGGAACGCGAGGTTCGAGGAAGGTTCGGAGGATGGTTCGGAGGAAGGTTCGGAGGTTCGTGCGGAGGTTCGAGAGGTTCGGCGCGCCGTGGGAGAGCGTGACGCCGCTCACATCTCGAATCTCCGAGCCGAGTCTCGAACCTTCCTTCGAACCTCCACCGAACCTTCGCACCTCGCACGCCTCCGAACCTTCGCACCGCCGCACGTCGAACCCTCTGTCGTCCGTGTCCTCGCCTGTCACAGGCCCATTGCAGAATCCGAAGCGTGAGGTTCGACGCCGGATCGCAGAATTCCGATCGCCGGGATCCAGAGGCGAAAGTGCTCCATTCGTGTAACTTGTTCATTTAGCTAAGGATGTCGGCTTATGGAGAGCTATTTTCGCTTGACACCCGGCTGGCACGTCCCTAGAATCCCGACCAGTCCGGCCCGCGTCGCACCTTTCGGCGGTGCCATATCGAGGAGTCCCATGGCAGTACCTGAACGCATTGAGAGACACGAAGACCGGACCGACAAGGAACGCGCGAAAGCGCTCGAGATCGCCGTCGGCCAGATCGAGAAGCAGTTCGGCAAGGGCTCGATCATGCGGCTCGGCGGCAAGGACACGATTGGTCCGATCGCCGTCATCTCCACCGGGTTCGATCAGCGTGGACTGGGCGCTTGGCGTCGGCGGCCTCCCGCGCGGCCGCGTCATCGAGATCTTCGGACCGGAGTCGTCCGGGAAGACGACGCTGGCGCTGCAGACGATCGCGCAGGCGCAGAAGCTCGGCGGCGTCGCGGCGTTCGTGGACGCCGAGCACGCGCTCGACGCGCAGTACGCGCAGAAGCTCGGCATCGACCTCGAGAACCTGCTCGTCTCCCAGCCGGACAACGGCGAGCAGGCGCTCGAGATCGTCGAGGTCCTGGTCCGCTCCAACGGCGTGGACGTCGTCGTCGTGGACTCGGTGGCCGCGCTCGTGCCGCGCGCCGAGATCGAAGGCGAGATGGGCGAGGCGCAGATGGGCCTCCAGGCCCGCCTGATGTCCCAGGCCCTCCGGAAGCTCACCGGCGTCGTCTCCAAGTCGAAGACCTGCCTCATCTTCATCAACCAGCTCCGCGAGAAGATTGGCGTGATGTTCGGCAACCCCGAGACGACGACGGGCGGCCGCGCGCTGAAGTTCTACTCGTCGGTGCGGGTGGACATCCGGCGGATTGGCGCGATCAAGGACGGCGAAACGACGGTGGGCGGCCGGACCCGCGTCAAGGTGGTCAAGAACAAGCTGGCGCCGCCCTTCCGCGAGGCCGAGTTCGACGTGATGTACGGCGAGGGCATCTCCCGCGAGGGCGATCTCGTCGACCAGGGCGTCGAGCACAAGATCGTCGACAAGAGCGGCACCTGGTTCTCGTATGGCGGCGAGCGGCTCGGCCAGGGACGCGAGAACGCCAAGGCTTTTCTCAAGCAGAACCCCGAAATGGCCTCGTCCATCGAGCAGAAGCTGCGCCAGGCCATGGGGTTGCCGACGCCGGTGACTGAGACGGCGTAGGCATTGTGGATCTGCGATCTGCGATTGAGGATTGCATCTCGATTAGCATCGAGCGATTGAGGATTCAGAATCGCAATCCACGATCCCGATGGCCCAATGCAATCCCAATCGCAGATCGCAGATCGCAGATGCGCCGCTTACTGTCTCGCCGCGTTCTTCTGCGCGGCGCCGGTCCGCACTCAAAGCGGCGCCTTCTTCTTCATCCAGCTGAGCGATCCGCAGTTCGGCATGTACGCGGCCGACAAGGTTTTGTTCAGGAAACCGCCAACTTCGAGTTTGCCGTCGCCACGGTCAACCGGCTCAGGCCGGCGTTCGTCGTCATCACCGGCGACCTGGTCAACAAGCCGGGCGACGCGGCACAGATTGCGGAGTACGAGCGGATCAAAGCCAAGGTGTCATCGTCGCATTCCGGTCCATGACATGCCGGGCAATCACGACGTCGAGAACGCGCCGACGCCGGAAAGCGTGGCGGCGTATCGAAAACGTGCGCTCGCGATCACTATGTGTTCAGCCATGGGTCGCTGACGGGCATCGTGCTGAACTCGTCGTTGATCCACACGCCGGACAAGGCGCCGGCGGAGGCCTCCGCCCAGCTCGACTGGCTCCGCGAGGCGCTCGGCAAGCGCTCGCGACGCCGGCGCGCGGCGCATCGTCATGTTCCAGCACCATCCCGTGGTTCCTGAAGTCGGCCGACGAACCCGATCAGTACTTCAACATCCCGATCGTGCGGCGGACTCCCCTGCTCCAGCTGTTCCGTGAGTCGGGCGTGCGCCTGCTCGTGTCGGGCCACCTATCACCAGAACGCGGGCGCGGTTGTCGACGGTCTCGAGGCAGTCGTCACCGGTCCGGTCGGCAAGCCGCTCGGCGACGCGCGTTCGGGCATTCGCATTTTTCTTGTCACGGATGCGGGCATCACGCACAAGTACCTACGACTTCGGCAACCTGCCGACCGCGATCGACGCGGCGTCAGGGAAACTGCCGTAGCGTTGGAGACTCAGCGGCCCGCGGCGTCAAAAAAATGCACGCGACAGGGTTCTATTGGGGCCGCATGGTGATTTCCACGCGCTTGCGGTATTTCACGGGCTGACCGGCCCGCAGCGCCGGCGTGAAGCGCCACGAGCGAGCCGCGGAGACGAGGCCGGCATCGTAGAAGTCGGCCAGCGTCTCCGCGATCCGGGCGCTCTCGACGCTGCCACGCTCGTCGACGATGACCTCCACGACGCCACGAAACCAGCGCCAGCTCTGCTCCGGCGGGGGGTTCCACGCCGGAAGCCTGCGCTCGAGCTCGACAGGTGGCGTCACGTTCACGTCGAGTGCCGAGTAGACCACGCGGTTCGCCGCTACCAGCTCGGCCATGGTGAGGCGCAGAAAACCGTCGGCGACCTGCTGCACCTCCGCCAGCGCAGGATCTACGGCCGGCTCCGCTCTGAGCAGCGCCAGCAGATCCTCGAGCAGGGCGGCCGCCGTGGCGTAGTCCTTCAGGTCGTAGCTGGTCCTTGCCTTCGTGTACGCGCGGTTCGCGGCGATCGGCAGCGCCCGCTTGCGGACTGACGTGAACCTGGCGAGGAAGGACGGGGACACCTCCTGCTTGGGGACTTGAAACGCCGGCGCACGGAGGACGATGCGCTCGAGCACCTGTTCAGCGTCGGGGACGCGTCCGAGGCCGATCAGGCAAAGCGCGCGATATTGATCCAGTTGATTCGGATCATGCCGGCCGTCAAGCGCCGACAGGCGGGTCAGGGCCTCGGAGTACGCCGCTGTCGCGTAGAGTTGCTTGACGTTGTTGAATTCAGATTCTGCCCGGGTGGAACCGGCGATTTGCGCCAGCGAGAGCAACGAGGTGGCGAGAAACGCCCCTGCCGTCATCGTGTCCAGTCGACCCCGAGCCGCACCGGTTCGGTGGCGGTCACGAGCACCGTCTGGCGGCGCTCGCCATGATCCGGGTGCCGCCAGACGACCTCGTGCGTGCCGAGCGACACAGACAGGTTGCCAATCGGCGTCTGGCCGATCGCCCGGCCGTCGATCCAGACTTCCGCCCACGGCAGGGCGTTGATCGAGAGACTGCCGTTCGGCACCGCCACGTTGAGCGCGACGGAGCGGCCGCCTGGGACGTTGACGGTGGCTTGCGTCCGGAACGCGGACGAACGATTGACGACCTCGAGCGTGTGCCGGCCAGCCGACAGGGCAATGCGCAAGCGAGCGTCCCGAGCCGAGGTGTTTGTCGCCCTCGAATACTTCGAGGTCCATCGGCGCGTCGATCGTGACCCAGCCGTTCTCCACGACCACCGGCACGGAGACCACGACCGTTGCGGTGGCGCCACCGGTGACCTCAACCGTGCGATTGACCGAGGTCCGGCCACTCGAGACCGTGACGCGATGCGCGCCAGGAGCGAGGTCCGGGACCTTCAACGGCGTCACGCCCCGTAGTGTTCCGTCGATGGCCACTTGAGCCTTCGATGGATTGGACGTGATCTGCAGGGTTCCCGTGGCGGACGCGCCGCCGAAATCCACGTGCTGGCTCGCGATTTTGCCCGCCTCGACGCTGAGCGACGCGCGGCGTGACATCGTGCCGCTCCGAAGCTCGGCGACGTGCATCCCTACCGGCAGGCTCAGGCTGAGCGGCGTCTGGCCCGCATGCGCGCCGTCGATGTACACGGCGGCGCCTTCGGGCAAGGAGGTCAATGTGACCGTCGAATCCTTGATGACGACCGGTGCACTCCCGCTAGGACTGCCGGGCCACCCGAATCGTGGCACGTGACACTGCCGCGCTCACGACGACTCCCACCAGAAGGCCGATGCCGACGGCCACGACCGTGTAGGACCGAGGCCGCTCGGTGACGAGCGCGGTGTCGGGCTCGCCGGACCACTGGGCTCGGCGTTCGGTCAGGAAGGCCCGGAAGGGAGACCGGTCCTTCGGGAAGGCGCGCTCGCTCGTGGACTCCGACAGGAACTCATCGAGAGGTTGCTTCGGGTCCGTCGGAGAAGCGAAAGGAGAGACACCCCTGGAGCGCATGTGCCAGCGCCTTGCGAACGCCGGGCCAGCGACTGGTTACATTTTGGGCGGGCATCAGAAAGATTCGGTGCGCGAAGGCTCCTTCGCTTCGAATCTTTGTCATCCGTCGGGCTGACAAACGACTCGCGGTCGCCTGACGCGTCAGGCAGAGTGATATCATCGCGAGGTTCTACCGCCCGACTGCGTCCTTACCGTGCCGAGGTAGCTCAGTTGGTAGAGCACGTGACTGAAAATCACGGTGTCGGCAGTTCGATTCTGCCCCTCGGCACATTTAAAATAAACAACTTACAGCGACCAGCGAAATCGAAGATTGCTGTGGGGTCACTGGGTCACAGAGAAACACCCGTCTCAGAACTGATAACTCCCGCGGGGTCACAAAGAACCGCCTCTCAGAACTGGTCGGCACCATCCTCGCGCCTCGTGTCCTTTTTCCTACTCGCGCCCATTCCGACGCTAGAGAAATTCTGTCCCGTTCTCGGACTATTTTTTTTGGGAGTAGGTGGTCCGTTGAAGGCCTACAATCCCGCCACAGCATCGAACGTTCAACATGACGGTTCGGACGAAGGTCATTGTCGCCGCGTTGTGGGCGTTGTCTCTCTTGGTCACCGCCCGGTGGACGGCCAGCGCCCAGACCAGCCCCCAACTCGGCCAAGAGGTCCGGTTCCTTGAGCCAAGGCGACGGCCGCATCCATCGCGGCGTGCTGGTGGCGAACTTCGGCGGCCAGTGGTTGCCCGTTGAACTCGACAAGATGCCGGACGGTAAGCATCCACGGGCCGGCGCTGGCCGAGTTCGGCGATGGGGGACCAACTCACTCCGGCCGTGGGCAGCGCGGTTGCCGCGATTGTGTTCTTGTCTTCCTCGGTCTCACTCGTTATCCGCTCACCGGCGAAGAACGCTTCATGCGATTCGTGTACGGTCCACCGATGCCCTACATTCCGCGGGCCCGGTGGCAGGTCGGTCTCGGGTTGGCGTTCGAGTGCCTCGCGTTGGCCTGTTGGTATCGCGTGTCCCGTCGGCTTTCAATAACTACCTAGTCCCGCGTCACGCGCGGTTCGCCTTCGCCCCGTGTCCGCCGATAGGCACGGTTCGCAGCGACGGCGCCACGCCCACCCGCGCGGCGTAGCTGTCGCGTTCGGCCGCGGACACCGCGAACGTATCGCCGCAGGCGATGCACTCGCGATCGCAGGCCTCGCCGGGCGTCACCATCAAGGCGCGACGACGGCGAACGCCCCGACAGGCCGTGCACCGGATCGGACAGTCGCATTTCCGGGCCACCCGGCCTCCGCGGCGATCGCCTCCAGGTGCGCGACCTCGTTGGCCGCGATCTCGAATGGTGGCTACAGTCTCGACAGGTGCGGCAAATCGGCACGGCCGATTGGAACACGATCTCCACTCAGAGACGCACGTTGGTGTCCACAATTGAACAGCAGTGGCAAACCTCGCCCCTCACACTGAGGTCACCAAGCGATGCGACTCAACATCAAGATTAAGCGCCCAATCCTTGCCACGACCGTTCTTGCCTTGATTTCGTGCGGAGATCCGCCGGCCTCCCCGTCGCCCGACCTGAACGGCCCTGTCATTTCCGGCACCGTATACGAGTACGGGCCGTTTGAGCGACGGCCGTTAGCCAATGCGCCGCTGGATATTTCGCAGATGTCAGACTACCGGATTCCAAGCGCCGTCACGGATGCCGTCGGCCGCTACACCTCGACAAGACAGTCGAACGCCCTCGGCGATGAATACAAGGTCCGAGTCGACGCGCCGGGCTATTACCAGCCTTGCCTCGCCGGAACCGTGCTGAGATCTGAAACGACGCTGGATGCACACGTCGTCTCCGGGTCGGTCCTGTCAACGTCGGGCGTACCATCCTCGATGCCGGTCGCGGAAATCTTCGTCTCCGGGCGGGTGTTTGAACGGACGGCTCAAGGCGATCGGCCGATCCCAGGTGCGACCGTCATTGGAAACTCGTCAGATCCCGACTTCCCGGACAATCCGACGCCGGCCGCGACCACACTCACAGACGCCTCCGGCCGCTATGTGTTGTGTGGCTTAAGGCTGGGAATGGGAATCATTGCATCCGCAGTCGGATACCAGGCCAATTACAGCGGCGTCGGTGTGGGCTGTGGGACCATCCATCTCGCATCTTTTTCCCGCGTCGACGTGCCCCCCTTACGATTTTCTCTGCCCATCTGATTGCAGCCACCCTTTCACGCCTGCGAGCTCGTCCGGAATCCAGTGTCACCGCCGCAACACTGACCTTCCGTGTCAGGGGCAGCGCCGACCCTTACTTAATCTCCGATGCGCGAGAAACCAATCGTCATGCCCGTCACGTTGGCCGGCGAGTTCTCATCAACCGCTCGGAAGATTCACTGCCGTGCGCCGTCTCCGGGTCGCAAGGGCAGCGGCTTCTCGAAAGAGGTTCGTGTGCTGCTCGACGTTGCGTCTATGCTACGAGCCTCAGGTCATCCGAATCGCGAGGTAGCTTGCTACCAGAGAATATGCTGTCAAAGAAGGAGCGGCCATGTCTTCACTGATTGTCCGTGTCGCCGCATCCTTCGGCAGTACTGCGGACGTCGCCTGTTCCGACAAATCGCCTGCAGCACCAAGTCCCTCCGGCGACCCGAATGTCATACCAAATAACGTTCACACCGCCTGTACACACTTAACCTGGTCAATAACCGGAGCCAAGCCGTTACGAGCCTGCCGGTAGGCGGAATCCCGGTGAAGTGGTTCTCTCGGGGCGCAAGTCGGTGGTCCCAGCGGTCTGGCGCAAGCGGGCTCTGGCCGGCCTCCAACTTTTGCCGGACTCGAAGTCGGGACCCAGAGGCCGAGCGCGGACTGTGACAATGGCGCAGGCGCGTGGGCGCTCTCAGACACAGTGAAGATCACTGAAAACGGTGGCTGTGGTTTTGTGTCCGGTAGCGGGAATGTCTGCCTGAACTTTGGATACCAGCCCGCTCCAATTACCGCGGGGTTTCGATTCCGGTTTGAGCCCGAAGGAGGCGACATCCCAGCGGGCGTCAGCCCCTCCAAGGACATGACGTGGGTTCGAGTGACTCGAGGTGACGTGTTTGATGCATTCGAGGGAGGGTCGCCTGTCGGCTCGCTTTGTCGTTGTTCTCGCCGCTGCGATGTTGTCGGTGGATGCGGTGAATCGTCGCCAAGCTCGCCCACCCCTCAGGGACCCAACCCAGGACCTTCGCCGGGACCTGCGCCAGGACCTTCCCCCCCACCACCAACCATCGATGCGTCCGGCCAGAACTGGAGCTTCAGGCTGGATGGGTTCATCGGCGCGCCTGCACAGACGATCAGCCCCGGTGGATTATTCATCTTCCCGACATACGGGTCCGACGCGCCTCTCGTGGCACTGGAGGGGGCGTTCAACGCCTCCACGGGATCGGTGAGCGCTGTGCTTCATCCCTTCGGACGGTGCTTCGACTGGGACGGTTCTGAATCGCGTCCGCTTCACGGGTACGCGGTCAGGCAACACGATAGAACTGGAGTCGCTGCCTAACGAGGCCCAAGTGGTCAGAATCATCGTCACGCTGTCGGCGCGGGGTGATGCGGCGGAGGGCACCTACACCATCACCGGTGGTTGTGGGGCCGGGGCCAGCGGGTCAATTGCCGGGCGGCAGGTCAATCTGACGGGTGTGTGGACCGGCATGATGGGCTCGATACCCGCGCGGCTGGACATGCTCATGGCGGACGCGCCCAATACCAACGGAAACTTCGGAGTCTCGGGTACGGCGACGTTTTCGGGGACGTCCTGTTTCGTGAACGCAACGATTACGCGTCGCGGGTCTGGACGCATTGTGTTCCCCGACATTGAAGGGGCTCCGCACCGTATGGAACTGATTGCGGAGGTCTGGGACGACTTGACCGCGATGAAGGTCGCCTATGCCCTGACCGACGGGACGTGCCCCGAACTGGCAGAAGGGGACACGACGTTCGTCCGACAATAAGGATCGCGGGGCCGCTCCAGTCATTCGCCAGCGATCTGAGAGCTCTGTAGCGGCGGGGATGCCCCAGGACGCAGCCATGCTACCGATTCGCTCCGTCCGCTGTGGGCGGGCGGTCGCGCTGCGTTATCAGAACGATGACGGAGCGGGAGACCACGATGCAGTCGTGGGCCTGCCTGTACGAAGATTGCCGAGGCGACAACACCATCGGCGTCTCTGGCGTGATTTTGGATGTCTTTGCCCGTTACGAACCGCCGCAACGCCGCCGCAACGCCGCCGAGTCGCCGCATCGGCCGGACGTTGTTGCTTACCCAATACCCGGGCCGGCCGGGACGCACGCGGGCATCCGGAACAGGAATCCATGTCCTCGCTCGTCACCGTCGCCGCTCCCGCGCGCGTTGAACCTAAAACGCGAAAACGTCCGCGCTGTCCGCGGGGCGTCCAGGAAGGTGCCATCAACGCCGTTCGCTATCGTTTCGACAAACGCTGACGCGGGCTGGCCAGGGAACGTGGTGTTTGGTGGAACTGCTCCGCTAAACGACTTCATTTCGAACACGTGCAGTTCAGCAGATCAGCCAGATTTCCCGAAGACGATTCTCGATCTGTTCGCACCCGACATACCGCGCCGAGGCGGTGACGGCGCGACTGTCCCCAGCGCAACGGGTTCCCCGCATTTTCGTCCCACCCGTTCCCCCCGTCGTGCGCCGCAGTGCTTCACCGTCCACCCGGTCCACTCCACTTCCCGCCAATGTGCTCCGGCTCGGCCGTTGTACGTCTGAACCGATCCGGCGGGCCTATGACGCATTCATAGGTGTGCGGGCAGCGATACGACGGTCCGTGTCTGCTGCACGTCGGAATGAGGTGACTTATGTGGAATGGCGTTGTCGTAACCACCTACCTCTGTTCTCTGCTCTCGGCGTTTCCCACGGCTACGGCGGCGGAAGCCACGTCCGTGCGCACTCGGCGTAGCTCAAGTAATCGAAGGAGCCGTGCTGGGACGCATTCTTATTGGCCGCATGGGCAGCGATGGCACGCTCGCATTCCGGATCGTCAGCTACAAAGACATCGATAAGATTGACGGAGCGGGCATTTACACGCCAGAGGAGAATCAGTGATGTTGGTCGGCATCGAGAACGCGACGGCCGCAGACATCCTGCAGGACTGATCTGGTGGAACGAAGGTGCCGATTTGAAAAAGGGTAAAGGCCTGATGCGTGATACAGGACAGGCGACTGTTGCCGGGGTGCGACTGGATAGTTCCGCTGTGAAACCCGGACGCGAACGGTTGGTGGGCGGATATACATCGACAAGGCGCGTAAGGAGGTTACGCTGCTCAATTCGATTCAGCTTGAGCTGCGTGACGGTCAGATTAGGACCATCCCGCTATCCGAAATGGCGGGCAGCCAACCGTAGGCCACCGTGAACATTCCCTCCTAGGGGGTCTGCGACATGAAGACCAACGAGCCCGAGAGGACGACGTCCAGCGCGGTCAGCCTGTCTGACGAAGACGCGGTGGCAAAGATCCTCGTGAATTCGGTGCTGAACCTGTGGGACGTGGTCAACGACCTGACACGCCTGAAGCGCACGCATCGGGATCGTTACAGGGTGACGATCTTCGGCTCGGCGCGGGCACAGGCGGGAACGTTCGGCTACGAGGAAACCAAGCGGACCGCCGCGGCGTTGGCCGCGATGGGCTGCGACATCATCACCGGCGGCGGGCCAGGGCTGATGCAAGCGGCCAACGAAGGAGCCGGCAGCTCACCGAGCGCCCAGTCCATCGGAATCCGGGTGGACCTGCCCTTCGAACAGGACGTCAATGCTTTTGTGACGCAGGCATACGAGCATCGGACCTTCTTCACGCGCCTTCATCAATTCGTTCTCACTTCCGATGCGTTCGTCGTCGCGCCCGGAGGGATTGGCACCGTCCTCGAAATGATGATGATCTGGCAATTGCTTCAGGTCAGGCACCTTCAGGACACGCCGTTGATTCTTGTTGGAAAAATGTGGCCCGGGCTGGTCGAATGGGCCCGACACTCGATGCTCTCGATGGATCCTCCGCTCGCGAGTGTCGAAGATTTCTCGATCCCTCACTGCGTGGCGGATGCGGATGAAGCGATCGCGCTCCTTCGGGACAACCATGCCGCGTGGTTGAACCGGAGGGAGCCCGCTCGGTAGGAGAAGCTCACCCTTCATTCGATGGGTTGTGCCAGCCTTTGAGGTCGGGCGCCAGGCGATCTGCTTCGACGGGCCCCCAGGTTCCCGGCTCGTAGGGATGCACGGGCACGGCGTCGTCGAGGACCCCGTCGACGACGTTCCACGCCGTCTCGACAGCATCCTCGCGGACGAACAGCGTCGGGTCCCCGTTCATCGCATCGGTCAGGAGCCGTTCGTACGCATCGACCTCGTCACGACTGGCATCCCGGACGGCGACGAGCTCGGTCGCCATCGAGCCGAACCCACTGCCCCGCTTCCGGACGCGAGCGCCGAGCGAAATCGAGATCTTCGGTCCGAGCCGGAAGCGGAAATAATTGCTCTCATTCGGAGCCAACCTCGATAGTGGCGGCCGCTTGAGATCCACTTGCACTTCGGTCGCCGTCACCGGCAGACGCTTGCCGGCGCGCACCAGGAAGGGCACGCCCGCCCAGCGCCAGGAATCCACGTCGAGCCGCACTGCCGCAAAGGTTTCAACGCTCGAGCCAGATGCGACACCGACCTCCGTTTGGTATCCGCGGAATTGCCCTCGGACCACCGCCTCGGGCGCAAGGGGACGAATGGCGCGGAAGACCTTGACCTGTTCATCCCGGATGCGGTCCGCATCGACGGAAATCGGGGGCTCCATCGCGAGGTACCCGACGACCTGCAGGAGATGGTTCTGGATGACGTCGCGGATCGCGCCCGGTCTGGTCGTAGAACCTGCCGCGACCCTTGATGCCGAAATCCTCAGCCATCGTTATTTGAACCGACGACACGTAGTTGCGGTTCCAGATCGGCTCGAGGAAGGTGTTGGCAAACCGGAAGTACAGCAGGTTCTCTACCGCTTCCTTGCCGAGGTAGTGGTCGATGCGGAAGACGGACGATTCCGGAAGCACCGCATGCAAGGTCTGGTTGAGCGCGCGGGCCGTGGCCAGGTCGTGCCCGAAGGGCTTCTCGAGGACGACCCGCGCGCCATCGGCGCAGCCCGAGGCGCTCAGCCGCCCGATCACGTCACCGAACAGGCCCGGTGGGATCGCAAGGTAATGCGTCGGCGCCTTCGCACCGGCGAGAGCCGCGCGCAGGCTGGCGAAGGTGGCCGGGTCCCCGTAGTCGCCGTCGATGTACTGCAGCAGCGACAACAGCCTGGCGAATGCCGTTTCATCGACGCCGCCACCGAACTCCATGCACGCTCGCGCGAGCCCGTTCCCGCAGCTGGTCGAGGGTCCAGCCAGACCCGGCGACGCCGATGACCGGGACCGCAAGCGTGCCGCGCAGGACCATGCCCTGCAGCGCAGGAAAGATTTTCTTGTAGGCGAGATCGCCCGTGGCGCCGAAGAACACGAGGGCATCAGATCGAAGAGCGTCGGTCATCCTGACGTCTCCTTCTCACACGAGACCATCTGCGATGTACAGATTGCTCAGCGCGCGGTGCCACGTGTACGCCTGCGTCCTGCCGTCCGGCGTCGCGTGAAACGACACCAGGCCCATGATGCCTGCGGGGTCGCTCGGCAGGATGTTCTCTCCATGGCTGCTGGCGACCGGTCAGGCGATCGATTTGGTAGACCTCCCCACGCGGAGCGTCCGAGCCGGGCGGCGGCAGCACGAGAAGACCGTCGTTGATCCAGCCGAGCGGAAGCTCCCTGCCCGTCGTCCCCGGCAATTTCTCAGTCCCGTGACCCGTCGACTTCGGTAAAGGACGATGGCGGGACCGGGGCCTTGGGCCGCAACGGTCGAGCCGTCCGGGGAAACCGTCCACACACCGCCGACGCCCTCGGGCGAGAGCGGCGTCGGCCGGCCCGATCGAGATCCAGAACATAACAGTCGGTGTGGCTTTCCTTGTTCGACCGCACCGACGACAGCCCGCTTGCCATCAGGAAGCCACCTCGCAGCAGATGTAACCGAGGCCGTTGTCCGGCAATCGCCGGCGGTCGCCGGCACCCGTCGGCACGATATCCAGGTACGGCGAAGGAAAGCTGGCTGAACGCAAATCGCCCACTGCCCGTCCGGAGAGAGCGCCACCGGCGCGGCCGTCACTCAGGCGAACAGCGGGCGAGCCATCCATGCCGCGCAAGATACACGGCGCCGGTCCGGGCCGCCGCCCTGGCCGTACTCCGTAGAAGAGCAACCACCGGCCGTCGAGCGACAGGGCCGCGGCCCATGACCATCGAGCCAGGACAGATCGCGATCGCTCGACGTCTTCCGGGACGCTGCGCGATCATGACGGCGCGATCGTCGGTGTGCGCGAGGAGGAGCCGCCCGTCCGGCAGCGACGTCCCACAGCGTCGCGTTGCCCGGCATCCGCGTGATCGTGCGGCTGGCGCCGCCGCCGGGCGTCACCGCGCGCAGCGCGCGAAACAACGGCCGTTCATCCGCCGCGGTGTACCAGATCTCGTCGCCCTTCCAGGCCAGGCCGTGGATATTGAGGTACTCGTCCGAGAGCTGCGTCACCCTGCCCGTCTGATCGACGATCGACACTCGTCCAGACAGCGAGCCGGGCGCCGGTAGTGGACGAACGCCACGCGCCTGCCGTCGGGCGAGACGCGCGCGAAGCCCAGACCGGTGCGCCTCGCCGGCGCCGGGCTGCGACCAGCATCGTTGCCAATCGGAAACTCCAGCCGGTCGCGTCCGTCGACTCGTCGCACGATCGCCAGGTCCGACCCGTCGGGCGACCAGTCGGCGAACTTCACGTCCTCGACCATCTGCGCGCGGCGTGCCGCCGGCGATCGGCACGCGCGCCAGCGTGCCGTACGTGATGACTCCCGTCGAGGTGCGCGCCGAGCGCCAGCGCGAGCTCTCCCGATCGCGAAATCGCCAGCACGTTCGCATCGGGAAGATCGAGCGGATGCGACTCGGGACTGTCGACTCGGACCGTGTGCACGCGGCAGGCGGTCGCCGTCCCAGAGCGCGCCGTAGAGGATCGTCTGGCCGTCCGGCGCGACGCGTGCCGATCGGATGAGCCCGCGCCTGAACGTCAGCCGGCGGAACGACGGCAGCGACGGCTGACCGCACGCCGGCCACCGAGAAACACGCCGCCCGCGAGTCCCGACGCGACAAGTGCCAGCGAAGACGCGCCATAGAGCGAGCGCCTTGCGGCGCGGCACGCCGGCGGGCGCGGTCCAGCGTGGGCGGGACGCCGACGTCAGTCGTCGTCGAGAGCAATTCGAGCGCGAGGCCGAGATCGTGAGCGGAATGGAATCGATCCTCGGGCCGCTTCTCGAGGCACCGGCGACGACGCGGCGAACGCCGGCGTCACGGCCGGCGGCAGCTCGGGGGCATCGTCCTTGAGGATCGCGGTCAGCGTTTCGGGGATCGTGTCGCGCCGGAACGGCCGGGCGCCCGACAGCATCTCGTGCATCACGACGCCGAGCGCGAAGATGTCGGCGCGATGGTCGATCGGCTCGCCCCGCACCTGCTCCGGCGCCATGTAGCCGACCGTGCCCACGACGACGCCGGCGCCGGTGCGAGCGGTCGGCGACGGCCGTGGCGTCGTCGGCCTCCGCGGCATGGATCAGTTTCGCGACGCCGAAGTCCAGGATCTTCACGCGGCCGTCGCGGGTGAGGAACAGGTTCTCGGGCTTCAGATCGCGATGGACGATGCCGCGGGCGTGCGCGGCCGCGAGCCCCCGCGCGATCTGCACGCGTGTAGTCGATCGCCTGCCGCGTCGGGCACGGCGCCGTTCCGCAGGCGTGCGCGGAGCGTCTCGCCGTCGAGCAGCTCCGAGACGATGTAGGAGACGTCGCCCTCGCGCCCGACGTCGTAGACGACCAGGAGGTTGGGATGGTCGAGCGCCGCCGGCAGCCCTGGCCTCGGTCTCGAAGCGGCGGACGAGGTCGGGGTCGCGGCCCCGGCGCCAGACAGCGTCTTGATCGCGACGTTGCGGCCCAGCCGCGGGTCGTGGGCGCGATAGACCTGGCCCATGCCACCGGCGCCGATCAGGTTGTCGATCTCGTACGGGCCGAGCCGGGTGCCCGGCGAGAGCGCGTCGTTCATGCGGCAGCATTGTAGTAGGCGGGTCGGGAAGCGAGTCGAGAGGATCGAGTTCGCCGTCCTTCATCTCACGCCGGCGGCGTAACGTGCGCAGTCGGTATCCTTGGTCGCGCCGACTAATGTCTGCGCTCACAGGTGTTTTGCGTGTAGCAGCGACGAAATTCCTTTCGTCGTGAGAGGCTTCGCGGCTTCCTATTGATGGATACTTATATGCGGTCGGCGCTCCCCAGGTTTTCAGGAGAACTCGATGCGCGGCCCTCGGTTCGCTCTTCCGTTGTTTCTGTTGGTCGTCCTGTCTTGCGGTTACGCCACGGACGCTTCCGCCACTCCAATCGTCGATCAATCCAGCGGCGGCTCAGCGGGATCTCCTCCCAGGTGTTCTCGGATCTCACAGACTTCTCCACAAAGACGTTCGATGACTTTACGTTGGGGGCCGAGTTCAGCCTCACGACGCTGACAGTGTTTGGTTTTGAGTTTGGTGATGCGTCGGCAAACATCGCCGTCACGGCGGCGATTACCTCGACGGCCGACTTCAACGCCGTGCCCATTCTGACGGTAGGCGGAAATCAAGTCGGCGAGGATCTCACCTTCGATTTCGGTGGCGCGCTCCTTGGACCTGGGTCGGACTTCTTACAGCCTTCGTCACCAGACCGTTTTCCGGAGGAGGTCAGTGGTTCGCGGAAACACGTCTGCCCGTCACAGGCGGCATGGCCGTGGTTCACAATCCCGGCGGCGGTTTTGGGTTCGGGACAAGCCCAATACCAATTACCTCCTTCGCAGACTCGAGTCCGTCGGACCTTCGGTTCGTCTTGAACGGCGAGGCCACAGGCGCGCCAGTCCCTGAACCTGCCACGCTCTCGCTCGTCGGCGTCGGCCTCGCGGGCGCAGCCGGGCGACGGTTCCGGAAGCGCCGTTAGATCCAGCCCTTCGCCGCCGCCTCCGCCCGCCATCCGTTCGAGGTGTCTGTACGGCCGAGCTCGGTCTCACACACCTGCGATTGTAGCGGCGGTATCGCCGGCCGTCAGCCAGTTGTTCAGGACTTCCGCTGAGAAGCCGCGTCCGACAGACTGGCGCCGAAGATGAGCTCCACGCGCCGAGCGGGTAGTGGTTCGAGCTCGAAGCCGACGAGATAGGAGGGTGAATCCCCTCCCTCGAGCACGGTGCAATAACGACAGACCGCTCCGACAACGGCGACTTGACCGGCCGGATCCGAGAGTCGAAAGTGATAGGAAGACTCCGGCTCGAACGGCACGGGACTCTTGGTGGAGAACCCGGCAATGCTCGCTTCCTCGATGGTCAGGGTGTCGTCACCACCGATGCGCCGCGCACTGATCGCCGCATCCAGCTTGACGCGTACATGGGCTCGCCGATCGACGGCGGCTGTCGTTGATCGCCCGGATCGCTCGCGCTGTGCCGTCTCCATAGACCGCTAGGATCTTTGTCGGATCGAGGGGCCAACGGCTTCAGGGCCGGGAAAATCACGTGTCGCCCGGTCCGATTCCTGGGAAAAGCCTCACAATACGTCCGTGACCACCCCCAGGCACAAGCATCACGACGGTCAGGACGACCATAAGTACGACGTCCCCCGAAGGATCGGGCCCCGGTCTTCGGAGATGAACGTCACCCCGCTCATCGACGTGCTGCTCGTGTCTGCTCATCATCTTCATGGCCGTACTGCCGCTGGCGCAGCGAGGCGAGGACATCAACCTGCCGCTTGAAACGAAGACCACGCTGAAGCCGCAGGACAATACTCAGATCGTGGTCGAGGACTCCGCCGACCGCCGATTGACCATCAACAAGCAGACCGCGACGCTCGAGACACTGGCCGAGCAACTCCGAAATCTCTTCGAGACCCGCACGGAGAAGACCGTCTTCGTCTACTGTGATGGCAGCTTGCGCTATCAGGACGCCATGTCGGTGATCGATGCGGCATCCAGCCTCGGCCTGAGAATCGCCATCGTCACCGAGAGCATGAAGACCGACGCCCGGCGAAGCATCGGGCGTTAAATCCGACGGCTCACTCCTGAACTGTTGTCATCGTCCTGTCATTTTCGCCGTGACATGTACCGGCCATTGAGGAGACGACTCTTGCGGGGACTGACTACGGCCCTTCTGGTCCTCGCAGTGTCGAGCTGCGCCTCGAAGAGCTCCGTGGCCACACCGAGCGACGTCACAAAGCGAACCGGTGTGCCGGCACGTCCGGCCGATGCCGAGGGAACGGCGATCCCTCCTGGCGTCGTGCTCGACGACGGCCTGACGCAGGACGAAGCAGTCGCCATCGCGCTCTGGAACAACCCGGATTTCCAGGTGCAGCTGGCCAACCTGGGCTTCGCGCGCGCCGACCTCGTCGAGGCCGGCCTCCTGCAGAACCCCGTGCTCTCCCTGTTGTTTCCGCTCGGACCGAAGCAGCTCGAAGCGACGCTGCGCTGGCCCCTCGAAGTGCTGTGGCAGCGTCCCCGCCGTGTCGCCGCCGCCGAGATCGCCGCCGAGAGCGTCGCAGCAGGCCTTGAACAGGATGGCTTGACGCTGGTCTCGGACGTCAAGCTGGCATACGCGGAGTACGCGCTCGCCCAGGACCGCATCGTGTTGGCCGAACGCGCGCTGGCCGAGCTCGATGCCGATCGCGGGGCTGATGGAATCCCGGTTTCAAGCGGGCGACATCAGCCAGCTCGAAGCCCGAACCGCTTCGATCGACGCCGCGCGCGCACGGCAGGACCTGGAGCGCGCGCGACTTGACGCCGCCGTGCGTGGCCACGACTTACGCGCCCGACTGGGTCTCGCGCTCGAGTCTCCCGACGCGCCGCCCGTGCTGACGCCTCGCGCCCTGGCCGCATGCGCGATCACTCCTGCGCTCGTCAATGATGCGCTGGCGTTCCGCCCCGATGTTCGCGCTGCCGAGCTGGCCGTCGAAGCGGCGGGCGCCCGCCTCGGGTGGGAAGAATCGCGGGTGTTCGGGCTCACCGCGGTGCTCGATGCAAATGGCCAGGGCCGTGAGGGCTTCGAGATGGGGCCCGGTATCGACGCAGGGCTTCCGCTCTTCAATCGCAATCAGGGTGGGACCGCGCGCGCACAGGCCGAGCTGCAACGCGCAAGTGGTCTCTACCTCGCGGCGCGTCAGCGCGTCGCGACCGAGGTCCGCACCGCCCTCGCACAATACGAACGAGCGTCGGTCGCGGCGGCCGAATGGCGCCAGACGGTGCTCGACGCCGCTCGAAGAGCAGGTCGCGGTCGCCGGACCGCGCCTTCACCGAGGGCGAGGTGGCCTATCTCTTCGTGATTGAAATGAATCGCCGGCTGACGGACGCGCGCCTCGCACGCGCGAAGCAGAAGCCGACATCGCGCGGGCGCAGGCCAGACTCGAACGCGCCGTGGGCCGTCGCTGCGGCACTGTAGAAGGAGAACCCACGGGTGGCGTTCTAGAGTCCTCGTCTCGCTCGGATGCCTGGCATCATGTCGTGTGTGGCTACGCCGGATGTGGCCGTGGAACGCCGCCGCCCGCGCCGGCGGCCAAGCCCGCGACCGTCACCTCGCCCGTCAAGGAAGCACAGCTCACGACCGTAACTCTTACTGAAGAGGCGGAGCGACGGCTGGCGATCAAGACCGAGGCGGTCGCGCAGCGCGCTGTCGCGCGCACCAGGACGATGGGCGGCGAAATCATGGCCCCTTCGGGTACGGCGCTCGCGATCTCGGCTCCCGTGGCGGGCACGTTGCAGGGAACGTCCCCGATTCCCAGCGCCGGTTCCACGGTAGCGCGCGGACAGGCGCTGTTTCGACTGGTGCCGATTCTGCCATCTGAACGTGACGCCGCCGTTGACGCGCAGCAGGCCGTCGATACGCCGACGGCTCGACGCGACGCCGCCGCCCTCAAGGTCCAGCGCGCCGAGCGGCTGCTCAAGGATGGCTCGGGAAGCCGCCGCGCCCTGGAAGAGGCCCAGGCCGAGCTCGCGGTCGCGGACGCTGAGATCAAGGCCGCGCGCGAGCGCGTGGCCCTCGCCACACGGCAGTGGGACGTCGGCCGGCGGCGTCGTCATCGATGCGCCGGACACTGCCGTCGTCCAGAGCGTCCATGTTCAGGAAGGCCAGTCGGTTGCCGCGGGAGCGGTACTGATTGAACTGGTGCGTCTCGCCACCGTCTGGGTGCGCGTGCCGGTCTACGCGGGTGAGGCCGAGCGCGATCGATACCACCGCACCCGCGAGGTGCAGATGCTCGGCGAGGCGCGCGACGCGCTGGGCGTGACGCGCTCGTTCCATCCCCGCCCCGCCGTCGGCGAACGCCACCACGGCCGGAGTCGACCTCTACTACGCGCTGCCGAATCCCAAGCAACCGCTTCAGGCCGGGCGAGCGAGTCTCCGTCCGCCTCTCACGCCGTGAAACCGAAACCGGCCTGGTCGTGCCCAAAGGCCGCGCTGTTGCACGATGCCTTCGGCGGCACCTGGGTCTACGTCGTCAAACAGCCGCGGGTCTACACACGCGCAGCGCGTGGTCGTCACCGACATCACCGGCGCCCTTGCCGTGCTGTCGCAGGGGCCCGCCGCGGCGCGCGGGTCGTGACCGACGGCGCCGCCGAGCTGTTCGGCGTCGAATTCGGTGCCGGAAAGTAGACCGCGATGATGCGCTGGCTGGTCGAACGCTCGCTCCGCCTGCGCGTCGTCGTCGTTGCGCTGGCGCTCGTGCTGATCGTCGCCGGCTCGCGCGCGGCCGCAGAACACGCCGCTCGACGTCTTCCCCGAGTTCGCGCCGCCGCTCGTCGAAATCCAGACCGAGGCGCCCGGGCTCTCCACCGGCGAAGTCGAGAGCCTCGTCACCGTGCCGCTCGAGAACGCGATGAACGGCGTTCCGGGCTTGCGGACGCTCCGGTCGAAGTCGGTGCTCGGGCTGTCATCGGTGGTGATGATCTTCGAGGAGGGCACCGACCTGATGGGAGCGCGGCAGCTCGTGCAGGAACGGCTGCTGCGCGTCGCCGTCCAGCCTGCCGACCGCCGCGCATCCGCCGGTCATCCTGTCGCCGCTGTCGTCGCTCAGCCGCGTCATGAAGATCGGCCTCACGTCCGAGCGCCTGTCGCAGATCGAGCTGTCGACGCTCGCCCGATGGACCATCCGGCCGCGCCTGATGTCGATTCCCGGCGTCGCCAACGTCGCGATCTGGGGCCAGCGCGATCGGCAGCTGCAGGTGCTCGTCGATCCCGACCGGCTGCGCAGCAACAACGTCACGCTCGACGATGTCGTGACCGCGGCTCGCGACGGCACGGCCGTGGCCGCCGGCGGCTACCTCGAAACGCCGCAGCAACGGCTGGCGATCGCGCACTTCCCCGCCGGTCTCGACGCCGAGGATCTCAGGCAGATCATCGTGCGGCCCGCGGCACCGCGCCGAGCGGCCCGCACCGCCCGGGAACGCCCTGCGCATCGGCGACGTCGCCGAGGTGGTCGAAGGCTTTCCGCCGCCGATCGGCGACGCGGTGATCAATCGCGGCGACGGCCTGATGCTGATCGTGGAGAAACAGCCGGACGGCAACACGCTGCAGGTCACGCGCGACGTCGAAGCGGCGATCGCCGCGCTGAAGCCGGGGCTGCCCGACGTCGACATCGACACGACCATCTTCCGGCCCGCGACGTTCATCGAGATGTCGCTGCGGAATCTCAACCGCGCGCTCCTGATCGGCTGCGTTCTGGTGGTGCTCGTCCTGATGGTGTTTCTGTACGACTGGCGCACGGCGCTCATCAGCATCATCGCGATTCCGCTCTCGCTCATCGCCGCCGCGCTGGTCCTGCGCTATCGCGGCGGCACGCTCGACACGATGGTCATCGCCGGGCTGATCATCGCGCTCGGCGAGGTCGTGGACGATGCGATCATCGACGTCGAGAACATCGTGCGGCGGCTGCGCCTGAACGCCGCCGCGGGTCACCCGCGGTCGGCCTTCGACGTCGTGCTCGACGCGTCGCGTCGAAGTGCGCAGCGCCGTCGTCTACGGCAGCCTCATCGTCATCCTCGTGTTCATCCCGTGTTCCTGCTCGAGGGCCTGGCGGGATCGTTCTTCCGGCCGCTCGCCCTCGTCGTACGTGCTGGCGATCCTCGGCGTCGCTTCTCGTCGCGCTCATCGTCACGCCGGCGTTGTCGCTGCTGCTGCTGCCGCGGCACACGCACGCGCGCGAGGCGCCGGTCGTCACGGGTCTCAAGGCGCGGCTACCGCCGGCTGCTGCCGCGACTGATCGCGGCGCCCGAAGCGCGCCGTGGCGATCGTCGCGGTCTCGCTGGCCGTGACCGCGGCGGCGTTTCCGTTCCTGGGCGAGGAGTTCCTGCCGAACTTCCAGGAGTACGACTTCCTGATGCACTGGGTCGAGAAGCCCGGCACCTCGCTCGACGCGATGCGGCGGACGACGGTCAACGCCGCGCGGGAGCTGATGGACGTTCAGGGCGTTCGAAACTTCGGCGCGCATATCGGACGAGCCGAGGTCGCGGACGAGGTCGTCGGCGTCAACTTCACCGAGCTGTGGATCAGCCTCGATCCCGTCGGTCGACTACGAGGCGAAGGTCGCGGAGATTCAGGCAGTCGTGGACGGCTATCCCGGACTCACGCGCGACCTGCTGACGTACCTGCGCGAACGGATCAAGGAAGTGCTGACCGGCGCCAGCGCCACGATTGTCGTCCGCATCTTCGGGCCGAATCTCACGCAGCTCGCCGCAACCGCCGGCGAGGTCGGCCGAGCGCTTGGCGGCGTCGAGGGCGTCGCCGACCTGACCGTGCAGCAGCTGACCGTGGTGCCGCAGGTCGAGGTGCGCATGCGCCCGGAGGCGGCTCAGATCGCCGGCGTCACGCCCGGCGCAGGTGCGAGACGCGATGGCGACGCTGCTGCGCGGAACGAAGGTCGGCGAGATCTACGATGACCAGAAGATCTTCGACACGGTCGTGTGGAGTGTCCCGGCGGTCCGATCGGACCTGTTCGCCATCAAACGGCTGCCGATCGACACCGGTAGTGGCGGGTACGTCCCGCTTGGACGCGGTCGCCGATGTGACTCTGGCGCCGACGCCGAACGAGATCACGCGCGAAGGCGGGTCGCGCCGGATCGACGTCACCACGAACGTGCGCGATCGCGATCTCGGCGCGGTGGCGCGCGACATCCAGACGGCGCTCGGCACGCGTGACCTTTCCGGAGGGATATCACGCCGAGGTGCTTGGCGAGTACGCCGCGCGGGAAGCGTCCCAGAACCGCCTGCTCGCGATCGGGTTCCTGTCTCTGCTCGGGATTCTGCTGGTGCTGCACGTCGATTTCGGATCCGTCCGGCTCGTCGCGATGGTCGCGCTGACGCTGCCCTTCGCTCTGATTGGCGGCGTGGCCGCCGCGTTTCTGTCGGGCGGCGTGCTGTCGCTCGGATCGCTTGTCGGGTTCGTGACCGTGCTCGGCATCGCCGCACGGAACGGCATCATGCTGGTCAGCCACTATCGCCACCTCGAAGATGTCGAGCGGATGCCGTTCGGTCCGGAACTCGTCGAGCGCGGCGCGGAGGAGCGGCTCGCCCCGATCCTGATGACCGCGCTCGCCACCGGCCTGGCTCTCGTGCCGATCGTCGTGGGCGGCAGCCGGTCGGGTCAGGAAGTCGAGCACCCGATGGCGGTCGTGATTCTCGGGCGGCCTGTTCACCTCGACGGTCTTGAACCTGTTTCTCCTGCCGGCGTTCTACTATCGCTACGGGCGTCGCGTCGTCGAACCGACGCTATAGCAGGCGAACGTGCGACCCTGTCGAGGACCGTCAGCATGCGGATTCTTCTCGTCGAGGATGAACCACGAGCCGCGCAAATTCTGGCCAAGGGCCTGCGCGAAGAGGCGTACGCGGTGGACATCGCACGCGACGGCGAGCAGGCTGTCTACCAGGCGGCCATTTCGGAGTTCGACGCGATCCTGCTCGACATTGGCCTGCCGCGGCAGGACGGCTTCGCGGTGTGTTGTCAGCTGCGTGCGGCAGGGCTGCACATGCCCATCCTCATGCTCACGGCGCGTGACGCCATCGAAGCACGCGTCCGGGGCCTGGACAGCGGCGCCGACGACTACCTCACGAAGCCCTTCGATTTTCGTGAGCTCCTCGCGCGCCTCCGTGCGCTGTTGCGGCGGAGGCATCGTCCCGTCACCCCGACGGTGCTCACCGTCGGACCGCTCTCGCTGGACACCCGAGCGCGCAGGGTTCAGCGCAACGATCGTCCTGTCGAGCTGACCGCGCGCGAGTATGCGCTGCTCGAATACCTCGTGCTGCACGCGAATTCGGTGGTTGGCCGTGCGGAATTGACCGAGCACGTGTGGGAGGCGTCCCACGAGCCCGCATCCAACGCCATCGACGTGTGCGTGCAGCGATTGCGGCGCAAGATCGATCAGCCGGGAGCGCCCTCCCTCATCCTCACCCGCCGCGGCGAGGGATACATGCTCTCCGCGCCTCCGGCGACATGACCTGGTCGATCCGCGGCAGACTGACCGCGTGGTACAGCGCCGTCGTCGTCCTCGTGCTGTTGACCGGCACGCGGTCGTGGACATCAGGCAAGAGCGCGTGATGCTCCAACGCCTGGACGACGAACTGGGCCGCCTGATGTTGACGCTTCAGGGCGTCATGCGCACGGAGTTCGGCGAAGGACTCGACCTCCAGGCGTCGGCGGACGAAGCCAGCGTTGAGGTGCTCGCCCCCGATCGGACTCTGATGCTCACGCGACCCGACGGTCGGGTCCTCGCCCGCTGGGGGCGACCGATCGATTCCGCGTGGCAACCGGCACTTTCGGCCGACGTGCTCGACACTACGAACGTGGGCCCGCGTTCGCATGCGCGTGCGATCGGCGCCCGTCCAATACCGCGACCATCAGTACGTCGCCGTGGTGATGGCGCCGCTCGAGGAGCTCGAACAGGCGAACGCGGATCTGCGACGCACACTCGGACTCGGCATCATCGTCGCGCTGGGCGTGGCAGGACTGGAGGCTGGCTGGTCGGACGGCAAACGCTGCGGCCGCTGGACGAGATGGCCTCGCAGGCGATGGCCATTACGGAGAGCACGGCGAGCGAACGGCTCCACGCGCCCCATCCCGACGACGAGCTTGGTCGACTCGCGACGGCGTTCAACGGGCTGCTCGATCGGCTGGTGCATGCGCTGCAGGCGCAGCGTCAGTTCATGGCGGATGCATCGCACGAACTCCGTACGCCCGTGTCGGTGGTTCGGACAACCGCCGAGGTCACGCTGGCGCGCGCCGCGATCACCGGAGGACTACCGCGAGATGATGGAGATTATCGGCGAGCAGTCGAATCGCCTGGCCCACCTTGTCGATACGATGTTCCTCCTGTCGCGCGCCGAGGCGAAGGGACTTCCGCTCCTCCCGGAGCCGGTGTACATCGACGACATCGTTTCGGAATCCGCTCGAGCGCTCGGCGTGCTTGCGGCGGACCGCAACGTCGTCGTGAACGCGAACGGGGATACGGAGGTCCGGTTCACAGGTGACGATCGACTGCTGCGGCAGATGGTGACGAACCTGCTGGACAACGCCGTCCGCCATGCGCCGTCTGGCGGCATGGTCTCGGCGACCGTTCATCAGACGTCGTCCACAGTCACGATTCGCGTGATCGACGATGGTGCCGGGATTCCGCCGACGGCGCGCGATCGGATTTTTGAACGATTCGCCCGCCTGAATCAGGACTATCCGGGCGCGGGTCTGGGACTGCCGATCGCACGGTGGATTGCGGAGGCACACGGCGGCGCGCTCGTGCTGGAGGCCAGTGGGCCAGACGGAAGCGTATTTGCGGTCACGCTTCCGAGGACCGCGACCGCGGAATCGAGCCTCCTCGAACGCCCCTAGAATGAGCCATGTTTGTGATTCGTGTGATCCTGGCGATGCTGGTGGTGTTCATGGTGCTCACCGCCATCCGGATGTACTTCGGCTCACGGAAGCGGTAGCGAACCAGACGGAGCTTCAAAATATCTGTTACCTGAACGCCAAATATCTGTTACAAATCCGTCTTCTAGCTTTTCCATCGGCGTCGCAAGTTGCCCCTACGGAGTCGTTGCATGCGACCGTTTGGCAGATTGCTCCTCCAGCTGATCCGTGACGAGTCGGGACAGGACCTTATTGAGTACGCGTTGCTGTCGGCATTTGTCGCGCTCGTGTGCGTCGCCGGTGCCGCCTCGCTCGGCTCAGCCCTGAATAATTGGTACGGCTCGGTCGGCGACGCCGTGAATACGCACGCGTCGAGCGCAAGCTAGTCGTGACGGGCCGCGCAACGAATCCTCATCCATACGGGCCCCGGCCCGTCCGACACTGTGCCAGAATGCGCCATCCGACAAGGGAGCACACCATGAAGCGACTGGGATTCGTCGCCGGACTCTGCGTCGTCCTCTCGGTGGCCGTGGGCTGGCCCGCCGCACAAACGCCGGCAGCCTCCGGTCAGAGTCAGCCGGCTCCGCAAGGCGCGGCGCGCGGCGGTGGCGCCGTCAGACAACTGGCAATACGGCAGCGTGACGCCCTTGACGCCAGACTCCCGCGGCTGGGGCTGGCAGACCAAGTCGTACGTCAGCGCGGGCGCCGCGAGGCCGTTTTACAACATCGCGAAGGAACTGCTCTTCCAGGACAAGCAGATCACCAGTTACACGGTCTCGAGCTTCAGCCCGGAGCTCTACTGCGAGGTCGGCAAGCACTTCGACTACATCTGGTTCGAGATGCAGCACAGCACCATGTCGTTCGACGAGGTGCGCCGGATGATCCTGACCTGTCCCCGCGTGGGAGCGGCGCCGATGATTCGTATGCCCGACGCGCTCGAGGCGAATATCCAGAAGGCGACCGATCTCGGGGTGCTGGGCATCATCGTGCCGACCGTGGACGACGCGCTCGAAGCGAGAGACGCGGCCCGGTTCTCGCGATTCCCGCCATTCGGCCGCCGCAGCGCTGGCGGCGGCGCCGCGTCACAGCTCTGGACCCAGCCCGGCGTGAACTACCGCGCCACCATCAACGACAACATGCTCGTGGTCGTGATGATTGAAACGCTCGAGGGGGTCGCCAACGCCGACGAGATCGCCGCGACCCAGGGCGTGGATGCCGTGATCATCGGCAACAACGACCTGTCGAGCTTCTCAGGTTGGGCGCAGACGGACCCGCGGTACCAGGACGCGATTACCCTGGTTCACAACGCGACGCTCAAGGCCGGCAAATACTTCGGCAATGCCGGCGCGCAGTACCTCACAGGCAACCGGCTCAGCGCGAACACCCGTATCGTTCAGAACGGACCGGCTCGAGATGGATGGACGCCGCCGGCTCGCGGACGCGGCCGTGGTCCTGACGAGGAACCGGTCATCGGAATGCCGGGTGGCGAGGCTCCTGGTGCGCGCGGAGGCAGGCGCGGCGGCGCGCAGTAGACACGTTCCACTGTCCGGCATCCACGTACTCACTGAGAATGGCGCGCATCGCAATTGCGCCGGACGTTCTTGGCAAAGAACTCGCAGTCGGCGTCGGCACCTTCCACGAGGAGTTCCACGATGTCCACAGGCATGCTCAACCCAGCGCGCGTTTCACCTCCCATCCTTCCCGGCGACGCGATCGAGATTCCGGCCCTTCCGACCGTTCCGGATCCGGTGAGCCGAGTGGAGGAACCAGTGCTGTCAGCGCTTCCGATTGAAGAAGTCCAGGCCGAGGCCTATCGGCTCTTCATCGATCGCGGCGGCGAACACGGGCACGATGTCGAGGACTGGCTCGCGGCCGAGGCGCTCGTACGCGCCAGGATGCTCTAAGCGGCTGCGCGGCGGTTCAAGGTTCCCATTGCTCGCCTGCCAGGTGCGATAGCATTCGGGGCATGGGTCAATCCATGCCTCGGATGTTCGCGAGCGCTGCTGCCGCTGTCGCCGTGCTGATTGCCGGGAGTACGCTTGCTGCCCGGCAGGATACCTACAAGTCCGCCTCACCACGACTACCGCGTCGTGACGGTCGTCGAGGCGCTGGTCCAGCCCTGGTCGATCGCCTTCCTTCCGAACGGCGACTGGCTTATCACCGAGCGCCCGGGACGTCTGCGGATCGTCCGCAACGGCAAGCTTGCTCCCGCAACCGGTCGAGGGAACACCGCGTGTGTTCACCTCGACCCAGGCTGGCCTGCTCGAGGTCGCGCTTCATCCCGACTTCGCGACCAACCGGCTCCTCTACCTCAGCTACTCGAAACCCGGCATCGGTGATGAATCCACGACGGCTCTCGTGCGAGGCCGCTTCGAGAACGATCGGCTGACCGATGTGAAGGAGCTGTTTGCCTCGGTGTCATCGGGGCGCAACCACTACGGCGGCAAGATTGCGTTCGACCGGAACGGCTATCTCTGGCTGACGCTCGGCGACCGGCAGGTTCCACCCGAGGGAAACCTCGAGGCGCACCCGGCGCAGGACCTGTCCAATCACCACGGCAAGCTGATTCGACTGCACGACGATGGCCGCGTGCCCGCGGACAACCCGTTCGTCGGCCGCGCCGGGGCGAAGCCCGAGATTTGGAGCTACGGCCACCGCAACATCCAGGGCATCGCGATTCATCCGGTCACGGGCGACGTCTGGACGAACGAGCACGGCCCGCAGGGTGGCGATGAGCTCAACCTCGAGCTTCCCGGCCGCAACTATGGCTGGCCGGTCATTGGCTTCGGCGTGAACTACACGACCGGCGCGGCCATTCACTCAGGCACGATGCGCGAGGGCATGGAGCAGCCGCGCCAGGTCTGGGTGCCGTCCATCGGGATTTCCGGCGCGATGTTCTACACGGGCGATCGCTTTCCGGAGTGGCGCGGGAATCTCTTCGTTGGCGGCATGGCCGGACAACAGCTCGTGCGGCTCACTCTCAACGGCCAGCGTGTCACAGGTCGAGAAGACCTCGTGCCGCAGCGAGGCCGGATCCGCGACGTGCGCCAGGGCCCGGACGGGCTGATCTATCTCGTGACGGACAACCGCGAAGGACAGCCGACGCCGATCTATCGCCTGGAACCCGTCGCCCGGACCGCTGCGAGGTAAGGGTGTGAACTGTCCTCCTGCATCCAGTCGAGCATGCGCGATGCGAGACCAGCACGTCCGGAACCGGAGTCATCGCCATCGCCGACCGCGGTGTCGCGATCGAGGTCAGGCGGTCCGAACACTCGATCAGATCGCGGCCGTCGCGTGTCGCATCGACGGCGTGTGGTCGCGCGACGTTCACGCCGGCGACTGGGTGATCGTGCGCACACGCAACTCCGTGTACAGCGCCGCGGCGGTTGGCGACGGCACGTACCACGTCGCCGGAGGATGGTTCACCGGCGACCGCACCAATCTTCGCGTGGGCATCTCCGGGTGCACCTGGGGCGGCCGCGTCATTCAGACCCGCCTTGTGGCCGCGCCGGGAATGTTTCTGGAGTTCGCCAACGGCGTGCGCACCACGCGCATTCAGCACGTACAGGCTGATCCCGGCCGGGGCCAGCCGCACGCAGTGACGACGCGTCCCTCGAAGACCAGTCAAGCTCCAATAGCCAATCACCAATAGCCAATAGCAATAACCAATAACCAATAATCAATAGCAAATGTCGTGGCGCCCCTCCGTCCTCTGCCCGGTCGACTTCTCCGATTCGTCGCGCGTCGCGCTGCGCTATGCCATCGCCATCGCGTCGCATTTCGGCGCCACGGTCACGCTCGTGACGGTCAACGATCCGATCCTGGCCGAGACGCGCCGATCTGAAACTCGGGTCCGACTGGCTGACGAAGCAGTGCCAGACCGAGTTGGAGTCGGAAGTCGCGAAGGCGTTTGCGGGCCGCGACGCTCGAGAACGTCGAGATTCGGTATGAGGTCGCGACGGGCACGCCGGCGCCGGAAATCCTCCGCGTCGCGCGCGAGCGTCACTGCGACCTCATCGTCATGAGCAGTCGGGGACTCAGTGGCGTCAGGAAGTTGTTCTTCGGCGCGACGACCGAGCGTGTCCTTCGAGAGACCTCCGTGCCCATGCTCGTGACGCCACCGTCGGGCGCCGCCCCGTTCACGCTCGAGGAAATGGCCGCCGAGATTCGGCGCGTGCTCGTGCCCGTGGACCTCGTGCGTCGCCGACGCGACAGGTTCGGGTGGCGTCGAGCATCGCCGCGGCGTCTGGGCACGCCGCTGCTCCTTCTTCATGTGCTCGAGCCCCTGAGGACACCCGTACCGGTGCAGATGCCGCTGCCGAACGTCGATGTCGAGCGGCGCGCGCAGGCGGATCAGCACGCTCGCGGAGGTGGCCGCGACCATCGGATCGGGCGTCAAGGTGGAAGCGCTGACGGCGTTCGGCGATTCGGCCGAGGAAATCGCGAAGATCGCCTCGGATCGTCAGGTCGGATTGCTGGTCATGGGACTGCACGCGTCACCGCTGACTGGCGCACGCATGGGGTCGGTGACCTACCGCGTGCTGTGCCTCGCGCACACCCTCGTGCTCGCCCTACCGCCTGCACCAGCCGAGGCGCGTCCGAGCCTGATTCGCCGCGTCGAGCCATCACCGTGTCCGAACGTCTCCGCCTCGGTCACGGCCTACTACCTCTTCGAGGTATCCGAAACCATCCGGCTCGGCGCGCTGCAGCGTGCGCTCGGCCCGGCCGCGTCACTGGCGACGCTGTACGACAAGGCGCCGGGCGCGCCACGCTTTCGCTACATCCAGCCGCCGGTCATCGTCGATGGCGAGGCGCTCGGCGAACCGGCTGATCGGCGACTTTCGGGTTCGCGTCAAGTTCTACGACTACGGCGTGATCTCGCTGGCGCTCGTCCGCGGCGATGCCCGGGCCCTGGTCGCGACCTGGTGCTGCGTCCCAGGACCTCGTCGAGAACGAGGCACTGGAGGCGCAAGCGGAAGCGGCGCTTCCAGCGCATCCTGGCCTCGCATCGAGCCCTTCCTCGAGGATGCGCATCGGGCCGTGCTCGACGAAGAATACCTCGTCGTCGGCGTCGCTTCGCGTTCGACCCGCCGCTGTCCGGCGCCGCGATGCTCGAGCGTTACGGCGCCGATATCGCGCAGATCCTGCGCGGTGAGCGCCAGCCGCTGAGTGCGCCAGGAGCGCGACGAGGTGTTGCGCCACCGGCTCTCGTATCTCGCGGATGACCTGGTGGTCGCGGCCTGGAACGCGGCCTTCATCTACGACACTGACGCCGGCGGTGTCGGGAGCCGCCGAGATCCTCGAGTTCGCGAACTCACAGTTGCTCGAGTTCAGGTACCACGACGAACGTCTCGAGGCGCTCTCGGCCGCATCTACGGCGCACTCCAACACCCTCGGTGGATCGACAATCTGGTCGGACGGCGGTACCTTCGGGCGACTCGCGAGCTTCATTCGCTCTTCATCGACGTCAATGAGCTGACCGATCGGACCGAGAACGCCCTGAAACTGGTCGGGGACGTGTATGCGGCCCGGCTCTTCACGATCGTCGCGGCGCGGCTGGGCCTCGACCACTGGAAGCGGAACGTCGAAGAGAAACTCAAGACGCTCGACGATATCTACCGGTTTGCGGTCGAGCAGACCCGGGTATCCCAGGGAAACATTCTCGAGCTCGTCATCGTCCTGATCCTGGTCTTCGAGCTCGGCCGAAGCCTCCTGGGCTGGTGACGGGCCACGGCGCCCGGCTATAATTTCCGGCGAGGTTTTCCCATGTCGCATCGCTTCCTGAAGTTGACGGTCGGGGTGTTCATGGTCGGCGCGGGCGTGGCATTCAGCCCCGCCGCCAACGTGGCTGGTCAGTCGCTCACGCGTACGGTTCATGTCGCGGTCACCGACAAGGCGGGCGCGACGATTACCGACATGCGAGCGGATGAGTTCGCAGCTGAAGTACGCGGGCAAGGCGGCGGAGATCAGCGATGTGAAGATCGCAACGATGCCGGTGCGGGTCGCGTTGGTCATTGCCGATCGCGGGACCGGGATGTTCCAGGCTGGCACGTTGCATTTCGTGAATGCCCTCCTCAGCAAAGGCGAGTTCTCGATTACCGGTGTCGTCGCACAGCCGGAGCGCTTTGCCGACTATTCCAGTGACGTGAGCGTGCTCAAGCCGGCGGTGATACAGCTGCAGCGGCGCAGCACCAGTCAGGGCGGCGCGCAGCTCGTCGACGCGATCCTCACCGCGGCGAAAGAGGTCAAGAAAGAAGGCTTTCGTCCGGCCATCGTCGTGATGCGCGCCGGTGGCGAAGCGCCGACCCCGACCCGCTCGGAGACCGTGCGTGAGGAGATTGCGGAAGAGCGGCGCCGTGCTCTACGCGATTTCTCGCACGGGCACGCAGAGCATGGGTGGCGGGCAGAACCCCACGAGCCCGGTGACGGCCGCCGGCGTGTCGCGGGACAACGCCGAATCAGAGATTCGTGAAGGGCAACTGACCCTCGGCGCCATCCTGGGCGAAGGCAGCAGAGACTCCGGCGGTCGCCACGTGCAGACCGTCGCGCCGAGCATCGAGGATCTCGTGAAGCAGATCGCCAGCGAGATTGGAAACCGCTACGAGATTACCTACACCATTCCTCAGGCGGGCCGTCCGAACGACAGGCTCGAGGTCTCCACCAAGCGGGACGGCGTGACGCTGCTTGCGCCGATCCGCGTGCCCAATTAAGCTGATGAAATCATTCGTGCCCGTTGCGGTCCTCGGGCTGACACTGGCAGCGGCGACACGCGTCGGCCTGGCGGACCGCCAGCAGGCGCCCGCGCCCGGGCACCGGCCGCTCAGGAATCCTGCCGACGGCAGGCCGTGGCGGCCCGCCGCCACAGGGCCGGGGCGGCCGCGGCGGACGAGCGACCTTTCCCGCCCAGCAGCGTGAGCTCGCTGCCACCTGAAGTGATTGAGCGAGGCCGTGGGCTCTACAGCGCGACGTGCTCGGCCTGTCACGGCGGCGACCTCCGTGGCGGTCAGCTTGGCGGACCGAACCTGCTCCGCTCGCCCGTCGTGCTGGCCGACGACGTCGTCGCCAGCTCGAGCCGATCCTGAAGGGCTCGCGAGCCGAGCGCGGCATGCCGGCCTTCCCGCTTGCGGCTGACGATGTCGCCGCGCTGGGTGCGTACCTGCACAGCGTCGTCGCGACGATGCGGGGACAGGGATCGCCGCCGGCGGGCCCCCCGGTCGAGTTGCAGGTCGTCGTGGGCGACCGGACGGCTGGTGCCGCGTACTTCGCCGCGAAGTGCGCGTCGTGCCACGCGGCGGATGGTGACCTGCGCGGACTGGCGACCCGCGTGACCGAGCCGCGAGCGCTGCAGAACATGTGGGTCACGGGCGGCGGACGAGGCAGCGTGCCGAGTGCTCAGGCGCATCGTGACGGCCGCCGTGACGGAGCCGTCGGGCCAACGCACCGAAGGCCGGCTCGTTCGCTACGACGACTTCACGGTGACGCTGGCGCTGGCCGACGGCACCATCCGATCGTTCCGACGAACTGGCGACGTGCCGAAACTCGAGATCAACGATCCGATGGCTGGCCATCGTGCGCTCCTCCCCACCCTGACGAACAAGGACATGCACGACGTGACGGCGTACCTGGTGACCTTGAAATGAGATTTGCGGCGTTTGTTTGTGGTTCCATCCTGCTCATCCCGGCGCTCCTTGCCAGTCAAGGCCAGGGCGTCGCGCCCGCCGATCTCAGAAAGCCGCTCGGCGAGTCGTGGACGACGCACAACGGCGACTACAGCGGCCGCCGGTACAGCTCGCTCAAGGACATCAATCGCGAGACGGTGAAGCACCTGACGCTCGCCTGGATCGCCAACCTTCCTGCCGGCATGGCGGGGGGCGGCCGTGGCGGCGGCGCGGGCGCGGGCGTCCAGGTCGGTGGTCACGGGAGCGGCGACTTTCCCGGCGGCAACACGGCAAGCGTCAAGGGCACGCCGCTGATGGTGGACGGCACGCTCTACGTCTCCGCTCCCGACAACGCCTGGGCGATCGACGCGCGCGACGGGCGCGTGCTCTGGCGGTATTTCTGGAAGACGCGCGGCGGCACGCACATCGCCAACCGTGGTCTTGGCATGTGGAACAACTACCTCTACATGGTCACGCCGGACAATTACCTGGTCTCGCTCGACGCGAAGACCGGTCGCGAGCGCTGGAACGTCGTGCACGCCGACTTCAACCAGCAGTACTTCTCGACGACCGCGCCCATCGTCGTCGGCAACACCGTGCTGGTCGGCACGGGCAATGACCTCGACTCGCCGGGTTACATGCAGGCGTTCGACGCGGAGACGGGCAAGGTCCTGTGGCGCACGTATCTCGTGCCCGATGAACGAGGGCGATCCCGGGCTCGAAACCTGGCCGAACCTCACGGCCGCGAGAAACGGCGGCGCGCATCCGTGGCTGCCGGGCGCCTACGATCCGGAAACCAACCTCTACATCTTCGGCACGGGGAATCCGACGCCCGCGTACACGCCCGGACGCGGCGACGGCGACAACCTGTACACGTGCTCGCTCGTCGCGCTCAATGTGACGACTGGCAAGATCGCATGGCACCTCCAGACGTCACCGCACGACACGCACGACTGGGATTCAGCGCAGACGCCCGTCATCTTCGACGCGGTGGTCAACGGCCGTGCTCGGAAACTCGTGTCGACCGCCGCGCGCAACGGCTACTTCTTCACCGTCGATCGCGTCACCGGCGAGCCGGTGGCGACGAGCAAGTACGGCATCGCGACGAACTGGGGCGTGAGCGTGGACGCGAAAGGCACGGTCCGGCGCGATCCCGACAAGGACCCGATCATTGCTGGCGCGATCGTTTCGCCGAACGCGTCCGGCACGATCAATTGGGAGCCGCCCGGCCTACAACCCGGACACGAAGCTCTTCTATGTCTCGGAAAAGAACGTCTACTCGATTTTCTATCTGACGGACCCGGATCCGCGGGGCTCGATGGGGCTCGGCGGGCACGAGAAAGTCGACGTCGGCTCCGGCGGAAACTTCCTGACCGCCATCGAGCCGACGACGGGCCGATCGTCTGGCGTCGGCCGTACCCCGGTGCCACGGGGCTGGCGGGTGGCGGTGGTGGCATCCTGACGACTGCGGGGAATCTCGTCTTCACCGGAGACGCCGGCCAGAACCTCGTGGCCTACGACGCGACCAACGGCACGCCGCTCTGGCACACCAAGATCGGCACACCCACCAACCCTCCCATCACGTACATGCTCGACGGTCGGCAATACCTCTTGGTGGCGACTGGGGACACGCTCTTCGCGTTCGTTCTGTACTGAACGTCGTACGACAGGTGCGACGGGTACGACAGGTCCAAGGAACCTTCTGACGCTCGTCATCTTCTCTAGTTCTAGTTCAAAGAACTAAAGAAGATGACTGCGTCAGTTCGTTCCTTGGACCTGTCGTACCCGTCGCACCTGTCGTACCAGACGCCCTACTTTCTCCTAAAGAACACCCACGTCCCGCGCGTTGTCGCCGCCATGATGTCGAGCATGCCGTCCTTGTTCAGGTCGGCCGTCTGGATCATGGAACCCACGCCGGAGCGGTTGTGCACGAGCTCGGGCACGAACTCGGCGCCGCCCTGGGCCGCCGCGCGGCGAACGGTCTTGTAGATGTAGAGCACGGCGGGACCGTGCGGATCGGGATCGGTGTAGCTGTCGAGGTGCGCGAAGTGCCGCTTGCCGACGATGATGTCCTGGATGCCGTCGCCGTCCATGTCGGCGGCCGACATGCCATGAAGCTCCGAGAACGTGACGTTGCCGGCGTTCTTCGTCGAGTAGTCGCCCATGATCATGTGCTCGACCCAGGTGGACTCCGCGCCCGCCGCGCCGCGCTTCTGTTCGTACCACGCGAGCCCGAAGCCGTGCGCGGCGTGGCTCGTCACGACGTCGGTCAGCTTGTCGCCGTTCACGTCGAAGCGCGACGATTTCGGCGCCGCCGCCGGGCCGGCCGAACGGCGCCGGATGATACGTCCACTTCGTGGTCGGCGTGACGGTGGCAGGCTGCTCGCACCAGCCGTACGGCAGTCAGAATGTCCACGCGGCCGTCGCTGTTGATGTCGCCGGAGCCGACGCCGTGCACGCCCCACGGGCCCGGCTCCGACACGACGTAGCTGCGTCCACATGCCGGTCGGGTTCGCCGGATCAGGCTTGATGTACTGCACGACGCCGCCGCCGACGGAGATGACCTCGGGCTTCTTGTCGTTGTCGAGGTCGCGGAACACGATGTTCTCGGACGTGACCGGCCGGAGAAATCGTGAAGCGATCCCAGCGGCGCGACACGCCCTTCGGGTTGACGTACAGCACCGTCGGCCGGCTCTCGACCACCAGCACGTCGTCCCACCCGTCACCCGTGTAGTCGAACGCGAAGTTGACCATCGCCGGCGTGAAGTCCTTCGCAGGATTGAACATCTGCGCGAGATAGATTTCGCGCGACTCGGTGAAGTTCGGACCGAGGTAGATACTTGTTGCCGGCCGTGACGTCCATCACGCCGTCGTGATTGAAGTCGCCGGCCGCCGCCGACCACGCCGTGTAGAAGTCGTCGATGCGCTGCGCGCGGAATCGCGCTGAAACGACTTCAGCCGGCTCGATGCGCTTCGCGAGATCCTTGAGCGCGATCTCGCGGTACCGCACCTCGCCCGTGCCGCCGGCGTAGAGCGCGATGCCGCCAAACCGTCCGGCTTCGTCGTTCGCGACGCCGCCGGCGCCCGCGCCGCCGCCGCCATTGAAGGAAACGCGCAGGATGTTCGCGTCGAGAATCGTCTCGACCGTGTTCCAGTCGTCGGGACGAATTGCCGTGGACGGCGCCGGCGGAAACGGCGACGCGACGCCGCCCGGCAGCGCGCCGCGCCACGACCTCTGCCACCGCCCCGCCTCCGCCCGCACCGCCACCGGCGCGTCCGCCACCACGCAGCTCCGCCGCCGCGCCGCGGCCGCGCTGGCGCCGCCGCGGCGGTGCCGCCGCGGCGGCGGCGCAATGCGGATCATCCCGCCACCCGCCGAGAGCCGTTCACGTCCGATCTCTTTCCCCTGGCTGTCGAGCCGGACCGCGTAGGCGCCGGCCTCGCCACCCATCGCGCTGACGTAGACGCCCTTGATGCCGTCGGCGTCCGTTCTCGGCGCGCACCATCACGCCGGCCGAGCAGCCGGCCATGCACCGGAACCCGGCGGCGAGCTGGACGTCCTGATACTGCTGATTGAGGACGAGCCAACCGCCTTCCGGCGATTTGGGCTTGCCGACGATCTCGCCGTTCTCGACGCGCCAGTCGGCCTGGCCGATCGACTGCCATCCGGTCAGCGCATTGCCCGAGAACGTCCAGTCGGGCACGAAGCTCCGTGGACCACCGGCCAGCGGCACCGTGAGCAGGCCGCCGGCGATTGCCGTGACGATCACCACACCGATTCGTCGAACCATGTGTTCCCCCAGCGAATTGAAACGCTGAAAATCGTGTGGGCGCATGATGCCACGGTTTACGCGGAATTGCTCGGAGTCGCCCACTTCGGCTTGTCGGCCAAGGCCTATCGCCCCGCCACAAACGTGATGCCCTCCGCATTTTTGTAAGGGATCTCCCGGATCGGCCCCCGGCCGCCCACGCACAAAAAACGTGGGTGGTTGCTGGACCGGAACTTGCCTAGTTGGACCCCGGAAGTTTGTCGCCATGAGCCTATTCGTGCCCCAGCAACCCAACGCCCCCCCGGTGCCTGACCAGGCGCCGAATTCTCAAGGCAAGACGCGCCCCGGCTTTTCCGACGCGCTGGGCGATCGCCAGCTCTCGATCGACCACACCATCGGGACGACGGTTGAAATTCTGAAGTTCAAGAAAGAGTTCGGCGACTCCGCGCCGTTCGAGGCCGCGTTACGCCAGCGCGTTGACGACCTGCGCCGGCTGCTGCACCCCTCGCTGCCGACGCTTCGGGCCGTGGACCGGCTGCCCGACGGGGAGCTCGCGCTCATCTCAGACCACGTGCCGGGACGCCGGCTTTCAGAAATTCTGCAGACCGTCCGCGGACCGGTCTTTGCCCTCGAGTTGATCCGACAGCTCACGCCTGCGCTGGCGACGATTCAGCGTCCGAATCCGGAACTGTCGCACGGCCTTGTCACGGCAGACCGCGTCATCGTCACGCGCGAAGGCCGGCTGGTGATCGTCGAGCACGCGCTCGGATCGGCGATCGAGTCGCTCAAGCTGCCGGCGGCAAAGCTGCGGTCGCAGTTCAGCCTCGCGATGCAGGACACGGGCGGCCCGGTTCGCCTCGACCAGCGCATGGACGTGATTCAGCTTGGCTTCGTGGCGCTCACGCTGCTGCTCGGCCGGCGTCTCGATCCCGGCGTGTTCCGCCTTGGCATTCCCGAGCTGCTCGACGAGTTCACGCAGGCCTCGCCGCGTGACTCCGCGTCGATGCGGCCGTGGTTCGAGCGAGCGCTCCAGATCGGCGAGCGGCCGTTCGAAACTGCGGAAGACGCGCTCGACGCCATCGAAGAGCTGCCGGAGAACGACGAGATCGGCCACAAAGGGCCGCAGCGATCGATCCTGATGTTCCGATCCCAGGGCGGTGAGAACGCCCCGCCGCCGCTCCGCGCCGTGCCGGCTCCAGAACGCCCGGCATCCACCGAGAAGCCGCCGGCTTCGCCGGCGGAGAACGAAGAAGAACGCGTCGAAGGTCGACGCCCAACCACCAGCCGTCGCTCGCGCGGCCGCTGATCAATCGCAGAATCAATCACCGAGGACGAAGACGACACTTTCGAGGAGACGGAGACCGACGACATGGCAACCACCGCTCGTACGAGCCGCAAGATGATGTGGGTCGCGGCAGGGTTCGCAGTGCTGAGCGCGGCGCAGGCCGCGGTCATCGTGATGTTGGTCATGAGGCAGTCGCCCTACCTCATTCCGGCAGCTGCCGCCGCGCCGCTCGCGCCGGCGCCCGCGCCGGTCACGTTCCACCGCCCACCTCGACGCGTGCCGGTCCCGGCCGCCACGCCGGCGCCGCCACTCGCGACCGCCAAACCGGCCGACACCGCGCCCGACGAAGCGCCGCTCGCCGGCCGCTTCGGGGGCGTGCGCGTGACGGCCGGCATCGAGCTGCAGGTCTTCCAGGACGGTTCGCTGCTCGGCACGACCGCCGGCCCGATTGCCCTTCCCGAAGGCTCACACACGCTCGATTTCGTCAACGAGTCGCTGGGCTACCGCAGCCGCCAGACCGTGGCCGTCAAGGCCGGCCAGCTCGCGGCGGTCAAGCTGACGCTGCCGCAGGGCCGGATCAACATCAACGCGACGCCCTGGGCCAACGTGTGGATCAACGGCAATGCCGCCGGTGAAACCCCGATCGCGAACCTCGCGCTGCCGATCGGCAACCACGAGATCGTGTTCCGTCACCCGCAGCTCGGCGAACAGCGCCTGACCGCGACGGTGAAGGCCGACGCGATCGCGCGCATCAGTGCGAGCTTCCAGCGTTGACCCGGAGAGCGATCACCATGACTTCTGAACCTTCAGCCGTGGCTGTTGTTCGACATCGTTTCGGCACGCTCGTCACGAGCGCGCTCATGCTCGCGGCGTTGCCGGCGCCCGTCTTCGCGCAGCAGGACGTGATCGCGCGCGTGAAGGACTACTACGCCAACGCGTCCTATGAGGAAGCATTGCAGGCGCTTCGATTGGCCGGGCCATCCAGTCCGATCGCAGGCGTCACTGACGCGGCGGCCTATCAGGTCTTCTGCCTGGTGGCCCTCGGCCGGGAACAGGAAGCCACCGATGCGATCGCGGCGATCGTGCGCGTCGATCCGCTCTATCACCCGACCGAGACGGACGTCTCGCCGCGGATCCGTACTTTCTTCGAGAATGTCCGGAAGCCGTTGCTGCCGGGGATTGTTCGTCAGCTGTACGCGGGTGCGAAGGACCAGCTCGAACGCAAGCAAGCGTCCGAGGCCAAGAAGGATCTCGATCGCGTCATTGCGCTCCTCGACGAGATGAAGGCCTCGGAGGATCAGGACCTCGCCGATCTGCGGACACTCGCCCTCGGCTTCCGCGACCTGAGCGTGATCGCGGCCGCGCGCGAGGCCGCGCCGCCGCCACCGCCGCCTCGTCGCGGCGCCCGTTGTGCCGGCGCCGGCGCCGCCGCCGCCCAAAGGAGCCCGCGATCTATTCGCTGTCCGATACCAACGTCACGCTGCCCGTGGTCGTGTCGCGGTCCCTGCCGCCCTGGCGCGCGCTGTCGGCGGTTGAGAAGCTGCAGACATTCCGCGGTCAGCTCGAGCTGCTGATCGACGAAAACGGCAAGGTGCTGTCCACGAAGATGCTGAAGGGACTTCGCCCCGACTACGACCCCGCGCTGATGAAGGCCGCGGCGGCGTGGACGTTCCGTCCAGCCACGAAGGACGGTCAGCCAGTCCGGTATCGCTACGTGATGGACATGCAGCTTGGCGGAGGCCAGGACTAGCAAGTCAGAAGGTAGAAGACAGAAGTTAGAAGTTGGGGCGGATGGTGCGCGCCCACCACTCTTCTGGCGTTCTAACCCTTCTAAATTCTCACTTGTCATGTTTCTCCCGTATCGCTCGCCAGATCCGCTCCGGCGTCAGCGGTAGCTCGCGAATCTCTGTTCCCACCGCCTCATTGATCGCGGCGCCGACCGCCGCGGCGATCGCCAGGATGCCGCCCTCGCCGGCGCCCTTCGCGCCGTAGGGACCGGGTCCGTCCTGATTCTCGATCAGAATTGAATGAAGCTCGTGCGGGACGTCCTGGGTCGTCGGAATCCGATAGTCCAGCGCGCCGAGATTCAGGATGCGTCCGTGTTCGTCCAGGATGAGGTGCTCCATCAGGGAGTGCCCCAGCCCCATCACGGCCGCGCCCTCGTCCTGTGCCTCGACGTGGAGTGGATTCAGGGCCTTCCCGATGTCGCTCGCGAGGACGAGCTTCGTGATCTCGACCATCCCGACTTCGGGGTCGACCCGTACCTCGGCGGCGGTGCACATGAACTCCCAGAACTCCGGACTGCCCCCGAGCGGGTGCTCGGGACGATAGCCGCCGCCGCGTTCCTCGCCGATGCCGATCACCTCGCCGCGAGGCGGGCCGTAGGCCGCCTTGAGCGTATCGAGGTACGTCAGTTCCTTCCCTGGGACGCGCACCAGTCCCGGCAACACCTCGACCTGTTCTTCAGTCACACGAAATGCCTTCGGCCGCCAGTCCCCGCAGCTTCGCCTTGACGTCGGCGCACGCCTTGATCACGGCGTTCCCCATGAATACGGTGGACCGGCTTGCCGACGTCGAGGAGTCGTAGGGAACGACCGAGGTGTCCCCCATCACGATGGCCACCCGATCGAGCTCGATGCCGAGCTCGCTGGGCGGCAATCTGGGAGAGCACGGTACGCGCGCCCTGCCCCATGTCAGACGTACCGGACAGCACCGAAACGCTGCCGTCGTAGTGAAGCCGGACAATGGCCAGCGACGCGGAGGCCGTCGACGAGCTCTTGAGCCCGAGCGAGATGCCGCGTCCGCTGGTTCGCGCCGAGTGGCTTGCCCCAATCGAGGGTCTTGGCGGCCCGCTGAATGGCCTGGCGCCAGTCGCCATCGGACGGCGTGTCGTTGGGGATGAACGCTTCGCCCTTTGCCGGAACGTTGCGGAGTCGAATCTCGACCGGATCGATACCGAGACGGCGCGCGGCTTCGGTCAGCTGCGACTCGACCGCCCATGACGCCTGCGGCGTTCCGAATCCACGAAACGCCGTCGTCGGCGTCGTGTGGGAAAGAAGCGCGCGCGCGAGGACGCGCGCGTTGGGCGTCTTGTAGGGTCCGCACGCTGCGTAGCTCGCCTTGCTGACCACACGGACGCCGATGTCCGCGTACGCGCCCAGCAGGAAGTTCGTCTCGAGATCCTGAAAGACGATGAGCCCTTCGCGCGTGAAGCCCGGTACGAGCCCGCACCGTGGCCGAGGTCCGGCGCACCTGCTGGAACGTCTCCTCGAGCGTCAACACGAGGCGGACGGGCCGCCCGAGCCGCAGTGCGAGGTACGCGACGAGCGGCTCGAATTTCGGCCAGCCCTTGCCCCCGAAGCCACCGCCGGAATCGGGAGCGATGATGCGGACCTTCGAGAGCGGCCAGTTGAGCGACGCCGCCACGACCCGCTGCAGCACGAACGGGTGCTGAATCGGACTCCAGATCGTCACGCCGTTCTCGTCGGGCGCCGCCATGAAGACGTGCGGCTCGATGGCGAAATGCGTGACCATCGGGAAGTCGTAGTCGTGTTCGATGACGAGATCCGCCGTCGCGTTCGCGACGTCACCCCATCCGAATGTCCATTCCTGGAAACGGTTCGTGTCCTTGAGCGGATGCGTCGGCCTGAGCGATGGGTCCTGGACGAGCGGCAGCGACGGGTCGAGCGCTTGCTTGACGGAAATCACCGCCGGCAGTTCTTCGTATTCGACGCGGACGAGCCGCGCGGCCTCTTCGGCAGCGTCCTCCGTCTCGGCCGCCACGGCCGCCACGGGCTCACCGAAGAATTTGGTCTCGCCCGACCGCCAGTACCGGCCGGTCCGCGAACGCCGGCCCGTAGCGGGGAACGGGCTGCGGCAGATCCGCGGCCGTGAAGACGATGCGCACGCCCTCGACCGCCAGCGCGGCGGTCGCGTCGATCGACACGATGCGCGCGTGCGCGATCGGCAGGTGCACGAGCTTCACGTGCAGGACGTTGTCGAGATGAATGTCGGCGATGAAGCGCTGCGCGCCGGTCACCCGATCGCGTCCGCCGACGCGCTCGTGCGATCGCCCGATCCACTTGTCGTCGATCTCCGCCTTCGCGCATCACTTCTTCCCGACAGCGGCGTGCACCGCTTCGAAAATGCGGAGGTACCCGCCGCACCGGCAGAGATTGCCGACAAGCGCTTCCTTGATGTCCGCCTCGGTCGGCTGCGGATTGGTCAGGAGCAGATACTTCGCCGACATCACCATGCCCGGGATGCAGAATCCGCACTGCACCGCACCCTTGGCGACGAACGCCTCCTGAAGCGGATCGAGCCGGCCATCGGCGGCCAGCCCTTCGATGGTCGTGACCGTATCGCCGTCCGCCTCGGCCGCGAGCATCGAGGCACGAGCAGATCGCCCGCCCGTTGAGAGCACCGTGCACGCGCCGCACTCGCCGCACGAACAGCATTCCTTCGTGCCCGTCAGGTGCATCTGATCGCGAAGGACCTCGAGCAGCGTGTGATGCGGCTGCACCTCGAGCGTTTCCGTGCGGCCGTTGACCTCGAGCGTGAGCGGAACAGCGGGCGGCTTCATGAGCGAGCGTCCTTCTGGCGCGGGGCGTCCAGACGATCCATCGCGGTCGCTCCATGTCCGCTCGCTCACCACCTCGAGCATGGCCTGTCGATAGTCGCGTCCGCCCCTGACGTCGGTGATTGGGCTGGTGCTCGCGAGCAGGCGTGTCCACGCGGCGCGACGTGCGGCCGGATCGCCGGATCGCGTCGCCGAGGGCGCCGCTCGCATCCACGACGAGCACAGGCCGCGGCGCCACCGCGCCGAACGCACAGCGCGCGTCACCCGACGACGTCACGACGATCGCCAGATTGATTGTCGCCAGGTCGACGCCCCAGCGCCGCGTCACGCGACCGAACGCGCCGCCTGTCGGCCCGTTGGGCTTCCGGATGTCGATCGACTCGACGAGCTCTCCCCGCTCGAGCACCGTCCGGCCCGGCCCGGTGAAAAACTCCTCGAGCGCGACGCTGTCGCGTCCCAGCTGGACCGACGAGATTCGACGGCCGCGCCGTACGCGAGGAGGGCCGGCGCCGTGTCGGCCGCCGGCGACGCGTTGCAGATGTTGCCAGCGAGGGTCGCCCGGTTGCGAATCTGCACGCTGCCGACGACGCCGGCGGCCTCGACGAGGGCCGGGTAGTCCCGCCGGATCCGCTCGTCGGCGATGAGATCGGTCATCACCGCGCGCGCGCCGATGCGCAGGGCGCCGTCCACCTCGGCGATCTCGGCCGTCAGGCCGGCGACGCGCTTCAGATCCACGACCACGGCCGGCCGGTGTGGCCGCTGCGCAGACGGACGAGCAGGTCGGTGCCGCCCGCGAGGAGCCGCGCGGCCGGCCCGTGCTCGGCGAGAACGCTGACGACCTCGTCAATCGAGCGCGGCCGGAGATAGCGGAACGCCATCAGGCCAGCTCCATCTCCAGCGCGCGCAGTCGTTCGAGCGCGCGGTCGGCCATCGGCGCAGCCAGTCGCGCGCACGTGCGGAACACGGATGCGATCGCGCGACGAGCTCGAACTTCTCGCGCACGTCAGGGCAGCGAGAAACGTCCCGATCGCACGAAGCCGAGGAACAAATCGATGTTGATCTCGAGAATGCTGAGGCTGTCGGCCGCCTGCACGAGGTCGGCTTCCGGCCATCCGCCGACCTCGTGCGCGACGATCAGTCGCTCGACATCCGCGACGAACGACGCGTCAGCGTCCTGCTCGCGCAGCCAGTCGCCGACGATGCGCGCGCTGCGCTCCGAGTGCAGGCGCTCATAGGTCGCGTCAACCATTTTCGTGCTGTGCGGCTGGTCAGGTCCGGGAAACGCGCGTTCCATGTCGTGCGTCAATGTCGCCAGCCGTACGGCTTCGGCCGACCTGGCGCGATGCGATCGAGCCACTCGAGCGATCGCAGCAGATGCTCTCGATTGTAGGGATATCGATCGATCACCCACTGCCGCGCCGCAGCCATCAGTCCCGACTCGCTCATGGCCGCTCCATCATGCGACGCCTGTGGTAACGTGCTGGCAAAGCTGGACCATATCATGGCAGACACGCGTGCGCGGACGGGCGTCGCATCGACGCCGGCGATAGTTGTCATGGGCGCTCTTGATACCAAGGGCGCCGAAATCGCATTCGTCAAAGAACAAATCGAACAACACGGCAAGCGCGTCCTCGTCATCGACACGGGCGTGCTCGGCCAGGCCGCGTTTGCCGCCGACATCACGCGCGACGAAGTCGCCACGGCCGGCGGCACGACCATCGCCGCGCTCGTCGCCGAGTCGGACCGCGGCCACGCCGTCACGGCGATGATGGAAGGCACGCGCGCCGTGGTCCTCGAGCTGCACGCGGAAGGTCGGATTGCCGGCATGCTCGGCCTCGGCGGCGGCGCGGGCACCGCGGTAGGGACAGCCGCGATGCGCGCGCTCCCACTCGGCATTCCGAAGCTCATGGTGTCCACGCTCGCGAGCAGCGACGTGCGCGGGTTCGTCGGCGTGAAGGACATCACGATGATGCCGACGATCGTGGACGTCAGCGGCCTGAACCGAATCAGCCGCCGGATCTTCGTCCAGGCGGCAGGCGCCATCTGCGGGATGGTCGATGCGCGCGTGCCGAGCTCGCCGTGGACAAACCCCTCATCGCCGCGTCGATGTTCGGCAACACGACGAAGTGCGTCGAGGCGGCCCGGGCGATCATCGAGGCGGACGGGTTCGAAGTGCTCGTGTTCCACGCCACCGGCTCCGGCGGATTGACGATGGAAGGTCTCGTCGAGGCTGGCCAGATCGCCGGCGTGCTCGACGTCACGCTCACGGAATGGGCGGACGAGCTGATGGGCGGCGTGATGTCCGCCGGCCCGACGCGGCTCGACGCCGCCGCGCAGAGCGGAACGCCCGCGGTCGTTGCTCCGGGATGCCTCGACATGGTGTGTTTCTGGGCGCCCCCTACCGTGCCCGAGAAGTACCGCGGCCGCAACATCTACCATCACAACGCGAACATCACGCTGGTTCGGACGAACGTCGAAGAGAACGAGGAGCTCGGCCGAATCGTCGCCGGCAAATTGAACCAGTCGGTCGGCCCTGTCGCGGTCTATTTTCCGACCCGCGGACTCTCCGTGGTCTCCTCTCCGGGTGGTCCGTACCACTGGCCCGAGGCCGACGCCGCGCTTCTCGCTTCGCTGAAGCAGAATCTCAGGAAAGACATCCCCGTCCACGTCTTCGAGACGACCATCAACGATCCCGTCTTTGCCGACGCGATGGCCAAGGGCCTGCTGGAGATGGTGGCCGCACGGGTCAGGTCTTGAATTGACGTACGTGCGTCCCTGTCATGACAGCCTGGACGTGTACGTCGATTCAAGACCTGACCCCATCTTCCGGAAGGCAATCATTCATATGGAACGTCGTCGCGCACGCATCACCTTCGCCGTCATTGCCACGATGCTCGACCGCTGTCGTCCCGTCGGGCGCGCTCGTTGCGGCGCGCAGCGACAAATGGTGGTGGGACAACCTGGGCGGACCGGACAGTTCGCATTTCTCGAACCTCGACCAGATCCGGAAATCCAATCTGACCCAGCTCGAGGTCGCGTGGTTCTACCCGCACGCCAATCTCGGGTTCAATCCGATTGCCGCCGAAGATCTCGTCTTCGTGTCGGGTCGCGGCAACTCGCTCATCGCGCTCGACGCGTCCACCGGCAAGGAAGTCTGGATCCACGAGAACATCCCGAACCTCTCGGGACGCGGCATCAACTACTGGCAGAGCGCCGACGGCCGTGACCGCCGATTGCTCGTGGCCACGGGGCCCTTCCTTCAGGCGATCGACGCGCGAACGGGCAAGTCGTCCTGACGTTCGGCACCAACGGCTACGTGGACCTTCGCGAAGGTCTCGCTGCGCGGCCATCTCGGCGTCCGCGTTCCCGGTCCTCGGCAAGGTCTTCGGGAACCTCCTCATCCTCGGATCGGCGCCGGGCGAGGGCTGGATGTCGCCGCCCGGGGATATCCGCGCGTTTGATGTCGTGACCGGCAAGCTCGTCTGGCAGTTCCACACGGTGCCGCGGCCCGGCGAGTTTGGCTACGAGACGTGGCCGAAGGACGCGTACAAGTACGTCGGCGGCGCCAACAACTGGGGCGAGATGTCCGTGGACGAAGAACGCGGCATCGTCTATCTCCCGACCGGTTCGGGCACGTACGACTTCTACGGCGGCGACCGGCACGGCGCGAACCTGTTCGCGAATTGCCTGCTCGCGCTTGACGCTCGCACCGGGAAGCGCCTCTGGCACTTCCAGACGATTCATCACGACCTGTGGGATCTCGACAACGTCTCGGCGCCGCAGCTCATCACCGTGCGGCACAACGGCCGGCGGATCGACGCGGTCGCGCACGCGGGCAAGACGGGTTTTCTCTACGTCTTCAATCGCGTGACCGGCGAGCCGCTCTGGCCGATCGAGGAACGGCCGGTCATGCAGACCGACGTGCCCGGCGAGAAGTCGTGGCCGACGCAGCCCTTCCCCACCAAGCCCGCGCCGTTCGCGCGTCAGTCCTTCACGGTTGACGACGTGAACCAGTGGCTGCTGAAGCCTGAGGAGTATCAGGCGATGCGCGCACGCGTGGCCAAGGCGCGCAACGGCACCGGACCATTTGGCGGCCTGTTCGTGCCGCCCGCCGTCGATCAGGACTCGATCTCGATGCCGGGCAACCAGGGCGGGTCGAACTGGGGCACGACCGCGGCGAATCCCGGAGAAGGGCCTCGTCTACGTGCTGAACATGGAGGCCGTCGCGATCCTGAGACTCGAGGACGTGAGGACCAAGATTGGCGGATTCCAGTCCGCGGGCAATCCGGCGGTTGCCGGTGCCGCAGTCTACGAGAACCACTGCGCGGCGTGCCACGGCGCCAAGATGCAGAACCCGATTCCCGGCGTGCCGTCGCTCACGGGCGTGACCAATCGGCTGAGTGAGGACGTCATCGCCGGGATCGTCACCGGCGGCCGCGGCGTGATGCGGCCGATCCCCGGCCTGTCGAACGTCGACGTCACCGCGGTCGTCGCCTACTTGCCACGAACAACGAGGCGGCGGCTTCGCTGGCCGTCGCGGTGGCGGACCGCCGGCATTTCCGCCAGGCCCGGTCGTCGCGTCGGGCGGCGCGCCCACGCCGCCGCAGCCGGCCATGTTCGGCGGCCCTCCGCCAGCCGGACCACGCTATCCCGGCAACGGTGGGAACGGTGGCACCGAACCCTATCCAGAGGGCGTCGAGGTGCCGCCGACCCGCTACGTGAGCGAGTGGGGCGTCATGGCGAACGCGACCAAGCCACCCTACACAACCTTGACCGCCTACGACCTCAACACCGGTGAGATCAAGTGGCAGGTGCCCGTCGGGGACGATCCCGCCACGGTTGCGGCCGGCGGTCCGAAGAACACCGGGTCACCGGCGCTGCGCAACGGCATCATGCCGACGAAGGCCGGGCTCGTGTTCCTGGCGGGCAACGACGGCAAGCTTCGCGCCTACGACGAAGACACAGGCAAGGAGCTGTGGGCGGGCACGCTGCCCGGGCCGTCACGCGGCGTCCCGGTCATGTACGAGGCCAAGGGCCGACAGTACCTCGTCGTCGCAGCCACGCCAGGGGGCGCCCAGCTCTTCGGCGCTCCGCCCGTGGAGGTGGGCAACGTGCCGCCGACCGCGCCACGTGGGCTCATCGCGTTTGCGCTGCCACGAAGGTGACAGTCCGCGGGAAGGCGTGCTTAAATGCGGCCTGCGCACGCAGATCAAAGTGGCCGGCATGAACAACGACAAGCGTCCCGACGTGCTGACCGCCGCGCGCAAGGGCGCGTACATCTTCCTGAGCGTCAAGTAGTCGACATAGACAACCTGGTTTCCTGGTCACATGTCACGAAGCCCGGTTTCTTTCCGTGTCCATCCCACATGAGCGCTGAAGCCAGAGTTCACGAGCTCCGTCTGGAGCTGCCGCCCGCGCCCAAGCCTCTCGCGGTCTACAAGCCGCTGGTGGTCCTGGGCAATGTCGCTTACGTCTCCGGTCACGGTCCCGTCCGAACGGATGGCAGCCTGATTGTGGGACGAGTCGGCGAAACCATGGATCTCGATGGCGGACGAGCCGCGGCCCGGCAGGTGGGTCTCGCGATCCTGTCCACGCTGCGGTCCGAGCTCGGCAGCCTCGATCGCGTCTCGCGCGTGATCAAGCTGCTTGGCATGGTCAACTGCACGCCGGATTTCCCGGACCACCCAAAGGTCATCAACGGGTGCAGCGAACTGTTCGCGGACGTGTTCGGACGTGAGCGCGGGATCGGCGCACGGAGCGCCGTCGGGATGGGATCGCTTCCGGGCCAAATCGCTGTCGAGATTGAAGCGATCTTCGAGCTGACGTAGGACCCGGCCCGGCCGGCGGAGGGCGACGTGATGCCGACACCGTGGTACGCCATTCAGAATGCCGATGAAGTACCGTCGCCGGCGCTCCTCCTGTACCCCGATCGCGTCGAAGAAAACATCCGCCGGATGATCGCCCTGGCAGGAGGCGTCGATCGCCTCCGGCCCCACATGAAGACCAGCAAGATCCCGGAAGTGGTCCGCATGCACCTGTACCAGGGGATCACCCGGTACAAGGTCGCCACCATCGCGGAGGCCGAGATGGCGGCTGCGGCGGGTGCGCCGGACGTGCTGCTCGCCTACCAGCCGGTTGGTCCAAACATCGCCCGCCTCATCCGTTTGATCGGAACGTTTCCCGGCACGGTATTCTCGGCGCTCGTTGACGACGAGATGAACGCGCGGTTGCTGTCGCAGGCCGCGGTCGAGGCCGACGTGATCGTGCATCTCTTCCTCGACCTGGACATCGGCATGCACCGATCCGGGATCGATGCCGGGTCCGGCGGCCGGGGCGCTCTACCGTCTTCTGACGGAGTTACCGGGAATTCAGGCGGCCGGTCTCCACGCCTACGACGGTCACATTCACGATACGGATCTCGCGCGTTCGCAAGAGACGGTGTGAGGAAGGGTTCGCGCTCGTTCGTCGCCTTCGCGAACACCTGACGGCCCAGGGCGTCCAGGTGCCGACGGTCGTCGCCGGCGGGACGCCGACGTTCCCGTTTCACGCGGCTCGGCCGGACGTCGAGTGCAGTCCCGGAACGACGGTGTTCTGGGACCTGAACTACTCCACCAATCTGCCCGACCTCGACTTCCTGCCGGCGGTGATGCTGTTGACGCGGGTCATCAGCAAGCCCGGACCGAATCGCATCTGCGTCGATCTCGGGCACAAAGCCGTGGCGTCGGAGAACCCTCATCCACGGGCGCTGTTCATGGACGCGCCCGATGCGGAGGCGATCGGGCACAGCGAAGAGCACCTGCCGCTCGAGACCGAGCACGCCGGTCGCCTGGCGGTCGGGTCGACACTCTACGCCATGCCGTGGCACGTGTGCCCAACCGTCGCGCTCCACAACGAAGCCGTCGTTGTCCGCGACGGCCGCGCGGCCGAGCGATGGAAAGTTGTCGCGCGGGCCCGCTCCATCACGATCTGACGACTGACCCGCCCGTCCGCCCGCGCCGATGAACCCGAACACAAGCCTGCTGCTCTACGCGCTCGCCGCCGTCATCGGGCTCGTCGTCCTCATCGCACGGTTCAAGCTCAACGCCTTCATCGCGCTCATCGTGGCGTCGGTCTTCGTTGGCGTGGCGTCCGGGATGCAGTTCCGCGCGATTGCCACGGCGTTCCAGGACGGCATGGGTGCGGTTCTGGGCTCGATCGCGGCGGTGGTCGGCCTCGGCATTGTGCTCGGCAAGATGCTGGAGGTCTCGGGTGGGGCCCGCGTCGTGGCGTCCACGCTGATCCGCGCGCTCGGCGAGCATCGGCTGCCGTGGGCGATGCTGCGTGATCGCGCTCATCGTCGGACTGCCCGTGTTCTTCACGGTCGGGCTCGTGCTGTTGGCGCCGATTCTTTTCGCGGTCGCGAGAGAAACTCGAACGCCGCTCCTGAGTCTGGGGATTCCCCTGCTCGCTGGCTTGTCGGTGATGCACGGGCTCGTGCCGCCTCATCCGGGTCCGATGGTCGCCGCCGAAATGTTCAAGGCCGACATCGGCCTGACAATCATTTATTCGCTCATCGTCGGCATCCCGACCGGCATCGTCGCCGGGCCGCTCTTTGGCGCCTATATCGCGCGCCGGATCCATGTGGCGGTGCCCGACGCCGCTGCGGAAGCGTCACTGAGCAGCCGCCGGAGCCTGCCGGGTTTCGGAATCACGCTGCTGACGATCGTACTTCCGGTGGCGCTGATGTTGATCGCGACCGTGGCCGACGTGCTCTTGCCGCCGGCCGATCGGCTTCGGCAGATTGCAGATTTCGTCGGCCACCCCATCGTCGCGCTCGTCGTGGCGGTGCTCTTCTCCTTCTACACGTTCGGGGCCGCACGAGGATTCGATCGAGACGCAATTCACCGGTTCAGCAACGACTGTCTGGCGCCGGCGGCCGCCATTCTGCTCGTCGTGGGCGCCGGTGGCGGGTTCAACCGGGTGCTCGTCACGAGCGGCGTCGGCCCGGCCATCGCGTCGCTCGCGACCTCGGCGCACATCTCGATCCTGATTCTCGGGTGGCTCGTCGCCGCACTGATCCGACTGGCGACCGGCTCGGCGACGGTGGCGATTACGACGGCCGCCGGAATCATCGCGCCGATCGCGGCGACCGAGCCCGCCAATGCGGAGCTGCTCGTGCTGGCCATGGGCGCCGGTTCGCTCATTGCTTCGCACGTGAACGACGCGGGATTCTGGTTCGTGAAGGAGTATTACGGCATGACCGTGCCGCAGACACTTCGAACCTGGACGGTCCTCGAGACCATCATCGCGGTTGTCGCGCTGGCGTTTGTGTTGTTGTTTTCGTGGTGTAGAAACGGGTCGGCTTGAACACGTCAGTGTCTAAGCTGACATGACAATCTGAACACGTACGTCAGTTCAAGACCTGACCCCATGACATGCTTATTGTTGACGCACATCTCGATTTGTCCATGAACGCGCTCGAGTGGAACCGCGACTACCGGCGGCCGCTCTCGGAAATCCGCGACCGCGAGCGTGGGAAGACGGACAAGCCGGACCGCGGGCGCGGTGTGATCTCATTCGAGGAGATGCGCAAGGGCGGCATCGGCCTGTGTGTCGCCACGCAGATTGCGCGCTATGTGAGCGCGGACAATCCGTTGCCCGGATGGCACAGCCCGCAGCAGGCCTGGGCGCAGACTCAGGGACAGCTCGCCTGGTACCGCGCCATGGAGGAAGCCGGCGAGCTGGTGCAGATTGTGGACGTTCGCGGGCTCGACGCTCAGCTTGCGCGCTGGGGCGATGGCGGCTCGGCCGGGACACCCATTGGATATGTCCTCAGCCTTGAAGGTGCGGATTCGATTCTCACGCCGGCGCACGTCGAGCGGGCGTATGCAACAAGGGCTACGCGCCCTCGGGCCGGCACACTACGGCCCGGGCCGGTACGCGCAGGGAACCGACGCCACGGGCGGTCTCCGACCCGGCGGCCGCGAGCTCCTCGCAGAGATGGAGCGGCTGAACATCATTCTCGACGCGACGCACCTGGCCGACGAAAGCTTCTTCGAGGCGCTCGACCGGTTCCACGGGCGGGTCTGGGCCAGCCACAACAACTGCCGGGCGCTCGTCCCGCACAACCGGCAGTTCACGGACGAACAGATCGCGCGTCTCGTCGAGCGGGACGCGATCATCGGCATGCCGCTCGACGCGTGGATGATGGTGCCCGGCTGGGTGCGAGGACAGTCCACGCCCCAGAACACGGGCGTGACGCTGCAGACGATGATTGACCACCTCGACCACATCTGCCAGATTGCCGGCAATGCGCGGCACGTCGCCATTGGTTCCGATCTCGACGGCGGCTTCGGCACCGAGCAGACGGCGGCGGATCTCGATTCCATCGCCGATCTGGCGCGCGTTCCGGACGTTGCTGAAGGGACGAGGCTACAGCGGAGACGACATCGAGCTCGTTGCCCACGGGAACGTTATCCGCTTTCTGCGGGAGACATGGAGCTGAGCGATGCGGAGAGCATGGGCTGCGGTCGTCCTCGCGCTGGTTCTTCGTGTCCGCTCTTCCGAGCGGTCAGGTGCCGCCACGGCGTGTCGCGATCACGATTGACGACGGTCCCGTCGTCGGCGAGCCGAGCGACCTGGGGAACTTTCAGAGGGTGACGAACGGGCTGATCGGGTCGTTCCAGGCCGAGAAGGTGCCCGTCACGATCTTCATCAACGAACAGCAACTGAACGTCCCCGGTCAGCGTGACGCCCGCGCCGCGGTCGTCGAGCAGTGGCTCACGGCCGGTTTCGACGTGGGCAACCACACGTACTCGCACAAGAGCGCCAACAACGTGCCCCTGGACGAGTTCCTCGACGACGTGATCAAGGGCGAAGTGATCATGGCGCCGCTCCTGAAGCAGCACGGCAAGGTGCTGACCTGGTTCCGCTATCCGTATCTTCACTCCGGTATGACCGCGGAGGTGCACGACACCATCGTGACCTTTCTCGATCACCACGGTTATCGGGCCGCGCCGGTGACGGTGGACTACGCGGACTACACGTTCGCGGGCCTTTATCGGCGTGAATTGAGGGCCGGCCAATATCGAAGTGGCCGAGCGGATCAAGCAGTCATATCTGGACCAGGTGGACGTCGGGTTCGATCGCGCTGAACGCGCTTCAGTCGAGGTGTTCGGCCGCGAGATCGCGCAGATCCTGCTCATCCATTGCAATGAGCTGAACTCGGTGACACTGCGCGAGAGCATCGCGCGTATGCGCAAGCGCGGGTATCAGTTCATCACTCTTGGGGAGGCCATGAAGGACGAGGCCTACGCCCGGCCCGACACGTTCGCCGGTTCCGGCGGGTCCTGGATCTCGCGCACGGCGCGAGCGCTCGGCAAGGAGCTGACGCTGGGCGGCCAGCCGCCGCTCCCCAGTGGATTCAGGAGCTGAAGAAGCAGTGAAAAACGGCCGGGTGAGTTTTACGTTTTACGTAAAACTCACCCGACCTCTTTGTTTCGGTTGCCGAGGTAGAACGGGATTCCCAGCAGGAGCAGGCCCAGGCCCATCACGGAGCTGCCGGGGGCCTCGACCAGGGTGTTCAGAACGAACACCGACGAGACCAGCACGAACACGATGACCGGCAGCGGATACGCCGTCACCCTGTACGGACGTGTCCACTCCGGGTGGCGACGTCGAAGCACAACGACCGAGAGCACCACCATCGTGAAAAAGAGCCAGTTCGCGAACTGCGACATCGTGATGAGGTGCTCGTAGCCGCCGGTCAACGTCAGCAACCCGGACCAGGCCGCGAGCGCCCAGATGGCATTGGCCGGCGTGCCGTGCTCGGCGTGCACCGACGACAGTTGCCGGAAGAAGACGCCGTCGCGCGCCATGGCAAAGAACACCCGCGGCCCCGCCAGAATGTTCGCGGACATGGCGCCAAAGGTCGAGCACAGGATCGTGACCGTGATGAACGTCGCGCCGGCCGGCCCGACCATCGCGGACATCGCGTCAGCGGCCACCCGTTGAGACCCGGCGATCCGGTCCTGGCCGAGCACGAAGATGTAGGCCAGATTGGCGCTGACGTAGATCACCATCACGATGAGCACGCCAAGCACGATGCTGCGCGGGATATTGCGCTGCGGATCGCGAATCTCGCCGGCCACGAGGCTGACGAACTGCCAGCCGTCGTAGGCAAACAGGGTGGAGATCATCGAGAGGCCAATCGCGGTCAGCAGACTCATCGACACTGACGGCGGCGCAATCGGCAGAAAGTGGCCCGCGTCGCCGTTGAGCGTGACGACAGCCAGTCCGACCAAAGCCGCAATCCCCGACACCTTCAGGATGGTGAAGAGGTTCTGCACGCCGGCGCCCTGCTTGACGCCGCGCACGTTAATCCATGCGAGGCCGAGCAGAATCGCGATCCCCAGAGCCTTGGCCGTCCACCAGCTCATCGGGATGAACAGTTGCAGATACAGCAGAAACGCCGTGACGAGCGCCGCCACTGAGCCGGGAATGACGACGAGCATGATCGTCCAGCCGTAGAGGAAGGCCCAGAACCTCCCGTAGGCCTCGCGCATGTAGACGTAGAGTCCGCCCGACTCCGGCAGCATCGTGCCGAGCTCGGACAGTGTCAGCGCGCCGCAGAGCACGAGGAGGCCCGAGAAGATCCAGATGCCGATGACGAGTCCGGGCTCCGGCACCCGCTGCGCGATGAGACTCGGGACGACGAAGATGCCGGATCCGATGACGGAGCCGACCAGGAGCGCGGCGCCGTCGAAGAAGGTCAGACTGCGGCGTAGATCAGTGGGCGTCGGACATTGAGGATCTGCGATTTGTGATTGAGGATTGTATTGAGGAATCGGGTGATTGTGGATTGAGGATCGAAGGGCTTCAATCCTCAATCCTCCGATCCTCAATCGCCAATGCAATCCTCAATCACAGATCGCAGATCCGCAACTGACTATTTCTCGATCGGACTATTCCTCATTTGGAACTTGACGACCTTACTCGTCGTGTCCTTCCCCGTCTCCATGTGGAACGGTGCGCGCGTGCTGACGGTCGCCCAGAGCCCGCGGCCCTTCCAGCCGGCCTTGGGATCGTCGATGCGGGCGTCGAGCCACTTGGTGAAGAAGCCCGTCGGGTACGGCACGCGCATGATGACCCACTGGCCGTCCTTGAGCGCGAGGAGCGCCTCGGACGCGTTGCCCGTGCTGATCGGCAGATTCTCGCCGAGTCCGAGCACGCCGAATTGATCGACCCACGTGTAGTAGCTGGCCTCCGCGCTGCCTGTACCCTCGACGCCCTTCAAATTCGGCAACGGCTCCGGATACATCGTCCAGCCCTCCGGACAATGCGCGCCGGTCGCCGTCGGCCCGTTCAGCACCTTGCACTTGCGGCGATCGAAGCTGGCCATGTGACCGCTCGCGAGCGGCACCCAGGCGATGCCGTTACGATCGATGTCCATTCCGCGCGGCGAGAAGCCGCGGTTCTTCGGATCGGGATTGTCGTACGGGACCTGGTAGACCTCCGCGAGCGCCGTCTCCGACGGGTTGGCGCCCGGCACGAGGCGCACGACCGCGCCCGGGAAGCCGAGCTGCGAGCCCCAGACCGAGCCGTCGGGCGCGGGTGACACGGCGTAGAACGCGCCGTTGTGCCGCTTGTCTTTCGTCGGATCGACCGGCTGATTCGGTTCGACGAACGCGTCGCGCTTGCCGTTGCCGTTCGTGTCCATGATGAGCGGCGTCCAGCCCTGCGACTTCTCCTCGTCGCCGGTCTCGTCGTACATCTTCGTGTTCAGCCAGCCGACGACCTGCCCGCCGCCGCTCGTCCACAGCGTGTTGTTCGCGTCTTCGGCGAACATGAGATGGTGCGTGCCGAAGCAGGTGCTGATGTGCTTGAGCTCGCGTGTCTTCGGATCCCACATCGCGAGGTGCCGACCCGGCGTTGTTCACGGGGAACGCCTTGGCGGACGGGTGATCGGAGCCCTCACGGCAGAAAGGCCGGGTTCGCCGACGGCCGGACGGCCGCTGTCAGCCACAGCCGGCCGCGCTCGTCGAGCATCGGGTTGTGCACGTTGGTCTGGCTCGTCCACAGCACTTCGTTGCCGTAGTACGGCGACGGCTGAATCATGAGCGGCGACGGCGTCGGCGTCTTCGGATCGCGCGGCGTCAATCGGATCTCGCTGATCGCGTTCTTGACGGGATCGAGCACCGGGCACGTAGTCGGCGGCGAGCTCGAGCGCGCCGTAGATCGGTCCGTTGGCGTTGATCGTCGGATTGCGCCGATCGGTCGAGACGAGATCGTGCAGGTACACCTTCGAGTCCGCCCAGTCCCACGCTCGTGACCACGACGTTGCGCTCGATGCCCTGCGGGCGCGGCGGCTGCGCGGGCACTTCGCCGGCCGCAATGCGGTCGGTCCAGTCGGCGAAGATCTGGAGCACGCGCTCGCGGCCGAACTGGTTCAACTGGTTGGTCATCTGCGCGCCAGCCTGGCCCGACTGGAGGCGGCGTTCCCAGGCGGCGATCGACGTGGTGAACTCGCCGAGGTCCGGCGAGATCCGCCGTGTGCCGCGCGTGCCGAGCTGGTGGCACGCCGTGCAGCCGCCCGATTTGATCTGACCGCACCCAGTCGCCCTGATGCCTGCAAGTTCGGGTTGATGCCGTTCCGCGCGTCGCCGGTGGCCTCGAACTCGCTCTGCGGCGGCACCTGCATCAGCGACAGCCAGTAACCGGCCGGGTAGTACTCCGCCGCGGCGCGCGGGTTCGGCGCGACGACCGCCTTCAGCGCCAGCCGCTGCCCGGCGTCGCCGCGGTCTTTGGCGAGTCCACGAGGCCGTAGCCCCGCACCCAGACCTGATACTTCGCTTTTGGCAGGTCCGGAACGACGTACCGGCCGCTGTCGTCGGTGACGACGATGCGGGCGAACTTGGTCGGAAGGTCGGCACGTTTCGGCGATGACCCAGACGCCGGCTTCAGGCCCTTTGGGACCGGTAACGACGCCGCCGATGTCATCGGCGTCGATCGCGACAGCCTGCGCGGCATTGCCTTCTGGCGCGCGCTGAGGGTCACGATCGTGCCGAGGAACACTACCGACGCGAGGCCAAGAATCTTGAGAGCGGTGTGGCTCGTCATGCTTGACATGGGCCCGTCCTCTTCTGGAAATGGGGCCTTCAGGGTAGCGCAGGGGCTGTGGGGGCGCAATACTCCGGGGCTCACGGCGCGTTCCCGACCTGATAGTAGACGTCCGTGCGGATCTCGGCGGGATCGTCGTTCCACTCGGGCAGCCAGTGCCCGTAGATCTCCCAGTTCGGGCCCGCGAGCCGGTGACCGTTGGCCTCGCACCATTCACGAACCGCATGGTGCGCGGCGCCAAGGCCGCCGTACGGGCCGAAGTGCGTGGTCGATGCGACGAGGCCGGCGGGTGTCGCCGATCGAACCACCCCATCCTGCTCGACAAACGGCCCTTGCAGCTCGACGCCCACCTCGAGGCGGATCGTTCCGTCCCAATAGATGGCGACGTGGCGACCCGCCTTCGCCTGTTGTGCGCGGGCGACATTCCAGACCAAGTCCGCAGCACTCGGGGACCACACGCGACAACTCGCCGCGGCTCACGCGGCGGCGAATGACGCCGAGCGGAATGCTGTCGAGATGTTGTAGCTCGATGACGTATCGTGGCAAATCTGCCTCGATTGCGGCCCGGATGCTACCACGCAGCGCCTGCGCACCCGCGATACACTCTCCCCACACCATCAAGAGCGGAGGATGTCATGAGAGTGCTGAGGGCCACGGCTGCGTTCAGTTGGTTGCTCGTGTCCGGTCTGCCGATTGGCGGAAGCGCGGCACAGGCCGACAACGCCGTGACCGCCGGCCAGTTCGTCGTCGAGCCCGCGACGCTCATCAACCTCGGCTTCGAGTGGGCGATCACCGGCGACGCGAACCGGAACGCGACGGTCGACGTCGCGTACCGGAAGACCGGCGACACGGCGTGGTCGGAGGCGCTGCCGCTCCTCCGCATGGGCGGCGAACGGATCTTCCGCGCGCCCTACACGGTGCCCGACCGCTTCGCCGGCAGCGTGCTCGACCTCACGCCGGACACCTCGTACGAAGTCCGCCTGACGATGAAGGATCCGGACGGCGTCCGCGGACAGGCGGTCCAGACGCCGACGGTGCGCACGCGCGCCGAGCCGAAGACGCCCGCCGGCGGACGCGTGCTCCACGTCTATCCGCTCACCTGGAAGGGCGCGAAGCAGGAGCCGAACTTCACCGGCCTGATGGCCGCCTACGCCGGCGCCGGCACCGGCGACTGGAACGTCGTCTACCAGCAGCAAGGCGCAGCCGGGCGACGTCGATCCTCGTACACGCGGGACTCTACAAGGGCGACCGGCGCAACTACGTCGATCCGTACAGCCTGACGTTCGACGGCACGTATCTGCTGACGGCCAAAGGCACGCCGGAGAAGCCGATCACGATCAAGGCCGCCGGCGACGGCGAGGTGATCTTCGACGGCGACGGCGCGTTCCGGCTGTTCGACGTGATGGCCGCCGACTACCACATCTTCGAAGGCCTCACGATTCGCAACGCCGAGGTCGCCTTCTGGGCCGGCGTGAAGGACGTCGCGGGCGCGAAGGGGCTCGACCGTTCGCAACAACCGGATCGAGGGCGTCGGCGTGGGCGTGACGACGCAGTTCGCCGGGTCGAAGGACTTCTACATCGCCGACAACGTCTTCATCGGCCGCGACGATCCGCGTCGCGTGCTCGGCTGGGCCGGTCCCGCCAACTACGGCGCGCATCAGATCAACAGCTACTTCGCGATCAAGGTGTACGGCTCGGGCCACGTGATCGCGCACAACGCCGTCGCGTTCTTCCACGACGGCATTTCCGTGTGCACGCACGGCGTGCCGGACGCGAACCCGAACGACCGGGCGGTGGCGATCGACATCTACAACAACGACATCCACGTCACCGGCGACGACTTCATCGAGGCCGACGGCGGCGTCCACAACATCCGCGTCATGCGCAATCGCGGCGTCAATGCCGCGCACACCGGGCTCAGCGCGCAGCCGATCTTCGGCGGGCCGGCGTACTACATCCGCAACGTCGTCTACAACACGCCCGTCGCGCTGAAGTTCAGCAACCCGGCCGGCGTCATCGTGTACCACAACACGATCATCGCGGAGAACCGCACGGCGCAGCGCGTGTCGAACGCGCACTTCCGCAACAACCTGTTCCTCGGCACGAACGCGCCCGATCGGCATCTCGGTGCTCGGCGGCCCGACGGCGTACTCGACGTACGACTACGACGGCTTCCGGCCGAACCCGGGCGCGAAGGCGCAGTACACGTGGTTCGGGCCGAAGCCGGGCATGATGGTGGACTACGACGCGCCGCAGAACCAGGGACAGGACTTCGCGACACTCGCGGACCTGGCCAAGGCGACCGGCGCAGGAAACGCACGGCATCGAAGTGGACTACGACATCTTCGAGTCGCTGCGCGGCCCCACCGCGGCCCGACTCATCCCAGCCCGGCCGGCCGTTCGAGGCGATCGAATCTGAACTTCACGCTGAAGGCGGGCGGCAAAGCCGTCGACGCCGGCGCGCGCCTGCCGAACGTCAACGATGGTTTCTCGGGCAAGGCGCCGGACCTCGGAGCACTCGAGGTCGGCGCGCCGATGCCCATCTACGGGCCGCGCTGGCTGAAAGACGCGCCCTTCTATAGATAGACGTCAACGTTCGAAGTTAGAAGGTAGAAGTCAGAAGCTACTGGGCGCTTGCCGTGTCGGGCGCATGCGTCCAGTTGCTTCTGACTTCTAACTTCTCACTTCGAACTTGTCCACGTCAGTACCCGAGCGCTATTCCATCCTTGCGCGAGTCAGAGGCGCCCAGAGCGCGCCGGTCGCCAGGTCCACCATGATCGCCTGGCCCCCGCCCATGAAGATGCGGTGGCGCAGGCCGCTCGGCGGCAAGGCGCGCACGTGGCCGAGCTTGACCAGGCCGTCGATCACCGCCGGCGTCAGCTCGTCTTCCATCATCACTTCCTTGCCGGTGATGTAGCGCACGCGCGGAGCGTCGATCGCCTCCTGCAAATTGAGGCCGCGCTCGACCATGTTCAGGAGCACCTGGACGTGTCCCTGCGTCTGGATGTCACCGCCCATGACGCCGTAGGACAGCACCAGCTGGCCATCCTTGGTCACCATGGCAGGCACGAGCGTCGTGAACGGCCGCTTGCCGGGCGCGTAGATGTTCGGATGCCCGGTCGCGAGCGAGAATCCCGTGCCGCGGTTGTGCAGCATGATGCCGGTGTCGCCGGCCACGATGCCCGATCCGAAGGCGTTGAAGATGCTGTTGATGAACGAGACGGCATTCCGGTCCTTGTCGATCACCGTGAAGTACGTCGTGTCCGCGCCGAGGTTGAACTCGCCGTACGGCGGCGGATCAATCGCCTGCTGCGGATTGATGAGCGCGCGGCGCTTGGCCGCGTAGTCCTTCGCCAGAAGCTGCGGGAGTGGCGCCTTCGAGAACGCCGGATCCGCGATGTAGCGGTTACGATCGGAGAACGCGATCTTCGTCGCCTCGATCAGCGTGTGGTAGTAGCGGACCGGGTCGTTCTTCATCGACGCGAGGTCGATGCCCTCGAGGATGTTCAGCAGGATGAGCGCCGTCAACCCCTGGTTGTTCGGCGGCATCTCGTGGAGCGTGTAGCCCTTGTAGGTCGTCGAAATCGGCTGCACCCATTCCGAGGTGTGCTCGGCGAAGTCCTGCATCGAGAGGAACCCGCCGTTCGCCTTGCAGTAGTCGACGATGGCCTGAGCGAGCGGGCCCTTGTAGAACGCATCGCGCCCACCCTGCGCGAGGGTGCGGAGCGACCTCGCCAGGTTCTTCTGCACGAAGATGGTGCCGGGCGGTGGCGCGCCGCCGTTCACGAGGTACGTCGACGCCGCGGCCGGCGTCTCCTTCAGCTTGCCGACCTCCGGAATCCAGTCTTCCGCGATCTTCTCGGCGACCGGAAATCCATTCTCCGCGAGCGCAATCGCCGGCTGGAGAAGATCGGCGAACTTCATCGTGCCGTATTTGTCCAGGAGCTTGGTCCAGGCCTCCACGGCGCCTGGGACCGTAATCGACGCCATGCCGGTCGTCGGCATGCGCGTCATGTTCTTCGACGAGAAGTAGTCGAGCGTGAGCGCGTGCGGCGCGCGTCCGGTCGAGTTCAGGGCCTCGAGCGTCTTCGTCTTCGACCAGTACACCATCGCGAACGCGTCGCCGCCGATCCCGGTCATGTTCGGCTCGGTGACGTTCAGCGCGGCCGCCATCGCGATCGCCGCGTCCGCGGCGTTGCCGCCGCGCTTCAGCACCTCCAGCCCGATTTGCGACGCGAGCGGCTGGCTGGACGCCACCATGCCGTGCGCTCGAGCGCACGACCGATCGGCCGGCGCGGAATCCGGAATACCAGTCGTCGTCTGGCTGCAGGCCTGCGGCCGCCGTCGTCGCCGCCGGCGGCGCATCTCCGGGCGTCTGGCGGCACGCCTCCCCGCCATCATCGCCACCATCACCGCCACCGCAAACGGGACCAACGTTACGACGTGGTTTCTCATCGGGTTTCCTCGACGCCTATTTTATAGGTGGGCGCTTCGCATTCTACGGACGCTTCGCGTTGCGGTGCGAAGGTTCGCCGGTTCGAAGGTTCGGAGGCGACTGGAATGCTCTTACGACGTCGACTTTCCAAGGAGCCGGCCAGCGCCAGATGGTTCCTTTCGCCTCCGAACCTCCGTACCCTCGAACCTCCGAACCTCAGCCATGTTAGAGTTTCGGTCCGCTTACCAAGGAGCACCCGATGCCTCTCGCAAGGTTCTTGTCTGCTCGCCGCCGTCACGCTTGCGCTCGCCGGCGGGTGCGCCGTGCATCAGTTCACCGCGGCGCCGACGGTCCAGGCCCAGGCGGCCGGCCGCGTGTACGAGCTCCGCACCTACACCGCAGCGCCCGGGAAAGTTCGATGCGCTGAATGCCCGCTTTCGTGACCACACCGTGCGCATCTTCGCAAAGCACGGCGTGAAGAACATCATCTACTGGACGCCGACCGAAGGTCCGCTGGTGGGAAACACGCTGATCTACGTGATCCCTCACGCCAGCCGCGAGGCCGCGAAGAAGTTCTGGAGCGACTTTCCAGAGCTGATCCGGAATGGGTCAAAGCCAAGGCCGCGTCCGAAGCGAACGGCCCGCTGACGACGAAGGTCGAAGTCGGTGTTCATGACGACGACGGACTATTCGGGAAAGTAGACGACAGGCTCGAGGCTCGGGGCTTAGGGCTCAGGACCGCGTTCTGGCCTTGAGCCCTAAGCCGTGAGCCCTGAGCCTTACTTCAGCGTCGCCAGAGTACTCCAACAGATCCGCGATCTGCTGAAGCGACAGCGCGTCCAGCAGTCCCTCCGGCATCGGCGAGACGCGGCTCTCCTGGCGCGACTTGACGTCGGCGGCGCGGATGCGGCGCTCCTGGTCGACGCCGATCCGGAGCGTAATCTGACCGCCCGACTCGCTCGCCGACAAGGCCGACCAGCTGTTCCCCGTTCGCCATCGTGAACGTCGTCTGCACGTACTCGAACTGGATCGCGTCGTTCGGGTTCACGATGTTGTCGAGCATCGCCTGCTTGCCGAACTTCGCGCCGATCTTCGACAGGTCCGGGTCCAATCTTTCGGGCGCCGCCCAGGCTGTGGCAGGCGGCGCAGCCGGCGTCGATGTCGAACACCTTCTTGCCGTCCTCCGCTTTGCCCGCGTAGTTCAGGTCGAGCGCGAAGGCCGTCGGAATGCGCCGCGCGCTGGGCATCGGCAGAATCTTCGCGGCGCGAGTGCGAATCGCGACGTAGGCCGGATCCGTCGGCATGGTCGGATCCGCACGCATCGTCACCGGCGACTGTGCCTGGCCGCGTCGGCCTGGCGCCGGCGGCGGCGCCGCGTTGTTCGCGAGGTTTCGCGCGACCGACACGAGTTCGGGCGGCACCTGCCCCTTCTCGGCCAGGTCGAGCATGGCGTTCAGGCCGGGCACCGACTGGCCCATCACTCGCAGCGCCTCGACGCGCACCTCGTTTGGCGCATTGCTGAGCGCGATCCCCTGTGCCCACGACACGACGACCGACGACGGATCGACGGCCGCTGGCGCCGGCGGCTGACCCTGCGCGGGCGGGGGGCCCTGCCGGCCGAGCACGCCGACGGCTCGAATCGCCGACACGCGCACGGCCGGGACGCCAGCGGCCGCGAGCGCCTGGAAGTCCGACAGGTACTGCGCGTCTCGAGCCGTGGCGACGGATTCGATGGCGAGCGAGCGCGCGTCGGCGTTCGCTGATTCCTGTTTCGCAAACGCAATCAGCTGCGGCAGGTACTGGCGATCGCCGAGCGCGTCGGCCACCGTGACCGCGGCGCTCTGCGTGCCGGGCAGCGAGAACCCCTTCTTCATGACGTCGGGCAGCGCGGCGCTCGTGCGCGCATCCATCCACAAGCTGAACAACTGGTGGCTGTAGTTATTGAAGGCCCGTTCGACCAGCGGCGTCGGCACGTTCGGGCGCCGTGATGAACGCTTCGAGCGCGCGGGCCGCTTCCGGCCATTGCATCTGCCCGAGCGTGTCGATCGCCATCGCGCGGTCCGTCTCCGGGAGCGACGAGTCGTTGATCGCGCGGCGACGAGATCAGGCAGCGCCGTCCGCGGCCGCAGTTCCCAGAGGATGCCCGCCTGCGCCGGCGTGATGCGCGCGCTGCCCTGGCTCTTCATCCGCGCGTAGATCGCGTCCTCGCGGCCCCGCGCGGCGATGCCCAGCGCTTCGAGATACCAGCGGTCGCGTGCCGTCGTACTGCGCGATGAGCGCCGGTCATCGCCTCGAGCCACTCGGCGGGCGGTTCCACCTGCTTCGGGATAGAGGTACGCCGGCAGCATCGTGGTCGGATCCTGCAGCATCAGCGCGATTTCGCGACGCACCTGCGGTGACGCGTCGCGCACGAGCGGCCGCGCGGTCGCCAGCATGTCGGCGCCGTGCAGCCGCGCCACGCGCAGAGCCAGGATGCGGAATCGCGGGTCCTGGTCCTTCATCGCTTCCTGAATCGCGCGCTGACCATCGGCGCCGAGCCCGCCGAGCATCCAGAGCGCGCGGGCGCGGACGATCGGATCGCCCTGCCTCCACATCGCCTGAAGCAGCGGCGCGGCCGCCTGGCCCTTGGCCTTGATCGCCTGATACGCCAGGTACTGACGCGTCGGGTTGGCGGACGACAGCGCGGCGGTCAGTCCCGCGTCGGACGTCGAGATCGAGCGCCGGCACGGTCGGCCTGTTGCCAGTCGGCGCGAGCACGATATATCGCGCCCGCGATTTCCTTCCATGTCGCCCATGTTGTGACCGCCGACGCCCGGGTCGTACCAGTCCGCGACGAAGACGGCGCCGTCCGGGCGCCACGGCGGCGTCCGACGGGCGCGACCACGTGTCGGCGCCCGTGTTCAGCACGTCCTCGCTCACGGCGCGATATCCCGCGCCTTCGTTCGAGATCGTGTACATCGCGAGGATGCGCTTGCCCGCTTCCGCGTGGAACACCTGTCCGCGGTATTTCGCCGGCAGCAGCGTGCCTTCGTAGACGAGCAGGCCGCAGGGCGAGCCGGCGCCGAGACGCAGCAGGTTCGGCATGACGCCGGGCAGCTCCTGGTGCCAGTGAGTGCCGCGGTCCTCGAGCCAGGTGCTTGTTCAGCGGTCCCCGGAACCCGTAGTTGCCGCCCTCGACGAGGTAGTTCAGCCGCACCATCTCGTTGCCGTCGTCGTCGTTGTCGGTCTGGTAGACGTTGCCGAACGAGTCGACCGCGAGCTCGTACGGATTGCGGAAGTTCTGCGACGAGCACTTCGAGGCCCGTGCCGTCCGGGTTCATTCGCAGCGCGACGCCCTGGAAGTAGCCCTCGCGATTGCCTTCCTGCGCCGTGCCCTGCGAGACGAAACGCTTGCCCGACTTGTCGGTGATGTCGAAGCCGGTATTGCCGTGGTTGAAATAGAGCTTGCCGTCGGGCCCGAAGACGACGGCGTGCAGGCCGTGGTCGTGGTCGACGCCGCCGAAGCCCGTGAGCAGGACTTCCTTCTTCGAGGATGTTGTCGTTCTGCGTCCTTCGTGTAGACGGTGATGTCCGGCGACTGCGAGACGTAGACCTTGTCGCCGAGGACCGCGATGCCGAGCGGAACGCGGAGGTGCGGGCCCTGGTCGAACACCTTGGTCCGATCCGACTTGCCCGTCGTTGTCCGTGTCCTCGAGGATGACGATGCGGTCACCCTCGGGCCGAAGGTCCGGCTGCATGCGCGACTGGCGCCGATAGTTCACGCCCTCGAGCACCCATACCCGGCCGCGTTCGTCCACGGTCAGGTCCGTCGGGTTCTGTACGTCGGGTTCGGCCGCGAAGAGTGTGACTGCGAGGCCGGGAGCCGGCTTGAGGCCCGCGAGAGTGTCGCTGGGTCCCTGCTGTCCGCTGACGGCCACAGCCAGAAGAAGCACGAATACGCACACCAGTCGTGTCATGACAAGTCTCCGCCCGCAAGCGGTATCAGGGCCTTACTCAAGAGGTGTAACATCCTACATCGCTTTCAAGGAGCCTTCACGATGAGACGAGCCGTTCTCGCCTGTGCTGCCGCTGTACCTCCTGTTCGCATCGCCATCCGTCGCCGAGGCCCAGACGATGAGGCTTGGACAGGTGATGGTGTTCTACATTCCAGAGTTGCAGAAGGGCGCGGATACCAAGGCGTTCGAGAGTCACTTGAATGGCCACATCCTTCCGGCCTGGAACAAGGCGACGCCCGGCATGATTGGCCGGCTCGTCCGGAAGGACCGCGGCAACAAGCCGGGACAGTACATGGTCGTGTGGACGACCGACACCGTGGCGCGGCACAAGGAATACGCGTCGCCGTCCGGCGACTACCCCTTCTCGGCGGCCATCACCGCGAAGGCCGGGGACTTCCGGCCGATGCTCGCGTCGTTCGTGACCGGGCCGGGAAAATTCGTGGAGTATCACCTCGTGGCGCCGCAAACGGTGAAGGCGCCGATGCCTGAGGTGGACGTGCTCGGCCTGCACTACGCGCGCGTGCGGGCCGACCGGCGTGAGGCCTTCGACAAGTTCCTGGCCGACAAGCTCCACCCGGTCGTGGGCAACCTGCGGCCCGACCTTCGGCTGCTGTACTACCGTCCGATTCGCGGTGAGGAACCCGGCGCCTACGTCACGAACTTTGCGCTGACGAGCGGGTCCCGCGACAAGTACTGGCCGAAGGGCGCGGATTCGGACGTCCTCCGTGAGACCTTCTCGCCTCCCGTGAAGGCGCTCGCT
>CAVTYZ010000011.1:0-112112 GCA_963739035.1 uncultured Acidobacteriota bacterium | reverse complement strand
AAACCGAGACACTCGCCACGACGTAAATCGAACGAAACGTTGTTGACCGCCCAGAATTCTGCTTCGCGAAGTGTATTGCAAGCGCGAGCGCCGCTGTGCTGATCCTTTCCCTGGCGTTCGATTTTGGAATAGCTTAAGTTCCGTAGCCAAATCCCTAACGCCGTACCAGAGCGACTTCTTTAGGTCGCGGCAGAACTTCTTGGACACGCCTTGGACGTGAACAAGAACTTCTGGCGAAGAATCCGCAGCAGTGTTCATCGCGGCTGGACTAAAAGTCGAACCTTGATACCGCAATTGGATTGTCGCGCTCGCGGAGTCAAGCGGCCGAAACGCTGCAAGCCATTCGCAAAGCTAACCGCACATTCTGAATTGCTCATGGCTCGCTTGGTCTAGGCTCCCATTCGCGCAATCAAGTGTGGCATTGTAAGGCGGAAAGCGATTAATCCGCAGAGGGCGACAAGAAGTGATCCACCGAAGACCAAGGCGAACGGCAGAAGAAATTCTGGCGAATCGCCGATAAGGAATTGCCGTGTTGTGATGATCAGCGGACTCACGGGATTCCATGCAGTAAACGCGCCTGCAAGACCTGTCACTTTTGGCGGATAGACGACGGGCGTCAATAACATCCAAAAGCTTGTGACCATTGGAAGCGCCTTACTGACATCTGCGTACAGAGTCCCAATTGGGCTGATAGCCAGTCCAACCGCGAAACCGCACGTCACCAGAGCCGTAACCCCGAGCGGAAATAGGAGAATCGACAGCGTGACTGGCACTCTGAACCAAAGCATTACCCCTACAAGCAGGACCTAGGCGGATCAGGAAATTGAAAATAACCATTCCGAGTCCAGCGATGAGGACTGCCTCTCGAGGAAAGTTGATCTTTGTAAGCATGGGCTTAGCCTGCAGGAGCGACGAGACCGGGCAGTTTATGGCGTCCACAAATACTTGCCAGAGAAGGGTGCTGATCATGGCGAAGGCCGCATAAGGGACCTCAGTCGCACTTGTCGCAAAGAGGCCTTGAGAATAGAGAAAGACAAACGTGAGAGCGTTTGCGAGAGGGGGGAGAAAGACCCAGGCATAGCCGAACCAAGCCTGACGATACGACGCACTGAGGTCGCGAATGAATAGGCGCCACGCCAACTCGCGTCCGGACCAGATGTCGACAGCCATTTCACGGATGAGACGAACGGGATGTCCAAGTGCGGGTTCCGGCGTGTATATGCGCACAGGAAGAGGGGCACGCTGCGGCGATATCCTCGAGTCATTTGTCGTTGAGCCGAGTTCTTGAACTACACGCTTCGTCGCCGTGGAAAGGTGCCCAGCAACACGAGGATCTGAAATACTGCTAATGTTGGACATTGAATGAGGACTCAGGAGTGGAACCTAGTTACACGAGGGGCCGCGCATCGCACTGAAAGCCCGGGTCGATACTTTGGGAGCAGATCAATGGGCTCCTTCCCAGCGAAAGAAAGTCATCAACATGATCTGGATGTCCAGAAGTGGATTCCAATTTTCGATGTAATAGATATCGCAACGAATGCGTTCGCTTAGGTCTGTGTCCCCCCGGAAGCCATTGACCTGGGCCCAACCGGTCATCCCAGGGATGATATTGTGCCGCGCATTGTAGTAGAGCACCTCCTCGCGGAACCTCTTGATCAGTTCAGGGCGCTCGGGTCGTGGCCCGACGAGACTGAGATCACCTTTGAGGACGTTCCAGAACTGGGGAAGTTCATCGATGTTCCAGCGACGCATGAAAGCGCCAATTTTCAAGGTCCGTTCATCGAAGTGAGTCGCCCAGCGGGGTCCTGAGGCATCTTCAGCATCAAGCTTCATGCTGCGAATTTTGAGGATGTAAAAGTGGCGGCCGCGACGGCCGACGCGAAGTTGCCGATAGAAAACTGGCCCTGGAGACTCCAAGTAGACGAGCAGTGCATAGAGAGCAATGATCGGAGCGCTTAGAATCAGTCCAACAAGCGATCCAACGATATCAATTGCTCGTTTCAGCGCCCAATTGAAGGGATTGTTAAGAGGCAATTTAGTGACCCCCAAAAGCGGCACACCGCTTATGGTGTTTAGCTCCAGACAGGAAAGCAGAATCTGAAAACCTGAAGGTATCACCATAAAGTCCACCATCTTCTTCTCGCATTCGCGCGCCAATTCTAAGACATCCTCGTTGGCGCGTCGGCCGTCCGCAAGAATCACAATATCGACGAGGCCGCGTTCACAAAGAAGACTGACCTCTTGATAGCTCCGTAGGGTAGGTATACCGGCGGGCGGCGGAGAGGTAAAGTGACCTTTTCTGTTCGGAGCGCAGGCAACGATTTCGTAAGGGTTCCAACGATCGTTGATCACAGCTCGAGCGATTCGGGCGGTTTTGGCCGTCCAATCAACAAAGAGAATTTGTCGACGCAGGACGCCGGTGACACCGGCTTTGACGGCGACCCGCTGCACGATAAAGCGAGAATAACCTAGAAAGGTCACCAAGTAGGCCCGAGCAAATTATTATGTAAACCCTACTGAGGTCTGCGTCGAACTCGAGGATGAACGAAACACCTGCGAAGGCGATGAACCAGATAAGAACTGATTTCAGAAGGAGAAAGAAAGACCGACGAAACCGCAGGAGCACCCGGCTGTCATAGGCTCCAGTCCCGAACAGAATGAGGAACAGGATGGCCGCACCCAGGAGAATGCTAGGCACGTAATTCGCGAGATTGCCGCCTGAGGGTGCCAGAATGAAATCTGGCGGCAGAGACTCGCCGCAGGAAGTCAAAACGGATGTAGTAAGCTGCAACAAGGGCGCCTAAAATTGCGAAGGAGTCCGAAAAGAGAAAGGCGAGCCGGCAGAGGTCTTCCGTCCGATAGCGCATTTCTCTCGTGAGTTTGCGCTCGGGGCCCTCGTCGAGAGTCGGCAGTGTTGCTGAAGCCGCCGTAGTGTCAGCTCTGTTCCATTGGAAAAGGCTGGACGCCTCAAAAACGCCTAGATTGATGATGTGTGGTCATCTGTGGCGCCACGCGCTCTCGCGAATCGGCCTGCACCCGCGTTTCCGACGGCAGTGACCGAGACATTCTCGTGAGTGCTTTCCACGCCGCTTACCGCCAAGCTGCCGCCCTTAGTCATCGGCGTCGCTTCCGGACTGATTCCCCTCTCATGATCTTTCTGCCTGAACCGGTCCGGCAGAATCGTGTTCTCGTCAGCCTATAGCGACGCCACTGGCCGCGGGGCCCGAGCCACGGAACGGCCGTTCGCGAAAACCGAAGAATTGCTCGTACATGTGACCTCAGCGAAGGAACGTGTACGCGAGCACGGCGCCGCAGGCCAGCACGATGCCACTGAGGCCGGCGTGCATGACGAACCTGAACTTCGTGCGTCGCCGGCGTTCCTGTGTCCGATTGCATCAGGGGGACCACGGCCAGCACGGGAAGCCCAAGGACTCCCGTAGACTTCGTCGTCGGTATGCAGGCTGACCTTTCGGTATTCCAGTAACGCAACGAGCGCCAGGCCGATGGCAATCCCCGCCCCCATGCCCATCAGGTTGTACCGCGTCGCGATTCGGGACTGAACGGCCGTTCCGGAAGGCGGGCCGCGTCAACCAGCTTGAACTGCTCGCCGATCTGGCGGCGCTCGAGATTGGCCGCAATGTTGGCCTCTTCTTTCTTGCCGAGCAGGCTCGTGTAGATGCCCTGGAGGGTGTTGTAGTCGCGGTTGAGCTCGACCATCTCGGTCTCACGCGTCGGGCCCGACTCCGCCCGGCGCTGATACTCGCCGGCCTGTTTCCGCAACTCCTCGACGTCCTCGAGGTTTGCGGGCGGTTTGACGCTCCACCTGCTCGATCTGTGCCCGAAGATCGGCCATGCGCTTCTCGCGAAGCTGCGCGGCGGGGCTCAACCTGGCGCCGCCACCGGCCGAGATGGGTGCTTCGAGCGACTCCGTTTCCAGCTGCTTCTCCAGATCGGCGATCGTTGCGCTGATCCGCTTGACGTCCGCGTGTTCGGGCTTGAGCGTCAGGAGCATCTGAGCCTGCAGGGCCCGCGCGGCCGCCAGACGCTGAGCGGTCGTGCCACCGTCCGCGGTCGGCCGTCTCGACCGGTCCCCGGATCGGCGGCCGCGGCGCTTTCGAGGTCCGCGAGCTGCCTGTCGGCCAGCAGGCGACGCTCCTGATCGCGGTCCACGGCTTCGAGGATCGCCTGGATCTGGAGCTGACGGCTCTGCACGCCCTGGAGATTGGTCTCGATCTGGGTCTGGCAGCTCGCCGGCGTATCGGCGTCGGTACTCTTCACGTTTCTGTTCGGTCTCGATGAGCCGGCGCTTCGCCTCTTCGAGCTGCGACTCGAGAAACTGAGTCGGTGCCCTCGACGAGCACTTCGCGATCTCGCATGGCTCTCTTCGATGAAGCAGCGAGGACAGCCGCTCGGCGACCCTCAATACCGTCCGCGGATCCTGGCCGACGAAGCCGCACTCTGAACGCCTCCCCGCTGCACGATGCTCACGGTGATCGCGCGCGCCGCATCTGCTCGACGACGTCCTCCATGATGCCGAACCGGCGCTCGTCCGGATACAGGTTGAGGTCTGTGATGATCCGCTCGAGCCGGGTGCGGCTCATGATCTGCTGCTGAATGGCGGGCAGCCGATCCTCGATCCGGCTGGTCACGGCCGACCGAACGAAGCTTTCCGGCACGCGCGGCGGCATCACCGCGAATCAGTGGCTTCCGACCGGTAGAGATTCGGCAACCTTCGCGCGTAGACGGCCGTCGCCGCCGAGACGATGGCAAACGGGATGAGCACGAGCCAGAAACGGCGGCGGAGGATCAGCAGTATGTCCTCCGGCGTGTACTTCTTACCGGGTACCATTCGGTCTCCTCATGCGCTGAGTAGAGCGGCGCCCAGGCGCTCACGAAGACGTGCACGGCCTGACTTTCCGCGTGATCGGTAAGCCCGCTCGGCAGCTCGAGAGCCTGTCCAATCGAGCGGTAGTAATAGGTGTAGTTGACACCCGAGCGCGATATAACGCGTCAGTCCCGTCTGGAGTCCGACCAAACCATGGGCGCTGTCGTACCTGTTCTCGCCGCCGGCGAACCCGACCGCGCTGCGCGTGTAGCCGATGGCGGATCGGAACGAGAGGCGCGACGAGATCAGCCCGCCGAAATCCGCGAAGACGTCGTCCGTCAACATCGGCTCCAGGAACAAGCTCGAAAAATCCATGATTGCGCGAATATCCAGCCGATGCGCTCCACGTGCGCCCGATCTCGTGGACCAGGTCGATGTTGCCCAGGACGAAGTAGCGCTGGGTCACCGAGGCTGTCGACAGTTGACTCCGAGCCCGACGCCAAACGACACGTTGGTTCGGCGAGTGAGCCGAAGTCCTCCACCGCGGTTGTAGTCAATGCCGACATCGAGCGCCCTGCGTCCGAACGTACGGCGTGCCGGGCTCGTCCCCTGTCGGGTCGCGTCGAAACGGTAGCCTCCGCGCACGCTGAGGTGTCTGGTGAGGGCCACGCTGACGCCGGACGTAGCCGCGTGTCCGACACGATCGAACGCGTCCTCACGTCCAAACGTCCAGTGTCCGTCCAGCGCATACGAACTGTAGAAGGCCACGCGTCTCGACAAGTCGTAGTCGAAGCCCGCGTTACTGGTCGAACTCAGGATCTGGCCGTCAAATGCGGCGACGTCGGGCGGAAAGATCTGCGACGGGTCGGCGGATACCAAAGTCTGAACCGTTCGGAAGTAACTCCTGATATGCCGGCTGAAAACTGACGGCCTGACCGACGGACAGCTGTGACCGCGGAGAAATGCGCCACGTTCGGCCGGTGCCGGCGTTTGCGCCGAAACTGTAATCATTGAACCACTGCTTGCGCGGAGGCGGCTGATAGTACGAGAAACCGGTCACGGACGCCCCCACCTGGGCGTACGGCACGATCGAGCGAATAGGCGAGCGAGGCAGACGCCTCGCGAAATGCGAGTGGTCGTTGGCACAGCTTCGCCCGTCGATCGTGACGGAGGCAGGTCGGTCAGCGTCTGGAAGAACGACACGCCGGCGTTCGATCCCATGCTCAACACCTGCTCCGCGTTACCCACGCCACCACCGAACAGGGCGCGCTCGCCCGCCTTTGCGTCGCTCCAGCCGTGGCCGTCGTTTGCGCCCACGCCAGCGACGGCGCACCGGTCATAAAACCAACCACGAGGGCCAACAAGATTCGCATTGCTCCGATGCGCTACGGAACCGCGACCGTATCCCCGACATGCAGCTCGATGTTCTGCTGCATGTTCTTGCCCTTCATGATGTCCTTGTAGTTCACGCGAAACCGCATCGACTTGCCGTTCTCGGTCCGGATCACCGCAATCTCGTCCGACTTGGCGAACTCGTTCAGCCCGCCGGCGAGCGCAATCGCCTGGACGACCGTCAACCGTCCCGTCAGCGGGTACGCGGACGGGCTTCGCGACTTCGCCCGTGATGTAAAACTTCCGGCTGTTGATTTGCTTGACCACGACGTTGACGCTCGGGTCCACGTAGAACTTGGTCGCGGCGGCCAGCACGCCCTCGCGCAACTGGTCCGGCGTCAGCCCGGCGGCTTGAACGTCGTTGAGCTGCGGCAGCGAGATCTTGCCGTCGGGCCGGACCACGACGTCCATCGTCATCTCCTTGTCCTTCCAGAAGACGATGGACAGCACGTCGTCCGGTCCAATCACGATAGTCCGGCGGCGGCGTCACGGTCGGCGGGCGTCGCAGCAGCGGGCGCTGAGGTCCCGGGCGCGGCGGCCGGCAGCGTCGTCCGTTCCGGCGCGCGGTGAGTCGGCTGCGCCTGTGCGCTTGGGCCAACGCCCTGCGCGAGCAACGCATCCCGACGCAGAAAATGGCTACGCCAATCCGAACATCCCAACAACTGCACTGTGGTCATGACCGCCTCGTTGACTCGCTTACCGGTACTCTTTGAATGGGAGCTGACAGTCGTGCTTCCGCAGGAAGTTCAGGAACCGCTTGTAGTCGCCCGTCTCCATGTTGAACAGCCGCAGCACGATCTTGTAGTTGCCCCGCGCCTCTTCCAGTCCCTTGTGCACGAGCTCGCGGACGTTCGTCCTGCGTGATCTCGCGGTTCATGTACAGCGGATAGACGGCCTGCCAGAACGACTGCCGTTCCTGGACGAGCTTCTTGAACAAGTCGTCCGCGACGGTACGCCGTCGCTCGAACGCGGGCTTTTCGCTGACGTGTGCCGGCGTCAGCACCTCGTGCGGCAGATCGCTCGGCTGCACCAGCTCGCGCCGGCCGGTGACGACCAGCCGCTCGACGATGTTCTCGACCTGGCGGACGTTGCCCGGCCAGCTGTACTCGCACAGGATCGCCATGGCCTCGGGCGCGATGGCGCGGACCGGGCTGTGGATGTTCGAGCCCATGCCGTTGCCGTTGCCCGCCGGCGCTCGTGAACCGGCGGAGGAAGTAACTCGACGAGCAGCGGAATGTCCTCGACGCCGGTCGCGCAGGGGCGGCACTTCCAGGTGAATCACGTTGATTCGGTAGAAGAGGTCTTCCCGGAACTGACCCTGGACAATCAGATCCCGCAAATTTCGATTGGTCGCGGTGAGCACGCGGACGTTCGAGACCTTCGCGACGCGTTCGGCGCCGACCTTCTGAATCTCGCCGGTCTCGAGGAATCGAAGGAGCAGACCCTGCATTCTTAAGGTCATCTCCCCAATTTCGTCGAGGAAGATCGTCCCGTTGTCTGACATCTCGAGCTTCCCGGGCTTGTCGCGGTACGCGCCCGTGAAGCTGCCCTTGACGTGGCCGAACAGCTCCGATTCCAGGAGCGTTTCCGGAATCCCGGCGCAATTGACCGGAGTGAACGCCTGGCCGGCGCGCGGACTGGCCAGGTTGATGGCGCGAGCGACGACCTCCTTGCCCGCACCGCTTTCTCCTGTAATCAGGACCTTGGCGTCGGAACGCGCAATGCGCTCCACTTCGGCCTTGAGGTCGCTGATGGCGCGACTCGTCCCAATGAGCTCCACGTGCCCGTTCTGCCTCATCGCTCTCCTACCAGTCCAAGTCCGGACCAACCACCAAATGTGCGCACTCCATGGCTTTCAAGCACGCGGCCCCCCTGGTGCAAACGAGCCACCGCTTCGGAGCGATGCCGGCAGCGAAAACGCAGGCTACCGCTATGTGCCTATTAAGCAGACAATTAACGTGATTTAGATGCGTTCCGTGGCCTGGTGGTGGGAGCGCGATGAGGATTCGGACCACGGGCACCGGTCGAACAAAGTCTCGCGAGGAACTGACTTCCGTCTGACTGCCTTCCCGTCGCTGCCATCGAGTCCGAGGCAACGCTGCAGGAATGTCATCGAACGGAGCCTTCAGGCAACCGAACAGCAACCAAAATGTCGTGCAAAATTACAACAGTCGTCGTTGACGATGACATTTGTACCCGATAGGATGCAAGACCTCTGATTTTTGTCTCGCGCATCGGGAGCCACCGGGGGCGATGCGCAGACAACCTCTTTACTAAAATGTACAACCTCGGAAAGCAGGGAGATTACTCGTGTCGCTGTTGCCTAGACATCACGAAGTCCGTCTGATCGGCCGGAGCGAAGCCATTCGCTCGCTGGAAGCCGAACTCGACGCCGCGGCTCGTTCCGATGCCAAGGTATTGATCACTGGTGAGACCGGCGTCGGCAAGGAGGTCGTTGCGCGCCTGATTCATCAGCGCAGCCAGCGCACGGCCGCAAGCCTCGTGACGCTCAATTGCGCGGGTCTCCCGGATTCGCTGCTCGAGTCGGAGCTCTTCGGCCACGTGCGCGGCAGCTTCACGGGCGCCTACCGCGACAAGCCGGGGCTCGTCGAGATGGCGTCGAACGGCACGCTCTTTCTCGACGAAGTGGGCGAGATGAGCATGCGCATGCAGGTGGTGCTTCTTCGCTTTCTCGAAACCGGCGAGATCCAGCGCATCGGCTCGGATCGCGCGCACACCCGGGTGAACGTGCGGCTCATCACGGCGACCAACCGTGATCTCGAATCGCAGATTCAGACCGGCGCGTTCCGCGAGGACCTCTTCTTCCGTCTGAACGTCGTCCGCCTGAACATTCCTCCGCTTCGCGAGCGGCTCGAAGACATTCCGCTGCTGGTCAACTACTACGTGAATTTCTACAGCCAGCTCCACAAAGTTCCCACAGCGGAGGTCGAGGCCGACGCGCATCGACGCGCTCGTCGCCTATCGGTGGCCGGGAAACGTCCGGGAGCTCAAGAACGTCGTCGAGCGCATTGTGCTCCGGACGAACGGGCGTACGATCGAGCACGCCGACCTGCCGCCCGACATCCTGCGCTCCGGGGCGATTCGCCCATCGTTCAACGCGGAGGGGCGCGGCATTTCCATCGGGGCGACGACACGCGCGGAGGACCTGGCCGCGCACATGCTCAAGCAGGGCGAGTCGTTCTGGGCGGCGGTCTATCCGCCATTCATGTCTCGTGACCTGACGCGCACCGACCTTCGGAAGATCGTTCAGATCGGCCTGGAAATCACGAACGGCAACTACCGGATGCTGGTGCAGCTCTTCAACATGCCGACGCAGGACTACAAGCGCTTCCTGAGTTTCCTGCGCAAGCACGACTGCCATCTGCCCTTCCAGCGCTTCCGCGTGGTCCCGGGCAGGCTCCAGGATCCCATGCCCGTCAAAGCCGCGGTCGGCGGCCACAGCGGCTAGAGCGTTTTCGCAGTTCCGCGTTGTGACTTGAACGATTCTTGGTCGGTGCTGTGGGATCTGGGGCCATTTGGTCGCGTGCGACCTGGCGTGGATCGGGCCGCTTCTAGTGTGCTAAGCCGGCCCTCGCACGCCGGCGCTCCTTCCGCGGCGGCTTCGTGGCATCAGCCGGCGCTCCGAGTCCGCTCCGGCACGCGCACGTCCTACGGCGAACTGGGTTTAAGCTGGTCTCATCCGGCTTGCGGTTACTCTGCGTGCGTCGAGCCCACTTCGGATCGACGCGATGTCCGGCATCGCGAGACCGCGTTCCATCTGGTGCAGCGGGTGCGGCAGGGCGGAACCGATGGGACCTGACCGCCGCTTCACGCCGCTACGGCGTAGCGAAAAGCGCCATAGGTTTAGGCGCAGCCTGTACGTGCGCTCACCCTTGATGACGATCCCGTGAGCGCACGCTCGTGCTGATCGGCAAGTCCAGTCAAGAGCTCGATTTCTGATCCGGAATTACAAGATCGGCAATCCCGCTTCGAGCGTACGGCCGCACATTTTCGATCCCATCAAAACAGATTCGTTACCGCCGAGTTCCGGCCCCGCAATCCGGCCTCGAGTCACCTAGAAAAACACACGGCGCGGCGTGGCACTCCGCTTGCCGAGCCTCTCCCTCGAGTGATTCACACAAGTTCGGGTTGTCAGGAGCGGCTCGAGATCTGATGCGCCCCTCCAGCGGCCCTGGCTCCAGGAGAGTCGGAATGTTTCACAAATTTGAGAGTGGTCGCCGCGCGGCGGTTCTGCTGGTTGGCGTCTCGTTGATCGCCTTCGTGCTCCTCCGATCGAACGTCAACGTCGTACTCAGGGCGCAGGGCGCGTCGACGGCCGGAGCCAGTCGCCGTCTACCGAGCTCGACGGCGAGCTCGAAGTTCAGGTCGAGGACTCGGTCGCCGGCTCGCGCGTCCACCACTTCTTGAAGATTGGCGACAAACACGTGCGCCTGCGGTTTCCCGGCATGGGACCCGAGATGCTGAGCGGCACGCGGGTGCGGGCGCGCGGGCGTCTGCAAAACAACGAGCTCACTCTCTCGTCCGCCAGTTCGATGCAGGCCATGGCACTGGCGGCGTCCAATACGTTCGGCGAGCAGCGGGTTGCCGTGATCCTGGTCAATTTTCAGGACAACCCGTCGGTTCCCTACAACTACGCCACGGCGCAGGACGTCACGTTCAATTCGACGAATGCCTTCTATCTCGAAAATTCCTACGGCCAGACCTGGCTGACCGGAAGCGTGTTCGGCTGGTACACGCTGCCGATGTCCAACAGTACCTGCGACTACAACCAGGTGGCTTCGCGAGCGGATCAGGCCGCGGCGGCTCAGGGCGTGAACCTGAGCCAGTACTCCCGGCGGATCTACGCGTTTCCGCAGTCCGGCGGATGCTCGTGGTGGGGCCTTGGCACGATCGGCGGAAACCCGTCTCGCGCCTGGATCAACGGGAGCTACGCCGTCAAGGTCGTCGGGCATGAACTGGGGCACAACTTCGGCGATTACCACTCGAACTCGCAGCCATGCGAGACGTCCGGCTGCTCGCATTCGGAGTACGGCGACGACCGCGACATGATGGGGATGAGCTCAATCGGCCATTTCAATGCGTTCCAGAAGGAAAGACTGGGCTGGCTGAACTACGGCAGCTCACCAGGCATCCAGAACGTCACCTCGTCCGGAACCTACTGGGTCGAGGCATACGGCACGCCATCGAACGGCGGACCGAAAGCCTTGCGGATTCTGAAATCAACGGACTCTGGTGGTGGTCGAACCTGGTACTACATCGAGAGCCGGGCGCAGCTTGGCTTCGACAACGGGTTCGCCCCCGGTGTGACGGTTCATAGCGGGTCGGAAACGACCGGCAACAGCAGCTATCAGATCGACCTGGTGCCAACGTCGTCGTCGTTTGACTCCCTGCTCGATCCCGGCCAGGTATTTACGGACCCCTCCCTCGACCTGGCGATCACGACGGTGTCGGCGACGAACGCCGGCGCGTTCGTGACGATCAGTTATCCGGGAGTGCCCTGCACGCCGGCGGCTCCGACGGTGTCCCTCTCGCCGGGAAGCACCCTGGGGCAACTCGGACAACCAACATCGGTCACCCTCAGCGTCCGTAACAACGACAACGCGTCGGCTTGCTCGCCGGTCGCGTTCGGGCTGGACGCCACGGTCCCGTCAGGCTGGAGCGCGGCGTATGGCCAGTCGTCGCTCATTGTTGCTCCGGGCTCCACGGCCACCACGCCGCTGACGGTCACGCCGACAACGAGCGGCACGGGCCAGGTGAATGCGGTCGTCATGCGGCAGACCACAGCGGGTCCCGGTGGATCGGCTTCGGCGACGATCAACGTCGTTTCATCGCTGAACGTCGTCCTGTCGATCGTCAAGACCAACGGGTACCAGATTTCGGCCACGGTGAAGGCAGGCTCAACTCCCCTGTCCGGTGTGCCGGTTTCGTTCTCAATTCGCAACCCGCTCGGCAAGATCTCAACCTCGACCGCAACCACCAACAGTAGCGGGCTTGCGAAAATCACCGTTCGGTACCGGGGGAAGGATCCGAAAGGCACGTACTCCGTCACGGCGACGACGTCATCTGGCGGCCTCGCCGGCACCGCGACCGGAAGCTTCGTGTACTAGGACGCACCTTGGCACCTGGCCTTGCCTCTTCATTGAGCGCCACGCGCAAAAATGCGGCGATGTGCCGCACATGGTGAAGTTTCTGCGACGCGTGGGCACCTGTGAGGTTGCAGAACGGTGCACGTCGCCGTCCCGAGGCCCGGAGCCATCGTCTGGATTCGCCGCCGGCGATGGCGCGTTGAATCCGTCCGACGCGATCGAAGCGTCATCCGTCTTGACGTCGCTGACCGCGAAGGCCGGCTGACGTTCCTCGCGCCATTCGACCGGCCCGTCGTCGTCGAAGCGACGAGGCGCCCGAGGCGCGCGCACGTTCAGGAAGCCGCTGCACGACTCGCGGGTCTCGTTGCGCGGGCGCCGACGGCGCGTGGCCTTCCCGCGGCGCTCGACGCCAACGTGGACATCCTGCCGTACCAGCTCGAACCGGCGCTGGCGGTGGCCGACGGGCGTGCGACGGCTGCTCATCGCCGACGAAGTCGGCCTCGGCAAGACGATTCAGGCGGCGCTCGCCATCGCGGAGTTGAAACGCCGCCGGCCGGTCCTCCGCGCGATGGTGATCGTGCCGGGGTCGCTTCGGGATCAATGGCGCGACGAACTGAACGAACGTTTCGGGCTCGGGGCCGCGATCGCGGATCGCGAGGGTCTCGATGCGGCCGCCGGCGGGCTCCGCCACGGCCAGAGCCCGTGGACCAGAGCCGGCGTGTGGATTGTATCGGCGGACTACCTCAAGCAGCCGCACGTCTTCGACGCCGTCCCCGCGGGGCCGTGGGACATCGTCGTCATCGACGAGGCGCACGACGCGTGCGGCGAGTCGGCGCGCCACGAGGCCGCGGACGAGATGGCCCGGCGGGCCCGCCACGTGCTGCTGCTCACGGCCACACCGCACGTCGGTGACGCCGCGCGCTTCGCGCGGCTCGAGGCACTCGGGCGGCTCGCCGGCATCAACGATCCGCTGACCACGTTCCGGCGAACGAGAGCGTCGCTCGGTCAGGCCTCGACGCGGCGTGTCCGCTGGTCGGCCGTCGCCCTGACTCGGGCCGAGCGGGGCGTTCTCGACGGCGTCTCCGCGTTCGAGCGCGCCGTGATGGCCGGGGTCTCGGAACGCCAGCGCGATGGCGCGGTGCTCCTCCTTTCCATCTTTCGCAAGCGCGCGCTGTCGACGATGACGGCGCTCCACGTATCGCTCGAACGACGCCTCGGCTGGATCTCCGGGCGCGCCGACGACTTCGTCGAATGGTTTCAGCCTCGACTGGAGCTCGAGGATCCCGACGATGGCAGAGCCGATGACGATTGCGCGGGCCTGACGGCCGAGTCGGGACTTTCAGTGGCCGCCGAGCGAACGTGGCTGCGACGCTTGCTGGCGTTCGCGGGCCTCGCGATCCGCAGCGAAAGCAAAGTCCGCCGCGTCGTCCGGCTGCTTGAACGCACGCGGGAACCCGTCCTGATCTTCACGGAGTTCCGGCATTCGCTCGAAGCGATCAGGAACGCGATCGAACGGACACGCGCCGGCCGGCGACGAGTGGCCGTGCTCCACGGCGGCCAGTCGGCCGCCGAGCGCGCCGCCGCGATCGATTGCTTTCGACGCGGCGACGCTTCCGTGCTTCTCGCGACGGATGTGGCCAGCCAGGGACTGAACCTCCAGGACCGCGCTCGATGGGTCGTGAGTCTCGAGCTGCCCTGGACACCCGCGCGGATTGAGCAGCGCATCGGCCGCGTCGATCGCATCGGCCAGACCCGCTCCGTGCACGCGACACTCATACTGGCTGGACATCCCTCCGAGAGCGGACTTCTTCGCGCGGTTCGCCATGCGTACGCTCGACGTCAGGCGAGCCGTCGGCCGCGACGCCCTTGCCGGCATCGCGCCACCGTCCGAACGTGTCGTTGCGGACGCGACTTCTGGGCGGGCGTTCCGAGATCGACGAGAGTTTGCCCGACGACTCGCACGAGCTCACGGCATCCGTCAGGTGGCGTCGCTCCGCGCGCGCGCTTGCCCGGCATCTGGCGGTGAAGCGGGCGCTGAATCGGCGATGGCGTGCGCCGGACGACGCCGGCAGCCGGCCATGTCTGACGATCTTGAGGAGTCGTGGGTCGTCTGAATCCAGCACTGTCGTCGTCGTTTCGGTGCCGATCCTCGACGGGACGGGGTTTCTCGTGGAGCGACGCGTCGTGTGCCTCGCCTTGAACGGCCTCGACCCGGCAGGCATCAGCGAATTGACGCAGTCGGACGCCGTGCGCGAATGGCTGGCAGGCCGCCTCGCGAAAAGACTCGCGCGGCTTCAGCGCAGCGCGACCGCCGCTGTCGGCCACCGGTGCCGGGTCGATCTGGCAATCGCGCGCCACCTCGTGAGCGTCGGCTGGCCGATCGAATTGCAGGTCGGGCTGTTCGATCGACGCGATGAGCGCGCGTTCGTCGCGGCGCGTGATGAGGCCGCCGTGCATCGAGCGCGCGACGCCTCGGCCAGCTACGGAGATGGCAGGCTGCCGGCGAACTGGACGTCGGTGCGCCATCGGTCGAGCTCGTATTTTCGTGGCATCCCGGGAGTACTGGCAGCGCTCGTGAACCGGCTTCTCTCCGGCGTCGGGGGAACGTTGTTTCCCGGCGCGATATCTGAGTGACTGCGTGCTGGCCGATGCAGGCCTCGTCATGTCTGACGGCCCTCCAGCGGCTGACGGTGAAGCGCCCAATGGAACGCCGGCGTCACCAGATGCTGCGCTGGTGGCGGCGGCGTGGCCGACAGTTGCGGGCCGGCCTCGGGTCTCCACACGCTCTTCGACCTTGTCGCGATGCCGCTCTTCGGCATGCTGGGTTATCGCGCGCGCGATGCGGTCTTCGAGCCCCGGACACGTGCGAGCGCGGCTCGTCACGCGAACCGGGGCGAACGTCGGACTGGTGCTCGTGCCGTGGGCGTCGCGACCGCCTGGCATCTGGCGCGATCTGTTTCACGTCTCGCGTGATCTCGGCGCCATGTGGTGCTTCGTCACTGGCGCCGCCGTTCGTCTCGCTCGTGGACGTTCGCGGACGAGCGACACGGCGCAGCCTCGACTTCGGATTGCCGGCTGCCCTCGACGTCGCAAGCTTTCCGTGTTTCTGGACTCTGACTGCGGGCCGAGTCGTTCGAGCCCGGCAACCGGCAAGGCGGCCGTCGCGACCTCCGGCCCGGCGCCAATCGACGCGCTCGTCCACCTGGCCGGCCGCTACCAGGACCGTGTCCGGGATCGACCTGCAGCATGGCGTCGTGGACGCGCTCGCCACGTCCTGAGCGAGGCCGCGAATGCGGACCGCGACGAAGCGCTCGTCATCGTCTACCGCATCCTGTTTCTGCTTTTCGTGGAGGCTCGCGATCTCGTGCCGCGTGGCCACCCGATCTACGGGCGCGCGTACTCGGTCGGCCAGCTCGTCCGCGAGGCGGTTGCCGATCGCGAGGCGCGGCGGGTCGTGGGACGCACTGGCCGCAATCACCCGCCTGTCGCGGCTGGGATGCCGCACGGACGACCTGATCGTGCGCCCGTTCAACGGCCGGCTTTTCGCCCGGCGGGCCGCGCCCGTCGCTCGAAGCCCGCCCGACGGCCGCGGTTCCAGGCGGCGGTCGGCGGCGCGGGATGGCGCGATGCGCGGCACGCTCGTCGCGCTCGGTTCACGCAAGGGCCGGAGCTGGCCCGAGGAGATCACCTACGCGCGATCTTGGCGTCGAACAACTCGGGGCCGTGTACGAGCGGGTGTTGGATCTGGACCCGGCCGCAAGAAAGACGACGCGACAGCATTCCACCCTGCGCAAACAGACCGGCACGTTCTATACGCCGCAGGCACTGGCGGAGTTCGTCGTGCGACGCACGCTCGCGCCGCTCGTTGCGGGGGTGCCAGCTGACCGGATTCTGTCGTTGCGCGTTGTCGATCCGGCCATGGGGAGCGGCGCGTTCCTCGTGGCCGCCTGCCGCTATCTCGCCCGCGCGTACGAACAGCGCCCTCGTCGACGAGGGTCGGCTGGCGCCCGGCGAGGTGGATGAGGAGCTCGCGCCGGCATGCGGCGCCTCGTCGCCGAACGATGTCTGGCGGGAGTGGACGCGAACCCGGTCGCTGTCCAGCTCGCACGTCTCTCGATGTGGTTGACGACGCTGGCTCACGGCAGCCCGTTGACGTTTCTCGATCATCGGCTGCGTATCCGGAAACAGTCTCATCGGCGCGACGCCAGACGACCTCGTCCGGATGCAGGCTCGCGGCCGTCAACACGATCGCGAGCCGCCTGCCGCTCTTCGAGGTTGACGGACTCGAGCAGTCGATGCGCGACATCGTGCGCCCGCTTGGCCGATCTCGCGTGCACGCCCGGACGACGACCGTTGCCGATGTCCGCGCAAAGGAATCGCTCTGGGAACGGCTCGCCGTCCGCTTCGTCGCCGCTCGCGCCCGTGGCGCCTCGCCGCCGATGCCTGGTGCGCGCGGTGGTTTCCGGCCGACGGAACGCAGCCGGCTTCGCCTGCGGAGCTGCGGGCGTTGATCGATGCGGTCGTCCGTCACGATGGCACGCTGCCGGCGGTCCACCTGTCGCGGCGCGTGTCACAGGCGCGGATGCGAGCCGCCGGCATCTGGTTCTTCCACTGGTCGCTCGAGTTCAGCGACGTCTTCTATGAGGAAACGGGCCGCCGAAGGAACGCCCGGGTTCGACGCAGTGCGTCGGCAATCCGCCGTGGGAAGTGCTCGGACGCGACCGGCGACCGACTCGACGCGGTTCGTCCGCGATTCCGGGTGTCTATCGGAGCTGCGGGCGCGGCCACCTCAATCTGTACCAGCCCTTTCTCGAACGCGCGCTCTCGATTTGCCGCCGTGGAGGGCGCGTCGGCCTGATCCTGCCGTGGGGACTCGCGGTGGACGACGGCGCCGCCGGTCTACGCATGGCCTCGTCAATGGCGGCGGTCTCGAAACGCTCGTCGGACTCGACAACGCGCTCGCGCTTTTCCGATTCACCGAGGCGTCCGATTTGCCGTGATCGTGGCACACCCCGGCCGCACGGCGGGCGAAATCCGCGCACGCTTCGGCGTTCGCACGAGCGCAGAGCTCGACGCGCTGCCCGGACGGGACGACCCGCGCGACTCGTCCTATCCGGTGCGATTCACCGCCGAGGGTCTTCGGAGAGTCGGCGGCCCCACGCTTCGCGTGCCCGATGTCCGCCATCCTGACGATCTGGCGCTGCTCGAGCGCCTGATGTGTCGCTTCCCGCCGCTGGGAAGCGTTGACGGCTGGGCGGCACGCTTCGGCAGCGAACTGAATGCCTCCGACGATCGCGCGAGCTTCGGCCCGAGCGGCCTGCCAGTCATCGAAGGCAAGCACCTCGAGCCCTTTCGCGTCGATGTCGGCGGTGCCACATTTCACCTTTCGGCCAGAGACGGCGGACCCGTCTTCTGCCGGACGCCGCGATACATGCGTCCGCCGGCTCGGCTATCGCGATGTCTCGAGCGTCGGCAACATGCGATCCCTCATCGCCGCCGTCCTGCCTGCGAACGTCGTGACGACGCACACGCTCTTCTGCCTGCGAACGCCGGTCTCACTCGAGGCCAGCCACTTTCTCTGCGGCCATCCTCAACTCATTCGTGATGAACGCTGTTGTCCGCATGCTGATGGGCGGGCATGTCACCACGTCGCTGGCGGAACAGCTGCCCGTACCCGTCTGGACGGCGGACACCAGCCAACGGCGGATTGCGCGACTGGCGGGCCTGCTGGCGCGTGGCAGTCGCTCGGACCGTCTCGCGGCGCGTCTCGATGCAGAGGTGGCCGCGGTGTACGGTGTCGAGCTCGCGGAGTACGAGCGGATCGTGGACGGCTTTCCGCTGGTTTCGCGCGAACTCAGGAAACTGGCGGTGGAGGAACTCAGGAGGATTGGTGGGAGTGCGTGATCGTTCCCCGTTCCGCGTTCCCCGTTCCCCGTTCTTCGTTCTCGGAACGGGGAACCAGAACGGGGAACGCGGAACGGGGAACGCGGAACGACAAGCTATGTCGTCCTATCTCGTCGTCAGATATGCCCCGAGAATCATCAGCAACGGCGCCCGACACCTTCATGATGTCCAGCGGATTGACCGGCGACCCGAGCCAGCCGAAATGGCAGATGACCATGGCGGAGATCATCTGGCCGGTCAACAGAATCACGAAGAATGGACCCGCGCCGACCTGCGGAATGAGCCAGGCGATCGCGAAGACGAGGCACGCACCCATCGCTCCGGCTGTGAGCATGACGGGATTCACCGCACCCACTCCGCTGAGAGCGCCCGATTGCCAACCGGTCAAGCCGATGACGACCGCGGTGATCGGCTCCGATACACCAGAACAGGGCGTTCGCGACCGGCGGCGTTGCTGATCGCCGCGCCGACTTTGCCGTTCATCACGAGATGCACGGTCAACACGACTCCAAGGAACAGCGTCAGCACATAGAACTGCGCTCTCATGGCGACTCCTTCTCGGCTCACTACGGGTGAACCGGGACACGAACGTTCAGGCCCGCCGGCACGCCACCGCCTTCGGCAAGCTCAGGCCCGTCCCGAGCAAGTCGAGGGACGGCGATTCGAGCCTGTAAGGCAGACGAGATACTACACTGTGGCTGCCATGCGCACGGCGGTGTTCGCGCTCATCGTGATCCTCGGGACCCTCGGTGTGGCGACGGTTCCGGCGGCGGGTATCCGGGCCCAGGACCTCAACGCCGCCGTCGCCGACCGCGTTCAGGCCGTCATGCCGAAGGTGATGGCCTGGCGGCGCGACATCCACGAGCACCCCGAGCTCTCAAATCGCGAAGTCCGGACGGCCGGCGTCGTCGCCGCCCATCTCAAGGCGCTCGGCCTCGACGTTCAGACCGGCGTCGCGACGAACAGGCGTCGTCGGCGTGTTGAAGGGCGGCCGGCCCGGCCGGGTCGTCGCCCTTCGTGCGGACATGGACGCCCTGCCGGTCACCGAGCAGGGCGATCTCCCGTTCCGATCGACCGCGCGATCGACCTATGACGGCCAGGACGTGGGGGTCATGCACGCCTGCGGACACGATGCCCACGTGGCGATGCTGATGGGGGTGGCCGAAGTCCTTGCTGGCGTTCGCGCCCAGTTGCCGGGCACCGTCAAGTTCATCTTCCAGCCGGCCGAGGAAGGCCCGCCGCCCGGTGAGACCGGCGGCGCGGCGGAAATGGTCGCCCAAGGCGCGCTCGACAACCCGACGGTTGACGCAATTTTTGGATTGCATGTCATGCCGCTGGAGCACGGCACGCTCTGGACTCGCGGCGGTGGACTGATGGCAAGCTCGGATACCGTGAAGATCACCGTCCGCGGCAAGCAAACCCACGGCGCCGCGCCCTGGGACGGCGTCGATCCGATCGTCGTCAGCGCTCAGATCATTACCGCGCTGCAAACGATCGTCAGCCGGCAGGTCGATCTCACGGTGGCGCCGGCGGTCGTCACGATCGGGCGGATCAACGGCGGCGTGCGATTCAACATCATCCCTGACACCGTCGTGCTCGAAGGCACGATCCGCGCGCTCGATCGGGCCGTCCAGCGCGATTTGCACGCGCGCGTCAAGCGAACCGCGGAATCGATCGCCGCAAGCGCCGGTGCCGCCGCCGAGGTGTCGTTCGAGATCGACACCGCGCCGATCACCTACAACGACCCGGCCCTGACGACGCGCATGACGCCGACGCTCCGGCGGGTCTCGGACCAGCGCCTGTTCGAGGCCAGGCCGCGCACCCTCGCCGAGGACTTCTCGAGGTTCCAGCAGAAGGTCCCGGGCATGTTCTTCTATCTTGGCGTCAACCGGCCAGGCGTCGACCCGGCGACGGTGGCCGCGAACCACTCACCTCTCTTCTTTGTAGACGAGGGCGCGCTGCCGGTTGGAGTGCGGGCGCTCGCCTCGCTTGCGATTGATTTTCTGAGCCAATAGGCAACGCCTATTTCCCGGCGAAGCCACCCTCCACCAGCAGCGACTGTCCGGTTACGTACTGCGCCTCGTCTGACGCGAAGAACGCGACGACGGTCCCGACTTCGCGTGGCTGACCGGCGCGACCGAGCGAAATCTGCGCGAGCACCTGCGGCAGAATCTCGGGGTCCTTCATGACCCAGTCGGTCATGTCCGTCTCGATCAAGCCAGGGTGGACGCAGTTGACCCGGATGCCGAGCGGGGCGACCTCGGTCGACATGTTGCGGGTGAGCGCGTTGAGACCCAGCTTGGTCGGCGCGTAGTGAGTCCGGCCTGGCAGCGACTTGGCCGACTGAACCGACCCGATATGAATGATGTTGCCCTTGCGGCCTTCGGCAATGGCCCGCTTGCAGAACACCTGGCTGTTCAGCCAGCAGCCGCGAAGGTTCGTGTCAACCAGCCGGGTCCACTGGTCGTCGGTGAGCTCGAGAAACGGCGTGATGGTCTCGATCCCGGCGTTATTGACCAGGATGTCGATGGGGCCGAGCTCCTTCCAGACCTTGTCGAACATGGCCTCGACCTCGGACCGTCTGGCAACGTCAGCCTTGACCGTGATGGCCCGCCGGCCCTTGCTCCGGACCCAGGCGGCGACCTCTTCGGCCTTGGCCGCGCTTGCCGCGTAGTTCACGGCGACATCCGCCCCCTCCTCGGCGAAGATCTCGGCAATTCCCCGGCCAATGCCCCGGCTGGCCCCTGTAATGAGCGCAATCTTTCCTTTCAGCTTCACAACGCCTCCGTTCCTTATTTGATGGTTCGCGCACTATAACGCGGCTCGGCTTCGTCGTTTCGGGGGTTCCCCGGGGCATTAGCTGGCCCTCAGGAGCCTTGGGATGACGAGGCGGGCCGGAACTTTACATTTCTGCATTCTGTTTGACTACACAGTTTCATGGCCTTGAATACAGGAATTACTGGATACCTGGGCGCCATGGCTTTCAATAGGCTTCTCTGTTGAGTCGAATCAGCAGTTCCATGGGTGGGTCTTCTATGCCTACCCTACCGATTCCAAGGGATTCACTTGGTTTCTGGGACTGATGGCTCGACCGAGCGGCCCTACCGGGCCGTAAGGAGTGGAGATGGATAGAATGAAGCGTCTGGGGGTACTCGCAGTACCCCTTTTGATCCTTCTGGCAGGCGCGGTTCCCGCGTTTGCGCAAGGCGGACAGGGTAATGGCACGCTCATGGGCACGGTCGTCGACAACGTCGGCGTCATCCCGGGAGCGACCATCACGGCCACGCACGTCGCGACGAACACCAACCGCACGGGCACGACGAACGAACAGGGCGAATTCCGCATTGTGTCGCTCGTCCCCGGTCGCTACACGCTCAAGGTTGAAATGGACGGATTCCGTCCGGTCAACATGGCGGAATTCTCGCTGCTCGGCGGCGAAATCCGGCCCCTCGGCCGGATTACGCTGACGGCCGGCGGCGTGACCGAATCGGTCACGATCACCGCCGAAGTCACGCCCGTGCAGACGGCCAACAGCGCGCTGTCACGCAACATCACGGGGGACACGCTGGTCATGGTGCAGGTGAAGGGCCGCGACGTGTTCGGCATGATGAAGATCCTGCCGGGCGTCATGGACTCGCACGCGAGCCGCGACTACGCGCAATGGAACTCGGGCCGCTACCTGAGCATCAACGGCGGCGACTCGCTGAACAAGAACACCACGATTGACGGCGTCCCGGTCGGCGAAGAAGGCGGCTCGGGCACGACGTTCGTCACACCCAACATCGACTCGATTGGTGAAGTGAACGTGATCACGAGCGGCTACAACGCCGAGCACGGCCGGCAGTCGTCCGGTCTCGTGCAGATCACCACCAAGTCGGGCACCAACCAGTTCCGCGGGTCCGGCTGGACGAACCTCCGCCGCGACGAGTGGAACAAGAACGACTTCTTCCGCCAGCAGGCGGGGGATGCGAAGCCGTTCTTCGAAGTGAACATCGGCGGCTACAGCATCGGCGGCCCGATCATCATTCCGAAGGTCGTGGACAGCCGGACGAGCGAGAAGAAGTTCTACTTCTTCGCGTCGCAGGAGTTCACCGACGACGTCCGACCGACGGCCGTCACGCGATCGAACCTGCCGACCGAGCTCGAGCGCAATGGCGACTTCTCGCAGACGCGCTTCGGCAAGGCCACATTGGCGCCGGACGGCTCGATCACGGGCTTGCAGACCCTGAACGTGATTCGCGATCCCTTGACGCTCCAGCCGTTCGAGGGCAACGTGATCCCGGCGAACCGGTTCGATCCGATGGGCCGGGCGCTGCTCTTGCTCGCGCCGCTGCCGAACAACGTCCGCGATCAGACGTCCGACGCCTACAACAACTCGAACTTCGCGAAGGACCTGACGCCGGTCCACACGCGGACGAACTTCATCACCCGCGTGGACGCGGTGCTGGGCGCGAACACCCGCTTGAGCGCGCGCGCGCTGTTCGACCGCGACGACGCCATCGCGCCGAACAACATCGCGCCGGGTGTGGGCGAGATCAACAACAACTTCCCGGGCAACCTGATCAACGGCACGATGACGAAGGTGCTCAGCCCGTCGATGGTCAACGAGACGATCGTCGGCTACAGCTGGAATCACTGGGGCCATCGCGTGGGCAAGGGCGCCTCGAACGCCTCGAACTACACGCAGTACTGGCAGGAAAACGTCGTCAACCCGCTGACCGAGCAGACGGGGCTGTTCCCGCCGCGCATCGAAGCGTTCGGTGAGTACGGCGAGCCCGTCCAGAAGGACACGAACAAGGACGAGTGGCCGTATCTGCCCGAGCTGCGCTACACGGGCGGCGACCGCACGAACCTGCTCTTGTACCGCCCGTCCGGCTCGAGCGGCCCGCTGCCGAAGTGGAACCGCAACGAGCGCGTCACGATGAAGAACGACCTCTCCTACACGCGCGGCCGTCACAACTTCAAGTTCGGCATGGAGATGGAGCGCAATTTCAAGACCGAGCCGGGCTCGCAGGACTACGCGGGTCAGTACAACTTCGGGCACAGCGGCGACAACCCGATCAGCTCGGGCAACGGCTACGCCAACGCGCTGCTCGGGGTCTTCACGTCGTACAACGAACGCAACGAGCGGATCGACCGCGACGAGCGGCACTGGTACGGCGGGCTCTACGCGCAGGACAGCTGGCGGCTGACGTCACGCCTGACGTTGGACTACGGCTTCCGCATGGAGCACCATGGCGCGATCTACGAGGCCCGCGACGAGAACTCGGGGTTCGACCCGGGCCTGTGGTCCGAGGGCGCCAAGCCGGTGATCTACTCGCCGTATTGCAAGACGGGCGTGCCGGGCAATCAGGCCTGCTCGTCGGCGAACCAGGCGGCGATTGATCCGCGGTTCCCGGACGTGTTCCTCAACCGCGCGCTCATCGGCACGGTCGTCCCGGGCGTCGGCTCGATCGCCAACGGCCAGTGGACCGGCGGTCTGAACAACCACCCGACCAACCCGGACAGCGGCAAGAAAGACGGCTGGTACTACGACTACCCGATGTGGTCGTATGCCCCGCGCGTCGGTCTGGCGTGGGACGTGTTCGGCGACGGCAAGACCGCCGTGCGCGCCTCGACGGGCGTGTTCTACAACTTCGTGAACCGCGGCAGCTACGGGTTCAGCGGCGGCGCGCTCGTCAGCCGCGTCCGGACGATCACGAACTCGACGCTCAACGACCTGGCCGCGGTGGCCGCGGGAGGGCAACTTCGTCGAGAGCCCGCAGAACACGCGCATTCCGGACGGGTTCCCCCTGGCGATCCACGGGAACCAGTTCGCACCGGGTGAGCTCGAGCCGGAACGCAACTACCACGTCAACCTCGCGTTCCAGCGCGACATCGGCTTCAACACCGTCGCCGAGGTCGCGTATGTCTCGAACATGGGCCGCAAGTACTGGCGCAACAAGACCATCAACAACATCCCGGTCAACGCCTACGGCAAACCGCAGAACCTCTTCAACAATGAGGCCATCGCGGAGAATTTGCTGCGGCGCGACTACCCGGGCGTGGGCAGCATCAGCTACCTGGCCACCGACGACGACATCCTCAACTACAACGCGATGCAGGTGAGCGTGCAGCGTCGTCTGACGAAGGGGCTCCAGATGGGCATGGCCTACACGCTCTCGAAGAGCGAGGGCATGCAGGGCTGGGACTTCGTGACGGAAGAGCTCTACGGCAAGCAGGGTCTGCGCGACCGCTACTACGGTCCGCCGGCCGGCAACCCGACGGGCGTCCAGGACGGCCGGCAGGATCGGCGCCATGTGGTGGTGGTCAACTACTCCTACATGATTCCGGGCGCGCTGCAGAACGTCGCGGTCCTCAAGCACGTGCTGCGTGACTGGGAGGCCTCGGGCGTGTCGACCTTCATGACCGGCTCGAACGTCAACCCGACCTGTGGCGAGGACCTCAGCGGCGTCGCGAACAACGACCCCTCGCTGTCGGGCGTCGGCGTCCGCTGCGAGCTGGTGCCGGGCCAGAACATCGACGACATCCCGGCGTGGACGGGCGATCCGAACAAGCACGACGCGTTCCGGCCGCACTTCAACCCGGCCGCGTTCCGTCGCCCGCTGCCGAATGGCGCCGAGGGCAACCTCGGCAACGCGGTCCAGGGTCAGCTCCGTCACCCGGGCTGGCAGAACTGGGACTTCACGCTGGCGCGTCGCATTCCGGTCAACATCGGCCGGGGCGGCAGCATCCGCGTGCAGGCGCAGTTCTACAACGTGTTCGACCTCGTGCAGTTCCAGCGCCTCGCCGCGAGCTACACCTTCGCGGCCTCGGGCAACACGAACACGACCACGGCCCAGTACCGACGAGATCATCAACCCGTTCAACTTCGGGATCACGATCCGGATGGACTACTAGACCGGATCGGTACGACGACACACGCCCCGGGCCCACTTTCGGTGGGCCCGGGGTTTTTTTGTGTACGGGTATTGCTGATTGAAATTTGAACTTGTCGTTCCGCGTTCCCGGTTCCCCGTTCCCCGTTCTGGTTCCCCGTTCCAAGAACGAAGAACGAGGAACGGGGAACGGGGAACGGGAACGGGATCGATCACGATCAATCAGCAGCTACGCGATGACTCCCCGCCGGACCGCGTACAGAACGAGCTCGGCCGTGCTGTGCAGGTCGAGCTTCTGAAGAATGTGCGCCCGGTGGGTTTCGACAGTCGCCGGGCTGATGCAGAGGAGCTCCGCCACCTTCTTGTTGCTGTGGCCCTCGGCCACGAGCTGGAAGATTTCCCGCTCGCGCTCCGACAGTGATTCGAACCGGTCGCCGATGCCCTTGTCGGCAAGATGCCTGACGTAGTCGTCGAGCATCACGCTGGCCACGGCGGGACTGAAGAACGACTCTCCTGACGCCACGGCCGCGACCGCCCTGATCAAGTCCGCATCGGCGGACTCCTTGAGGAGATAGCCTCGGGCGCCGGCCCGGAGGGCACGGCTGATCGAGGCGTCCTCGGAATGCATGCTGAGCATGAGCACGTGGATCGACGGCGCTCGCCGGACGATCTGGGCCGCCGCGTCCACGCCGTTCATGAGCGGCATCGCGACATCCAGGATGGCCACGTCGGGTTGCAGCTCGAGCGCGAGCCGCATCGCCTCACGTCCATCGCTCGCTTCCGCCACGACGCTCCAGTCGGGGTGATCTTCGAGAATTCGCTTGAATCCCTGGCGAACGAGCGTGTGGTCATCGGCGAGGAGGATCCGGAGTTTGCTCATGTGTTCAGCCTCACTTCACGTGGCGTGAGCTCGGTGCCGTCGAGTGGCGACATCGAGGAATAGCTGGGGGTCGCGAACTCGGCCATCAGGACGGTGCCGCGTCCAGGGCCGCTGTCGAGACGAAGCTCTCCATGGAGCTGCGCGATGCGCTCGCGGATTCCCACGAGGCCGAGGCCGGGGCTGGCTTCGGCGTCGCGCGGCGCCACGGGATCGAACCCGACGCCGTCGTCACGGATCGTCACACGTACCGATTCGCCGCTCTCGTCCCGAACGAGCTCGACGACGCATCGCTGTGCGCGCGCGTGGCGGAGCACGTTGGTCAGTCCCTCCTGCACGATGCGGTAGAGCGCGACCTCGATCTCCGACGGCAGCCGCGCCGACATGTTCTCTGCCTTCAACTCGACGTGAAGCTCGTGCCGCTTGTTGATGCTCTGGACGTACCAGTCCACGGCTGCAGAGAGACCCAGATCGTCCAATAGCGGCGGATGGAGAAAATGCGAGATGTCGCGCACGGCGTGGAGCGCCCGATCCGTGATCGATCGCGCGTCGTCGAGCAAGTCCGAGCTGCCGCCGTCCGACGCGATGTGCCGTTGCGCGTGCGCCAGCTCCATCTTGATCACCGTCAGCACCTGGCCGATCTCATCGTGAAGCTCGCGGGCGATCGTGCGCCGCTCCTCTTCCTGTGCGCTCACGAGCTTCGCGGACAGCCGCTGCAGCTCGGCCGCCGTGCGCGCGTCCTTCTCCTGTTCCAGGCGCAGGCGGCGCTCGAGCCGGTTGACATGCACGGCGGAGAGCAGCGCGATGAACAACGTCACGAGCACCGCGAGCCCGAACGTTCGCCAGAACCGGTTCTGGATGTCGCGATAGAGGGCGGCGGTCGTCGTCTGCTGCTCGACGTACGCGTTGCGATTCAAGGTCTGCAGGTCGCTCGCGACCTGAATCGCGGACTCACGCTTCGGCATGATGCGGGTCATGAGCAGCCTGCCCGCATCCTCACGCCAGCGGGCGCTGTTGGTCGAGAGCACGCCAAGGTTCGCATCCCGGAGCTCCGCGATCTCGCGACGAAGCCGCTCCGCTCGCTCGTGCTCGGATTGGGAGCCGAGCACCGGGATGTACTGAGACAGCAGGTCGTCGGCCTTGCGGTAGGCCGCTTCGACTTCTGCGCGGTATCGAGCCGGTTGTGGCTCGGGATCCAGCAGCGCGTCGCGGACGTAGATAGAGGCGCGGTAGACCTCGGCGCGGGTGTCGCTCAGGAGCGCCTGGGCGTGCATGTACCGGCGACCGACCTCGATTGCCTCAGCCTTCGATTTCCTGGATGCGCTTCGCGAAGAAGGACCCGGCGAACAGCCACGTGCCCGCCGTCAGGACGAACGCGAGGACGAGAACGGTCAGGACGTTGAGTTGGGCAAGAAAGGGCCGCGGTGTGGTCGCCGCCTGCGAGCCGGGGAGTATCGGGCCGCCTTGAGCCTTCACAACAAGGTTATCCGGGAGGACGCATCATAGCGCCATACCCTACGGGAGTGCCAGGCGAAATCGATCGGAAAATGCGGCCATTCAGGAGCGAACGATCATGTTTTTGTAGAGAACGTGCGTGTAGACGCTGACAGAAAAAACTGGAAGGTAAACGAAGGCGCCCGGAGAAACCGCCGGGCGCCCTGGATCTCGAACGCTGGCCGTTCAATCGGGAGGCGTTATGCGCCAGTCCGTGCCGGTATCAGCACCCACTGCCGCCCGTGCACCGTGACACCTGGGCGTCCAACCTTCACGCGGAGCTGGTGTGGCCTGCCGTCCCGATCGGCCTCTTCCGGCTGCACACCGAGGAGATAGTGCGCCGACGTCTCGCGGAGCACGCGCTGAAACGCGAAGGCGCCGCTGCCGACCGGCACGTAGATCCTGCTGCCGCCAGCGGTTGTGGAGAACTCATCCAGCCAGTTTCCGAGCATCTGGCGATCGCGATTGCTGGGGACAATAGGCAGCCGTGATGCGGCCACGGCTGTTGAGGTGGCGGGCTCCATCTGCACGGTGTATACGCTGGCGTTTGCGCGCGCGGCGGTCTGCCCCATGACTCGCGAGAGGTCGCCGACGTCCGGCCGGCCATCCCGGCGATCGCTGACGAGCACGCCGGCGCTCACGAGCACGACAGCCTTTCGGCCGGGAATGCCCGCGAGTCCGCGGAGGAGTTCGTCGAGGCCTCCGAGACTGGAGTCCGCCTGATTCTCCAGGTGCGGCGCGAGCGAGGCTACCTCGTTGAGGATATGAGAGGGACAGTCAACCTCACCCGGGCATTCACGGCGCACCACGCGAAGCACGGCGTCCCAGTCGGCCGGCACCGGCACCGCTGTCGTCGTCGATCCTGGCGGTGCGCTCGGATCGACGCCAAGTGTGTTCTGCCGGGTCTGGATGCCCATGCCAAGCGCGGCGGTGATATCCACGATTTCCGAGGGCCGCAGATTGAAGCGGCTGCGCAGCGTCCATCGCTCGCCGGTCACATTCGCCAGGGCCGAGCGAATCGGCGCCCGATTGACGGTCGGCGGAATACGCGCGCCCGATGGGTACACGTAGAGGCCCAGGCGATCGTTCGGTTCCAGGCTATCGACAAACTGCTCGGCCGCTTCCATCGCCGGACGAATCGTGCCCGCCTCGAAGCTTCCGTTGTCCACCGCAAGGATGAACAGTCGACCTTGCGTATCCGAGGGCGCCTCGAGGTCAACGACCGTGCCCTTCGCGAACTTCGACTCGAGACCGATGCGGCTCAGCGATGCCTGCCGGACGAACTCGGCTGAGAGGACGCGGCGCTCTCGACCGTTGATTGACACCGAGAATGCTTCCGGGCCGATGGCATTGACGGGCACGCCGTCCTTGTCGACGACCTGAACGTCCACGGCGATGACGTCGAGGCCGCTGCGAAACACAGGCCCCTGGGCAAGCGTGGCCGCCGTCGCGATCAGGCAGAGCAAGCTCATGACGAAGAGCGGACGGACCAGACCGGTTGGCCGTGACTGAGAATCCGGAACGCGGCGCGCGAGAGTGGCTGACATGGCGGAGCGCCTTCGGCGAGCAGAGTCGCCCGTTGGTGGTGGTTTTCTTCAGAATTTAGACCCGAAACATCGCGCTGTCAACGTTTTATGCGGTGTCCTGGCCGCCGCCAGCTCGTGGAATCAGCCCACGGGAGGTCTTCGTACTTCGTTCGTTTATGAGGCCTCATACGGCCTATCACTACACGGTAAATTGGAGTTTTATGACCAATTATATGGATGTAAAACATACAGTCTTTTCTAGCATTTTATACAGTCTTCCATGTTACAGTGCGGCGATCTGTCAACAGGCCGACCGAACCACCGCACTCGACTGAGGGCAGGTCGTTTCAATCTACGGCCGCTATTTGGCCGGAGAAGGAGCGGAAATGGATGGAAGACTGAGAGTTGGGGCAGGGCTTCTGGCCTGTGCCTCCATGTTGATCCTTCTGGCAGGCGCGGTTCCCGCGTTTGCGCAAGGCGGACAGGGTAACGGCACGCTCATCGGCACGGTCGTCGACAACGTCGGCGTCATCCCGGGAGCGACCATCACGGCCACGCACGTCGCGACGAACACCAACCGCACGGGCACGACGAACGAACAGGGCGATTTCCGCCTCGTGTCGCTCGTCCCCGGCCGCTACACGCTCAAGGTTGAAATGGACGGATTCCGTCCGGTCAACATGGCGGAGTTCTCGCTCCTCGGCGGCGAAATCCGGCCTCTCGGCCGGATTACGCTGACGGCCGGCGGCGTGACCGAATCGGTCACGATCACCGCGGAAGTCACGCCCGTGCAGACCGCCAACAGCGCGCTGTCACGCAACATCACGGGCGACACGCTGGTCATGGTCCAGGTGAAGGGCCGCGACGTGTTCGGCATGATGAAGATCCTGCCGGGCGTCATGGACTCGCACGCGAGCCGCGACTACGCGCAGTGGAACTCGGGCCGCTACCTGAGCATCAACGGGGGCGACTCGCTGAACAAGAACACCACGATTGACGGCGTGCCGGTCGGCGAAGAAGGCGGCTCGGGCACGACGTACGTGACGCCGAACATCGACTCGATTGGTGAAGTGAACGTGATCACGAGCGGCTACAACGCCGAGCACGGCCGGCAGTCGTCGGGCCTCGTGCAGATCACCACCAAGTCGGGCACCAACCAGTTCCGCGGGTCCGGCTGGACGAACCTCCGCCGCGACGAGTGGAACAAGAACGACTTCTTCCGCAAGCAGGCGGGCGATCTGAAGCCGTTCTTCGAAGTGAACATCGGCGGCTACAGCATCGGCGGCCCGATCATCATTCCGAAGGTCGTGGACAGCCGGACGAGCGAGAAGAAGTTCTACTTCTTCGCGTCGCAGGAGTTCACCGAAGACGTCCGGCCGACGGCCGTCACGCGGATCGAACCTGCCGACCGAGCTCGAGCGCAACGGCGACTTCTCGCAGACGCGCTTCGGCAAGGCCACGCTGCAGCCGACGGCTCGATCACGGGCGCGCAGACCCTGAACATGATTACCGATCCCGCTGACGGGCCAGCCGTTCCAGGGCAACGTGATCCCGCCGAACCGGTTCGACCCGATGGGCCAGGCGCTGCTCTTGCTCGCGCCGCTGCCGAACAACGTGCGCGACCAGACGACCAACGCGTACAACAACTCGAACTACGCGCAGGACCTGACGCCGCGGCACACGCGCACGAACTTCATCACGCGCGTGGACGCGGTGCTCGGCGCGAACACCCGCCTGAGCGCCCGCGCGCTGTTCGACCGCGACGACGCCATCGCGCCGAACAACATCGCGCCGGGCATTGGCGAGATCAACAACAACTTCCCGGGCAACCTGATCAACGGCACGATGACGAAGGTGCTCAGCCCGTCGATGGTCAACGAGACGATCCTCGGCTACAGCTGGAACCACTGGGGCCATCGCGTGGGCAAGGGCGCCGAGAACGCCTCGAACTACACGCAGTGGTGGCAGGCGAACGTCGTCAACCCGCTGACCGGGCAGACGGGGCTGTTCCCGCCGCGCATCGAAGCGTTCGGCGAGTACGGCGACCCGGTGCAGAAGGACACCAACAAGGACGAGTGGCCGTATCTGCCCGAGCTCCGCTACACGGGCGGCGACCGCACGAACCTGCTCCTGATGACGCCCGTCCGGCTCCAGCGGCCCGCTGCCGAAGTGGAACCGGAACGAGCGCGTCACGATGAAGAACGACCTGTCCTACACGCGGGGCCGCCACAACTTCAAGTTCGGCCTCGAGATGGAGCGCGATTTCAAGACCGAGCCGGGCTCGCAGGACTACGCGGGCCAGTACAACTTCGGGCACAGCGGCGACAACCCGCTCAGCACGGGCAATGGCTACGCCAACGCCCTGCTCGGGATTTTCACGTCGTACAACGAGCGCAACGAGCGGATCGACCGCGATGAGCGGCACTGGTACGGCGGGTTCTACGCGCAGGACAGCTGGCGCCTGACGTCCCGGCTGACGTTGGACTACGGCCTCCGCCTGGAGCACCACGGCGCCGTCTACGAGGCCCGCGATGAGAACTCGGGGTTCGACCCGGCGCCTCTGGTCGGCGGCCGACGAGCCGGTGCAATCTACCGGCCGGCGTGCAAGACGGGCGTGCCGGGCAATCAGGCCTGCGCGTGGCGCAACCAGGCGGCCGATCGACCCGCGGTTCCCGGCCCGTGTTCCTCAACCGCGCGCTCATCGGCACGGTCGTCCCGGGCGTCGGCTCGATCGCCAACGGCCAGTGGGCGGACGGCCTCGCGAACCACCCGACCAACCCGGACAGCGGCAAGAAAGACGGCTGGTACTACGACTACCCGATGTGGTCGTATGCGCCGCGCGTCGGTCTGGCGTGGGACGTGTTCGGCGACGGCAAGACCGCCATTCGCGCCTCGACGGGCGTGTTCTACAACTTCGTGAACCGCGACAAGTACGGGTTCAGCGGCGGCGCGCTCGTCAGCCGCATCCGGACGATCCCGAACTCGACGCTCAACGAACTCGCGGCGGCCGCGGCGGCGGGCAACTTCGTCGAGAGCCCGCAGAACACGCGCATTCCGGACGGGTTCCCGCTGCCGACTCCACGGCCACCAGTTCCGCACGGGTGAGCTCGAGCCGGAACGCAACTACCACGTCAACCTCGCGTTCCAGCGCGACATCGGCTTCAACACCGTCGCCGAGGTCGCGTACGTCTCGAACATCGGGCCGCAAGTACTGGCGCAACAAGACGATCAACAACATCCCGATCAACGCCTACGGCGATCCGAAGAACCTCTTCAACAACGAGGCCATCGCCGAGAACTTCCTGCGGCGGGACTACCCGGGCGTGGGCAGCATCAGCTACCTGGCGACCGACGACGACATCCTCAACTACAACGCGATGCAGGTGAGCGTGCAGCGTCGTCTGACGAGAGGGCTCCAGATGGGCATGGCCTACACGCTCTCGAAGAGCGAAGGCATGCAGGGCTGGGACTTCATGACGGAAGAGCTCTACGGCAAGCAGGGTCTGCGCGACCGGTACTACGGTCCGCCGGCCGGCAACCCGACGGGCGTCCAGGACGGCCGGCAGGATCGGCGTCATGTGGTGGTGGTCAACTACTCCTACATGATTCCGGGCGCGACTGCAGAACGTCTCGGTCCTCAAGCACGTGCTGCGTGACTGGGAGGCCTCGGGCGTGTCGACCTTCATGACCGGCTCGAACGTCAACCCGACCTGCGGCGAGGACCTCTGGGCGTCGCGAACAACGACCCGTCGCTCTCGGGCGTGGCGATCCGCTGCGAGCTCGTGCCGGGTCAGGACATCGACGACACCGGCGCGGATCCCGACGATCCCACCACACGCACGACGCGTTCCGGCCGCACTTCAACCTGGCCGCGTTCCGTCGCCCGTTGCCGAATGGCGCCGAGGGTAACCTCGGCAACTCGGTCGCAGGGTCAGCTGCGTCACCCGGGCTGGCAGAACTGGGACTTCACGCTGGCGCGTCGCATTCCGGTCAACATCGGCCGGGGCGGCAGCATCCGCGTGCAGGCGCAGTTCTACAACGTGTTCGACCTGGTGCAGTTCCAGCGCCTCGCCGCCAGCTACACGTTCGCGGCCTCGGGCAACACGAACACGACCACGGCCGAGTACGACGAGGCGATCAACCCGTTCAACTTCGGGATCACGATCCGGATGGACTACTAGACCGGATCGGTACGGCGACACACGCCCCGGGCCCACGTTCGGTGGGCCCGGGTTTTTTTGTGACGGGTATTGTAGAAAGGCTGTAGGTCTTGTCGGACATGTAGGTCCAATCCGCGGGCCTACATGACCAACGCGCGCGCCGCCAGCGAGCCTGCCGGGCTCGCGATTCCTCTCGCTGCCATCACCGACGAATTCTCGTTCGACCTCGACGTCGCGCTCGACGCGATGGCGTCCGTCGGGATGACTGGCGCCGAGCTTCGAGTCATCGGTGGCCGTAACATCCTCGATCTGACAGACGACGAAGTCGATCAGGCTGTCGCGGCCGTGCGAGCACGCGGCATGAGCGTGCCGGCGATCGCCTCCCCCTTGCTCAAGTGCACGCTCCCACACGGCCCGGCAATCGACGCCAGGCTCCAGCAGGATGTCTTTGGGTCGCCGTACACGTTCGAAGACCAGCCGCGCCTGACCCGTCGCGCGTTCGACATCGCCAGGCGGACCGGCGCGCGCATCATTCGCGTGTTTTCGTTCTGGCGCACCGTCGATCCGCCGGCGGTCTTCGACGATGTCGTGTCGGCGCTGGAGCGTCTGGCCGATGAGGCGACGAGAGCACGGTCTCGTCATTGGCCTCGAGAACGAGCCGGCCTGCAACATCGGGACGGCACGCGAAAGCGCTCGCGTCCTTGCCGCGCTCGATCATCCCGCACTCCAACTGGTCTGGGATCCCGCGAACGCCTTTGTGCTGGGTGAACGGCCGTTTCCTGACGGCTACGGGATCCTTCCGGTGGACCGCATCGCCCACGTCCACGCAAAGGATTGCCGGGTGCACGACCTGATTCCGGAGTGGGGCCTGCTTGGCGACATGGGCCTTGATTGGCGCGGTCAGATGGACGCGCTTCTTCGTGACCACTACCGGGGCTGGGTCAGTCTCGAAACGCACTGGCGAGGTCCTGACGGCAACCGTCTCGAGGCCAGCCGCCTCTGTGGCGAGCGACTCCGCGACCTCGTCCGCGAGGCGTCCCGGCGCGCCGGCAGGAAGCGAGAGGTAGACCACATGGCCACCAGCGAGGCGACGGTCGTCCATCGGTCCGCGAGCGCGCTCGACGGCGTCACGCCCTACCACTGGCTCGTCGTCATCATCGCGTCGTGCTGGCTGGCTGTTCGACTGCATGGACCAGCGCCTTTTCGTGCTCGCCCGCGAGTCCGCGCTCACTGAGCTGCTCCGCGACGACCCCGCGAGGCTGGCCGTCGTCCGCACGTACAGCGGCTATGCCACGACGTCGATGATTCTGGGCTGGGCGACCGGCGGCATCATCTTCGGCATGATGAGCGACAAGCTCGGGCGCGTGAAAACGATGGTCGCGACCTTGCTGGTCTACTCGGGCTTCACTGGCTTGTCGGGGCTCGCGCAGGGCTGGGTGGACTTCACGATCTACCGGTTTCTCGTCGGCCTGGGCGTCGGCGGAATGTTCGGCGCGGCGACGGCGCTGGTTGCGGAGAGCGTCCCCAGCGGATTCCGCGCCGTGGCGCTCGGCGCCCTGCAGGCGCTTTCGGCCGTCGGCAACATCATCGGGTCGCTGGTCAGCCTCCAGGTACCGCCGGGTGCGGCCGAGTTCGCTGGCACGTTCTCCGGCTGGCGCGTGCTGTTCTTCATTGGCGTGCTGCCAGCGCTGCTCGTGGCGCCCATCGTCTTCTTTCTTCGCGAGCCCGATTCCTGGGTCAGCGCACGTGCCAGGGCGGCCCAGGGCAATCAGAACGCACGGGTGGGCTCGCCCTTCGAGCTTTTCCGTGAAGAGCGCTGGCGCCGTAACACGCATCGTCGGCATCTTTCTGGGCGTGTCCGGGATGATCGGGCTCTGGGGGATTGGATTTTTCTCGCCCGAGCTGATCTCGACCGCCCTCGTCGGCGAGCCTCAGGCGGTCGTCGATCGCGTGCGGGGATGGGGGACTGCGCTTCAGGATGTCGGCTCGTTCCTGGGCATGACGGCCTTCACGTTCGTCGCGGCGTTGCTCAGTCGCCGCATCGCGTTTCTCGGCGCATTCGTGTTGAGCATGGTCGTGACGATGTTCGTGTTTTCGTCACTGCGGACGGCGTCGGATGCCTATTGGATGCTGCCGATGATGGGCTTCGCCCAGCTGTCGATCTTTGCGGGTTACTCGATCTATTTTCCCGAGCTCTTTCCGACGAGGCTGCGGGGCACCGGTGTTGGCTTCTGCTACAACACCGTCCGGTACCTCGCGGCGCCTGCGCCGATTCTGTTCGGCTATCTGGCCACGATGATGTCGTTCCGCACGGCTGCGATCATGATGGCGACGATTTATCTCGCCGGGATCGTCGCGCTGGTCTGGGCTCCCGAAACGAAGGGCAAGCCTCTTCCTGAATGACAAGACTGACCGTGTCTCCATCCCTCTTCGATCTTGCGGGCCGCGTCGCGGCCGTGTCCGGTGGCTACGGCGTGCTCGGCGGCGTACTGGCGTCGAGCCTGGCCGCCGCGGGCGTCAAAGTGGCTGTCATCGGCAGGAAGGCCGCCGCGGCGGAAGAAAAGGTGGCGGCCATCCGCGCGAGCGGCGGCGACGCGATCGCCGTCGTCGCTGACGTGATCGATGAGACGGCGATCCGCGGCGGTTGCGAAGAAGTCGTGCGCGCGTGGGGCCGCGTGGACATCCTGATCAACGCCGCGGGCGGCAACGTCCCGGCGGCGCGTAACGACAACCGGAGCATCTTCGAGGTGCCGATCGGTGCGTTCGACGAGGTCATGCGCCTGAATCTGCATGGCACGGTGGTGCCGACGCTCGTGTTCGGCCGTGCCATGGCCGACCGTGGATCCGGCTGCATCGTCAACATCTCGTCGATGGCGGCGACGCAATCCCTCACGGGCGTGCTGGGCTATTCGGTCGCCAAGGCGGGCGTTGAGAGCCTGACGCGATGGCTCGCGATGGATCTCGCCCGCCGCTACGGCGCCGGCATGCGGGTGAACGCGGTGGCCCCGGGGTTCTTCCTCGGCAATCAGAACCGCGCGCTGCTCGTCAACGCGGACGGTTCGTACACACCGCGCGGCCGCACCGTCGTCGATCGCACGCCCATGGGCCGGTTCGGCAACGCCGAGGAGCTCATCGGCCCTGTCCATTGGTTGTGCAGCGACGCAGCCTCGTTCGTCACCGGGGTGGTGGTTCCCGTTGACGGCGGATTCAGCGTCTTCAGCGGCGTGTGATGCACGAGGATCGCGTTTTCGATCCCGAACCTTCGGTCCGCCGTCTGGCCAGGACGATCTACGAACGCACCTCCGCGTTGCCGATCGTGAGCCCGCACGGACACGTGGACCCGCGAACGTTGGCGGACGACACACCGTTCCCGGAGCCCACCGCGCTGTTCATTCTGCCCGACCACTACATCCTGCGGATGCTGTACTCGCAGGGCTTGACGCTCGACCAGTTGGGCGTTCGGTCCGTCGAGCGCGATCCGCGGCGAATCTGGCAGCTGTTCGCGGACCGCTACGTTCTGTTTCGCGGAACGCCGACAGCCGCGTGGCTCGACTACCAGCTCGAAGAGATCTTCGGCATCGCGCCGGCACTCGACGCCGCCTCGGCGGTCCGCATCTACGACGAGATCACCGAGAAGCTGACGACGCCGGAGTTCCGTCCCCGCGCCCTGTACGATCGATTCAGGATCGAGGTCCTGGCGACGACCGACGCGGCCAGCGATCCGCTCGACCACCACGCGAGGATTCGGGCGTCTGGGTGGGCCGCGCGCGTCATCCCGACGTTCAGGCCGGACGCGCTGCTCCAGGTCGCGTCACCCGCGTGGGAGGACGAGATCGCGAAGCTCGAGGGCGTCTGTGGACGCCGAATCGGGGACATCGGGAGCTTCCTCGCCGCGCTGAAGGAACGCAGGGCGCACTTCATGACGATGGGCGCCACCGCGACGGACCACGGCGTCGAGACGCCGTACACGGCGTGGCTACCTGCCGACGAAGCCGAAGCGATTTTTCAGCGGGCGCGACAGGGCACGGCCACGCCGGAAGACCAGCGGCATTTCCAGGGGCACATGCTGATGGTCATGGCCGGCCAGTCGATCGAGGACGGCCTGGTCATGCAGCTCCACGCCGGATCGTTGCGAAACCACAACCAGTCTCTGTTCGAGCGCTTCGGCCCGGACCGCGGCGCCGACATCCCTGTCGCCGCCGAGTACACGCGCAATCTGCGGCCCCTTCTGAACGCGTTCGGCAACGACACGCGCTTCCGTCTGCTGCTCTTCACACTCGACGAGTCCACGTACTCGCGGGAACTGGCGCCGCTTGCGGGGCACTACCCCGCGGTCCGGCTCGGACCGGCATGGTGGTTTCACGACAGCATCGAAGGCATGACGCGATACCGCGATCGCGTGACCGAGACGGCCGGCATCTACAACACGGCGGGCTTCAATGACGACACGCGGGCGTTCTGTTCCATCCCGGCCCGCCACGATCTCTCGCGGCGCGTGGACGCCAATTGGCTCGCACGGCTGGTTGCTCGTCACATCGTGAGCCTGGACTCAGCGCACGAGATGGCTCGTGCGCTCGCCTACGATCTGGCGAAGGAAGCGTATCGGTTGTGACCGATGGTGATGGCATTGATAATTTGAGATTTGAGATTGATGATCCATTGCCGATTGATGGATTGCGGATTGATGATTGAGATCGGTGCTCGAGCGGTTCCGAGGATCTCGATCCCTCAATCATCAATCCACGGATCGCCAATCATCAATCGGCCTACGGTTGTGCGGACCGCGGAGCCCGTCAGGGCGCGTGCACTGTTTCACCATCAAGCCATGAAGATCGCAGCCCAGGAGCTTCAGGCCTTCATGGTGTGATCGGATCGGCCTCCACGTCACGCGGACCGCGGAGCCCGTCAGATCGCGTGCACTTTTCACCATGAAGCCATGAAGGACCCCTCCCAAGAGCTTCATGCCTTCATGGTGTGATGGAGATCTCGATCATCCATTTCAAATCCTCCGATGCGAGGATCCATCGGTTGTGACCGATGGTATTGATGATTGTGAAATTTGAGATTGATGATCCATTAACGAATTGCATGCCTGACGATTGCGGATTGATGATTGAGATCGACACTCGAGCGGTTCCGAAGGATCGTCGATCCCTCAATCATCAGATCCACGGAATCGCCTAGATCATCAATCGGCCTACGGCTGTGCGGACCGCGGAGCCCGTCAGGGCGCGTGCACGGTTTCACCATGAAGCCATGAAGATCGCACCCCAGGAGCTTCAGGCCTTCATGGTGTGATCGGGTCGGCCTATGGTCGCGCGGACCGCGGAGCCCGTCAGGGCCCGTGCTCGGTTTCACCATGAAGCCATGAAGAACCCATCCCAAGAGCTTCAGGCCTTCATGGTGTGATCGGATCGAATCATCAATCTCACATTTCAAATCCCCCGATGCGAATATCTGATTACTTCCACACATACACGCTGAGCAGGCTGCTGAAGTTGTCCGTCCACGCGGACGTTCCGGGACGGATGCGCGGCCGAATCCAGCGGGGGTCGGTGGCGAGAGGACCCAGATCGTTCGTGCTGCGGGCCACGATGGCCCACTGGGAGGCCATCTTGCCGCGGCCGCCGTCGCGCGGATCGATCGACAGATCATGCTGAACCCGCGCCGTGAGCCCCGCATCGGCGGCCAGGTTGCCAACCACGGTCTGCAGGTCGAGGTGCCGATTCGTGATGTTGAACACCAGGAGGCCGCCGGGCGCGAGCTTGTCCAGATAGAGCGACATCGCCTCCCGAGTCACGAGGTGGATTGGGACGGCGTCCGAGCTGAACGCGTCCAGGATCAGCAGGTCGTATTCGCCGTCGGCGGCGGACGAGAGCGAACGCCGGCCATCGCCGAGGATGATTCTCGCCTCCGGCGCACACTCCTGGAGATACGTGAAGTACTTCGGGTCGCTCGCAATTTCGGCCACGGCCGGATCGATCTCGTAGAACGTCCACGCCTGGCCCGTCTGACGATAGCAGGCGACCGAGCCGGCGCCGAGACCGACAACGCCCACGCGACGCATCACGCGATCGGCCGTGAACGAGCTGAACATCTGGCCCAGCGGGCCGTTTGGGTAGAAGTACGTGAGCGGTTCGCGGCGGCGCGAGCCGTCCAGGCTCTGGGCGCCGTGCATGGTGTTGCCATGGCCCAGCACGTGGTACGTCCTGGACGGAAACAGCATCACACGGTTGACGCCAAAGAACGTTCGCTCCGTCAGGATGAACGTGCCTTTCCCGGCGACGTAGAGTGAGCTCGCGACGAGCACCGCGCCCAGCGCCAGGCTGAACCGGACCGGACGTCGCATGAACGTGAGACACGCGAGCGCCGGTGGCCCGAACATCATGATGCGCTCGGGCCAGGTCGCTGCACGGTTGGGTTCCTGAATCAGCGTCACGAGACCAGCGGTCACTGCCAGCACAACCACCGGCAGCAGAAGATCAAGGGCGCTCGCTCCGGTCAGGCGGCCGACGAAGTTCGTCGACGTCGCCGTGGAGTTCTCTCGCACCGCGCCGCGTTTCCGCTTGACCTGGCGAGACCGGACGGCAGGTGGCGAGGCGACCGGGACGAGGAGCACGGCCGCCAGCAGCGTCAGCGGGTACTCGAAGACGTCGTTGAAGATCACGGGCGCGACGAGTGCGTTGAAGAGTCCGCCGAGCGCGCCGCCAAGCGACAACCAGAAATAGAACTCCGCAAGGTGCCGGGCGGCCGGCCGCCGCGTGGCCAGCTCGCCGTGACACACCATCGCCACGACAAAAAACACGATCAAGTGCAGGGCGATGATCTGCGAGTTCGTGATGTCCTGCTTGGCCGCCAGTACGAACACGAGCGCGGCAAGCGCAAACGGCATCACGGCACGGAGCGGCCCGGCCGGAAGCAGCGGACGCCGCGCGAACGTGAGGATGAACGTCGTCAGATAGATCGCGAGGGGAATCACCCAGAGCAACGGGATGGCCGCCACATCCGTCGAGATGTACGTCGTGACGCTCAGCATCAGACTCACGGGAACAGCCGCCAGGCCCAGCCACCGGGCCCGATCCGCCGAGGTGACCGGCACGTCGTCGCTCGTGTCGCCCTCCTCCTCGCGCCCCAGAACCGACGCTTCGGCTGGTGCGCCAGACGACGGCCTGACAGGCCAGAAGAAGCGCCGCGAGTGCGGCGTAGCCCCATCGCCACGACAGGCTCTGGTCGGCCAGAGTGAGCGAGCGCTCGACGACGAGCGGATATCCGATCAGCGCGACGAGGCTGCCGAGGTTGCTGGCGGCATAGAGAAAGTACGGGTCGCCGGCGTGCCGATGGCCGGTCGCGACGAACCATCGCTGGAGCAACGGGCTCGTCGTCGATACGGCGAAGAACGGCAGGCCGACGGCGACAGCCAGAATGCCGAGGAGCCACAGCGCCGGGTCGCCGGCCGTTTCGGGGACGGCGCCGGCCGGCACGCCAATCGGCAGCACCAGGAACGGCAGGAGGATGACCACGGTGTGGAGCAGCAACTGCGCTGGCAGCGGCACCCACCGGCTGACGGCGTACGCGTAGCTGTAACCGGCGAGGAGGACGACCTGGTAGAAGACCAGGGCCGTATTCCAGACGGCCGGAGAGCCGCCCAGGAGCGGCAGGACCATGCGGGCGAACATCGGCTGCACGACGAAGAGCAGCGCCGCGCTCGTGAGCATGGTGGCCGTGTACAGACCGAGCACGCCCCGGTCACCAGTCGTGTGCTTCGACATTTTCGAGAATAATGTAGGCGAAATATGGTGCTCGACGAGATACGGCGTCTGAAGATCGTCCCCGTCATTGTTATTGACGATGCCGAACGGGCGTTAGGTCTGGCCGATGCCCTGTCAGGTGGAGGGTTGCCTTGTGCCGAAATCACCTTTCGGACGCCGGCCGCGGCCGAAGCGCTGCGGCGCATCGCCGCCGAGCGGCCGGACGTGCTCGCGGGCGCGGGGACGGTGCTGACCACAGAGCAGGCTCGCGCGCGCCCGGGACGCCGGCGCGCGGTTCATCGTATCCCCGGGCATCAACCCCAAGGTCGTCGAATGGTGCCAGGATCACTCGCTGCCGGTGTTCCCCGGGGTCTGCACGCCGACGGAAATTGAGACCGCCCTCGAGTGCGGTTTGAACGTCGTGAAGTTCTTTCCCGCCGAGCCCTCGGGCGGCGTCGGATTTCTGAAGGCCATCGCGGCTCCATTTCCCGACCTGGCCTTCATGCCCACCGGCGGCATCACAGCCGCGAACGTGCGAGAGTATCTGGCGTTCAAGCGCGTGGTCGCGTGCGGCGGATCGTGGATGGCGCCCCAGGACTGGATTCAGCAGGGCGCGTTCGATCGCGTCCGCGATGCGGTCGCGGCCACGGTATCGGCGATCTCCTGACCCATGTCACATCGCGTCATCACGTTCGGCGAGATCATGCTCCGCCTGAAGTCTCCGGGGCACGAGCGCTTTTTCCAGTCTCCCGCGCTCGAAGCGACCTTTGGCGGCGCCGAAAGCAACGTCGCGGTCTCCCTCGCCTCATTCGGCCTCGACGCCGCGTTCGTGACGGCGCTTCCCGCGAACCCGATTGGCGACAGCGCGGTCGGCGAGCTCAGGCGTTTCGGAGTCGATACCCGAACGATCAAGCGCGCCGGTCATCGCGTCGGCATCTACTTCCTTGAAACAGGGGCGGCACAACGGCCGAGCAAGGTCGTGTACGACCGTGCCGGATCGTCGCTCGCGTCATCGAAGCCCGGCGACTTCGACTGGCCGTCGATCTTCAGCCGGCGCGGCGTGGTTCCACGTCTCCGGCATCACGCCGGCGGTGAGCGCCACGGCGGCTGATCTGGCGCTCGAGGCGGTACGTGCGGCGCGTCGCGCTCGGCGTGACGGTCTCGTGCGACTACAACTTCCGCGCGAACCTCTGGAAGTACGGGAAGAAAGCGCCCGAGGTCATGCGCGAGCTCGTGAAGCACGTGCAGGTCGGCATCGCCAACGAGGAGGACTGCCAGAAATCGCTCGGCATCGCCTCGACTGCCGACGCCCACTCCGGCGAACTCGACACGGACACCTATCGCCGGCTCGCCGAACGTGTGCTCGAGGAGTTTCCACACCTCGAGAAACAGGTGATCACGCTGCGGGAGAGCAAAAGCGCCGACCACAACGGCTGGGCCGCGTGCCTGCACAACCGCAAGGAGTTTCTGGTCAGCCGCCGCTACGACATCACGGACATCGTCGATCGCGTGGGCAGCGGAGACGCCTTCGCCGCCGGTATCATCTACGGGCTGCTCGCGCTTCAGGATGATCGGAAGGCGCTCGAGTTCGGGGTCGCAGCCGGATGCTCTGAAGCACTCCGTGCCCGGCGACTTCAACGTCCTCACCCGCGACGAGGTCGAGCGGCTCGTCGGTGGTGAAGCGAGTGGACGGGTGCAGCGATAGGACGGTTCGAAGGTCCGAGGGTTCGAAGGTCCGACGGGCTCAAGCCCCAAGCCTCGAGCCCCAAGCCATTCTTTCGTGAGGAGTCGATGGATTACCAGCTAAAGGGAAAGACTGCGTTTGTCGCCGCCGGGGCACATGGCATCGGCGAGTCGATCGCGAACCTGCTGACTCAGGAAGGCGCGCGCGTCGTCGTCGCCGACCTCGATGCCGACGTGCTCGCCGAAAAGGCGTCGAAGTGGGCGGGGACATTCGCATCCGATCTCGTCCACCGCCGACGGCGTCGGGCGCGCCGTGGCTCACGTCGTCAAGACGTTTGGCGGCCCTCCGGACATCCTCATCAACAACCTCGGCGTCGGCAATCCCTACGGCCTGGAGGAGCAGACCGACGAAGGATGGGCCAAGTCGTTCCAGGTGAACTTCATGGGATCCGTGCGAATCTGCCGGGCCCTCGTGCCGGAGATGTTCGCCCGCGGTTCAGGATCGGTCGTCCTGACCGGATTCGGATCTCGCGAAACAACCCGAGCCGGCATTCCTCGACTACGGCGCCTGCAAGAGCGCGCTGCTCTACCTCACCAAGGCGATGGCGAAGCAGTACACGCCGAAGGTCAGAATCAATTCGGTGCTGCCCGGGCCGATCTGGTCACGGATGTGGACGCGGCCCGGCGGCATCCTCGAACAAATCGTGGCGCAGTACGGCCTCGACCCGGATGCGTCGGTGAAACGCTTCCTTGAAGATCGTCAGTTGCCGATGGGCATCGGACAACCCGAAGACGTCGCGCACGCCGTCGTCTTTCTGGCGTCGCCGCTGGCGAAGTTCATCAACGGCGCAAACCTCGACATCGGGGGGACGATTAGGGGACTCATCTAGTCGTTTCCCGTTCCACGTTCCACGTTCCGCGTTCCCCGTTCTCGTTCCCGGGTTCTATTGAACGGGAACCTGGAACGAAGAACGGGGAACGCGGAACGTGGAACCGGGAACGACTCATTTACTTCATTTTAATTTCATCGGCGCGAAATGTCGTGACCTGGGCCCACATCAGGCCGTCCTTGGTGACGTACGCGTCGGCGCCCTTGTAGGGTTCGGCGAGAAAGTCCGCAGTCGCGACCCACTGGACGTTGATGGTGCCGTCGACGGTGAAGGCGTGTTCAGTCACGAACTTCAGGCCACACAGCCCGCCTTCTTTGGCGGGCTTGACGAAGTTCCGGAAGAGCTCGCCGACCGCGGCGCGACCTCGCACGACCTCGCCCTTCGGCAGGAAGAACTCCACGTTGTCCGGGTACTGCGCCATCAGCCGGTTCCAGTCGCACTTGTTGATGGCATCGAGGTGCTCATCCACGACCGCCTGGGCCGTAGGCTGAGTCTTGATCGCCGGCAAAGTCATCGTTCCTCCCTGACCACCTGCATCTGAACTGCACGCCGCTGCGGCGGCAACCACCACCATCACGATCAGTGCGTTTCTCTTTCTCATCGTTTGTCCTCTACATGGCCTGCACGGCGAGCATGTCCTACATGCTGTCCGGGAAATCAATGTCGTCGAAGAACTTGTAGGTGTCCAGGCTCGACGGCGGCGCAAAGAAGCACGCCACCTTCATTTCCTCGGTCCCGGAGTTCCGGAGCATGTGGACGTGTCCCTGCGGAAACAGCACGGCCGAGCCTGCCGGTACTGGATACACCTTGCCGTCAATCATGACGCGTCCCGATCCCGAGATGACGTAGATCGCTTCTTCGCCGTTGGGATGGCTGTGCGCCGGCCGCACCGTCTGTCCGGGCGCGACGCGGATCATACACATCGAACAGTGTTCGGCGCCGACGGCGTCGGCGGTGATCAGCCAGCTGAGACGGCGGCCCGGCAGATCCAGGGCCTCGACTTCGTTCTCATTCACCACGAGTGGTTTCATGGATTGGACTCCGCTCCATCATCGCGAACGGTCCAGCCGGGCGCAGATGGTCTCGGCGAGCGGCTGGGCGGCCAGGCCGTACGCGGCGACGAGCTCCTCGTACGTCGCGGAGTGAATGAACCACGGACGTCCATCGCGGCCCAGCGCATTGACCGCCATGACATGATCCAGCGCGATCCGACCAAGGGACGCGCGATGGCGATAGACAACCTTCATGCACTGGTCGAGAAGGTATCCGTCGTTCTGCTCCGCGAAGACGAGAAGCTGGTTTGACCGGACGAGCCGCATCAGGAGCGACTCGTCGACTGACGGCATGTCCACGACGCCGACGCTGACGCCACGTTCGCGACAGCGGTCCGCGGCGGCAAGCGCCTCGTGGACCTGGCGACCACTCGAGACGATCACGGCGGCATCGCCTGGCGACTCCCGGAGAACGCTGGCACGACCGAACTCGAACGTGTAGTCCGGACCGTAGAGCACGGCCGATGGTGTGCGCATCACCCGCACGTACACCAGGCCGCGGTTGCCGTCCATGATCCATCGCATGATGGACAGCATCTGCTGCGGACAGGACACGTCGATGATCCGAAGATGAGCGACTGCCTGGAACGTCGTGCTGTCGTCGTTCCCCATGTGGGTCGCGCCGTTCGTCCGCGTCTCGAAATTCGCGGCCGTCGCGAGAAACGTCAGATCGAGACCGTGGCCCTCGCTGAGCCAGCCATCGGGCGACGCGATGGACTCGAGCCGCTCCTGATGACCGACGGCGATCCGCCGCAGCACCTTCCAGTCGAAGAACGGGCAGAACGTGCTCACCCAGGTGTTGTGGCCGAGCGCGGCGAACGCCTCGCCGATCAGCATCATGTTGGCTTCGGCGACACCGACGTTCAGGGCGCGGCGCTGATCGACCGCACCCACGCCGCCCTCGAGTCCGCTCGTCGAGGCCAGATCCGCGTCGATCGAGACAACCTTGCGGTCACGCGCGAAGACCTTCATGGCGGCCGTGACGATATCGGCCGCGCTGTACGGCCGTTTCGGATCGATGACGGGCAGGGCGGCGGCATCGTACTGGACGCGTTTCTCGCGGCGATCCGCGCGCCGCGTGATCGGTGGTCCAACGACCGTCGAGCACGACAGCACACCCGCCGTGCTTCGCCGACACTCGAGACGCATGTCGCGCGCCGCGTCCAGCAGGAGATCCCGGATGGCTTCTCCTGCGGCACTGCCCTCGAGTGAATCGAGATAACGCGCGAAGTCGTCCACGCGGGCAGTCCGGTCTTCGGCCTGAAGGGCGAGCTCCTGCGCGATCAACGCGTCGGGCACCGTGACCTTGTGACGATTGAGGAACTCGGAGAGGCCGCCGTGCCCCTTGGTGCTCTCGCAGATGATGGCGGTGGGCCGCCCATTTCTCGGACCATGACGAAATTTCTCGAGCGCGGCGTAGACACCGTCGTAGTCCGTCGCGTCGACGACCGACGCCTCCCACTCGAACGAACGGAACACGGGCACGAGGTCGGGCATCGGAAACACCGTGCGCGTGTGGACGTCGAGCTGGCCGTGGTTGCGGTCGACGAGCACGCACAGGTTGTCGAGGTGGGCCTGGCCGGCGTACATCACCGCTTCCCAGATTGGCCCCTCCTGCAGCTCGCCGTCGCCCGTCAGCGTATAGACGTCGAAGCGCGGACTGGTCCGCCCGCCTATCGCAAACCCCTCGGCGACGCCGAGTCCCTGTCCCATGGGGCCGGTGGCGATGGCGATGCCCGGGAGAATCGGACCCGGATGTCCATTCAAGATGCTGTGAAACGAGCGCGAGTTCGCGAGCACCGCGCGATCGAGATATCCGAGCTCCACGTAGATGGCGGCCAACGCCGCCACGGCGTGGCCCTTGCTGAGCACGAACATATCCTGCCCGCGGCGCGTGGGGTCCCGAATGTCGAGCCGAAGGAAACCCCCGTAGAAGAGCGCGACGAGCGGAATCGTGGCCGAGAGCGCGCCACCGGCGTGCAGGCTCTTGTCGACGGCATCGCGGCATTGCTCGAGGACGAGCTGCCGGACGTCCGAATCCTTGACCGCAAGGAGCTTCAGGATCCCGCGGCGGACCACGTCGCTCTGGCGCAGCAACGCGTCGCGCTTCGTCGCAGCCGTCGGACCTGATACCTCGGCGGGCGGCTTCACGGCGATCCGTCTTTGCGAACGAAATGAACGGCCGCGGCTTCGGCGCGGCTCCTGTCCACATCCGTGGTCCAGCCGCTCGCGCGCATGGTGGGCACGCGAGGGTTTCGCTCGAGGCCGAACTTGTGCTGGTGCCAGTACGGATACGGTTCCGGCAACGAGCTGACCTCGTCGAGACGCGCGATCTCGTCGGGCGTGAGACGCCACGTCACTGCCGCCAGGTTGTCGCGGAGCTGCGACTCGTTGCGCGCACCAAGAATCACGGTGCTGACCGCAGGACGACTGACGACCCAGTTCAAGGCGACCTGTGCGGCGCTCACGCCGCGTTCTCCGCCGATGGCCACGAGCACGTCCACGATCCGGAACACGCGTTCGAGATCGACCGTGCCTGGCGCCTCCAGCTGATTGAGGCGCGTTTCAGCCGGACGCGCGTCGCGGCGAAACTTTCCCGACAGGAGACCGTAGTGCAGCGGACTCCAGGCCATCACCCCGACGCCCTGATCGAGGCCCATCGGCACGAGCTCATGCTCGATGTCGCGGCTCACCAGCGAGTAGTTGAGCTCCTGGCAGACGTATCTCGACAGACCGAACCGGTCCGACACGGAAAGCGCCTTCATCACGTGCCATGCCGAATGGTTCGAGCACCCGACGTACCGTACCTTGCCCTGCCGGACGAGATCGTCGAAGGCGCGGACGGTTTCCTCGACCGGCACGAAGAGGTCCGGCTCGTGCGACATGTAGACGTCCACGTAGTCGGTCCGCAGCCGGCGAAGACTGGCTTCGCACGCGGCGATGAGGTGCTTGCGCGACAACCCCACGTCGTGCGCGCCCGTGCCGACGCGCATGCAGGCCTTCGTGACAATGGCAAATCGTTCGCGGCGGCCCTGGAGCGCCTCACCGACAATTTCCTCGGCCGCGCCGAACGAGTACAGGTCCGCCGTGTCGATGAGCGTCAGCCCGGCGTCTTCACAGAGATCGAGCATGCGCGAGACCTCGGCGACGCCGAGGCTGCCCATGTTCTGGAAGCGATCCTTCCCGCCGACCGTCATCGTGCCGAAGCCGAGGACGGAGACGCTGAGACCGCTCGTGCCGAGCTGACGCTGCTCCATCTCGTCTATTTCTTCTTGGGTGTGATCTTCGCCGAGAAAAAATGCGAGACTTTCTTGCCGTTACGGACGACGAATGCGTCCATGCCGCCTTCGTAGATGTTGTCGTCGGTCTCGGCGTCCCAGTAGATGTAGGCGTAATCGCCCGAGACGAGGTTCTTCTTGAGCGTGAACTTCGTCGTCGGCTTGCCCCACTCCGCGAAAAGCGCCGTGAACACGGGCCGCAGCGCTTCCTTGCCCTGGATGATGCCCTGCGGCGTGAACATCACGGCGTCGTCGGAATACCCGCCAAGCATGGCGTCCATGTTCCCCGCGCCGAACGCATCCATGTGGGCCTTGAGCACATCAGCCGTTGAACTCATCGTGTTGTTCCCCTGAGGTGATGGAGCCGGCGCGGCGGCAGGTCCGGCGGGCTCAGACGGCGCGCACCCGGCGACCACGAGCCAGCCGGCGACGATGAGTCCCATGGCGCGACGTGAGATCCCTCTGACGTGATGGCGGTCCATACTGCTCCCTCGTGTGGTGCCGATTTCCGGCGTTTCGGCCAACATCTTATGATCGATTCGATGCGCCGCTGGCTCAGGATCTCGTCGGTCGCCGTTCTGATTGTCGTCACCGCCGCGGCGTTCGAAATCGGCCGCCGCACGAAGGCCGAAGCGCACCGGCTGCTGACAAACCCGATGGAGACGCGGCGTCTGCCCAGCCAGCGCCCGATCGACCACGGCATGGTCTATGACGAGGTCACCGCGAAGACGTCCGATGGCTTGTCGCTGGCCGGCTGGTTCGTGGCCCCGACAAACGGCGCGCTCGTGCTTCTTCAGCACGGCTACAAGTCGGCGCGCGGCGAGATGCTGAATGAAGCCGCCATGCTCCACCGACACGGCTATGGCGTGCTCATCACGTCGCTCCGCACCCACGACATGAGCGACGGCGAGATTATCTCGTTTGGCAAACACGAGATGAAGGACCTCGAGGCCTGGTTTGCGCTCGGTCGTTCGCTCCAGGGCGTCGATCCGGCTCGCATCGCCATTGTCGGCAACTCGCTTGGCGGCACGCTGGCCATCGAGTTCGCCGCGATGGAGTCCGGTGTCAAGGCCGTTGTCGCCAACTCGGCCTTCTCGTCGCTCTCCGACACGATCGAAACGAGCGTCAGGTTCTTCACGGGCCTTCCACCATTCCCGTTCGCGCCGCTCATCACGTTCTGGGCGGAACGCGAGGCCGGCTTCCGGCACAAGGATGTGGATGCGACCAGATGGATCGGCCGAATCAGTCCTCGTCCCGTCCTTCTGATGCAGGGCGGCAGGGACGTCGTGATTTCGGTCGGGAGCGGCCAGCGGCTCTACGATGCCGCCGGCGCACCAAAGGACCTGTGGTTCGAGCCCGAGGTCGGCCACGCGCGCTTCGACACCGAGCGTCCCGAGGAATACGAACGGCGCGTGGTGTCGTTGTTCGACCGCTATCTGCTCACGCGCCGTCCAATGTCCGTCCCCGCTCACGACGTGGGCCTGACACACGTTGACTTGGGGCTTAGGGCTTGGGGAGATACAACAATAAGTTGTGAGTTCACGGCTCATTCATCGCGCTAATGTCTGTGTTTAGAGATGGCGGCATCCCTTCCCCACTTGAGCACCGACCAGGTGGCGGCGTTCGTGGAGCTCGCGCGGCAAGGGCAGATTCGGAGCACGGCGGGCACGCTCGGAATCACGGAGCAAGGCGTTCGAAGCCGTTTGCTCGCGCTCGAAGCACAACTCGGCGTCGAGCTCTACCGCAAGAGTCGCGGTCCCCGCCGATCGACGCCGCTCACCGATCAGGGAAGGCGATTTCTGCCGCACGCGCTGGCGTTTCTCGAACGTGCCCACGAATTGTGCCGCGCCTTCGAGCTCGACTCGGGCGGCCGCGAAGTACGCGTCGCGGCCAGCCAGTACCTCACGCGCTACGTCCTGATCGACGTGCTGGGCCGGTTCCGGAAGGAGGCGCCGGACATTCACGTGCGCGTCAGCACGATGAACGAGCGCGAGGTCGAGGACACGCTGCTGCGCGATCCGGAGGTGGCCTTCGGGCTCGCGGCGCCGTACGAACCGTCGCCGGAATTGACGTACCACGAGCTCTTCGCGATGAACTGGAGTTTGATCGCCGCTCGTGGGCGCCTCGGCAGGATCAAGCGGCCCGTGCGTCTCGAGGATCTTGCCGCCGAGCCGCTGATCCTCTACGAACGCGGATCGACGGGACGGCAGCACGTCCTCGACGCGTTCAATGAACGCGGTCTCGTGCCGCGAGTTGCGCTCGAAACCACGAGCACGGAAACCGTGGTCAGCATGGTGGAAGCGGGTCTGGGTCTCTCGATCGTGCCGCTACTCTCGAGCGGCGCCGTCACACGCGGCCGGCGTGTGGATGTGTATCCCCTTCAGGCGACGATTCGTCCGATTCACTCGGGTGTACTGCTGCGAAAGGGCGAGACTCCAGCCACGCCAACGGCCCGCTTGATTGAGTTCACGAGGAACCGGTTCAGGCCTTAGGGCAGCGGCACGCGGATCACGAGCAGACGGCCGGCCGAGAGCGACAGGACCGTGCCTTCCGCGAGCGTCACGTCGGGTCCCGCCGACGCGAGCACGACGGCCGTGCCTGCGCCGCCACCGGCCGCGGCGCCGATGGCCGCACCCTTGCCGCCACCGATGATCGCACCGACGATGGCGCCACCGGCGGCAGGGATCGCAATCTTCTCGGCGTCGTGGCCCCTCGTGGAGGGCGCGGTTCTCGCGAATCGAGCATTGAGCGGAAGCGATTCCCCGTAAGCCGTCACTCGATCGAAACGAAGTTCGAGATTGGCGCGTCCCTTCACCTTGCCGGATGGGCGCACGCCGGTCACGACACCGGAGACAGCGGCGCCGCTCGGGATCGCCGTGACCCCGTCAACCGTCACGGCCTCGACGATCTCGCCGCGTATCGGCGTTTCCTCGGCGCTCGTCGCCGAGCTCACGGACGTGTCGAGGCGGATTGCCAGTTTCGTCGTCTCCGGGATCGTCACCTCGCGGAACTTCGCGACCGCGGGCAGCGCGGCGGATGCGGATCGTCCTTTGATTCTGAAGTCGGCGATCTCGCTGCGCGGAACGGCGCGTGTCGTCGGACCGACGTCCACGCGAACCGCGTCGGCGTTGCGGGCGGTCAGCCGGCCTTCGACGAGCGCCCCGTCATCACGGGTCACCTGGACCTGGGATCCCACGGGCACCTCATCGATGTCCGGCTCGCTGCATGCTCCTGCCAGCGCAAGACCTGCTATCGCGACCGTCGTCAGCGCCCGTCTCATGGCCCCTCCTCCGCGCGTCCCCGCGGAACCGGGGATAGAGCATCAAGACCCATGCCGCAGGCAAGAGGGCCACGAAACCGGCCGAAACCACTGAAACTCGAGCCCAACCGCGTAAGGTTGACGCGACGGCGTGTCCTCCGGCCGTGGGTTCCGGTCGAAGAAACAGCATGAACGCCGCCACGTGCTACAGTGCCCTCGCAATGCCTGAGAAGCCTGAGCGGCCCGAGAAGCCTGAAAGAAAAGACACACCCGCTCATTCCGGCGACGCGCTCGGCATGGTCGAGACCCGCGGCTTCATCGGCATGGTGGAGGCCACCGACGCCATGGTGAAGACGGCGAACGTGACGTTCGTTGGATGGCAAAAGGTGGACGCTGGTCTCGTCACCGCCATCGTCCGCGGCGACGTCGCGTCAGTAAAGGCCGCGACCGATGCCGGCGCGGCCGCCGCACGCAAGGTGGGCGAACTCGTCGGCGTGCACGTCATTCCCCGGCCCGTCGAAGGCCTGGAAGACACGTTTCCGATTCGCTGAGCGCTCGCTCAGTGTCGCGGTCCGAAGCTCGCGTTCTGCCTGCAACCAGTCGCTGATCGGATCGCCCGGTTCGCCGTTGCGAGCCTTGAAGATCTCGTACGCGCGCGTGGCGATGTCCGAGTCGCTCAAGAGCGCCGCCGGAGCCTCCGGTGCCTTCGTGGACTTCGTCGCGCGGGGCTTGGCCACTCGCAGGGCGGACGCGGCCTTCGGGGTGTTGCGGGGAGTCGTGGATTTCGTAGTCGTTCTCTTCATGACTCCGATAGTAGCAACGTCCATGCCCGTCGTACCAGTCACCGCAACGGCCGTGTAAACACCGGAATTGCCCGTGCGAGTGGGCGATCTGGCGCGCTCGCGCCGAACCTCCGGCGGAGCATGAACCGACACAAATGTCCACTCCGTCAAAGAGTCCGACAACCGTGTTGAACGGGTGGTCAGGTGGTGCGGGGCCTTCGGCGGGCCTTCGCGCGCGGTGTCACGGGCTTGAGGGGAAGGCCTTCGCCCGTGACGAGCGGCTGGGTCGGATCGGCGAGCAAGTCGAAGACATGTCCCTGTCTCGTGCGCAGAAACAGCCCGTGACCGTCCGTGAGCAACCGCACCTCGCCCGCATCGTCCAGCGTTTCAGAGAGCCGGCGTCGGAAGTAGTCGCGGAGCGTGTCCATCATCTGCTTCAGAGCGGCGGGCGTGAAACCCCGGCGGCGAAGCTCTCCCAGCGCGAGAAGCTCCAGCACGTCGACAGGCGAGTAGCGCCGCTCCGTAAAGCCGCCGGATGTCGTCGGACGCGATGCAATCGCCGAGAGAAAAATCCTGTTCGCATCCCACCATTGGAGCTGACGCGCGCTCAGACCGGTAAGCGCCGCCACTTCCCTGGCGCTGTAGCTCGTTTTCAGGCGCATCGGTGTCGACGAAACGGGCGGCCTCAGGCGCCGAACCCGCCCGCAATCTTGTCCGAGTGTGCGGCTCCTGCAAAGTCCTTCTCGGTGACACCGTCTTCGCTGTGCGTGCTCCAGCTCACCGTGACGCGCTTGTAGCTGATGGTGAGATCCGGGTGGTGATCGGCAGCCTCGGCGTCGAAGGCGAGCCGGGTCACGAACGCAATCGCATCGGGGAAGGACCGCAGCTCGAATGTGCGCTTCAATGCGTCGCCTTCAAAGTGCCAGCCCGGCATGGTCAGGAGACGGAGGGCGATGTCGTGCTCGGTGAGGCGCATGGAGCCCATTCTTACATGTCCTAGATAACAAACCGATCTGGCGACGTCACCCCAAACGCGACATCTCTCACGCCCTCCATCACGTAATTCGCTCACCATCTCCGCCGTGACTGGCGCGAGCAACACGCCGTTTCGAAAATGACCTGTCGCCATGACCACGCGTGGTGCGCGCTGAAAGGGACCGACCGCCGGCAGACCGTCAGGAAGCGCGGGGCGAAGGCCCACGCGGACTGCGTCGAAACGGGCGTTGGCCGCATCGGGAAGGAGTTCGATCACCGCGGATGTCAGATCGCGAACGCCGGCGGCGGTCGCGCGTTCGTCGAAGCCCGCCTCTTCCACGGTCGCACCTACGAGAAGTGAGCCGCTCGACCACGGCACCACATACGCGCGCTGACTCCAGACGATTCGTGCAGGCGCGCGGGCGGCCGTCCATCCCAGATGAAGCAACTGGCCTCGCACCGGCCGGACTGGAATTGCCGGCAGGTTCCTGACACGAACGCGGCTTGACCAGCTGCCGGCCGCGATCACCACGAAGTCCGCCGTGTCGCGTCGATCGCCGATGCGGACTTCGACCGAGGCGCCGCGATCCTCGACGGCCACGCTCTCGGCCGGCGACTCGAACATCGCGCCCGCGGATCGCGCGCGATGCACGAGCGCGCGGACCAGGCCATCGACGCCCACATAGCCGTGCACGCGAGTCAAGAGTCCGGCCACGGCGGCTGCCGATACGGCCGGCTCCTCGTGCCGGAGCATCGTGGCGTCGAGATAGTCGGAAGGCACGCCGCGCGTGTCGAGCGCCCTCTTTGCCACGCCGAGCTCATCCGCGCGGTCGGCGTCGAACGCGACTTCCAGCGTGCCGGTGCGTGCATATTCGATGGATGCACCGGTCGTCCCGCGAAGACTTTCGATGAGCGGATCGAAGAGCGCAAGACTGCGAATGCCGAGCTCGAGGAGGTGAAGATCGCCGTGGGCTTCCGTGTATGGCGCGAGCATCCCGGCCGAGGCCTGGGAGGCGCCCCGCCCGGGCGACCGCATGTCCAGAACCGTCACGGAGGCGCCACGCGCGGCGAGCGCATCGGCAATTGTGACGCCGATGATCCCGGCGCCGACGACGATGACGTTCACGCGATCAAGTGTACGCCGCGATGGCCGCGACCGACGTCAACGCCGCCGCACGGAGGGCGGCGGATCGCGGTCGGCGGACTTCGAACCTCTCTCTGGTTCGCGACGATCCCTCTCGGGTTCGCGCTGACGTGGCTGCCAGGCATCCGGGCGCAGCTGGCCGCCAAATCCCCAGTAGGTGTTCGACGGGATGTCCGCCAGCCTGTCGAGTCGGTACGGCCTGTCGAGTCGGTACGGATTGACGGGAACGTAGACGCTCACCGGCACCGCGACGGGAGTGTAGACCTCAACCGGCGACGAATTGATGAATTGAATCGGCTGGACGACGGTCTGCTGCATGGGCGACGGCGTCACCACGGTGTTGGTCTGCAGCTGAGGCACCCGGCGACTCGTGCCAATCATCGCCAGGATCACCCTCTCGCTGAGACCTCGGCGAAAGAGCATGACGACATCCTCGGGGAGCAACTGGAACATCGATCCGTCGCTCTCGATGAGCGCGATGAGGATGTCGTCGCTGAGGCCGTTGGCTTTGAGGCTGAAGAGCTCTTCGACGCTGACCGCCACTGCGGGGGTCACGAGCGGGCCGGTGAGCAGCCCCCCGGCCAGGAGGGTCGCGAGAGTCAGGTGGCGCATGGAACCCCTTCCTGCAACGTCGATACCTTATTATCCCCCCTGCGAGTCTGGCCGCCTCGGCACGGGCTTCCAGGGGGGTCCAGGGGACTGTGCGCTCGAGGGGACGTCTCTTGTCCTGCCCCCGGCCCGGCCCTGCCCGATATGCGCGAAACGCGGTTTGGTGTTACGGTACGGGCCTTGCTCTGAGAGGGCACATGATTTCCATGAAAGCCCTTGTTGTCGGCGCCGTGGGAGCGGGCTGTCTTTCCGCAGCCGGTCTTGGCGGCTACCTTGCGGTTCGGACGGGCTCGGTCGATTCGGCCGCCGCCCCCGCATCTGCCGCAGTCGCGAATCTGAAGACCCAAACGGAAGAAGCGGTCGCAGTCGAACCCGGCACTTCGGCACGCCAGGTAACGGCCACGCCGCCGGCCGCGCAACCGACGGTCCGTGCGCGCCCTGCGGTGCAGACACCGTCCGCCGCAGCGCCAGTCAACCGTTCGAGCGATCGTGCCAGCGCCACGACGGCGGTCGATCAGCGTCCGACGCCGAGCGAGCACGCGAGCGAACCCGTTGCGAGCACGCCGACTGATCCCGAGCCGACGCACACGGCGGGCCCGGTCGACGAGATTCAGATTCCGTCGCCGGAAACCCCGCGCGTGACACTCCAGGAACTGACGGTCGGCGCCAACGGCGTGATCGGCATTCGTCTCGACACGCTCGTCTCGAGCGACACCGCGAAGGTCGAGGATCGCGTGACCGCGCGTGTGGTTCGCGACGTCACCGTGGACGGCCGCGTGGCGGTGCCCGCTGGTTCCACCGTCGAAGGGATCGTCACCGAAGTCGAGCGCGGCGGCCGGTTTCGCGAGCGCGCGCGGCTCGGCGTTCGATTCACGAGCGTCGTACTGTCCGACAACACGCGCGTGAACGTGTCCACGGAACCCATCTATCGAACAGGCGATTCGCCAACTGGCGAGGCCACCTCGAAGATCGGCGCGGCCACCGTCGTCGGCACCATCATCGGCGCGGCAATCGGCGGCAAGAAGGGCGCGGCGATTGGCGGCGCAGCCGGCGCCGCGGGTGGCACCGGGGCCGTCATGGCATCTGGACCGAACCACGCCGTGCTGACGGCGGGAACATCGTTGACGGTGCGCCTGACCGAGCCTGCGACCTTCACGGTACCTCGATCGATAACCCGAAAGCCCGATAGCCGCGCGTCGAGCGCCGGCCGTCAAACCGCCGGACGCTCGAGCGCCTGCACGATCCGCGGCTCAATCGTCATCGGCCGATCGGCTGGACCGAACCGTCCGATCACCTCGCCGCGGCGATCGACGAGGAACTTGGTGAAGTTCCACTTGATCGCGTCGATCCCCAACCAGCCGCTCTTCCGCGACTTGAGGTGGCACGAACAGCGGATGCGCGTTGGGACCGTTCACGTCCACTCTTGCCGAAGAGCGGAAACGTGACGTCGTACGTCTCCGAACAGAACGTCAGAATCTCCGCCGGGCTGCCGGGCTCCTGCCCGCCGAATTGATTGCAGGGAAAACCGAGCACGACGAATCCGCGCCCGCGATGCGACCGGTACAACTTCTCGAGTTCCCGATACTGCGGCGTGTACCCGCACCGGCTGGCCACGTTGACGACGAGCAGAACCTGGCCCGCATAACGACTGAGCGGGATCGGCTCGCCCGCGATTGATGTCGCGGTGAAATCGTGGACGGTGTTAGATTGCGGGGCGTCCTCACGTTTCGTCATGACCTCTTCCACAATGACATCACCTGCGGCCGGACGGCCAGCGGCCGTGACGTTCGTCTTCGTCACGATTCTTCTGGACATGCTGGCGCTCGGGATGGTGATCCCCGTGCTGCCCGCTGATCATCGAGGGCTTTCGCGGCGGCGACACCGCGCTGGCGGCACATACGATCGGCGTGTTCGCGCACGGTGTGGTCCGCCATCCAGTTCGTCGCGTCACCGATCCTTGGCTCCCTTTCCGATCGATTTGGCCGTCGTCCGGTCATCCTGCTCTCGAATCTCGGACTCGGATTCGACTACGTGCTGATGGCGCTGGCCCCGACGCTCGGCTGGCTCTTCCTGGGCCGAGTACTGTCCGGCATCACGTCGGCGAGCATTCCGACGGCCTTTGCCTATATCGCCGACGTGACGACGCCGGATCGGCGCGCGCGCGCGTACGGATTGATGGGCGCCGCCTTCGGCATGGGGTTCATTCTCGGTCCGGCGATTGGCGGCCTTCTGACGGTCTGGGGTTCGCGTGCGCCGTTCTGGGTGGCCGCGGCGTTCAGTCTGGCGAATGCGTCCTACGGCTTTTTCATCCTGCCGGAGTCGCTCGCGCGCGACCACCGCGCACCGTTCTCGTGGCGGCGCGCCAACCCGCTTGGATCGCTCGCCCTGCTCCGCTCACACCATGAGCTCCTTGGTTTTGCTGCGCTGCACGTCCTCTATCACCTGGCGCATCACGCGCTCACCGCGACGTTCGTGCTCTACGCGGCGTACCGGTACGGCTGGGGCAGCACCGAGGTCGGCTGGGCGCTTGCGGGTGTTGGGGCCTGCTTCGCGGTCGTGCAGGCAGGCCTCGTCGGCCGCATCGTCGCCACGTTCGGTGAGCGACGAACGCTCGTGACGGGCCTCGCGTGCGGCGCGGTGGGATTTGCCATCTACGGGCTCGCGCCGACCGGCGCGATGTTTCTGTTGGGCATTCCCGTGATGTCGTTCTGGGGACTGTACGGCCCGGCGGCGCAGGGATTGATGACCGAGCGCGTTGGCCGAAGCGCGCAGGGCGCGCTGCAAGGCGCGCTCGCGAGCCTGCAGACGGCCACGGGAATATTCGGGCCTGCTCTCTTTTCGGAAACGTTCGCCGCCGCGATCAGTACGCGACGCGGATGGCACGTTCCAGGCGCCCCGTTCCTGCTCGCCTCGATGTTCCTCATCGTCGGCGTCGTGCTCGCGCTGCGAATCACTCGTGCGGCCGCGGCAGTAGACCTGAGGGTTGAGCGTGCTAGCCGCCCATGTTCGGATTGGCGATCGTGACGCCGCGCTTGACGAGCACACGACCTCCCTGTTTCCAGAAGAAGCTCACCGTGCCGTCCTGCGACACGACGAACGCGGCCACGCCCTCGGTGGCGGCCACGCAGCGCAGCGCGGAACGATGGCGCATGCCGAAGCTTTCACCATCGATGGCCGGCCACGACTCGCCACGCCGTGCATGTCCCGCGACCTCGTGCGCCAACATCCTGTCGGCTTGCATCGAGCACGATCTCGGCGCCGAAGCCGACGACACGCAAATCCGAGCTCAGCACGAGCGCGCCATCGACGGCGCTGAGCCTGGCGACGACGTCCGCCGCCCCCGCCAGATCCTCTTCGGCGATGAGGTGCGCATCCTCGAGATGCGGCAACTCGCCGACCGGGTGCGTCCGGGCGTTGGCGTCGGGCGAGCCGCGCGTCAACGAGCGCATGACGCGCGTTGACGAACGTGACGAAGCGGTCGGCGAGCATCGTGTTGCGTTCGTCCACGTCAAATTTCACCCGCACTGGAACGCTTCGCTCCGTGCCTGGCGACGCCAGCAGCAGCGTGCCGCCATGGCCGTGAGACTCGAGACCACTCACGATCGAGAGGATCGTGTTCAGCAGCGCGGTCCACTCGAAGTCCGAGGTCTCGCGAGGAGGCTCCATCCTGGGCGGATGCAACCGCGGACGGACCACGTCCACACCGCTCGTCAGGATCTCGCTGATCGGCAGGAACTCCAGCTCGGAGAACGCGAGCTGATCTTGAAGGCTGCCGGCCCGGAGCGTCGCCAGCTTGATGCCGCCCCGGTAGATGTGGAGCTCACCGGCGTCTCGCACGTCGATGAGGAGCGCGTACGGCGCGGACCGAGGCGCGAGGGTTCCGCTGCGCCTCGCGCGCGCGAGGTTCGATCCGATATTCACGACGCCGGCAATCTGGCTGGCGTCCGGGGTGGGACACACGACGAGAATGGCGGCGTTGTCGGGGCTCACGGCCGGGGCCAGCGAACGGATGGCGTCGACCGAAAGTGCGCGCGGCTTCAGAAACGGCAGGACCGGCACGGGGCCGCCCTCGCCGTCGCTCGAGACAGCCGACGTCAACGCGCAACAGAGCGTGAATCGCAGCTCGCGCCCTTCTTCGCGCGAAAAGCTCGCGACGAACGCCGTCTCGAGGATGAATCGCAGTTGCTCGAGGGGCGGCAGCGGCGGCGCCGGCCGATCGTGCCGCGCCACGAAGGTCGTCCAGCGCGCGAGAACCTCGCCCGCGAGATCGGCGGGAAACGCGTACGACATCGCGCCTAACGATAACAGCACCAACCCATCCGGGTGATCTCGGCCGCGGCCAGTTCTGCGAGCATGACGCCATGAACAATCTGGCGCTCGTTTCCGACCACCTGGCCGACGTCATCGATGCGGCCGCACCGTCGGTCGTCCAGGTCCAGGGCCGCCGCCGACCGGCGAGCGGCATCGTGTTCCGGGACGGTCTGGTGCTCACGACGACCCGTGCGCTCGGCCGCGAGGAGGGCATCCGCGTCTCGACCGCCGACGGCCACACCAGCGACGCCGAACTGGCGGGATGGGATCCTGCCACGACGCTCGTGCTGCTGCGTGTCGCCACACCGGGCGCCGCGGCGCTGACGCCGGCCACGACGGCGCCACGAGTCGGTCACCTCGCGGTGGCCGTCGGACGTTCCTGGAGCAACGCGATCACGGCGACAACCGGGATCGTCTCGATCATCGGAGGACCGCTCGCGACGGGCCGCGGCCGGACCATCGATCGCGTCATTCGGACCTCGGCGCCCATGCACTCCGGCTTCGCCGGCGGGGCGCTCCTCGACGCGGAAGGCCAGCTCATCGGCGTCGCGACGGCGGCGGAGATTCGCGGGCTGGGTGTGGTCATTCCGGCGGACATCGCCTGGAAGGCCGCCGCCTCGCTCGCCGAGCACGGCACCGCGGGCCGTGGGTTTCTCGGCGTCGCCGGGCAGGCGGCGCGACTCTCGGATCGGCAACGCGACGCGCACGGCACATCATCCGGACTGCTCGTCGTCGGCGTGTCGAACGGCAGCCCCGCGGACACCGGAGGTATTCTCGTGGGTGACGTGATCATCGAGTTCGACGGGCACGCCGTGGAGTCTCCACTCGATCTTCTCGATCTGCTGCAAGGCGATCGCATCGGCCGCTCGGCGCCTGTCAAGGTGCTGCGCGGTGGTGCCGTCGCGGATCTGGCCGTCACGGTCGGACGGCGGCCGGCCCGCCCCTCGACGCCGCTCGGGGCGGCCTGAGCGAGTCGAAGGCCGCTGAATGCGTGTTGTCCTCGTCGGCTCGCCGCGCGAACGGGAGCGTCTGCGGCGCGCGATTTCAACGACCGGGTTGGAGGTCGTCGACGAGGTACGCACGCTCGAGGCGGCGCGCGGGCTCAGCGTGGCTGCGGACGCGTTCGTTGTCGCGCGAGCCGATCACGAGGAAGCGGACGACGCGCCAGCCGGCGCCGAATCGCTCACCGCGCGCGAGCTCGACGTGCTTCATTTGCTCGCGGAGGGTCTTCCCAACAAAGCGATCGCACTCCGCCTCGGAATCAGCGACCAGACGGTGAAGTTTCACGTGGCCTCGATCGGCGGCAAGTTGGGCGCGCGAAACCGCACCGACGCGGTGCGACTCGCTATCAGGCGGGGTCTGGTCGAGATCTGATCGGCCGCGACGCGCCGGCATCGCCGCGCGGCACCACCGTCAGTTGACAGAGCGCGCCTCGGCGCAGGACCACGAGCCGTGACGGGCGTCCGATGCGATCTTCGTCGAGCAAGCGGTGCAGTTCGTCCACACCCGCAACAGCCACGCCTTCGAAGCTCACGATGAGGTCGCCTGGCTCCACGCCGGCAGCCGCCGCGGGGCTCGAGGGCTCGATGCCTGCCACCCGGATGCCGGATGACACAGCCAGAGCGTGTTCGCGCGCCAGCCGTCGCGGCACCGGCGTCTTTTCGCCGGCGACGCCGATGTAGCTGCGCCGGATCCGGCCATCCCTCAGCAGACGCGACGCGACAAAGCGGACGATGTTGCTGGCGATGGCGAACGACAGGCCCTGCGCCGGCATGATGACGGCGGTGTTGACGCCGATGACCTGTCCCGATGTGGTGACGAGCGGCCCGCCGGAATTACCCGGGTTGAGCGCCGCGTCCGTCTGAATCACGTCGTCGATCAAACGGCCGGTCCGTCCGCGAAGTGACCGTCCCAGCGCACTGACGACGCCGGTCGTGACCGAGTGCTGGAAGCCGTACGGATTCCCGACGGCGATCGCGACCTGGCCCACCCTGACGGCCGACGAATCGCCCAGGCTCATCCACGGAAACGGTCCGCCGCTGATGCGAACGACCGCGAGGTCGGTGGCGGGATCGTCGCCGACGACATCGGCCTCGGATTCGCGTCCATCAGGCAAGCGAACGCCAACCGCTCGAGCCCCGTGCACGACGTGGCTGTTGGTGATGATCAGACCGTCTGGCGTGAAGAGGAATCCGGACCCGGTACCGCTGGGCTGTCCCGCCGGCCGGCCGCTATGGCCGACCTCGATGCCGACCACCGCGGGGCTGACAATGTCGACGGCGCCGATGACCGCACGCGAATAGGCGTCGAGCAGCTCGTCGTCATTGAGAGAAGCCGGCAGTTCCCGGACAGAGCTGAGAGGAGCCATGTTTCGATTCTAGGAACCGGCTCCGCCCGACGCCTCACCCATTTGGGCGTTGAAATTCACCCGGCCATTTTTCTTGCCAGCCAGGCGCGTGTCTCGGCCAGGGCGGCCGCCACGGCCTGGGGATTCGTCGATTGCGGCGTCCGTCGCGCCGCGACCGCGGCTTCGGGCGTGATCGCATCCAGGATGCCGGCATCGAAGCGCGAGTCGTAGCGCTGCCAGTCGTCGATCGTCAGCGACGAGAAGTCGCGGCCGGAGGCGTGAAGGTCGCGGACGATGCGGCCGGTGACCTCGTGCGCGGTCCGAAACGGCAGCCCTCGCCCGACGAGGAAGTCCGCCACTTCGGTCGCGAGGAGGAGGCCGGACGCGGCGGCTCGGGCGGTGGCCGCGCGAAGCACGAGCGTGCGCACGACGGTTGCCGTCGTGCGCGCGCAGGCGATGACGGTGTCCTCCGCCTCGAACGCAATCGCTTTGTCTTCCTGCAGGTCCTTGTTGTACCCGAGGGGAAGCCCCTTCATGGACGTCAGCCAACCCGTCAGCAGTCCCACGACCTTGCCGCATTTGCCGCGGACGAGCTCGAGCGGGTCCGGGTTCTTCTTCTGCGGCATGAGTGAAGACCCGGTGGCCACCGAGTCGTGGATCTCGAAGAACCCGAACTCTTCACCAGACCAGAGGATGACGTCCTCCGCCAGGCGGCTCAGGTGCACCATCGTCATCGCGCACGCGTAGAGAAACGTCGCGACGAAATCGCGGTCGCCCGACGCGTCGATGCTGTTCGCCGCGGCCCTGGAAAAGCCGAGCCGCTCGGTCAGAAACGGGACGTCGACGTCATACGCCGTGCCCGCGATGGCGCCGGAACCGAGCGGCATGACATCGGCTTCGGCACGCGCGACGGCGAGCCGATCGACGTCGCGCCGGAATGCCGCCGCGTGCGACAGCCACACGTGTCCGACGAGCACGGGTTGGGCGCGCCGCAAGTGCGTGTAAGACGGCATGACGGCTGCCCCTGCCTGCTCGGCCTGGCTGGCGAGCGCATCCACTAGAGCCGCGAGCGCCGCTTCCACCGCAGGAATGCGCCGCCTCAAGTACAAACGAAAGTCGAGCGACACCTGCTCGTTGCGCGACCGGCCCGTATGCAGTCGCTTTCCGGCCTCGCCGATCCGCTCGACGAGCTCCCGCTCGACGAACGAGTGCACGTCTTCGTCTTCGGCCCGCTCGAGGCGCGTCGGGTCGGCGTGCACGGCCGCGCGCACGGATTCGAGGCCGCTTGCGATCGCGCGCGCATCGTCGGCCGACAGCACGCCCGCGCGCGCGAGCGCCTCGGCCCACGCCAGGCTTCCACTGACGTCGTCGTCGAACAGTCGTCGATCGACGGAAAGAGAGCGACCGTACTCGAACACTTCGGCGTCCGGCCGTTCTGTGAAGCGGCCGGACCATAACGTGGACATGATCAGCTCCGGGCGAAGGGCGACCAGCACTCGACGACTTCCGAGTGCCCTGTGAACTCTTTGAACAGCTCGGGGCGAGCGGTGCCGGTGACGTGCTTCTGCACGGAGGCCACGCGCCCAGTCATTCCGTGACCATCTGCTTCAACTTCGCCTCGATGGACGCGGCGGCGTCACTTCCTCGGCAGACGAGCAGGATCGTGTCGTCGCCGGCGATGGTCCCGGCGACCTCAGCCAGTTGCGCGCGATCGATCCATTCAGCAAGTCCCTGTGCCTGACCGCGGTCGGTCCGCACGACCATCAGCGGGTCGACCCGCTCGAAGCCCCTCACGAGCGACACGACGGCTCGGCGGAACTGCTCGCTCACGGCAGGGCTCGCGCGCTCGGTGCCGGGCCGGACGTATGCGCCGTCACCGGCCCGTTTCACGAGCCCTAACTCCTTGAGATCACGGGAGATCGTGGCCTGCGTGGCGTCGAGGCCTCGCGTCCGCAGACGCTGGCGGAGCGCCTCCTGAGAGGCCACCGGCTCGTGGTCCACGACGTCCAGAATCTGGGATTGTCTCCAAGCCTTCATATCTATCCAGCCAGCCGACTGATTATACAGTCAACGCATAACCAGCCGATAGTGTTTCTAGCGAAATATGCCGGTCCATCTGGGTTTCGCTGTTGACGGCGAAAGATGACCATTGTATAGATATTGTTTCTGATGAATAGCTATTCGTCGCCAATACGGGTGGCGGTCGCAGGTGCGACCGGGTACGCAGGTCAGGAACTGGTTTCGCTCCTCGCGCGCCACCCGAATGTGCGGCTCGAGGCGGCCATGTCGTCCTCAGCCGATTCCGCGGCCCGGCCGTTGCCCAGGCTCGCGCGGATCTGGGACGGAACGGTCGAGCCGCTCAACACCGAGCGCCTCGCGAGCGGCGCGATGGATCTGGTGTTCCTTGCGGTACCGGAGAATGCGGCCGCCGAGCTGGCGCCCCCGCTCGTTGACGCAGGCGTTCGCGTCATCGATCTCTCCGGCGCGTTTCGCATTCGCGACAACGCGGCCCGCGCACGATGGTACCCGGCGACCAAGACACTGCCGTCCGGCGCAGCGTACGGTTTGACCGAGCACTATCGCGACGACGTGCGGCGGGCCACGCTCGTCGCCAACCCGGGCTGCTATCCGACGGGCGCGCTGCTTGCCACGCTTCCGCTCGTCAGAGCCGGCCACCTTGATCTCTCTGGTGGTGTGGTCGTCGACGCCAAGTCCGGCATCTCGGGCGCCGGCCGCGCGCCGAGCGATCGCACGCACTTCTCGGAGAATCACGGATCGGTCGCCGCGTACGGCGTCCTCGGGCATCGTCACGTCGCCGAGATGGAGCAGGAGATCGGCGGCATGGTCACGTTCGTGCCCCACCTCGTGCCCCTGGATCGCGGGATTCTCGAAACGATTTATCTGCGCGTCGCGCCAGGCACGACGGCCGAGCAGATTACTGACGCGTTCAACGCCGCTTATGGCCACGAACCGTTCGTCCGGCTGACGGGCGATGCGCTGCCCGAGATCAAGCACGTCGCGTGGACCAATTTCTGCGACATCGGCTGGCGGCTGGACGCCTCGTCGAGACGCCTCGTCATCGTGACCTGCCTGGACAACCTCGTGAAGGGCGCGGCCGGTCAGGCGCTTCAGAACTTCAACGTCGCCTACGGTGTTGACGAACGGACGGGCCTCCGGTGAGGCCGCTCGTGCTCAAGCTCGGCGGCGAGCTCATCGAGCAGGCCGACGACCGTCATCGCATCGCGCGGTTTGCGCGCGACGTGCGTTCGGCGCGGGGGCTCATCGTGGTGCACGGCGGCGGCCGTGCGATCGATGCGGAGCTCGCACGCGCGGCAGATCGCCCCGCGGAAGGTCGAAGGCCTGCGCGTCACCGATGCGGCCACGCTCGACGCAGTCGTGTCCGTGCTCGCCGGGTCCGCGAACACCGACCTGGTCGCCGCGCTCGTCGGCGAAGGGGTGCCGGCGGTTGGCTTGACCGGTGTGGACGCCGGTTTCAGTCGCGCCGCTCGATCCGATCGCCACCAGACGGCGACCGGAGCCACGGTGGACCTCGGCCTCGTCGGCGATCCGGACGACGTCGATCCGGACCTGATCGAGCTCCTCGTCCTGAACGGCTACGTGCCGGTGGTCGCGAGTCTTGGGATCGAGAACCGCGCCTCGTCCGGCCGTCCGCACGTGCTGAACGTGAATGCGGATGTGATGGCCTGTCGCGTGGCCGCGTCGCTCGCGGACGCGGATCTCGTCATCGCTGGCGGGACGGCTGGCGTGCTGGACGACAAGGGCCGTTCGATCGCCGAGCTCGACCGTTGACGGCATCGATGCCCTGATCGCCAGCGGCACGGCGTCGGCGGGCATGGTGGCGAAGCTGTCGGCCTGTCGCGCGGCGCTCGAGGCTGGCGTGGCGAGCGTCCGCATTATCGACGGTCGGCGGCTCGACGCCGGCGAAGCCACGGAGCGCGCCCCGGGCACACGGATCATCGGACGCAAGGTAGAGCTGGAGGGAAGAGAGAAGTGACCATGGCGACAACGACCGCGGATGTCAAAGCACTCGAATCGCAATACGTCCTTCAGACGTACCGGCGTCAGCCGGTCGTGTTCGAGCGCGGCGAAGGCATGCGCCTTTTCGACGAAACAGGTCGCGCCTACCTGGACTTTCTGTCGGGCATCGGCGTGGCGTCGCTCGGTCATGCGCACCCGGCCATCTCCCAGGCGCTGGCGGATCAGGCGTCCACGCTCGTGCACACGTCCAACCTCTTTTTCCATCCCCTCCAGGGCGAGCTGGCGCGCCAACTGACGCGTCGCACCGGCCTCGATCGGGCGTTCTTCTGCAACAGCGGCACCGAGGCCATGGAGGCATGTCTCAAGTTCGCGCGTCGGGTACCTGGCACACGACGGGCGCGGCCGGACGAACCAAGTACCTGGCCTTCACGCACAGCTTCCATGGCCGCACGATGGGGGCCTTGTCGGTGACGGCTGACGAGCACTACCGCACGCCGTTTCAGCCGCTCGTGCCGGGCGTGTCCTTCGCGTCCGCCGACGATCTCGCGGCCATCGATCGTCTGATTGACGACGAGACGGCCGCCGTCGTCGTCGAGCCGATTCAGGGTGAAGGCGGCGTGCGGCCGATCTCCGCCGGCCACCGCGCAGGCGATCACCGAGGGCTGCCGGCGGACCGGCGCGCTCCTGATCGCTGACGAGATTCAATCCGGATCGGGACGGACCGGCGCGTTCCTCCGAAGCGGCGCGGTCGGCCTCACTCCCGATCTCGTCTCGCTCGGCAAGGCCCTCGGCGCCGGCGTGCCGGTTGGCGCGGCGCTTCTCAACGAGAAGGTGGCGTCGACGATTTCCGCCGGCGATCACGGCACGACGTATGGCGGAAACCTGCTCGCCTGCCGGGCCGCGCTGACGTTCCTCGACGTGCTGGACGATGCGATGCTGGCTTCGATTCGCCGCGTTGGCGATTACTTGTTCGGCCATCTGCGCGAGCTGGCGGCCGCGCACCCCGCCCTCGTCACTGAGGTTCGGGGCGCGGGACTGATCGCGGGCCTGGACTTGCGTGTCGATGCGACGCCAGTGGTGCAGGCCGCGCTCGAACGCGGCCTCATCATCAATCGCACGTCGGGTACGGTTGTCCGTCTGTTGCCGCCCTACATCATCAGCGAGCAGCACGTGGATGAAGGCATGGCGATCCTGAAGGAGGCGCTTGGTGCGGCGAAGTAGCGTGAAGCTGCCTGTTCGCGCGGGCGCGCGCCCGATGAGGATGCGACAAGGCACGGCGGCTGATGCCGAGGCGCTGTTGGCCCTGATCCACGAGCATCAGGCGGAAGGACACCTGCTGCCCCGAAACCTCGAGGAGATTCGGCGACGCGCGTCGGGGTTCGTGGTCAGCGAGGTCGGCGGCGTCCTGCAGGCGTGCGTCGAGCTCGCACCGCTGTCAGGCTCGGTGGCCGAAGTGCGATCCCTCGTCGTGTCCGGGAGGGCGCGCGGTCAAGGCGTCGCCACCCGGCTGTTGGCACACCTGCGGCGCCGCGCCGTCGAGAATGGATACGACACGCTCACGGCATTCACGCACGACCCGCGGTTCTTCGTTCGGCAGAACTTCTCGATGGTCCCGCATCACTGGGTCCCCGAGAAAATTGCACGTGACTGTGCGACGTGTCCGCTCTTCAAGCGCTGCGGCCAGCACGCGATGACGCTGTCGCTGACAGATGGAAGGGAGATCGGTTTCCATGGTACCCGTGACATCGAACAGGTCGAAGACCGCCGCGCCGCCGTTGCCTGAGGGACATCACGTGGCTCTCCGGCAGGTCGAAGGCGGGGTCACTGCGCCCGGCGGGTTCCGGGCCGGTGCGGCGGCTTGCGGCATCAAGCGGCAGCGTCCGGGAGCTGACCGTCCGCTCGATCTGGCGCTTCTCGTCGCTGATGGCGTCGCCGCAGCCGCGGCGGTGTTCACGACCAACAAGGCCGTCGCCGCGCCGGTCGTCGTCTCGCGCGAACATCTCGCACGGACCGGCGGCCGGGCGCAGGTCATCGTGACGAACAGCGGCTGCGCGAACGCGTGCACGGGCGACGACGGAATGGACGTCGCCCGGCAGATGGCCGCCGCGGCCGCAGCGGCCGCTGGCTGCAGTCCTGATCACGCCCTTGTTGCGTCAACCGGCGTCATTGGCGTGGCGCTCGACATCTCGAAGATACGAGCCGGCATCGCGACCGCCGAGGCCTGTCTCGATCGTGGCGCCACAGGGGCCGCTGCCGTGGCACGCGCCATCATGACGACCGATCCGTTTCCGAAGGTGCTGGCCGTCGCGGCCGACAGCGCGGAGGGCACGATCACCGTCGGTGGCATGGCGAAAGGCTCCGGGATGATCGAGCCGCGCATGGCGACGATGCTCGGATATCTGACGACCGACGCGGTCGTCGAACCGGCCGTGCTCGCGAGCGCGCTGCGGCGCGTCGTCGACCGGACCTTCAACGCGATCACGGTTGACGGCGAGTGCTCGACCAACGACTGCGTGTTCGCCCTCGCCTCCGGGGCGTCTGGCGTGATCGTGACGCGCGATGACGACCCCCGCCTGATCGAGCCGATGATGGCCGTGGCCGGCCACCTCGCCCGCGAAATCGTCCGGGGCGGTGAAGGCGCCACCAAGCTCGTCACCGTCCGCGTCACGGGCGCGGCCTCGGAACACGACGCCTGGCTGGCGGCGCGAACGATTGCCAACTCGCCGTTGGTGAAGACGGCGATTCACGGCGGCGATCCGAACTGGGGCCGGCTGGTCGCCGCCGCGGGCCGGTCGGGCGCCGATTTCGTCCTTGGCGGCGCGTCCGTAGCCATTGGCGACGTCGCCGTCTTCGTTCGAGGGGTGCCCCACGACGAACGCGCGTCGGCCGCCGCCAAGGTCCTCGAAGCCGCGGAAGTGACGATCGCGGTGGATCTCGGCACTGGCGGCCGACACGAGGCCACGATGTGGACGTGCGATTTCAGCGCCGAGTATGTCCGCATCAACGCGGAGTACCGCACGTGACACGCGCCGCGGCCGCCCCGTCAATCACGATCGGCTCGAAGGATTTCATCTCGGTGCTGGATCTCTCGCACGCCGAGCTCGAGCTGCTGCTCGAGCTCGCGGCGGCGATAAAAAAGGATCGCGCCGCGGGCCGGGCTGGCCGACGGCCGCTCGAGGGCAAGCACGTCGCGCTCTTGTTCGAAAAACCGTCCCTGCGAACGCGGATCACGTTTGTCGTGGCCGTGCACGAGCTCGGCGGGCACGTCATCGAACCGCCGCCCGACGTCGTGTTCAGCGGCCGCGAAACCGTTGAGGACGTCGCGAGAAATCTCGAACGGTGGATCGAAGGCGTCATCGTGCGTACCTTACGCACAGTCCGGCCTGTCAGCATTCGCCGCCGCGGCGCCGCGCATGCACGTCGTGAACGCCCTGACCAACGAGGAGCATCCGTGCCAGGTCCTCGCGGACATGTTCACGCTTCAGGAGCGGCTCGGTAGTCTGACAGGACGAACGCTTGCCTACGTCGGCGACGGAAACAACGTCGCCACATCACTCGCGCAGGCCGGACTGATGCTCGGCATGCACATCCGGATGGCATCACCGAAAGGCTTCGCCCTCAAGGACGACACCGTGGAGGCATGTCGTCGTGCGGCCGCCCACGGCGCGACTATTTCGATCACGACCGACCCCGTCGCGGCCGTGACCGGGGCCGACGCCGTCTACACCGATGTCTGGACATCGATGGGCCAGGAAAAGGAACTGGCCAAGCGCGGCCGCGTCTTCCCGGCGTATCAGGTGAACGAGACTCTCATGGCCGCGGCGGGCCGGGACGCGTTCTTCATGCACTGCCTTCCGGCGCATCGAGGCGCCGAAGTGACCGACGCCGTGATGGACGCGCCCACCTCGCTCGTCTTTGAGCAGGCCGAGAACCGGCTTCACACGCAGAAGGCGCTTGCTGACGCTGTTGATGGGATGAGCGATGCGTAAATTGATGATTTGAAATGCGAGCTATCGCGAAGTCTCCTTGTATACCCACCCTCCGGCCAGCGACGCGAGCATCGTCGTGGCGAGCGAGAGCACAGCGCTCTTGAGGAACGAGTCCGGCGTGAAGATGCCCATCGACTGAAAACCGAAAAGCACCGCGGCGACCGCGGCCCAGAGCACGAGCCCCGCCTTGATCGCCGTGCCGGGACCGGGACCGAATCGTGGACGAATCGCCGCGTACGTCCAGACGATGAGCGTGACGTAGACGAAGTCCACGACCACCCATGTCATCCCGACCGCTGCGGACGCCATGAGGGCCTGATTCAGGTTCAACCGCTGGGCCATGCGAACCATGTCGTCCGCCATGATCATGTTGTTCACGATGAAGTCGCCGATGTTTGCGACCACGCCGGCGACGAGACCGCCGAGCACGACCCTGCCGTAATTGATTGGCGCCATCGCAAGCCTCTCGAAGACTACTTCGCCGCCGCGAGGGACGTCACGATGTCCCAGTTGAACCGGACGAAACGGTAGAGCTCGCTTTCGAGAATCCGTTCCTGATCGCTGTGCGCGCCGAAGCCCTTCGGCCCGTCCTCGACGTCGACCGCCGGCCCGATGCCGTAGCACTGGACGCCACGGGCCCGCAGGTACGCCATGTCAGTGCCGCCCGTGCCCATCATCGGGATCGTCACGGTGCCGTATTGCCTCGCGGCCGCGGCCTCGATTGCCTTGAACGCGTCGGAGTCCAGCCGGGATACACCGACCGGACGCACGTTGCGCGGCCCCCACTCGACTCTCACGGCCGGATCGCCGATCGCCTTCCGCACGAGGTCCAGAATCTCCGCCGGGTCGTCGTCCGGCAGCGTCCGCACATCGATCGAGGCCTTCGCTTCGGAGGGAATGACGTTGATGCGATAGCCGCCGTCCGCGATGGTCGGCGTGGCGGTCGTGTGAAGCAGCGCGAAATGCCGAGGCTCTGCCTTCCGAAAATAGCGATCGACCTCGACCATCCTGGCCGACACGAGCACGTCGCGATACCTGGCCGCGGCCGCAGGCGGTGAAATCTCAGCGAGGCGCTGAAAGTACGTCGCGGTCGTCTCGTTCAGTCGGATGGGCGCCTCCCATCGCGCGACCTTTTCGATGGCCGACGCGAGATGAACGAGGGCGTTCGACTCCAGCGGCATCGAGGCATGCCCGGCAACCCCCGTGGCCGTCAGATCGATGCGTCGCGGGAATCTTCTCCGTCGTCTGCACGCCCGCGAACTGGACCTGGCCGCCTTCGCGCCTGACGCCGCCGCCCTCGGCAAGACAGTATTCCGCGTCGATGGCGGGAAAGTGCTGATTCACGACGTGCTCGATGCCAAACTGCGTGGAGCCTTCTTCGCCCGGCCTCGGCGAGGAAGATCACGTCGCGCGCCAACGGCACATTGAGGCGCTTCAGCATCAGCATGACCATCAGCGACGCGGTCAGGTTGTCTTTGTCGTCGAGCGTGCCGCGCGCGTAGATGTAGCCGCCTTCGCGAACGGCGCCGAACGGCGGATGGGTCCACTTCGCCGGATCGACGTTGACGACATCCGTGTGCCCCATCAGGAGGAGCGGACGGCGGGATCCGTTGCCTTTCAGACGCGCGACCACGTTCGGCCGGTGGCCCTGCAGCGCGAAGATCTCGACCGGAATGCCCTCGCGCTCGAGCACCTGCTTCAGATAGTCGGCCGCGGCTTGCTCGTTGCCTGGAGGGTCGCTCGTGTCGAACCTCAGCAACGCCTGAAAGTGCCGCAGCGTCTCTGCGTCGATCGGCCGGCCAGTCCGGCTCCGACCGCTGCGTCGTCGCCGGCGCCGCGAGCAGGACGCAGAGTGCGAAGGCGGTGGTTGTGGTTTTCATGCAGGCGCGCTCGGCGTTCATCATCTTACAGAGGCAGCGCCTTGCGCTCTTAAGCCCTGAGCCCTAAGCCGGTAATAATTGTCCCCATGTCCATTCGCGCCGTGGTCCTCGACTTCGACGGTGTCATTGCCGACACCGAGCGGCTGCACTACGCCGCATTTCGAGACGTATTCGCCGATCGCGGCTGGACGCTCGAGCGAGGCGGCCTACTTCGATCGGTACATCGGCTGCGACGACTACGGACTCGTCCGCGAATTCGCGCGTGACTCCGGCATGAGCATCACGGCAGACGACAGCCACACCCTCGTCGAAGCGAAGGGGCGGTTGTTCGGACGCCATCTCGAGTCGGCCGACATCCTGTTTCCCGGCGCGAAGGCCTCGATCGAGCAGCTGGCGGCCCGCTTTCCGATGGGCATCGCCTCGGGCGCGCTGCACCACGAAATCGTTGCGATCCTTCGCGCCGCGGGCCTGCTCGAACGCTTTCCGGTCATCGTCGCCGCCGACGATGTCACCGCGACCAAGCCGGCCCCTGAGACCGTATCTCACAGCTGCGGAACGGCTGGGCATTCCGCCGTCCGCCTGCGTGGCGGTCGAGGACTCGGTCGCCGGCCTCGAGGCGGCGCGTTCGGCGGGCATGCGCACGATTGGCGTGACGACGACGTCCACCCGCCAGGCGCTGGCCTCGGCCGACCGCATCGTCGCCGGCCTCCACGAGGTGTCGCCGGATCTCATTGCAGCGCTTGACGAAAAACTCGTCGGGTGAATTTTCTTTGAGCGTCAAAGAAAATTCACCCGAGCACTTTTTCGGCTGTGATAGCATCGGCGGCGATGTTTCGGCTCCGTCACGCGCATCTCCACCACGCACACGGTCATTCGACCGGCCGGTGGAGTTCTGCGTAGCGGAGAAGTCAACTCTCGCACGACACGCAGCAGCCCCGCCGGTTCTGGCGGGTGCTCGATTCCCGCCAGTTCCGCCGGGCAAGGAAGGTCCGGTATGGATTTCTCGAAGCTCGATGGACTTGTGCCCGCCGTCATTCAGGACGCCAGGTCCCACGAGGTACTGATGGTCGGCTTCATGAACGACGAGGCCCTGGCGCGTACGCGCGCCACGGGATTCGCCACGTTCTATTCGCGCACGCGCCAGTCGCTCTGGACGAAGGGCGAGACGTCGGGCAACCGGCTGAAGGTCGTCGAACTCTTCACCGATTGCGACGATGACACGGTGCTCGTGAAGGTGGAGCGCCTGGGCGACGGCAACGTGTGCCACACCGGCCAGCGGAGCTGTTTCTACACGCGGCATCGAACGCACGGGAGGCGGCGATGGCGCTTAAGCTCGGGCTGCCGAAAGGATCGCTGCAGGACGCGACCGATCCAGCTGTTCCAGCGCGCCGGCTTCAATATCTACGTCAGCTCGCGGTCGTACTACCCGTCGATCGACGATCCGGAGATCGAGTGCCTGTTGATTCGCGCGCAGGAAATGGCGCGATACGTCGCCGACGGCGTCATCGACGCCGGCCTGACCGGCCAGGACTGGATCGCCGAGCACGCAGCGACGCACGGCGCGGATCGCGTGACGCCGATCGCCGACCTGATCTACGCGAAGCAGAGCTTTGGCCGCGTGAAATGGGTGCTGGCCGTGCCGGAAGACTCGCCGTTCACGCGCCCGCAGGACCTCGAGGGCAAGACCATCGCCACCGAGCTCGTCCGCGTGACCGAGGCGTACTTCCGGCGCCTGGCCGTGAACGTCAACGTGGAGTTCTCGTGGGGCGCGACCGAGGTGAAGCCCCCGGTGCTCGCCGACGCGATCGTCGAGGTCACCGAGACCGGATCGTCGCTCCGCGCGAACCGGCTGCGCGTCATCGACACGCTGCTCGAATCGAACACCCAGCTCATCGCGAACCCGGCGTCGCTCGCCGACGAATGGAAGCGGACGAAGCTCGACAACATCGCGCTGCTGCTGAAGGCCGCGATCGAAGCACAAGGCCGCGTCGGGCTGATGCTGAACGTGAAGCGCGAGGACCTGAAGGCGGTGCTCGGCCTGCTGCCCGCGCTTCAGCGGCCGACGATCTCGCCGTTGAGCGATGACGGCTGGGTGGCGGTGAACACGATCATCGAGGAACACACCGTGCGCGAGCTGATCCCGAAGCTCAAGAACGCGAACGCCTCGGGGATCGTCGAGTACCCCCTCAACAAGATCGTGCTCTGATGCGAATCGTCAGCGCGTCCAACCGTGAAGCCGTTCGAGCGTTGGCGGCTCGTGACGAAGCGCGCCGCCCGGATGTCGAGCGGCAGGCCGCGCGCATCATCCGCGACGTCAGCCGGCGCGGCGATGTCGCGGTCCGGGACTGGACGAGGCGGCTCGACGGCCGGTCGGCGCCCGTTCGCCGCGCTCAGCGCCGCCGCCCTGCGGCGCGGCTGGGAGCAGACGCCGCGCGAGGTGCGGCGCGCGCTCGCCCAGGCCGTCACGCACCTCGAGCGTGTCTCGGACCGAGCAGGTGCCGCGCCGGTTTCGCCGTCACCGTCGCGCCAGGGCTGCGGATCGAGCAGCGCGTGCAGCCGCTCGCGCGCGTCGGCTGCTACGTGCCGGGCGGCCGCTATCCGCTGCCGTCGACGCTTCTCATGACCGTCGTGCCGGCGCGCGTCGCCGGCGTCGTCCGAGATCGTCGTCGTCTGTCCGCGCCCGGCGCCGGTCGTCATGGCCGCGGCGCTCGAGGCCGGCGCGTCCGAGCTCTTCGCGATCGGCGGCGCGCAGGCCATTGCCGCGCTCGCGTACGGCACGCGAGCGATTCGCGCGCGTGGACAAGATCGTCGGGCCCGGCAACGCGTGGGTCGCGGCGGCGAAGGCGCAGGTCTCGCGCGACTGCGCGATCGACCTCCACGCCGGTCCGAGCGAGATCGTGATCTGGTCGGACCGTGGCCGGCCGGACTGGATTGCCGCCGATCTCATCGCGCAGGCCGAGCACGATCCAGCCGCGCGCGCGATCCTGGTCACGACGAAGGCGGCGCTGGCGCGCGAGGTCTCGCGCGAAGTCGATCGCCAGATGCCGAAGACCGGCCCGGCGCGGGTCTCGCTCGCGCGGAACGGCGCCCTGGTCGTCGCCGCGAATCGCAGGACGGCCGCGGCGATCGTCAACCACCTCGCGCCTGAGCATCTGGTCGTGGACACCGCGGCCGACGCGAACGTCGTGCGGACGGCCGGCACGGTGTTCGTCGGTCCGTGGAGCGCGCAGGCCGCCGGCGACTACGGCACGGGATCGAATCACGTGCTGCCGACCGGCGGCGCCGGCCGGTTCCGCGGCGGACTGAGCGCGGCGGACTTCGTCCGCGTCTTCAACGTGCAGACGCTGACGCGAGCGGGCATCCGCGGCATCGGTCGATCGGTCGTCACGCTGGCGGAGGCCGAAGGCCTGGAGGCGCACGCGCAGTCGGTGCGGCTGCGGCTGTGACGAACTATCGATCGGCGTCGCCTGCTGGCGCGCTTGCGCCTGCACTACAACGAGAACACGGCCGGCTGCTCGCCCGCCGTGCTCGCCGCCATCCGCGCGGATGACGAGGCAGGACGTCGGGCACTATCCCGACGTCACCGGCATCATCGAGCGCATCGAGCACTGGTTCGGCGTGTCGTCACGGGTGGGCGCAGATCACCAACGGCCTCGACGAAGGCATTCAGATGGTCACCCAGTGCGGCGTTCTGCACGGCGCTGGCGACGCGGACGCCGGATCCGGGCGCGGAACGGCACACGATCATCGTCGAGCCCGCGTTCGAGGTCTACGAGATGTGCGCGGCGTCGATGGGCGCGAGCGTCGTCCGGATTCCGCCGGAACCCGAGTTCCAGCTTCCCGCTCGATCGCGTGCTTCGCGTCGATCACGCCGGCGACACGCGTCATCTACCTGACGGATCCGAACAACCCGACCGGCCTCGGCATTCCTGCCGGCGCCGTGGAACGCATCGCGCAGCGCGGCGCCGCAGGCGTTCGTGCTGGTGGACGAGGCGTACGCCGATTTCAGCGGCCGCACGCTCATCGGCGCCGTTGCTCGAACGCCACCGGAACGTCGTGATCGGCCGCACGTTCGCGAAGGGCCACGGCATTGCGGGACTGCGAGTCGGCGCGCTCGTCGCGCACCCATCCACGCTCGGCCGGTTGCGGGCGATGCAACTGCCCTTCAGCGTCAACTACTGCGCCATGGCGGCGCTCGATGCGGCGCTCGACGACCGCGGGTATCTCGACGTGGTACGTCGGCGAGGCGCGGCAAGTCACGCGAGCTGGTCTACGACTTCTGCCGGCGGCACGGCGCTGACGTTCTGGCCGAGCGAGGCGAACTTCGTGCTGTTTCGCGTCGGCCCGGACGCCGGCGCCATCGCCGAGGCGCTTCAGGCCCGCGCAGCATTCTGGTTCGCGACAAGTCGTCCGCGCCCGGATGCGCAGGCTGCATCCGCCTCACCTCGGGCGTCGTCGAACACACCACACTGGCGCTGGCCGCCCTGGAGGAGATCCTTGCGACGCGCGCGCGTTGATCGACGAACCACGGAAACCCAGATCCAGCTGGCGATCGACCTCGACGGCCGCGGCAGATACACCGTCGCGCACGGGCGTTCGCTTTCTCGACCACATGCTCGAGCTCTTCGCCCGACACGGCGGATTCGACCTCACGATTGCGGCCACGGGCGATCTCGACGTGGACGCGCACCACACCGTCGAGGATGTCGGCATCGCGCTCGGCGAGGCGGTCGGCCAAGGCGCTCGGCGACAAACGCGGCATCAATCGCGCCGGGTATTTCCTGATGCCGATGGACGAGACGCTGGCCGTCGCGGCCATCGATCTGTCCGGACGCCCGTTTGCCGTCGTCGATCTGTGCGAAGGTGCGCGCCGAGCGCGTCGGCGATCTGCCGGTCGAGCTCGTGCAGGATTTCTTCGAGGGCTTCGCGAATGCCGTGCGAGCCAACGTGCACCTGAAGGTGCTCTACGGCCGGTCGAGTCACCACCAGATCGAAGCGGTGTTCAAGGCGTTCGCGCGCGCGCTCCGCGTGGCGTGCGCGAAGGATCGGCGGCTGGCAAAGACGCTGCCGTCGACGAAAGGGCTGCTGTGAACGTGATCATGGATCTGACAATTGACATGATCGCATTGATCGATTACGGCGCCGGCAATCTGACGTCGGTCGTGAAGGGCTTCCGGGCCGTCGGCGCGGACGTCCGCATCGTCGACTCGCTCGAGGGACTCGCGGCGCGCGAGCGCGATCGTCGTGCCGGGCGTCGGCCACTTCGCCGCGACCGCGTCGCTGACCGCCGACTGGCGCGACGGCGCATCAAGCGCGCGATCTGACGCGGGCGTGCCGCTGCTCGGCATCTGCCTCGGCCTGCAGTGGCTGTTCGAGGGCAGCGACGAGGCGCCCGGCCAGCCGGGGCTCGGCATGCTGCCCGGCCGCTGCTTCCGACTCAGCGGCGACGTGAAGGTGCCGCACGTCGGATGGAACACGCTGCGATTCTCGAACGCCAGGCTCGCGCCTGCTCGACGGCGTCGACCGAGGGCGCCTCCGCGTACTTCACGCACTCGTACGCCGCGCCACTCGGGCCGGCCACGGCCGCCGACACCACGCACGGACTGCCGTTCGCGGCGGCCGTCGAACACGACCGCGTCTTTGGCGTCCAGTTCCACCCGGAGAAGTCCGGCGCCACGGGATCTGCGCATCCTCGAGAACTTCATCGGCGTCGTCCGCGGACGGCGCGCTGACATGCTGGCAAAACGCCTGATCGCCTGCCTCGACGTTCGCGACGGCCGCGTCGTCAAGGGCGTCAACTTTCTCGGCCTCAGAAACGCCGGCGATCCGGCAGAGCTGGCCGACCGCTACAACCGCGAAGGGCATCGACGAGCTGACGGTGCTCGACGTGACGGCGACGCTTGAGGGCCGCCGCGCGCTGCTCGACACCATTCGCGAGGTCTCGCGCCGCATCTTCATTCCGCTCGCCGTCGGCGGCGGCATTCGGACGCTGGACGATGCCAAGGCGGTGATTGACGCGGGCGCGGACAAGGTCAGCCTGAACAGCGCGGCGCTGGCCGATCCCGGACTCGTCACCGCCGTGGCCGGCATCTACGGCAGCCAGGCGGTGATCGTCGCGATCGACGCGAAGCGCGGCGACGCCGGCTTCGAGGTGTTCGCGCGAAGCGGGACGACGAAGGCCCCGCGTGAAGCCGTGGCCTGGGCGAGGGAAGCGGCCGACCGCGGCGCCGGCGAGATTCTGCTGACGTCGATCGACCGCGACGGCACGCGAGCCGGCTTCGACTGCGAGCTCACGGCGGCCGTGAGCCAGGCCGTCCAGATTCCCGTGATTGCTTCCGGCGGCGCCGGCACGCCGGAGCATTTCGTGGACGTCTTCTCCGCGGGCCGCGCCGACGCCGCGCTGGCTGCATCCATCTTTCATTTCTCCGAACACGCCGTGCGCGACCTGAAGGTGTTCCTGTCGGAACAGGGCGTGCCGATGCGTCTCGACTGGTAGGACTTGTCGTGCTGATTCCGTCGATCGATCTCATGGGCGGCCGTGTCGTCCAGCTCCAGCAGGGCGAGCGGCTGGCGATCGCGACCGACGACCTCGATGGCTGGATCGAGAAGTTCTCGGCATTCCAGATCGTGCAGCTCATCGATCTCGACGCGGCGATGGGCCGGCCAGCCAACGACGAGCTGGTCCGCCGCGTGGCCGCGGCCCTGCCCTGCCAGGTGGGCGGCGGCGTCCGGTCGATCGACCGCGCGGAGGAGCTGATTGCCGCCGGCGCCCGACGCGTCATCCTCGGGTCGTCGCTCTTCAACGAGCGCGGCGTGAACCGCGCGCGCGCCGAGGCGTTCGCCCAGGCCATCGGTCCGGACCGGCTGATCGGCGCGATCGACAGCCGCGGCGGCAAGGTCGTCATCAACGGATGGAAGACGGCGCTGCCGATTACGCCGGAAGAGGCCGCGCGCGCGCTCGAGCCGTTTGTCGGCACGTTCCTCTACACGCACGTGGACACCGAAGGCCTGCTGACGGGCCTCAACCTCGCGCCCGTGCGATCGGTGCAGGCGGCCACGAAACGGCGCCTGATCGCGGCCGGCGGCATCAAGAGCCGCGAAGAAGTCGACGCGCTCGACGCGCTCGGCATCGATGCCGTCGTCGGGATGGCGATCTATACCGGCGCGATGGAGATAAGGCCATAGGCATTTGTTATTTGTTATTGGCTATTGGTTATTGCATTGGCTATTTGCTATTGGTTACTGGCTACTCCTGGGCGATTCACAACTCGCAGCACCTTCGTACCAACCTCCGAACCTCCGTACCAACCTTCGCACTTCCGCACCAGCCTGCGCACTTCAGCACCCTCGAACCTTCGAACCGTCGGTTCGGATGTCGTAGCATCCCTCCATGAAGGTCGTCATCGCCGGCGGCTCCGGGTCTGATCGGCCGCGTCGCTGGCAGGTCACCTTGCGTCGGAGGGCCATCAGGTCGTGGTGCTGACCCGCGACGCCGCCGCGCCTGCCGCCGACGGTGGCCATCCGTCGCGTCGAATGGCAACCGGACGGCACCGCCGGCCCGTGGGCATCCGAGATTCGACGGCGCCGCCGCCGTCGTCAATCTCACTGGCGCCGGCATCGCCGATTCGGCGCTGGTCCGACGAACGCAAGCAGGAGCTTCGGATCGAGCCGCGTGCTCCCGACGCGCAGCCTCGTGGCGGCCGTTCGTCAGGCGGCGGCCAAGCCCGTTGTGTTCCTCCAGGGCTCGGCGATGGGGTTCTACGGCGTCAGTCTGGATGATCGCGAGTTGGACGAGTCGTTTCCGCCGGGCGACGACTTCCTCGGCCAACTCTGTGTGGCGTGGGAGGCCGAGGCCCACCCGGTCGTCGCGTTGGGAAGCCGCCTCGTGCTCATGCGAAGCGGTGTCGTGCTTTCGCCTGAAGACGGCATTCTCGGCCGCCTGCGACTGCCATTCCTGTTCTTCGTCGGCGGTCCGGTGGCATCGGGCCGGCAGTACATGTCCTGGATTCACCTCGACGACTGGGTGGCCATGGCGACATGGGCGCTCACGACGCCCGCCGTGTCGGGCATTTTCAACGCCACGTCGCCCATCGCCGGTGACGAACGAGGAGTTCTCGCAGGCCTACGCGCGCGCGCTCGGCCGGCCAAGCTGGCTTCGAGTCCCGGCGGTCGCGCTTCGCGCCATCTTTGGCGAGATGGCGGTCGCCATGCTGATCAAAGGTCAGCGCGTGGTCCCGAAACACGCGCTCGATCTCGGATTCGGATTCAAGTATCCGGCGATCGCGGAGGCGATGGACGGCGGCGGTGGGCAAGAAGACGAATCCTAACGTATCTGTCGTCAGTGGCTTGCCCCGTGCCGCCGTAGCGGTGCTGCGTGATCTCCGCGAGATCGCGAGGGCGATTTCCGCAGGCGTGCGGCCGCCCAGATCGAGCCCGACGGGCGCGTGAATCGCCGCGATTCGATCTTCCGCAATCCCGTGTTCGCGCAAGAGCTCGGCAATCAGCACGGTCTTGCGCCGGCTGCCCAGCAGGCCGATGTAGCGGACGTTCGTTCTGGCGGCGGCCAGCACGCAGTCGGCGTCCATCTTGTGGCCGCGCGTGGCCACGACGAGAAAGTCCTGCGCCACCGTACCGAAGCGACTCGATGGACTTCGCGACGTCTCCGGCGAGAACAGTCGCGCCGTCGAATCGTTCTGGATTCGCGAACTCGGGCCGATCCTCGATGACCGTCACGTCGAAATCGAGGAGCCTCGCCTGACGCGCAATCGCGCGCGCGACGTGGCCGCCGCCGGCGATGACGAGGCCCGGCCGGCCCGTTACCGGCTCGATCAGAAGCTCGTGTCGCTCGTCAGGAACGATCAAGCGAGCGGGCCCTTTGTCGAGCTGTGAAACCGCCGCATCGGCGGCGCCCGAGTCGATCGCCCCGCCGCCGAGCGATCCGGTCATGTGGCCATCGGCGTGGACCACCGCACGCTTGTCGAACGCGTACGTGCGGCCATCCTTGATCAGCCCGGTCACGACGACGAGCGGCGGACCGCCTGCAGCGGCGCGGGCGACGTCCGCCAGCATGTCGTGGCCGTCACACGACAGCGCCTGATCGCCGCGCTCGGCAAGAATCCACATCGTGCCGCCGCAGACGAGGCCCGTACTCCACGCGAGTTCCTCGGTGAGCCGATACTCGCGCAACGACCGACCGCCGTTCTGCAGGACCTCGCGTGCCGCGAGAATCGCGTCCGCCTCGACACACCCGCCACCCAGTGTCCCGAATGGCCGCTCCTCCTCGTCGGCCGACACGACGAGCTTCGCGCCTATCGTCTGTGGCGTGCTGCCGTGCGTGCGGACGACCGTCGCGACCGCGAACGGCTGGCCGGATGCGGCCAATCTCGGCCATGCGGTGGTATGGAGAGCTCGTGTCGGTTCATGGTTCAGGGTTCATGGTTCCAGGTTCTGGTTCAGGGTTCTAGAACGACGGTGCACCTGGAACCAGGAACTGCAGACCATGCCAGAACTGAACTCGGAACCTGAACCGTAGCCTGACACGACAGAAGCTCTCGTCGAACACCTCGGGGATTTGACAGACTCGAGTATTCCGGATCTGCTGCACATCTGATGATCTGGACGATCTGAAGGATTGATGACTGGCGATTGAGAGCTCTCATCATCATCCGAAATCATCGAATCTCACAATCTCAATCAATCGATTATCAATTCAAATCTCAAATCATCAATGCAGATCTTCAGGCCATCCACATCCCTCACCACGCCCTCGTCATTCACGTCGACGAGGAGTAGTTCCTCGCCCGAGCGCGGCGAGCGCGTCTTTCAGGCTTCGATCGGGCGGCATCATCAACAGTCCGTCGCGAAGGCTGCCGGGGATGCCGATGGGATGCCCGCGCCGTTCCGTTGAAGACCGGCACCACGACGCGGCCGGTCTCGAGGCACGTGCGGACAACCAGCGAGACTGTGTCGTCGTCTGACGAACGGCATGTCCGCCGGCAACACGACGATCGCGTCCGCCTTCGTGACCGAAAGACCGCACTGAATCGACGAGAACATTCCGCGCGATGGATCGCGATTGACGACGGTCCGGACGTTGGCGTGGCCGATGAGTGGCACCGTGTCGAGCGACGCGGCCGCGGACAGAACGACCACGACCGGATCGACGCCGCCGTCGATCAGTGAGCTGAGGGTGCGGTTGAGCAATGGCTCACCGCCGACATCGGCCAGCAGCTTCATGCCGCCAAAGCGCGAGGACCGGCCGGCGGCAGGCACCACGGCGGCGATAGACCGAGTTCGGAGGTGCGCAGGTTCGGAGGTGCGGAGGTCGACAGGAGCCATCTGACGCAGTCATCTTAAGGAAATTCGGTGGCGAGCGTCAGCTCGTTCCTGTCGCCTCCGCACCTTCGAACCTCCGGACCCTCGAACCTATTCGATAGAATCCGTCCACATGCGATCGTCGAAGTTCGTCCGTCCACTCGTCCACGATCTCCACGCGTACACGCCGGGTGAACAGCCGAAGATTCCGGGACTCATCAAGCTCAACACGAACGAGAATCCGTATCCGCCGTCGCCGCGCGTGCTGCGGGCGGTGCGCGCCGCCACCGATGCGCGTCTGCGCCTTTACCCGAACCCGACCAGCCAACGGCTGCGCGAGAAGCTCGCACGGTTCCATCGATGCCGCGCCGAGCAGGTGATCGTCGGCAACGGCTCCGACGAGCTCCTCGCGCTGGCGACGCGCTGCTTCGTCGAGCCCGCCACGGCGCGGGACGCGCGGATGCGCGGTCGCTCGTCCAGTTCTTTGAGCCGAGCTATTCGCTCTATCCGGTTCTGGCAGCCATTCACGGCGCCGCCACGAACGTCGTCGGCCTCGAAGATGATTTCGGGATCCCGATCGGTCATTACGCTGAAAAAAAGGCGCCAGTGGTCGTTCGGCGCGGCGCTCACGTTCGTGACGACGCCGAACGCTCCGAGCGGACGCGGCTATGCGACGAGAGCCCTCGCCGCCCTCTGCCGTGCGCAACAAGGTGTGGTCGTGCTCGACGAGGCCTACGCCGACTTCGCAGGGGACCACGCGTTGAAGCTGGCGCTCCGATTTCCCAACGTGCTCGTCGCACGCACGTTCTCGAAGGCATACTCGCTGTGCTTCCAGCGCGTCGGGTATTTCGTCGGACACCCCGACCTTATCGCCGCGCTCGACAAGGTTCGCGACAGCTACAACGTGAACGGACTCGGCCAGGTCGCCGCCGAGGCGACCCTCGACCACCTGCCGTACTACCGGCGAAATCTGGCGAGGATTCGCGCGTCGCGCGCACGGCTCACGCGTGCCCTGACGACGCTCGGCTTCATCGTGCAGCCGAGCGAAACGAACTTCGTGCTCGCCACTCCTCCGGGCGCCCCGGCCAAGAGATGGCTCGCCCTGCTCCGCGAACAGCGGATCCTGGTGCGATGGTTCAGCGTGCCAGAGGTCGCGGACTATCTGCGCATCACGATCGGCACGGAACGAGAGGTCAACGCGCTCGTGAGGGCCGTCCGTCGAATCTTGGATAGACTTTCGTGATGTCGCTCATCGATCCTGGCCGGAAGGCTCCGGCGTTCCGACTCAACGACCAGAACGGCGCCGCTCACGCGCTTGCAGACCATGCAGGGCGGCCGGTCGTGCTGTACTTCTACCCGAAGGACGACACGCCCGGGTGCACCGCCGAGTCATGCGCGTTCCAGGACAACCTGCCCAGGTTCAAGTCCGGCAAGGCCGCCGTGCTCGGCGTCAGCATCCTCGACGAGAAGAGCAAGGCAAAATTCGCGGAGAAACATGGCCTGACATTCCCGCTCCTCGCGGATGCCGACCACGCGGTCGCCGAGAACGTACGGCGTCTGGCAGGAAAAATCACGCTACGGCCGCAAGTACATGGGCATCGTCCGCACGACCTACCTCATCGATCCCGACGGCAAGGTCGCGAAGCGCTGGGACAACGTCAAGGTCGACGGACACGCGGAGGAAGTGCTTCAGGCAGTGAAGAGCCTCGGTCCAGGGTTCGGGTCCGAGGTTCGACGACCGGAATTCCCCGAACCTTCGAACTCCTTCATTGCGTAAGACTCACGTTGAGATTCATCGTCGCCCCCGGCCGAATCAGGACGTCTTCCCGATAGGTTGAGAAACCGCCCTTTCTGATTTCCACGGTGTGGCGGCCCTGGGCCAGTTCGATGGCCATGCGCGACGAATCAGCCGGAGCGGTCCAGCGTTCGCCGTCGACCAGAACCTCGGCATCGGCGGGCTGCACGCGAATCGAGAGCGTACCGAAGCGGCCGCGCCGTTCATCTCCGGCGGTCGGTCGCGCTCGGCCGGAGGCTCCGGTTGCTGACGGCTGACCGTACCGTCCGTCGGATTCGGCCGGTCGCAGTGCCTCCGGCCGAGCGTCGCTCGGCGACGGCCGTGGCTCCATGGTCTCGCCGGGAGCGAGCGGCTGAAGCTGATGCCGAATCGTCTGACTCGCGCCGGGATTCAGATACAGGCTGCGGCGGAACGTCCGGTACCCATCGAGGTACACCGCAATCTCGTGACCGCCGGGCTGGAGCCTGAGCCGCTGAAACGTGCCGTCGAAGTCGTCGACGACTCCCGCCGAGTAGCCATCGACGAAGACTTCCGCTTCGCGCGGCAACCCTTGAAGCCGAACGGCGGTCGTGATGTCGGTCGGGTAGTAGCCGTAGGCGTAGGGATATCCGTAATAGCCGAAGCCGTAATCGGGTACCCGTAAACGGGTACCCGAATGCGAAATGGAAGCCCCACGGATATCCGTAGCCGGCCCACCAGGTGCTGCGCCAGTAGTACGGATAGGAATAGGAGCGAACGACCGGCCGGTAGACGGGACCATGGACCGGCCGTGGCACGGCCTGGGCACCGCGGGGCGCCGCCTGTGCTTCAGCCAGGGCGGGGAGGACCGCCACCAACAGTCCAACGATTACGAGTGCCAGGACGGGAATCTTGAGCTTGATCAGCTGAGACACGGGCATTCTCCGCAGGCGCGATGGGCCGGGTGCAAGAGAAGAACCACGAAGGATGTAGGCCATGTAGCCCATGGAGCCATGTAGAAGAGCTTGTGCATCCTTCCGTGGTGTTCGACTGTCCTCTGGCACCGACGATTGCGACCCCTCGCATAGAATTGTCCCCTCGTGCCGTCTTCGACGACCCCATCCTCCGGGACCCGGCAGGACTTCATCCGGGACCTGATCGCTGCCGACAACGCGTCCGGCCGGCATGGCGGCCGTGTGGCCACCAGGTTTCCGCCGGAGCCGAACGGCTACCTGCACATTGGACACGCGAAGTCGATCTGCCTGAACTTCGGCATCGCGCAGGATTTCGCCGGCACCTGCAACCTCCGGTTCGACGACACGAACCCGGTCACCGAAGACGTCGAGTACGTCGAATCGATTCAGGAGGACGTCGCGTGGCTCGGGTTCTCGTGGGATGACCGGCTGTATTACGCGTCCGACTACTTCGAGAAGCTGTACGAGTGCGCGGAACAGCTGATCCGGGACGGCAAGGCGTATGTCGACAGCCAGACGGCGGATGAGATCCGGGAGCGCCGCGGGACGCTGAAGGAACCCGGGGAAGACAGCCCGTACCGGTCGCGGCCGGTCGATGACAATCTCGACCTCTTCCGCCGCATGCGCGCCGGCGAGTTTCCCGACGGCGCGCACGTGCTGAGGGCGCGCATCGACATGGCGTCGCCGAACATCAACATGCGCGATCCGATTCTGTACCGCATCCGGCGCGCGCATCACCATCGCACCGGCGACACGTGGTGCATCTACCCGATGTACGACTACGCTCACCCGATTTCCGATGCGCTCGAGCGGATCACGCACTCGATCTGCACGCTGGAGTTCGAGGATCACCGGCCGCTCTACGACTGGCTCATCCAGAATCTGCCGCTGCCCGGCACGCCGCAACAGATCGAATTCGCGCGTCTGAATCTGACGTACACGGTCATGAGCAAGCGCAAGCTGCTGCAGCTCGTGCAGGAACGGCACGTGTCGGGCTGGGACGATCCGCGGATGCCGACGATTTCCGGCCTGCGTCGCCGCGGCTACACGCCGGACGCCATCCGGCGGTTCGCGGACGAGATTGGCGTCGCCAGACGCGAGAACGTCGTGGACGTCGGGTTGCTCGAATTCTGCGTGCGCGACGATCTGAACCGGCGCGCGCCTCGTGCGATGGCGCGTTCTTCGTCCGCTTCGCATCGTGCTCGAGAACTACCCGGACGACCAGGTCGAGGACATGGACGTCGTCAACAACCCGGAGGATCCGTCGGCCGGCACGCGCAAGGTGCCGTTCTCGAAGGTGCTGTACATCGAGCACGACGACTTCCGTGTCGATCCGCCGAAGAAGTTCTTCCGGCTGGCGCCGGGGCGCGAGGTTCGGCTCCGCAACGCGTACCTGATCACGTGCCGCGAGGCGGTGATGGACGAGCACGGCGTGATCGTCGAGCTGCGCTGCACCTACGATCCGGCGACGCGGGGCGGCGATGCGCCGGACGGACGCAAGGTCAAGGCGACCCTGCACTGGGTGTCCGCGGCGCACGCGGTCGACGCCGAGGTCCGCCTGTACGACCGGCTGTTCAGCGTCGAGAATCCCGGCGCCGACGACACCGATTTTCTGACGCAGCTGAACCCCGCATCGCTCGAAGTGCTGACCGGCTGCAAAGTCGAGCCGTCGCTGGCCGTCGACGCCCGCAGGCTCGCGCTTCCAGTTCGAGCGACTGGGCTACTTTGCGGTCGATCCCGATTCACGGCCGGGCGCCCCGGTGTTCAACCGAACGGTGACGCTCAAGGACAGTTGGGCGAAAGTCGAAAAGAGCGGCGCCTGAGCCAGAGGATCATTCCATGCTCGGTGAATCAGGCAGCCACGGCATCTCCCGGGCGTCGAGTCTTGGCGCCAGACGGTACACGGAGCTGGAGGTCTGGAAGAACGCGAACGATCTGCGCGATCAGGTCAACCGGCTGGTCAACCTTCCGGAATTCAGCCAGCACGCCTGGCTGCACACCGAGCTCCGCCGCGCGGCCCAAGCCGCGTGCGCGGGCATTGCGGACGGTTTCGGGCGTCAGCCGCGCGAGTTCGCTCCGCTTCGTGCAGGCATCGCGAACTGCTCTCGCCGAGGTTCGCGATCTCCTCGGACAAGCGGCGCGTCTGAAGCTCGTGACGGGACCGAAAGCGGCCGGACTCGGTTCGCTGGCCGACAGCGCCGTCCGCTCAGCGGCGAGCCTGATTCGGGATTTCGAACGCTCCGTCGCCTGACCTTGGAAGTTCGAACTCCGAAGTTCGCACTTCTAACTTCTGACTTACCTTACCTGAGCCACCCGAGCGCCGCATCTTCTTTCGCGGGTTGGCCGCTCAATTGTCGCAGCGCGGCCTTCGCCGCGAACCACGCCAACGCATCGCCATGCCAGCCGAACGCGACCGCGAAAAAGTGAAAGGGGTAATTGCGATGGGCACCGATCCAGGGCAGTCCATCGGCCGTTGACACGACGGGCACCCGCCAGCCCCATGCGGCGGGCAGCCCGGAAATCACCGGGTAGCGCACCGACAACTCGTACATCAGTTCCGCCGTCTGCGAGACCACGGCCTTGTCGCGCTGGCGAGGCGGAATGGACTTGCCGAGCCCGCCGCCAAACACTGCACGGTCGTCGGGCAGCCACCGCAGCCAGTGCGGCGCATCCGCCCGCTTCGGTCACGATCGTGGACCGTCGCCCGGTCTCGCGTCGCATGGCCGCAGACAGCGGTTCCGTCACGACCACGAACGCGTCCTCCTCGCGTGACGTGGCGCCTGCAGCGACCCGAACAGCGACCCCGGACCTCCAGTGGCGACGAAGACCATCTTCGTGCGTATCGAGCCAGTCGCAAGGATCACGTCGGCGTAACGCCGTGTGAAGCGCGTCCGCCGGACAGCGGATCGCTCGAAGATTTCGGCGCCCTTCGCGTCGGCGGACGCGGCGAAACCGAGCGTGGCGCGCACCGGATCGAACACGAACCCGTCACCGAGACGGAGAGCTCCGGCCGACTCTGTGCCGACGAGCGGCCGCGCCGAAGCCGCGGGCAGCCACGGCGCGACCACGCCCCCAGCCCGGCGATGCGGCCTGCTCGCGCCGAAGCCACCGGCCATCCTCGGCCGTCCGCGCGTTGATGATGAGCGGCGCCGGCGAGAGATCGCAGCGAACGTTCAGCCGTCGGAGCACGGCCGCGAAATCGAGTGCGCTCCGCCGCGCGGAACTCCAGGCCGCGCGCGCCACGCGGACGCCGGCGGCCTCCTCGACTGGCCGCCACCACGTGTCCGGCTGCGGCACGATCGCGCCGATGCCGCCTGCCGTCGCGCCCGACGCCAGACGGTCGCTCTCGAGCAGCACGACGCTGTGACCGGCCTGCGCAAAGACGTTGGCGGCAGTGCACCCAGTCAACCCGCCGCCGATGATGACGACGTCGGCTTCGCGCTTTCCGCGATAAGCGGGATACGACCGCCGCCGGCCGGCTGCGGTTCGATCGCTCCAATACGACGTTCCGTATCCTGGCATTCGGGTTCGGCTCCTCGGGGCGGGGGAAGAATAACCGAAGGGCGCGAACCTGTGGGCCGAGGGTTCGCAAGTGCGGTGGAGGTGCGGAGGTTGGTACGGTTCGGAGGACGGTTCGGAACGGTCAGAGGTCGGTACGAGGTTCGTGTCCTCAACGCGATGGCCGTTTGGGAGCGGCCAAGTACCGGCGAAGTGACCGCGTCGCCGCCATCGCACGGCCGATGAGCGTGTCGATCGTGTCCAAGTCCTGCGGTGACAGGTAGGCCTTGTGTCGGGCTTCATCGGCACAGTCGAGCAGCTCGCCGAGAGAGCCGTAAGCGATGTTCAGGAAGTGGGAGAACTCCCCAGGTGAGAAACGATAAAAGCCCGCATTGTGGCAGGCGACGCCTCGTCAGATTGGTGCCACGTCGGCACGTGAGACCAATTGCAGAATCTCCGCATTGCCAGATCTTCGAGGTCGCGCAACGGAAGTCAGGTTCCGGTGCCGAACTCCTGCGCCCTGACCGAACCTACCTCCGAACCTCCGAACCTTCCTTCGAACCCCGTACCAACCTCCGCACCTCCGAACCCCTCCGAACCCCCGAACCGCTTTCCGCGTCCAGCAGCGTCCGCTTCACGTCCATTCCCCATCGGTATCCGTGAAGCTTCCCGTCGGTACCGATCACGCGATGGCACGGCACGACGAGCGCGATGGGGTTGGTCGCGCACGCGCGCGCGACCGCGCGTACGGACGACGGCGATCCGATCGCGCGGGCCACGTCCGAGTAGGTTCGCGTTTCACCGCGAGGGATGCTCGTGAGCGCGCGCCAGACGCGCCACTGGAACGCCGTGCCCTGAATGTCGACGGGCAGGTCGCGCGGCAGGTCCTTGGCGAGTGCGACGGCACGCGCGGCCTCGGCGATCGGCGCGAGCGACGCGGCGGGACCAGGAGCAACCGTCGCGGCTGGAAACTCGGCCTTCAGCGCGGACACCAGCGCAGCCACCGACGTCCCCACCTCCACGAAGCACAGTCCCTTCGACGTCGCGGCGACGAGCACGAGACCAAGCGGCGTGTCGATCGTCGTCCAGTCAATTGAGGCGCCGAGCACCGCCACGGCCGTATGTGGCCGGCTGCATGCCGGGCAGCCTGATGGCGCCGTACAAGACGGCTCGGGGATCCGTATCCCGCGTCGGTACATCGCGCCGGTCACGCCGTGACCGTTTCGAAGGTGGTCGAGAAATCGCCGGCGCCGGCAGGCCGCGACGTAGTCGCGCGGCGCGAGTCCCAGCAGCGATCGGAACGCACGCTGGATCTGAACGACGGTCGTCCCCCAGCCCTTGCGACCTTCGCGCGGTCCACGGAGCCTCAGGGTGCAGCGCGACGGCGACACAGGCGCGCCGAACGCGCTCGAGCGCGGGCGAACCCGTCGACGGGTCGTCCGGCCGGCAACGCCGGCATGGCCGGTAGCCGTGGGATGCCGCCATGCCACGGCGCCGGAAAGAACTCTACCCGGTCACGCCGCGGTTTACGGCTGGCGCAGGACGGCCGGCAGTAGATTCCGGTAGACCTGACGGCGTAGACGAACAGGCCGTCGGCGTGGGCATCACGATCGAGAACGGCGTGCCAGAGAGCTTCGGACATTTCCAACCTCGCCGCCATTCTCCCGCGCAGCGCGTCCGAAAGCACCGCTACCCGGAATGCGACATCAAAAGGAACTGTCGGCTCAGGTCCGGGCTGTCGACTTCGCGAGAGCTCGAGGCGTCCGCAACTGACCGTGCCACGCGCAGAGCCACTCCGACGAATCTCGCCGCAGGCGCGGTGAAGCCGCTCGCTTGTCGGAGCAAAGCGCGCAGCCGACGCGTGACGAGGATACGCGACGATCGGCACAGCATCGCGCTCGGCCACGCGGACGAGTGCCGCGTCAGCGAAGTCCATCGGCGTGTCGCGGTACCTGCGCATGAGTTCCTTCATGCGGGGCAGGTCCGACTCGTCCAGTCCCGCCAGGCCTCATCGCACCGATCCTCGACCATCTCGAAGAGCGCCTCGACGGCGCGCGGAAAGTCGCTCAGGAGATACATCGGCCTCCGTGAGCGCCGGCCAGACGGTCACGAGCCCGCCACGGATGTCCGGACAACGCGCCCACACAGGCGCCGTGCGCGCGATCGTCGCGATCGAGCAGCGCGACGAGCGCGCTCGCATCAACGAGCGCGTCGGTCACGGGCGGCCTGGGCGAGCTTGGTCGCGGTACTTCGATGCGTGTCGGTCGAGTACTGGGCGCCGCCGGTCCCGACGACACCCAAAAACGGACGGAGGCGCGTCAAGACCGAGGCAGGGCTCGCGTCGGCGGGCGCTGCCTGATCGACGTCGTACTGGGCCATGGCCTCGCGGACAACCGCGGATCGCGACCGGCCGGTGGCGCGCGCCAGACGCCGGATCTTGCGTTCGGTGTCGGCATCGAGGCGGAGGCTGAAGGGCATGGCAATTGTCCTACATGAACGTAGGACACCGCCGCGTCTGCTTGTCAAAGCGCGGCTATCGCCGTGGCTCCGCCGGCTGTCAGCGGCGCTCGGTCCCGTGGACCCCGGCGATCAGGCTGGTCGCGAGCTGTGACGTAGATGTCGACCGCTTGCTGGAGATCGGCGATCTCGACGTGCTCGTCGGCCGTGTGCGCGAGCGTGACCGAATCCGGGTCCGACGAGGAGCGGCTCACCCCACCTGTTCGAGGAACGGAATGTCCGTCGTGAACGAGAACACCGCGGGATCGAATCCGGGCACGGCGCGAAGCCGCACGGGCGGCACATCGAGCACGTCCTCGAGGCCGAGCCGGCCCGCGAAACGCGCGTCGAGCAGATCGACGGATCGTCCGACGCGTCGCCGACCGTCCGAAACATCACTTCGGCGTCCGCCTCGGGCGGAATGACGTTCGGCGCGACGCCGCCGCGGATCAGCCCCACCGTGTAGTACGTGCGTGCCCAGCATCCGGATCCTTCGGCCAGTCCATCGCCGCGCATCTCGACGAGCGCGTCGATGAGTTTCTCGATCGCCGACTCGCCGAGCTCCGGCTGGCTCGAATGCGCGGCCCGTGCCGGACGCGCGAAGTCGAACGCGATAGACGCCGCGCGTCGCCCGGCCCAGCCGGTTGTCGGTCGGCTCGCCGTTGATGAGGAACCTGCGACCCGGCCGCGATGGTGTTCGCGAGCTTCGCGCCGTCGCTGCCCCGCTCTTCGCCGACGACGAACAGCAGGCCGACGCGGCGTTCGCCGCCGCGCGCAGCCGTTCGGCCGCCGCAATCTGCGCGACCAGCGTGCCCTTCGCATCGCACGATCCGCGGCCGTACAGGCGTCCGCCGCTCTCGCGGCTGGGAATGAACGGCGGCACGCAGTCGAAGTGCGTGGAGAACACGACGACGGGCGGCTCGAGCGTCGCGACGACGTTGAATCGGCCCTCGCTGACAGGCTGCTCGATGACGTCGATACCCGAGTCCGCGCAGCGTCGACGCGATGAACGCGCCGGCCTCGCCCTTCGCGTCCGGTCGTCGAATCGATGTCTACGAGCTCGCGCGTCAGCCGGATCTGCGTTACCGAATCCACGCCTCGAGCTCCGTCCTGGTGTCCGTGCGGTCGTCCCGGTACTTCACGATCACGGGCGTCGCCAGCGACAGGCCCCACTCGCGGCCCTTGCCGACGGTGACCGCGCGCGCACCGGGCACGACGACGGCGCCTTCGGGAACGACCAGCGGGGCACCAGCCTCCGGCCGGATGATCTCGCCGCGCGGCAGGTCGTACACCGGCGTCGATCCGGTCAGGACGGTGCCGGCGGCAATCACCGCTCGCCGCCTGACGACCGCGCCTTCGTAGACGCCGGCGTTTCCGCCAACGAGCACGTCGTCTTCGATGATCACCGGCAGTTGCCCGACGGGCTCGATGACGCCGCCGATCTGCGCCGCCGCGCTCAGGTGCACCCGCTTGCCGATCTGCGCGCACGACCCGACGAGCGCGTGCGAGTCCACGAGCGTGCCTTCATCGACGTAGGCGCCGATGTTCACGTACATCGGCGGCATGCACACGACGCCTCTTCGCGACGAACGCGCCTTCGCGAATGGTCGAACCGCCGGGCACGATGCGCACGCCGGCGGCGAGGCCGGGCTTCTTGAGCGGCATCGTGTCCTTGTCGTAGAACGGCCAGCGGCCGTGGTCGGCCGAGACGTCGACGACGTCGCCGAAACGGAAGCCGAGCAGGATGCCCTGCTTCACCCAGGCGTTGACGCGCCAGCCTGACGACGGCCGCGGCATCGGGCTCAGCGGCGCGGACCTCGTCCGGCGCCGAGCGCCGCCTGCAGCTCGAAGAACGCCGCGCGGGCTTCGTCCCGATTCGCGTCCAGCGCCTGCGGCGAAGAGCGCGGCAATGCGTTCCGGCAGGGCGCTCACGCGCGCGATTCCGCGACGATCGGCATGCCGAACGCCTTGAGCACGGCGAGGATCTTCTCCTGCGACGTCCTGCGCGGCGCGACCATCGGCAGCCGGTACACCTCTTCGCACAGGCCCATCTTCGCGCGACGCGAACTTGACCGGCATGGGATTCGATTCGACGAAGTTCACCTGCATGAGCGGCAGCAGCTTCTGATGCCACCGCCGCGCGGCGGCGAAGTCGCCGCGCTCGGCCGCCTCGACCATCTGCACCATCTCGGCGGGCACCTGATTCGACACCACCGAGATGACGCCGCGCCCGCCCACCGCCATCAGCGGAAGCGCCAGCGCGTCGTCGCCCGACAACACGATGAACTCCGGCGGCACGATCGACGCGACCTCGGCCATCTGCGTCATGTTGCCGGACGCTTCCTTGACGCCCGACGATGTTCGGAATCGCGGCGAGCCGCACGACCGTGGCGGGCTCGATGTTGCAGCCGGTCCGGCCGGGCACGTTGTAGAGCACGATCGGCAGCTTCGTGCGCTCGGCGATCGCGCGGTAGTGCTGGAACAGGCCTTCCTGCGTGGGCTTGTTGTAGTACGGCGTGACCGACAGGATGCCGTGGATGCCGGCGCCTTCGAGCTCGGCGATCGACTGGATGACCTCGCGCGTGTCGTAGCCGCCGGCGCCGGCGAGGACCATCGCGCGGCCTTCGACTTCGTCGGCGACGATCTCGATGACCTTGCGGCGTTCCTCGGCCGTGAGCGTCGGCGCCTCGCCGGTCGTGCCGCACGGCACGACGAAGTGGACGCCCGCTTCGACCTGGCGCGCCGCAAGCCGCCGGACCGCCGCCTCATCGACGGCGCCGTTCTTCGTGAAGGGAGTGATGAGCGCGGTGCCGACGCCGGTGAATGACAGTCTCATGAGAAGCCTCTGCGTTCCCGGTTCACGGTTCCGGGTTCCATGGTTCTGGTTCCCGGTTCTCGGTTCAGTCGGAACCTGAACGGGAACCCGGAACCGTGGAACCAGGAACCGGGAACCGTACGAACGTCATGAAATATTAATCATGTCCCGCATGGTGAACCAGCCGCGCCGGCCGTTGAGCCATTTCGCGGCCTCGAGCGCGCCGTGGGCGAACACGGCGCGGTCGCGCACGGTGTGCGTCAGCGTGACGGTCTCCGACGGTGCCGTCGAAGCCGACGACGTGCGTGCCGGGAATGTGCCCGGCGCGCGTGGACGACACGTCGATCGAACGCGCTGTAGCCGGCCAGCCGCATCGCGTCGAACAGCAGCAGCGCCGTGCCGGACGGCGCGTCCTTCTTGGCGGCGTGGTGCGCCTCGTGGATCCAGGCGCCGACGTCGGTCGGTCGCGAACGCCTGCGCCGCCGTTCTCGACGAGCAACCGGAACATGTTCATGCCGATCGAGAAATTCGCCGACGCGAGCACGCCGATGCCCGACCGATCGACGAGGCCGCGAAGCGCCGGCTTCGTGCTCCTGCCATCCGGTCGTGCCGATGCACCACGTTGATGTGGCGGGCCGCGAGCGCGGCGAGGTTCTTCGGCACCGCGTCCGGCATGCGAGAACTCGATGGCCACGTCCACCGGTCCGGCCGCCTCGAGCGCCACGGCGAACGGGCGTGTGGATCTCGGCGATGCCGGCCACCTCGCAGCCGTGCTCGGGCGCCAGCTTCTCGACGAGCTGGCCCATCCGGCCGTGGCCGACGACGAGCAGCCTCACGCGGGCACTCCGAGAAACCGCTCGTGCACGCGCAGGAGCGCCGTTTCGAGGTCGGCTTCGCGAATCACGAGCGTGATGTTACGCCGCGCCGCGGCCTGCGACACCATGCGAATCGGAATGCCGCCCGAGCGCCTCGAGCAGGTGGCTGACGAACGTCGGGATCGCGCTGCAGGCCGTCGCCGACCGCGCAGAGGATCGCCATGTCGTCCTCGCGCGTGACGTCGGCGACCTCGCGCAGCGCCGCGCTGATCTCCGGCAGCCGCCGCGGGATCGTCGACGGTCACCGACACGCTGACCTCCGACGTCGTGACGACGTCCACCGACGTGCGGTGGCGCTCGAACGTCGTCGAAGATCCTGGCGAGAAAGCCGTGCGCCATGAGCATGCGCGTGGACGTGATGTCCACGACCGTCACGCCCTTCTTCGAGGCGACGGCGGTGAGCAGCCGATCGGTCGCCGGGCGATCGCGCGTGATGAGCGTGCCGCGCGCGTCCTGCGGCCGCCGCGAGTTGAGAATGCGGACCGGGATGTTCTGGCCGACCGCCGGCTGAATCGTCGCCGGGTGCAGCACCTTCGCGCCGAAGTACGCGAGCTCCGACGCCTCGCCGAACGAGAGGTGCGGCACGACCTGGACGTCGCTGAACGATGCGCGGATCGGCGGTGAGCATGCCGTCCACGTCGGTCCAGATCTGGATCTCGGACGCGCCGAGGCAGGCGCCGACGATCGCCGCCGAGTAGTCCGATCCGCCGCGGCCGAGCGTCGTCGTGACGCCCTCGCGCGTGGCGCCGACGAATCCGCCGATGACCGGAATGCGGCGCTCGGCGAGCAGCGGATCGACCGTCGCCGCGAGCGCCGTCGCCGTTTCGGCCATCAGCGGCGGCGCGGCCGTGTGCTCGGGGCCGGTGACGATGGCCTTGCGCGCGTCGACCCAGCTCGCGGCCAGGCCGTGCGAGGTGAGCGCGGCGGCGACGATGCGGCTGCTGAGGATCTCGCCGGTGGCGGCAATCGCGTCGAGCCAGCGCGGCGTCACCTCGCGCAGCACGCCCAAGCGCGCCGGCCAGCCGGTCGAGCTCGTCGAACTCCTGGTTGATGAACGCGCTCGACCTCGGCGCCGTTCGTCGCTCGCGCCGATCACGCCCGCGACGTCGAGATGCCGCTGCCGAAGCGCGCGGAGCGCTCTCGGCGCGTCGCCGCCGTGTCGCCGCGCCGGCGTCGGCCGCGACCTCGAGGAACTTGTCCGTGGCGCCGCCGAGCGCGGACACGACGACGATCGGCCCGCGCCAGTCGCAGGCTCTCCGGCTGCATCGCCGCCTGCCGCGCCGCGCGAACGATGGCGATCAGCCGCTCGATGGCGGCCTCGTCCGCGACCGACGTGCCGCCGAATTTCATCACGATCATGGAAACACGTTCTCCTGGCTCAGGGCTTACGGCTTAGGGCTTACGGCTCAGGGTCGAGCCTGTCGAGCCCTGAGCCCTGAGCCTCGAGCCTACAGCAGCCCCTCCGCCTTCATCAGTTCCGCATTGAGCACCGACGCGCCCGCCGCGCCGCGAATCGTATTGTGGCCGAGCGCGACGAACTTGTGCGTGAGCACCGGGCACGCGCGGACGCGGCCGATCGACACCGTCATGCCGCCGCCGAGATCGGCATCGAGCCGCGGCTGCGGGCGGTTGGTCTCGCTCATGACGTTCAGCGCCGGGTCGGGCGCCGTCGGCAGACGAAGCTCCTGCGGCTTGCCGCGGAACGCGCGCATCGCGTCGACGACCGCGCCGACGTCGGGCCTGGACTCGAGCTCGACCGACACCGTCATCGTGTGGCCGTCGATCACCGGCACGCGATTGACCTGCGCGCTGACGACCGCGGAATGCGCCGCTGCTCCGCCTCGACCGAGAATCTTGAGCGTCTCGGTCTCGATCTTCTCCTCTTCGCCGCCGCCGATGAACGGAATCGAGGTTGCCGAGGATGTCGAGCGACGGCACGCCCGGATATCCCGCGCCCGACACCGCCTGCATCGTCGTCACGTTCACGCGGCGCATGCCGAACTGCGCGCAGCGGCGCGAGCGCCATCGCGAGGACGACCGTCGCGCAATTGGGATTGGTGACGATCACGCCCTTCCAGCCCTTGGACTGTCGCTGCTTCTCGAGCAGGCTCAGGTGCGCGGCGTTGACTTCGGGAATGAGCAGCGGCACGAGCGGGTCCATGCGGTGGCTGCGCGCGTTGCTCAGCACGATGTGGCCGGCCGCGGCGAACTGGTGCTCGAGCTCGTCGGCGGCCTTGGCATCGAGCGCCGAGAAGACGACCTTCGGCCCCGTCCCGGGCACGCAGCCGTCCACGGTCATCGTCGCGGACCGCCGTCCGGCATGGGCGTCGCCAGGCGCCACGGCGCCGCGTCCGCGTAGGCCTTGCCTTCCGACCGCTCGCTCGCGGCGAGCCAGCTCACGTTGAACCAGGGATGGTTCGCGAGCCGCGTGATGAACTGCTGGCCCACCATGCCGGTCGCGCCAAGAACTCCGACGTCGATTTTCTGAGACATGTCTCTTCTCTTCTCCTTGAAGACGCTTCACGTTCCCGGTGCTTCGCTCCCCGTTCCCGAGCCCTCGCGCACTCGAGCGTTGACCAACAAAAAACCCGCCGTGCGTCAGGCGCATCGGCGGGTTCGGGAGGCCACGTTCGGCCCGTTTCTTCAGGGCGCTGTCAGACGCACACCTTCACCATCGCCGTTGCGGACCGACTTCCGCTTTCGATTCAGTCGCTTTCGACCGGTGGCGAGAGCTACGCGAGCCATGACAGCCTGAGGATCATAGTCGGCCGGCTCGGCCAGCGTCAAGCAAGGGCAGACGCGGGTAGTGGGCTACTTTGAATTGAGCTTAGAGCTAAATCAGGCTTGTACTGGCGAGCGCGCGACCTTGCGGGCTCGTACTGCATGCCACCGAGGACTGGCTTTGACGTATCGCGACCGCGACGGCGATCTGCCGTGCAGGGCGACGGCCTCCAGTTGATGCTGGTCGTGCTGGCGACGTCTCCGGCGAGACGCAGCGTCGGCCGTCCGACGCCCAGCGGAACTGCGGCCTTCGCATCCGGCTTGCCACAGACCGGCACAGCGACGCCAGCGCCGGTGACCTACGGCGCTCATCGGAGCGTCCAGCGGTTGAGGCTGATCGCGCACTAGCTACGCCTTTTCGACTCAGACTCGATCAACAGCCGGAGTCAGTCTAGCGCGGCTTGGTCGTCGCAGATTCACCGTGAAGCCATGAAGAACGGCTCCTAGGAGCTTCATGCCTTCATGGTGTGATCACATCGGCCTGCGGTGCACGGATCGCCGAGCCCGTAGGTCGCGTGACGTTTCACCATGAAGCCATGAGATTCATCCCAAGAGCTTCATGACTTCATGGTGTGATCGGAGTGGCCGCGGGCGCACGGACAGCGGAGCCAGTCGGTCGCGTGCACTTCATGGCCCGAGCCTGCTAGCTCGGTAGTCGGTACCTGCGATTGCCGGACGCGATCAGCGCACCAATTGTCGCGCGCACCCTCTCCGACGTCAGACACGACGCAGACGGCCACGGGCGCCGGCCGGCGCGAAGATCACGATCAACGCGCTCGTCGTCGCGGATGTCACCATGGTTCGCGCGGAGTCCGATGTGGGATTGCCGAACGGCCCCTCGTCGTCGGCGAGAATCAGCCGTCCGGCGACGTGGACGACGTCCTTTCGAATCCCGGCGTACTCCTCGCCGTCTCGACCGAGTCGCAGCGAAACGGGGCCGCGAATGTGCGCGCGATCGTAGAGTCCGAACGGCAGCTGCGATTCGAGCGAGCACCAGTTCACGATGTCCACGAGGCTGTTGATGCGGGGCAACGCATCGCCTTTGCGAACCCGACGGAGCAGGGCTTCGGACGACGGCCGAGTCTTCGTCGGGTCGATGCCCACGCGACGGTACATCGCTCGAACGGCCGCGGTAACGTCGGCCGCTTCCGCCGCGGCGCGCGCGGATTCAGCCGCCTGAGCCAGCGGCGCGTCGAGTCGAGCGTCGCGATCGAGAACGGTCACGTCGTCGAACACGAGCACGCCGGGACGAACGATCGCCGCGACCTCGTCGGCGACGTGAATGCTGGGCTGTTCGATCGCCACGACCGGCCTCGCGGATCACTCGCGATCGCGATGGACCGTATCCACGGCGAACGCGGGCAGACAAATCGCGACGTACTCGGCGCCTCCCGGCTCGGGCGTGCTGTAACGCACCCATTCCCCGGGATGCGCGACGACGGCCTGCCCGGCGCGGACTTCGATCGCGCCCTCACGATGCTCGACGCGCAACATGCCGGAGAGCACGACCGTGATTTCCTCGAACTCGGGCTGCTGCCCGGGCTCCAGCCAGCCTTCCGGCGACACCATCCGGGCGACGCTGACGCTCGTGTGGCCCGAGTTGACGCGCCCGGCGTACTCCTCGATGCGTTTCGGGCGAGTACCAACGGCGGGCACGACGGCGGGAGCGGGAATGAGTGTCGGCATGACGCAGGCCGGAGATTCTACAACCGCCGCTTCGAGCGAAAGACGAAGATGCCGGCGAGCGCGTACAGCCAATACAGTCCAACGGCCCACCAGCGATACGCAGGAAACAGGTTGGTTGGCGCGAAGCCCGAAGCCGAGCTCGAACGTGACCAGAACCGCCGACTCGGCCAACGCCCAACGAGCCAATGCTCGGACCCGGCGGCCGGCCGCCCATCACCATCCAGTCCGCGCGCGAACTGTTGCACGGCCACGACGAGCCGCGCGCCGATGAACGCGATCGTCAGCGGTGGATAGACCATCAGGACGGACAGACGCGTGCTGAACCGGAGCGCGGACGACAGGCCTTCCAGGATGAGGAGAAGAGCAAAGACGCTAGCGCATCGTCAGCCATGGCCAGTTCATGGCGGAACCTTCTGTCATGAGCTTCATGGTGAACGGCTCGCATGCGGCTGTTCCTACCGCAGTCTTCTCTCGAGCCTGATCTCAAACAGTCGTCGGCCACAGCTTCCCGGTCACGAACAGCCGATCGCCGGCCGGCGTCGTAGGCGATGCCGTTCAGGACGTCGGTGTCGCGGCGTTCGGCGGCCGAGAGCAGGCCCGACAGATCAATCCAGCCGACGACGCGTCCGCTGGCGGGATCGATGCGGCGACGCGGTCGGTCTGATAGATGTTCGCGAAGATCTCGCCGCGAACGAACTCCAGCTCGTTCAGCATCGCCACCGGCCGGCCCTGTCGCGAATCGTGATCCGGCCAAGCTCCTTGAACGACGCCGGATCGAGATAGCGCAACTGCCCCGACGGCTCACCGTCGCTCATGATCAGCCGCTTGCCGTCGTGCGTCAGCCCCCATCCCTCGCCGGAGTACGCAAACTGCCGCAGCGGCTTGAACGTGTTGAGGTCGTAGACGAAACCGACGTTGGTCTGCCACGTCAGCTGGATGAGCTGACCGCCCCAGTCCACGAGGCCCTCGCCGAAATACTCGCGGCTCGAGCTGATGCTGCTGAAGCACCTCGCCGGTCTCGAGCCGGACCTTCCGCAGCGTCGATCGCCCGTTCAGACCGGTGCTCTCGAAAAGAACGCCGTCCCGGTACACCAGTCCCTGGGTGTATGCCCGCGAGTCGTGCGGGTACGTCCTCACAATCTGATAGCCGTACGCGGCGGCGGGAGCGCTCTGTTCGGCGGGCGGCGGCGCGCTCCCCCGATCCGCGGAGACGCACGCACCGAGGAGCACGACGACCGACAGGACGCGTGACCAGCAGGAAGTGTGACCATCGACAGGGCCATTCTCGTCATCCTCACGGGGCCACGGCCTCGTCAATCTTGACGGGTCCGGGACCGGGCCGGATAATCAGAACTCTCCGTCGCAACCGGCTCGATTCGCGCCCCGGCGCAAGGACACACCATGACACGCGGCCCCGAACGTCCCTTCGCCCCTCGCTCTCGGATAGGTGGCCGCCCTTGTCGCGGCCGAGCGTCGCTCGTTGGCCGCGCACAGCAGGCGCCGCCGAACGCGGAGCCGGCGACGGCGCCGCTGAACACCGTCATCCCGGTCGATCGCGCCATCACGACGGGACGCTTCGCGAACGGGCTTCGCTACTACATCCGTGCCAACGGCAAGCCCGAGGACCGCGCCGAGCTGCGGCTGGCGGTCAACGCGGGCTCGGTGCTCGAGGACGATGACCAGCGCGGGCTCGCGCACTTCGTCGAGCACATGGCGTTCAACGGCACGAGGAATTTTCCGAAGCAGGACATCGTCAACTTCGTGCAGTCGATCGGCATGCGGTTCGGCAGCCACCTGAACGCCTACACGAGCTTCGACGAGACCGTGTACCAGCTGCAGGTGCCGACCGATCGCGCGGAGGTCATGGACCGCGCGATGCTCGTGCTCAGCGACTGGGCACAGAACGTCACGTTCGATCCCGTCGAGATCGACAAGGAGCGCGGCGTCGTGCTCGAGGAGTGGCGGCTCGGCCGCGGCGCGCAGGGCCGGTTGCGCGACAAGCAGTTCCCGGTGCTGCTGGCCGGGATCGCGCTACGCCGACCGTCTGCCGATCGGCACGCCCGAGGTGCTGCAGAACTTCAGGCACGAGCGGCTGATCCAGTTCTACAAGGACTGGTACCGGCCGGACCTCATGGCCGTCGTCGCCGTCGGCGACTTCGACGTCAAGGACGTCGAGGCGCTCGTGAGGAAGCACTTCGCGTCGATTCCCGCCGCCGCGACCGCAGCGCCCGCGTCCGGCGTTTCAGGTGCCGCCGCGAAGCTGGCACGCTCGTACGTCATCGCGGCCGACGCCGAGCTCACGCACGACCAGCGTTCAGGTCTACAACACGATGCCGGCGCGCGATCAGGCCACGATCGGGGCCTACCGGCAGATGATGCTGGTCGATCGGATGTTCACCGGCATGCTGAACGCGCGCCTGTCGGAGATCGCGCTCAAGCCCGGCGCGCCGTTCCTCGGCGCCGGCACGGGAATCGGCCGGCTCGTGCGCACGACCGAAACCACCATGCTCAGCGCGGCGGTGCGCGAAAACGGCGTCGAGGCGGGGCTGGACGCGATCTTCACCGAGGCCGCCCGGGTCGCGAAGTTCGGCTTCACCGAACCCGAGCTCGACCGCCAGAAGGTGAACATGCTTCGCGCGTTCGAGCGCGCGATGGCCGAGAAGGACAACCAGCAGTCGGACGACCTCGCGGCCGAGTACATCCGGAACTTCACGACCGACGAGCCGATTCCGGGCATCGCGTACGAGTACGAGCTGTACAAGCGCTTCGTCCCGACGATCACGCTCGCCGAGTTGAACAAGATGGCGGCGAACCTGGTCGCCCGACCGGAATCGCACGGTGCTCGTCGAGCGCGCCCCAGAAGCCGGGTCTCGTGCTGCCGACCGAGGCGAAGCTGGCGGCCTCATGACGTCGTCGGCGGCCAAGACGCTCACGGCCTACGAGGACTCGGTCAGCCGCGAGCCGCTGCTCGAAGCACGGTGCCGAGCCCGGGCCGCGTGGTCTCGACGACCACGAAAGACGCGTTCGGGATCACGGAATGGACGCTCTCGAACGGCGTCCGCGTCGTGCTCAAGCCGACGACGTTCCGGCAGGACGAAGTGCTGGTGACGGCGTTCAGCCCGGGCGGCACGTCGCTCGCGAGCGATGCGGATCTCATTCCCGCGGAAACGGCGGCGCAGGTCGTCGGCGCCGGCGGACTCGGCACGTTCGACGCCGTGAACCTGCGCAAGGCGCTGACCGGCAAAGTGGCCAGCGCCGGCGCCTCGATCGGCGACTACTTCGAGGAAATCAACGGCTCGGCCTCGCCGAAGGACCTCGAGACGCTGTTCCAGACGATCTACCTGCGCTTCACGCAGCCGCGCGCGGACCCGACGATGTTCACGGTCCTGACCGACCAGCTCAAGGTGGCGCTCGCCAACCAGCGCAACACGCCCGAGTTTGCGTTCAACGAGGCCTTCACGTCCGCGATGTGGCAGAACAACATCCGCGCGCAAGCCCGATGACGCTCGAGAACGTGGACGAGCATGAGTCTCGACAAGTCGATGGCGTTCTATCAAGAACCGATTTGCCGACGCCAGCGACTTCACGTTCGTGTTCGTCGGCAGCTTCGAACCGAATGCCATCCGGCCGCTCGTCGAGACGTACCTGGCGACGCTGCCGTCGATCGGCCGGAAGGAATCGTGGAAGGACGTCGGCCTGCGCCGCGCCACGAGGCATCGTCGAGCGCCGGGTGATGAAGGGCATCGAAGCGAAGAGCCAGACGCGACTCGTGTTCAGCGGGCCGTTCCAGTACGACCAGCAGAGGCGCGTGACCATTCGGGCGATGGCGATGGTGCTCGAGGGCACGCTCCGTGAGGCGCTCCGCGAGGATCTCGGCGGCACCTACGGCGTGAGCGTATCGGCCAGCTACTCGAAGATCCCGCTGCCGGAATACGCCATCTCGATTTCGTTCGGATCCTCGCCGGAGCGCGCCGACGCGCTCGTGCGAGTCGCGCTCGACAGGATCGACGACGCTCAAGGCCAACGGACCGGACGAGCGCGACGTCAACAACATCCGCGAGATCATGCTTGCGCGAGTACGAGTCGAGCAGCCGGCAGAACGGCTTCTTCCTGCGGGAGATTTCGGCGCGGTACCGAGCACGGCGAGGACCTGGCGGATCTGTTTGCGCTCCCTGACTTCTACAGGAAGATCAACGGTCGCGGCCATTCAGGCGGCCGCGAAGGAATACTTCGGCGCGAATCTGGTTCGCGTGCAGCAGTTTCCGGAGGGATTCGCCGGTCAGCGCGTCGCCGGGCGTCGCCGGACGCGAACCGGACGAGCGCGTCGCCCGTGAGCCGGTAGACAGTCCATTCGTCCATCGGCCGCGCGCCGATCGAACGGTAGAACCGATCGCCGGCTCGTTCCAGTCGAGCACCGACCACTCGAGCCGGCCGCATCCCTCGGCCACGGCCCGCCGCGCCAGCTCGCGCAGCAGTCGTCGGCCCACTCCCTGGCGGCGCCACGCGGGCCGAACGAACAGATCCTCGAGGTACAGCCCCGCGCGTCCCAGAAACGTCGAGAAGTTGTAGAAATAGAGCGCGAAGCCGACCGGATCGGCGCCGGCATACGCGATCAGCGCTGAGCGCGTGCGAGCGTCACCGAAGAGCGCCGCCTGTCAGACCCGCCTCGGTCGCCACGACCTCGTGGCTCAAACGCTCGTAGTCGGCGAGCTCTTTGATCAGTTCGAGGATGAGGGGAACATCGTGCTCGGTCGCGGGGGCGATCGTGATGTCAGCGGACATTGTGGATCTGCGATCTGCGATTGAGGATGGCATCCGAGCCACTTGGGCATCGGCCGATTGTGGATTGAAGCCCTTCAATCCGCAATCCACAATCCTTCAATCATCAATGCAATCCACAATCACAGATCGCAGATCCGCAATGACAACGCTTCAGTACAGCCTCATGAACGAACAGTCCGCCTGCGGGAGCGGACCACCGCCATTCGTGGCAGGCGGATACGTCGACGTCCGCCATCCGAGCGTAGCCGGCGTCGTTCGGGTGAAAGCCGTCGCTCGAATAGCGGCTGACCTGGTAGAAGCCACCGTCGCACATGATGTCGACGACGGTCGCGCCCTGGCTGGTGAGCTTGTTGATCTCGGCGGAGAATCGCACGGCGATGTTCTGCAGCGCCCTTCTTCTTGGTTGACGAGTATCCCGACGGCGTATGGCAATCCCGCGAGATTCGGCAGGTTCAGCACGACGATGCGCGCACGCGGCGCGCGCGCCTTGATGCCGTCCATCATTTTCTTCAGGTCCCGGCCGAACCCGTCGGCCCGCGCCATCACGTAGCCGAGCGCGTCCACTCCGCCATATCCGGCCTCGACCGCGGCGCCCACCGTGTTCACGTCGTTGCCGCCGGCAAACACCGTCACGAGCGTGGCGTCGGTGGCGACAAACGGGACTTCGTTGTCGAGGAAGTTCGTCAGGATGCCGCGGCCCAAGCTGGTTGCCGATGGCCTGAATCTCAGCGCCGAGCACGCCGCCGGGCAAGCCGAGGTTGAGCAGGGTGACGGTCTTGCCGTCGGCCTTGAGCCGCTTCTCCAGAAGCTGGACGTAGCCTTTCCCTTCGGGACACGGCGTGAACGGCAGGCACGCGGAGCTTGATCCGAAGCCGATGGCGTCGCTCGCGCCGATGGCCGTGTAGTTCACGACGTTCGGCGGCGGTGGCGGATCCGACGGTTCGGATGGGCTCTTCAGCAGCTCGCAGCCGGTAACGGCGACGAGAAGCGCGGAGAAACACAAGAATCGTACGTGCATGGGAACTAGGCCGTTGTGTTATCGGCGTTGAAACGTGGACTCGCAGTCTTGAGACTTGAGTCTTGGGTCGTGGGTCTTGAGGTCGTGGGTCCCAACTCGTCGGTCGCAAGACCGACTGGTCGCAAGCCCCAAGACTCAAGCCCCAAGACTCTTACAGCAGCTTTTCCATCTCGTCCATGACGCGGTTCATTTCCTTGATCGTCAGATCGAGCGGCTCGTCGGTCGTCATGTCGACGCCCGGCGTCCTTGAGGAGGTCGATCGGATACTTCGATCCGCCGGCTGAGAGGAATCGCAGGTAGCGCTCGACGGCCTGCCGGTCGCCGGTCTTCACTTTCTGCGCGAGCGCCTCGGAGGCGGTGAAGGACGTCGCGTACTGGAACACGTAGAAGTCGCGATAGAAGTGCGGGATGAAGCTCCATTCGTGGGCGATGTAGTCGTCGACGATGGTCACGCCCTTGTCGTGGCCGTAGTACTTCTTCGTGATGTCCATGTAGAGCTTCGCCAGCGCCTCGCCGGTCACCGGCTCGCCCTTCTCGGCCATCTGGTGCATGGCGAGCTCGAACTCGGCGAACTGCGTCTGGCGGAACACCGTCCCCTTGATGCCCTCGAGATAGTTGCCGAGGATGGACAACCGCACCTTCGGGTCGGTGATGCGCTTGAGCATGTGGTCGATGAGCAGCGACTCGTTGAACGTCGAGGCGACCTCCGCGACAAAGGTCGGATAGCTGGCCGTTGCGTACGGCTGAGTCTTGTTCGACAGGTAGCTCTGCATCGTGTGACCGAGCTCGTGCGCGAGCGTGCTCACGTCGTCGTACTTGCCGTTGTAGTTGAGCAGCATGTACGGGTGCACGTCGTAGGCGCCGCCGTTCGAGTAGGCGCCGGACCGCTTGCCGGGACTCGGGAAGAGATCGATCCAGCGATCGGCGAACGCGCGCTTGAGCACGCCGACGTATTCGGGGCCGAGCGGCCCCATCGCGGCCAGGATGTGCTGCTGCGCTTCCTCGGGCGTGTACTTCAGGTCCACCGACCCGACGAGCGGCGCGTACAGGTCGTAGTAGTGCAGCTCGTTCAAGCCCATCATGCGCTTGCGCAGTGACAGGTAGCGATGGAAGCTCGGCAGGTGACGATTCACGCCGTCGACGAGCCGCGTGTAGACGGAGACCGGAATGTTCGGTCCGTTCAGCGTCGCCTCGAGGGTCGACTGGTACTTCCGCGACTTGGCGTAGAAAATCGCCTTCTGGAGGCTCGCGCTCATCGTCGTGCCGTACGTTCTGCTGAATCCGCCGAGCGCACCGAAGTACGCCGCCATGACGTTCTGACGGTCCTCGCGGACCGGGCTCGCGCGATGCATCACGAAGTTCGGCTGCGACAGCCGGACGTCCTGCCCGGTGCTCAGCCGCACGGTCGGGAACGGAAAGTCCGCGTTCGAGAGGATGTTGTAGACGTTCGACGGCGCGCACGGCCATCGGACCGGACGACGCCAGAAGTCGCTCCTCGGCCGGCGACAACGTGTGCGGCGCGCGCCGCACGATGTCCTCGAGATAGAAGCGGTACGGCTCGAGCCGCTTTTCTTCCTCGAGGAACCGCTCGATGGTGCCCGGCTCGAGCTGGAGAATCTCCGGGTTCGACGAATGCTGCCTCCGCGCCGAGTGTCGGCGGCCAGCTGCACCATCTGCTGTCGCATGCCTTCGTGCACGCTGATCGCGGGTGTCCTCGTCGGCCAGCATCGACGCGTAGACGTAGAGCCGCGACAGTTCCTTGTCGAGCGCTGAACATCAGCGTCGAGCGTCTCGGCCAGCGTCGACGGCGACGATCCGAGCTTGCCCTGAAATTCTCTGAGGCGCGGGATCTCGGCGGCGATCGTGTCCTTCGCGGCCTGCCATGCCTCGACCGACGGGTAGATGTCCGCCAGGTTCCACTTGTATTGGTCGGGAATGTCGGAGCGCTGTCGTTCCTGCGCGGCGCCCTGCATGGTCAGCGCCGCGAACACGGGCGCCAAGAGGAACGCTCGGGAAATCGGGCGGGCAAACGACTCGGACATACTCCCCATTCTGACGAAAAACACGTCGGGTGACGTTTTTTGCCTATTTCCTGACGAGTGGCGTCACGGCCGCAGACACCAGGCGCGTCCAGATGTCATAGCCGGCCGGTGTCATGTGAAGGCCGTCTTCGACGAAGAGCTCGGGACGCGGCTGGCCGTCCGCGCCCAGCATGGGGGTTGCCACGTCGACGAAGTGCAGCCGCGGACGGCTCGATGAAAAGGCGCGGACACGCTCGTTGAACGCCTTCATGGTCGGCCACAACTTCAAGCGGGCCAGGCTCGGCTTCACCGCGATGAAGACGATGTCCGTGTCCGGCTTCGCCTCGTGGAGCTTCCGCACGAACGCCTCATAGTCCGCCAGCACGCGGTCGGGCGACTTGCCGCCGCCCAGATCGTTATCGCCCGCATAGAACACCACGACGCTGGCGGCGTACCTCCGGACCGTCTGATCGAAGTAGTGAGTCACGTCCGCGATGTGCGACCCTCCGAAGCCGCGATTGATCACGGTGAGGTCCGGGAACCGCTCGGCCGTCGGCCAGCGCTTGATGCTCGAGCTTCCCACGAAGAGCACCGCGCCTTTCGGCGCCGTGTTCTTCTGATCGAGTTCCTCGAAGGCTTTGATCTCGGCGGCCAGCCGTGCCGGATCCGGGCCAGCCACCACTTGCGCGTCGGCGACACGGGCGCCAACAGCAATGAGCAGCGTGACGAGCACGGCCGCACGACGCCTGGTCTCATGTGTCAATGTCACGCCTCTCGACCTCAACCTCCTGAACCCTCGAACCTACCGAGGCCGTTCCTTGTCCGGTGCGGCATTGTAGGCTGCCGACTGACCGGGCGGAATGCTGAGATAGCGCCAGTCCTTTCCCTTTCATCGCCTTGGCGAGATAGACAATCTGCCCCACGTGATAGCTCGTATGCGCGAGGGAGCGGTGAAGCGCCTCATCCACCCGAAGCGGCTGCTGGCGGATCGTCACCGTCCGGCCAAGGTCGGCGTCGCTCAACGCGCCGAGCGCCCCGAACAGACACGTCCCATCCCTGCGTCCACTTGGCGTGGAGCTCGGCGCGAGTCACCTGCCGCGCGAAGAACTCCTCCTCGCGGCGGCGCCATGGCTTCTCGCCGTCCGAGATCGAGAAAGTCGGTGAACCGCGACGCGAGGTTGCCGGACATGTGCCAGCAGATGGTGGCAATCGAGTTGCCGCCGTTCGGCCCTGGCGACGCGAGGCTGTCTTCCTCGAGCTGCGCCATGGCGTCCTCGGCCAGCTGCTTGTACCGAATGTATTCGCCGTGGATGGATTCGATCAGCTGTCTCATGAGATCAATCCCCTGGTCGGACGATCAGCGCTCATTGTGTAACGGGACACGAAATAGGGACCCACGTGCCGGTCGCTGTGGTGCGTGAACCCGAAACCGTCACGACGATCGGTCCAGCGCCTCGAGCTCGCGGTCGATGAAGGCGAGCGACTCCTCGAGCATCGCGCGATGGTTCGGGTGACAGGCGTTCTGAAGATCCTGAAGCACTCGCGCACGCGACAGACCGAGTTTCATTCGCCTGGCCTGGCGCTCGCGCTCAGTGTCACTCAAGGGACGACTGCGCTCGGCGCCTGTCGCCGCGCCTCAGCGTCCGCCTGCTGGCCTTCGACGGACTTGCTTTCCCAGCCCCGGGCCATGGGTACAACTTAGACAAGTTAGAAGTGAGAAGCCAGAAGTCAGAAGTCTTGGAGGTCCGGAAATCGGCGCTGACCCCGCATGTCAGACCCCGCATGGTAGATTTGCCGCATCGTGCGGGGCGCTGCGCTGAAGGTTGATCCAGAAGAACGTCGAGCAGGTCAGACACGAACCGGTTCCGCCCGCCGCTCAAGTGGGCCGGTGGAAAGCGCTGGCAGGTGCCGCACGTCCTCCCCTACTGGCTGGCGGCCGGTGACCGCCGTCTCGTCGAACCATTCGCCGGCGGCCTCGCGGTCACGCTGGGATTGATGCCGAAGCGGGCGCTGCTCGAACGACATCAATCCGCACGTGATCAACTTCTACGCGTGGCTGAAGAAGGGCCTCGTGGTCGAGCAGAAGTTCGATCCACAGCGAAACGGCGTACTACAAGGCGCGAAACCGTTTCAATGCGCTGCTGAAGAAGGGAAAGGCCGACACGGCTGAGGCGGCCGCGCTGTTCTACTACTCGAATCGCACCGGGTACAACGGCCTCTGCCGATTCAACCGCAGCGGTGCGTTCAACGTGCCGTTTGGCCAGCACCGAAGCCTCAACTACAAGTCCGACTTTCTCGAATACAAGGCGGCGTTCGCGGACTGGACCTTCACGAACACGCACTTCAAGGACGTCCCGCTCGAGCCAACCGACTTCGTCTACGCCGACCCGCCGTACGACGTCGAGTTCACCAAGTACTCGAAAGACGGCTTCGACTGGGACGACCAGGTCGCCGCGGCCGAGTGGCTCTCGAAACACAAAGGGCCGGTGGTCCTGTCCAATCAGGCGACGCAGCGGATTCTCGACGGAGTACAAGCGGCTCGGATTCACCCTCGAAGACCATTCGAGGCGCCGAGAAAAATCAGCTGCACCGGCGACCGGCAGCCCGGCAACCGAGGTGCTGGCGATCCTGAACCTTCCCGTATGAGCCCAGGCAGCACCCGCACGGGCGGCGTGTTGGAGGCCGATGATCCTTCCCGCGCTTCAGCAGGGCGGATACGCGTACGAAAGCAGGTCCACCTGGGCCAGCGCCTCGGCATCGGCAAGCACGTGGTCGATGCCATTGCCGAGAAGGACGGGCGCAAGATTCTCATTTCGCTGAAATGGCAGCAGGTCTCCGGCACGGCGGAGCAGAAAGTCCCGTTCGAGGTGATCTGCCTGCTCGAAGCCCTTCAGGCCGGACACCACGCAGAAGGCGTACCTCGTCCTTGGCGGCGAAGGCTGGACGCTTCGAAGTTTCTACACGTCCGGCGGCCTGAAACCGTTCCTCGTCAACTCAGACAAGGTGGACGTGGTCACGCTCGAGGGATTCGTCGGCCGCGCGAATCAGGGAAAACTCTGACAGCGTTCAGAAGTGCAGAAGCGCAGAAGTCAGAAGACGAAACGTTCACTTCAGCTCGATCGCAATCACGCGAGGCGATCCGACGCTGACTTCCTCGCTGTGCGCGTCGGCGCCGGAAAAGAACAGCACCTCGCCCGGCACGAGCTTCGTGGTGCGCGTCTCACCGTTTCTGAACTGCACGCGAATCTCGCCGGCGTCGATCGGCACGACGACGGCGTCGCGGTTGTGGATGTGGAGCGGCACGGTTCGACCGGGAACATAGGTGTAGTCCCACACGGCGACGCGGGCGTTCTCGACGATGAGCTTGCGCGCCTTCTCGCGGAAATCCCTCCGGGCGCGCTCGTGTTCGGCGTTCGTGGCGGCGCCGGCTCGTCCTTGAGCTCGACGGCGATGTTACGGCCCGTGTCGAGCATCGCCTCTTCGACGTGCGTCACGCCCCGCGCCTGAAACGTCGCAGCGCCGCGCACGGTGGCGGTCCGATGGTGACCGTCCCGTTCGGCAGGCGTGATCCTGGTCTGGCCGCTCTCCAGGACGATCCCGACGAGATCGAGCTTGTGCTCGTGCATCGCCGTCGGCCTCCCCTTGATCCAGTCCACCCGCCAGGCCACGACGCGCGCGTTCTCGAGCACCTTCGTGACGCCCTCGCGCGGAAACGGCGGCGGATAGGTCTGGAGCGTGACGAGCGCAAGCGCTGCAGCAAGAACGAGCTTCATGGCGGGTCCATCATACGGGGGCTCAGGGCTCAGGCTCAGGGCTTAGGGCTTGGAACCAATCGCGGCCGCGAGTTCGCCGACGGCTGTACATGACGTCGGGCGCGGCCGCGGCCAGCTCGTCGGCGAGGCGTAACCCCACAGTACGGCAGCCGTCCAGTGCCCTGTTCTTTCCCGCAACTGGAAGTGATCACGTTGCGTTGGCGTAGACGTAATTCACGGCGTGCCATTATCCGTCGACGAAGTCCGCGGCCCGGAGCCCTAACGTTTCGCCCGATGCCGAGAACGCCCGCCACTCTGCCGGCTCTTGGAACCACGACGCCGTGCGGGCCTTGAGCCGTGAGCCTTGAGCCCTGAGCCTCGACGAACAACGTCGTATTCGAGCCCGACGACACCGGTCTTCGGAGAGATCTCGGTGACGAGTGAGCTTGAGCTTGGCGGGTTCGGCCAGCGGCTGGACGACGGGCACCCCTTGGCCGAGCAGGACCGGCATGATGCCCACTTCGACCGTGTCGACGAGACCGAGGTCGATCAGGCTGCGACACAGATCGCCGCCGCCGAACAGCCAGATGTCTTTGCCAGTCCCCTCTCGCAGCGCGCGAACACGTGACTCGAGGTCGTCGGCGACGACCTCGATGCCTGGATGGTCGGCGGGCCGCATCGTCCGCGACACGACGACGGTCGTAGACTGCGAGTCGCCGCCTGGCCCGCCAGCGCTCGCGACCTCATAGGTTCGCCGGCCCATCAGATACGTATCGAACTGAGCCATCATCGCAGCGAAATCGAAGTCCGGATCCATCACGATCCAGTCGGCTTCGCCGTTCGGTCCCGCGATGAACCCGTCGAGGCTCATCGCCACGCCGTAGCGTATGCGCCGCATAGCCGCCTCCAATGAATCGACGATAACTGAACGACCATTCATAATCAACCTGATTGTGAATGGCCGTTTATAATCACGCGCCGATGAGCCCGCGGCCCCGACAGGCCAGCGACGAGGACATCCTGATGGCCGCGTTCCGCGCGATCGCGCGACTGGGACCGGCCCGCATGACGCTGGCCGATGTCGCGAAGGACGCCGGCGTGTCGCCGGCGGCGATCGTCCAGCGGTTCGGCTCGAAGCGCGCGCTGCTGCTGGCCGCGGCCGCCGACGCGGCCGGCGGCAGCCAGTTCATCTTTCCCGGCCTCCGCGCCCGCCACCGTCGCCCGATCGACGCTCTGCTCGGCCTCGCGGACTGCATGACGGTGATGGGCACGACGCCCGAAGCGATCGCCAACAACATGACCTTCCTGCAAATCGACCTGAGAGACGAGCGAGTTCCATCGCCCACGCGCTCGCCGCCTCGGAGGGCATGCGCGACGGCATCAAGGCGCTCATCCGTGACGCCATCGCCGCGGGCGAACTCGTGCGCTGCGACGCTGGCCGCCTGGCTTCCGCCCTTCACGCGACGATGAACGGGTCGCTCCTGAACTGGGCGGTGCACCGCGAAGGTTCGCTGGTCACGTTCGTGCGCAGGGATTTGGCGACCGTGCTGGCGCCGTATCGCAACGGCGCACGCCGCAAGCCTCAAGTCCCACACGCGCGAGGTCAGTCCCACTCCGTAAGCGGGGACAGACCCCGCGTGCCCTAAGCCGCTAGGCCGAGCCGACGCCCTCGTGTAAACTCAGTGTTTTCGCCATGGCTCGCTCCTCGCCATCGAGCGACCCCGAAGGGGTTCGCTCCACATCATGAGCGGCCCCGGTCGCCAGATTGCCGTGCCGGGGTCGGTTGCCAACCTCGGACCCGGTTTCGACGCCCTCTCGGTGGCCGTCCAGCTGTACCTCCGGCTGGACGTCGTGGACCTGCGGCCCGCTGCGCCCGGGCAACTCGTGTTCACCTTCGTCGGCGGACCGCCTCTCGTCGGCGAGAACCGGATCGAACGTGCGTTCCGTCTTGCCGGGGAACGGTTCGGCGGTACGCCGCCGGGCCTCGTCGTCGAAGTGCGCTCGCGACATCCCGATGCGCGCGGGCCTCGGAAGCAGCGCCGCTGCGACGGTCGCCGGACTTCGCCTGTATGAGGCGTTCACCGCGCCGCGGCAGACATCCGAGCTGCTGGCGCTCGCGACCGAGATCGAGGGCCACCCCGACAACGCATCGGCGGCGCTTCTCGGTGGCCTTGCCCTGAGCTGTCAGTTCGACGACGGCGGCGTCGAAGCTCGCGCCTGGAACTGGCCCGACGCCCT
>CAVTYZ010000010.1:0-135772 GCA_963739035.1 uncultured Acidobacteriota bacterium | reverse complement strand
GCCCGAGGCCGTCATCTCGAAGCGCTGCGACGCAACGGCCTTCGGATCGAGTGCCCGCTCGGCGACGTGACGCTTCCTGGGATCGAGGCCACCGACGATCCTGCCGAGATCGGGCCGGCCGATGTCGTCCTCTTTGCCGTAAAGCTCGGCGGGACCGACGCCGCCGCGCGCCAGCTCGCGCCGCTGATCTTTGGGCACACGCGAATTGTCACCCTGCAGAACGGCATCGACAGCAAGGAGATGATCGCCCGGCACGTTGATGAGACCGAGATCGCCGCGGGCTGCACCTACCCCAGCGCGCATATCCGCGAGCCCGGCCTAATCCATACGCCCGGCGGCGCGCATAACCTGATCATCGACGGTCTCTCCGGAGATCCAGCCATCGCCGCTTTCGTTCGGTCCTGCCTAGCGGCCGAGCATTGCTTCTCCGCTGGTGCCGGATACCTTGCTACCTATGGCCCGCAACCTCTACAGTATCACCGGACGTGCGTCTGCGAGTGTGATTTTCCGCGGCGGCGAAAACCATGTCGGTAAACTACGTTCGCGATGGGATAGCCGGCAGGGTGGTCTTCTCCTCGATTTGAGATTTGGGATGGTGGAATCTTCATGCCCAAGTCGGCAGCGGAGAAGGCGGCGGAAGCTGAGTTGAATATCAAGCCGATAGCTCGAACACCGGAAGCGGGCTAAAGTGGACGGGATGTCCTGTTAAGGGCCGGCAACGGACACGCAGGCGGCGCGTAGGATCAGCGGGCTTTTAGCCGCGTTCAAGAGTGCTGCGCCGAGGGCACCGGTCGCCTGTTCCTTAGGTGACTCCGCCCGATCCGACGGCTTGCCGGGGCCCGCGCCTCGCCGCCAGCCTTCTTTCTTGCTCCGGCCGAGGCATCACGCTCACCGGTCGGTTCGCGGCGCATCGACAGGGCGATGCGCTTGCGCGGGATGTCGACGTCGACCACCCGGACCTTGACCACGTCGCCCGCCTTGACCACCTCGTGCGGGTCCTTGACGAAGCGGTCGGCGAGTTGGGACACGTGGACGAGGCCGTCCTGGTGCACGCCGATGTCGACGAAGGCGCCGAAGGCCGCCACGTTGGTCACGTCCCCTCGAGCAACATCCCGGGCTTCAGATCCCGGATGTCGTCCACGCCTTCGGCGAAGCTCGCGGTGACGAAACCGGGCCGGGGATCGCGCCCGGGCTTGGCGAGTTCGGCGAGGATGTCCCGGACCGTCGGCAGACCGAAGGTCCCGTCGACGAAGTCCCGGGGGTCGAGCCCCTTCAGCCGCGCCTCGTCGCCCATGATCGCGCGCAGATCCCGCCCGCAGGAGGCGACGATGCGGCGGGCGAGGCCATAGGCTTCGGGATGCACCGCCGAGGCGTCGAGCGGCTCGGCGCCGTCGCGGATGCGCAGGAAGCCTGCACATTGCTCGAAAGCCCGGGGCCGAGGCGCGGCACGGAGAGGAGGTCCTTTCGGCTGCGGAAGGCACCCTTCTCATTGCGGTGGGCGACGATCGCCTCGGCGAGCGCGGCCCGAGGCCCGACACATGCGCGAGCAGCGGCGCCGAGGCCATGTCGAGATCGACCCCGACCGCGTTCACCGCATCCTCGACCACCGCCTCGAGTGAGCGCCCGAGCCGGTGCTGGTCTACGTCGTGCTGGTACTGCCCGACGCCGATCGCCTTCGGCTCGATCTTGACGAGCTCGGCCAGCGGGTCCTGCAGCCGCCGGGCGATCCAGACCGCGCCGCGCAACGAAACGTCGAGGTCGGGAACTCCTTCGCCGCGAGCTCGGAGGCGGAATAGACCGAGGCGCCCGCCTCGGAGACGATCACCTTAGGTCACCGACTGATTTGATCGCAACCAGATGCGGACGGATGCGAGTTGCACTGAGGCGAGGAATTATCGTCGGGCTTGTCGTATCGAGTGGCGATGGCTCGGAAATGTTTGAGCTTGTTGAAGAAGCGTTCGACGGCGTTTCTTTGTCGGTAGACCCAGGAGCTGAAGGGAAGCTCGACCTTGCGCGCGCGAGCGGCCGGACGTTGGCCCAGGCGCCGCGTTCGGCCATGCCTCGCGCAGCCAGTTCGCGTCGTAGGCCCGGTCGGCGATCAGGGTCACGCCGGCGCCGATGCCGCCGAGCATGTCGCGGGCGCTGTTGCCATCGTGCGCCTGGCCTTCGCTGAGTTTCCGGCGGATCGGGCGGCCTTCGGCGTCGACCAGCGCGTGGATCTTCGTCGTCAGCCCGCCGCGCGAACGGCCCATGCAACGGGATCGGCGATCTTTTTTTGACCGTTGGCGGCGGGCTGATGCACCCCGACCGAGGACGAGTTGATCATCTGGATATCGCCATCGTAAGCCTCGACACCCCTTGCAGAATGCGCGCCCAATGCCCCGCCTGGCGCCACCGGTTGAAGCGGTTCACGCAGGTCGCATACGGCCCGTAGCGCGCCGGGATGTCCGCCCACGGCGCCCCGGTCCGCAGCCGCCAGAAGATCCCGTTCAGCACCCGCCGGTCGTCAACCCGCTTTGTAACACCTCCACTCATCGGCGTGCATCTCGGCTAAGGTGTGGCGTCGATTGCTGGGAGAGGGTCGCCGCAGCCGCTTCGAGGCCTGGTCCTCGTGCGTGAGATTGGCGCCCTCGACCGGCGTTCGTGGCTGTTCGCGAGGAAGGGCCAGATCGCCGAGGCGACGGCCGAGCGCGCGGCGCTCGACCAGGCCATCGCCCGCGTGCCGGAGACGGCGCTTTTCGGCGGCACCGGTCTCGAGAGCGCTTCCAGCATCCTGTCACTGGCCCGACTGGTGCTCGATGCGCGACTGGCGTGGGCACGCGATGCGCGGGCCGAGTCGCTGGGCCTCTGGATGAAAGCGGTGGCGGCAGCCGACCGTGTGGCGTACGACGAACCGCCGGTCTGGTTCTACCCGATTCGCGAGTCGCTTGGCGCCGTGCTCGTCGAGACCGGCCGCCCGGCGGACGCCGAACGCGTCTTCCGCGAAGACCTCATCCGCCACCCGCGCAATCCGCGATCGCTCTTTGGTCTCCACGAGAGCCTGCTCAAGCAGGGCCGAACGACCGACGCCGCCTGGATCAAAGCGACGTTCGATGAGGTGTGGAGACACGCTGATCAGAAATTGAGTATCGCCGACTTCTGATCGTTCCACGTTCCCCGTTCCACGTTCTTGGTTCCGGGTTCCGCGTTCCTCGTTCTGATCCTCTTGGTCGTTCAGAATCTGAAGATGAAGCCCAGCGAACCGCGCGTGAAGTCCACGGCGCCGGCCGACTCATCCGGATCGATGCCCAGGAACTCGAAGTCATCGAACGTGCGCAGGTACCGCAGGTCGCCGCGGATGCCCACACGGTTGCCGAAGAACACCATGACGCCTCCCCCAAAGTTCCACCCGAACTGGTTTTCGGTGGTGTTGAACGCGTCGCCGAGTGAGTTGATGTCCGACCGAATCACGCCGATCCCTCCGACAGCGTACGGACGCACCCCGAAACCGCTCTGGCCGCCGAATGGAATACCCAGCAGCAGATTGGTCATGAAGGTCAGGTTGCTGCTGCCGCCAGCGTCGGTCTTGCCGTAGAAGTCGGGGCTATACGCAATATCGGCTTCCACGCCGAAGACGCCCCCACCCATGAACGCAAAGCTCACACCGTAGTTGAACCGGCTCGCGTCGACGGCACCTCCGAGATCCTTACCGGAATCGCCACCGAAGTTCACGCCAAAGAACGGAACGATCAAGCCTTCGGCCCGTCCGACGGCCGGCGTCAGTAGCATGAGGAACAGAGCTGCGACGAACGTTGGTCTCGAAAACATGGCGAACCTCCATCGGCCGCGGCTGCCGTGCAAGCCGCCGGTGTGTGTCGCGTGCCGGCCGGGACGTCGTGAAGACGTCGCGGAATAGAGCAGGGGATCATCAGTCTAACGCGGCTTGATCGAATTCGTCAGTGTCCTTGCGAGGTGCACGCCCCATGAATATGCTGCTCCGATGAATCGCCCTCGGCGCTCGATCCTGCTCGCACTCGTCGCGATCGTGGGGTCCGCGGGCATCGCCGACGCACAGCAACCTGAGCCAACGACGCGGACGGCGGTCATCGAGCAGGCGAAAGCGGAAAAAGCCGGGAGCCTGACCCCGTACGTACCGAACAGGGGTGAGCGGCTGGGAGCGAGGATCGAGCGCGTCCTGACCGGCGAGGGCCGGCACGGGCATCCGTTTTTCGAATCGGCGTACTCAGGCGGCGGGTTCGCCCTCGGGGCAGGCTACCTGCAGCATGTGAGCCCGTACAACTTCGTGGACGTGCGCGGCAGTTACTCGGTAAAGGGCTACAAGCGCGGCGAGATCGAGTTCCGCGCCCCGCGTCTGTTCCACCGCCGCGGCGACTTGTCCCTCCTCGTCGGGTATCGCGAAGCCACCGAGGTTCGGTTCTTCGGACGCGGGATGGACACCTCGCAGGACGACCGCACCGACTACGCGTTCACGCGGCCGTTCGCATCGGGAATCCTCACGCTCCGGCCGACCCGGCGCTACCTGCTGCTTCGCGGAGGCGTCGAGTGGACGAGGTGGACGCTGGAGCGGGCGAGCGGCCGGTTCCCGCCGGTCGAAGATGTGTTCCCGCCGGGGACTCTGCCCGGCCTGAGCGCAAGGACGAGGTACCTCCACACACAGGCCACCGTTGGCTTCGACTGGCGAACCTCCGCCGGCTATTCCCGACGAGGCGGGTTCTACGGCATCACGGCCCACGACTACAAGGATACCGACGACGTCTTTGGCTTCCGGCAGATTGACTACGAAGCGATCCAGCACGTGCCTCTTCTACGCGAGACGTGGGTGCTTTCCTTCCACGCGCTCGCGAGGACCACGGCCGACAGGAACGGTCAGAGCGTGCCGTTCTTCATGCTGCCCTCGCTCGGCGGCAGCTCCTCGCTTCGCGGTTACATGAGCCTTCGCTTCCGCGACGAGAACAGCCTCCTCCTTCAGGGTGAGTGGCGCATCATCGCCAGCCGGTTCCTGGATTCCTCGGTGTTCTACGACGCTGGCAAGGTCACGCGCACACCGGTCGGATCTCGACTTCGATGGATTGAAACACGACTACGGCTTTGGACTTCGATTCCATGGCCCGCTGTCCACGCCGCTCCGCCTCGAGTTGGCAAGGGGCACCGAAGGACTCGTCTTCGTGGTTTCAACCTCCTCGGCCTTCTGAGGCATCTGCGATGAAGACATCGTCAGTCACCAGACGCCTCGCCCTTTCGGCAATTCGGTTCCTCGTCGTGAGCACCGTCTCGTTGAGCCTGTTCGCGCGTCGTGGCGTCGACTCAGACGCCGCGCTTCTATGACGACGATCCGATTGCCACGCGAACCGGAGCCGCAGGATGCGTCGAACGCCCAGCCCTATTCGATCCAGCAGTTGTACGAACAGATGTACGACTTGTTTGTCGTCGCCGGCCACACGCCCTCGGGCCGCCGGGCTCAGAACATCAACACGATTGACGAGGTGCCTGATTCCAGCTGGTTCACGAACCGAATCGGCACGACCAGGGTGACCGCCGAGGAGATCGCGCGCGGTCCGAACGTCGGCGCGCCGCCCGACCCGTCGAAATGGACCGTGATCAGGGAAAAGACGTCGGGCGTGCATCCCGGCTTCACGGCGCGGGATGCCAAAGGGGAGACATTTTTCCTCGAGTTCGATCCGCCGTATTTCCCGGAAGGAGCGACGGCCTCGGTCGAGATCGCCACGAAGATCTTCTGGGCGTTTGGTTACAACCAGGTCGAATCGTACCTGACGACGTTCGACCCGAAACGGGTCGAGTTCGATCCGGAGGCGACGCTGCGGCGTCCGTCCGGGCAGAGGACGCCCTTCACGTGGGACGACATCAATCAGATCCTCGAACGGGTCGCGCGGAGGCCTGACGGAACCTATCGGATCGTCGCCGGCCGACTCGTTCCCGGAAAGATCATCGGCAATTTTCTCTACAGCGGCACACGGCCCGACGATCCCAACGACCTCGTCCCGCACGAGCATCGGCGCGAACTGCGCGCGCTGCGTGTGTTTGGCGCATGGACGAACCTGACGGACTGGAAGGCGGCGAACACGCTCGACGCGCTCGCGACCCGGAATGGCCGTACGGTCGTGAAGCATTATCTGCAGGACGTGGGCTCGACGTTCGGCCTCAACAACGACCAACACGAGTGGGATCTCAGCTACGAGCACTTCTACCAGGGCAGTCCCACGGCAAAGCGTTTCTTCTCGTTCGGATTTGCGCTGAGCCCGTGGCAAACCATCGACTACGTCGAGTACCCCGCCATCGGCAAATTCGAGGGCGATCGCTTTGAGCCGCGGGAGTGGCGTCCGCAGATTCCAACGCCGGCCTACGTGGAGTTGCGTGATGACGACGGGTTCTGGGCGGCGCGACGCGTGGCGGCCTTCACCGACGACTTGATCCGGGCCGCGGTTCACACTGGCGAATTCAGCGACCCCGTCGCCGAAAAACACCTCGGCGACGTTCTGATCAAGCGCCGCGACAAGATTGCCAGCGTCTATCTCACGGCCCTGAACCCCGTCGTGGCGCCACGGTTGGATGCGAGCAATCGTCTGACATTCGAGAATGCGGCCGTCGCGGCAGGCGTGGCCACGGGCCAGACCACGTATCGCGCCTCGTGGTCGCTCTTCGACAACGCCACGGGCCAGACTCGACCGCTCGGCGAGACCGAGAGCCACGACGACGACGCTGACAGCGCCCGCCGGCCTGCCGACCGGGGCCGGCAGCTTCATCGAAGTGGCGATTTCTGCCGGGAATCCCGCCTACCCGACGTGGAAGCGTCCGATTCGCGTGCACTTTCGCCGGCAGAGCGACGGCTGGAAGCTCGTGGGCCTCGAGCGATTGCCCGACGGCTTACCTGCCGAGTCTGAAGTAGGACCCGGCGCGACGGTCAGCCTGTTGCCTTGCGCGCCCAGCGCCGTGCGATGAGGGCGATCGGTATGCCGATCCCGAGCACGTGGATGGTGATGCCGTTCAAAAAGACCGTCCAGGAGAATCGCCCGGCCGGAACTCCGGCGAGCGGGAGGACGATGTCGCGCATCGTGAAGAACACGGCGACGCCGTACACCGCCCCCCACAGAACAGGCCGTGCGACGAGCGCGGGCCACACGCGACTCGCGAGCACGAACACGGCTGAGACGACAAGAGCAATTGACAAATGAAGTGCGAGACCGAGCGCAGCGGTCCGGAGGCCTCCCTGGAACGCAGCGCGGCCAAGCAGCCCACTCGCGATCGATTGAAGAATGACGATCGGCGATACGCCGCGGAGACCGAAGAAGATCCACGCGTCCAGGATGTCGAGCGCGCCGGCGGCGAGGCCGCCGGCGACGATTGGCACCATGAGAGACAATCTCGGCGGTGTCGGCACGGGCCATCAGGCTATCGTGAGCGGCGCGTGACGCGCTACCGCGCGCCAATGCTCGATGGAGGTTGTGAGGGCGACATGCCGGTTACGCCGGCCGCGAGCGATCAAGCGCCGTGGGGAACGCTGATCAGCCGTGTCACGTACGTGCGGCCAGCCATCACGGCTTGGACGGCATCGAGGAGCTCTTCCCCGGCTGACTGCTTGACCAGGAAGCCCGAGGCGCCGTCGCCCATCGCCCTGACGGCGAGTCCCTCGGTCGGCGTGAGCGGTCAAGACGATGAACTTTGCAGTCGATCGCTCGGCGATGAGCTGCCGCATGGCGTCGAGGCCGTTCATCACCGGCATCGCAACATCAGTCACGATGATGTCGGGACGAAGCCGTCGCGCGCTCTCCACGAGCTCGCGGCCATCGCTCACCCGTCCAAGCAGTTCAGTGGCTTCACAAAGCAGTTGGCCCACTGCCTCCCGAACCTCGACGTGATCGTCCGCGAGGAGGACCTTGGGCCTCATTCGTCAACCACTCGAGCGTCCGTGCAAGACGAAGGCCATGTGTCGCTCCGCGCGCTCAGCGCGAAGTCTGCCCGCCAGCGCTGAAGGGTCTGCCGACTCGTCGAACATTTGTCGGGAGACTGACACATCGCCGGTACGTCGCGTGCTGCCCACGTCTTGAGGTTCCGTGCGCGCGGCATCCCGCGTCCTCACGCTCAGATGCGCCGCAAGGCTTTCCCGGCCCGTGATTGAACTGTCGGAGTTTTGTCGCGCCGCTTCGCGCGTGAACTGGTCGGGGGTATCGTCGCACCGCGACAAATGACCGCCACACGCCATGCACGTCGACGTCCGAACGAGCAGGCGGGTAACGAGCAGACGAGTCACGCGCGCCGCCTGTTGTCTGAGGCGATTGTTCTCCGCCTCCGATGCACCAACTGCCATGGCGCCCTCACCCTTCTGATGAGGGACTGGCACACCGTCCCGCCCGGAGCCGAACGTGAGGGCTTGATGGTCACGCAAACCGTAGCCTGCCCCCACTGCCTGCGAAGGTACCCGATTACCCTGCCCGGAACGATCAAGGGCGTCACGAAGGGCCACGCCTAGCGCATTGGATCCGGCAGAGATCGCCGCCAAGGGAACCCTCTCCTGATGCCCAAGCCCAATCCCACAGACGCGACTCTTCTGGCGTTCATCCGAACCGAGATCAACGCCGGGCTGCTGTTCGCGGAGTCGTCGGCGGGGCGCTGGAGCGAACGATCACGAACGACGTAACCGCCATCGGGTAAACGCCGAGCAGGCGTACGAGAGCGCGGTGAAATTCCTCGAGCGCGTCGCCACGACGGCCGACGAATCGGCCGAACTACAAGCCGGCCTGGAAACCCTTCGTTCGGCCATCGCTGGCCTGAAGAAATCCAACTAACTCTCAGGCGGGCCTGGCCATCGAGAGCGCCTGCTCTCGCGACAAATCCATGCCGTGAGTCGTCTTGGCGTGCTCCTGCGCCTTTTTCACCACTTCATCGTCGCTCTGTCCTTCGATAACGGATCCGCACGGGCACTGAATCACCTTTTTCATGACGACCTCCTTGGCCGCGTATGATACCGACGCGGACTGCCGCAAAGTTGGAGGATTGTTGGCGCCAGACGCGCGAATCTATTTGTGCGGTCGCGTAAGCGTCGAGCGGAACGGACGGGTGTTGACCGACGCGGCGCTCGGCGGCCGCCAGGGGCGATTGCTGTTCGCGTTTCTGGGCACGCGGCGGACGCAGCCCGTGTCGAAAGCCCAGCTGATCGACGCCATCTGGGGAACGCGAACGCCGCCGTCAGTAGAGACGGCGATCAACGCGCTCGTCAGCAAGCTTCGTGCGGCGCTTCGAAAACTCGGCGTGCCGCGGCCGCATGGCATTGCGAGCGACGTCGGCACATATCAGTTCGTCGTTCCATCGGCATGGATCGACATTGAAGACGCACGCACGTCAATTGATCGTGCCGAGGGCGCGCTGCGGAGCAACGCGCTGTCCAATGCGTGGGCGTCCGCAAATGTCGCCGCGGCGATCACGCGTCAGCCGTTCCTGCCGGATGAAGAGCACCCGTGGGTCCAGCAACAGCGCGCGCAGCTGCAGCGCGTGTGGCGCCGAGCACTGCTCGTGCTGTCCACAGTCAGCATTCGAAACGGCGAGCACGAGCTCGGCATCCAGCATGCCGCGGACGCGCTATCCGCGGAGCCGTTCGATGAAATGGCGTGTCAGGCGCTGATGCGCGCGCACGCGGTCGCCGGCAATCGCGCGGAGGCGCTGCGGGTCTACGCGAACTGCCGGAAACTCTTTCGAGACGAGCTCGGCGCAGAGCCGTCAGAACAGACCGCGGCGGTCTTCCTGAGCATTCTCCGCGGCGAGTCAGCCTGATCGTTTATTAGATGGATGCTCAGATGAAAGGAAAACGGGCGTCTCCGCTCTCGCGAAAACGCCCGTGAAGGTGGTTGCGGGGGGGGATTTGAACCCCCGACCTTTGGGTTATGAGCCCAACGAGCTACCGGACTGCTCCACCCCGCGTCAGGAACACCAATCGTAACACTCCCGAGGCCCGGGCCACAATGGACGGATTCTCATGTCGACCGACCTGGCGCGGGTGGCCACGGCGATCCGGGATGCACGTCACGTCACGGCGCTGACCGGCGCGGGCGTCTCCGCCGCCTCAGGGATTCCGACATTCCGCGGACCGGGCGGCTTGTGGAAAACCTTTCGCCCGGAGACGCTGGCCACGCCTTCGGCGTTCGCGCGCGATCCTCGCCTGGTGTGGGAGTGGTACGACTGGCGCCGTCAGCACATCAAGAACGCCACGCCGAACGCGGCCCACGACGTGCTGGCCGCATGGACCCGCGAGCGTCCAGGCTTCACGCTCATCACGCAGAACGTGGACGGGCTGCACGAGCGCGCCGGCACGACCGGTCTCATCCGGCTCCACGGATCGATCTGGGAACTGAAGTGCTGGACGCCGTGCGAACAGGGCCTGACCCCGTGGCGCGACGACACCACGCCGTTCGCAGACCTCCCGCCCCGTTGCCCGCACTGCCACGCCATCGCCCGTCCTGCCGTCGTCTGGTTCGGCGAAGGACTCGATCCGGAGGTCACGAACGCCGCCGAACACGCGACAGCCTGCGACGTCTTTCTCAGCATCGGCACCTCAGCGATCGTTTACCCCGCGGCGGGACTCCTCCACCACGCCAGGCAGCACGGCGCGCTGACGGTGGAGATCAACGCGGAGGCGACCGAAGCGACGGGCGTTGTGGACGTCGCGTTGCGCGGACCGGCTGAGGAGATCCTGCGGTTGCTCGCGGCTGCCATATGATTTCGCTATGCGACGGACGATCGGCGCCCTGCTTGCCGCGGGTTTCATGGGCTTCCTCGTGGCGACGCCAGGGGCACAGCAATCCCCGGCCGACACGTGGCTGAACGCGGTCGACGAGTGGAACACCGGACGCTATCCGGATGCGTTGCGGGATCTCGCGGCTTTGATGAAGACGCCGGCGGCGAACGAGTTTCACGACCGCATCGCGCTCCTGACCGGCGAGCTGTACACGACGACAGAAATCACCGCGGACGGACGAAATCCGCGGGTCTCGAACACCGGTGAGTATGTCGCCTACGACACCGGGCCGGCCGGCACGAGCGCGACGACGCGAGTGGTCGCGGTCCGGCCGACCGTCCGTGAGGTCGCGGAGTTGCCCTCGACAACGGCGGTGTTCGATCCAACGGGACGACGAATCGCGTGGGTGCGAACCGGACAGCCCGGCACCACCTCAGTGAACAGCATCGTCGTCCGGGATCTTGCGACCGGCGCCGACACCGTGTGGCCGGATGACGGGCTCCTGAAAACGAATCTGACGTGGTCCCCTGCGGCGAACGGGATCGTATTCGTCGGCGGGCTTTCCGACGACACCAGCAGGACTGAGATCTTTCTCGCCAGGGAAGACTCCTCTCCGTCGCGGCTGAGCTCTGGCGCCGGGTACAAGGTCAACCCATTGGTCGATCCACGCGGCGAGGTGGTGGTCTACACGGAGACCGGAACGTCGCCGTTCGGCGACCGGGCCGCCGGCCCCGCGGCCGCGACCATGGACGCCACTGTGATCGATCTGAAAGGCGGCGGGAACCGGACGATTCTCGACGTTGTCTCCGGATCGATGGTGATGTCCGCGGACGGCGGCACCCTGGCCTGGATTGGGCGCGCCGCCGATGGCGCGCTGACGCTCTACATGTCGGAACCGCTGGCGGCGTCGCCGACGGCCGTGCGCACCGTGGCCGCCGCCGAACGCATGACCGCCCCTGCCCTGTCACCGGATGGCCAGCTCGTCGCGTACCAGTTTCAGGCCCGCGTCGGCTCCGCGACCGACTGGGAAATCTACGTGACCGATCGCAGCGGCAACCATCGCCGGGTGACCCGGGACATCCAGCATGACGTCCTGCCGAGGTTTCTCGACAACCGAACACTGCTCGGCCTCATGGGCGAGCCACGGCATCGTCAATCGCACGTCTACGACCTCGAGGCCGGCACTCGCACGCGTGTGTTTCATAACAACACCATTCGTACCGTCAGCCCGGAGTATGCGTGGGCGCCCAGTTCCGACGGCCACTACCTGGCCATCCAGGCCGACCGCGATGGCGACGTCGTGTCGCCGGCGCGAGGCGTCTACTTCGTGGACCTGTCCCGCAAGGTGACGGCATCCGAACTCTCGACCCGGCTCGAGACGCAATCGCGGAACGAACACGACCTTCGCACGAGGATGACGGCCGCGTTTCGGCCAATCGCTGAGCAGGTTCGGCGGACCGTCTCGCGCGTGTCAACGACTCGTGTCTACGACTGCCAGAACGCGCTGGCCGGCTTCGACTCGAAGTTCATTGGCCAGCCCGGCAACCTGAAGGCGATTGACTACCTCGAGAAAATGTACGCGTCGTTCGGCTACAAGCCGGACGTGCAGTGGTTCACGACGGTCCGCGGCGGCGGCGCGTCCGCGCCCAAGACCGCGAACGTCGTGGCGACGCTTCACGGCACAGCCAATCCTGACCTCATTTATGTGGCCAGCAGCCACTTCGACTCGATCGCGGGCGGTACCGGCGCTGACGACAACACCTCCGGCACGTGCGCGCTCCTCGAGGCCGCGCGGGTGCTCGCGCCGACGCCGCTGCCGGCGACGGTCGTGTTTGCGTCGTTCACCGGCGAGGAGGGTGGCCTGCTTGGAAGCCGCGAGTTCGTCCGGGCCGCGAAAGACCGGAGCTGGCAGGTCGCCGGCGCACTCAACAACGACATGATCGGCTGGAGCAGCGACGGCGCCCGCATCGACAACACGATCCGCTACTCGAACGCTGGGATTCGTGACCTGCAGCACGGCGCGGCGTTTCTCTTCAGCGACCTCGTGCTGTTCGACGCTCGGTACTACCTTGGCACCGACGCCTCGACGTTCAACGAGGCCTGGGGGGACGTTGTCGGCGGCATCGGGCCTTATCCGATTTTGGCGAACCCGAACTACCACCAGCCGACGGATCTCCTCGAGACGATCAACTTTCGCCAGGTGGCGGAAACTGCGAAGGTCACGGCCGCGTCGATCGCGATGATGGCGTCGAGCCCCTCACGCGTGAAGAACCTGGCGGCCGTCCGGAAAGGCAATCAAGTCGACGTGACCTGGACGGCGAGTGCCGAGTCAGGCGTCACGAGCTATGTCGTGACGTACCAGGTCCAGTGACGAACCCTTTCGAGCGTCGGCTCGCTGTGAAGACACCCCGCGCCACGTTGACCGCCCTGCCGGAAGGCACGAGCGTCGCCGTCAAGGCCGTGAACACGCGCGGCATGGAATCGTGGGATTGGGCGAGGACGACAGTAGAGTGATTCCGTCGGTGCTCGTGCATCCTAGATCTTCGGCAGCGTCACGCCCGGTCTGCTTGAGGTACTTGCCCTTCTTGTCCGCGTACGAGCGCTCGCACGGTTCGTCGCCCTGCAGGAACAGCACCTGCGCGATGCCCTTCGTTGGCGTAGATCTTCGCGGGCAGCGGCGTGGTGTTCGAGATTTCGAGCGTGACGAACCCTTCCCACTCCGGCTCGAAGGGCGTGACGTTGACGATGATGCCGCAGCGCGCGTAGGTGGACTTGCCGAGACAGACCGTCAGGATGTCGCGCGGGATCCGGAAGTACTCGATCGTCCGTGCCAGCGCGAAGGAGTTGGGCGGCACGATGCAGACGTCGGCCTGGATGTCGACGAACGACCGCGGGTCGAAATTCTTCGGGTCGATCACGGTGTTGTTGATGTTGGTGAAGATCTTGAACTCGTCCGCCACCCGGATGTCGTAGCCGTACGACGACAACCCGTATGACACGACGCCGGATCGCGACCTGATCGTCCACGAACGGCTCGATCATCCTGTGCTCTTGCGCCATCCGGCGAATCCACCTGTCTGACTTGATCGGCATGGGTCCTCAGTTTCCCGTGGCTCTCAGCGCCGGAAGAACGCGGCGAGAAGCGTGAGCACGACGCTTACGACGATGCAGGTGACGATCGGGAAGTAGAACGTCGACTGGCCTCGCTGAATCCTGATGTCGCCGGGCAGACGCCCAAGCGGCAGGCCCATTTGAACCAGCAGACCCACCAGCACGAGCACGACGCCGGCGCCGATCAGGAGTCGGCCCAACTACAACTCCATTCCTCGAAAGAAATAGCCGAGCTCGAATGCCGCGGTCTCCGGCGCGTCGGAGCCGTGCGTCGCGTTGTACTCAATCGAGGCTCCGAACTCCTTCCGGAGCGTTCCGTTCTCGGCCTTGGCCGGGTCGGTCGCGCCCATGAGTGCGCGCCACTTGGCGATCGCGCCCGGGGCTTCCAGGACCATGACGACGCACGGACCAGAGGACATGAAGTCGGTCAGGCTCCCGAAAAACGGCCGGGCCTTGTGGACGGCGTAGAAACCCTCGGCCTCACGCTTGGAGAGATGGGTCAGGCGCATGGCTCGCACGGTGAAGCCGGCTTCCTCGATGCGCGCGAGAATCCTGCCGGCGGAGCCAGCTTTCACGGCATCGGGCTTGATGATGGCGAACGTTCGCTCGGTGGTCATATCCGAGCGATCTTATAACGGCGGTCGTCGACGGAGCCCGAAATTACCGTCAGCGACTCCATGATCTCGTCGAGCGCCGACTGCGGTGGGCGCGTGCGCGAGAGCGGAAGCGTCGCCAGCGGCTCCTCCACGAGGTTCAGCGTGTCGATGAAGTCGTCCTTGTCCGGCTCGATGTAGATGACGCCCGTGGCGAACTCGCCGCGGCGCGCGGTCTCGTGCAGCAGCCGGATCGCCGTGATCTTGTCGGACGGGTTGTAGTCCTCGGCGACCTTTCGCAGGTAGAGCTGCGAGCCGTCGTGCATCTTCACCGCCGTCGTGGTGCCCGGCTCGTACTCGACGGTGATGTCCTCGAAGAACGGCACGAAGCTGATCTCGCCGAGCGGCTCCTCGTGGTCCTTCACGTACGAGTAGCTCTTCGTCGATCCGTCGTGGTCGTTGAAGGTCACGCACGGCGAGATCACGTCGATCATCGACGTGCCGCGATGCGAGATCGCCGCCTTCAGCACCGACAGCAGCTGCTTCTTGTCGCCGGAGAACGACCGCGCCACGAACGACGCGCCCAGCTCGATCGCCAGCGCGCACGTGTCGATCGGCGGCAGGTCGTTGACGACGCCGTTCTTGGCCTTCGAGCCGAGGTCGGCGGTCGGCGAGAACTGCCCCTTCGTCAGGCCGTAGCAGCCGTTGTCCTCGATGATGTAGATGAGCGGCAGATTGCGCCGCATCAGGTGGACGAACTGGCCGATGCCGATCGCGCCGGTGTCGCCGTCGCCGCTCACGCCGATCGCGAGCAGGTTCTTGTTGGCGAGCATCGCGCCCGTGGCCACCGACGGCATACGCCCGTGGACCGAGTTGAACCCGTGCGACGGGTTGAGGAAGTACGCGGGGCTCTTGCTGGAGCAGCCGATGCCCGACAGCTTCACGACGCGCTTCGGGTCCACGCCCATCTCGAAGAACGCGTCGATGATGCGTTCCGAGATCGCGTTGTGCCCGCACCCGGCGCACAGCGTCGTCTTGCTCCCGCGATAGCTGGAGACGTCGAGGTTGATGCGGTTCGTGCGCTTTGGCGGGGTGTTAGTGTCTCATGTTCGTTCCTGCGCCAGGATGCCGTCCGTGATGCTGCGGGCGTCGATCGGCAGTCCGTTGTAGTGGAGCACGCTCCGGAGGCGCGGGGCATATTGCGGCCTCGCCGTCCATCGAGCAGCAGGCTCAGCATCTGCGCGTCGCGGTTCTGTTCGACGACGTAGATGCGATCGTGCTGGCGGATGAACTCGTCCACCATCGGGCGTGAACGGATACGCGCGGATCCGCAGATACGAGGTCTTCGAGCCCGGCTTCCTCGCGCAGCTGATCGCGCGACTCGTCGACGGCCCAGTGGCTCGATCCGAATGCGATGATGCCGACCGTGGCCTGCGGCGTCGCGTTCGACAATCGGCTGCGGCACGAGCGTGCGCGCCGTGTCGAACTTGCGCGCGAGCCGGTCCATGTTCTTCACGTAGTCGTCGGGGCGCTCGGTGTACTGCGCCATCTCGTTGTGGCCCGAGCCGCGCGTGAAGAACGCACGGCGCGCCGTCCCCGGGATGGACCGCCACGGAATCGCCGTCGCCGTCCACGTCCTTGTAGCGGCCCCACGATGCGCGCCAGCTCGCGCACCTTCGCTTCGTCGAGCACCTTGCCGCGATCGAGCGGCTTCTCCGGATACGTGAACGGCTGCGACATCCAGGTGTTCATGCCGAGGTCCAGATCGCTCATCACGTAGACGATGTCTGGAGCCGTTCGGCCAGGTCGAACGCGTCCATCGCCATCTCGTAGCACTCTTCGACCGACGCCGGCAGCAGCAGCACGTGCCGCGTGTCGCCGTGCGAGTTGAGCGCCGCGAAGAGCAAGTCGCCCTGCGCCGTGCGCGTCGGCAGGCCCGGTCGACGGCCCGACGCGCTGAATGTCGAACACCACCGCCGGCATTTCCGCGTAGTACGCCAGGCCGGCGAACTCGGACATCAGCGAAATGCCGGGGCCCGACGTCGACGTCATCGCCCGCGCGCCCGCCCAGCTCGCGCCGACCACCATGCCGAGCGCCGCGATCTCGTCTTCGGCCTGGACGATCGCGAACGTCGCCTTGCCGGTCTCCTTGTCCATGCGGTACTTCCGCATGTAGCCGATGAGCGTCTCCGGCAGCGACGATGACGGCGTGATCGGATACCAGGCGACGACGGTGACGCCGGCGAACATGCAGCCCATCGCGGCGGCGGCGTTGCCCTCGACCAGGATCTGCCCGGCCGTCTTGTTCATCCGCTCGACGCGGTAGGGATCGCGCTTCGTCAGGTGCTCGGCCGCGTACTTCTTGCCGCCTTCGAGCGCCGCCATGTTCAGCGCCATCGCCTTCGGCTTCTTGCCGAGCTGCTCGTCGAGCGCCTTCTCCATCTCGTCGAGGTCGATCGACAGCAGCTCCGCCAGGACGCCGTCGTAGATCATGTTCTTGACGAGGCGGCGCAGCTTGGCCTCGGGGCACACCGCCGCGACGATCTTGTCGAACGGCACCGGATAGAACGACAGGTCGCGTCCGCAGCGCGTCGAGCTTGAGCGGCTCGTCGTACACCACCGCCCGTCCCGGCTCGAGCGACAGCACGTCGTCTTTCGCCGTCTCCGCGTTCATCGCGACGAGGAAGTCGATTTCCTTCTTGCGGCGCGATGTACCCGCGGTGGTTGGCGCGGATGGTGTACCAGGTCGGCAGGCCGGCGATGTTCGACGGGAACAGGTTCTTGCCGGAGACCGGCATGCCCATCTGGAAGATGCGACCGCAGCAGGACCAGGTTGGCGGTCTGGCTGCCGGACCCGTTGACCGTGGCGACCTGGATGCTGAAATCGTTGACGACGCGGGAGCGGGACTGCGTCGGCTGCGGTTCTGGTCGCGGATAGCGGTGCACTCATGCTTGGAGTGATCGGCGAGACGTTGACAGGTCCGCCGTACATGCCACGCAAGTATAACCTTTGGCGCCTTCAGCGACAAAAGTGAACGTGACGTCGAACGTCACGCCTCGACGTTCTCCCGGTACTACTTCAGCGCGTCCACGACGGCGCGGCCGATGTCGGCGGGGCTCTTGACGACGCGGACGCCGGCGGTCGGTCAGTGCGGCCATCTTCTCGGCCGCCGTGCCCTTGCCGCCCGCGATGATCGCGCCGGCGTGGCCCATGCGGCGCCCGGGAGGCGCCGTCTGCCCGGCGATGAAGCCGACGACCGGCTTCTTGAACGACGTCTTGATGAACGCGGCCGCCGTCTTCCTCGGCGTTGCCGCCGATCTCGCCGATCAGGACGACCGCTTCCGTCTCGGCATCGCCGCCGAACAGCTGCAGCGCGTCGATGAACGACGTGCCGATCAGCGGATCGCCGCCGATGCCGATGCACGTCGTCTGGCCCAGTCCGAGGCCGGTGAGCTGGTGGATGGCCTCGTAGGTCAGCGTGCCGCTCTTCGACACGATGCCGACGCGGCCTTCCTTGCAGATGTGGCCGGGGATGATGCCGGCCTTGGCGCGGCCCGCCGAGATGAGGCCCGGGCAGTTCGGCCCGATGAGGCGCATCGGCGTCCGCCCGAGGAACGCGAGCGCGCGCATCATGTCGATCGTCGGGATGCCCTCGGTGATGCAGACGGCCAGCGCCAGACCCGCGTCGGCCGCTTCCATGACGGCGTCGGCGCCGCCCGGGCGGCGGCACGAAGATCACCGACGCGTTGGCGCCGGTCTCGCGCACGGCGTCGGCGACGGTGTTGAACACCGGCCAGCCTTCGTGGGTTGTGCCGCCCTTGCCGGGCGTGACGCCGCCGACGACGTTGGTGCCGTAGGCCTGCGCCTGCTTGGCGTGAAACGTGCCTTCGCGGCCGGTGATGCCCTGGACGATCAGGCGCGTGGACTTGTCGATCAGTACAGACATCGTTCCAGTCGCGTGAGGCTTCGCCCAGCGCTAGGCGCTCTGCGGCTCGCTTCTCTGCCGCGCCCAGGCGCACGACCTTGCTCGGCGGCGTCGCCCATCGTGTCGGCGGTCGTGAAGTTGAGGCCGCTCTCTTTGAGCATCTTCTTGCCGAGCTCGACGTTCGTGCCTTCCATGCGGATGACGATGGGCACGCGGACGCCGAGGTCCGTCACGGCGGCAATGACGCCCTGCGCCAGGACGTCGCAGCGCAGGATGCCGCCGAAGATGTTGATGAGCACGGCCTTGACGTTGGTGTCGGACATCAGGATGCGGAACGCGTTCTTGATCTGCTCGGCGTTGGCGCCGCCGCCGACGTCGAGGAAGTTCGCCGGCTCGCCGCCGGCCAGCTTGATGATGTCCATCGTCGCCATCGCCAGACCGGCGCCGTTGACCATGCAGCCGATGGTGCCGTCGAGCTTGATGTAGTTGAGCGAGAACTTCGACGCCTCGATCTCGAGCGGGTCTTCCTCGCCAAGGTCGCGCAGGTCCTTGATCTCGGCGTGCCGATAGAGCGCGTTGTCGTCGAACGTCACCTTCGCGTCGAGCGCGATGAGGTCGCCCGACTGTCGTCACGATGAGCGGGTTGATCTCGACGAGCGACGCGTCGGTCGCGACGAACGCCCGGTAGACCGCCTCATCATCTTCACGGCCTTGCCGACCTGGTCGCCCGACAGCCCGAGCGCTGAACGCGAGCTGACGCGCCTGAAACGCCTGCAGCCCCAGCGCGGGGTCGATGAACGCCTTGAAGATGCGCTCCGGCGTCTCTTCGGCGACCTTCTCGATCTCGACGCCGCCGTCCGGGCTCACCATCAGCACGGGCCGCTCGGACGAGCGGTCGATCACGAGGCCCAGGTACAGCTCGCGGGCGATCTCGAGGCCTTCTTCGACGAGCACGCGGCCGACGACCCGGCCCTCAGGCCCGGTCTGGTGGGTGACCAGCGTCATGCCGAGCATGGCGTTCGCGGCGGCCTGCGCAGCGTCCGGGCCCTTGACGACCTTGACGCCGCCGCCCTTGCCGCGGCCACCGGCGTGAATCTGTGCTTTGACGACGACCGTGCCGCCGCCGAGCTCGACGGCGGCGGCGCGCGCGTCGTCTATCGAGTACGCGACGCGCGCCCTCGGGACGGGCACGCCGAACGGCTTGAGGATGTCTTTGCCCTGATATTCGTGGATCTTCATGCGGAGCGCGAAGTGTACCGGCAGAGCCCGTCGTGGGGCAATGCCGGTCAGTCGCGTAAGGAGATCGGGACAGGAAACAAAGACAGGCGTCGACTCAAGATCGGCGCCTTTGCTAGCAGCTCACAGAGGGTCAGAAACGCGGGCGATCGCGCCGGAGGTTTATCGCAGAACCCCAGACTCCGACGACGATCAGAAGACAACCCACGAGACTGAACAGCGGCACCATATAAGCCCCACGACGTGCCCGACCCTTGTGCAAGGCGTGTGCCTGCCGCTCTTGTGATTTCCCTGACCAGAACGCACACACGCCGAAATCGATCTCACGATGCCGGTACTTGCAATCGGACCGCATCGCATACGTAGTGGTGCGCGGGCTTGCAGATTTGTAAGCGGCGAAAAAGTGCCGCGGTGACTTTTACGTTCGCTGTAAAAGTCACCCGGCCGCTTTTCTAGACCCCAATCACCTGGCGTCAGCTCCTTGACGGCCGCGGCCGACTTGTTCAGGGCCGCCTGCTCGTCGGCGGTCAGCTTGATCTCGATGACCTTCTCCGCGCCGCCCTTGCCGAGCATGACCGGCACGCCGAGGAACTGGTCGCGGACGCCGTACTCGCCCTTCAGAAAAACCGAACACGGCAGGATCGCCTTCTTGTCCTTGAGGATGGCCTCGACCATCTCGGCGGCCGCCGCGCCGGGCGCGTACCAGGCGCTCGTGCCGACGAGCTTGGTCATCTCCGCGCCGCCGTTGGCCGTCCGCGTGCAGATCTCGTCGAGCTTCGCCTGGGTCATGTAGCCCATCTGCACGAGCTCGGTGAGCGGGATGCCGGCAACCGTCGAGAAGCGCGGCAGCGGCACCATCGTGTCGCCGTGCCCGCCGAGCACGAAGGCGTGGATGTTCTCGACCGAGACGCCGAGCTCCATCGCGATGAACGTCCGCATGCGGGCCGAATCGAGCACGCCGGCCATGCCGACGACGCGCTCGCGCGGGAACCCGCTCAGCCGGTAGACGGCCTGGCACATCGCGTCGAGCGGGTTGGCGACGGGCACGATCACGGCGTTCGGCGAGTACTTCACGACCTGCTCGGTCACCGCCTGCATGATCTTGTAGTTGACCTGCAGCAGGTCGTCGCGGCTCATGCCGGGCTTGCGCGGCACGCCCGACGTGATCACGACGACGTCCGAGCCGGCGCTGGCCTCGTAGTCGGACGTGCCGACAAGACGGGTGTCCGACCCGTCAATCGGGCACGCCTGGAAAATGTCGAGCGCGATGCCCTGCGCCTTGTCGGCGGCGATATCGACGATGACGACGTCCGCCAGTTCCTTGACGGCGATGGCGCGCGCGACGGTCGCGCCGACGTTGCCGGCGCCGCCCACTACGGTGACTTTGCGATTCATTGAGACTCCTGAAGTGATCCTGTCGTTCCCGTTCCAGGTTCCTGTTCCGCGTTCTGGTTCCGAATCGTGAACGGGGAACGCGGAACGCGGGAACTTGGAACGACAAATTACATGTTCTCGATCATCGCGCGTCGCGAACTCCGACGTCTTGAGCTCTTTCGAGCCCGGCGATCAGGCGGGCCAGATCGTAGGTCACGGTCTTGGCGGCGATGGTTTTCTCGAGCGACGTTGATGACGAGCTCGGCCGCCTCGGTCCAGCCCATGTAGCGCAGCATCATCTCGCCGGACAGGATGACCGAGCCCGGGTTGACCTTGTCGAGGTCGGCGTACTTCGGCGCCGTGCCGTGCGTCGCCTCGAAGACGGCGTGGCCGGTGACGTAGTTGATGTTGCCGCCCGGCGCGATGCCGATGCCGCCGACCTGCGCGGCGAGCGCGTCCGAGATGTAGTCGCCGTTGAGGTTGGGCGTCGCCATGACGTCGTACTCGGCCGGCCGCGTCAGGATCTGCTGCAGGAACGCGTCCGCGATGACGTCCTTGATGACGATGCCGCCCGGCAGCGTGCACCAGGGGCCGCCGTCGAACTCCTCGGCGCCGAACTCGCGCTTCGCGAGCTCGTAGCCCCAGTCGCGGAACGCGCCCTCGGTGAACTTCATGATGTTGCCCTTGTGCACGAGCGTGACGCTCTTGCGCTTGTTGGCGACCGCGTATTCGAGGGCCGCGCGAACCAGCCGCTCGCGTGCCCTCGCGCGAGATCGGCTTCATGCCAATGCCCGAACTCGTCGGGAAACCGAATCTTCTTGTAGAGCTTCGGAAACGCCGCCGCGAAGAGCTTCTTGAACTCCTCGACCTCCGGCGTGCCTTCCTGGAACTCGATGCCGGCGTAGATGTCTTCGGTGTTCTCGCGGAAGATCACCATGTCGACGAGGTCGGGACGCTTGACCGGCGTCTCCATGCCCGCGGAAGTAACGGACGGGCCGCAGGCAGACGTAGAGATCGAGTTCCTGCCGCAGCGCGACGTTGAGCGATCGAATCCCGCCGCCCACCGGCGTCGTCAGCGGCCCCTTGATGCCGACGAGGTACCTGCGGAACGTCGTCGAGCGTTTCTTCGGGGAGCCAATTCCCTGACTGCTTGAACGACTTCTCGCCGGCGAGCACCTCGACGCCACGCGATCCGGCGACGGCCCGCCGTACACTTTTCGCTACCGCCGCATCGAAAACGCGCACGCTCGCGCGCCAGATGTCCGGCCCGGTGCCGTCACCCTCGATGAACGGGATGATGGGATGGTCCGGAACGCTCAGTCCGTCCGTTCGTTCGTGTGATCGCTTCGCCACCGGTGGCCATCGTCTCTCCGTAGATTGAGCTCCGCTCCGCCTCCGCCAGGCTACGGCGGACCGCCGAAGCGTCACTCGCGGCGAGCTCAGCGATGGCGGCCGTTCGCGCGGCTCACTCGCACATCGCTCGTTCGCTGCGCATCGATCCAGTGACGAATGCTTTTAGGTCACGTCCCTTCCACGGCGTTACAAGTTCTTCACAGAAACTGTGGAAATCTGTGTGGAAAAGTGCCGCCGGGCAGAGATATTTTCGAGACTTTTCTCAACGAGCAGCGGTTTGCACCATCATGGTGCTTCTACGCCGCTCGCCGGAATCGAATCGAGCAGGGCATTATATCCGCCTACGCCGCTGCGGCTTCGGCGGGACAAGTCCGCGCACGCGGCTACGCCGCTTCGGCGAGACAAGCCCGACGATGTGCCTGACAGCGCGCGCCGAAACTGCCTGCACCGCCGAAGTGCAGCCTGCACGCCGAGCTGCTTAGCGAAGGCGTGTGCTAAGATTTGCCGTGCCTGTAGTTTTCCCCCGAGAGCTGGCACTTTCAATTCGTTCTGCCCGAGTCGTCGCCGTCATCCCCGCCCGCTACCAGTCGACACGCCTTCCCGGTAAGCCACTCGCCGAAATCGACGGACGGCCGATGATCGAACACGTCTATCGCCGCGCGTCCGACGCGCGATCGGTGGACGCGGTGCTCGTGGCGACCGACGATGAGCGGATCGCGGGCGCCGTGGATGCGTTCGGCGGCATCGCCGTCATGACGCGCGCCGATCATCTCTCCGGCACCGACCGCCTCGCCGAAGTGGCCGCGTCGCTCGAGAGCGAGATCTCGTGAACGTTCAGGGCGACTTGCCGTTCATCGCCCGCGGCGCCGATCGACGACGCCGTCGGACTGGTCGCCGGCCGGCCCGACCTCGGGATGGGCACGCTGCGGCGCCGCATCACGACGCGGCCGACGTTCGCGGCCGTCGGTGGTCAAGGTCGTCGTCGACGCGCGGGGTGATGCGCTGTACTTCAGCCGGACTGCCCTGCCACATCGTCCGGACCGGGCCAGCCGCCACCCACGTTCTGGAAGCACATCGGGCTTGTACGTCTACCGGCGCGAGTTCCTGCTGCGCCTGGCCGCTCTGCCGCCGACGCCGCTCGAGCGGGCCGAGAGCCTCGAGCAGCTTCGCGCCCTCGAACACGGATTCAGAATCGGCACGGTCGAAACCACCACGGACACCATCGGGATCGATACCCCGGAGGATCTGGAGCGCGGTACGACAGACTTGTCGAAGCCGTCCGCTCCTGAGCGCACACATGCCACAGACCGAGCGAGCGAGGCCAGTGAAGTACATCTTCGTGACAGGCGGCGTCGTCTCGTCGCTGGGCAAGGGACTGGCGGCCGCCTCCATCGGGTGCCTCCTCGAAGGGCCATGGCTACAAGATCGCCCTCCAGAAATTCGACCCCTATATCAATGTGGACCCGGGCACGATGAGCCCCTACCAGCACGGCGAGGTCTACGTGACCGACGACGGCGCAGAGACGGACCTCGACCTGGGCCACTACGAGCGGTTCACCGAGCATGGTGGCGACCCGCAACAACAACTGGACCACCGGCAAGATCTACCTGTCGGTCATCCAGAAGGAGCGCCGCGGCGAGTACCTCGGCCGGACCGTCCAGGTCATTCCCCACATCACGAACGAGATCAAGAACAGCATCCTGTCGGCGGCCGAAGGCGTGGACGTGCTGCTCGTCGAAATCGGCGGCACGGTCGGCGACATCGAGAGCCTGCCATTCATGGAGGCGATTCGTCAGTTCCGGCAGGACGTGGGGCGCGAGAACACGCTCTACATCCACCTGACGCTCGTGCCGTACATCGCCTCAGCCGGCGAACTGAAGACGAAGCCGACCCAGCACAGCGTCCGCGACCTGCGGTCGATCGGCATCCAGCCTGACGTGCTGCTCTGCCGCACGGACCGGCAGCTCGACCGGGACATGAAGAAGAAGATCGCGCTCTTCTGCGACGTGGACGAGGAAGCCGTCATCACCGCCCGCGACGTCTCGTCCATCTACGAAGTGCCACTGAATCTGGCCGGGGAGGGACTGGACCGCATCCTGCTCGACCGCCTGAAGCTGCCGCAGACCGAAGCCAGGATGGAGGACTGGCAGGAGATGGTCGAGCGAATCCAGAACCCGAAGGACGAGCTCACCCTCCACTTCGTCGGGAAGTACACCGAGTACGAGGACTCGTACAAGAGCATCAACGAGGCCCTCTACCACGGCGGATTCCGCCATCGCCTGAAGGTCCAGCTCAAGTACGTCGAGGCCGAGGCGCTCGAGGAAACCGATGGCATGCGGCTGCTGGACGACGCCGTGGGCATTCTTGTCGCGCCGGGATTCGGCGATCGAGGCAGTCGGGGCATGATGGCCGCCGCCGAGTTCGCCCGCACCAACAAGATCCCGTACTTCGGCATCTGCTACGGATTCCAGTGGGCGGTCGTCGAGTTCGCGCGGAACGTCTGCGGCTTGACCGAAGCGGATTCCACCGAAGTGACCGAGGAAACGCCGCACAAGATCATCTACAAGCTGCGCGACCTTCTGGGCGTGGATGACCTCGGCGGGACGATGCGCCTCGGGAGCTACGCGTGCCGGCTGGCGCCGGACTCACTGGCCTTCAAGCTCTACGGCGAGGAGATCATCCACGAACGCCATCGGCATCGCTACGAGTTCAACTGCCTGTACGAGAAGGCCATCAACGAGGGCGGCCTGCGGATTGTCGGCCGCTCACTCGACGGCAAGTTCGTCGAGGTCGTCGAGTTGCCCGGCCATCCCTGGTACCTGGCCGTCCAGTTCCATCCCGAGTTCCACTCCAAGCCCCTTCGCCCGCACCCGCTCTTTGCCGGCTTCGTCGAGGCCGCCTACAAGCGCCAGCAGTCGCAGCGGGGCCTGGCCACGAACGTGACGGCCATCGGCGAACGACGAGCGCGAGGATAGGACGTAGGCCGAACGGCTTACTGCACCGAGAGTCCGCGTCACAGACGAGTCGTCCTCGGCCGAGGCGATCTCGTGCTCATCGCCGGGCCGTGCGTCATCGAGAGCGAGACACACGCGCTCGAGCTGGGCCGCCGGATTGCTGCCGTCGCCCGCAAGGCCCGGGTTCCATACATCTTCAAGGCATCCTTTGATAAGGCCAACCGCACGTCGGCCTCGTCCTATCGCGGACCGGGGCTGGACGAAGGGCTGGCGATCCTTGGACGAATCCGCAAGGAACTTGGCGTGCCGGTCCTGACGGACATTCACGAGGCGTCCCAGGCTGAAGCGGCGGCCAGGGTCGTCGACGTGCTGCAGATTCCTGCGTTCCTGTCGCGGCAGACGGACCTGATCGTGGCGGCAGCGCGGACCGGTCTGGCCGTCAACATCAAGAAGGGGCAATTTCTCGCGCCGCTCGATATGAAGCACGCGCTGGAGAAGGTGACGGGCGCCGGGCGCGTGTTCCTGACCGAGCGCGGCACCTCGTTCGGCTACAACAACCTCGTCGTGGACATGCGATCGTTCCCGATCATGCGGAGCCTGGGCTGTCCGGTAGTTTTCGACGTCACGCACAGCCTGCAGTTGCCGGGCGGCGGCAACGGCGTGAGCTCCGGGCTGTCGCAGTACATCGAGCCGCTCGCGTCCGCAGGCGTCGCGGCCGGTGTCGATGGCGTTTTCCTCGAAGTGCACGAAGATCCGAGTCGTGCGCTGAGCGACGGGCCGAACGCGCTGCCCTTCAACCGGCTGGCACCGCTTCTTGACCGCCTCGTGAAGATCCACTCGCTATGAACGAGTCCTGCGAACCAGCCTCGGGACGATTGCCCGCAAGGTTTTTGAAACCGAAGCGAAGGCCATTCTGGGGCTGATCCCCAAGCTCGACTCGAATTTCGACAAAGCGCTCGACCTGCTGCAGCAGTGCAAAGGCCGCGTCATCGTGACGGGCATGGGCAAGTCCGGCATCATCGCTCGTAAGCTCGCCGCGACCTTGTCGAGCACTGGCACCTCCGCCGTGTTTCTGCACGCGGCCGAAGCGGTGCACGGCGACCTTGGCGTCGTGCAGACGCGATGACGTGGTGATCGCCCTGTCCTACAGCGGCGAGACCGAGGAGCTGATTCGTCTGATCGAGGCGATTCGCCGGATTGGCGCCCGACTCATCGCGCTCACCGGCAAGCCGCAGTCCACGATCGGGCTTGCGGCCGACGCTCGCGCTCAACTGCGAGGTTGTCGAAGAGGCGTGCCTGATGAACCTGGCGCCGACGGCCAGCACCACCGCCACGCTCGCACTGGGCGACGCCCTGGCGATCGCCTTGTCCAGGAGCAAAGGCTTCAGTGCGGACGAGTTCGCCAACCTGCACCCCGCCGGTCTGATCGGCAAACGCCTCATGCGCGTCGAGGCGCTCATGCAGGCCGGAGACGCCCTGCCGGTCGTCCGACCCGACACGGCCATGCCGGACGTCATCCACGAGATGTCGCGCAAGCGCCTGGGGATGACGTGCGTGCTCGACAGCGACGGCAAACTGCACGGCATCGTGACCGACGGGGACCTGCGGCGTCACATGACGCCGGGCTCGAACCTGCTCGAGCGCCGCGCCCGCGACGTGATGACCACGACAGCCCATCACCGTCGGACGGCACGTTCTCGCCGTCGAAGCGCTGCGCATCATGGAACAACGCCGCATCACCGCCGTGGTCGTGGTCGACTCGAACGGCGCGGTCGAGGGCGTGGTGCACCTGCACGACCTCTGGCGCACCGGAATGGTCTAGCGCGGTCAGCCCGCCTCCATGGCCCCTTCCGCCGAGGAACTTCACGCCCGGGCTCGCCGCCTGCGGCTAATATTGCTGGACGTAGACGGTGTGCTCACCGACGGCACGGTGTCGATTCATTCGGCCGGCGGCGAATCGAAGGCGTTCCACATCCGCGACGGCGCGGCCATCGTGTGGGCCCGCCGCGAGGATCTGGAAATCGGCCTGCTGAGCGGCCGTCCGTCCGAGGCCACGTCGCGCCGGGCGGCCGAGCTGGGGATCAAGCTGGTGTTTCAGGCGGGGCCCGACAAGGTTCGCGGCTACCGGGACATCCTGACGGCGCGGAATTTCGAGGAAGACCAGGTGGCCTACATGGCCGACGACCTGCTGGACCTCGCGGTGCTCGGTCGCGTGGGCCTGTCGGCGGCACCAGCCGACGCGGCGGCGGAAGTGCGGCACAGGTTCACTGGGTGAGCGCGTATCCCGGCGGACGAGGCGCGGTGCGCGAGTTCATCGAGCTCGTGCTTCGCGCGCAGGGTAAGTGGGATCGGATCGTTCAGGCATTTCTCACAAACTGATGCAGGGCTACGGGGTCGTTTTCGGCGTCATCATCGCGCTTCTCGTCGGCCTGGCGGCCGGCAAGGCGTGGGAGCGCTACAAGCTCATCGAAGGGCCGCTGGATCGACCGGCGCCGAGTGCGCGAGTCGCCGCACTTCATTCTGGGATTGAACTACCTCGTCGCCAACCAGGTGGATCTGGCGATCGCCGAGCTCGAGAAAGCGGCCCGCATCGATCCCGGGGCGCTCGAGCTGCGCCTCGTGCTGGGCAATCTGTATCGCGAAAAGGGCCAGACCGGGCCGCGCGATTCAGGAGCATCAGGCGCTCCTCCAGCGTCCCCGTTTGAACCGGATCGAGCACGTCAACGTGCTGTTGTGTCTGGGCCTCGACTACCGGCGCGGCGGTTTCGTGGACCGGGCGGTGTCGGTGTTCTCCGAGGTGCTGAAGCTTGACCCCGAGAACGAGGCGGCGCTGCTCAATCTGGAGAAACTGCAGGAAGACCAGCACCAGTGGCAGGAAGCGTACGTGACGCGCCGGCGCCTGGCGCGCATTGCCGGGCCGCCGGAGCAACCGAAGTCCCAGCTGATCCTGGCGTTCCTCGAGAACGAGCTCGGGTTGCAGGCGCTCAAGGACGGACCGGATCGACGATGCGAAGCGCCTTCGAGGCCGCGATCGATCTGGACGCCGCGACGATCCCCGCGTATCTCCACCTGGGAGACGCCGAGGCGCAGCAGGGCGATCTGAATGCGGCAATCGCCACCTGGGAGCGGTGCATCGAGGTGTCGCAGGATCGGGCGCATCTCGCGCTGGACCGGCTGGAGCGCGCCTATCAGTCGCTCGGCGCGACGCATCGCTTCGTTGAACTGTGCCGGCGGCTCACGGAAGGGTCGCCGCGCGATTGGCGGGCGCGAACGGCGCTCGCGAAGCATCTGGTGTCGAGCGGCCAACCGGCGCGCGCGCTCGAGTTGCTGCTCGAGGCGCTCGAGCACAATCCGCACGCGCTGGCCATCCACCAGTCGCTCTGGGCCACGCTCTCGGCGCTCGATTTGCCGAAGCATCTCGTGGCCCGCTACATCGAGAGCACGCGACAGGCGGTCTTCTACCTCGACCCGCACGTGTGCGTCCGCTGCCGGTACCGAAGCGCCGAGCTTCATCTGGCAGTGTCCGCATTGCCACGAATGGGACACATTCGTGGAGGATCGGCTCACGCCGGCGTCGGACACCGAAGCCGAGATACCCGCCGGCATCGCCGACTGACGGCCCGAGGTGACCGGCCGCCCGCTCCGCATCGCGCTCACGGGCGGCCTTGCCACCGGCAAGTCGTTCTGTCTCGCTGCCTTCGCCCGCCTTGGCGCTCCCGTCATCGACGCTGACACGCTCGCACGCGCCGCGGTCGAGCCCGGCACGCCCGGGCTCGCGCTCGTCGTGCGCCGGTTTGGCACGGGCGTGCTCGCGGCCGATGGCCGGCTGAGTCGCGACGCGCTCAGCCGGCTCGTATTCAAGGACGCCGACGCCCGGCGCGACCTCGAGGCGATCGTTCACCCCGAGGTCTACGCCGGCATCCGACGGTGGTTTGACGAACTGACCGGCGCGCCCGCCGGGGTGGCGGAGATACCGCTCCTGTACGAGACCGACCACGCGGGCGATTTCGACCGCGTGGTCGTCGCCGCGTGCAGCCGTGACGAGCAGAAGCGCCGGGCCATGGCGCGCGACGGGCTTGAGCGAGTCGGAAGTCGAGCGTCGGCTCGACGCGCAGCTTCCCGATCGACGTCAAGCGCCAGCGAGCCGACGACGTCGTGGACACGGGCGGGACACTGGCGGAGACAGAGCGGCAGGTGCGCGCGATTTGGGAAAAGCACGTGGGTGAGGCAGTTAAATTACGTAAAAACGTAGGCCGGCGGGCTTGCATTACGGGGCCTAGAAGAACAGTCCTACATTCAGCGCCGTGGAGGCCGCGTCTTCAGACTAGTCGTATCCGCGCTTCCGCGGCCAGACGTGTTCTTCAGCAGCATCGCAATCGTCAGCGGGCCGATGCCGCCGGGGACCGGTGACAGTGCGCCCGCGACCTCGGCGACGGCCGGATGGACGTCGCCGAGCACGGTTGAGCCTTTCTTGTCGAACGAGGCGAGCCGGGAACTGCCGGCGCCGTAGAGTTCGGCGACCCGTGCCCTGTCGCTGACAGGCGTCGTTCCCACATCCACCACCACGGCGCCGGGACGGACCATCGGAGGCGTCACGAAGCCAGGACGGCCGACGGCCGCGACAAGGATGTCGGCCGTCCGGGTAACCGCCGGCAGGTCGACCGTCCGGGAGTGGCAGATCGTGACCGTCGCATCGCGCTCGAGGAGCAGCAGCGCCATCGGCTTGCCGACGATCTCGCTCCGCCCGATCACGACCGCGTGCTGACCGGCGATGGAGACACCCTCGCGATCGAGAAGCTCGATCACGCCAGACGGGGTGCACGGTGGCAGCGCCGAACGGCCCTGCAGCAAGCGGCCCGCATTGAGCGCGTGGAAACCGTCCACGTCCTTGGCCGGGTCAATCGCATCGAAGACGTGCTGCTCCGCGTCCTTCCCCATCGCTGGCGGGAGCGGCGACTGCACGAGGATGCCGTCGACACGGTCGTCGACGTTCAACTCGTGGACCAGCGACAGCAACTCGCTCAGCTCCGTCGTCGCCGACAGGCGATGAACAACCACGTTCAGGCCCGTCTCCTGACCGGCCCGCTCCTTGCCGCGGACATAGACGTGAGACGCGGGGTCGTCGCCCACCAGGACGATCGACAGAGCCGGTGGCCGGCCGGCGGACGCCGCGAACGCGTTGACCGACGAAGCGAGCTCCGAGCGAATCGCCGCGGCAGCCCGAGCGCCATCAAGTCGTCTGGCGGACACGAACAGTAAGCTATCAGGGTTCCTGAACAGCGCGAAGGAACGCGCGCGCGCGGGCCCCAGGCTCGCCCGCCACGAGGTCCGCGATCACGGCAATCGAATCCGCCCCGGCGTCAATCACGCTCCGCGCGCGCTCGAGCGTGATCCCGCCAATCGCCACCAGCGGCCGGCCAGACGAGGCCACGATGTCCCGCGCCCTCCGCACGCCGTCGAGGCCGACGACCGGATCCGGCCGGTCCTTGCTGGCCGTCGGAAACACCGGGCCAATCGCCACGTAGTCCACCGGCTCACCGAGCGTCAGCCCGAACCTGCTCGTCGTTGTGGGTGGAAACGCCCACTGTGGCGGACTCCCCCACCACGAGTCGCGCGTCGGCCGGCGTGAGGTCGGTCTGACCGACATGGACCCCCGACGCGCCGGCCAGCCTCGCGATATCGGCCCGGTCGTTCACGATGAACGTCGCACCGGCCGACTGCGCGTTCTCGGCCAACGCTTCTGCGAGAATCGAGGAATCGACCCGCTCGGCAGTTGCTTGGCTCTCAGCTGGATGAGGAGGACGCCGGCGTCGAGCCAGTCCTGAAGGACTTCGCGTGCATTCAGCCCGCGCACCGCGCAGACGTCCACGTCAAGAATCGCGTAGAGCCGAGGTCTAGGCGGTTTCAGCGAGGGAGCCGCCGTCACCGGCTTTCTTCTCCGGCATGTAGCGTTCCATGAAGCTCGTGCTGATGCGGGCGGCGACGAAGTCGGGGTCGTTCAGAATCTTCAGGTGAAGCGGGATCGACGTCTTGATCCCTTCGATGACGGTCATCTCGAGGGTGCGCTTCATCCTCGCGATGGCTTCGGAGCGGTCGCGACCGTGGGTGATGATCTTCGCGATGAGCGAATCGTAGTACGGCGAAACGGTGCACTCGGAGTGCGCGTATGAATCCACGCGCACGCCCGGGCCGCCCGGCACGCTGAACGCGTGAATGAGCCCGGGGCTCGGCGCGAACGTCTCGGGATCCTCGGCGTTGATCCGGCATTCGATCGCGTGGCCGGAGATCGTGATGTCGCCCTGCTTGAACGCCAGGCGTCGGCCGGCCGCGACCCGGATCTGCTCTTTCACGATGTCCACACCGGTCACGAACTCCGTGACCGGATGTTCGACCTGAAGGCGCGTGTTGACCTCGAGGAAGTAGAAGCTGCCCTTCGGGTCCATGATGAACTCGAAAGTCCCGGCGTTCGTGTACTGCACCGCCCGGGCCGCGTCCACCACCGTGGCGCCAAGCTTTCGGCGCTGCTTCTGGGTGAGGGCAGCCGATGGCGCCTCTTCGATGAGCTTCTGGTGCCGGCGCTGGATCGAACACTCGCGCTCGCCCAGGTGCACGACGTTGCCGTGATGGTCCCCAAGAACCTGCACTTCGATGTGGCGCGGCGACTCGACGTATTTCTCGATGTAGACGTCGCCGACGCCGAACGCGGCCCCGGCCTCACGCGTCGCCGTCTTGAGCGCCTTGCTCAGATCGTCCGGCGACGTGACGACGCGCATGCCCCGGCCGCCGCCGCCCGCCACGGCCTTGATGATGACCGGGTATCCCAGTTCCTTCGCGATCTTCGCGGCCGCCTCGTCGTCCTGTACAGGCCCGTCGCTCCCGGGGAGGATCGGCACGCCCGCCTTCTTCATGGCGCGGCGGGCCCGCGCCTTGTCGCCCATGAGGCGGATGACGTTCGGGTACGGTCCGATGAACTTGATGTGGCACGCCTCGCATACCTCCGCGAGGTAGGCGCTTTCCGACAGGAACCCGTACCCGGGATGGATGGCGTCCGCGCCGGTGATTTCGGCGGCACTGATGATGGCCGGAACGTTCAGGTAACTGTCGAGGCTCCGCGGCGGGCCAATGCACACGTCCTCGTCGGCGAATCGGACGTGCAATGCATGCTCATCCGCCTCGGAGTAGACCGCGACGGTCTTGATGCCCAGCTCCCGGCACGCCCAGATGACTCGCAGGGCGATCTCACCGCGGTTGGCGACGAGAATCTTCTTGAACATCGTCAGGCGACCTTCACGGCAAAGAGCCGGTCGCCGTACTGCACCGGCTTGCCATTCTCGACGTAAATCTTGACGATCTCGCCGTCACAATCGCTTTCGATCTCGTTCATCAGCTTCATCGCTTCGATGATGCAAAGGACCTGGCCCTTCTTCACGACGTCGCCAATCTCCACGAACGAGGGGGCGCCGGGCTCGGTCGAGCGATAGAACGTGCCGACAATCGGGGACTTGATGACGCCAAGATCGACCGAGTCCGCCTCGGCTCCGGGGCCAGGGGTGACGTTGGCCGCCGGGGCAGCGATCGCGGCTGCCGGCGCGGCCGGCGTGGGCACCGCCATCATGGGAGGTGCAACGACCTGAGGAACGAACGCCACGTCGCGCCCAGCTTTACGGATGCGTACCTTCAAGCCGTCGCGCTCGAGTTCGAATTCGGCCAGGTCGTGCTCGCGAACGAGATTCAGAATCTGCTTGATGTCGTCGAAATCCATAGCGTCAGACACGCAACAGGTCGTGAGGCACCGTGGTCAGCACCTCACAGCCCCCCGGGGTCACGAGCACATCGTCTTCGAGCCGCACCCCACCGATGCCTTCGACGTACGCGCCGGGCTCAATCGTGAAGACCATGCCTGCTTCGAGGCGCTCCTGAGGTTCGGAGTCTGGTCTGGCCAGCCGCGGCGCCTCGTGAACCTCGAGACCGAGACCATGTCCCGTCGCGTGACGGAAGGCCTCACCGAGATTCCTCGCTTCGAGCACGGCGCGCGCGGCACGGTCAATGTCAGACGCCGGAACTCCCGGACGCACCGCACGGACGGCCGAGGCGTTCGCTTCACGAACACCCTCGTAGAGCGCCATGGCCGACGCGGTCGGCGATCCAACGGCCGCCATCCGCGTCAAATCGACGCAGTATCCGTCTAATACCCCGCCAAAGTCCAGCACCACCATGTCGCTGACCTCGAGCCGCCGGCTCGTTGGACGCGCGTGAGGAAGTGCGCTGTTTGGGCCGGACGCCACAATCGTCGTGAACGCGGGCCGTTGAAATCCCGCTTCGACAATCGCGGCGTCGATGCCCGACGCTACGTCCTGCTCGGTCTTGCCACGAGCGACAATCGTGCCGAGACGTGACGCCATCTCGTTCAGCGTCCTGGCGGCCCGGCGGAAGATCTCGATCTCGCCGGCGTCCTTGATGAGGCGCTGCGCTTCCACCACGCGCTCTGTCGGTTCCCACTCGACGCCAATCACTGCTCGTTGCCAGGCGCTCATCGTCGCCACCGTCACATGGCCCGCTTCCAGCCCCACGTGCCGAATGCCCTCGCGGGCGACGACCGACGCCAGCGCCTGATCGTAGCGGCCGTCCACCCGCTCGATAGTGACGGGCCCCAGCTTGCCCGCCGCGCCGGACTCGCGCGCCAGCGCCTCGTACCGGCCGTCGACGAGAAGGAACCGGCCCTCTGTCGTGACCAGCAGCAGGCCCGCCGAGCCCGCAAACCCGCTCAGGTACGCGATGTTCAGCGGCGTCGACACGACCAGCGCCTCGAGCTGCCGAGCGTCGAGATAGGCCTGCAGGGCACGGAGCCGTGCGGTATGGATTAGATGCGCCGAGTCAGCCACCGGTTGGGTCTGAAAGTCTATGTCGGCCGGCCCGGCGGGGAGCCACAGGGTTCACGGAATTGCGCTCGGTGGCGCCAGGCGGATGAGCACCGAACGCGCCACGGCGTTCGCGAAATTGGTGCCGACAGGGGTGAGAACCACGGCGACCGTACCGATCGACGGCAGCCGTTCCCGCCGCCGCTCGCGGTGCGATGTAGCTCAGGTTAGCCTCACCCTCCTCGTCAGTTGTGACCATTCGATGGCTCAAACGTCCCGAGTCAACCGCAAGGTCGTCTCCCTCGACGTCAACCGTGACGGTGAGGCCGCGTACGGGCCGGTTACTCGCATCCCGAGCAGTCAGTGTCACGCGCGATCGCGAGGCGCCGTCCTGGACGAGCACGTCCGGCATCGCGGCGATTGACAGCGACAGACCGAGTTCAGACGGGCCTGTCAACGACGGCGCGCTCGTGCTGGTCAGCGCACAACCCGACGCAAGCCCGGCGACGACAAACGTGAGGGTGATTCCGGACCGAGCCATGTCGCTGCTCCTCGTTATTCGTCGGGCCAGTCAGCGAAGTTCACGCCGACCAGTCCGATGACGCTGACCTCGTGGCCCGCCTGGTCCCGACCGAAGAACGTGACCTCCGCGAGGATTGACAACGCCAGCGACCCGCCGGAATCCCGGAGCGTGATGAGCGGAGGTTCCATCTTGGCTTGGGCTCTCACGAGCACGAACCTCCCCACACCACCCTCGTCCCCGATCGTGAGCGTCATGGCGCCATCGAACCCGTACGGCACATCCACGCCTGGCGCCGCTCGGCCGTCAGCACGGAGGTAACGGACCCGATAACGGTTGACCGTGACGGCATTTGCCGGCGACGGTCGTGTCGGGAGGTCGGCTGTGCCTGGGTCCTTGAGCGCGAGGGCCAGTAACACCCGCCCTCCGTCCTCCACCACCCTTCCGCCCGTCCTCACGTCTGACTCGAACGTGTGGCGATACCCGGCCACGTCATCTCCCGGGCCCCCTTCGAGCGAGACGATGACGAGCTGAACGGGCGACGTCCCTGTCCGCTGCGCCATCGTGCAGCCGCTCGCCGACGCCAGCGAGAGCATCGCAGTCGCGAGCGTCAGACTCGCCCTCATCACGAGCTCCGAATCACGCGCGGCGTGATGAAGATCAGCAGTTCCTGGTTCTCGCGCCGCGTGTCTGTCCTCCTGAACAGCCATCCGAGAAGCGGCACGCGGCCAAGACCCGGCGTGCGGTCCACGCTGGTCGTCTCGTTTTCCTGGAGGATTCCGCCGATGACCGTCGTGACGCCATCGCCGACCTGGACTTCGGTCTCCGCGCGTTGCGTGTTGATGGACGGGTTACCGTTGACGGCGCGGCTGAAATCCGGTGTCGCGTTCTCGAGGTAGATCCGCATGATGACGGTGTTGGCCGCCGTCACCTGGGGCGTGACTGCCAGCTTCAACGACGCGGGCTTGAACTGCACCGTCACGGTGTTGTTGGCAACGACCTGGATCGGCACCTCGAAGCCCTGCGTGATCTCCGCCAGCTTGTTGTTCTGCGTGGTCACGCGCGGGGTGGAGAGAATGCGCGCCTTGCCCTCGTGCTCGAGCGCCGAGAGCACCACGTCGAGCGCGAGTGCGCCGTTGACGGCTCCGAGCGAGACACCGAGCGCGGTCGTCGCGCCGGGCGCCGGAAGATTGACGGCCGTCGCGGTCTGGTCGAGCGGCGTAGCCCGCGGGTCGCCCGGTCCCTGAGTCATCGGCTCGGCGTCGTGCAGGCGCCCGCCGGCCGAGCCACGGTTTGGGAACACCAGGCCAGTCGTATTCCCCAGTTCCGGAGCAATCCGTCCACTTGCGCCCCACTGCACGCCCAACGCCTTCGCCGTGTCGCGGTTGGTGCGCAGGATCTTGGCTTCGATCTCGACTTGCGGCTCGGCCTTGTCGAGATCTGCCAGAAGGACTCGAACCTCGTCGAGGTTCCGCGGCGCGTCCTTGACGATCAGCAGATTGGCGCGGGGTTCGAACTCGATAGTGCCTCGATCCGAAATGAGTCGCGCATCCTTTACGAGCTTCGCCATGGTCTCGGCCGTGGCGTAGTTCAGCCGGATCCGAGCGGTCTCCAACTCGGGTGCCGCCTCCGCCACTTTCCGCTGTTTCGCCTCGTCGTCCAACTCCTTCGTCCGCGCTTCGCGAGTGAGCGCTCGAACGACCGTCCCGTCCAACTGAACGGTCAGACCGCTGGATCGGAGAACGATGTCGAACACCTGGTCCCAAGGCACCTGGTTCAGCTTCAGATCCACCGCTGCTGTTGGCGGTACGCTCGCGTCGATCACGAGATTGACGGCGCCGATCTCCGCCAACTGGCGCAACACGGCACGGAGATTCGCTGCCTGGTAGTCCACGTCGATGGGACTTCCGGTGAAAGGCCCGCCCGGTGGCATCTGTGCGCGGCCGTTCACCACCGCCAGAGCGATGACGACGATCACGCAGGCCATGCGAGGGGCGTTCATGGATGCTCCGCGTCCGACGGCCGGAGCCTCTTGTAAACCTGAACCGGCCCACCTCTCCCATCCCGCTGAACGAAAAGAACGCCAGATGGGTTGATGTCGTGGACGACGGAGTCCGCCAGACGGTCGAGCGCACGGACGACAAACGACTGGTGGCCGGAGGTCTCCAGGATTGCCAGCGTTCGGTTTCCGTCACGGGCGACGCCCCGCACCACGACATCGGCGACCTGAGTCGCTGCTGAGCCCTGCGCGCCGGTTCGCGGACGTGACCGGCGGCTGCGCGGTCTCAGGCGCGACCAAGCTCGCGAACGGGTCTCTCCTTCCACCGTCGTCGTAGGCGAGAAGCTCATGGGTCGCGGACGCTGCCGATGCGAGGTCGAACGCCAGACCACGATCGAGCCGTGGACGATGCCCGCGCTTCGGCCGATCGGGGGAGCGCTCACGCTGACGTCCGATGAGGTCATCACTCGTGGCGAGGACGCCAACCGCCCGAGAAACCGGCCGACGTTGTGAAAGGTCCCTTCGATGCCGAGCTCGACCGGCTGCCCGCGGCCGTCGCGCCGAGAGGATTCGTTCGGTGGCTTGAGGGCGGTAATTCGAAGATGCGAGTCGATGGCGACCGACAGGAGCTCGGCGGCTACCGAACCTCCATCCATTGGCGCTCTGTCACGGGGCTGAAGTGCCTCGAGCGCACGTTCGAGTTTGCCTACTTCACGCTCGAGGGCCGGAAGCGCCACGGCGTCCGCGTTGACGCGTTGGATCTCGGACAGGGCGTGTGCCGCGCGGGCCTGGAGCGCCTCAACCTCGTCGCGCATCGGCCCGAGGGCCACGTACCAAACCGCGGCCGCGACGAGCGCGCACGCGAGCGGAATCTTCACGGCCGAGCCTCGTCGCTGACGGGCGCCAACTCTCCGGCGACCTGGAAGCGGAGAACCGACGAACCGTCAGGCCCAGGTTGGCCTTCCGTGGACATCGAACTAATCTCCGGCGGACGCACGAAGGAAAAGTTCCGCCCCAGGTTGCGAACCAGGCCCGTAATCGCGGCGAGAGACGACGACCGGCCATCGAGGTGAAGGCTCTCGGCCGACCGTCTGACTTCAGTCAGCCACAGACCGTCCGTGAGGCTGCGACTGATCGCCTCGAACAGCTCGGTGGACGTATTGCGATCGTCGAGGATGCGGCTGACCGTGGCTCAGTTCGGCGACGAGCTCTGTCTGCCGTCTGCGCACCTGGTCGAGGCGCGTCGCTGAGGTCGTGATCGCCGTCAACTCTCTGTCGAGCGCCACCGACTGCGCGAGAAGCGCCGTTCGTGACTCGCGCAAGTACCACCAGTCGGCCGCGAGGGCCGCGCAAGTGGCGACGAGGCAGACACCGTTCAGGATCGGACGGACTGTTCTCCGCCGAGTTTGTCCGTTCACGAGCAGGTTGATCGTGATCACACGTCCCCCTTGCGGCGCAGTGCCAGGCCGACCGCCAACGCAAACGGAGGTCCCACGAGGTCCGCTCCCCGGCTCGCCGCCGACGTCCGGATGCGGCGTCGTGGGTCGAACGCTTCGACATGCGCGCCGAACTCGGCTCGCGAGTCGTGACGACAACCCTTCCGCCTCCCACCCGCCGCCGGAGAGAAACACGCGCCCGGGACTCTCCGGAGTGGCAGCCTGACGAATAGCCGCAACCAGATCCTGGGCGCCGCCGCCGAGGCCGACACCGCGCGTCGCAATCAGTTCGCCGCGCTCGATGACGCACATGACCGTGGAGCGGTGGCCAACATGGAGCAGCAGGGCCGAGTCGGACTGGTCCGGGTAGTTCAGGCTGAAGGCATTCGCCAGGGCGAGGCCCTCCACGTCCGCCACGCTCACTCGGCGGCCGCGACCTGTAACCCAGCCGGTGCGCTCCGCGACTTCGGCTGCGCCGGGCCGCGCCGAGAAGGACGTCGAGGATGTCGGAGTCGGTCGAACGACGCGCTGCCTCCTGCCGCCGACCGAGCACCTGGTAGCTGACATTCGCGTCCTCGAGCGAGAACGGCATGTGCTGTTCGGCTTCAAGGCCGACGTGGCGCGCGAGGTCGGACGGACTGCCGGCAGGGAGCGAAAGTCTCCTCACGATGGCCGCACCCGCCGGCACCGCCACGGCGACGTGGACTCTGCTGAAGCTTCAGGTCGTCGAGGAGGCGTTGAACCGTCGTGCGGATGTCAGTCTCAGGGTCATCGACGGGCGCCTGCCCGGCGGCGACGAGCGACCACCCTTCGCGTGTCCGGCGAAGTCCGACCGCCCGCACAAAGGCAGACCCGACATCCAGACCGACATTCGTCCGGTGCCCGATAACAAAAGGCATGGCGGACGCGTATTGAGGCAAGGGTCCTGCCACGATTGTGGCCGGGCGGCGGGCGGCAACTTCGCGAAGAAGGCCGGAATGTTTGACAATTCAGCGATCGAGACCTATCATCTCAGATTGCCGTTATTTGAATCCGGCCGAAAGGGAGAGCATGGTTAGGGGTAAGGACACTGCCGCGAAGGCCGTCACGAAGACCGTGACCAAGCCTGTGAACAAGGACGACCGGCAGTGGCACGTCATCGACGCGAACGGCAAGGTACTCGGCCGAGTCGCGAGCCATGCCGCGCGTTTGCTCCAGGGCAAGCACAAGCCCACATGGGTCCCCTCCCTGGACCACGGCGACTTCGTCGTCGTGGTCAACGCCGCGAAAGATTCGACTCACCGGCCGCAAGGAAAGTCAGAAGCTTTACCGGTACCACAGCGGGTATGAGGGCGGACTGCGCGAAGAGCGCGTCAAGGTCGTCCGTCAGAAGGCGCCCACCCGCATCGTCGAAGAGGCGGTGCGCGGCATGCTGCCGAAGACGAAGCTGGGGAACGCGATGTACCGGAAGCTGAAGGTGTACACCGCGGGCGATCACCCCCACGTCGCCCAGAAGCCCCAGGCATTCGAGGTCGCGTAACTTGGCTACAGCGCAGTATTACGGTACGGGCCGCCGCAAGACGTCAACGGCCCGCGTCTTCCTTCGGCCCGGTTCGGGCACGATCACCGTCAACAAGAAACCTCTCGAGGCGAGCTTTCCCAACGAGACGCAGCGTCTGGTCATCCGGATGCCGCTCGTCGTGACTGAAACCGCCGAGCGATTCGACGTGCTGGCGACGACGGTCGGCGGTGGTGTCACCGGTCAGGCCGGCGCCCTTCGTCTGGGTATTGCCAGGGCGTTGCTTGGGTTCAACGAAGAACTGCGGACGTCCCTTCGCAAGGCGGGCCTCCTCACGCGCGACCCGCGCGCCAAGGAACGGAAGAAGTACGGCATGGCGGGCGCGCGCAAGCGCTTCCAGTTCAGCAAACGTTAGAAACGAAGGAGCCGAAAGAGCTTGAGTGCGATCGCGATGAAGGATCTCTTGGAGGCTGGCGTCCACTTCGGACACCAGACCAAACGCTGGAACCCGAAGATGAAGCCTTACATCTTCGGAGAACGCAACGGGATCTACATTCTCGATCTCGGCCGCACTGCCAAGCTCTATCGGGACGCTGCGGAGTTCGTCACGAACCTCGCGGCCCAGGGTGGCACGGTGCTGTTCGTGGGCACCAAGCGCCAGGCGCAGGACGCGATCGCCGAAGAGGCGCAGCGCTGCGGCATGTTCCACGTGAACCAGCGCTGGCTCGGCGGCCTCCTCACGAACTTCACCACGATTCAGCGGAGCCTGGCGCGCCTGCGCGAGCTCGAGGCGATGACGACCGACGGGCGTTACGACTCGCTCTCCAAGAAGGAAATCGCGCGGTTCGACAAGGAACGCCGTAAGCTCTCCAAGAACCTCGACGGCATTCGCGGCATGTCGCGGCTGCCCGACACGGTCTTCGTGGTGGACACCCGTCACGAGCAGATCGCAGTCGACGAGGCGCGCAAGCTGAAGATTCCGGTGATTGGCGTCGTGGACACCAACTGCGACCCGGACCAGGTCGAATACGTAATTCCGGGCAACGACGATGCCCTGCGATCGATTCGGTTGTTCGCGGCCGGCATTGCCGACGCGGTGCTCTCCGGCCGGGGAATGGCGGAAGCCGCCAACGCGCCGGACGCCGCCGAGAGCAAGCGCTCCCACCAGGCTCAAGCGGCCGCAACCACGGCGTAGGCCGCTTGCAAGTTCGAAGTTAGAAGGCAGAAGTTAGAGGGAGCGGGACGTTTGCTCGGGCAGGCTTCGGCCTTCATCTTCGTCAGTAGCTTCTGACTTCTAACCTCTGCCTCTAACTTCTCTAACCTGTCATCGTCCGAGGCTCTTCATGGCTGACATCTCTGCCGCACTCGTCAAACAACTCCGCGACTCCACCGGCGCCGGCATGATGGAGTGCAAGGCCGCGCTGCAGGAGGCCAACGGGGACCTCGAAGAGGCCCGGACGATCCTGCGGAAGCGCGGCCTGGCCTCAGCCGCCAAGAAGGTGGGCCGTTCGACGAGCGAGGGGCAGATTGGGTCGTACATCCACGCCGGCGGCAAGATCGGCGTGCTCGTCGAGCTCAACTGCGAGTCGGACTTCGTCGCGCGCACCGACGACTTTCAGAACCTGCTCAAGGAGATCGGCCTTCAGGTGGCGGCTGCGAGCCCGCAGTACGCGCGCCGCGAGGATGTCCCGGCAGACGTGCTCGATCGCGAACGCGACATCTACCGCGCGCAGATGAAGGACTCCGGCAAGCCCGCGCAGGTGATCGACAAGATCGTGGAAGGCAAGCTCGGTGCCTTCTACGAGCAGTGCGTGCTCGTGGACCAGCCCTCGATTCGCGACCCCAAGACGACGGTGGGACAGCTCATCCAGGCCGCAATCGCCAAGCTTGGCGAGAACATCAGCGTGGCCCGGTTCGTCCGGTTCAAGGTTGGAGAGAGCAATTGACTTGCGGACCTGCGATCTGTGATTGCAGGTTGGCCGCAAGCCCCAAGCCTCGAGCCCCAAGCCGGCCTGAGCTCAAGCGCATATAATCGCTTCTCGTGTCGGCGCCCGCCTTCTCCCGCGTATTGCTGAAGCTGTCCGGCGAAGCCCTGATGGGCGATCAGCCGTTCGGCATCAACCCACTCGCCGCCACGCAGATCGCGAAAGAGATCGGCGAGGTCCAGCAGCTCGGAGTGCAGGTCGCCATCGTCATCGGCGGCGGCAACCTGTTTCGGGGCCTGGCGGCGAGCGCGCGCGGCATGGACCGCGCCACAGCCGACTACATGGGAATGCTGGCGACGATCATCAACGCGCTGGCGTTGCAGGACGCGCTCGAGCAGCTGAACATCACCACCCGCGTCGCAACCGCCATCGAGATGCGCGCGGTCGCCGAACCGTTCATTCGGCGCCGGGCGCTCCGGCACCTGGAAAAGGGCCGTGTTCTGCTGTTTGCCGCGGGCACCGGCAATCCCTACTTCACGACCGACACCGCAGCCGCCCTCCGGGCCATGGAGATGCGGGCGGAGGTCATCCTCAAGGGCACCAAAGTCGACGGCATCTATACCGCCGACCCGATGCTCGACAAGACCGCCGTGCGCTACGACACGATTTCATATCTGGAAGTGATCGACCGCGGCCTCAAGGTGATGGACTCGACCGCGATCACACTCTGCATGGACAACAAGCTCCCCATCATCGTGTTCAACCTGCAGCGCCCGGGCAACCTCCGGCGTGTCATCATGGGCGAGCCCGTAGGGACACGGGTGGGAATGTGACCTGCCAGGGGTCAAGTCGAAGTGAGAGCCAAAAGCTAGCTAGACCGCGCGAACGAACGTGTGAGTGAGCCGCGCGAACGGCGAGGGGCTTGGGGCGCCCGCGAGCGAGTCGAAGGACTGGGGGCGAAGCCCCCGGGACAAATGGACGTCAATGACATCAAAGGCTTGAACGCCGAGGTCAAGCGGCGCATGGATGCCGCCATCGATCACGTCCGGCGCGAACTCGGCGGCGTACGCACAGGGCGCGCATCGACCAACCTGCTCGACCCTGTTCAGGTCGAGGCGTACGGGACGACGATGCCCCTGAATCAGGTGGCGTCCTTGTCGATCCCCGAACCCACGGTCATCGTGGCTCAGCCGTTCGACCCGTCGCTCAGCGCCGCCATCGAGCGCGCGATTCAGAAGAGCAACCTCGGTCTCAACCCGGCGTCGGACGGCAAGGTCATCCGGATTCCGATCCCCACGCTCACCGAGGAGCGCCGCAAGGAGCTGTCGCGGATCGTGCACAAGTACGCGGAGGAAGGGCGCAATGCCGTGCGCCAGGTCCGCCGCGACGCCAACGACCGGCTCAAGAAGCTGCTCAAGGATCACAAGATTTCCGAAGACGAGGAACGCCGTGCGCTCGACGACGTGCAGCGCGTCACGGACCAGCACGTGACGACGATTGACGACTTACAGAAGAAGAAGGACGCAGACCTTCTTGGAAAGTAGACGTGGCCACATTTTTTTCCCATCTCGAGTGCTCGGTACCGTGCGGAGCCGGGCCCTACGACCCACGGCATCCTCACCATTTGTGCAGTTGCGGCGCTCCCCTGCTCGCGCGGTACGACCTGACGGGCGCGAAGCGCTGGCCGAAATCGTCGCTCGGCGGGCGCGAGTCGTCGCTGTGGCGGTACCGGGAAATTCTTCCGCTCCTCGAAGGTGACAAGGGTCTCGATCAGCCAGTCAGCCTTGGTGAGGGCTGGACACCGCTTGTCCGCGCCCGTCGCCTGGGCCGGGCCCTCGGCCTCGACCGTCTGTTCGTGAAGGACGAATCCACCAATCCCTCCAACTCGATTGCCGCGCGTGGCTTTGCCGCCGTGGCAACGCGCGCGGTGCATCTGGGGTCGCGGATCCTGGCGCTGGGTTCGTCGAGCGCCACCGCACCGGCCGCGGCGGCGTATGCGGCGCGGGCGGCGCTCGAGGCACGGATCTTCGCGCCGAAAGACACGCGCGCGGCATTCATTCGTGAAGCCGAGCTGTCGGGCGCCGAGATCACCTGGGTCGACGGGTCACTGGAGCGACGCGTCCCGCGCGGCCGCGGAGGCCTCATCGAACGGGGCCTGGTGCGACGCCTCGCCCCTTCGCAACCCTGTACCTGATCGAGGGCCAGAAGACCGTGGGCTACGAGCTGGCCGAGCAGCTCGCCTGGCAGGTTCCGGACTGGATCATCTGCCCGGTCGGGCACGGCACGACGGTCATCGGAATGTGGAAAGCGTTCGCGGAGATGGCTGCGCTCGGCTGGATCGACACCGTGCGCCGTCCGCATATTGCCGGCGTGCAGGCGGCCGGATGCGCCCCGATCGTGCGTGCGTTCGCGGCAAGCGCTGACAAGGCAACCGCCTGGGAAGAACCGCATACGATCGCCGACGGATTGCGTGTTCCCGAGACGCTGGGCGACGTGCTCGTGCTCGCGCACCTTGCGCGAAAGTGCCGGAGCCGCACTCAGCGTCGGCGACGCGGAAATGGTTTCGTCGATGAAGGACTTCGCGACGTTCGAAGGCATCAGTGCCTCGCCCGAAAGCGGTGCGGCGCTGCACGCGCTTCGAGTTCTCGCCAACGAGGGCCGCGTCAAGCCGAACGAAACAGTGGTCGTGATCAACCCGGCCGGCGCGACGCGCTATCTCGACGTCCTGGAGCCGGCGCGATAGTTTGGGCCGGCGGACCTGATAAAGTAGGTTGGTTGCGTGATTGTCCCGTGCCTCGTCTGACGGTCACGGTTCGCAGTACGCCAGGAGTGGGCGGCTAGCTCAGCTGGGAGAGCGCCGCGTTCGCAACGCGGAGGTCGCGAGTTCGATCCTCGCGCCGTCCACCAAATTTCCCTAACAATTCACGCAGTTCCTTCAGCGCGGGATCGTCCGCGTCCTGTCGTTGTGACCTGTTTGTGACCACGCCGGAGATCCCGCCCTTTATCGCGGTAATGGTGTTCGACGGGTACCAGCACAAATGTCTTTGCGTGGTGCAAGAACTGGACGCCGAACAGTTGCATGTGGTAGACCTCGTCGCCGCGATCGCAAGGGGGCACTCATGACCATCCGTCGCCCGGCAGTTCTGCTCGGCCTCGCCTTTTTCCTTTCGTTGTCGGTCGCCTGCGACGGCGGTGGTCCGACCGCCTCCACGGGCCCACCCCTCCACACGCTCACCGGCCTGGTGCAGAGCCTCGCCGGCGGCACGCTCGGCGGCGCAACCGTCCGCATCGCCGAGGGCCCAAACGCCGGCAAGAGCACGACGACGGCCGGCGATGGCCGCTACACGTTGACCGACTTGGTGTTTGCCGGCGGCCAGATCACCGTCGAGCACGCCGACCACGTCTCCCAGACGCAGGCGATCACGATGACAGGGGGCGGGCCGACGACGCACACGCTCAACGTCTCACTCCTGCCGCGGTGGGTTGTTGGTACTTGGCGCCTCCAGTCCGTCGACGGTAAACCACTGCCGTGGACTCTTCCGGAGGAGGACAGCGGAGGGGCGGACAAAGTCGAGGTAACTGCCGAAGTGATCACAACACTCGATTCGGGACGCTTTACCATGGACACCACGCTCCGCGTCACCGACGGCAGGAACGTCTTCCTGGAAACTATCCCGGACACAGGGACCTACGTCGTCGACGGCTCAACGGTCACGTTCTTGTTCGACAGCGACCCCGGCGGAGAACCCGCCCTCGGAACCGTGAGCGGCAACGTCCTGGCCCTCGACGATGGATTCGTTTATCGTCGCGACTGAAGCCCTAGGCCTTCTTCGTTCTCTCCAACTGTCAGGCTTATGGAATCAAGACTAGCGTGGCTCGGCGTCGAATGAAGCGCCGCAAAGCGGTCACGATTCGTGATGATGCAGAGGCCCGCCAGCGTGCGGGCCTTTGCTTTTTGTCGTCATGCCCGTCACGCTGGCCGGCGAGTCGCGATCAACCGCGCGCAAAATTCACTGCCGCGAGCCGTCGATGCCGCTAGGCACCCTCGTGTGGGTGGAAGTGAACGGTCGATGGATGCGGGCGCGCCGCTCTTCTACCCCTAGCGAGATGGAGCCAGCCTACGGACCTCGACTTGGTTGCCAATCTCGATGGTCATCGAGTCTTCGCCAAACTCCACAGGGCCCGCGTAGTTTCTCCGGACCAGAGGCAGCGTTGCCTGCGGGTCCACGCCGTAGTGCGAGAACACAGCGAGCTTCGCCTTCACCCGCTCAAGCACTCGCCCAACCTCAACGCCGTCGGTGTGGTGTTCCGCGATCGTCTTGACCTGCCTTCGGGTTAGCCTCGAGTTGGGCAGCAGTTCGTCAGGCGGGCCAGCAAGCGCCGGGTCGTCCTTGAACCTCCCGACATCGTGAATCAGTAGGTCGACGCCAGAGGCGAACTTGACCAAGTTCTCTGAAGGCGCGGTGTCGCCCGAGATGGCTACAGAGTGTCCACGAAAGTCTACGCGATAACCGAACGCGGGCTTCACAGGGCCATGGTCGACGAGGAATGCGGTGACCTTTACCCCGTTCGACTCGTATACAACGCCTTCTCGGATATCGATCGCCACTACTCTCACGCCCTCCGCAGAAAACTTCTCATCCACGTCGCGCCTGACGTGGATGTCAAAGGCCAATGCCTCCTGAAACTTCTGCATCATCAAGCGAGTTCCACTTGGGCCCCATACCTGGAGTGGCGCCTGTCGGCCTTGGGATGCCCATGGCGATATCAAGAGTTCTGGCAGCGAGATGACATGGTCGGAATGGAGATGGGTCAGGAATACTCTCGTTACGTCGGCCGGATTGACCGCAACTCTCGCCATGCCGGTCGTCGTGCCACGGCCGGCATCAAAGAGCAACCGTTCGGAACCTGCCAGCACCAATGTGCTGATGCCAAGTCGCTGGGCGTTAAAGGTTGGGCCAGCCTGTGTCCCGAGAAGAATCACTCGCATGTTCTGCTCGCCGCCCGGGGACTGAGCACCCTGCCCCTGGAGGCCGGCCGGTAGTGCCAGCACGACTGCGCTCAAGACAATGGCGATCGTTCTCATGTTCACCGAACCTTCCTAAGTGTGTGCGCCTAACTAATAGTAGGCCTGAGCCGTGAACGATTCCATGTCCACGCTCTCGCTGCTCGGCGTCGGCCTCGCGGGCGTCGCGGTGCGACGGTTCAGGAAGCGCACCTAACAGCACGAACGTCGCCAGCAGTGCAGAGGCCCGCCAGCGCGCGGGCCTTTGCTTTTTTGTGACTGTTCAGATGCGCGAGAAGCCAATCGTCCTGCCCGTCACGCTGGCCGGCGAGTCACGCTCGACCGCCAGGAAGATTCACTGCCGCGCGTCGTCGATGCCGGCGGGCACGATCGCTGCTGAATCTATCTGAGATTGACGGTGCCCAGTCGATGTAATGCGGGCCGTTTGTGCTAGCTTTGTTTGTTCCTAAACCACAGTTCGTTCCTAGGTAGACGACTAGACGTCAATGCGAATCGGCGGAGGGGCTCCATGAGATTACCCGTGGTCGTTTTCGCAGCGTTGATGCTTTCGGGATGCGGCGACTCACCCACGGCTCCTGTTCTTGTTACTCCGCCGCCCCAGCCTCCCGCTAGTGCAGGGCCCGCGTCGGTGGCGGTGCTTGTTATCGACGCCGGTGGGGCCTGTCTTGTCGGAGCTGTCGTGGAAGTCGTTCAGGGACAACGGGCCCAAACGCGCATCGATCAGGACCCAGCTTGCGATGCCTGGTCGTTCCCTACGGTCTATTTCAATAATTTGACGGAAGGCGAAGAGATGGTTGTCGCGCGTCGGCGCCAGGCTACCGTTCCGAGGACAAGAAGGCCGTCCCAGTACGCGCAGGGAAGTTCTTGTGTCTTTTTCTGCTTACCCCGCTTGCCGGCATCGACTAATTGCCCTCGATCGATTCGAGCTGTACACGTTGAGACACTCGTCCCGTAAACGACCGTTGAAACTCTCGAGGCCCTCTACGCGATACAGTCGGTGCACGCACTTCTTGTTGTCCGACCAGCCTTCACGCCGCAGCATGATCCAGACGCGCAGCAAGTAGCCCCCACGCCCGTCGCGAGAGTTGCAGAGGCCCGCCAGCGCGCGGGCCTTTGCTTTACCTCAGGGAATGCCCATTGTTCCTTGCGGCCGCCACCGTCAGGCCGTCACGTCGGCTATCGTCTCAGCCGCTGCCGGCGAGGCGCTTCCTCGCCTCGACCAACCGGCTCGCAACGATCTCAAGCGGGCCTCCCCTCAGTCCAGACAGTTCGTGATGTTCCGTCGGCTTGTCGAACGCCCGATCGCTGAGTGCCGTGAATGCCTGGACGTTCGGCGCTTGCGTGAAGATCTTGAAGGCCGTGTCTCCGACTGCTACCGCGGCATCGACCTGTTTCACGTCCGTCGCACGAGTGAACGACCCATCCTTGTGTCGGAGGACCATGTAGTAGACGCCCTTGGCGTGCTCGATCTGCGCGCGCACCATCGGCTCGAGCTCGGAGCGGACGAGTGAGCGAATGAACTCGCGAGCTTCAGCCTTCGCGATGGTGGACACCTCAATCGATCCCAACGGCCGTCCGGCACCTGCGCGTTTTCCACCTCGGGGCATAGGAAGATTCAAAGAATCATACAGGTGCGCCGAGCAACGATCTCTGAAAGCTATCGGGATTCGCCGTCAAAATCCTGAACGACGATACCCCAACGCACGGTTTCGGCATCGAGTTTCAGGTACACGCTCTTACCGACAAATGGTTGCGAGGTCATCGGCTCGTCTGGCCTGCGGTCGCTATAGTGCACCACGATAACGTTCTCGTGCCGGGGATTTCGACTCACCGCAGTCGTCTGAGGAGCTATGCGATCGCCGAGTAGATAACCGTCCGAGCCGAGATAGCCCGCTTCGGTATTGAGGGCAGCAACTGCGTAGAAGAACGTTCCGGAGCCCCCGCGCTGCTGCGTGAGCAGGAATACGACGTCTTCGCGGCCATCATCGTTTAGGTCGGTCTTTAGTTCGTTTCCGAAGTAGCGGGTGACGATTCGTGACGCCGAGCCAGGAGAAGTGTCGGCTCCGGCAAGGCCATCGGCAAGCTTGACGCGCAGGCCGTCAATCACGTACTCGGCGTTCCTGTACCGTGCCAGGAAGGGCTGCCTGCCCTTGCGGCTGATTCTCGGAATTCGGGGAACATCCTCCGACGAGAACGACGACCCCGACGATAACCGGCGCCCCGACGCTCCGTATGCGTGCCGACACGTCGCGGGGACTGCGTGAAGGTCGGCCGCCGCTCATCGCTGTGCGTCCGATATCGAAACCGACTAGGTGACGAGACTGCCTTGAAGGAATACGGTCTGCTGGAGGCAGCAATCCGGACAGCACCACAATTGACTAATGGAGTGGTACCACGGCCAGGTACGTCAGCGACGCGGCCTTCGCGCACCCGCGACAGACAAGGGAAATGGAGACAGGAGATTGCTCGCTGGGCACAGGGACGTCGGCCACGTTCTTCACAGTCCAAGTCTACCAGCCGGCGGATGTCCTGCTCGTCCGGTGTAGGGTCCAGCGTAGCCACGACGAACGCGATGAGCGCAGCCGGTACACCGTCAATCTCGCGGTCGGTCGCTCCTGCCGCCACCAACGCGGTCCTGAGAGCCTCGTAGTACGACTCGTCAATCGCTGAGAAGTGCTGACGCTCTACGGTGTTGAAGGCGGAGTGATGGATGCGCCGCAGACGGGCGCGGGCGCCGACGCGATCAGCCATGAGTCCGCGGTCCGGAAGTCATGTGACAGTTGTTGTGCTAGTTCGTCTTGCGAGACTTTGCAAAACCTTGCGTTTTATCGCGTGTTGTTGCACCAGCACAGTACTGAGACAGCGAGCGCAAAAGTGGCCAGCATTGCGTTATCGTCGTTGGCGGCGGTTGTTCGCAACGCGGAGGTCGCGAGTTCAATCCTCGCGCCGTCCACCACATTTCCTCAGAAAATCTTCGAGTTCCTGACGCTCGCGCGCGTCCGCCGACCCGTCGCGACTCAGCGCGGTGTGTCGCAAGATGTGAAACGTCACATCGCCCGCACGGATCAATCATTCCTTGGCCACCTTTCCGTTAGGAATCCCTCAATATCGCGCGTAGGATGCTTCGCGTTGGAGACTTGTGAGCGTCGACAGTCACAGAAGTAAGTCGACAGGAGGCACTATGGGCCGGTGTCGCGTGGGCGTCCTCGGGTTGCTTTGTGCGATGGTCGTGCTGTCGCTCGATGGTGCCGGCCTTGTCATCGCAGCCCAGGCTGACCGACCGAGTTTGACCGCGATTTCAGGTTCCGTGGAATGGCGCTTCAGCGAGCCACAGCCGGAATGGAAACCCACCCTGACCCTTCCAGGCTTGGAGGTGGCGGCTCTCGAGCGTACGACAGACGCTCTTCGCGTGACCCTACCCGAGGGTTCCCGTATTGCAAGACAACAACTCGTCGGTGGTGTCTACCTCGATCTGCCGGGTTGGCGCCGCGAGGCGTGGGCCGACGTGGTGGTGCGTGCCCGCACCACAGGCAGCGTCACCGAAATGCGCGTCGGACTCCACACCCCGGAAGACGTCCTCCCCCGGGTGCTGCGCAGCGTTCCTCATTCGGAGTGTTCGCCTCAACGTTTCAAGCGATCTCTCTGGGTCCCGGCCGCGGCAGCTTCGCGCCTGGCGGCGTGACGCCTATCGTGCGTGACGGCATGATCCATACGTATCGCGTCCACCTTGACTGGGGCAGCCAGCCTGCCGGTCCGTGGGGTCGGCTCGGACTCCACTTCCAGGCGGCGACCGTTCCTGGCAGCATCGACATCTTGTCGGTGCGCGTTGTCCCGACAGCCGCGCAGCCGGGACGAATCACCGAGACAATGCTCGATCCGCCGCAACTGCAATCCGACTTCACGCTCCTTCGAAACGCGCTCGAAGAAGCGCACCCGGCCCTCCACCGCTTCACGACCAAGCGTGAATTGGATGCCGAGTTCGCCAGAGCAGAAGCCAAGCTCACGCAGCCGATGACCGTCCTGCAGTTCCGCCATCTGCTTGCCCCGGTGCTCTCCGCGATTAAAGACGGACACACCGGGTTCAGAAACTACCAAGGGGACGAGATCAGCACCCTGATCGCCTCGGCGAAACAGTTTCCGCTGGCCCTCGCGTTCGAGTCCACGCGCGGCTTCGTACTGCTGAATGAGGGAGCCGACGACCGTGTGAAGCCGGGCATGGAAGTTCTAGCCATCAACGGACGGTCACTCGCGGAGATTCTGCGCCAGATCCTCCCCAATCTAACCGCCGACGGCGACGTGCAAACTTGGAAAATGTACCAGTTGGGGATCGCCCGTGGACTCTTTCAGATCGATCAGCTCGGGAGTCCCTACAGAACGGGCTTCAGCGAATCGTACCGCTTGTACATTGGGAATCCTGGAAGCTTCAAGACCACGCTCCGTGATCCGCGTACGCGGAAGACCGTCGTCGTTGATCTCGCCGGAGTTACGGTCGCTGAGGCGGCGGTGAATGCGGAAACGAATCTAGTCCACCGTGACGTCTTCAACGGGCTCGGAACTCTCCGGGCCGATAACCTGCACCAGCGACAATCGATCCGGTATCTCGACGGTGAGGATACTGCCCTTCTGATACCGCAATGGAACCGAAACAGTCCCGGCTTCTTCAAGGAAACATTTGCTGAACTAAAGAGCAAGGGGACCAAGAACCTCATCATCGATGTCCGTGGAAATACCGGGGGGTTCGACCAGATCCCTGTGCTCCTGTTTTCCTACCTCACCTCGACGGAGTTCCACGCCATCGAGGGAAACCGCATGAATACATACCAGCCGAGTTTCAAGCAGTACACGAGTCTTGGGGATATTGATCCGGTGACGGACACCTACTTCGGCTCGGCAGTTGGTATTTGGAAGCCCGATCCCAATGGCGGTTGGCTGATGACCGAGCAATATCCGAGCATCGGCGTCCAAAAGCCCTCCGAGAATCACTTTGACGGACCTGTCTACGTCCTGATCGACGGAGGTGGCTTTTCTGCGACCCCCGCTTTCACCGTCTTGGCTGACTATTACAAGCGGGCCACGTTCGTCGGCGAAGAGACCGGAGGAGTGGGCAGCGGCGGCGCCGGCTCGGACGTTGGCCCCACACTTCCCGAATCGCACTTGCACGTGGGGTTTCCCATGGAATCTTATTTTCTCGACGTCGATAAGGGCATTCGCCGCCGTGGCACATTGCCGAAGTCACGAAGTCAGGCAGACCATCGACGATCTCGCAAGAGGCCGCGACACGGTCCTCGAATTCACCCGCGAGCTGATTCGGAGTGGCAAATAGTGGCTCGTCGCGCACGTTACTCTCGACAAGCGCCGGTTTGACGACGTGACGTTGACGTAGCCAGAAACCGACCGGCGATGTCCGGTCGTTGACTTCGAGTCAGGAATCGCCCGGTGGAATGCGTCATGTAACCGGTCCCTTACATGACAGCTGGCCCGTTGCGTAGCGTGCCTATTGCCCGCGCTTTCGCTCGGCGACTTTACGGTCCGTCTCCTTTAGGTAACGCGAAACGACTCGGCCAGCGGTCATCGCCTGACTGCGACTGATTCCCGGCTGCTGCCTCCGGTAGGCACGGACGAGTTCCATCGCTTCGTGCGCCTGCTCATCGGTCACCTCTGGCGTTTTGTTTGGGCGGCCTGACGGCATTGCCGCAGCCTATCTGAAGACGTGGACGGAGTGCGGCACCAGATAGAGCAACACGGTTGCCGCTTGAAATTGGTTGCGGGTTGGCGCGGGCATCTGCCTTGCTCACGGCCACCCTGCCGGCAGGATTCGGATCTGTCGGAGTTTTGTCGGCCGCGATGCCTCTACTGAGTATTAGGTATACAAGACGCTTCACACACGTGGAGCTTATTCCTCTTCCGATTGGCTGCCAGAACTGTCACTCGCCCCTCGTCGTGACCCTGTCGGCACGATCAGACGGCACCGAGCAGCAGGCCGCGAGCTGGCGGTGTCCGCATTGCCGAGCCGTTCATTCGCTTCCCATGTTCGGCCAAGTCGTGTCGGTGCGACCGGGTCAGCCGCCGGACGCCGTCAACCTGAAACAGGAGAAGCACACCGAACCTCTAATAACGCGAGCCGTGCATTGCAAGCGGTGCGGGCTTCCAGTGACGCTGACGTATCAGGCCACACTCGTCGTCCAGAGCCAGGACTGGGCATGTCCATATGACCCCTGCTGGATGCTGCAGCACTTAGAACTCGCGGGCGAACTGGTGGATGTCGCAAAGGGTCACCGGCCCGTGACGCATCACACGCGAAAGATGTAATCGAGGCTTTCTGCAACTCTGACGCTAGAATTCGCGGCCGTGGTGCCGAGCCACTGCACCGCCAGAACCTCTGGCGGCTTCTGGAACACCGTCGCGATCGGGCTTTCTGACGGCAATGGTTGTGTCGGCAGTCCTGACTTGACTGCCGTTCGATTGCGGCCCATTCCTTCGCCGCGACGAACCTCCGTTCTGGCCGCGGTTCGCGAGGCCGCGGAACAGTAGCGGGCCGACGGACAAATCACCGCGAGAGCGATGACGCCGCCCTCGCGGCTTGTGATCCCGAACGTGATGGCGTCGAGCGTCACAGTGAGCTTCTTGAGAAATCGACTGACCTAGGGCCGCTTGCGAGTTACCGCTCGCTTTCGGCCCGCCTTATCCCCGTGTTCTGCGATCCACTGCTCGAGCGCCCGGCGCACCTGCTCGGCTACAGGAATCCCAACCCGTTCTTTGATCGCTGCCAGGGCGTCAATCGTCTGTTCGTCAAGCCTGAACGCCGCGAGCTTCTTGGGAGACATTGGTGCCTCGTAGTGTATAGCGATAGCTATCTAGTGTAGCGCCTCCCGGGGCGGATCAGGCTGTTCGGTCATAATCGCCCAGCACAAAGGTGACCGGATCATGAACTGCACTCTCCCGGGCGCTCTTGTCGGCATTGCGTTGGTCGGTCTGGCTGGCGCGCTGACTTGGCAGATCCCGCAAGCCTTGTACCGAGGAGCATGAGAAACCCAATGCGCACATCGTTCGGAACTGCGGTTGTCGTTCTGATGCTCTCATCAATGATGGCTGCGCAGGCGTTGAGTCCATTCACGACGCGCTCGAGGTTGACCGCAGTCAAGTGCGGTCGGGTGGTGGACGTTAAGACAGGTGCGGTGACAGCGGATGTCGTGATCACCCTCGACGGGAACCGAATCAAGGGTCTGACCCAGGGTGGATACTCCCAACCGGAGGGGTTGATCTCGGCAGTGCCACATGCCTCCCCGGCCTCATTGATGTACACACTCATCTCGCGCACCGCTATCCATTGGATCTCGGGGGAGCGGCATCGCCCATCGTCTTTGAGACCACGATGGTTAGCGCCGCCATGCGAGCGGTGACCGGCGTTCGTATGGGGATCGAGATGATGGAAGCCGGGATCACGACGGTCCGGGACCTCGGGAATTCTGGATTCGACATCGCCGTTGGACTTCGCAACGCAATCAACGCTGGTTTGGTTCCAGGACCGCGCATCGTCGCGTCCACCCGCGCACTTTCGACGGTTGGCGGGCAGTTCCCAAGGGTCGCGCCCTACGCGCAAGCGCTCATCGACCAGGAATACGACGTGATCAATGGCCCGGACGACGCACGTCGAGCGGTCCGCGAGGCGCTCTACAACGGGGCCGATGTCATCAAAGTGATTGCAGGCCGGCAGATGGCCCTCGACGAATTGAAAGCAATCGTCGAGGAGGCGCATCGCACCGACCTGAACGTGTTGCAGCGCACGCATTTAGTGAGGGTGTCGTCGGTGCGGCTGTCGAAGCCGGAGTCGATTCGATCGAGCATGGCGTCGTTGGAATCCCGGACGCGATTCTCCGGACGATGGCGAAGAAGGGCATCTACATGGTGCCCACCGGCGTCTCCATTGACGAGGACTTCCCGGAGATTGCAAAGCTTCCAGTTGAGGAGCAACCTGCGGCTCGTGCAAAGGCCACGGTTGATTCCGAAAAGGTGGTTACGCTTTAGGAATCCGAAACGCGATGGCCGCGGGCGTGAAGATCGCCATGGGAGGTGACATCTACGGGGAAACGACTCCGCCGGCTACGCGGGGAACTTTAGCCTTGCCGACGATGTATGGATTCGCCGACGCTGGGATGACCCCCTTACAGGCCCTCCAGACGGCGACGGTGAATGCTGCCGCTCTTCTCGGTTGGAGCGATCGCGTCGGCAGCCTGGAGGCTGGCTACTTCGCGGACCTCGTAGCCGTTGACGGCGACCCGCTAGTAGATATTCGCGCGGTCCAGCGTGTACGGTTTGTAATGAAAGGCGGTTTCGTATTCGGCACGATTCGGTGCCGGCGCCTCGCTGAACGCACTCTGCTGAGAGTTGAAATCGACGGTCGGTAAATGCGAGCGCGAGTCGAGCGTCGTTCATTTCTGCATACGCCTCGCCTGTCACGTTTCCAGATGAAGTGAGCTTGCAAGCGGGGGCGGCTTGGTGCTGCCCTGAGTCTTGAGGGCTTCAGTCTCTGGCGTCCCGTCAGATTCAGTGGCCTGAGTTCTCCATCACCTTTTCCGACCCCGGAGAGGCCTGGTCTTCTTCTCCGATTTGTCCGGTTTGTGCGGGACCGTCGTTGTCCATCATGGGAGGCGAAGACTCCTGTGGTTCAAGCTTTCTGAAGCAAGACGCAAGAATCCGCGCTGGCGAAGCGCCTACTTTTGCGAGCCCATCGATTTGGATTTCGCCAGCAAGGATTTCCGATGTACCTCGTTCCCCGGACGTCGTGGCGGAAAACACAGGCAGTGGTGAGTTGTTCGTGAACCTCGTCTGACAGGAGCGTGTAATGAGGAGCGTACGCAGTTACGCTGTGGACCGCGGTCATGCTCGCGGTTCTTATTGGACTTGACCAAGGGACGGTTACCGCCCAGACAGGGGCTCAGCAGCCGCCGACGGGGCGCGTGCTGGTGACCACCACGCAGGTCAAACCGGACATGGCCGACGAGGACCGGGCGATCCTCTTCAGAACGAGGCGGTCCCGGCGAATAAAAAAGCGGGCGTGCCGTGGCGGTGGGTGTTTCAGGGTGGTCCGTCAGCGGGCAAGCCAACACCTACGTCACGGTCGTGCCAGTCGCGAATTTCGCGGTGTTCGACGGCCCCAACCCGATGCAGCGCGCGCTGGGCATGGACGGCGCCGCCAATACGCCGCGAAGCTCGGCGCGACGGTCGCCAGCACGCACGCAGTCCTGCAGACCCCTGTGCCCAACGCCAGTCTTCAGAGCTATCCAGTACCCCGCCCCCGCCCTGGTTCGCGTATCGACCATCGAGCTGATTCCCGGCAAGGGTCCTGAGTTTGCCGCGCTGATCACGCAGGACCGTCCGCCCGCGCTGAGAAGGCTGGCGTCACCGACTATCTGCTGTTCCAGACCAATTACGGCGGCGCCGGCAGTCAGCGATCGACCGTGCAGTATCTCTCTAAGTATGCCGATCTCGATCAGGGGAGTCCCCTTGTCCAGGCGTTGGGCCAGGAGGCGGCGCAGAAGCTGAATCAGCGCGTAGCTGCGCTGACGACGCGTACGGAAAGTGCCGTGTTCCGGCTGGTTCCAGAGCTGAGCTACGGGGCGCCGACGCGGCCAACGAACTAGGACCGGGTTCGTTCTCCGAACCGACTGTCCGACTGACCCGTTGACCGCGCACGAGCCGTGCGCTTCCATGGCGACGTGCTCGGCATTCAGTTTCTGTTCGCGGTGCAGCCGCGCCTGGCCGGTTTCGGAAGCGCACGTAGCAGCACGAACGTCGTGAAAATTGCAGAGGCCCGCCATCGCGCGGGCTGCTGCGCGAGCGGCGCGGCTCCCGACACCGTTTTCGGTTTCGTCCATCGTTGGCGCGCGAAAAACTCCGCGTCGCGTCCTGAGCCTTTTCTCTCGTCTTTGACGCATTACCTCGGGAGAGGCTGTTCGTCTTTGGCAAAGCAACTGTTCTCAGAGAGACCAAGGTGAGTTCATGAATAGGCAGCGTGTGGCTCGCGAGTGGCTCATTGTGCTCGGGGCGATCGGCCTCGGCGTGACGGTCTGGCCGCCGGCATTCGGGACATTCCATGTAATCAACCTCGATGTGTTCTACGACAGCCTCTTTGGTGGCCGAGAGTGGGCGTCAGCCTGGCTGTTCGTCGCAGCACCGTACGTCGCGATTCAATTGGGCCGGTCCGTAATATGGGCTATCAAGACCTGCTCGGTACCGGCCAAACCGCCACCCGAGCTCGCCCCATTGCTGCCACCACAACCGCCTGAGACGAATACGACTAGTGACTTTCCGTCCGAAGTTGTGAGTCCGGCCGAAGTTGTGAATCGGGAAGAGCAGCGTCCAATGAATTCCTGGAGTCCCAGAAGGCTCAGGCGCCAGGATCGGAAGGGCCTCAGTTTTGAGGCGTCCGAGTGACCCTGACGATCCGGCCAACGAACGTCCCTTCGTGGTGTTTGGCGCACACCGGACACTGGTAGCTCTGCCGGTGCTGCGCGTCACGATCCCATCGATCGAGATGGACATCGAGCGTCGCGCCGCATGTCTTGCAAGCCACCGATTGCGTGACTGGGGAGTCGCTCGGCACAAGGCCATCTTAACCCTGCTCCTGGCGACGGGAAACCAACCGCCAGCCTTTGATCACACACGTGTTATCGTGCGTTTGCAGAGACATTCATCGAGCAACCGTTGGCCGACGAGAGCCCGAACCCGGAATACACTGCCGACGAAGCGCTCACGCGACTGGAGGAGGGCAACGCGCGCTTCCTCCGCGGCGAAGCGCGCTTTCCGGTCTTGCAGACAGACATCCTTGCCGATCTGGCCAAGGCGCAGCGTCCATTTGCGACCGTCCTCGGCTGCAGCGATTCGCGCGTGCCACCTGAGCTCCTGTTCGACGCAGGCTTCGGCGATCTGTTCATCGTGCGCGTGGCCGGCAACGTAGTGTCGCCCGAGGTTCTGGGCTCGCTCCAGTACGCCGGCGTGCATCTTCGAACGCCGCTCTTCGTCGTCCTCGGGCACAGCGGTTGCGGCGCCGTCAAGGCAGCGCTCGCCGAAAGACGGCATGGGCCGACCCAGCGCCGGGGAATTGCACAGTTGCTCTCGATCATCCAGCCCGGCCTGGTGAACCTCGGCAGTGACCTCGATCCCGAGGCCGAGCTTCAGGCCGCCGTCGAAGCCAACGTCCGCTGGTCGATGCAACAGGTTCTGGAGACCCCGGAAGCCAAGGCCCGGTCAGCGGAAGGCGTCATGAAACTTGTGGGCGCTGTCTACGACATCCGCACCGGCGCCGTGAAATTCCTGCTGTGAATCCTGACTGCCGTCACGGGTCGGCGAGGGGAAGGTGGTAGGATCGCAGCGTCGGCGTGCCAGCGCACCCCGAGGGAGCTCGCCGATGCAGCGCTACGCTCGACCTTTCACGATTCTCGTCCTGCTTTTCTCGATCATCACGACCGTTGGCTGTGGCAAGAAAATCGGACCGTCCGAAATTCCCGTTCTCACGACCGACGTATTTACGGGGACGATCGCTCCGCTCGGCACGTCCCACCACCCCTTCTCGGTCAACTACGCGGTGAGCAACACCGACGCCAGCTTGACGCTCACGAGCCTGACGACCGTCGCGAATGGCAGCGTGCCGGCGATCACGGTTGGTCTCGCGTTCGGCAATCTGAGCGGGGGCGTCTGCACGAGAGCGCCGAGCTACACGAGAACCGCCGTGTCGGTGAACCAGGAACTCCCGACGGTCGATCTGCCCTTCTCCGCAGGCTTCTTCTGCGTGCAAATCTTCGACAACCTCGACAAGCCGACGGTGACCGAGCCACTGAACTATTCGCTGACCGTCAGACATTACTGACGAGCAGTGGCTCTGACGTACCGAAGGCTCGCGCTCCTGGCCGCGGCACTCTCGCTGACCGCGGCTGGTGGGTCGTCCAGCTGTACCTACGCAAGCGGCGATAACATCGCCGCGTTCTGCGACGCAAGCCGGTTCGAGCTAATCTCATAGAGCGCCTCGCTCTCGTCGGGGAGACCCCGCAATGGCTCGAACCTGTCTTGGAACGCTCACCGCTGTTGGCGTCGCTCTGCTCGTCTTCTCTGCTCCGGTAGGTGCACAAGACATCCGCCGAATCGATGATCCATCTGTCACGCGAGACCGGCATGAGCGCGAGGTTCACGCCGTCCTCGAGATTGAAGGTCAGAAGGTCGAGCTTGTGTTCCAGCGAGAGACTGTGCCTGGCGGCATGTTCCTGACAGTCACCGGCACTAGAACGGTATCGACCTATCGATACCTCGGCCAGGAAAGCAACGTCATCAGATTCAGGCTCCAGCGGGGCGAATCCGTCGATAGCGTCCTGACCTACTCCTCGAACTCCGGCCGCTTCGTCGTCATTCCCGAGGAGCTGCAATACACCAGGTTCCGGTTCGAGGTTACTCCCCTCCCGGAGCGCGGCATTCTCAGCGCCGCCCTGCTCGATGGCGGTCAACCGCGCTGATGCGCGGCTTCGTTCGTCACTCGAAAGCAAATCGGACGGGACGGACGGCCGTCGTCTTGCCGTCGGTCGCTTCAATGGATAGCAGGTGCGGCTCTATCGAACTCGCGTATAGACCATCGTCGCGGTTGACTCTCCACCACGCATTCGGCGCAGGCTCTCGATCACGAGACGGCCGTCCTCCAGCGTGAAGCGCTCCTGCAGGTTGCCGACGATCTGACCGGCCATTGGACCGGTGTCGCCCGCAGCCGTGTGCACCGTGGACAGCACGAGCTCTCGACCGTTCCACGACGCCGTGGTCTTGCTGACGATCGGTCCCATGGTGGTCGTCGTTTCCGACCCGATCGAGTCTGTACGTCGCATCTTGAAGGATGGCGCTTCCTGCGGAGCTCATCGTCCGGCTCGATGCGGAACGCCGACGTCGTCTGGGCGATTGTCAGTGCGACTTGTCGAGGCGGTGGCGGCGGAGGGGGCGGAGGGACCGGCCCGTCCTGGGTCGCCGCCGGCATCGGCGCGGGCGCGGGTTCGCTGGCCCCTTGATCGAGAGCCCAGGAACCCGACAGATCTCGGCGCGGCCTGTGACCAGACTCGCGCCCGCGAGCAGTCCAACGACGACCAACGCGCGTAGAACGTGTGGCATGGGCACCTCAATTTGTTAATGTATTATGAATAAATAGAGACGCATGTCAAGCGGATCGCAATGTATGCGCCAACTCTGCAAACCCATCGCCAGTTCTCGCGGTGCGGGGGCGAGTCAGGTCGGTCGAGCAAGCGACGCTGGTGTACGCGCCGGGCTAGTTTGGCCGGGCGCGGTGATCGCTCACGTATCGCGCGACGGTGCCGACAGGCGCGACCCAGACACCGTTGGCCGGGTTCGTCACGTAGGCACAGAGCGCATCCAGCATCGCCAGGCGCGTCGTCTGCGATCCGCTGGCACGCATGTCATGGCCGGCCAGCACGACCCACATGCCGGTCTTCGCCGCACTCTCGATGATCGGCAGAATCTCCTCGAAGTCCTTGCCGTCGGACTCGATGCCGGTCAGTTGCGCAAAGTCCACATAGGCGGGATCGTTCGGGGCCTCATCGAGCCAGCCGCGCGCGGTGACGAACAGCTTCGCCGCCACAGGCACGTAGCTCTGAGTGTTCACACCGCGCCCGACGAAGGTCTGACCGCACGGATACGCGAACGATTCCGGCGTGACACCGAGAAGCTCGTGGATACGGCGGTTCGCTTCCGTCATCTCGCGCTCGATGCTCGCGAGCGTGTGGTCTTCGAGCGCCTTGTTCCGCGACCAGGTGAAGTTGCCCGAGCACGGGTGGTTCAAGGAGTGGTTGGCGATCTCATGCCCGGCCGCGACGACGCGCTTCCAGGCCGTCGAGCCGGGGCTCCACGGAGGACGGCGTCACATAGAAGGTCGCCTTGACGCCATGCCGGTCGAGCAACGCTGCGCCGCCTTCGACCTGGCTCGCCCGGCCGTCGTCAAAGCTCAGGCTCAGCGCGACGCGCTTGCCGTCAGGCCACTGAAAGCGTGTCTCGCCTTGCAGAGCGAGCACTGTCGCGGCGCCACCCCACATCACCACCCACGACCAACGAGGCATCTGACGTTTCATGCCGGCCTCGCGAGCACCTGGCCATCCGCGAGCAAACGCTCGCGCAATCGATCGTACGGCACGTCCTGCACGCGCAGGTCTCGCGTCGATGGCCAACGCCGCCGCGGTCGCCGCCGACTGCCCCAGGATCATGAATACCGGTTCCATGCGGATGCTGCCGAACGCGATGTGCGAGCTCGACACGCACACGGGAACGAGCAGATTGTCCGCCTGCCCCCGCTTCGGGACCATCGATCCGTACGCGATCTGGTACGGCCCGTTGGTGGAGACCCCGATGTCTCCTTCGTTCTGGACGAATCCCTCGGGCGTGATGTAGCGCTGGATGTTGTGCGAGTCGATGCCGTAGGAGCCCATTCCCACAGGATCGGGCGTCGGCCGGCGTTTCAAGCAGCTCGTGTTCGGTCATGACGTACGCGCCGACCATCCGCCGCGCCTCCCGCACGTAGAGCTGATGCGGCCAATGCCCGTTGTCGGCGAACTCGTCGCGCGCCAGCCCCCATGTTCCGAACTCGGTCTGCACGTCGGCCGGCACGCGCGGATCGGACGCGATGAAGTACAGCAAGCCCTTGCTGGTAGTCCTCGTGTTCCCGGACGATCTCGCGCCGGCGCGCGTACGAAGCGTCCGGGTAGTCGTAGTTCATCCCGATGTTGTCGGTGCTGAACGGGCCATGATTGTTCGTATCGGTCTTCCGGTTCGGAATGCGGTCGAACTTCTGAAACGTCTCCCGCCATCCGGCATTGAAGATCCGCAGCAGGAGTTCGTACTGTCTTCGCGTCATACCGATCCGGCTGCGCGAACGGCACACGATTCTCGGCTCGATCGGTCAGGCACATTCGGAAGCAATAGGCCTGCACCTTGTCGTCGCCGGCCCCGTATTCGCCAGGCGGCGCCACGGAAATCCGCGGCAGCACCCCGCTCGCGCGGATCGCCGGCCACCACGTACGGGCTGATGGGTGTGCTGATGGCGCCAAAGTGATGCCGGTGGTGAAGCACGCCCGTCTGCACACCGTTCCATCGCTCGCCGTACGTCGAGGTCGATTCGCGACCCACGTGATACGAGACACCCGCAGCCGCCACGAGGTCGCCCTCATAGGTCGCGTCGATGAACATCCGGCCCAAGTACGTCCGACCGCTGAGCGTGCGAATCGATTGGATGCGAGGGCCGGTCCTGGTCACTCCTGCCGCCCGATCGAGCCATTCATCGCGGACGACGGCGATCTTGTATTCGCTGACGAGGTCTTCGAAGACACGCTCCGCAACGTGAGGCTCGAAAATCCACATCGTGCGGTTTTCGCCATCCATGGCGGGCGTCCCCTGCCCCTTGTTCCCGAACTCTTCGCGCCGCTCCCATCGCCAGGCGTCGGGGGACTGATAGTGCTGCCAGACGCGGTGATAGAACTCGCGCGCGAGGCCGCCGATCACCGACTTGTCGCCCGTATCCGTGAAGCCCAGGCCGCCGCTCGACAGACCGCCGAGGTGCCGGTCCGGCGAGACCACGACGACCGACTTGCCCATGCGCGTGGCTTGCACAGCGGCCGCGATGGCCGCCGCGGTTCCACCGTAAATCACGACGTCGTGAATGGCGCCCGCCTGCGCCCGCAGGAACGCCGGCGCGAACGGAGCGAACCCGAGTTGCAGCAGTGTGCGTCGATCCATCATGGCTTGCGGCGATGAGCCGCGCTTCACATCGTCAGCAGCGCGGCCATCAGCTCGATCCCATCCCAGAGGTTCTGGATGCGCAGATTCTCGTCGAAGCTGTGCTGGTTGTTATCGTGATTGCCGATCGGGATGATGATCGTCCGCGTGCCCAGTGGCCGCTCCACTTCTTGAAGGGGCAGACCGCCTCCCATGGCAGGCAGCTTGACGGCCGGACCGCGGGCACTCTCGACGGTCCGGATGACCTCCTGCGAAATCGGCAAGTCCATCGGCGTGCGCGACCCGACTCCAAGTGGACCGATGACGACTTTCGCCACTTTGGCATGTGCGCGCCGCTCGTCGGCGGTCGGCTCACGATCGATCACGAAGAAGCCCTGCTTCCGAATGTGGTTCGCGATCTAGCTCGCCGGTCTTGCGGGGGTCCATGCCCTTCACCATCCTGACGTCGATCGTGACTTCCGCAGACGACGGAATCACGTTCGATGCCTGCGACGCCACGCGCGCACTGGCCATGCCGCGGATGTTGAGTGATGGAAGCGAAATCATTTCATTCAGCGTTCGCCCTCCGCCGTCGGTCGAACCGAGCCAGAACTCCTCCATCAGGCGTCGATCGATGACCGGCGCGTCAGCAATCGCCTGCTTCTCGACAGGTCCGAGCGGCTCCACATCGTCGTAGAAGTCGTCGACGAGCACGCGGCCGCTATCGTCTTTCATGGACGCCAGTAGCCGCGCCAGCGACATCGCCGGGTTGGGCACCCAATTGCCATAGTGGCCGCTGTGCAACTCGGTGCGTGGGCCATACACGGTCACATCGATCCGTGTGACCGCGCGGGCACCAAAGATGATGGACTGCTGGCGCGTCTGGTACACGGGAGCATCGCACATGAGCCAGATGTCTGCGGCAAAGAGATCTTTGTTGGCGGCCAGCGTCCTGGCGAGGTTCGGCGATCCGGCCTCCTCCTCGCCTTCGAAGGCGAACTTGACGTTCGCCTTGAACGCCAGGCCGGCGGCCCGGATGGCATCGATTGCCGTCATCAGTGCGACGATCGGCGCCTTGTCGTCTGCAGCTCCACGGGCGTACAACCGCCACTCGGGGTCGAACGCGCCGCCGGCCGGCAGCGGGAGCACCCGGCCACCGTCTTCCACGCGCCTGTCGCGCAACGTCGGCTCGAACGGCGGCGATGCCCATTCGTTCGGGTCGAGCGGCTGGCCGTCGTAGTGCGCGTAGAAGGCAATCGTTCGAGTCGCTCCCGGCGTGCGAACTTCACCGAAGACGATCGGGTTGCCGCCCGGTACCGACACGAGCTTCGGCGCGATACCCCGTCTCTGCATCATGGCCGCGATGGCTTCGGCATTGCGCTGGATGTTCGCGCGGTCGCTCGCTACGTTCGGAATCGAAAGCAAGCGTCACGAACTCGTCGACAATGGCCCGTTCGTGCTGCTGGCGCCAGGCGCGGGCGGCCCCGGACGCAGGATTCGTCTGGGCGACGGCCACCACCGGCACGAGCGTGAGCAAGAACGGCAGGACGTAACGTTTCATCCGCTGCACCGAAGGCGTTGTCGTTGAACGGCTGGATGCTAGCATGGCGCTATTCTCTGGCTCATCGGTCATCCGCGCGCATTGTTCTGGAGGCATCACGTGCGTTCTGCCCACCGGTCCCGCCTCGTCATTGGTCTCGCGACGCTGACACTCCTCGCCGGCCTTTCGCCGTTTGCCCAGGAGCAGGCACCCGCACCGGGCGCGCCGCAAGGCGGAGCGCCGGTCGCCATTGGGCCACAGGGTGGCCGCGGCGGCGGCCGCGGCGCCGGCGGCCCACGAGGTGGCGCGGACCTGACGTTCCGCGGCCCGGTGCTGCCGCTGTCGGCCGGCTGAACAAGCCAAGCGCTTCTGGCTGCCGCACGGCTACCGCATGGACGCCGTTGTCACCGAGCCCGACGTTCAGGAACCCGGCCAGATCGCGTTTGACGGCAACGGCCGCATGTTCGTGGTCGAACTGCGCGGATACATGCAGGATCTCGATGCCACCGGCCAGCTCGACCCGACCGGCCGCATCTGCGTCCACGAGGACAAGAACAACGACGGCATCTACGAGACGCACGGTGTGTTCGTCGACGAGCTCGTGCTGCCGCGCTGGGTCATGCCGTTCGGCGTGAACGCGGTGCTCACGAACGAGTCGAACGCCGACGAAGTCTGGAAGTTCACCGACACGAACAACGACGGCAAGGCGGACAAGAAGGAGCTGTTCGCGACCGGCTTCGGCCGGCTGACGAACGTCGAGCTGCAGCAGAGCGGTCTGACCTGGGGTCTCGACAACTGGATGTACAGCACGGTGAACCAGTTCCGCGTTCGGTGGACGCCGACGGGCATTCTGCGCGAACCGACGGGCAAGAACGGCGGCCAGTGGGGGCTGACGCAGGACAACTACGGCAAGATGTGGTTCCAGGCCGGCGGCAGCGGCATGCCCGCCTACTTCCAACTGCCGGTCGTCTACGGCGCGTTCGCGTTCCCCGAGGAGTTCGAACCCGGCCTCACGACGATCTGGGGCGCGCCCATTCTGACCGGTGACTTCGCGGGCGCGAACAACGCCCGCTATCCGGACGGGTCGCTGATCGGCGCGACGGCCGCAGCCGGCAATGACATCTTCCGCGGCGATCGGCTGCCGAAAGACGTCGTCGGCGACTACCTCTACGGCGAAACCGCGGGACGTGTCGTTCGCCGCCTTCGCCCCGTCAACGTCGAAGGGATGACACAGCTACGGAACGTCTATCCCCTCTCCGAGTTCGTGAAGTCCACCGACCCGCTGTTCAGGCCGGTGGATGTCACCACCGCGCCGGACGGCACGGTGTACATCACCGACATGTACCGCGGCGTCATCGAGGAGCTCCAGTGGAATCAGCCGGGTTCCTACATCCGCACTCGCATCCAGGAACTGCAGCTCGACAAGGTGATCCGCCATGGTCGCATCTGGCGGCTGAGCTACGACGGGCATGCCGCGCGATACGCGGCAGCCACGGATGCTGAACGAAACGCCGGCCCAGCTCGTCGCTCACCTCGGCCATCCGAATGGCTGGTGGCGTGATACGGCGCAGCAACTGCTCGTCCTGAAACAAGACAAGTCGGTTGCGCCCGGCCTCCGCAAGATGGCGCAATCGTCGTCGAATCAGCTCGCCGCGTATTCACGCGCTGTGGACGCTCGAGGGCCTCGGCGCGATGGACGCCGCCCTCGTTCGCGGTCTCATGAAAGATGCCGATCCGCAGATCCGCATTCAGGCCATCCGGGCGAGCGAGACCCTCTACAAAGGAGGCGACCGTTCGTTTGCCAGCCGACTACCGGGCGCTCGCCGAAGACCGCGAGAACGATGTCGTCATCCAGGCCCTGCTCACGCTGAACCACCTGAAGGTCGCCGACACTTCGTCACTCGCCACGAAGACGATGGCCGCGAACAAGACGAAGGGCGTGCAGATCGTCGGGACGCCATCCTCGATCCCACGGCGAATCAGTACGTCGGCCGCGGCGCCGCGGCGAACGTCGGCGGCGGCCCGGCGCCGCTGACGACTGACGAGCAGGCGATCATGGCGCGCGGCCAGACGATCTACTCCGAGACGTGCTTTGCCTGCCATGGAGATGACGGACGTGGCGCCGCGTTGCCGGGCGTCGCTGCCGGCGTCACGCGGGCTCCCTCGCTCGTCGGCTCGCCTCGCGTCCTCGGCCATCGCGACTACGTCACGCATGGGCTGCTCGCCGGAATCACCGGACCAGTCGACGGTCAGCGCTACGACGAAACGATGATTCCGATGGGCGCGAATCCCGACGAGTGGATTGCCGCCGTCGGGTCGTACGTCCGCAACTCGTGGGGCAACCGCGCGCCGTTCGTCTCCGCCGCTGACGTCGCGCGCGTCCGCGCCGCCTCCTCCGGCCGGAACACGAGCTGGACGGTTGACGAGATTGAAGCGCGGCTGCCGAAGCCGCTCGTCGTCAACGACCAGTGGAAGTTCAGCGCGAGCCACAACACCGCCGCCGCGCGCAACGCGCTGAGCCTCGCGCCATGGACGACCGGCGCGCCGCAACAGCCGGGATGTGGCTGCAGATTGAGCTGCCGCAAGCGGCGTTGGTCACCGAGATCCAGTTCGACTCGGAGTCGAGCTCCGGGGCGTGGCGGCGGCGGTGGGCGTGGACGCGGCGGTGCCGCGGCGGTCCGGCGCCGGCAGCGGCCGGGCCTGGTCCGCTGCAATCCCCCGCTGTACGTTGGTGCCGTCTTCCTCGCCGCAGTCCGGCGGCTTCAAGCGCCACGGGCGGTTACCCGCGCGGCTATCAGGTTCAGGTGTCGATGGACGGCACGACATGGAGCGCGCCAGTCGCCGAAGGCAAGGGCGCTGGGCGCAGCACGGTGATCTCGTTCGCGCCCGTGCAGGCGAAGTTCGTGCGGATCACGCAGACGGCAACCGTGGACAACGCGCCGCCCTGGGCCGTCATGCTGATGCGGGTCTACGAGGCTGGGCCAGCGGTGCGGCGGTAGTTACTCGCTGCTGCAGCCTTCGCTCGAGCTCCTCGATCCAGTTGACGCACGACCGTGAACGGCTGGGTGAAGGGTTCCAGCTGGCCCGTGCCGGCTTGATCATGAGGAAGCGACCGTCGGCCGCGACGTCATAGGTCGGCGGCTGCCCGTCGTGCAGGTGGGTAGTCTTCAAACAGCAACTCGGGCGGGCTGAACCCAAAGGCCTGTCCCGGCCGAATCGCGACCGACATCATCTTGCGGCCCTCGAGATAGAACAACTCCCGGCCACTCCGGGCCCACACCGGTTCGAGTCCGCCATTGGGCGAGATGCGAACCGGCGCTCCGGGTCCGCCAAAGGGCCGCACCCAGATTTCGACCTGGCCCGTGGGATCGGCGGCGTACGCGAGCCATCGACCATCCGGCGACAGCAGACGCTCCCCCGAACCCTTCGTTTGCGGGCGTCGCGACGACGTCTCTCGGCTCCCACTTCTCGTCCAGCCGGAATGAGCACGATGTCCTCGTTCCGACGCCGTCAAGCGGACGGCCAGCAGGCCTCGGCCATCGGCCGACCAGCCGTGCGCGTGAAAATGGCCTCCCGGCGACACTTGCGTGCGCCGTGCTGCTGCTCCCGTCCGAAGGCAACGACCGGAGCAGCGAGCCCGTGGGCGCCGACTTGCAGCCTCGAACACAATTCGGCCGCCGTCAGGACTCCATAGCGGACTGAATCGATCGAATCTGAGCGCCGTCGGACGTCAGCCGGATTGATGGGCGCCCCTGAAGGTCTTCGATCCAGATGTCGCCTCGTCGAATCAACGCCAGGCGCCGGCCATCGGGTGAGAGCCGAGGGAAACGGGCGTCGGAGAGGTTGGCGGTCGCCGGTCCGAGGTCGACGCCACGCTCGATCGACCCAGACAGGTTGACCGCCCGTGTCGCCAATCGCCGGCTCGTACGCGAGCACACCCGCTCGCGGAGATCGAAAACAATCCAAACTGGTTGGCGAGCGCCATGCGGACTTGCTCGGCCACCGGAACCGCGTCGCCGCTGACGACGCCTCGGGATGGATCGAATCGCTGCGCAAGCAAGGAGCCCTGCCTGCAAGAACAACAGATAGCCCGGCGGGGCAAACTGGGCGTTCGCCGCGCCATCGATGACCTTGATGCGATCCGCCGAGTCGAGCGACGCCAGGAAGACGACGTTGTCGGGAAGTGCTGTGTAGAGAAACCGCTTGCCATCCGGCAGAAAGTGCGGATTGACGTGGCCGGTTTCCTTGAGCGTGCTGTCGAGCGCGGTCAACGCGACCGGCTGGCCGCCGAGCGCGGGAACGCGCCACAGGCCACCGGTGGCGTTACCGAGCAGGATGACGCCGTCCGGGCTCCACGAGGCGCCGGCTGGGTTGCTGACTGCCGCGACCGTGTGGACCGAATCCGTCGGCAATGTCGGTCTTCTTGAGCTGCCCGGCGGATACGAACCCGATGGATCGGCTGTCGGGAGACCAGAACGACAAACAGCGGCGCTACGGTTCCGGGCAGTTCGCGGAACTCCAGGCTGTCGAGTGCCCGCAGCCACAATGTCGGTGGCAGCGCGGGCCGCTGCGCACGGAACACGACGAAGCGGCCATCCGGCGAGACGCTGATCGCCGCGCGAATCGCCTGATCGGGATACCTCGTCCCAGGCACCGGGGCGACACCGAACCGTACGGTTGCCGCTGTGGGAGTGGCTGTCACGGAAATACGTGGCGACGAGGGAGCCGCCTCCCGCGATCGTCAGACCGGCGACGACAAGAGCCGCATCGCGCCACCGGGACCGTGTCGCCGAGTCCTTCGGCACGGTGACGGCAGCGGTGTCGGCCATGAGGGTCGGGCTCGACGCGTCCGCGATTTCGAGGCGCGCGACGCCGATGTCCGACAGCCGCCCGCTGAGGATCCTTCGACAGGCATCGCCGCAGCAATCGCCGCAGCGCCGTGCGGCGTGTCGGCCGGCAGCGCCGCCCAGTCCGGCTCCGCCTTCAGGATGTTCGCGAGCGTGTCCGAGACATCGTCTCCGTCGAACGCCGGCCGGCCCGTGACCATCTCGTAGACGACGCAGCCGAAGGCCCAGATGTCGGCACGCTTGTCGACCGGCCGGCCCTTGGCCTGTTCGGGCGCCATGTAGGCCGCGGTCCCGAGAATCATGCCGAGCTCAGTCATCGCCGGGCTCGTGATGGTGGGCGGAGTTGCGCGATCGTCGCCGGCTTGCCCCGCCGAAGCGTTCGACGCGAAGGTCGGGCTCGAGGGCTTTTGCCAATCCGAAGTCGAGCACCTTGACCGTGCCGTCCGGCCGGACCTTGATGTTGGCAGGCTTCAGATCCCGATGGATGATGCCCCGCTCGTGCGCGGCCTCGAGGGCGTCGGCGATCTGCCTCGCGATGGCGAGGGCGTCTGAAATGCTCAAGCCTGGCTTGGGGCTTGAGGCTTGGGGCGTGAGGCTTGGGACTCTCCATGCCGTGAGCCCGCGATCACCTCAGCCAGCGTCGGGCCTTCCACCAGCTCCAGGACCAGTGCCGTGACCGGGCCGGCATCTTCGAGGCCGTAGATCGCCGCGATGTTCGGATGGTTGAGCGACGCCAGGACCTGCGCCTCGCGCCGGAATCGCGCGATGCGATCGGGATCCTTTCGCGAACGTCTCGGGAAGAATCTTCAGCGCGACGTCACGCCCGAGCTTCGGATCGCGCGCCCGGTAGACCTCGCCCATGCCACCGGCGCCCAGCGTCGCGACGACTTCGTACGGACCGATGCGCGTGCCAATCGCGAGCGACATCCGGGAAGGCCGCGATCTTACGGCCCCTGCCGATTCCCAGCAAGCAACGAGCGGGAAGCGGTGCGCCCTCGCCTAGTCCGTCCGGAGGGCGCGAAGGGGATCGATTCGCGCGGCGCGGCGCGCCGGCAGGTAGCTGGCGGCGAGTGCCGTCAGCGCGAGTCCGACAGCGACGCCGACAAGCGTCATCGGATCGCGTGGAGACAACCCGTAGAGGAAGCTCGACACGACGTCGGTGGCAAACCACGTCTCCGATCAGGCCGATTCCAATACCCGCCGCGGTAAGCCAGAGGCTTTCGCCGAGCACACCTCCGAGCACCGCGCCGGGCCGGGCGCCAATGGCGAGCCGGATGCCGAACTCGCGAGTGCGTCGCGCCACCCGGTAGGACATGACGCCGTACAACCCGACCAGCGACAGCATCGCGGCAAGCACCGCAAACGCGGTCGCCAGCCATGCCAAGCCTCGCTCGCGCACGACCGACGCGTTCATCTGGTCCTCCATCGTTCGGATGCGGTCCACGACCACATCACGTCCTCCCCGACGAATGAGCTCCCGCACTTCCGTGACCAGCGGTCCACGAGCCGCCGTCGTCTTGATCGCAACCTGCACGGCGCCAGAATTGGCGACGGTCAGAGGCGAATACACCATCCGCGGCGGATCCTCTCGAGGACTGTCGCGGCTCGAGTCCTCGACGACTCCGATCACGGTCAGCGGCGTGCCTGGTGACGACAGCCAGGCGGTGGTCTGGCCGATCGGATTTGCGCCCTTGAAGATGTGGCGCGCGGCTCGCGCGTTCAGCACGACCACGTTCGCGCCTGTGCGCACCTCTCCGGCGTCGAACGTTCGACCCTGGAGGAGCCGAACGCCGATCGTGCGGAAGTACGCCTCGGAAACCTGATTCGAGTAGACGCCGCGCGCCTCGGGCGTTTCGGGCTCGCCCGGGATGACGACCCCCCGATAGGTTCCCACGGTGTTCAGTGGAGTCATCGTCGAGAGCGACACAGACGTCACACCTGGGAGCACGCTGAGCCGATCGATGATTCCTGAATACAAGGCACGCCGATCGGCGTCAGGCAATGGAACTCCGTACGACGCCACGTCGAACAGCAGGACATTCGTCGGGTCGAAACCCGGCGTCCGCTGTTTCAACCCATGTACGCTTTGTGCGAGCAGTGCCGACGTGACGAGCGCCACGACCGACAACGCGATCTGACTGATTACGAGAGCTCGGCCCAATACGCCTCGTCCGGGGCCCGCCCACGCCGTGCCGCTCGGCCTCAAGCTGGGACTCAAGTCGATCTTCGTCGATCTCAGGGCCGGCAACGACGCCGAAGGCAAGACCGGTGCACAACGCCACGGCCGTCGCAAACATCAGCACGCGAGGGTTGGGAGAGACGTCGACCGACAGCGGTCGCTGCCACGTGCTGAAGACCGCCATGATCAGGCCCGTACCCCAGAAGGCAAGCAGCACGCCGAGGAGACCACCGGCCAGCGACAAGACCGAACTCTCCGTCAGCAGTTGCCGGACGAGACGCCATCGGCCGCTGCCGATACAGAGGCGAATGGCAGTCTCCCGCTCCTTCGCGGCCGCGCGCGCCAGCAGGAGATTCGCGATGTTGGCCACCGCGACCATCAGCACCAGGCCCGCCATACCGATCAGGATCAGAAGAGGGACTGCGGTACTGGTAGCGCAGCTCGTCATTGCCCTGTCCCGCTGGCACCAGACGGGCGACGCTGTACGACTGCCGCTGACTGCTGGCGCGCCCAGCGGACGGCAGGCTCCTGCATGAACTGTTGGAACACGACGTCGGCCGCGGCAAGCGCCTGAGGCGCCGACACGCCTGGGGCCAGACGGGCGATGATGGGCATCGACGTGAACCCATCCATCGCCGAGAGGTGCGTCGGATTGCGTTGAACGTACATCGACAGCGGGAGTGTGACGTCGAGCGTCCAGCTGGACATGAAACCCGTGTCCCGAGTCACGCCGACAATCGTGACCACCCTGGCGTCAACCACCATCGTCTGGCCGAGGACATCCGACGCGCCGCCAAACCGGCGCTGCCAGAAGCGTTCACTGATCACCGCGATCGGGTCGTTGCCAGCCGGCTCGTCCGGCTCCGACGTGAATCCACGCCCGAGCACGAACGGAGCGCCGATGACGCCGTGGTAGTTTCCGCTGACGTATTGACCGACCACGAGTTCGGCGGCGCCATTGGTGTTGACGACAAACGCCGGCCGAACGGAACGTCGTGACTCCGCTGAACGCCGGCACGGATCGATACCGATCGAACAACGGATAGTTGGCGCTCTGGCTCGGCCGGTCGCCCTCGCCGTGCGCGAGAAAGTACAGCTCGTCAGGATTGGTCACCGCCAAGGACCGCAGCAGCACGGCATCGATCAGGCTGAAGATCGCGGTGTTCGCGCCGATCCCGAGCCCCAGGGACAAGACGACCGCTGCCGTAAATGCCGGCGCTCGACGCATCAGCCGCAGCGCATAGCGGACGTCCTGCCGGAGTTCGTCCCACCAGCGCAGACCTCGCGACCGCCGGCAATCCTCTTTCACGGCGTCAACACTCCCAAAAGCCGCCCGCGCCCTGCGCGACGCCTCCGCGGGGCTCAGGCCCTGCCGTCGAAGATCGGCCTCGTAGGTCTCCACATGAAACCGCAGCTCGTCCGACATCCCCTGTTCGAACCGGGACCGCCGGAACAGCACGCGAATGGCGGAACGAATGCGGCCGACCACATCACACCTCGTCGGCCGTCGTGTTCATGGCCGCCGCGATCGCCGTGGCAAGCCGCTTCCATGCCGCCGCCTCCTCACGCAGGCGGCGACGACCGGCGGCGGTGAGCGTGTAGTACTTGGCTTTGCGGTTGTTGTCGCTCTCACCCCACTCGGCCGAGATCAACTCCTGGTGCTCGAGCCGGTACAGCGCGGGATACAACGACCCCTGCGGCACCTGCAGGGCGTTCCCGGAAATCTGCTGAATGCGAAGCAGCACGCCGTAGCCGTGGAGCGGCTTCAGCGATACCGCCTTGAGGATGAGCATGTCCAACGTGCCGGGCAACAAATCCGCGGTCGGGCGCCATCGAGTCTCCTAGCTGAGCTAGGAGTACACCACCGCTCTCCTAGTCTGTCAAGGAGTGTGTCAGCGCGCCCTGACGTAGTCGCGGTCGATGCGGAGCGCGAGCGCGCTGAGGCCGATGAGGAACAGCCCGAAGATGATGAGCGCGATCGGCCAGCCCACCGAATCGGCGAAGTACTCGCCGGTGAACCACGCCGTGTAGGACAGAATCGCGGCCGTGGCGACGAAGAGCAGCGTCCGGCTGTGCAGCGCCACGCTCAAGTAGACGAAGCCGGCGGCCGCGAGCAGGAACACGAGCTCCAGCGGAGTGGTTTCGACGGCATCGAAGATGCCGTAGAGCACGCCGATCGCCCCGAAGAGGTACCAGACGGGCGTGATGACCCGATGCGGCGTCCGATCGACACCGACAGCCGTCAGCACCAGGCTCGCGCCCAGCACGAGCGCCACGAAGTCCTCGTCGACGTCCAGCATGTCGAACGCGGTCCAGAAGAAGAGCACGCCGAAGAACACCGTCATGAACAGGAGGGTGGACCGGCGAATCGCCGAGAAGGTCGCGGCGAACTGAATCGACATCACGCCCGACGTCACGAGACTCGCCCACCGCCAGTCACCGCCCGAACCGAACTCGCTGAACAGGACCAGAAGACCCGTCGGCTGCAGCGCGGCGGCCATCAGGAACAGCGGCGTCGCCGCCTTCTCGTACCGCGCGTCGCGGCTGGCCATCACGGCCATGACAAACGCCGCCAGACCGGAGCCGAGCGTGATCACCACGCGGGCGGCGGAGTTCATCGACTCCCACTGCAGCGCCACGAACACACCGACGCCGGCGAACACGAACGTGCCGCCGATGAAGCCCAGGACCCGGACGAGCACGCCATGGCCGCGCGGGCTCGCGGCTGCGGCGGGCCCGTCGCCTAGCGCTTCGTCAATCTCGCGCGCCGAGAGCCCGTGCTGACGCGCGAGCGTCACGATGTCCGCGAGTGCTCGCGCTTTGTCGTCCACGTCAGCGAGGTCCTGGCTCGAGCACCCAGCCGATGGCGTAGGACATCGAGTAGTACGGTTGCTCAAACGGCGAAGGGAGCTCGATCCGGATAATTCGGCCCCGGTTCACGAGCGCCGCGCTTTGCCGGTAGCGGCTGATTCCAAACAGGTCTCCGACGATCCCTGGACTGCCGCTCGTGCTGTTCTCCAGCCTGTAACCATCGGGCGCCGTTGTTTGCGCCGAGACTCGCATTTTCGCCAGTGGCTCGACCACGAGGGTTCGGCTTTCCTCGCCGGGCGCAAGACTCGCGGGCTGCTCGAACGGGACCTCCCGCACGGTCATCGTGGTGTGGTCGAAGTACAGGAGCGCCCAGCGCTGCGAATACCCCTGGTCCGGCGGCGCCGGGCGGGCCGTGCCCTCGACCCGGCCGTCCCGCACATTGAACTCCACGATCACCTTGTTCGGCGTCGTGTCGTACGGGCGCGGAACGCGCATGACCAGATCGAAGGCGGGTCCGGGTACCGTCCAGCGCGGGATGGCCGACGCCACGAGGAAGAAGGCACCGACCAGGACCGGCAGCGCCACGGCGGCGACGATGAAGGCGTTATCCCTGACGAAGCGGGAGGGGCCGGTCGCCATGGGCCGGATTGTAACGCCAGGGCGTCACCTCAGGGCATTTCCTGCGTATTTGGATGGAAGCGGAGGATGACGGAAAAGACGTCCCGCACGGCTGTGGACTTCACGCTTGCCATAGTAAGATATCTTAGTAATATTACTTGGCATGGCACGACAGGACGCGCTTCAAGGTTCACTTCCGCTGCTGGTCCTCACCCTGCTCGCGAGACGCGGTGCGCTCCATGGCTATGGGATCGCGACCGCGATCGAGGGCATGTCCGACGAGACGTTGCGCTGCCAGGAGGGTTCGCTCTACCCCGCGCTCCATCGCCTCGAAGAGGCCGGCTGGATCAAGGCCCGCTGGAAGACGACCGACAGCGGGCGCAAGGCTCGCGTCTATGACATCACACCCGACGGCCGGAAGCAGCTCACCTCTGAGGAAGCGCGATGGCGGGCCATCACGGCGGCAGTCGGCCACATTCTGAAGCACGCGTAAGGTAAGGAATCCCCAATGTCGCTCCGGTCTCGACTGACCAACGCATTCCGGCCGGCCCGTCTCCGCCGCGAGCTGGACGACGAGGTCCAGTTCCACGTCGACGAACGAATCCGGGAATTGATGGCGACGGGCCTTTCCCGCGAGGCCGCGACTGAACAGGCCGTGCGACGCTTCGGCAGCCGCCTGCGCGCGCGCGAGCAGAGCATCGACGTCAAGCTGGTCCCGTGGCTCGAGTCCGTCGTTCGGGACATCCGGCTTGGTCTGCGGGTGCACCTCCGCAACGCGCCCATCACGATGGCCGCCGTGCTCTCGCTTGCGCTCGCCCTCGGCGCGTCCGTTGCGGCGTTTTCGCTGATTGACGCGCTGATTCTCAGACCGCTGCCGGTCCGCGAGCCCGGTCGACTCGTGTACTTGACGTTCTACAACGTGGGTCGCTCGGGGACTGCTTCGACATCCGAGTCTTCGACGTTTGCCGATCCGATGTTCGTTCAACTGCGCGAGGCAGGCCGCGGCCGTGTGGCGCTCTTCGCCATGAGCACGCAGGTCCTGCGCGCTATGTCATTCGACGGCGCCGACGCAGAGAAGGAGCAGGTTCGCACGCAATTTGTGTCTGGCGATGCGTTCACGAGGCTCGGCGTCAGCCCCGCGGCGGGACGGCTCCTGAGCACCGAGGACGACGTGACACCAGGCGCGCATCCGGTCGCGATTCTGAGTCACGCGTTCTGGCAGCGTCGGTTCGGCGGCGATCCGATCCGTCGTCGGGCGCTGGCTGAGTCACCAGGAGGCCCCATTTCAAACACGTCAGTTCCAGATCGTCGGTGTGACTGAGGCGGATTTCGGTGGCGTGGAACCAGGCCGCCCGACAGACGTGTGGCTGCCCTACGCCATGTACAACAATCCGAAGGCGTTCGGGAACTTCCAATTCAGCTTCTTCCGGATCTTCGGCCGCCTACGGGACGGCGTGCCCGTCGAACAGGCAGCCAGCGCACTCCAACCGGCGTTCACGGACTTCCGGCGGAGGTTCAACGGGTGGGGGCCTGGAGATTCGCCGGAGGCGCTCCAGCGTCACATCCAAGTGCCCCTGAACCTGCGCTCAGCCGAGAACGGCCCTTCGCCCCTCCGGTCGCAGTTCGAACGTCCGTTGTGGATTCTCGGCGGGATCGCGATGTTGGTCCTGCTGATCGCCGGATCCAACGTCGCGAACTTGTTTCTGGCGCGCACGAGAGCGCGCGAGCACGAGATGTCGCTCCGCCTCTCGATTGGCGCAGGGCGCGGGCGCCTGATCCAGCAGGTCCTCATCGAGACCGCACTGGTCGCGGCTGCCGCGAGTCTCCTGGGCCTGCTGTTTGCCGGCGCCGCGGCGCCGGCGATCGTCGGCATGCTGACGTCATCCGACGACCCGGTCTCCCTGGACCTTGTCGTGAACTGGCGTCTCGCTTCAGTAGTCGCGGGCCTGATGGTCGTGCTGACGGCGCTCTTCGGGATCGCCCCGGCCGTTGGCGCATCCCATGTGGCGCCGATGACGGCCCTGAGGGCCGGCGGGACCCGGACCGTGGCGCGCGCTGGCCTGATGCGTCCGTTCGTCGCGGTCCAGGTTGCCTTCAGTCTGGCGATTCTCTTTGTGGGCGGTTTGCTCGTGGCTTCGTTCACCCGGCTCGCGAGTCTCAACCCTGGGTTCGCCAGCTCGAACATCGTGCTGCTTTCTGTTGAGCCCGTTCGGCGCGTCGAGCCGCCATTGCGGCGTGAAGCGCTCATTCGCGTGCTCGACCAACTCCGCGGCGTTACAGGAGTGGAATCGGCCGCTTCGGCCGACTTCAATCTCATCGGCCGGGCCTGGACGCACGGGTTTCGGGTGCCGAACACCGAGTTCGAGCGGGTCGAGACGACGATGGCACCCGTGACCTCGGGCTTTTTCGAGACCATGAGGATTCCCCTCCTCGCCGGCCGGGTATTCACGGACCAGGAGACGGCCGTCCCGACGAGCGCGGTGGTCATCGTGAGTGAGTCGTTCGCGAAACGCTATTTCGGCGATGAGCCGGCGATCGGCCGCGTCGTGGAGAGCAATTTCGACGACAGCGGCAGCGATCGGCACGAGGTCGTCGGTGTCGTTGCCGATACTCGGCACAGCTTGCGCGACAGTCCCGCGCCCACGCTCTACTTCCCTCTTTGGTTTCGCGGCAATGGCACGATTCACGTGCGAGCCAGTGGCAGTCCGGAGACGCTCACCGCCCGGCTCCGCGATGCAGTCCGAGCCGGCGATCCGTTGTTCCGCGTCACGGCAACGACGACGCAGTCGGCCGTGGTGGACCGCACGCTGCTGCGCGAGCGCCTGCTGGCGCTGCTTTCGGGATTCTTCGCCGCGGTAGGCCTCGTGCTCGCGGCGGTCGGTCTATACGGTGTTCTGAGCTACTCGGTAGTACAGCGGACGCGCGAGATTGGCGTGCGCGTGGCGCTCGGAGGCTCTCGACTGGGCGTCATCCGCACCGTCTTGACGGACATCGGTGTGACAACCGTGGTCGGCGCCGCGTTCGGACTTGCAGGCGGGCTCTATCTGTCTCGCTTCGTTGAAACGCTCCTCTTCGATGTCCGTCCGCTCGATGCCTGGAACCTCGCCTACCCACTGACCGCCATGCTTGTGGCCGCGCTCGCCGCAGCTGCGCTGCCCGCGCTTCGAGCGACGCGCGTTGATCCGGTCGTTGCCCTCCGGGAGGACTAGCCATGACGCGTAGATGGTTCGCCGTGATGTGCTGTGCTCTCTTGTTGTCCCACGTTCCCGTTGGAGTGGCGACAGCGGCGCAGGCCGACCCAATCTCCGGCACCTGGACGGGAGAGCTCGTACCCGACTCTGGCCAGCGCTTTGCCGTGACGATGGAGCTGAAATTCGACGGCAAGAGCGCAGTGTCCGGCACAGTCTCAGGTCTTCCGGGGCCGGCGGACGTGAAGGCGGGCGCATTCAATCCCGAAGACCGGCGCCATCAAACTCGGCCTTGGTCAAGTCGGCGATTCGAAGGTCCTCTTCACGCTCGACGGCACGGTCGTCAAAGGTACAGCGACCGGGCGGGCCATCGACAACAGCGGCGAGGGAACGTTCAAGATCACGCGCAAGGGCTGAAGCGACTCCCGAGGTTTTGGTAACATCTGCGGCGGTACTCCCCGGCACTTTGGCCCGGGAGCCTCGCCAACGATGAAAACCCTTCTGAAGATCGTCGCCGCGCTCGTCGTCATCCTTATTCTTCTCGTTGTTGGCGGCTACATCTGGGCCACCGTCGCGTCAAATCGAAAGCTGTCGCAGACGTTCCAGGCGCACACCGTTGATTTCCCGGTGCCGTTTCCGCTGACCGAAGCGGAGGCCGCCGCCGTGCCTGACGCAGAACGCGCCCAGGTCGCTCTCGTCCGCGCGGCCGAGCGCGGACGCCATCTCGTGGAATCGCGATATGTGTGTATCGCATGCCACGGCAAGAACTTCGGTGGCGGCACCATGATCGACGCATTTCCCATGGGCACCCTCCTCGGGCCGAACATCACGACAGGAGGCGGTAGCCGCACCACCAACTACCGTCCCGTAGACTGGGATCACATCGTCCGGCACGGGATTCTCCCGGATGGGCGGCCGGCGACGATGCCGTCGGAGGACTTCCAGTTGATGTCGGATCAGGAGCTCTCGGATATCGTGACCTACATCCGATCCGTCCCTCCCGTGGACAACGAAGTGCCCCGGTGTGGCGCTCGGGCCACTGGGTAAGGTGCTCGTGGCCACAGGCCAGATGCCTATCGCTGTGGAGCGGATTCGCGACCACAACGCCCCGCACGCAATCGCGCCGCCAGAGGCCGGAGCCACGGCGGAGTTTGGACGCCACCTGACGGCAATCTGCACGGGATGCCACCGCGAAAACCTCGCCGGTGGACCGATCGTCGGCGGAGATCCGGCGTGGGTACCCGCCAGAAATATCACACCGCACACTGAGGGTCTCGGCAGCTGGACGTACGAGCAGTTTGCCAAGACCATGCGCGAGGGCACGCGGCCGGACGGCACGCCAGTCCAACCGCCGATGTCCTTCGTGATGCCGTATGCGAACCGTATGACGGACGTCGAGATGCAGGCGATCTGGACGTACCTGCGAACGGTGCCGGCGCAGCCGACGAACCAGTAGGCGTCGAGGGTGACCACGCCTCCGGACGACAGCGAGATCGATCGGCTTTACCAACTGCCGCTCGGCGAGTTCACATCGGCTCGTGATGCGCTCTCGAAGCGCTCCGGCGCCGACGGGCCGTCCATCCGGAAGCTTCAGAAGCCGACGACGCCGGCGTGGGCGATCAATCAACTCTACTGGAAGCGCCGAAAAGTGTTTGACCGGCTCACGACCGCCGGCGAAGGTGTTCGAGCGGCCCATGCGCGACGGCTTGCGGGCAAGCCTGTCGACCTCGAGCGCGCGGAGTTGGTTCACGGCGCCGCGCTCAAAGCCGCCGTCGACGCGACTCAGGAGCTGCTGACTGCCGCCGGCGATCCGGCCACTAGCGCGACCACGATCGCCATCACCGAGACCCTTCAGGCACTCCCCTGGCCCGATACGCCCGGCCGCCTGACTCGGCCCCTCCGTCCCCGAGGGTTCGCCGCACTGGCCGGCCTCCTTCCCAGAGGCGGCGCGGCCGCTCGGCAGGTCGCGGAGGTCGTGGCGATTGACCGGTACTCGGCGCGAGCGCGCGCAGTCGGAGACCGCGGCGGAACGCTCGGCGCGTGAAACGGCGGAACGTCGCCGAGAATCCGCAGCGGTGGAGCGATCGCTCGTCACCGCTCATGCGGGCGCGCGTCAGGCCGATCAGGCGCTCACCCGCGCGCGGCAGGCGGTCGAGCGTGCCGAGGCAGGTCGCGATCGGCTGGCGAAGGCGCTTGACGAGGCGAACGCAGAGCTTCAGAGGCTTCGTGACACGTTCACGGCTGAGCAGCGACGCGCGCGAGACGCCGCGGCAGAAACAGCGCGCCTCGAGCATCGCTTGAAGCAGTTGAAGGACGGTCTCTCGACAGGGAGCCCCGCGCGATCGTGACGGCCCTCCGTCAGCGAGAGAATTCCAAAACCGTTATTTCGATATCGGTTTCGGCATCGCGGTACGAGGTCCCGCGCCGAAATCGTCACGAACCGCCCGGGACCTGACGTTCTTGTCCGGTCGAGTCCGCCACAATGGCACGGTATCTGCACGACGCCACATGGCACGGCCGTTGCGTGGCGACAACTGGCTGAGACCTCAAGATGCGACAAAGAACCCGTCCAACCTCAGCGTCGGCGAGCGCCGCCTCGGGCCGCTCCACGCGGATCGAAGTGATGGGGCAGCTCCACGGCCAGCTCGTCCCCATGAACGTTCCGCTCGACGTCCGCGACCTCAGCAACGGAGGCTTCGCCGTTGAGAGCTCGGTCGACTTTCCGGTCGGTGCGGCTCATCGCTTCCGCTTCATCACGCAGAACGGCATCGAGGTCCTGATGCGCGCGACCGCGCGCCATTGCCGTTCGGTCGAGTCCGCGGATGGATCGCCGAGATTCCTCGCCGGCTTCGCGTTCATCATGGACCCGAACGGCGAGACCGAGGCTGCCGTCGAAATCCTTCTCAGGGCTGTGGCGTCGGTTCTGGTTCTCCACTGACACGCTGAACACGCCGCGCTCGTGGCTCCGCCTCCCTCGCCCCCGGGGACGGCCCTGCTAGACTACGGTTGTGCGCCCTTTCATGCTCGCCTTGAGCGTGTTTCTTGCGGTGACTGCCGCCGCGGTCGACGCGCGGCAGGCGGCGCCGTCTGCCGACATGCTCGCCGCTCGCGTCCAGAATCGGTACGCCACGATTCGCGATTTCACGGCGGATTTTACGCTGACGACCACGAGCGGCCTGTCGCTCGGCGGCGGTGCAGACCGCGGGAAGGTCATCGTCAAGAAGCCGGTCCGGATGCGCTGGACGCTCGAGACCGGCAGCCGCCACGAGGTCGTTTCGGATGGCACGCGGCTGTTCAATTACTTTCCAAGAGACAAGGTCGTCAGCGAGGTCGCGCTGAACCAGCAGACGTCAACAGCGTTGCTCCTGCTGACGGGACGGGGCGACATCACACGCGATTTCACGGCGAAGTTGGCGCCCAGCCAGCCGGCTGGTGAATGGCGGCTCACGCTCACTCCGCGCACGCCACAGCCGGACTACACGGAGATCACGCTCGCCGTCGACCGAACCACCCTTCGGCTGATGGGTCTCGAGATCCGCGACGATCAGAGCACGGTCCGTGCCTTCCGTTTCTCGAACCTTCGCGAGAACCAGGGCATCGCCGACAGCGTGTTCGCGTTCCGGATTCCACCCGGCGTCGAACTTCAGCGCTGACGTCAGCCCTGCCGTGAGACATCGGCCCCGAGCGATGTGAGCCGGCCGACCAGGTCTTCGTAGCCCCGCTCCACGGTCTCGATTTCGAGCACGGTGCTCTGACCTTCCGCCGCGAGGGCTGCGGCGACGACCGCCATGCCGGATCGGATGTCCCGGCTGTCGAGTGTTCTGCCACGCAGCCTGGTGGGGCCGGTCACGATGATACGGTGCGGATCGCACAGAAACAGGTCGGCCCGCATCGCGCTGAGCTGTTCGAGCGCGAAGAGCCTCAATTCGTAGAGCCAATCGTGCACGAGCGTGCCGCCTGTCGCCTGTGTCGCCAGCACGGTGACCAGGCTCACGATATCGCTGGGGAATCCGGGCCAGAGCCCTGTCGTGAGTCGCCGGATGCCGACGAGATCCGACGGATGGATCGCGAAGCGGCCGTCTTCGAGCTCGAACCGAAGCTGCATTTCCGCGAGCACCGCCGCGATCGGCTCGAGGTCGACGGCGGCCACCCCTTTCACCTCGACCTCTCCGCGCGTCACCGCGGCAACGACGGCCCACGAGGCGGCTTCGATGTAGTCGCCGCCGAGCGTATGCGTCGCGCCGTTGAGCGTGCCAGGCGGCTCGATTCGGATCGTCGAGGTGCCGGTACCGGTGATGCCGGCGCCCATGGCCGACAGGAACTGGCACAGTTCGACCACGTGCGGCTCGCAAGCTGCGTTGCGGATCTCAGTGGGCCCGGCGGCCTGGGCCGCCGCGAGCAGCGCGGTCTCGGTTCCGGTCACCGACGCTTCGAGCAAGTACATCGAGACCCCTGTGAGTCCGTCGGGCGCCTCGATTGCGTGGCCGGCGGGCGTGTCGACCAGCCGAGCGCCCATCGCCAATAGCGCACGAAGGTGCGTCGCGATGCTTCGCCGAGCTGGAAAGTCTCCGCCGGGCGGGGCGAGCACGGCACGCTTCATGCGACCGACGAGCGCACCGAGAAGGAGCACGGAGCCGCGAAGCCGCCCGACGAGGGAGCGATCGGGCTCGGCTGACCTGATGTCCCGGCACGTGACGCGAACGGTCGACGTTCCTTCGCCCTGAATCTCGGCCCCGAGCGATCGCAGGAGCGCGAGCATCACGGCGACGTCGCGAATCTGGGGGACGTTGCGAATCTCGCACGTCTTGTCGGTCAACAGGCAGGCCGCCAGAATCGGAAGCGCCGCGTTCTTGTTGCCGCCCACCGAGATGGTCCCGGACAGGCAGCGTCCACCGTGAATGACGAGCTCGGCCATACGTCAGAAGGCTCCCAACCACACCACTTCGTCGCGCAGCACGACCCCGAATCGATCACGGACGGCATCCCGCGCCATGCCGACGAGCGTCCGAATGTCCTCGGCGGTCGCCGTGCCGTCGTTGACGATGAAGTTGCCGTGCGTCTCGGAGATCCGCGCGCCGCCGACGACCCGGCCCTTCAGCCCGGCTCGGTCCACGAGTGCGCCCGCCGAGGCCGGAACACCGGCAGGAATCGTGTCACGAATCGGATCCGGGTTCTGGAAGATGCACCCGGCGCTCGGGCTGGCGAGCGGCTGTGTGCGTTTTCGATACGCCAGCGATCGACGCGCCTCGGCGCGCAGCATCGTCGGTTCGCCCGGCGACACCCGGCACTCTGCCCATACCAGAATTTCGCTGGAGCGCTGCAGGCGACTCGTGTCGTACCCAAACTCCATCTCCAAACCGGGAACGACCTCGAGCTCACCCGTTCGCGTCGCGAGAAGCACTTGGCTCACGACGTCGCCCATGTTCCGCCCTTGCCAGTGCGCGTTGCCGTACACGGCACCGCCAACCGTGCCCGGAGTTCCGGCCCACGCCTCGAGTGCCGCCAGCCCGCGTCCGATCGTCCAGCGCACGAGACCGTTGATGGTGACACCGGCCTCGGCGCGCACGGTGCTCCTGTCGGGCTGTGTTATGCCGGTGAGCAGGAGCCGTACGACCAGTCCACGAACGCCGCGGTCCGACACAACGACGTTCGACCCCCCGCCAAGCACCGTGACCGGCACGCTCGAGGTGCGCGCGATGGCGAGGAGCGGCCGCAGCTCGTCCACCGACCGGACATCCGCGAGCCAATCGGCCGACCCACCGACACGGAACGTCGTCAGAGGCGCGAGCCGCACGTTGGCGGTCAGACGTCCCGCGCCCAGCAACTCGTTGGCTGCATCCTCGAAGCCTGGAACATCCATTCGTCGTGCCTTACCCGTCTAAAGCAGCCAGCAGCCTTTCGTGGATGCCGTCGAAGCCACCATTCGACATGATCACCACCACGTCGCCCGGCCCTGTTTCCGCCGCCACAGTTCGCACGATCTCATCAACCGTCGGAATGTGACGGGCGCGCCGTCCGTCGCCGTCGACAGCCGTTACCAGCTCATCGACGGAGAGCCGTTCCTCAGGCGGGAGCGAGGCGCGGAACACGTCGGGCAGAATGATCTCGTCCGCGCCTGATTCGATGAACGCGCGTGCGAAGTCGTCCTGGAACACGCGGCGGCACGACGTCGCTGACCGTGGCTCGAAGATCGCCCACAGGCGACGCCCCGGGTTGGACCAACGCGCGCCACGGAGCGTCTCCAGAATCGCGGTGGGATGGTGGGCAAAGTCATCGAAGACGGACACGCCCTTCGCGACTCCGCGAAGCTCCATCCGGCGCCTGACGCCGCGGAAGCTCGCGAGCGCCTTGGCCATCTCGGCGGCGGACAGGCCGACCGAGTCGCCAACGACGAGCGCCGCCAGCGCGTTCCTGATGTTGTGGGCGCCGTAGAGGTGAGATTCGAAGTGGCCGTACGGTTCACCCTTGCGCGTGACGTCGAAACCCACGGCGCCATCCGCGGCGTCCACCGAGGCCACCCGCCAGTCGGCCTCCACGTCGGTGCCGAACGTGACGACTTCGCACCGAGCCAGCGAGGCGAGCCGCAGCGCTTCCGGGCTGTCGGCCCCAATCACCACGAGACCCCGGCGTGGCACGAGCGCGAGCAAGCGGCGGAATGCCGTTCGCAGCGACTCCATGTCCGGGTAGATGTCGGCGTGGTCGTACTCGAGATTGCCGATCACCGCGATGTCCGGCAGGTATTTGAGAAACTTCGCCGTCTTGTCGAAAAACGCGCTGTCGTATTCATCGCCTTCGATCACGAACTCGCGGCCCGATCCCAGCCGGTAGCTCCCGTCGAAGTTCACGGCAATTCCGCCCACGAGCACGCTCGGGTCGAGGCCGCCGGCCGCGAGCAGCCATCCCGTGAGGGCCGTCGTCGTGGTCTTCCCGTGCGTTCCGGCTACGACGACCGAACGCGCACTCCATAGGAATTGATCGCGGATGAGCTCTGGCAGCGAGACGAACCGAATCTTCCGATCGAGCACTTCTTCGAGTTCCGGGTTTCCTCTCGAGATCGCGTTTCCGACCACCACGACGTCGATCTCCGGCGTGATGTGCTCGGGCCGGTAACCGTCGAACGTCGTGATGGCTTCGCGGACGAGGTAGTCGCTCATCGGCGGGTACATCGCGTGGTCGGAGCCCTGCACGTGATGACCCGCGAGCCTTGAGCATGGCCGCCACGGTCGCCATCGCGGTCCCGCAGATGCCGATGAAATGAAATCGTGGCATGCGCTACTCCGCGGCGGCCTCGGTGAACACGACTCGAGGGCGTCCGCTGGCCACTACCCGGGTTTCGACGCCGAGCGGAAACGACAACGAGGGGGTCGTCGTGTGGCCCGAGGGGAAGCCGAACAGCACGGGCCCCGGGAAGTCCGCGAAGAACTCCGCGATCACGCCGCGCGTCGTGACGCTGCCGCCGGGCTCGTCGCATCGGACCATCTGGCCGAACACGACCGCCGACGTGTCCACCAGCCGGCCGCTTTGTTTCAGTTGTGTCAGCAGCCGGCGAATGCGATAGGGCCGCTCGGCCACGTCCTCGAGGAAGAGCACGTGCCTCGGCGGCGCGAGAAACTCGTGCGGCGTGCCCAACGACGCCGCGATCTGCATGAGCGTGCCGCCGACGATTGGCCCGGTCGCCTCGCCGCCTCGAATGATCTCGAGCCCCTCGGGCGCCTGTTCGCCGAGTGGTGTGCGGCCCAGACTGTTCAGAAAACTTGCGACGTCGTACGCGTCCGCTCCCTTCGACAAGCGTCCGTCCACCATCGCGCCGTGGACCGAGGTCAGCCGGACGTGACCGTTCAGGAACGCGTGCAGCGCCGTGATATCGCTATAGCCGACGAGCGCCTTCCGCGAACGACGGAATGCCGCGGCATCGAGGTACGGCAGAATCTCGGCGCTGCCATAGCCGCCGCGGATGGCAATCACGGCCTGAACATCGGGGCGCGCGAGCGCATCCGCGATGACCGCGGCCCTCACGTCGGCCGGCCCCGCGACGATTGGATGCGAGGCGAAGACGCGCGCGTCGATGACCGGGTCGAGTCCGATGCGCTTCAGCTCCGCCAGCCCGGCCTCGAAGGCGGCAGGATCGAACGGACTTGCCGGCGCCGCGAGCGCCACGCGGGCCCCGGACTCGACGGGCCGGAACTTGACGAGTCCGGCTCGCGTCCGTGGGATTACAGCCACGCGGCCATATCCCGGGCGACGGCTTGATGCGCGGCCGATCCGACGATGCCGATCGGAACGGTCACCTGACGGCGATCGGGCGCGAGGAAACGCGTCTTCATCTGAAACTGCCTCGCCATCGCATCGTCAATCCGTGCCTGCGTGATCTGGTTCGTCTCGGCGGCGCGAATGATGGCTTCGATCGCCAGCATCTGCTCCTCGATTGTCGAGTTACAGAGCAGCACCGCGTCGGTGCCGGCGACAATTGCGTCGACTGAGGCCACCGGAAGGGGCCGCGTCGCGCTGACGCCCTTCATCCCGAGGTCGTCGCTGAACACGACTCCCTGAAACCCGAGCGAGTTCTTGAGCAGGCCCTGCACGATAGTCGGCGACATGGACGCCGGCCGCTCGTCGTCAATCGCCGGAATGAGAAGGTGCGCGGTCATGATGGCCGCGACGCCTTCCGCCATCGCTCGACGGAACGGCACGAACTCGACCGCGTCGAACCGCCGGCGGTCGTGGTCGATGATCGGGAGCTCGTGGTGGGAATCGACTCCGGCGTCACCATGCCCAGGAAAGTGCTTTCCACACGCCGCGACACCAGCGGCCTGCAATTCGCGGATGATCACGGCCCCCAGTCGCGCGACGTCATCGGCCCGCTCCGCCAGCGCCCGGTCGCCAATCGCGGGGTTGGACGCGCGCGTCAACACGTCCAGCACGGGCGCGTGGTTGAGGTTGATCCCTACCGCGGCCAGTTCGCCGGCGAGCGCGCGGGCGAATCGAGCCGCGAGCTGCTCGTCGCCGCTGCGACCGAGGGTCAGGGCCGGCGGCCACTCGGTAAACGGCGCCTTCAGCCGCGCGACACGGCCGCCTTCCTGGTCGACGGCAATCCAGAGGGGCCAGTGCCGCGCGAGCGAGGAGACCTCGCGCGACAACTCGGCAACCTGCTCCGGATCCACGATGTTGCGGGCGAAGTACACGACGCCGCCGAGATCGAACTCGGCGACGAGCTCGCGAAGCCCGGCGGGAACAGTGTGACCGGTGAAACCGACGATCGCCAGGCGGCCCACATGTCGCCGGAAATCCCGGAGTGACATCCGGTCGCCATTATAATGCGCGGGTCTCACGACACATTTCAGGACTCACTGTGGACGCACTCGCCGAAATCAAGCGGCTGTACTACAACACGACGCGCACGACCATTCAGCGCGATCTCGCTCGCGCCGTCGAACTGCTCAAGTCCATGAAGGACGATGACGAGCGTCAGGGAGCCGCCGTCTATATGGACGGTCTCTCGCAGATGCGTTCCGAGTGGGGTGCGCGGTCCGGCGGCGGACGGTCAGGGGGCGGTCGTGGCGGGAGCGGAAGCGCCGGCCGGGGGCGCTGAGGGCGCCGGCGACAACATCCCGCGAACGAGCCAGCCCACCAGGATCACCGCCCCGATGGCCACCACGGCCAGTGCGATGCGGAAGAGCCGTACGGCCCGCCGCTGACGTTCCAGAAACTCCTGGTCGTCGGCGGTAATCTCGATGCGCCGGGCGCCGCGCTCGGCCGCGCGCCGCTCTGCCTCCTCGAGCGCCACGTGAAAATCGGCGACCGTCTTGTCCGGGTCGAGACCAAGCTCCCCGGCATACGCTCGAACGAATGCGCGCCCGAAGATCCCGCCGGGAAGCTTGGACAGATCGTTGCGTTCGAGCGCCTCGAGCGCCGTCACGGAGATCTTCGTACGGTTCGCGATCTCGCTGAGCGACATGCCTCGCTCGTCGCGAGCGCGTTTCAACTGGGAGCCGAGGTCATCCATTGGGAAGTGGGCGTAACTTTAGCAGAGACACCTGAGGGTTCGAGGGTTCGAAGGGTGCGAGGGTTCGGAGGTTGGTTCGAAGGTGTTCGGAGGGTTGGTGCGAGGTTCTGCGGCGCTCGAAGCCCTAAGCCTTGAGCCCTAAGCCTCCGTCGGCGAAGCCTCCCCGAGCGCCGCACGGAACGCGCGGACGGCCGCGCGGATCCCGAGTGCGCCGGGAGCACTTCCCTCCGGAAGGAATGGGCTGATGGCGGCAATGCCGGATGCGCCGGCGCGGCGACATTCGCCGGCGTTCCCGGGGGTGATCCCGCCAATGGCCAGCACGGGCGCTGGCGAAGATGCCGCGAGCGCCGTGAGCGGCGCCAGGCCTGTCGGCGTCACGTCTGGCTTCGACGTCGTCGAAAACACGGTGCCGAACAGCAGGTAGTCCGCGTCTGGATCGGGTCGGGCCAAATCCCGGTGATGCACTGACCGTCCGATGATCCAGCCCGGCGACACGGGCCGCAGGCGTGCGGCCGACGGGCTGTCGCCGCGAAGGTGAACGCCATCCGCTCCGGCCGCGAGCGCGACGTCGGCACGGTCGTTCACGACGACCCGTACGCCGCTGCCCCGAGTTCGATCCACGAGGCGCCGGACCACGCGGCACAGGACTCCGGCGTCGAGGTCCCGCTCGCGCAGCTGGATGAGATCGACGCCCGCCTCAACCGCCTGATCGAGAAAGCGCTCGAGTGCCGAGACCGCCGCCTCCGTGCTCGCGCCCGGCGCCAGGCGGCGCCGGTCCGTCACGAGACAAATCGCCGGAATCGGCAAGCCGTTCACGGTGTCGAGGAAGGTCGGGGTACGGCCGGCGGACGAGGAGTCGCCAGACCTCGCTCAAGCCCGCGAACGCCGTCACCAGTCCAAGGACGTTGACGGCGACACGCGTGAGCGACCACGCCATGATCAGCTGTAGCCACGGCAGCAGCTGCGCGAAGAGGTTCCGCGACCACCATTCCGTCCACGGGCCAACGATCAACAGCAGGCCTGTCTCGATGAAGTAGATCGCGAACAGCAGACGCGTCAGGAAAGCGATGGGTGTCTTCCTCGTCTGGAGAGGGCTGATCAGTCCGGCATCGTATCAAAGAGCGATGGCGGCCTGAACGTGCGACGGTGGACGGGCGAGTACCCGAATCGGCTGACTGCGTCGAGGTGATCTTTGGTCGCGTAGCCTTTGTGGCGATCGAATCCGTACCGGGGATCCTGCGCGTGCAGGTCGTGCATCAGTTTGTCGCGCGTGACTTTGGCCAGAATCGACGCGGCCGCGATCGCGGTGGACCGGCGATCGCCGCCGGGAATGGCGCGCTGCGCCATGAGGAGATTCGGAATGCGAAAACCGTCCACGACGACGAACCCTGGGAGCGGTTCGAGACCCATGACGGCCAGTTCCATGGCGTAGAGCGACGCGCGGTGGATGTTGAGGCGATCGATCTCCCCGGCATCCACGACCGCCACGCGCCACGAGACCGCGGCCTCGACGATCTCGTCGAACAGCCGCTCGCGGTGCGCGGCCGTGAGAAGCTTGGAATCGGCCACGCCCGCGACGTACCGCTCGGCCCGAAGCACCACGGCCGCGGCCACGACTGGCCCGGCCAGGCACCCACGGCCCGACTTCGTCGACACCCGCCACGTGCACGTACCCCAGCCGCCGCAACTCGTTTTCGATGCTGCGTGAGGCGCCGCGCATGGACGGAACCTTGCCCGCCTAGGCGCGCTTCGTTTCCTTCATGCGCGCCGCCTTGCCCTTCAGGTCGCGCAGGAAGTAGAGCTTGGCGCGACGCACCTTCGCGCTGCGGACGACATCGATCTTGTCGATCGTCGGCGAATGCAGCGGGAAGATGCGTTCGACGCCCTGGCCGAACGACACTTTGCGGACCGTGAACGTGGCCCGCACGCCGCCGCGGTGAAGCGCGATGACGGTTCCCTCGAAGACCTGGATGCGCTCCTTGTCGCCTTCGCGGACCTTCACGTGCACGCGCACGGTGTCGCCAGAGCGCATGTCGGGCCGCGCGGTCAGGTGCGGCTGTTCGACGGTTTCAATCGCTTTCATGACAGGTACTCCTCAGGTTAAGAACTCGGTCAGGCTTAGGGCTCAAGGCTTAGGGCTCAAGACTTCTCAATCGCCTTCAACTCCCGCCGCTCCGTCTTCGGTCAGCGCCGCCTCGTCAATCAAATCGGGCCGGCGCGCTTTGGTCCTTCGAATGCGCTCCCGGCGCCGCCACGCGTCGATCTCGGCGTGATTCCCGGACATCAGCACCGCCGGGACCTCACGGCCACGGAACGACGCCGGCCGCGTGTAGTGCGGGTGGTCGAGCCAGCGTCCAACGAACGACTCACCGACGAGCGACTCCGCCTCCCCTACCACCCCGGGCACGAGCCGGGTCATCGCATCGACCAGCACGAGGGCCGGCAGTTCGCCGCCGGTCAGAACGTAGTCGCCGATCGAAATCTCATGGGTCACGACTGTTTCCGCGACCCGTTCATCCACCCCTTCGTATCGTCCGCACAGGACGATGACCCGCTCGGCGCGGCTCAACTCTTCTGCCAGGCGGTGCGTGAGCAACCGCCCCTGCGGCGACATCAGCACGACCGCCGAAGGCGCCCCACGCTCAGCCGCGATCGCCTCGACCGCGCGGACCAGCGGTTCAGCCTTCATCACCATGCCCGGCCCGCCGCCGTACGACTGGTCGTCCACGGTGCGGTGCCGGTCGTCGGTGAACACGCGCAAATCACGGGCGCGAATGTCGAGCACCCCGCTCGCGCGCGCTCGCCCGACCACTCCATCCGCGAGCGCCGCCTCCACCATCGCCGGGAAAATGGTGACGATATCCACCACCATCGCCGTTACACCCGGGCGCCGTTCAGCGCGATCAGCCCATCCGGCGGATCGATCTCGATCAGCGCGCGCCGCGGGATCCACGCGGCGGCAAATCGCATCCACGAACGGGACGAGCACCTCGCCACGGCCCGCGACCACCAGGACCGGCACGGCAGTCGCGAGGTCGACGCGATCGACGACGCCTACCCGCTCGCCTGTCACCGTCCGCACCTCACACCCGACGAGGTGGTGGACGTAAAACGCGTTAGGCCCGAGCGCGCGCAAGTCCTCTTCCGCGATGCGCAGCTCGAGTCCCCGGAGCGTTTCGGCGTCGTTGATCGACGCGACGCCTTGAAACCCGACGACCCAGCGGCCGTCGTGGTACCGGCTCGCCGTGACCATCAGTTCGCCCAACTCCTCCGGCTTGTCGGGGCGCTGAACGCGGAGGATCTCGCCGATCCTGAACCGGTCTTCGGCGAAATCGGACTCCGGGTGCACCACGACGTGCCCTCGGTTGCCGTGCGGCCGGATGATGCGGCCGACGGTGACCATCGAGGTCCAGTCCACGATCCGTCCCTCTGCGCCCATTGGAACCCACTTGACGTGACGTGGTACGACGAACCACGTCACGTCAACGTGGTGTTCCGTACTCTTCGTCCTGAAAATCGACGGCGACTTTCAGACCGTCCAATTCGCCGGCGGTCGCCGCGAGCGTTCGCACCGCCGCGGCCGTGCGGCCCTGCCGGCCGATCACTCGTCCCAGTTCACCGGGCGCCATCGTCAGTTCGACGACTGTCTGATCGCGGCGCTCGTACTCGGTGACCTCGACGTCTTCCGGTCGCGCGGCCAGCGCCTTGGCGATGACCTCGACCACGTCGCGCGCGCGGCTCACGAAGCCGCCGGCGCCTCGGCAGCCGGCGCGTCCGCCGGCAGACGGTCCAGCAACGTCCGGACCGTGTCGGACGGGTTCGCGCCCGACTTGATCCAGTGCGCGAGCCGCTCCCGATCGATCCGCACGGTCTCCGGCTTCGTGCGCGGGTCGTAGTGCCCGAGCACCTCGACGAACCGGCCCTCACGGGCCGACTTCGCTTCAGTCACCACAATGCGGAAGAACGGACGATTCTTCGCCCCCGCTCGCCGCATACGAATTGCTAGCATCAGTCTTCTCTCCTTCGGGGGCTCGCGCCCCCGCGATCCTCCCCTACGCGCCACGAAACAACGAGATGGCCACCGCCAGTTTGTTCCTCGGACCCGTCGTCCTGTCGTACCCGTCGCACCCGAGCTCTTATCTCATCCCGCGAAGCATGCCCATGAGTCGTTGACGGCCTTTTCGGCCGCCGCCGGCGCCGGCCATCACCTTGAGCATCTTGCGCATCTCCACGAACTGCTTCAATACGCGGTTGACGTCTTCGACGCGTCGTGCCGCTGCCGCGCGCGATCCGCTTCCTCCGGCTGCCGTTGAGGATCGTGTGGTCCCGCCGCTCGGCCGCCGTCATCGAGCAGATGATCGCTTCCACGCGACCGAGCTGCTTCTCGTCCATCTGCTCGCGCTGCGCGTTCAGATCCTTCATGGCGCCAAGGCCCGGAATCATGCCCAGCACCTGCTCGAGCGGCCCCATCTTCTTGATGGTGCGGAGCTGATCGCGAAAGTCCTCGAACGTAAAGTCGTCGAGCCTGGTCTTCTTCGCCAGCCGCTCCCGGCTCTCGTCGTCAACGGCCTCCTCGGCCCGCTCGATGAGCGACAGCACGTCGCCCATCCCCAGCATGCGCGAGACGAGCCGCTCCGCCTGGAACGCCTCGAGGTCCTGCAACCGTTCGCCAACGCCGACGAACGCAATCGGCACGCCGACGACGCCGACGACCGACAAGGCCGCGCCGCCACGCGCGTCGCCGTCCATCTTGGTCAGCACGACGCCCGTCGTGCCGACGCGATGGTTGAACTCGCCGGCGCTCTTCACGGCGTCCTGCCCCGTCATCGCGTCCGCGACGTAGAGCAGATCCGTCGGCGCCACGGCCGCCTTGACGGCCTCGAGCTCGCGCATCAACTCGTCGTCGATGTGCAGCCGCCCGGCCGTGTCGACGATGAGCGTGTCGAAGCCGAGATTGCGAGTCACCGCGAGCGCGCCCGTCGCGCGCGCCACCGGATCCATCTCGCCTTCCGGGTCGTGCACACGGGCGCCGATCTGCTGCGCCAGCACCGACAACTGCGCAATGGCCGCCGGCCGTCGCACGTCCGTCGAGACGAGCATCGGATGGCGCCCCTGCTTCGCGATCAGCCTCGCCAGCTTCGCCGAGGTCGTCGTCTTGCCCGACCCCTGGAGGCCGAGCATCAGCACCACCCGCGGCGACCGGTCGACAGGCGGCAACCCGCCCTTCGCGTCGCCAAAGAGCGCGAGCATCTCGTCGCGCACGATCCGCACGACGTGCTGGTCGGGTGTCAGGCTCTTCAGGACCTCGTCGCCGACCGCCTTGACCCGTACCCGCTCGATGAACGCCTTGACGACGCGGAAATTGACGTCCGCTTCGAGGAGCGCCAGGCGAATTTCCCGCAGCGCCGCATCGACTGTCCCCTCCGTCAGCCGGGCTTCCCCTCGCAGGGACTTGAAGACTTCCTGAAGCCGGGTGCTGAGGGACTCGAACATTCCGCGCGCTCATCCGCGCAGAACCGGGGGCCCCTAGCGGGCCCTAACCGGTTCCAGCGCAAACGTTATCTTAGTGGACTTGAGAGCCAGGCTCAAGGCTTAGGGCTCAAGGCTCAGGGCTAGGCCTGTGGCAGAAATAGCAGCATATCTGAACCCGCCCGGCATTGCAAGATTCTGCAACCACGCCCGGGCAAATCGGTCAAAACACGCCAATTCGTCGCGGAACACAGGTTGCACCACTGCGGACGTGAGCCGGGACCACCGAAAACTCGCCGCGTTTGGGCTTGCCGACTCCCTGTGATGACCGTCTATCGCCTCACATCCGCGATGCCTGTGAGGAGCGCTACGGCCTCAGAAGCCAAATCCGCCGGGCCGCGGTCTCAGTGGCCACGAACATCGTTGAGGGTTCCGCGCGGCCGAAAACAGTGAGAGTACTGCCGTTTCCTATACGTCGCCCACGGCTCTGCGCGAGAATGCGAGTACCTCCTCAGCATCGCGATTCGATTGGGCATGGTCGACCAGACTTCGGCAGTGGCGGCTTGCGATGACTTCCGCGTCGTCGCAGCAATGCTGCTCGCTGCAGCGCAGCAACTCGAACGTCGCTGCGAGGAGGAGGTGGCCGAGCGGACGGCAGCGCTCCGAATGAGAAAGGCGATGCCCTAAGCCCTAAGCCACGAGCCCTAAGCCCAGGTCCCCTTACACACCCTTGAGCGTGTGCCCCAGCTTGTCCTTCTTCGTCTTCAGGTACCGTCTCGAGAATTCGCTCGGCGGTGCGATTTCGAGCGGCAGCGTCTCGGTGACCGACGAGCCCGTAGCCTTCGAGACCGACGAACTTGCGGGGGTTGTTCGTGAGCAGGCGCATGGTCCGGACGCCCACGTCCCGCAGGATCTGCGCGCCGATGCCATAGTCGCGCTGGTCGGCCTTGAAGCCGAGGCGTTCGTTGGCTTCCACGGTGTCGAGCCCCTGGTCCTGGAGCTCGTAGGCCCGAATCTTGTTGGCCAGGCCGATTCCCCGACCTTCCTGGTGCAGGTAGAGAAGCACACCTCGGCCTTCGGCGGCGATCTGTTTCATCGCCGCGTGGAGTTGCGGACCGCAGTCACAGCGGAGCGAGTGGAACACGTCGCCGGTCAGACATTTCGAATGCACGCGCACCATGACGCGCTGGCCGTCGCCGATGTCGCCACGCACGAGGACCACGTGCGATTCGCCGTCGATTCCGCTTTCGTAGGCGTGAAGCGTGAACGCACCATCATCGGTCGGCAGCTCCGCCGTGGCCACGCGCCGGACCAGGCTCTCCGTCCGCATGCGGTGCCTGATCAAATCCGCGATCGTGATCATCAGCAGGCCGTGCTTGCGCGCGAACTTCGAGAGTTCCGGGACGCGCGCCATCGTGCCGTCGTCGTTCATGATCTCGCAGATGACGCCGGCCGATTGCAGGCCTGCGATCCGCGCCAGGTCGACCGCGGCCTCCGTGTGGCCGGACCGGACGAGCACACCGCCCGTGCGGGCGCGCAGGGGAAACACGTGGCCGGGACGGGCCAGGTCGCGTGGCACCGTGTCGGGCGCGATCGCCACCTTGATGGTTCGCGCGCGATCCGCGGCCGAGATGCCGGTGCTCGTCCCGACGTGCGCGTCGATCGACATGCAGAACGCGGTGTCGCGGCGCGCGGCGTTGTGGCTGACCTCCAGGGGAATCTCGAGTTGATTGAGCCTGTCGGGCATCATCGCCAGGCAAATCAGTCCGCGTCCGTACCGCGCCATGAAGTTGACCGCGTCGGGCGTGACGCGATCGGCGGCCATGGTGAGGTCGCCCTCGTTCTCGCGGTCCTCGTCGTCCACGACGATGATCATCTTGCCCGCGGCGATCGCCTCGATCGCGCTCTCCACGCTCGCGAAGGGCGACCGACGCCGTGGACGGTCAGCAAGGCGAAGAGGGCGACTCATGATGGTTGGCGCTCCAATAGTCGTGCGACGTATTTTCCGAGAACGTCGGTTTCGAGGTTCACCGCATCACCGGCACGCGCCTCGCGAAGCGACGTGTGCGCGAACGTGAACGGAACGATCTGCACGCCGACCGTCCGGTCCTTGAGCGAGGCAATCGTCAGACTGATCCCGTCGATGGCGATCGAACCTTTCGGGATCACGTAGGCCTCGAGCGCGTCCGGCACATCGACCTCGAGCCAGTATCCATCGCCGTCCGGGCCAAGCCGGCGAATTGACGACGTCTGATCGACGTGGCCGAGCACGAAGTGCCCGCCCATCCTCGCATCTGCGCGAACGGGCCGCTCGAGGTTGACGAGCCGGCCGACCTGAACCGTCCCCAGCGAAGTCGCTTCGAGCGTCGTCCGGGAAGAATCGGCCGTGAACGTTCTGCCGTCGGTCTCCACAACCGTGAGGCACACGCCATTGACGGCGACGCTGTCGCCGTCCCGCAGCTCGTCCACAAACGACGCGGACACCTGCAGACGGCGGCCCTCGTCGCGGCCTTCGAGGCGCTCGACGCGCCCGGTTGCTTCAACCAGTCCTGTGAACATCGAACTCAATGAGCTCGTCGTTTCCTCGCGGGCCGAGCCGCCTGCGCGTGCCCGTCGCGCCGAACGCCTCGGGCGAAATCGGCGCGGCCGGAACGCCCGACCCGAGATGATGCGGCGTCATGACCCACTGCACACGATCGATCACTTCCGCGCTCGCGAACGCCGTGTGCAGCGCGGCTCCTCCCTCGACGAGAAGCGTGACGATCTCGCGCCCGGCGAGCCAGGTCAGCACGGATTTCAGCTCTCGAACTCGAGGAGCGTGAATGACGACTCCACGCTCGGCCAGGCCGGCAAACCGCGCCGAGTCTGCCTCGACGGCGGCCTGACTCACTACCATTATGACCGGCCCGGCAAGCAGCGTCGAAAACACGCGGGCGGCGGCCGGCACACGACCCCGCCAATCGAAGATCACCCGCGTGAGAGGTCTGAAACGGTAGGCGCCACGCGCAGTGAGCTCGGGGTCGTCAGCCAGGATCGTTCCAGAACCGACCGCGATCGCATCAACCTCCGCTCGCTGGCGATGGAAGTAGCGGTCGGCTTCCGCACCCGTGAGGATCACGCGGCCGCCGGCGCGTCCGATGAATCCGTCGCGCGATGCCGCAACCTTGGCGATCACGAACGGTCTGGCCTGCCCGACCCACGTGAAGAACGGAGCGAGCTGGTGCTCGGCCGCTTCCACGCCGACGCCTTCGACCACCTCGATGCCATGCGATCGCAGGTACGCGAAGCCCCGGCCGGCGACGTGTGGGTTGCGGTCGCCGGTCGCGGCGACGACCCGCCGGACCCCTGCGGCTCGAATGCGCTCGACACAAGGACCGGTGCGGCCGGTGTGACTGCACGGCTCGAGCGTGCAATACAGCGTGCCCGCGCGAGCTCGCGCTCCGGCACGATCGAGCGCGACGACCTCGGCATGAGGGCCGCCCGCGCCAAGATGCGCCCCCTGGCCGACCACGATGCCATTGGCGTCGACGACGACGGCGCCAACGATCGGATTGGGTGAGGTCCGGCCACGGCCACGCTCGGCGTGAAAGAGCGCGCGCTCCATCCACACGCGATCGTCGGGGCGTGTCACCACTTCTCGGTGAAGAGCGCGTCCACGTACGCCGCCGCGTCGAACGGCAACAGGTCGTCGAGTCCCTCTCCCGACGCCGACGTAACGAATCGGGAGTTTGAGGTCGTGCGCGATCGCGACGGCGACGCCGCCCTTTGCGGTGCCGTCGAGCTTCGTCAGCACGATCCCCGTCACCCCACTGGCCGCCATGAACTCGCGGGCCTGGACGAGGCCGTTCTGGCCGACGGTGGCGTCGAGCACGAGCAACACCTCATGTGGGGCACCCGGCACTTCGCGGCCGACAACGCGACGGATTTTGTCGAGCTCGGCCATGAGATTGGACCGCGTGTGGAGCCGGCCCGCGGTGTCCACGAGCACGACGTCTCGGCCGCGGGCCTTGGCGGCGGACACGGCGTCGAACGTCACGGCGGCCGGGTCGGCGCCCGACTGCGCGCGGACGAGATCGACACCGGCCCGTTCCGCCCACACCGCGAGCTGTTCTACGGCGGCGGCGCGGAACGTGTCGGCCGCACATACCATGACGGACTTCCCCGACGCCTGATAGAAGCGCGCCAGCTTCCCCACCGTCGTCGTCTTGCCGGTTCCGTTCACGCCAACCATCAAGACGACGTGCGGGCGCGTCGTGATCTCGCGCGGCTGAGGAACGTCGAGCAGGATGCGCATGATCGTTCGCTCGACCCGTTCGCCGAGTGTGCCCTCGGACTCATCGCGGGCCGCCTCGAGAATTCGCTCGGTCGCGCCGAGACCCACGTCGGCCGTCAGTAACGCGTCTTCGAGCGCCTCGATTCGTGTCGACGCTGGCGCGCGGCTTCGTCGCTCCGGGCGTCGATGCGACCGTCGCCGGCTCCGCGCTTCGAAGCTTCTCGCGAATCTGTTGGGCCGTTCGTGCAAGTCCTTCGCGGACTCGGGAGAACAGCGACGTCATGTCACGGCCTCTTCGAACTCGCCGCGCTGCCTGCGCACCATCAAACGGCCGACGGCGTCGGCCGCCGTCTCCCGACCCGCAAGGACCTCGGCCATCTCGCCCGCGATTGGCAGTTCGACGCCGTACCGCGTTCCAAGTTCCAGGGCGGCGGCTGTCGTCATCACACCCTCCGCGACCATCCGGGTGCTCGCGAGAATGTCGGGAAGCGCCCGGCCGCGGCCAAGTTCGATTCCCACGTGTCGGTTCCGGCTCAAACTGCCGGTGCACGTCAGGACGAGGTCGCCAAGACCGCTCAGGCCAGCCAGCGTCTCACGCCGTCCGCCCATCGCCGACGACAGGCGGGAGATCTCGACGAGTCCGCGGGTGATGAGTGCGGCCAGCGCGTTGTGTCCGAGTGCCGCCGATTCCACCACGCCCGCCGCAATTGCAATGATGTTCTTCAGCGCCGCGCCAATCTCCACGCCCACGACGTCGTCTGATCCATAGAGCCTGAAGTACGAGCTCCTGAACTCATCCTGCAGGGCACGAACGGCCGCGGCATCGCTCGACGCCGCCACGAGCGCCGTTGGTTTGCCGCGGGCGACCTCCGAGGCGAACGAGGGCCCGGACAGCACGACAATCGGGCGGCCGGCGCCAGTTTCTTCGGCGACCACCTCCGACATGCGGAGCAGCGTGTGGCTCTCGAGGCCCTTGGTGGCGCTGACAAGCACCGCGTTCGACGGGATCGCCGCGGCGGCGCCACGAAGGACGCCCCGTAACCCGTGCGACGGCACGGCCAGGACCACGTAGCGAGCGCCTTCGAGAGCCTCGTCAGCGGACGTCGTCGGAACGAGCGACGCCGGAAACGTCACGGTTGGCAGATACCTTGGATTCGCGCGCCGCGCGGCCATCTCGGTCACGAGCGACGGGTCGCGAGCCCAGAGGCGCACGTCATGACCGCAGCCGCTCAGGTGCACGGCGAGGGCCGTCCCCCAGCTTCCAGCGCCGAGAACAGCGGCGCGATGTCTCGGGTCAGGTGACACGGAGGTAATTGTACCGGCTTAGGGCTGAGGCTCATGGCTCACGGCGAAGAGGTCGAAGCGTTCGAGGCGTTCGAGGGCGGCCTCGAACCCCTTGACCTCTTCGCACTCCTCGAACCCTCGTCTACAGGAGTCCCTGCCGCAGCATCTCGAGCGCCGCGGTCGTCGCGAAGCGGCGGATGGCCTCACGGTCGCCGGGGAACAGAAATGTTCGCACGGCCGCAGCTGGACCGGTGGTCGCGATGACGACGGTGCCGACGGGCTTTTCCGGAGACCCGCCGTCGGGACCGGCAATCCCGGTGATCGCCACGCCGACGTCCGCTCGCAGCCGTTCTCGCACGCCTTCAGCCATCGCCTGCGCCACCGATTCGCTCACGGCGCCATGTGCCGCGATGAGCGCGGGCGGCACACCGAGCTGCTCGACCTTGACGTCGTTCGCGTAGGCGATGACGCCGCCCAGAACCCAGGCCGAGCTGCCCGGCACATCGGTGAGCCGGCTGAGCAGTCCGCCCCCGGTACAGGACTCGGCCGCGGCGATCCGCAAGCCGCGCGCCTTCAACCGCGCGCCGACGACGGCTTCGAGCGTTCGACCGTCGGTGCTGAACACCGCCGTGCCGACCGCGGCCTCGAGTCTCGCGACCGCGTCGTCGAGCGTCTGCGTCAACGCGCGGGCATCAGACCCGGCGGCCGAGACATGAAGCTCGATCTGACCGGGCGCCGCCAGAATGGTCGTCTCCACGGGCGCGTCGGCCGTGCCGAACGTCGAGTACACGGGAAACGCCAGCTCCTCGACCTGCGACTCGGAGCGGCCGGTAATCTTGAGCACGCGCCGACGAACACGCCGGCCGCCGGTCCGTTCGGCAATGCGTGGCTCGACGTCGGTCTCGAACATGGGTCGCAATTCTCGCGGCGGCCCCGGCAGGAGCACGACCATCCGCTCGTCCGATTCGAGGAGCAAGCCAGGTGCGGTCCCGAAGGCGTTGGCCAGAACCGTCGCGCCCGAGGGCACGAGCGCCTGACGCCGGTTGACATCGGGCATCTTCAGGCCGCGCCGCTCGAAGCGCTGCCTGATGGCCGCCAGGATCTCCTCGTTCGCTTCAAGCGTCCTGCCCAGCACGTCCGACACGGCGTCGCGCGTGACATCGTCGGCCGTCGGTCCGAGGCCGCCGGTCACGATGACGAGATCCGCGCGCGCCAGCGCCTGCCTGAACACGTCCGCCATCGCGCGGCAATCGTCGCCGACAACGCATTTGCCGCCGAGCACGACGCCGAGCTCGTTCAGACGTCCTGTCAGGTAGAGGGAGTTGGTGTCGAGCCGGTGAGGCGTGAGTAGCTCGCTCCCCGCGGCGATGATCTCGGCGCGGTCAATCCGGCGCATCAGAGCCACGCGGACGCGAGAGGCGCAACGGCCAGCAAGATCGCACGGCCGTAGAATCCCGCCATCAAATCATCGGCCATGATGCCGAGCCCTCCCGGCAGGTCCTCGAAACGCCTCGCGGGCCACGGCTTCACGATATCGAGCGCGCGAAAAAGCAGAAAGCCGAGCGACGAGCGTGACTGGACTTCCGCCGGCGAAAATGAGCGTCAGCAACTGGCCCGCAACTTCGTCGATGACAACGGGGCCTGGATCCTCTTTCCCGAAATGTCGTGCGGCCTGATGCGAGGCCCAGACCCCAAGGATCGACACGACCAGCAGCAGCGCGAGCTGGCCAGCGAGTGTCCACTTCCAGGTCATGAAGTACAGCAGCACGCCAACGGCCGAACCGGCCGTGCCCGGTGCGACGGGCGCGTACCCGGCCCCCCCGGCGGTGGCCAGGAAGACCGCGAGCGCGGTTCATGCGCGAATGACGCGCGTGTGGGCCAGTCGGTCGTGAACCGCGCGCTCGTCGCCAATCAGTGCCGGCAGAAACCCGGCGCCCGCGGCAAGCACGGATGGCAGCGTCAGCACTGCGCGCAACATGGCCTGCCCGAATGAGACAGGACCGCCAGCGTCAAAGGGGGTGATTTCGCGAACCACGCGAAGGCCGAGCTGCCATCTTGCCAATCGTCTGGCCGCCCGCCGCATTGAACATGACGAGGTAACCGACGCCCAGAAGTGACAAGAACACGCTCGTCGGAATAAGCACGGGCAGCATGAGCGCCCGGTCCAGCGGCAGACCGCACCAGCGGAGCGTCAGCCACATCACACCCACGCTCAACGATCCGAGCAGGACGCCGTCGATGGCCGCGGCGACAAGCCGCGGGCCCGGCCCGACCGGACGGCCCATCGGCGACTCCGCGGCCCTCGCCGAGCAGGGTTCTCGAAATCGCTGAGGGCATCGACCTTCTGAAGGTCAGCCAGAAGATCACGGTCGAGTGGCCCCTTCGCTCTCGGCACCTGAGTAGCAGCCGGACGGGTGGGTTTCGGCGCCGGCGGCTCCTGAATCTTCCGCCGGACGGCCAGAGGCGGTCGAGGGTCCTCGGACCACTGCAACAGAGGTTCGTCGATGATTCGAGCCGGGGCGGCAGCCGCGCCCGACATCCCTTTCACAAACAGCGGGAGCTCTGTCGTCGGCGCCGGCCGTGAGCGCGCAGGGGGCAGAAAGACCGCCGCGCGTTCCTCCGGTGTGACATCGCCCGATGTCGAGGGCTCAGGGGCTTCGGCGAAGGATGCGAACGGGGGTGACGTTGGCGCGACGGGTTCGATCGAGGCGGACCTCAGGTTGACGTCGGCAAACGGCGACGCGGGAACGTCAACGTCCTCACGAATCAGCACGTCGGCATCTTCGAGTGACAACCCGTAGCCGCAGTTACGGCACCGCGGCTCGGGATCGAAGCTCAGATAGTGGCATTTCGGACATCTCATCGCGAACCTCAATCCTCGCCAGCGACGGGCGCCGACGCGCGGCGCGTTGCCAGTAGGAGTTGCTGGATCTCCACACGAAGCTTGTCGGCTTCGGAACGCCGGGCGTCCTGCATCTGCACCTGGTCCAGCGCGAGGAGCGCCTCGGCCAGCCTGCCGCGTCCGTAGAGCGTGCGCGCACGGACAAGCGCCACTTCGGTGCTGGACAGCACGGACAACGGTGACCTTCCCGCCAGCGTCGGCAGCGGCTGCGCCGACCGTACCAACCACGCCTGGAACACGAGCGTGCCGGCGGCCACCATCACACCCAATGCCGCAAGGCCAAGGCCGCCTGCCACGGCCCGCGTGGCCGACCAGCGATGGCGCGGCCGCATGGGAATGGCGTCGACAACGGCCGGAACGGCCGGCCGGTATCCGGCATCTACCCGCGCGCGCTCGACGCGATCGAGTTTCGCCCGCAAGGCCGCTGTGTGCTGGTCGTCGCCACTGGCCGCTTCGGCCTGGGAAAGAAGTGCACGCGCCCGTTCGGTCTGCCCCTGCGCCAGCAGCTCGCCCGTGGCCGCCAGCATTTCCTCGGCGCGCCGCTGGCGCTCGGCGAGCGCCGTGCGCGCCCGATCGATGTACGCGCGCGCACGGGCGTGGGAGCGGTCCAGAAACAGGACTCGCGTCCACACATGAATGGCGTCTTCGTATTGGCCTGCGAAGTACCGATCGAGCCCTTCCACGAGCAACGCCTCAGCGCGGTTGTCGCGGTTCGCGACCTCGGAAGCCGGCAGGGACTCGAGGCGCTTCGTTTCAGGCATCGTTGAAGTCCTGCGGATTATATCGGCCGAACTCGTGCAGTACAAGAGCAATGATTTGCGTCGGTACGACAGGTTCGACGGGTACGACGGGTCCCACGAACGAACTGACGCTAGCCTGCTTCTCTTAGTTGCAGGAACGAAGAAAGCAGGCCGCGTCAGTTCGTTCAAGGGACCCGTCGTACCCGTCGAACCTGTCGTACCGGCGTACTATGCCCCGTGCCCCTGATCGAGTGCGTGCCCAACGTCAGCGAGGGGCGGCGCCCCGCGATCGTTGACCGGTGTGCCGGGGCGATTGGCGCCGAGGCGGTGTCACTCCTGGACGTCACGTCGGACCGCGCACACAACCGAAGCGTCCTGACCTTCGCGGGCGAGCCGGCGGGCGTTCGCGCCGCGGCCCTGGCCCTGTTCGACGTTGCGCTCCAGGCCATCGACCTCGGCCAGCACCAGGGCGAGCACCCGCGCGTGGGTGCGGTCGATGTGGTCCCGTTCGTGCCCCTCGGCAACGCGACCATGGACACGTGCGTCGATCTCGCGCGCTCGGTCGGCGAGACGGTCGCCGGCCGTTTCGGACTTCCCGTTTACCTTTATGAACACGCCTCACGTCCCGGCGTACACCGCCGGCTCGAGGAGATCCGCCGCGGTGGGCTGGCAGCGCTGGCCACGCGCATGACCGAAGCCGGCTGGCGCCCGGATTTCGGTCCCTCGTCGCCGCACCCGACCGCCGGCGTGACCGTGATCGGCGCCCGTCTGCCGCTCGTGGCCTACAACGTCGAACTCGCGACGGACCGCCTCGAGATCGCGCGGGCCATCGCGCGGACAGTACGAGAGAGCTCCGGTGGGCTCTCGTCCGTCAAGGCCATCGGCATCGCGCTCGCCGAGCGCGGGATCGTGCAGGTCTCGATGAATCTGACGGATTTTCGGACGACGTCGATCGTCGAGGCCTTTGATGCGGTTGAGGCAGCGGCTCGATCGCGCGGAACTTCGGTCATCGGCAGCGAACTCGTGGGCCTTGCGCCCGCCGCCGCACTCACCCGCGAGGTCGCGACTCACGTCAGGCTCCGGGACTTCGACGAGAACCGGATGGTCCTCGAGCGACGACTGGAGGCGGTGAAACGTTAGGCCTCGTCCCGATCGCGGGCGGGGGCCATGCCGAGCGTCCGCATCTTCTTGTACAGATTGCTGCGCTCGAGGCCGAGCGCATCGGCCGTACGCGAGATGTTGCCATCGAACGCCGACAGGGCACCCTCGATGTATTCGCGCTCCCAGGCGTCGCGTGCGTCGAAGAGCGGCTTGACCTGCTGAACATCGGCAATCGCGCCCGGTTCAGGCGGCGGGATCGTGAACGGCAGATCTTCCGACCGGATCTCATCGCCCGGGACCATGATCATGAGCCGCTCGATGACGTTCCTGAGCTCGCGGACATTCCCGGGCCAGCTGTGGCGCGTGAGCGACGCGACCGCGTCAGGCGACAACGATCTTGCGCCGGCGGCCGTACTCCCGCGCGAACTCGCTCACGAAGTGCTCGGCCAGGCGAATGATGTCTTCGCCCCGATCCCTCAACGGCGGCACCAGAATCGGAATGACGTTCAGGCGAAAATACAGGTCCTCGCGAAACCGGCCGTACCGAATCTCTTCCAGAAGCTGCTTGTTGGTGGCCGCGATCACCCGCACGTCCACCCGAATGCTCGCCTGTCCGCCAACCGGCTCGACGACCTGCTCCTGAAGCGCGCGAAGCACCTTCGCCTGCGTCTTCAGGCTCATGTCGCCGACCTCGTCGAGAAACAGTGTGCCGCCGGACGCCGTCTCGAACTTGCCGCGCCGATCGGACACGGCGCCCGTGAAGGCGCCTCTCATGTGGCCGAAGAGCTCGGATTCGATCAGTTCCTCGGGCAGCGCCGCGCAGTTGACCTCGACGAAGGGCCCGCCACGACGATGACTGATCTGGTGAATCTGCCGCGCCACGAGCTCTTTGCCGGTGCCGTTCTCGCCCGAGATGAGCACCCGGCCATTGGTCGGCGCCGCCATCGCGATCTGCTCGCGCAGTTCACCCATCGCACGGCTCTCGCCAACCATCGTGTAGCGGCGATCGACCCGCGCGCGCAGGGCGCGATTCTCGGCCTCGAGCCGGCCCTGCCGCAGCGCGTTGCGCACCGACAGCACCGTCTTCTCGAGCGACAACGGTTTCTCGATGAAATCGAACGCCCCCAGCTTCGTGGCCTTGACGGCCGACTCGATGTTGGCGTGCCCCGAGATCATGATGACCTGCGCGTCCACGTGACGATCGCGAAGCCGTTCCAAGGTCACGAGGCCGTCAATTCCCGGCAGCCAGATGTCGAGCAGAACCACCTCGTACGGCCGCCGGCCAATCTGATCGAGACACGCCTCACCGCTGTCGACCGCGTCCACGGCGTACCCTTCGTCGCGCAGGACGCCGCCGAGCGACGCCCGCACGCCCGCTTCGTCGTCGACGATCAGGATGGCTGACACTGGCTAACCTTCTGGGAGTTCGATGGTGAAGACCGTGCCACCGGCCGGCCCGACGCCGACTTCGATGCCGCCGCCGTGTTCGACGACAATCCGGCGAACGATCGCCAGACCCAGACCGCTGCCCCGTCCCTTGGTCGAGTAGTACGGCATGAACAGTTTGTCACGGTCCGCCGGCGGCACACCCGGGACCGTTGTCACTGACGGCGATCCGCACCACGCCATTCAACCGATCGCGCGTGGTGCCAATCGCGATCGTCGGCACGGCGCCGTTCGGACGCGGCGCCGCCGTGGGTCCGCCGAGGGCCTCGATCGCGTTGTCCACGAGGTTGATGACGACCTGCCGCATCTGCTCGACGTCCGATGCGAACGGGCGGCAGCCCCCCGCTCGAACCGACGCTCGATCATCACGGTGCCCTGCTGCAGCAGGCCGGCGTAGAGTTGCAGGGCCTCGTCAATCATCCGGTTGATATCGGTCGGCAGCAGTCGCGGTCCTCGCATGCGCGCGAACTGGGCAAACTCATCGACGAGGCCCTTGAGTGCCTCGACCTCCGTGATGATCGCGTCGGTGCATTCGGCGACCAGCGCTTTCGTCGGCGGCGGCGCCTCACCGAAATGACGCCGGAGCCGTTCCGCGCTGAGCTGAATCGGCGTCAGGGGATTCTTGATCTCGTGAGCGAGCCGCCGCGCGACATCACGCCAGGCCGCCACGCGCTGAGCCCGAATCAGCGGCGTCACGTCATCGAGCACCAGCACGGCACCCTCGCGACGCGCAGCGTCTCCCCCGGAGAGGACGGTCGCCGCAGCCGCCAGGTGGACTTCCCGGCCCTCGCGGGCGATCGTGATCTCACTTCACCGTCCCCCCGGGATCGCGACCGCGTCGCTTCGACGAGCGGCAGCAGCGGCTGCAGGTCCTCCCGCCCGAACACGTCCGCGGCCGGTCGTCCAAGCACCGTCGTCCCGAGGCCGAGCAGCCGCTGGGCCGCACCGTTCACCGTCGAGATCCGGCCGTCGGCCGCGAGCGAGATGACCCCGGTGGCCACGCGTTCCAGGATGGTCTCGATGTAGCGGCGGCGCGCGTCGACTTCGAGGTTCTTGTGCTCGAGATCCAGTCGCGACTGTTCGAGCTTCTCCCGGCTGGTCCGGAGCTCCGCCGCCATCATGTTGAAGGACTCGACGAGCGACCCGAGCTCGTCGCCTGAATCCGGTTCCAACCGGAAATCCAGTTGTCCGGCGCCGATGGCGCGCGCGCCCTCGGCGAGCATCTGCACGGGCCGCGTAATCCGCTTCGCGAGGTACAGACCCAGCCAGGTCGCACTCATCAGGATCAGCAGACTGACCGCAAGAAACACCGACTGGTAGATGCCGCGAATGGGCCCCTGCAGCACGCGAAGCCCCTGGTAGCTCTCGTACGCCTCGGTCGCAAACTCGGCGCGGGCGCTGACCTCGGGTGAGAGAAACTGCGAGACCACCACGACTCCGACGACCACGTTCTCCGCGTTGAAGACCGGAACCGCCGAGCGCAGGAGGGTGCCCCCGGTGCTCAGATCCTCTTTCTGAGTCTCCTCGGAGGCCGACGCCGCCGCGCGCGCGGCCAGTCGATCGGCCGACGCATGAAGAAGATCCTTCGGCATCGTGGACTGCGCCGCGTAGACGAACGCGACATCGAGCGGCCGGTCCGGCTCGGTCACCGTCCGATAGACCTCGGCCATGCCGCCACGCATCGTCTTTGGCTCGTCCTCGATCAGGCCGCTGAGTGCGCCAATCTCGCCGGCGGCGACGGCCGACGCCGGCAGCGTGCGCGCCAGACGCTGCGCGCGCAGCGTCATCTCATCCTGACGTTCACTGTAGTACTGACGTGCGATCACTTGCGCGGCGCTGAGCACGCCATCGACCGGTTCGCTGAACCATCGCTCGGCGCTGCCGCGGATGATCTGGCTGCCGCTGATGAGGACCAGCACCGCCGGGACGATCGCCATCGCGAGAAGAGCCGCGACGAGCTTGGCGCGGAATCGAGCGAACGGCGCCGCGTGGCGCTGCTCGACCCAGAGTTTCAGAAGACTGCGGGCGAGAACGAAACACAGGGCCGCCAGCAGCGCGAGGTCGACGGCCAGCAGGAAGTACAGGAGGACGTCGGCGAACAGCGGCGGCGCGATATCGCTCGTTCGACCGGCGAGCCAGAACAGCCCGGCCAGAATCCCGACGAGCAGGAGGCCGACCAGCGTGAGCAGGCGCGGACTGTCGAGTGGGCGCCGGCGTGCCGGCGCGGGCACGGCGTCAGCGCGCGAGCTCGGCCGGAGCAACATGGGTCAGCGAATGACGGTGAAGTCCGCCCGCCCCGATGCCGTGTCGCCCGAGAACGGCCAGAGCGAAAACGTCCGCTTCGGTGTGGCGTGCATGCGTACCTGCACGTAGTACTCCGCGTTCGACTCGAGCGGCACCGGCGAGACGAGCGCGACCTTCTCGAAGCTCGTCATCCACTGCCGGACCTCGGGATCGTGGCGGCTCTGTTCCGACCAGACGACCCGGCCATCGACCAGCTTGGAGACCTGGTACACGCCTGTGAGGTTGTCGAACTTGACGGACGAAGCCACGGTCACGGCGGACAGGGTGTGATCGAACCAGACGGCAGACGGCCGCCGAAGCTCGACCGTGAAGGTGAACGTCAGGAGCAGGCCGCTCTTGACAATCTCGTGCGCGTCGGCCGCGAAGCTCGCCGGCGTCGTGAACGAAGCGAGCACGCATCGTTCGCCACGACCGGCGTGACCTCGATCCGCTCGGCGGCGGCGTACAACGCCGACCGTGGCGGAGAGGCAGGCGACGGCCGACAAGAGAATCCGCCGGCGGTCATTCGCGGGCCCGGAGCAGTTCGTTCAGCTCGTGCTTGAACTCGTCGAGGTCGCGGAAGTTGCGGTACACCGACGCGAATCGCACGAAGGCCACCTGGTCGAGGTGGCGCAGCTCCTTCATGACGTAGGCGCCAATCTCCTCGGCGCTGATCTCGCGCTCCGGCTTGTCCTGCAGGGACGCCTCGACGCGGTCGGCGATGGCTTCGAGCGCGGGGACGCGAACCGGCCGCTTCTCGCAGGCCTTCAGCAGGCCGTTCACGAGCTTCTGCCGGTCGAAGCGCTCGCGCCGGCCATCTTTCTTGACGACCATGTACGGAATTTCGTCGATTCGCTCGTAGCTCGTGAACCGGCGACCGCAGTTGAGGCATTCGCGCCGCCGGCGAATGACCTCCCCTTCGCGGCTCTCGCGCGAGTCCACGACCTTGTCGCCGAGGTTGGCGCAGTAGGGACACTTCACGAGTGAAGACCCCGCCAAGTTCGAAGGCAGAAGCCAGAAGTCAGAAATCACGTTTTACGATCCTTCCAGCACCAGCCGACCTGGCAAGCGCCCAGGCTTCTAACTTCTGGCTTCTCACTTCAAACTGGATCAATTTCACCCTGCGCCTGGTTTTCATCCGGCGCAGTCCCCGAGTGTCAAGCCCGTCCTGCCACATGAAGAAGAGACCGAGCAGCGTCACCGGGATAAACGAGACGAGGTGCAGCACCACCGCGGCGGCACCGGCCGCGTCCGCTGGCGCGCGGAAAAACTGGGTCATCGCGGCCAGGTACATGTAGTGGAAACCGCCGGTCGCCCCAGGTGTCGGCGCGGCCACCCCGACGGCAAGGTACCCTACCACCAGGAACGAGCCGACGAAAGAAATCGTCAAATCGAACGCCCATGACACAAAGAGGATGCCCAGGGCAATCGAGAGCCAGAGGGGCACGGACCACCCGAAGGCCACGGCAAGATGGCCGGGGCTGCGCATGACTTTCAGGCCCTCGGCGAAAGTCTGGACGAGGTGGCTGACCAGCGTGGCCGCACGTTCCGGCAGGTGACGAGCGAGCCGGCCGGCCCAGCGGCCGAGGCGCTCCGGATGGCCGGCCAGCACGAACAGCGCCAGCCCAGCCCGACGACGGAGGCCGCCTGCGGCAACCAGACCCAGGGCTTCGATCTCGGGGCCGACGTCGATGCCCGCGAGGAACAGCGCCACGGCAAACAGCAGCAGCACGGTGCAGAGGTCGAGGAGACGTTCCACGATGACGGTGGCAAAGGCCGCGGCCGGATTCGAGCTGCTCCTGTCGGGCCAGCAGGTACGGCACGCAGCACCTCGCCGACGCGCGCGGGCAAAAGAAGGTTGGCGGCGAATCCGATGACCGTCGTTCGGAAAGCCGAGCGAAAGCGGGCGCCGCCGATGGGACCGAGGAGCGACTGCCACCGCCAGGCGCGGAGGGCGTAGGTCTGAAGCGTGACGGCGACGGCGGCCAGCAATCCAGCCGGCATGAGCGGCAAGCGTGGCGCGCCAGGCTTCCCGGATGTCGATGCTGCGCAGAAAGACGGCGACGAGGCCGACCGTCAAAAGCGCAATCAGGAGGGTGTGCCAGGACACCGAGAACCTTCTGGACGCGGAGGACATCAACGTGGGCCGACTGTTCGTACTATAAGATTGGCGGCAAGTCTATGGGAAAACGAGAGTTACTCATCGTCACGGCCTTCGTCGTGGTCGGCGTCGTCGCCTACCAGCTCGGCGCGGCGCCGCCCGCCGAGGGCCGGCGACGGTTCTCTCTCGCCACCCTCATGGACCATTTTCGCGAGGAAACAACGCGGCCGGCGCGCCAGCGCGACGGTCACGACCGACGGCGTCATCCCGCTCGCGCGCCACAGTAACCGAAGCCCGAATTTCGAGCGTGGCCCGTGTATCGGTACGAGGCGAGGCACGCGATGACATCGGCTACACACTGACCGTCGAGGCCAACGGTCCGGACGAGGACACGGCCCGCCAGTACGCCGCTCGGACCACGCTGTCGCAGGACGCGATCGGCGCGGTGCTGGCGCTCCGGGCAAATGCCCCACGTGAAGGCAGACAGGTCGGTCGCTCTGACCGTGATGTGTGCCGACGAAACTGCTGGTCCGAGTCGAGGCCACGCAAGGTGGCGCGTCGCTCGACGTGTCGAGCCTCTCCGATCTCCAGCTCGATGCCGTGGGCGACGTCCGGGTGACCGGGATCTCGGGCTCAGTCACCGGCAGTCACAGGAACGGCACGCTCACGATCGTTGATTCCGCGGGGGTGGCCCTGACCCTTCAGAATTCAGAGGCCACCTTCGAACGCACACGCGGCGCCAGGGTGACGACCCGAAACGGGCACTGCCGGATCACCGGCGCAACCGGCGCGATCGAGATCACGACGCAGAACGACGAGATCGTGGTGATGCGGCCTGCCGGTCCCGTCCGAATCACCGGCTCCGGCGGATCGCTCGCGATCGAAGATCCCGGCGACGCGGTTCACGTGGACACACGACGGACCTCTGTTGACGTGATGCTCGCGCGCGCGGTCCCGCTGACCATTCTCACAACCGACGAGCCGCTGCGCCTGCGCCTCGGCGAGAAGCCCTCGTTCCAGCTCGACGCGATCGCGACCGACGGCGGCACGATCTCCGCCGAGTCGCTCGGCGTCGTTCCGGAACGGATCGACGAGGAGACCCGCGTGCGCCATACTGTCAATTCGGGATCGGTTCCGCGTGGCGCTCCGAAATCGGCGCGGCGCGATTGTGATCAGCGAAGCGCAAGTGATAGGCTTCGCGTTTCTTCGAAACCGTCTTCGATGAGCGCAGTCGTTCTTCGAAACGAATCTCTCCGGCCTCACGCTCGCGCGGCGCGGCAAAGTCCGCGACGTGTACGATCTCGGCGCCCACCTGCTCATCGTCGCCACCGATCGCATCTCCGCGTTCGACTACGTGCTCGGATCGGGCATTCCCGACAAGGGCAAAGTGCTCACGCAGCTCTCGGCGTTCTGGTTCGATCATCTCGGCGACGCCGTGCCGCATCACTGCGTCGCGGTCGACGTCGATTCGTTTCCGGCCGCCACGCGCGCCGCACCGCGACGTGCTGCGCGGCCGCTCGATGCTCGTGCGGAAGACCGAGCCGCTGCCGGTCGAGTGCGTGGCGCGCGGATATCTCTCGGGCTCGGGCTGGAAGGACTACCGGCGAACGGGCGCCATCTGCGGCGTTTCGCTGCCGCCCGGCCTGCGGGAATCGGACCGGCTGCCGAAGTCGATCTTCACGCCGGCGACCAAGGCCGAAGTCGGGCCACGACGAGAACATCAGCGAAGCGCGCGCCGGCGACATCGTCGGCGCGACGCTCATCGCGCGCCTGCGCGATCTGACGCTCGAGCTCTACGAGCGCGGCGTCGAGCACGCCGACGAGCACGGCATCATCATCGCGGACACCAAGTTCGAGTTCGGCACTGGCCGGCGACACGCTGATCCTCATCGACGAAGTGCTGACGCCCGACTCGTCGCGCTTCTGGCCGAAGGATCGAGTACGCGCCCGGCCGGGCTCAGCCGAGCTTCGACAAGCAGTTCGTGCGCGACCATCTCGAAGCGATCGGCTGGAACAAGCAGCCGCCCGTGCCGTCGCTGCCCGATGACGTGGTCGCCGCAGACGCGCGAGAAATACCTCGAGGCCTACCGTCGGCTGACCGGACGCGAGCTCAGAACCTGATCGGCCAGCGGAGCGAGTGGGGCTGATTCGCATGATGCGCGACGACCTGGTCGTCGCTCGTGCAGCAGATGCTCGACCGCGGCATTCTGTTCGAGGACGCCCAGCGCGAGTTCGAGCGCATCTTCATCAGCCGGGCGCTCGCCAAGACCAACTACAACGTCTGCAAGGCCGCCAAGATGACGGGCCTCCACCGGAACACCCTCAGCCGGAAGATGACGACCTACAGGATCCAGAAGACTGCCTAGCATCGTTCCCCGTTCCCGGTTCCAGCGTTCCCCGTTCCGGTTCCCGGTCGGGTGCCGGAGCTCCACCTGAACGCTCCTCGCACCCACGAACGCTGGCGCGAGCACCGTCGCGCCAGAACGCAGGGACGGGGAACGCGCAAATGGGGAACGGATCCAGGCGGCGAGCTAGGGCCCTTGACCTCGGCCCGCCGCCTCACTATACTTAGCAGTCGGTCACGCTGAGTGCTAACAGTCAGAGGATGGACTGCCAGACACCAGACAACAGTTCAGCTCACGGCTGGCCCGCGCCCGGTTGCGAGGCCCTGGCCACCGGCTCCGTGGAGAGAGGACAGTCATGAAGGTGAGACCACTGCACGACCGCATCATCGTCGAGCGCATCGAAGAAGGAGAACAGAAGGTCGGCGGCATCATCATCCCCGACACCGCCAAGGAAAAGCCCCAGCAGGGCAAGGTCATCGCCGTGGGCAAGGGCCGGATCGAGAAGGACGGCAAGGTCACGCCGCTCGACGTCAAGGCGGGCGACACCGTGCTGTTCGGCAAGTACGCGGGCCAGGAAATCAAGATCGACGGCGACGAATACCTGATCATCCGCGAGGAAGAAGTCCTGGGCGTCATCGAGAAGTAAGGCGCCGGCCGGCCGGCCGGCGCGGCACACAGCGATTGCGGGCGACATCATCGCCCACAGAGACGGAGATTAGCAATGGCAAAGCAGATTGTGTACGGAGAGGATTCGCGACAGGCGATCCTCCGCGGCGTCAACGCCCTGGCCGATGCGGTCAAGGTGACGCTCGGCCCCAAGGGCCGCAACGTCGTCATCGACAAGAAGTTCGGCTCCCCCACCATCACCAAGGACGGCGTGACGGTCGCCAAGGAAATCGACCTCAAGAACCCGCTCGAGAACATGGGCGCGCAGATGGTGCGCGAAGTCGCGAGCAAGACGTCGGACACGGCCGGCGACGGCACGACGACGGCCACCGTGCTCGCGCAGGCGATCTATCGCGAAGGCCTGAAGATGGTCACCGCGGGCGCCAACCCGATGGAGCTCAAGCGCGGCATCGAGAAGGCCGTCGAGGCCATCATCGCGGAGCTCAAGAAGATGTCGAAGCCGGTCAGCGGCAACATGATCGCGCAGGTCGGCACCATCTCGGCCAACAGCGACGAGACCATCGGCAAGATCATCGCCGAGGCCATGGAGAAGGTCGGCAAGGACGGCGTCATCACCGTCGAGGAAGCCAAGAGCATGGAGACGTCGCTCGACGTGGTCGAGGGCATGCAGTTCGACCGCGGCTACCTCTCGGCCTACTTCGTCACCGACCCCGAGCGCATGGAAGTCGGTGCTCGAGAACCCGGTCATCCTGATCCACGAGAAGAAGATCAGCTCGATGAAGGACCTGCTGCCGCTGCTCGAGCAGGTCGCCCGCGGCGGCCGTCCGCTCGTGATCATCGCCGAGGACGTCGACGGCGAGGCGCTCGCGACGCTCGTCGTCAACAAGCTGCGCGGCACGCTGCAGGTGGCCGCCGTCAAGGCGCCGGGCTTCGGCGACCGCCGCAAGGCCATGCTCGAGGACATCGCGATCCTCACCGGCGGCCGGGCCATCACCGAGGACCTCGGCATCAAGCTCGAGAACATCAAGCTCGAGGACCTCGGCAAGGCCAAGAAGATCACGATCGACAAGGACAACACGACGATCGTCGAGGGCGCCGGCGCGCAGTCGGCCATCGAGGGCCGCGTCAAGCAGCTCCGGACGCAGGTCGAGGACACCACGTCCGACTACGACCGCGAGAAGCTGCAGGAGCGGCTGGCCAAGCTCGTCGGCGGCGTGGCGGTCATCAAGGTCGGTGCGGCCACCGAGACCGAGATGAAGGAGAAGAAGGCGCGCGTCGAAGACGCGATGCACGCGACCAAGGCGGCCGTCGAAGAAGGCATCGTGCCGGGCGGCGGCGTCGCCCTGCTCCGCTGCGTGCAAGGCGCTCGACGGGCTGAAGCTCGAGGGCGACCAGAAGGTCGGCGCCGACATCGTCCGCCGGGCCGTCGAAGCGCCGCTTCGCTGGATCGCGACCAACGCGGGCGTCGAGGGCTCGATCGTCGTCCAGAAGGTCAAGGAGTCGAAGGACGCGACTACGGCTACAACGCGGCGACCGACGCCTACGAGGACCTGGTGAAGGCCGGCGTCATCGACCCGACGAAGGTCGTCCGCTCGGCGCTGCAGAACTCCGTCGTCGATCGCGGCGCTGCTGCTCACGACCGAAGCCATGGTCTCGGAGATTCCTGAAGAGAAGAAGGAAGCTCCGGCCGGCGGCGGCCCCGGCGGCATGGGCGGGATGTACTGCAAGCTAAGGCTCGAGGCTCGGGCTACGCTCGAAGAAAGAAGACGGCCCGGTTGGCATCTGCCAGCCGGGCCTTTTGTTTTCTTGCGAGCGCAGGCCTTGCAGGCCTGCCAGACCTCGAGCCTGAGGCCGTCCGACGTCAGAGTGAGTCTCAGTGCAACCTGAGGTCGAGCCGATCGACGACGACGATGTCGACCGCGCTTGCCTGTCCTTGTCGCGTCGCCGGGGCTGGAACAGCCACTGCTTCGGCGGCCTTGATGGCTTCCTGGTCCAGGCCGTACGGCCTGTCGAGCGACTTGCACGATCCGAACGTCGCCGACCGTGCCGTTCTTCAGGACTACGGCCTCGAGTCAGACCTCGCCTTGAATCTTCGCGCGCATCGCTTCCGGCGTGTAGGTCGGGCTGGACTTCGGATGAGGAACTTCGGATTGATGATGCCGGCGCCGGGCCGGTAGACGCCGCCGCCGAATCCGCCCCCGTTCCCGGCCCGACGCCGCTGCCCGTCCCGGACCCGACGCCGCTGCCCCGTCCGCCGCCGCCGCCCTGCGCGACGGAAATGGAGACTGCGGCCGCTGACGCCTGCAGCACGTGCCGCATTCGTCATGACCGGCGCCGTCGAGCGTCGGGACGGCGGCGGCGGACGATTCCGGCGGCGGGGGCGCGACGGGCATGGGCTCGGGGGCCTTCGGCTTCGGGATCTCGATCGGCTTCGGCGGCGCCGGCGCGGGACTGCCGCCGCCGCCGCCGCCCGGACCCGGCTCCTGCAGAAACACCACGTGGCTGAGCCGATCAGGTGGGTCCATCGATGATGTGCTGGCGTGGAGGCGACACAGCGCAGAATAGCGCGAGCAGGACGAGGCCGTGCAGCACCAGCGACGCGCCGAGCGCCGGCGCGCCTAGTCCGGCGCTCTCCTGAGCCGAACATCGAGTTGGCGGCAAGCCAGCCGGTGGACACCACGCCGTCGCCGCTGTGAGGCTCTCGGCGGCGTGGCATGCTGAGCGTCAGGGGTGCTCATGGCGCATCGGATACGTCCTCAGACAGTATACCCATCAAGGCGCCCTCTTCGGTCCGTGACGCGTGCAAGCACGAGTGCCTGCAATCACGGTGCCGATCTGCCGCATCGCGCACGCCTCGGCTGCGGTGACAGTTCTCGGCTCGAGACGGACGTCTCGCCTCTAGTCTCGAATTGGCAGCGTCGTCGGCCCGTCACGCCATGCCAGGGAATCCTGGTAGAATCAGGGCTGCGCCGGATTCGTCCGGCAGGAGTGATTTCATGCGGCTCGGAATTCCGGAGCTTCTCGTCATCCTCGCGATCGTCATCCTGATTTTCGGCGCCAGCCGCCTGCCTGAATTGGGCAAGGGCATTGGCAGGGGCATCAAGAACTTCAAGGACGCCGACAAAGAGGACGGCGAGAAGCGCGACTGACGGCCTGCTCAGCGCTCCGTTGACCGCGCCTCGCCACCTTCTGAAGGCGCGTTCCCGGCGGCCCGGCCGGCTGGGCCTTTTCGCCTCGCCGTTCCCGTGCCCTTCGGCCGCGCCTGGCTCTGACGGGCCCGCGGTCCGCTCTCCGACTTGCGCACCGCATCCAGGATCTCCGACAGCCCGAGATCGATCTGCCGCCGCTCGAGGTCGACGCGAATGACCTGCACCGTGACGCGATCGCCCAGCCGGTAGACGCGGCCGTTGTTCTCGCCCTTGCAGCACGTGCGCGCGCTTCCACGAACCGGTAGTAGTCGTCGGCCATCGTCGAGACGTGCACCATGCCCTCGACGAAGTGCTCGACGAGCTCGAGGTACAGGCCGTAGGCGCTGACGCCGGTGATGTATCCCTCGAACTCGTCGCCGACCTTGTCGGCCATGAACCGCACCTTCTTCCACTGCACGAGTTCGCGTTCGGCATCGGCCGCGCGCCGCTCGCGCTCGGACGTGTGACGGCGCCATCTCCGGCAGGTCCTCCGCCAGATTCGGCGCGGCGCTCCTCGTCGGCACCCTGCCGCGACTCGCGCAGCACGCGATGCACGACCAGGTCGGGATAGCGGCGAATCGGCGACGTGAAGTGCGTGTAGGCCTCGGCCGCCAGGCCGAAGTGCCCGAGGTTCGCCGGGTCGTACCGCGCCTTCTGCATCGTGCGCAGCATCAGGAACGCGATGGGCTTCTCCTCGGGCTTGCCGTCGAATCTTCTCCACGAGCCGCTGGAAGTGGCCGCGGCTCGAGCTCGCCGCCGTCGGCCGGCAGCGAGTACCCGAGCGTCGAGATGAACTCCTCGAAGAGTCTCGACCTTCAGCGGATCCGGCGTCTCGTGCACGCGGTAGAGGGCGGGCATGCCGATCCTCTCGAGGTGCGCCGCCACCGTCTCGTTGGCCAGCAGCATGAACTCCTCGATCGAGCCGATGCGCGACGTTGCGCTCGGCGGCGACGATCGCCTCGACGAGGCCCGCATCGTCGAGCACGATCTCCGACTCCTTGCAGGTCGAAATCGATGGACCCGCGCCGTCGGCGGCGCGCGTGCAGGATCTCGAACAGCTCGTGCATGCCGCTCGAACATCGGCACGAACGCCCGTATCGCTCCATCGAGCGCCGGGTCGCGGTCCGTCAGGATCGCGTTCACGTCCGTGTAGGTCATGCGCGCCTGCGCTGTGAATCACACCGTCGTGCATCTCGTAGCGGACGACCTGGCCCGGTCTGCCGGTCCACTTCCATCAGGCACGACTGCACCAGCCGGTCGACGTGCGGATTGCAGGCTGCAGAGTCCCGTCGCCAGCTCCGACGGAAACATGTGCACGGCGCGCTCGGGGAAGTAGACCGACGTGGCGCGCTCGTAGGCTTCGCGTGTCGAGCGCGCTGCCCTCGGCTCGACGTAGTGCGCGACGTCGGCGATGTGCACGCCCAGCCAGAAGTTGCCGTTCGGCAGCCGATCGATCGAGATGGCATCGTCGAAGTCGCGCGCGTGCTCGCCGTCGATCGTCACGGTCGGCCACGGGCGGAAATCGGTCCGGCCCTGCATGTCGCGCTCGCGGACCGACGTCGCCCGAGCCGTGCCGGCTTCGCGCCATCGCCTCGTCGCTGTGCGCGTCCGGCAAGCTGTACTTGCGGATGATGACCGTCGTGTCGACGCCGGGCGCGTCGAGCGGCCCGAGGACCTCGACGACGCGGCCGAGCGCCGGCCGCGTCGCCGTCGGCCACTGCGTGATCTGCGCGGTCACCATCTCGCCGACCGCGGCGCCGCGCTCGCCTCGCCGGACGGGAATCTGCATGTCGATCAGCGAGACGCCGGTCGAACGGCACGACAAAGCCCGCGGCCCGTGCTCGTCCACGTCGTAGCGGCCGACGATGCGCTGAGTCCGCGCGCTCGAGAATGCGGACGATGCGGCCCTTCGGCGCGATCGCCGTCGCGCGCGTGCTCGACGCGCACGACGACCCGATCGCCGTGCATCGCCTGATTCAGGTTGTTGCCGGCGATGTAGATGCTCGACGGCCGTCCTCGCCCGGCGGCTTCGGGCTCGACGAACGCAAAGCCGCGCGGGTTGGTCGACACGCGGCCCGACCACGAGATTCATCCGGTCGGGCAGCCCGAAGCGATTGCCCGCGAATCTCGACGAGCGCGCCGGAGGCGACGAGCGCGCGCAGCCGGCGCTTGAACGTGGCGCGCTCCTCGCGCGGAATACGAAGCGTCCGCAACAGTTCCTTCGCGGTCGCGGGGTGATCGACCCGATCGCGAATCAACCGGAGAATCTCTTGTTCTGAATACATCTCGGTGAAGTCTAACTGGCTTAGGGCTTAGGGCTTAGGGCTTAAGGCTGCGCAGCCAAGTCTGCGAGTGAAGTTTGAAGTCCGGAGTTTGAAGTTTAGAGTTCGAAGTTTGAACTGACGGGCCGCGTCAGTTGCCGCCCGCGGCCGCACGCAACGCGCCGAGCGCCTGGTCGGCGGAGGCCTGCGCCTTGGTGGTGTCGAATCCGGCCGCGGAACGTCTGAGCGTCGCCGAGACTCGAGATCGCGATTTGCAGCCGGCTCGCGCTGTTCGACCTGCCCCACCGCGCGAAGCCGGCTCTGGATGGCGCCGATGCGCTGACTCGCCTGTTGGAATCGCTGAATCGGCGTCGCCGAAGTTCGAGATGAACAGACTGACGCGTCCTTCGAGCACGAGGGCCCGCGCTTCTGCAAACTCCGCGCGCGTCTCGATGGCCGCGCGCTCGCGTTCCGCCTCGGAGCGGCCGGACGAGCCTGTGAACCAGCCGACGCCGGCGGCTGCCACCAGAGGCCAGGAGGATGACGCCGATGACGCGGATGGACATGGCGGGAATTATGGCAGCAGGAGAACCTGCAGATCGCCGACGTTCGTGCCCGTGGGACCGGTCCGGACGAGCGCGCCGATCTCGTCCAGGAACGGATAGGCGTCGTTCTCCTTCAACGCCGCGGTCACGCGATCGCGCGCCCGAGGCTCCGAGCGTCACCCACAGACCGTCGTGGACGAACGCCCCGGCGGCATCGGTCGGCCCGTCGCGGCCGTCCGTCCCGATGCTTGCCAACGCCGCAGGCGCGAGGTGCGACAGCGCCTTCGAGAGCGCGAGCGCGAACTCCTGATTGCGCCCGCCGCGACCGCCGCCTCTCACGTGCACGGTCGTCTCGCCACGTCGCCACGACGCACGCCGGACGCTCGAGGCCTCGCGCGCCGTCGAGGAACGCCCTCGCCGCCTCGCGCGCCTCACCGACCGTCGGGGACTTCTGAACAAAGGTGTGATAGCCGAGGTGGCGCGCCGTGTCCGCCGCGGCGCGCATCGCGTCGTGCCTCGACGCCACAATGAAGTACGCCGCGCTCGACAGACGACGATCGGATGAAGGCACCGGACCGTCGATCAAACCCGCCGCGCCCGCCTCGAGATGCGCGACGACCGCCGGAGGCAGGTCCGACAGCACGTCGTGCCGTCGGAGCACGTCGATCGCCTCGGAGAACGTCGAATCATCCCCTGTGGTTGGCCCGGACCCGATCACAACCGGATCGTCCTCCACAGGCACGCACACATCAGAGATCGCGAGCGTGACCGAGCGGCCGGCCCGGGCCGCCAATTGACCACCTTTGATCGCCGACAGATGCCGTCGAACGAGGTTGAGTTCGCCGATGTTCAGACCCGGCCAAGCAGGAGACGGCGGGTCACCGCGGCCTTGTCGGCGAGCGTGAGACCGGGCGCCGGCACCGCCATCATCGCGGACGCACCGCCGGACAGACACACGAGCAGCAGTGCGTCGCTCGGCCTTCGACGCGTCAGCGAGTTCCAGCGCGGCGCGACCGGCGGCTTCGCTCGCCTCGGACGGCTGTGGATGCGTCGCGGCGAAACATCGCCACACACCTGTGTCCGCCCGTCACGTCGGCGGTCATCACGCCGGCATCCAGCGCGTGACCGAGGGCGTCCTCGACAGCGCGGGCCATGCCCACTGCCGCCTTTCCAGCCGCGATGGCGCGAACGTGCTGCTCGCTCCGAGCGAGTCGGCGACCGCCTCGAGGCCTTTGGCCGTGGCACGCCGAGCGTCCACGGCGGAGATCGCGGCGGAGACGATAGACGAAAGATGTTGTCGAGCGTGCGAACTAGTGAACTTGATGGGGCTCGGTCCAGGCAGAAAGCTTCGTGACGATGTCGATGCGGCGAAGGAGCTCGCTGATCATCTGGCACGCATCGTCGCGCTGACAGAGCGCGTCGAGGTTGGCGAGCAGGAGCTGGAGCGCATCTTCGGCCTGGGTAATGGCCACGTCAGAGTAGGTACTCGCGCTGACGTTCCAGGCATCGATGATGTTTGAGCAACTCTTCGCGGTAGAACTCGCTGAGACACTGACAGGTAGGCCCGCAGAACGGTCCGGCCAGGCCGGAAACCTCGACACTCTTGAGGCGACTCTTCGCGGCCATGTAGTCAGGAGCCGAAAGTCCAGTTTAAACAGTCGGTGAGTATGCTGTCAATGGAGATGAAGTGGACGTGAAGTACCCTTCGACGTCCGGCTAAGGACACAATCCAAGGGACTTAGGGCGAGGGGCTAGCCGTCCAGTGCCTTCCTCAGCAGGTCGCTGACGACCTTCGGGTTCGCTTTGCCCTGGCTGGCTTTCATGACCTGTCCGACGAGAAAACCCAACGTATTCTTGCGGCCCGCGCGATACTGAGCGACCGCATCGGGCTGGGCGCCCACGACCGTCTGGACCATCGCTTCGAGCTCCGATTCGTCACCGACCTGAGCCAGGCCTTCACGCTCGATGATTTCGCCGGCCCGACTGCCGGTCGCCCACATCTTGTCGAAGACGTCCTTGGCGACGGTGCTGCTCACGACGCCCCGGTCGGTGAGACTGACCAGCTCCGCGAGCCGGTCGGGGGAAACTGGCACCGCGGAAATGTCGTCGGCGCCCAGGTCCTTCAGCCGGCGCCGGATCTCGCCCTGAATCCAGTTGGCCGCCGCCTTCGCGGGAGCGCCGGCGGCCAGCACGGCCTCGAAGTACTCGGCGCCTCCGGCCACCGCCCGAACCAGCACGTCCGCGTCGTATTCGCTGAGGCCGTACGCGCCGACGTAGCGGGCCTTGCGGGCCTCGGGCAGCTCCGGCAGCGTCCGGCGGATCTCGTCGACCCACTCGGCGGAGACCTCGAGCGGCGGAAGATCGGGCTCCGGAAAATAGCGGTAATCGTGCGCCTCCTCCTTGCTGCGCATGGACGTCGTCTCGTCCGTGTCGCTGTTCCAGAGCCGGGTTTCCTGGCGCACCGTGCCGCCCTGCGAGACGACATCGATCTGCCGCTCGATTTCGAACTCGATCGCCTTCTGCACGTAGCGGAACGAGTTCACGTTCTTGACTTCGGCCTTCGTGCCAAGCGTCGTGGAGCCGACCGGCCGCACCGAGACGTTTGCGTCGCAGCGCAGGCTTCCCTCCTCCATGTTGCCGTCGTTGACCCCGAGCGCGACGAGCATTTCGCGCAACCGGGAAAAGCACTCGGCGGCGTCGGCCGGTGAGCGCAGGTCCGGCTCGGTGACGATCTCGATGAGCGGCACGCCGCTGCGATTGAAGTCGAGCGCGGTCGATGCGGTCGGAGTCCGGCAGCCGTGGTGCAGCGACTTGCCGGCGTCCTCTTCCATGTGGATGCGCGTCAGGCCGACGACCGGCGTGCGCGAGCCGGCCGGGAGCGCAATGCCCCCGCCGGTCGCGAGCGGCCGCTCGTACTGCGAAATCTGGTAGCCCTTCGGCAGGTCCGGATAGAAGTAGTTCTTGCGGGCGAAGATCGACCGCGGGTGCACCGTGCACCCGAGCGCGAGCGCCGCCCGCACCGCCAGCTCGACCGCGCGCCGGTTGAGCACCGGCAGCGCGCCCGGCAAACCGAGGCAAACCGGGCACACGTGCGTGTTCGGCGGCGCGCCGAACGCGGTCGAGCACCCGCAGAAAATCTTGGTGGCGGTCAGCAGCTGCGCGTGAATCTTCGAGGCCGATGACGGGCTCGTAGTCAGGGCTCGGCACATGGCATTCTAGCATTCGGCGTCGTTCCCGGTTCCACGTTCCGGACCGTTCGCCGTTCGCGAACAACCGACGCGGAACGGAACTGGGAACGACGCCGCTCCTTTACCGATACGCCTCTTCGTCCGTCGATATCCCGTCCGAATGGGACGTCTGCGTCCTGCTCTCGACCATCGTCGCGCTCGGCATCGCCGCCGGCTGTGTCAGCCCTCGGCGACGCCGCGCGCCGGCGACATTGTGGCCGCGCCGGATCTCATCCGCGTTCGCCGTGAGGACGCATCGTGGCCGTTCCGCTCGAGGACTATGTTCTCGGCTCGGCGCTGTCCGAACTGACGCCGATCGGTGCCGAGCCGTCCGCCCGTGGCGCGCATCTTCGAGGTCCAGACGGTGCTGGCGCGCACGTACGCGGTCGCGCATCTCGGGCGCCATGAGGAAGGCTTCGACCTGTGCGACTCCACGCACTGTCAGCTCTACCAGCCGGCGCGGATCAAGACGTCTCGTTTCGCTGACGCCGCGCGTCACGGCCGTCGAGCGAACCCGGGGCGTGGTGTTGACGTTTTCGCGCCTCCCGCTGAGGCGCTCTACCACTCCGACTGCGGCGGGCACACGGCGTCGGCCGACGCGGTCTGGGGCGGTGCGCACGTGCCGTATCTGACGGGCGCGCCGGACCATGTGCCGTCGCTCACCGCACCGGACCTGGACGTTCGACGCGGCGGTCGAACAGGCTGCGCGCCGTTCTGAACCTCGATCCGCGGAGCGCCGTCGGCCGGCGGCTCGATCGCATCGCCGTGACGACCCGCGACGACAGCGGACGCGCCCGGGAAATCCAGGTGCGGGGCGAGAGACGCGCACGCTCCGTGGCGAAGATCTTCGGGCCATTCTCAACAGCGAATTCGGCTTCCGCGCGATCATGAGCACCCGCGTGTCGATCGAGCGCCGGGGCGGCGACGTATCGGTTCACGGGCACCGGCTTCGGACATGGCGTCGGCTTGTGTCAGACTGGCGCCGCGGCGCGGGCAGCCCGCGGTGAGGCCGTCAGCGACATCCTGTCGGCGTACTACCCGGGAGCCGTCTTGACGCGGGTCCTCCGGTCCGGCACCCGGTCGGCGGCGAATCTTGTGGGCCGGGAGGTGCCCGGCTTGTTCAGATCGCCTTAAGACTTCCGTAAACGCCCCGCCATTTGTGACGTAACTATGACAGGAGACACATCCGCCGCCGTGAGCGCCCGAGAGGCTGACGCCAGGGTCGCGGTGGATGTGAAGGCCCTGCAGGCCGCTGGCCGCCTCGAGGAAGCCCGCGAGAGATTCGCGGAGATCGTGGCGCGGCATCAGCGGCGTGCGGTTCGAATCGCCTTCCACTATTTGAGGGAGGCGGCGGACGCCGACGAAGCGGTGCAGGACGCCTTCGTCAAGGCCTACATCCATTTCGGCAGCTTTCGCGAGGAGCTGCCCTTCGAGATCTGGTTCACCCGCATCCTGATCAACGGATGCCTGGACCGGATCAAAGCGCGGCGGCGGCGTGAACGGTGGATTGCCCCGCCGCTCGTCGACGCCAGCGGCGCCGAGCGTGATCCGGCCGAGTACCTGCCGTCGAGAACGCCAGGCCCCGAGGAATACGTGCTCTCTCGCGAACGCCGGCGGCAACTGCTTGCGGCGTTGTCGGCGCTCCCGGAGCGGCAGCGCATGGTGTTCATGTTGAGCCACTTCGAGGGGCAGTCGTCGCGCGAGGTCAGCCAGGCGACGGGCCTGAACGAATCGACGGTGCGTGTCCATTTGTTCCGCGCCATTCGCCGGCTTCGCGGTCTGCTCGGTGGAAGGCCAGGGACGGCTTCGTCAGCGGAGAAAAACAGCCATGCGGCTCGTTGATGTGTTGCTTCGTCAGGGACATCTTTCAGAGAGGGCGCTCGTCGACGCCATCATGAGCGGCGATCGTCCATTCCACCTCGATCGTTGCGACATTTGCGCGGCGCGCGCCGTGGAACTGAATCGCTGGCTCGACAGCGTTCAGACGACGGCGATCGAAATCGCGGACGAGGCGTTTCCACAGGAGCGGCTGGCCGCGCAGCAGTCGCAGATTCTTCGCAGGCTCGAACAGCTCGATGAGCCGGCACGCGTCATCGCGTTTCCGCGTCAGGCACGGTCCGAGGAACGAGAAGCCGGAACCTGGCGAGTCGCGCCGGGCTGGCTGGGAGTGGCCGCCGCCGTTGGGCTCGTGGTCGGCGCCGTTGGCGGCCAGTTCAGCGCGCGTGTCGTCGAAGCGCCGGCGCCGGTGGCCGTTGCGCCAGTCGCCCCCGCCACCCTGCCGGAATCCGAACCGGCGACGTTCACCAACGCCTCCTGGGTGGATCCGGCCGATGTGGACGGCTACATTCCCGCGTCGCTCGGCGCCTTGAACGAGGCGACGCCCAGAGTCATCGCGTCCGTCAGGCGCTAGCCGAATTCGGGCCGGAAACACGCACCGCGCGCCAGCAGGCGCCCCGCCACCGATCCGCCTGATTACAGCGTAAACAGGCTAGAATAACGAGATGTTCGCAGCGAGCCCATGCCCCCGATAGTCTTCCGCAAGGGCCTCGACCTCCAGAAAGACCTCAAGGATGCCGTCGCCAACGAACTGGCGGCCGCGTACCACAGCTCGATCATCGACGCGATTCAGGCCGACGGGTACGTGCGCCGGCACGGCAGGCTGACGATTCATCTCGCGCGAGAATTCGGGTTCTGCTACGGCGTCGATCGTGCCGTGGACTACGCCTACCAGACCCGCCGACGCTTCCCCGATCGCGTGGTCTATCTCACGGGCGAAATCATTCACAACCCGCAGGTCAACGACCGGCTTCGCGCACAGCAGATTCGTTTCTTGAGCGATCCGGGCGAAGACCGGTCGCGGCTCGGGCCGAACGATGTCGTCATTCTTCCCGCGTTCGGCGTCGCCGTCAGCGAGCTCGCCGCGCTCGAACGCCAGGGATGCACGATCGTCGACACGACGTGCGGCTCCGTGCTGAATGTCTGGAAGAATGTCCGCCGATACGCACAGGACGGATTCACGTCGGTCATCCACGGCAAGGTGTCCCACGAGGAGACGCGCGCGACGGCGTCACAGGCCACCGGCGTCGCCGGCGCCCATTACGTGGTCGTCCGCGACGAAGCGGAGGCCGACATCGTGTGCGGCTTCATACGCCACGGCGGCGACGCGGGCGCGTTTGTCGCGCATTTCGGCGAGGCGGTATCACCGGGTTTCGATCCGTCCCTGCACCTCTCGCGGGTGGGATGCGCGAACCAGACGACGATGCTGATGAGCGAGTCGCTGCGAGTGGGTGAGATGCTGCGCGCCGCGATGACCGACCGGTACGGCGAGGCCGCGCTCACGGAGCATTTCCGTGCGTTCGACACGATTTGCAGCGCCACCCAGGAGCGGCAGGATGCCGTCGTCGCCTTGCTCGACGAACAACCGGTCGATCTCGCGATCGTCGTGGGCGGGTACAACAGCAGCAATACGTGCAACCTCGCGAGGATTTGCGCTGAGCGCGTGCGGACGTTCCACATTGCCGAACCGGCGTGCCTCGTGTCCGAGAGCGAAGTCAGACACCGCCCGATTGGCGCGCCGTCCACGGCCGCCGTCGACGAGGTCGTGAGCCGGAACTGGCTGCCCACCGGCAGCCTCATCGTGGGCCTGACGGCAGGCGCCTCGACCCCGAACAACATCGTGGGCGAGGTCATCGAGCGGCTCCAGACCCTGGCTGGGGAGGCCTGACGGCCCCATTTCGTAAACGTTTTAGCCCCGGGAGCGTAAGTCTAGGCGTGACTGGTAGCAGCTTTTCCTTGAGTCGACTGGCCCGGGTCCCGGGTATCGCAGCCGTGGCCGGCCGTGATGGTGGCCCTTTCCGCTTCGTCGAGCCTCCGGGCCGCGGGGGTTGCCCCAGCTTTGGCTGCGGTTCCCCATCAGCAGACCGCCGCAGCCGGCGACGCAGGCGCCGGCGACGCAAGTGACGCCGAACCGCCCGCCGAGTGGCCCTCCGGGCACCGGAGGCTCCCCCTGGGATTGGTGGTCGGATCCGGCGGTCAAGAAGGACTTGAAGCTCACCGAGGATCAGGTGCACAAGATTCGCGACATTTTCGAAAAGCGCGAAACCGAGGTGAAGCCGCTCTGGGACATGCTGAATCGCGAAGGCGACCGGCTCGACCGGATGACCAGGGAACGCGTGGCCGATGAGTCGACCTACGCGGTGCAGGTTTCAAAGGTCCAGCACCTGTTCGCGCGCGTCCGCGAAAGCCGCACGGTGATGATCTATCGCATGTACCGGGAGTTGCAGCCTGAGCAGTACAAGAAGCTCCAGGAGATCATGGATCGCCGACGCGCCATGGACGGCCGCGGTTCCGGACCTCGCTAACGTTCGCAGGCTGGCGGTGGTCGCCGGCCATTGTTCTTCATTCATCAGGAGAAGACGGCAATGATTCATGTTTTGCGTACCGCCAGAGTCTGGGCGTTGGTCGCCGCGGTACTCGGCCTCGGCCTTCCGGCCGACGCGCAACAGCCGCAAGGTGCGGCGCAGCAGCCGCACAGGCCGCGCCGCCCCACAGGGCGGACCTGCGCCAGTCGATCGATATGTGGTGGGCCAGGCGATGCCGCCATCCGAGCCCGGGCATGAACCTCCTGGAGCTCACGCTCGAACAGGCGATCGAGATGGCGCTCGAGAAGAACCTCGATTTGAAGGCGGCGCGTCTCACGCCGCAGACGGTGGACTATCAGTTGCAGACGGCCCGCGCGGCGTTCATACCCGAGACTGGCCGGCACCTACGGCTACAACAACCAGTCGCGGCCGAACAACAGCTCGGTGCTCGATCCGACGCTGCTGTCGGTGAACACGATGACCCAGCAATTCAACACCTCGATGAACCAGTCGTTGCCGTGGCACGGCGCCACGTACAACGTGCTCTTCAACAACAGCCGGGCGGCGACGAACTCGCTGCAGACGCCGCGAAGTCCGGCGTACAACACATCGCTCACGGCGAACATCTCGCTGCCGTTGCTCGCCGGTTTCAACGCCGACAACACGCGCAACACGCTGAAGACCACGGCGATTCAGCGGCAGATTGCCGACGTCCAGCTCACCGGCCACGATCGAGAACACCAAGGCCTCGGTGCGCGTGGCCTACTGGAACCTGAAGCAGGCCATCGAGCAAATCGAGATCGGACAGCGCGCGCTGGACCTTGCGAACCGGCTGTACCAGGACAACCGCATCAAGGTCGAGATCGGCACGATGGCGCCGATCGACACGGTGCAGTCCGAGGCGCAGGTGGCCGTCGCCGAACAGATACTGCTCGCCGCGCGCGGACGGTGGCAAACGGCCGATTTGAACCTGAAGCGGCTGCTCGCCAACGGTCCGGACGACGACGTGTACAAGCGGACGATCAACCCGACGGAACAGGCGATTCTGACCGTGCAGAGCGTCGATATCCCGGCGGCCGTTCGGACCGCGCTCGAACAGCGCACCGATCTCGTCCAGTCACGCAGGAACATTGAGATTTCGCAACTCAATCTGGAAGTGACCGAAGGACCTGACGAAGCCCGAGCTGGCGTTGACCACGCAGTATCAGTTGTCGGGCCTGGGCGGTCCCGGTTCGGAGTGTCCAGGGCGGCAGCATCATCGTCCACGCTCCCGGGCGGTATCGGCAGATGCGCTCGGGCAGATCGCGGGGCTCGACCTCCCGACCTGGACCATGAACGTCCAGTTCGCCTACCCCATCGGCTTGCGGGCCGCGAAGTCGAACTACGCCCGGGCGTTGCTGCAGCTCGACCAGTCGCAGGCCAGCTCAAGGCGCAGGAGCTCAACGTCTCGGCGGCGGTCACCAACGCGGGACTCGCCGTGGAGAACACGCACAAGCAATTGTGGCGGCGCAGAAGAACGCGGAGGCGCAGCAGCGCAACACGGAAGCCGAGCAGACGCGCTTCGACGTCGGCATGTCCACCAACTTCAACGTCGTGCAGGCGCAGAACAGCCTGACGACGGCGCGGCTGAGCGAACTCAGGGCGCTCATCACCTATCTCAACGCGGTCGCGGAGTTCGACCGCATTCAGCGCGCTGGCGGCCAGGTCGGCGGTCAGTAGGCGCAGCGGACGGCGGACAGAGGCGATGCGAAAAGTCTTCTTGGGTGTCGTGGTTGCGGCCGCTCTCGGCGCGGGCGCCTGGTTCTACTGGTCCGGGAGCGACGAGGCGGCCGCGGCGCCACCGGGCGGCGCGAACGCCGGCGCGCCAGGCGCGGCGGACGTGGCGGTCGCGGCCGCGGCGCCGCGATGGCCGTCGAAGTCGGGGCCGCGGGCCGTCGCGAGCTCGATCGACTACATCACGGTCGTCGGCAACCTGATCGGCGAGACCACCGTCGACGTCGTGCCGCGCGTGTCGGGCCGGCTCGACTCCGTGCAGGTCCAGCTCGGCGATCGGCGTGACACGTGGCCAGCAGGTCGCCAAGGTCGAAGACCGCGAGCTCCGCGAGCAGGTCAACCAGTCGGAAGCCAACATCGAGGTCAACCGGGCGACCGTCGTTGCGCGGGAGAACGACGCAGAACGTGGCGGCCAGTGCGCTCGAGCGCGCCAAGACCAGCTTCCAGCGCGGGCTCATCTCGCAGCAGGCGCTCGAGGACGCCGAGGCGCGCTACAACGCCGCGGTCTCGCAGGTCACCGTGGCGAAGGCGCAGCTGACCTCGACCCAGGCGCGTCTCGACGAGCTCAAGATCAACCTCGCGAACACCGTGCTCGTCGCGCCGATGGACGGCGTCGTCAGCAAGCGCAATCTCGACCCCGGTGGCTTCGCCGGCACCAACACCGCGATCGTGTCGCTCGTGGACATTGGCACGGTGCGGCTGATCGCCAATCTCGTCGAAAAGGACTTCAAGCGCATCGCGGTCGGTGGGCAGGCGGCGGTGGAAGTCGACGCCTTTCCGGGCGAGCAGTTCGCCGGGCGAGTCAGCCGCGTCGCGCCCGTCTTCGATCCGGCCACGCGCACGGCCACGATGGAGATCCAGATTCCAAATCCCGGGTTCCGCCTCAAGCCCGGCATGTACGCGCGCGTGCGGCTCACGGCCGATCGCAAGCCGAATGCGCTGACGGTCCCTCGCAACGCCGATCGTCGACATCGGCGGCCGGCGCGGCGTCTACACGGTTGAAGGCGACGTCGCCCACTTCCAAGCCGTGCAAACCGGTCTCGCCGATGTCGACTTCATCGAGATCACTGAAGGCGTGCAGGACGGCACGCGGCTCGTGACCGTCGGCGCGCTCGCGCTCCGCGACGGCGACCGGATTTCAGTGATTGGCGCCGGAGGGCGCGGCGGTGGCCGCGCCGACGGGCGCCGGCCGCACGGCCGCGGACGCGGCGCCGGCCGCAAGCCGAACCGGGCAGTCGAAAGCCTGCCGGCAGCTAACGTTCCGAAGGAGATTCGTCGATGAGTATCCCTCGCATTGCGATTGAACGTCCCGTGACGATGTTCATGCTGTCGGCCGTGATCGTGCTGCTCGGCGCGATCTCGCTGTTCGCGGCTGCCCGTCGACCTGATGCCGGACGTGTCCTACCCGAGCATCACGGTCCGCGTGCAGTACGCCGGCGTCGGCCCGGCGGAAATGGAAGAGCTCGTCGTGCGGCCGCTCGAGCAGTCGCTCGCCGCAGTGCCCGGCCTCGAGCAGATCAACTCGCACGGCGCAGGAAGGCTCCGCGAACGTGCGGCTGAACTTCGCCTGGGGCTCAGACCTCAACGAGGCGGCCGACGAGGTGCGCACGCGCGTGGACCGCGTGCGCGGGCGTCTGCCGGAGGACGCCGACCCGCCGACCATCTTCAAGTTCGACTCCTCGGCGCAGCCCATCATGAGCATCGGCGTCGAGGGCGACTTCGACCGCGTCACGCTGCGCGAAATCGCCGAGAACGACCTCGTGCCGCGCTTCGAGCGCGTCGAGGGCGTGGCGGCGGTCACGGTCATGGGCGGCCTGCGCCGCCAGATTCACGTCGAGCTGTCCAAGGAGAAGATCACCGCGCTCGACCTCTCGGTGGACCGCGTCGTCCAGTCGATCCGCTCGGAGAACCAGAACATCCCGCTCGGCGAGGTCGACGAGGGCGACACCACCTACCTGCTCCGCAGCCAGGGCCAGTTCCAGAACCTCGACCAGATCCGCGACCTCGTCGTCCTGACGCAAGGGCGGCGTGCCGGTCTATCTGCGCGACATCGCCGAGGTGCGCGACACGACCGAGGACCTGCGCTCGTTCCAGCGCATCAACGGCAAGGCCGGCGTGCGCATGCAGATCACGAAGCAGTCGGGCAAGAACACGGTCGCGATCGCCCGAGCGGCGCCGCGCCGAAATCGAGCGGACCAACCGCGAGGTGCCGAGCGTCCGCCTGACGCTGCTCAACGACCAGTCGAAGTTCATCGAGCGGTCGATCGACGTCGGTCACGCGAGCACGTCTACATCGGCGCGTTCCTCGTCATCGGCATCATCTTCCTGTTCCTGCGCGACTGGCGCGCGACGTTCATCGTCTGTCTCTCGATTCCGATCTCCGTCGTCGGCACGTTCGCGCTGCTCTACTTCGCCGGCTTCACGCTGAACACGATGACGTTCGGCGGCCTGGCGCTCGGCGTCGGCATGATCGTCGACGCCTCGATCGTCGTCCTCGAGAACGCCTTCCGGCACATGGAGAAGGGCAAGTCGCGCATGCAGGCGGCGATCGAAGGCAGCGAGGAGGTCTGGTCGGCGATTCTGGCCTCGATCCTCACGCACATCGCCGTCTTCGTGCCGCTGCTCTTCCTGACCGGCGTCTCGAGCGTCCTCTTCGTGCAGCTCGTCGGTCGTCGTCATGTTCTCGCTGTCGATGTCGCTCTTCGTCGCGGTCACGATCGTGCCCGTGCTCTGCTCGCGGCTGCTGCGGCTGCCGCCGCCCGAGTCGCGAGCGCCGTGGCTGAGCGGCCGGCTGTTCACCGTGAGCGAGCACGCGCTCGAGGGCTCGACGACGGCTACCGCGCGCTGATTCACACGGCGCTGCAGCACCGCCCGACGGTCATCATGGCGCGTCGGCCGCGCTCACCGTCCTGGCGTTCCTGCTGCTGCCGACCATCCCGAGCGAGCTGCTGCCGCAGACCGACGAGGGCGAAGTGCAGCGTCAGCGCCCGCATGCCGCCGGGCACGCGCTTCGAGCGCACCGAAGCCGTCGCGCTGCAGGTCGAAGAGATCGTGCGCGACCAACGTGCCCGAAGCCGTCGACCATCATGAGCAACGCCGGCGGTGGCGGGTTCGGCGGTCCGGGCGGCGGCGGTGGCGGCGGATCGAGCGTCACAGGTGACTGTCAGCTCACGCCGAGCACCGAGCGCACGCGGACGAGCGACCAGATCGCGACCGACCTGCGGCGCGTGCTCGTCGGCCTGCCGGGCGTCGACAGATCACGACGCGCGCCTCGGGCGGCAACCAGCAGCTGACCCGCCTGCTCGGCGGCGGCGGCGACAGCCGGCTCGCGGTCGAAGTCCGCGGCGACGATCTCGACGAGGCCAAGCGGATCTCGCACGACGTGCTCGCGCTCGATGCGCGACGTCCCGGGCGTGGCGAACCCGCAGCTCGGCCGCGAGGAAGGCCGGCCGGAACTGGCGATCCGCGTCGACCGGCCGAAGGCGGCGCTGCTCGGCCTGTCCGTGTCCGGCGTCGCCAACACGATCCGCACGAACATCAGCGGCACGCAGGCCGCGACGTTCCGCGAGAACGGCAAGGAGTTCCCGATCATCGTCCGGCTGCGCGAGGAGGACCGCGAGCGGTCCGAGTCGGTCAACGACGTCCTGATCAGCACGCCGGAGGGCCAGGTGCTGCCGGCGAGCAACCGTGCTCGACCTGAGCCCGCAGTCCGGGCCCGACGCAGATCGAGCGCAAGAACCAGCAGCGCATCACGCGCGTCAACGCCGAGCTCGACGCCGACGTCGCGCTTGGCGACGTCGTCAAGGGCGTCCAGGCCCGGCTGCCCGAGGTCGACGTGCCGCAGGGCTTCTCGGTGGGATTCGGCGCCGAGGTCGAACAGCAGGCCCAGGCGTTCAGCAGCTGCAGGTGCTGCTCATCCTGGGCGTCCTGCTCGTCTACGCCGTCATGGCGTCGCAGTACGAGTCGCTGCGGGATCCCTTCATCGTCATGTTCTCGGTGCCGGTCGCGGCGATCGGCGTGGTGCTGGCCCTGAAGCTGACGTCAACGTCCTTCAGCCTTCAGGCGTATATCGGGGTAATCATGCTGGCCGGGCATCGTCGTCAGCAACGCCATCCTGCTCGTGGACTACACCAACGTCCTGCGGCGCCGCGACGGCATGCCGCTGCGGGAGGCCGTCGAAGTCGCCGGCCGGACGCGGCTGCGGCCGATCCTGATGACCACGCTGGCGACCGTCCTGGGCCTCGTGCCGATGGCGCTGGGCATCGGCGAAGGCGCCGAACTGCAGGCGCCGCTGGCCCGCGTCGTCATCGGCGGCCTGATCGCCTCGACGATGGTCACGCTCGTGCTCGTGCCGAGCGTCTACACGCTGTTCGAAGAAGGCTGGAAGGGACTGCGCCGTGGGGCGGCGCACTCGAACCCTGAGCAGGCCTAGTCACGATCATGAAAAAACTGGTCACGATTCTCATTCTCCTGGCGGCTGCCGGCGGCGGCGCCTACTACTACTTCACGTAGGCGCCGGCCGGAGAAGCCGCAGGTCGTCCAGGCGACGGTCTCGCAGGGCAACATCACGAGGAGGTCCAGGCGACGGGCACGCTCGAGGCGTGCGCACCGTCGCCGGTCGGCTCCCAGGTCTCGGGCGTCGTGAAGGAGCTCTACGCCGACTTCAACTCGATCGTGAAGAAGGCCAGATCATCGCCGAGCTCGATCCGTCGCTGCTCCAGGTGCAGGTCGACATCCAGAAGGCGAACATCGAGCGCCAGCAAGGCGAGATCGCCAACCAGGAAGTGCAGCTCGAGAACGACACAGAAGAACCTCGAGCGGACGCAGGCAGCTGTTCGAAAAGCAGCTGGTCAATCAGCAGCAGCTCGAACAGGCCGACTGCAGGTCAAGACCGCGCAGGCGCAGCTCGACGCGGCGGAGAAGACGCTGCTGACGACGGAAGCCAACCTGAGCCAGGCCAAGCTGAACCTGAGCTACACGGAGATCCAGTCGCCGATCGACGGCGTCGTCGTCAACCGCCGGGTCGACGTCGGACAGACCGTGCAGTCGAGCATGAACGTCGCGCAGTTCTTCATGCTCGCGACCGACCTGCGGAGCTGAAGCTCACGGCCGGCGTCGACGAGGCCGAGATCGGCAAGATCCGCCGGGCATGCCGGTGCACGTTCACAGTCGACACGTACGAGGGCACGACGTTCGACGGGCACGGTCGACGCCGTGCGCCTGAACGCGCGAACACAGAACAACGTCGTGACCTATCCGGTCTGGATCAAGGTGCCGAATCACGACCTGAAGCTGCGGCCGGGATGACCGCCACGGTCGAGCATTCGGATCGTCGACGGCGCCAGACGTCGTGCGGATCCCGAACCAGGCGCTGCGCTTCCGGCCGACCAACGACATGTACACGGCGCTCGGCCTGACGCCGCCGGCCGCGCCAGCGCGCGGGCGCAGGGCGCGGGGGGCGGGGGCGCGGCGAGGCGCAGGCGGTGACCCGGCGGCAGCCAGCCGGACGGCCGCGGCTCGACAGGGCGGGCAGCAGGGCGGCGACGACAGGCTGCGACGGCGCAGCGCGGCCGCAGGGACAGCGGCAGGCCGCAGAGTCGTCCAGTGCGGCGCGAACGGCGACGCGGCGGCGCAGACGCGGCGACGGTCGGCGGGCCAGCGCGGCACGGGCGGCCGCGGCGGCGAGGGATTCGGCGGCGGTGATTCGCGAACATGACGCCTGAAGAACGGCAGCGCATGATGGCAGCGCTCGGCGGGCGCGGCGGCGGGCGCGGTGGCGGCGGCGGCCGGCGCGGCGCACCAGCCGGTCGACGCGAACGCCGCGCCGCGCCGCTCACCGCGGACAAGATCGACGAGCTCTTCCAGCCGACGCCGTCCGCGCATCGGCACGGTCAGGTCTGGACGTGGGATGAGGCCAACAAGAAGCTCACGCGAAATCCGCGTGATCGTGGGCCTCGCCGACGGCCAGTTCAGCGAGCTGCTCACCGGCGACGTGAAGCCCGGCCAGCAGTTGTCACGAGCATCATCATTCCGCTCACGACCGCGCAGCGAATCAGCAGAACCGCTCTTCGGCGGCGGCCGCGGCAAGCTTCGGCGGCATGCAGCCCGGCGGCGGCCGCGACGGCGGCAGCCGGCAGCAGCCAGTGGCGGCCGGCGGCGGCGGTGGCGACTGGCTGGTGGCGGCGGCGGCGGCGGGTGGCGGCGGTGGCGGCGGTACGCGGCGGCGAACTCCAGCTCGGTGTTCGATCACAGAACGGAGTCAACTGTGCCCGTTATGGCGGTGAGGGACCTCACCAAGGTCTACAGATGGGCGACCACGAGGTCCGCGCGCTGCGCGGCGTCTCGCTCGACATCGAGGCCGGCGAGTTCGTGGCCGTCACGGGCCCCTCCGGCTCCGGGCAAGTCGACGTTCATGCACATCGCCGGCTGCCTCGACCGGCCGACGAGCGGGCGTGTACGAGCTCGACGGCCGCGACGTCTCGAAGCTCTCGAAGGACGAGCTCGCGCGCGTTCGCAACCAGAAGATCGGTTTCGTGTTCCAGGGCTTCAACCTGCTGACCCGCACGATCGGCGCTCGACAACGTCGAGCTGCCGCTGCTCTACCGCTCCAAGGACGCGTTCAGGACGTCGAGCGCCACGGCGGGCGCTGGCGGCGCTCGACGCCGTCGGCCTCGGCGCAGCGCTATCACCACATGCCGAACCAGCTCTCCGGCGGTCAGCAGCAGCGCGTGGCGATCGCGCGGGCGCTGATCAACGAGCCGTCGATCCTGCTCGCCGACGAGCCGACCGGCAACCTCGACACGCGCACCAGCATCGAGGTCATGGGCATCTTCCAGCGGCTCAACAAGGAACGCGGCATCACCGTCCTGCTGATCACGCACGAGATGGACATCGCGGAGTACGGCACGCGGCTCATCCGGTTCCGCGACGGCCGCGTCGTCGCCGACCAGCCCGTGCTGCACCGGCGCAACGCCGCCGACGAACTCGCGGCGCTGCCGCCGCCCGAGCCGGACCTGTTCCGCGCCAGCGCGAAGCCAGCCGCGCGCGGCGCACTCGCACGACGAGGAGCACCGACACCATGTCCATCCTGATGACGCTTCGGATCGCCTTCAAGGCGCTCGGCCGCAACAAGCTGCGCACGGCGCTGACCATGCTCGGCATGATCATCGGCGTCGCCGCCGTCATCGCGATGGTCGCGCTCGGCACCGGCGCGCAGGCGATGATCGAAGAGCAGGTCAAGACGGCCGGCACGAACCTGATCACCGATCTGCGCGGGCAGCGCGAACGCCGGGCGGCGTCCGCACCGGCGCCGGCGGCAACACGCGGCTCGTGCCCGAAGACGCCGCAGGCGCTGCGCGACTGCCGGAGTGCAGTACGTGGCCGAGAGCGTCGGCACCCGGCTGCAGCTCATCTACGGCAGCGCAGAACTGGAACACGAGCGTCGAGGGCACGAACGTCGACCTGCCCCCATCCGGTCCTGGCCGCTCAAGTACGGCTCCTTCTTCACCGACGAAGACGTGAAGGCCGCCGCGAAGGTCGTCGTGCTCGGCTCGAACGTCTCGAACACGCTCTTCGGCGAAGACGTCGACCCGACCGACATGCAGATCCGCGTCCGCAATCAGGTCTTCCGCGTCCTCGGCGTGATGTCGTCCAAGGGCGCCGGCGGCGGCGGCATGAACATGGACGACCAGGTCTTCGTGCCGTACACGACGATCATGAAGAAGCTGACCGGGCAGAAGAACATCCAGCGCATCTACGTCTCGGCGCGTCGGCCGACGACCTCGACGCGGCGGCCGCGGCGATCACGGCGGCCATGCGCACGGCGCACGGCACGGCGGCGGCGACGACGACTTCACGGTCCAGACGCCGGACGACATCGTCGCGCTGCGCACGCAGACGACCAACACGATGACGCAGCCTGCTCGCCGGCATCGCCGGCGTCTCGCTGGTCGTCGGCGGCATCGGCATCATGAACATCATGCTGGTGTCGGTCACCGAGCGCACGCGCGAGATCGGCCTGCGCTTGGCGATCGGCGCGCGCGGCTTCGACGTGCTGCTGCAGTTCCTCATCGAGGCCATCGTCATCAGTATCGTCGGCGGCGCCGCCGGCATTGCGATGGGATACGGCATTGCCGCGTTCCTGAACGACTACCAGCAGATGGCCGCGATGGTGCCGCTCAACGCGGTCGTGATTGCCGTGGCGTTTTCGGCGGCCGTGGGAATCTTCTTCGGGTTCTACCCTGCTCGCAAAGCCGCGGGGCTCGACCCCATCGAGCTCTGCGGTTCGAGTAGTGCCGACAAGGTTCGGGTGGCGAATCGCCTTCCGAGTTCATTGACAGGAGTCATACATGCGAAGACC